>CAJXTB010000005.1 GCA_913061235.1 uncultured Pseudomonadota bacterium | reverse complement strand
TTCAAGAAACCCCCAGGTTGAGCCATCCCGGCTCCCTGGGGGTTTTCTTGTTTGTGGCGAGTGCAGGGAACCCTTGCAGTAGGCTATGGTCGACGCCCGGAGACGCCGTGCGTTCAGCTATCTTCCTTGCATTGACCACCTCCTTGGTGGGTTGTTCCGAGACTGGGTTTACTCCCGATGATTCGGTTGTCGGTCAGCCGAATCCACCGGACCTCGCGGCACCGCTCGTTGTGGACCGGATAATTCAGAGTCCCGAGCAGACCATCGACATCCTGTTCGTCATGGACACCTCATGCTCGATGGTTGAAGAGCAAGAAGCGCTGGACGCGAACATGCCGTCGTTCATGCAGTTCTTCTTGGACAGTGGCCTCGACTACCACCTCGGTGTTGTGACCACCAATATGGACAGACTGAACCAGGATGCGGGGCTTTTGACTAGCGCAGAGGATGGGTCTCGCTTCATTGAACCAGACACGCTCTCTCCGTTTGAAACGTTCACTGAACTCGCAGTTCTTGGAACTGACAACCACTCAGAAGAGCAAGGACGGCGTGCAGCATGGACGGCCATCGAGTTGTTCGGCGCTACCGATAATCAAGACTTCTACCGTGAAAACGCAACACTCTCGGTTGTGGTCATCTCCGACGAAGATGACCAGAGTGGAACCAGCCCCATCGCGCTTCCGGAGTTTGTTGCTTGGTTGGATGGCCTGAAGTCAGGGGATGCTGGGCAGACATCGTTTAGCGCCATCGTCGCTGATACGGACCGCTGTGCGAGCGTTCCAAGCAATGTGGGTGACGAGTATATTGAAGCCGTTCAAGCCACGGGCGGAGTGCTCTGGTCGATCTGCACAGACCGCTGGGACCTGGCACTCGAACAGCTGGGCATGCAAGCTGCGGGTATTCGGCGGGAGTTCTTTCTCTCTCAGGTGCCGGTACCTGGAACGCTTGCGATTTTGGTGCGCTGGCCTGACGGAACTGAAATTCCGTACACCCTGGTAGACGCACCCACGCCATCCCCTCAATGGGTAGACGGTGCTGCACCGTTTGAAGTGACCTACGACCGGTCGCGGAACTCTGTCCGATTCTGGGAGCAGCTTCCGCCTCCGCTCAGCGAGATGATGGCCACTTACGAGTCCTTGGCCAACAACCCCGTCGGTACGGGGGATGATGAGGCCGAGGGCACGGACGCCTCGGAAGAGTGACGCACTATCGCTCGTCGAGTTTTCGTCTCCACCATGCAAGCCGTTCCGCGATTCGTCGTTCTTCAGCGTGGTTGACGGGTTCGTAGAGGCGCTGACCAACCAGCGCGTCGGGTAGGTATTGCTGGTCTACGATGCTGTGCGGGTGGTCGTGCGGGTATTGGTACTCCACACCGAAGCCTTCATCCTTCATGGCCTGAGTCGGTGCGTTTCGCAGGTGATTAGGCACAGGAAGAGCACCCGTCTGCTTCACTAGGGCCAGAGCCTTGTTGATTGCAAGATAGGCGGCGTTGCTCTTGGGGCAACATGCTAGCCAGGTGACGGCCTGTCCTAGAACGATTCGTCCCTCTGGTAGGCCAATGCGTTCCATGGCATCGAAAGCAGCGGTTGCGACGCTGAGCGCCCGTGGGTCAGCATTTCCAATGTCTTCAGACGCGAAGATGACTAGGCGTCTTGCGATGAACCGTGGGTCTTCGCCACCAGCGAGCATGCGAGCCAACCAGTAGACGGCGGCGTCCGGGTCGCTGCCACGCATACTCTTTATGAGCGCAGACACCACGTCGAAGTGGTCGTCGCCACTTCGGTCATGACGGACGTCATCGCGGCTGAGAATGCGAGCAAGGGCATCGACGTCGAGTGCTTCGTTCGGGCCGAGGCCGCTAATGGCACGTTCAAGGTCCGACAGAGCGCGGCGAGCGTCTCCGGCGGCGGACTCGGCAATTCGAGTCAAGGCGAGGGGGGCAATCTGGGCATCGCGCGAACGGAGGCGTTCATCGGTCAACAACGCGCGGTCGAGAAGTTCGAGCACATGCTCCGTTGACAGAGGTTCGAGACGAATCACCTGTACTCGTGATTGAAGCGCCGAGTTCAGCGAGAAGGATGGATTCTCGGTAGTCGCACCAACGAGCGTGAGCAGACCCGATTCTAGGTGTGGGAGCAGGGCATCTTGCTGCGACTTGTTCCACCGGTGAATCTCATCGACAAACAAGACCGTGGAGCGGTTGTGGGTCTGAAGTAGACTCTTGGCACGGTCAATAGCTAACCGTAGGTCCTTGACCCCTGACAGCACTGCCGACAGGGCGATGAACTGTGCGTCGCTGGCAGAGGCAATGAGACGGGCGAGGGTGGTTTTCCCGCATCCGGGTGGGCCCCACAACACAATGGAGTGGAAGACACCGCTGTCAAAGCAAGCGTGTAGTGGTGCTCCAGGAGCAATCCAGCGTTGCTGTCCGACCACTTCACCAAGTCGGCTTGGACGAGAGCGCTCCGGTAGTGGGGCTGTCACTTGCCGGTGCTGATACGTTCGAGCAGGTCGGGATTTTCCAGTAACAACGCGGCTCCGCGGATGACGGTGGTCTCGGGATCTGCTGCACGAGCCAGGGCCAATCGTGTTGCCTTTCGTAGCATATGGCCAATAGGGCGGGACTTGGCACAACCGCCGCACATCACAATGCCAGAGTCGTGGATATCTGCCGCGAGCTCAGGAGGAGTTGCGGCCAACACTGAAAGAACGGCGTCTCGAATCCGGACCAGTGGGTCGGTTACCGCTTCGAGCAGGTCGCCAATAGTGAAAGACGTTTCGCGCGGTTTTCCAGTCTGAACATCACGTCCCCGAACGGTGACAGGCGATTTCCCGGTGCCAGCTTGTTCACGAACAGGCCGGGCCTGGGCAATGCTGATGATGATGCCGCGTCGACTGCGTAGCCACAGTGCGGTGGCTTCATCCAGATCTTCGCCACCGATGCGAACGCACTCTTGGACGACGATGCCGCCCAAGCTGACAACCGCAATTTGGGTAACACCAGCGCCAATGTCGATTACACAGCGGCCAGTAGGCTCGTCGATAGGGAGGCCAGCACCCAGCGCCGCAGCGAGTGGAGCTGGAACGACGGCTGCTTCTCGTGCGCCTGCAGAGCGGGTGGAGTCTAGAATGGCTCGGCGCTCTACTTCGCTGACCACACCTGGAATGGGCAGGACGATTCGCGGACGCATGAGGCTACGCGAGCCTGCAGCGCGAACCATGTGTCGGACCAGGTGTTCAGTGGACTCAAAGTCGGCGACGACTCCGCCGCGAACAGGTCGACCCACTTCGATGTCAGCCGGGGCTCGGCCAAGCATCTCCTCCGCAGCCTTACCGATAGCTTCGACCTCGCGTCCACGAGGACCTATGCGAATTGCGACCACGCTTGGCTCGGTTGCCACAACACCACGACCGCGTGCCGCAATGCGCGCACCCGCGGTACCGAGGTCGATGGCCAGATCAGCGTTGCGCATGCTTACTCGGCGCCCTGCTCCGTGAGGTTCGAGCCAGGGACAATGTGCTCGTTGACGTACTCAACGGTCTTGCCCATGACCTCTCCAAAGCGCTCCGCATCCCCACCGAGGGACGATTCGCTCTCGGCGAGTAGCCGGCGAGTACCGTCCAGCAAGACCACGTTGACTTCGTAGCCGCCGTTCTTGGTCGTCACATGCTCGACCATGCCAATGCGCGACCACGGGACCGACTCGGTCTCTTCACCGCTGCGGTACTTGGTCACGAACACAACGGCCTGCGAGTCATGGTCCACGTGCGCCGACATGTCGGTCGGCAGGGTGACGGCCCACCCCAGAATGGCAGCTCCAATCACCGCCATCATGGCGAACGCTGCGAGCAGAACCAGGGGCCCATTGCTACGCGGTGGAGGTTCTTCAGTGAAGTCGTGGAAGCACACCTTGCAGCGTGGGGCCACTTCGGGGACTTCTGTCCCGCAACTGGGGCACTCTTTCATCGCTGGCATGACAACTCCTAGGTCCAAACAATCGGCACCCCATGCCCTGTCCGGGTCGTCGCTGCAACTGACCGATCCGGTCAATGCGGGGCGACTACTCTGCGACTCGAGCAATGACCGGCAACAGGGTGGGCAGCAGCAGCGCAACGGGGTTGCCTGGGCGGGTCTTCAGGTATGTCTTGTAGACTTTTTGTCCGGCCTTCACCATGGCACTAACAGAGGCGTTGGGCTTGAGGCCCTGAAGCCGGGCGACCGATGCACGTTCACTCGTTGAGAGCGCCTCTAGGTCGTCGCGGTCGTACTTGCTGAGCGGGAGCCCTTCATCACGCAGTCGGTGGATGATGAGTGGAATCATGTCTTCCAGAAGGGCTCTGGCGTCGAGCGATTCTGGTGTCAACATGCTGAGGTCGGCTGCCGCGTCAACAAGATCGGTCTCGGGGATTCTCCGAAGAACGGTCCACTCATCTTCAGTCAGCGCAATGGTCATGTGGGCTCCGTAAGACGACTAGCAATAACGGCCAAGGCAACGACTCCGGCGGCAATGAACCACCACGAGGACAGCCCGGTGCCTATCCCGATGAGGGAGAGGCCTGCGATGGCACCGACACTGGTCTCAACCGAACGGGACATGCTCTACCTTTTCTGGTTCCGTCGGAAGGCTTATCAAGCCCGGCACCGGAGGTTGAATGTTCGATAGTGCCTTTCGCGCCGCAGCAGGCGTCGCTGCAATGCCCGCGCGCTGGGTTTCGTTCGGGATGCACCGCTTGGCAACTGGGTCGCATGCCGTTGTAGAGGTTGTGGTGACACCGCAGTCTGAGCTGATGGACCGTCAAGCGCTCATTGAGCAGCTCACGCGCATGGCCCATGATCCGGCGGTCGCCGGCGTTGTGTTTCGTTTTGACGGCTCCCCTGGTGGATGGGCGGCGGCGACGGACTTGCGCGCTAGCATTGAGCTGCTGTCTCGGTGTCGCAAGCCGACGGTGGCTCTGCTGGAGAATCCGGGCAACGTTGAGATGTGGCTTGGGACGGCCTGCGACCATGTGTTCCTAGTGCCGACCGGTCAGGTGAATGCCATTGGTGTAGGCGCACAGCTGACGTTCTTTGCGGAGGCGCTGAGCCGTGTTGGCGTGGTCCCCGACATTGAGGCTGCCGGAGAGTTCAAGGCTGCTGGCGAGCCCATGACGCGCCGGTTTGCGTCTGCTGCCAACCGAACTGCAACCAAGGCTCTCATTGACGGGATTCACCACAGGCTCATTGAAGGCATCGCAGAGTCCCGAGAGCTGTCTCTGGACGTTGTGAGCGAGGCCATCGCTCGTGCCCCATTGTCTGCTGCGGAAGCGCTCGATGTTGGGCTGGTAGACGCTCTGAAGTACCCCGATCAGCTTGGGGAGTGGCTCGATGACGAGTTCGGCAGTCGCTGCGGCCGCATCGCGTTGGCCCGCTGGACGCGTTGGTCCGGTGTCGAGGAGCGCTTGTCGAATGTAGCGACGAATGAGCATGTCGCCATTGTCCACCTTCAGGGGCCCATTGTATTGGAGGAGCAGCCCGGAGCCGTGTCCATCGCTGCTCGGACTGTCGTTGGATTGCTGGCGGGGCTTCGTGAGGCGTCCAACATTCGAGGTGTTGTGCTGCATGTGAACAGTCCTGGAGGGGGCGCCTACGCTTCGGACTTGATCTGGCGCGAAGTGGAGCGCTTGGTCCGAGAAAAGCCCGTTGTTGCATGCTTTGAAGACGTCTCTGCGAGTGGTGGCTACTACCTATCTGCGCCGGCTTCGCACATTGTTGCCCGTCCGACAACTATCACGGGCTCCATCGGTGTGGTGGGAGGCAAGCCAGTTGCCGCCGAAGCTCTGCGTAAGCTTGGCGTACATGTCGAGACCATTGCCGCGAGCCCCAACGCCACCATGTTCTCACCGACAGCTGCGTTTACGGATGCACAGCGTGAGCGGTTTCGTGCCTCACTCCAGGTGATGTACGACGGGTTCGTCCAGCGGGTGGCTGGGGGGCGCCGACGGCACGTGGACCTGATTGAACCGCACTGCCGTGGACGTGTCTGGCTGGGCGCGGAGGCTGCCAAGATTGGTCTCGTCGACCAGCTTGGAAATGTGGACGTCGCCGTGGCTCAAGTTGAGAAGCTGACGTCCAAGTCTCTCTCGCGCATTCACATCTCGGGTCACCTGCGGCCGTCTTGGATGTCCCGGCAAGCGCAGAAGGTGGTGCGCGATGCGCTTCCAATTGGAGTACGCGCGATTGGTGGACCTGCTCTAAGCGCACTGGGGCCGGCATCGACGGCCTGGCTAATGTGCCCGGGACAACCGCTAGCTCTCTGGCCCTACGACCTCGTCGTCCGATGATGGTTGCACGCTGGACGTGGGGTTGACGTTGGATGGCGGTGGCACGCTTGGTTGCTATTCCTAGAGCGGTCGCACAGCGCGACATGCACCAAGGAAAGTCCAGATGAATCATACATCCCGGTTGTTTTTAGCCATTGCACTCGGCCTGGTGGGCTGCTCGGACAAGGCCGACACGAGCGTCGACCCCGATTCAGAAGTGGACAGCAGTGGAGACGGCGACACAGACGGCGATACCGACACCGATTCTGACCTAGACACCGACCCGGATACCACGAGTGCTGACGAGTGGACATTGGACGGGACCCTGACCATTCCAGATGACGTCATCGCGCCCGATGGGGCCACAGTGCACGTTGCCGTCAACGCTTACAACGGCTCGCTCATCACGCTGGGCTCCTGGCGTTCGGAAGAGGCGGGCCCTCTTGCGGAGGGGCTCACCTACAGCTTGGACCTGGACAACATCCCACCCGATGAACATCTTCAGGAAACCGACGGCTATATCCGTGCCTTGTATATTCTGGGTCTGTACATCGATGAAAACGGCAACGGCGTCACAGATCCCACCGATACCTTCGTTGCCGGTTCCAACAGTATTCTCGTCTGGGTTTCGCCCGACGGGACCATACCCGCGGATACCGCTGCAGATGGCTACACGGTGGGTTGGAACGATGTTGAGGTAGATTTCAGCGCTGGCACCGATAGCGCGACACCCTTCGAGGGGGACCTCACAGCCGACTTGGAGGCCAACCTGCTTCCAACAGTGCCCACAGACCTCATACTTTCCTTTGAACGGCGCTTTCCTAACGACTACGTTGCGCTTTCACACAGTACCTACCTAGACAACGTGCCGAGCGTTCCCGAACCGATTCTGGCGGTCGCGCCTGGCGGAATCGACTTCCCGGCATTTCCAGTGCCGCCGGACAACCACCTTGAGGTCTTCCAGTGGTCGGAGTCGGCAATGTATCGAGTGGTGTGGTTTAGAGACCGAGATGCAGACGGCACCTTCACCTCGGGCGACGACACGAACTGTGGCGATTCAGATTCGAATACTGTCGTCAGCAGTGGGCAGGGCGCCAACAACTGGGGAGCGACGTACGTTCGTGCAACCGACTTTATGGGGCAGCACTCTACGATTTGGTACCAACAGATGGGCTGGAGCGGCATCTGGTACCGAGACCAGGTTGTTGGCGGTCAAATCCGGCCCAACTACACACAGGCCCCCTGGTCGTACCAACTGACTGTGGCTAACTTTGGCTGTAGCGGCTAATTTCCCGTTTCGTTTTCAGTGGGGTCGGAGGTGCCTGCCGGTGGCCCTTCGACCTCGTCGTCTGCTAGTTCCGGATCTCCGTAGACCCAGCGGTAGGCCATCCAGAAGCCAAGCACGCGTCGGACGTATTTGCGAGTCTCGGAGTACCCAATCTCTTCGGACCAAGCGTCGGCATCCGGGCGCTCATCTGCGTCATCGAGCCAGCGCAACACGGCTTCTTCACCGGCGTTGTAGCTCGCGATGACGGCGGGAATGTCGGGGCCGTTGAGGCAGTCGCCGAGCTTGGCGGCATTCGCTGCGAGCTCACCGGCACCTAAGGATGCGTTGTACGAGGGGTCGTACAAGCGGTCTCGTTCAAATGTCCCGCGCTCGCCGAACACCTGAGCGTGCATGCGGGGGCCCTCAGCTGGCATGACTTGCATGACACCGCGTGCACCTGCCGCGGATGCGACGGTGGGGTCGAGTGCGGACTCTGCGGTCATGATTGCGTAGGACAGACCCGGTGATTGGCCAGCAGACGCCGCAACAATCTCGACGAAGTCACGCTCGGGTTGTGGAAGGCAAGCTGGGATGACGGCGTCGGACTGACGGGTGGTGGTTCCGGTACACCACTCACTGACTAGGCGACGTGCTTCGCGGATACGTCCGGTCTGCAAAAGCATCTCGGCGACGGCAGTTCGGGTGCGTTTGTCACTGCCTCGGCCGACCTTGAGCAGCGATTCAGCAGCGGCATCGTCGAGTCCGGCCAAATACAGCTTCGTTCCCAACCGGATGTCGGGCTGACTGGCGACGGCCTCCGTGAGTGGCTCGATGTCGGTCTGTGCTTGCGGTTCGAAGTGCCGCCCAAGCCGGTCAGCGGCGAACCATGCGTAGCCAGTGACGGGATGGCGCCGCAGGACCTCTTCGAGCCCGCTGGTCTCGGCTTGTGCATCCCCCAGCTTGCCATGGGCGCGAGCAATCCAGTAGCGAGCGCCGGGGACCAAAGACGAGTCGCCGTAGTCGCGAATCAGCGTCTGAAGCAAGACCTGACCCTCGCGGGTGCTTCCATCCAAGAAGGCGCATCGGCTGTCGAACCACAGCGCCTCTGCTGCGTGCGGTGAGCGAGGGTGCTCCGCGACATGCTCAGCGAGCAGCGGGCGAGCACTCGCACAGTCTCGCTCGTCGTACGACATGTAGCCGCGCTTAAAGGACGCGGTGTCCGCTTGGGCAGAGCTGGGATGTTGCTCCATTACTCGTGCGTAGATCTCAGCCGCCGTGTCGTAGTCACCAATTCGGGCGTGAGCGAGAGCGTAGTCGAACAGGTCTCGGGCACTGCCTCGGGCGGCCTGGTCGTCTCCCAAAACGGACGCGTAGGCTTCGATGGCCCCCGGATAGTCGCGGGCGGCAGCACGGGCGCGGGCAAGGGCGATGCCTGTTCCTGTTGGTGCAGCAACTGCGGTGTCGCTCTGCAGCAACTCCAACAGGTCACGGGCGAGCAGCGGTTGCTTGTCGGCGGTGAGTGCATCGGCTCGCCCCTGAATGAGGGACGCTCCTTCGGGAGTACTCGCGTTGGGCACATGTGCGTCTAGACGGTCGAGTGCTTCTTCGGCCCAGTCAGCCCACGGTCCGCGCACAGAGCGCATCCACACCGCTCGGTACGTAGCAATGGCTGCTGTGCTGTCTCCCCGGTCCTCACCACCCTTCGCGAGCCAGTAGCGAGCAGCGTCTCCAACAGGGGTGTCGAGCAGGTTTCGTAGGTCTGGGCGTGCGTCGAGCGAGCGGCCGGCGGCAACAAGCGCGTGCCCACGTGTGAGACGCAGTTGAAGGCCGACATCTCCGGTTGCGGTGACGTCTTCTAGCGTGATGAGGGCGTGGTCAGGACGGGCCAGATCGATGAGCGCGCGTGCCCGATACAGGGTTGCATAGGGCGACAAGTCTGAGTCGGAGACGAGTGCAAGATGGATGAGCGCCTCGTCGGGGTCACCGCGTTCCCATGCGCAGATGCCGGTCGAGAGATGTGCGGACGGGCCCTCGTCCGTGCGTGCGACAACCGTGCACTCGGCCAGCGGTGAGTCTGCGAGGGGTGTCGCAAGGGCGAGTGAGAGCAGCAGAGTCCACATGGGGCATCGTCCGAGGGGCAGGGAGCTAGTAGAACAACCAGCAGCGGGGGGAGCATTCCATATGGTCGGTTCTTAGAAGCTGCCACCAAAGCGGAAGTAAGCACCGCGGGCGTCTCCGAGCTGGAATCCGCCTGGTGTCAATGCCGCGCCGTACCCGATTCGACCGGTGATGCCGCTCGTCCATCCAAGGACGGTGGCTAGGCGCAGCTCAGCACCGACTCCAATGAGAGTGCCGTCGGTGATCTGCTCGATGTTCGTTGGGTCGCTCAGTGCGTTGCCAGCGTCGATGAACGCCGAGCCGGACAGGTAGCGTAAGAACGCGGGCAGGGTTCCGAAACCGCGGTCGATACGCCAGATTGGGAAACGGTATTCCATGCCAGTGAGCCAGTAGCTATCGCCGACGGCAGCTGCAATGGGGTAGCCGCGTAGCATACGGAACTCGTCAGGTGTGGAGGTGAATCCGCCGTCTCCGAAGGTGCCGCCGAGTTGGTAGTTGCCGAGGAAAGATTCTTGGCCGAGCGTGACACCCGCAGCGGCTCGGAAGGCGACCACGTGGTTGGGAATGAGGGGGTTGACTCTGTACTCGCGCAGTTCGCTCGTGAGTTGGACCTGGGTGATGCCTTCGGTCAGGTCGTTGCCGTCGGTGATCTGGGTACCGAGCCACGGGTGGGTGATGGAGGCGATGAGGCCGAACACACGGCCATCTTCGGTACTGACAGCGAGGCGTGTTGGCCGAGTCCATGCATAGCGCCAGCCGCCAGACAGCTTGCCTATGCTTCCGCGTGCTGGAATACGCGGACGGTAGGCGTCATCTGGAATGCCGTCGTTCGCTTGTCGCAGTGTCAGCGTGTAGTTGCCGAAGATGGTGGTCTGCGGACGGTAGGGGTAGCTGACCTGGGCTGCCCACGTGGTCCGCCGCTCCCAGTATGGGTCTGCCTGTGCGGTGAGAGCCGGTACGCCGTTTGTGCCGATCCGCAGTGGGTCTGGGGTGAAGACCGGGAACGGGACTGCGCGGCGCGACACGGACAGTGAGTACAGCGGTAGGAACTTGTTCAGGGTGACGCTTGCGGAGCCGCCAACAAAGTCAGCGTCGGTCCGGTAGGTCGCCCGTGCTGAGTAGGAGAAATGGCGCAAGACGTCCGAGCTGTTGGTGGCGACGACGGCCTGAACGCCGAACGGTATGAACTTGAACCGCTGCGGAGCGAATGGAGTGGTCTGGAAGTACGGGGCGATGAACCGCGGGGCCAGCATGGGCAGCGGGTTGTATCGGTGCGGCGGAATTGTAAAGTCGTAGTCCTGCTCTTCGCCGTATACGTCTCGCACGTCATCTTGGTCGAAAGTGTCGATGCCATCGCCGGTATCTTGGCCCAGCTCTGACTCCGGTCCAACGGCGCCACCGCGACGCCACCGGGTAGGCTCGCCAGTCCACGTGACGTTGGCCGGCGCAACGGCCGCAGGCTCGACCGGACTCACCAGGTCAGACAGTGCGGGCTCGCCGTCCAATGAGGCCGGAAGCACACCACGGTCAAGGAATTCGCTGGTGTCCAGCGGCAAGATTCGGACTTGCCAGCCCCGATTTCCCCACTGCGAGTAGGCAAGGTCATCGCCGGAGGGGTGTGGAAATGGGGCGAAGGCGCCTGTCTCGACGTTGGTGACTTGGTACAGCCGCTCGGTCTCCACCTCGATGGCGTAGATGTTCGGGATGCCGCTGCGGTCGGACGAAAAGTACAGCCAGCGCCCGTCTGCGGACCATCGTGGGTGAACGTCCAAGGCATTGTCTGCCGTGAGGCGACGGACCGGTGTGCCGTCTGCTGTCAGCATCCACAGATCGCGTCGTCCGCGCTGCCAGATACTCGCAACGATGTGGGTACCATCGGGCGAATAGCGGGGGGTCTCGATCTGGGTGTCGTCGTCAAACGCCGTGATCTCAGTAAGGCGCTGGTCGACCGTCAATACCTTGAGCTGGTTCGTGGCCACCGAGTTTGTGACCACGAGAAGTTGACTGCCGTCTGGCGAAAAGTCCGGGTCTCGGGCGCGCTGTGCAGACGTGAGGGAGCGTGTTCCGGCACCTAGCGTATGCATCCAGACATCTGACCACGTGTTGAAGCGGCTGACGACGTGCATGCCTGCGTACACAAAAGCTTGGCTGTCTTTTCGCCAGGTAAATGAGCTGGCTCCACGGTCGACCAGCAGCACCTCTGGGGCGTACCCGTCGCCGTCCGACATCCAGATACGTGAGCCGATGTCCAGGTGGCTACAACTCCAAACCAGGTTTTCGCCATCTGGTGAGTAGGCGGGGGCAGCACACGACGCCTCGGGCTCGCTGATGTGTCGGCCTTCGCGGATGCCTTCGGAGCGAACGGGGAGAAGCTGCTCCTCGTAGCGCCTGGCAATGTGGCGCTTCCAGTGTTGGTACATGGGAACAAGCTCACGACCAAAGACCTTCTTGGACGGCAAAATGTACGGAAGCCCGGAGCCGTAGGTATGGGTCCAGCGCGTCCACACATCTTCGCCGCTCTCGTCAGCCACGAACTGCATGAAGTCCTGGCCGTACAGGTAGCGCAGGTTTCCGCCGGGTGGGTCGGCTTGGTAGCCATCGAGATTGCCCAGGGGCGGGATGTCGTCGGACAGAACGCTCGTGCGCTTGATCATCTCGACCTGCGGGGTGCGCCCGCGTCCGCCGCTGGTGTAGCGAGTCTCCTGAAACGTTGCGAGACCTTCAACCATCCACCGTGGGGAGATGTCGTTTGTGGTGGCGATTCGGCCCACAACACTTCGTGCCAGGCGAACCCATGCGTGGTTCGTGTCCATGTGAAGCACGTGGGTCAGCTCGTGCGTGAAGATGGCTTCTGGCCAGCTCTCATGCAGAGAAAGGGTGGAGTCGCCCTTGGGATGCGTGACGTAGATAGTGATGGCGTTGTAGGGGATGACGCCGGCGAATCCGTTCGCGGAGTCCGTCCTGTCCACAAGGACCAGCTCTGTGCGACGTCGAGGCTGCCACAGCAGCTCTTCCGTCATGGTGTCGTAGACATCCTCCACCATGAAGCTGAACTCTTCCGCCAGAACCTCCTCACCTTGGTGAAAGTGGATGTTGAAGTGCTCAGTGGTGATGGTCCGCCAACGCAGCTCTGGGTCGTAGGTAGCGGCGTTTGCAGTGAGCGCGAGCAGGAGAGGCAGCACGAATGGGCTCCACGAGGGGTGTGTACGGTGCCGCGAATCGGCCGTCCTGTCCACCCGGCAACCGGGTTAGCCGACTCACAGACTACGGGAGTCCAGATGGATGTCGGACCGATCTTGGTGGTGGATGACGAGGAAGACCTTCTCGAATTGATAGGTTTGACCCTTCGCCGCGAGGGGTTCACTACCATTGAGGCCCCGACTGGCACGCAGGCCTTGGAGCTGGCGGCCGCACAGCGCCCGGCGTTGGTCATCTTGGATGTCATGCTTCCTGACTTGTCAGGTTTCGAGGTTTGCCGTCGGTTGCGCGCAGATGAGAGCACGCGAGACGTCCCCATCATCATGTTGTCGGCCAAGGGTGAAGAAATCGACCGTGTTGTGGGCTTTGAGGTTGGAGCTGACGACTACGTGGTGAAGTCTAGCTTCTCGGTTCGAGAGTTGGTCCTTCGGGTGCGCGCAGTGTTGCGGCGGCGTGGTGCGACAGCCTCAGAGGATGCGGTCACTACCAGCCGTGAGGTCATTGGAATCATGTCGGTGGACCGCGAGGCACACCAGCTGTTCATCCATGGGGAAGAAGTTCCGCTTACCGTCACGGAGTTCCGCTTGTTGACGCTGCTTGCCGACCGTGAGGGCCGGGTTCAGACACGCGGCCGACTGCTTCAGGATGTGTGGGACATGCCTCCGGATCTGAACACTCGGACTGTTGACACGCACATCAAACGACTGCGTGAGAAGCTTGGGGATGCAGCCGTGCACATTGAGACCGTGCGCGGCGTCGGCTACCGCTTTTCAAGTAAGCCAAGCGGCTCGTGAAGCCACTTCCAACGGTGCAAGTCGTCGCAGGCTTATCCTCGATCTTGGGCGGGGGGGCCACGCTGGCAGCGGTGTGCCTGGCTCTCTGGCTCACCGGGGATGGTGTGCCTCGGGGCATTGTTGGGGCCGGAGTTTTCGGCGCGGGTCTCTCCGTTGGAGCGGCGCTTGCGTTGGCGGGTCGATTTGCCCGAAGAGGTGAGCAGCGGTTGGACTCCCTCGCGGCGGACATCGAACGCCACAAAGCCGACAACCTAGAACTACCAGTATTGGTAGACGGCAGCGACTCGGTCGCAATGACTCGATTGGTGCGCAGCGTGGAGTCACTGTGGACGGCGGCTGCCGAGCAGATCAGCGATCTGCGAAGTCGTGGGGAAGTGCTGCAATCCCTTCTAGAGTCGAGCCCCAGCGGCATCTTGGTGACCGGGCCCGCTGGTAAGATTCGCTACCTGAATGCAACCTTTGAGGCATTGGTTCGCTTGCGCGTTGACCCTGTGGGCCATCTGCCCATCGAGGCGGTTCGTGTCGCAGAGGTGCAGACGGTCGTCGACCGCGCGCTTGCAGGTCAGCCCAGCACAGACGTCCCATGTGTCGCAGACCCCTACGAGCTGCTGTTGCAGGCGGCACCACTGGCGGATGGTGGAGCACTGGTTCTGGCCCAAGACATGACACGGTTTCGCCTGGCAGAACGCGCGCGAACGGACTTTGTCGCCAACGTCTCCCACGAGCTACGCACGCCGCTGACCGCCATCTTGGGGTTTGCCGAGACCTTGGTTGAAGACCGGGACCGTCTGCCAGCAGATGCGCATCCCTTGCTAGACCGGATCTACCGAAACGCGCGACGATTGCGTGACTTGTTTGAAGACCTGCTGACACTTTCGCGCATTGAAGCCCGCCGGGGAGAGCTGCCCATCGTGCCGCAGCAGCTGCGTCCCATTCTGGCCGAAGCACTCGCCAGTGCGGCAGATCTCGCCCATGAACGCCGGCAATCATTTGAGTTGCGCTGCAAGCGGAGCCTCATGGCACCGGTCAATCCGGAGGCGTTGTCCACTATCGTCAGCAACTTGGTGATGAATGCCTGTCATTACACCCCAGAAGGAGGGGCCATCACTGTCTCGGTGGCCCAGATGGACACGGAAGTCCGAATTGACGTAGTGGACGACGGAATCGGCATTGATCCTACACATCATCAACGAATCTTCGAGCGCTTCTACCGGGTTGACGAGGGACGCAGTCGCAGGAAGGGCGGCACTGGACTGGGGCTTGCCATCGTCAAGCACATGGCCATGGCATCAGGTGCGCGCATCACGCTGACGTCGACACATGGAATGGGCAGCACATTCTCGCTTCACATTCCACGTTAGAATCGCCGGATGACAGACGTTCAAGAGATTGCGCAGCTCCGCACGGCGCTGCTTCAGATGTGGGTACGAGCTGAGAATATGGTTCGCCAAGCCGTTCGCTCCGTGATGGAGCGAGATGCTCAGATGGGGCGCGCCGTCATTGCCATGGACGAAGACGTCGACAGTATGGAGGTGGAGCTAGACCGCCGCTGCCTCTCCATCTTGGCGCGTGGAACCCACGACGCCGAGCAGCTTCGCTTTGTGACCGCTGTCATGAAGATGGTCACCGACCTCGAGAGAATCGGTGATCTGGCGGTCAATGTGTCAGAGCGAGGATTTGACCTGGTCATTGGTCGAGGAGTCGAACCGAGTCCTGACCTGGCAATCATGGGCGACTTGGTGGCGGACATGGTGCGCGATGCTGCGGATGCCTTTGTCGCTCGAGATGCCGTGGCTGCTCTGGAGCTGCGCGAACGGGACAAGGATGTCGATGCGATGAACCGGGCTGCCTTTGCGCAAGGACTCGCCATCCTATCCGCACATCCAGACCAAGCTGACCGTGCGTTGTCCCTGACCAATATCTCTAAGCACTTGGAGCGTATTGGGGACCACGCCGTAAGCCTGGCAGAGATGGTGTTCTTTGTTGTGGACGGCACCGATGTTCGGCACCGGCCCTCACCGGTCGTCTAGCCGACGACTTCGACTTCATCGCGGCTGACTTTACGCACCAAGTCCCGTAGTGCGTCATGACGGTCGGGGAGGTCGCGGTAGACGGTAGCCAACTGACTGATGAGGTCTTTGGCCCTACGGAAGCCTGTGATGAGACTTCCAGAGAGGTCGGTATCGCAGCGGATGTCCATCAAGATCTCGGGCAGCGGAACACCCTTTGCCCAGGCCTTGCCGATAGGAAGTAGGTCGGCTCCGAAGTTGGAGTCTTCACCTGTGAACTCGTGGGCACCTGCAACGATAGGGCCTTCCACGTGCTCGCTCAGAGCGTGCAGGACACGTCTGTCTTCGCGGGTGATGCGTGGACCCCACTCGGCATGCCGACCCAGGTCGTTGGTAATGACGCACATGGCACCGAACAGCGTGTCTGCGTCCAGGTCATCTAGCAAGCCGCTGAGGACCAGCTCGGTCATCAGGATTTCGCTGATCTGAACGTGCTGGAGAATGCGTGCGCCAGCGTTGAACTCGTTGTCTTTGCCGACGTAGCCAATGGACTGGAGGTAGCCAACCTTGGCTTGGAACAGGTCCCACACTTGGTCGCCGGTGCGCTCATGGCGCTTCTTCAGTTTGCGATACTCTTTGTGTTCGTCCGAGCTTCGCCGGCCGCGCTGTTCCAACAAGGCGAGGCGGTCCATGTCGACCTTGTTCTTTTTGGCGAGGTGCCATGACAAGAAGGACTTCTCGACTAAGCCGCGGATTTGCGTCTCTTCATTGCGGTGCAAGAGGTTGACCACCGAGTTCCATGACAGGTTGAACGACGACCGCACTGGCTCAGACTCTTCTCGGGCGTACTTTTCGAGCAATGGCCTCATCCATTCGTACGAGTCGAGCTCTACGCGCACGACAACGGTACCTGCGGAGTCAATGCCCCGTCGTCCTGCACGGCCTGCTGCCTGCATGAACGCACGAACGGTGAGGGGGGCGACTCGTGTGCCGTTGTAGGCTTCAATAGCGTCAAACGCGACTGCTCGGGCGGGCATGTTGATGCCCAGAGCGAAGGTCGAGGTGCAGTAGAGCACCTGGATGAGGCGCGCTTCGTACAGCTCTTCGACCAGAGTCTTGAGGTGGACGTGTAGACCGGCGTGATGAAACGCGATGCCGGCGCAGTACATGCGCCGAAGGTCTGGATCGAGAGCAGGTCCAACGTCAGCGGCAATCTTGTGGATGCGGTCTGCAATTTGGTCGGACTGCTCGCGAGTGACGAGTCGGTGGTCCAGGTTCTGGAAGAGCTGCCGGGCGAATCGCTCGGTATCTCTGCGTGACCATACGAAGTACAGGTAAGGAAAGAGCTCTTCCTTCGACATCATCCGGTGGATGTGATGGTGTCGGGTCTTGACCACGCGGCTACGACGCCCGCGCCCACCATTTCGGTCTTTTCCACCCTTTCGGTCGCGACCACTGCGGCCGCCGCGGTCGTCTTTCGACGTGAACCGTCCTGCTTTGCGCTTGAATCGGTGGTCGTACTGCTTGGGGTCGCACATGCCGGTGTCAACGCTGGCGTACACGATTTCCAGAGGGACGGCTCGGTTCGTCTCGATCACTACGCCCACTGGGCGCTGGCGGACGCTCTCCAACCATGCCGCAAAGTCGTCGACATTGGAAAGAGTGGCGGACAGGCCGACAACCTGGACTTCAGGCGGGAGGTAGATGAGAACTTCTTCCCACACGGTGCCGCGTTCGGGGTCGTCGAGAAAGTGAATCTCGTCCAGCACCACTGCGAGCAGGTTGTGTGGCACTCCTTCCGTCAGCAGCATGTTGCGCAACACTTCTGTCGTCATGACGAGGCATGGGGCATCGCGGCGGATGACGAGGTCGCCGGTAACAAGACCCACGCGGTCGCCGTACATGTTCACCCAATCACGGTATTTTTGGTTCGACAGCGCCTTTACGGGAGCGGTGTAGATGACCTGTTTGCCGCTCTCAAGGGCCTGTTCCACAATCCAGTCGGCAATAATGGTCTTGCCCGTTCCTGTTGGCGCGCACACCAGCACAGACCTGTCGTTCTGCAGGTGTTCAATCGCTTCCACTTGAAAGCGGTCGAGAGTCAGACCTTGGTAGTTCACAGCAACTCCGATGGTGGGGGAGCACGGTGGGCACCCCAAGCTGTCCGCCTCATACCTCGCACGGACTGCAGGCGAACCATTTCAGCGGTTGAACATCGGGACCGTGTCCGGTGTTCTTCGCTACTAGGGTCAACTGCGAAAAACAGGACCCCTCAGTACGGAACCCCGCGCGCAGAGGCGTGCGGGGTTCATACACGAGAAGCATAGAGGGGTGTGGAGGAGTTGTCAACCGCCCACGGTTCAAAACACAAAAATCCCCACCCGGCAAGCCGAGTGGGGTTTTTGTGATGGTACTCCCAAGGGGAATCGAACCCCTGTCTTCGCCGTGAGAGGGCGATGTCCTAACCGCTAGACGATGGGAGCATATGGCTGGCCCGCCTGGGCTCGAACCAGGAGCTTTCGGAATCAGAACCCGACGTCTTGCCAATTCGACCACGGGCCAACAACGGCGCCCTTGTAACAGCAGCCGCTGGACTGTCAACCCTCAAATCATGGGTATTGATCGAGGGCCAGACCATAGGGGGCAAGGGACTCATCCGCGTTTCGGAACCATTCTTCCTCGCGAATTTTTGCGGTGTCGGCTGCCGAACGGCCGGTCGTCCACAGCTCGGCGTTGCCTTCCGTCACAGCAATGTCCAGCTGAACATAGGCGGCAGCCCGCATCTCCCAGACGGTCACCAGCTGCTGGTGTCGCGCACTCCAATCGGGGGGCGCAGTCACCGCAGCGGCTTGATGTGCCAGGTGCTGGCTGAGAGGCGCAAAGTCATCTTTCCACCACGACACCAGAGGGGCAGAGTCGATGTCCCCGTCGTGAACGTCTGCAGCAGCCCCCAACATCCCTTGTGCCAGAAGACCGTTCTCGTAGACGAGTGGTTCTAAAGACGACACATAAGACCTTGCTTCTTCGGCTCCAGGAGGAGCAGTTGAGCAGCCGGCGATCAGTAGTAGTAGTAGAGAGGTACGCATGGCGCGCGAGCTTAACAGCAACTGGTACCGCTGGGCTAGGTCACGCTGGAATCGCGGACTGCTTGCCCCTTGGTGCAAGAGGGGCTAATAGCCGCCGGTTCCAGATCCAGGAACGGAGGATAGGATGCGCGTCAGGGTCGACCACATCGATGACCGGGACCAGCAGGTAACTGCTGGAATGGCTGATGTGTGGGCGGTGACGGCGGCGTCGGAGGTGTTGGAGACAACACTAACGGACCTATCTACGATTTTGGATCTGCGGCGTGCACACGGCCATGTCTTTGTGACGGGTGCCGTGCGGGCTGCAGCCTTGCGTACATGTGAGCGTTGCGGCGAGTCTACGGCTCTTGTTGTGGACACCGATGTTGACCTTTCCTACGTCCCTCGTGGACGTCAGATCAGCGATGCACCCGAAAGTGAGCTAAAGAGCGACCAGTTGGACGTTGGCTGGTATGCCGACGGACACATCGATCTTGCCGATACACTGCGCGAAGCCTTGGCTCTCGCGTTGCCCCCCCGCGTAGTCTGCGAAGACGAACCCGCATGCGAAGAACGGACACGTACTTTGCTTAGCGGCGCGCCAGAGTCATCTGGCCATTCCGTTTTTTCATCCCTCCGCAATTGGACCGATACTTGAAGGAGCCACGTCATGGCTGTCCCTAAAAAGCGCGCTTCCCGTGCCCGCCGCGACATGCGTCGTGCACACGACCATCTCAACTTCACTGCTGCAGTGGAGTCGTGCCCGAACTGTGGTGAGCCAAAGCTGCGTCACCATCTCTGCAATGGCTGTGGTCAATACCGCGGCAAGCAGATCATCGAGGTCGCTAACGCCGAGTGAGCGAGGTTGAGCTCCCCGTCGCTGTAGATGCGTTCGGGGGAGATCACGCGCCAGTCGCCCTGGTAGCTGCTGCTCGAAAGGCAGCACGCTCCGGGGTATTGGTGCGTCTGGTCGGAAACGTCTCAATTCCAGGGCGTCGTCGTACTGGTGGCCTTTCGGTAATTGCCCGCGGAAATGCTTTTCCTGCAGATGCAACTCCGAAGTCCATCCGGCGGGAGCCTGATACATCCATTCGGATTGCCCTACGCGAGGTAGCCGAAGGGCGCGCGTCGAGTGTGTTCAGCGCAGGTCCTACCGGCGCGACCCTAGTGGCGGCTGTGCTGGAGCTCGGGATCCTGCCCGGTGTGGAACGTCCTGCCATCGCCTCGGTACTTCCACGAGCAGATGGTGGACGTCTAGTCGTCGTTGACAGCGGCGCGAATGTGGACTGCCGGAGTGAGCAACTCGCGAGCTTTGCGGTACTCGGTAGTGTCTTCGCTGAGGTCTTGGGGACTGCTGTCCCTCGGGTTGGCTTGCTGTCGATCGGGGAAGAGCCGTCGAAGGGAAACGATCAAGTGCGGTCTGCTCAACAGCGACTGGTTGACGCCCCTGTGAACTTCGTTGGCAATGTGGAGCCGACAACGGCTCTGTCAGGAGGGTGCGACGTAGTGGTGTGCGACGGCTTCGTCGGGAACATCTTCTTGAAGACCGTCGAGGCGACTGCAGAGACCGTTTTGACGATCGCCCGCCGAGAGCTGGGACGAGAGCCGGTCGCACAAGTGGCGGCGTGGTTGCTGCAGCGTCGTCTACGTCATTTGAGAAACCGGCTTGCCTGGGAAGCTACGGGCGGAGCCTTGCTTTTGGGCGTGAAGGGCGTCGTAGTTGTTGGCCATGGTCGAACAGGACCGGCCGCCGCGGCTGCCGGCATTCAGATGGCGAAACGGGCCGCTGAAGACGGACTTGTGACGGCGATAGAGCAGCGTTTGGGACGTGCTCTGGGCCACTGACCCGCGTCGTGCCGTTGCTCCTTGTTTGCCAATAGGGATAGGGGGCGCGCCATCATTCATGAAACGTCAGGAGCCGTCATGTCCAGCACCGAAATCGTAGAGAAGGTCCAGCACATCATTGCCGAGAGCCTCGGAGTGCCCCTCAACGAAGTTGTCTCCACGGCTTCGTTCATCGACAACCTCAATGCCGATTCCCTCGACATCGTCGAGTTGGTCATGGCCATTGAGAAGGAATTCGATGTTGAAATTCCGGACGACGAAGCCGAAAAGATCCGCACCGTTCAGGATGCTATCGACTACATCAACGCACACGCTTCTTAGGAAGACCGAGCGTTTTGAGCGTGCGCGGGAGCCATGAGTGCCCCGCACCGCTCGACAACCGGTATCGTTTGCACGACGGGGCGGTTTAGTCGCCCCCATTGATTGGAGGGACCGATGAACCGCGTCGTAATCACAGGCCTAGGTGCTATTTCTCCTGCTGGTTCGACTGTTGCCACGATGTGGGACGCGATGCTTGCTGGACGGTCTGGCATTGGTCCGCTGACCCGATTTGATTGTGAAGGGTACACAACACAAATCGCCGGACAGGTGGACGATTTCGATGTGGATGCTCGCATTGGGCGAAGGGAGGCCCGTCGTGTTGGCCGGTTTACAGCCTTTGCCCTCGCTGCCGCAGACGACGCCATGGAAGACGCCGGGTTCCCTGTTGGCGAGAAGCTGCCCGATGGCGACCGTGTGGCCACCTACGTTGGCACAGGCATTGGTGGCTTGCCCGAGATCGCGGACGGTGTTGTTGACTACTCCGATCGCGGCGCCAAGGGTGTCAGTCCGTTTTTCATTCCCCGCAGCCTGAACAACTTGGCCGGCGGCCACATCGCGATTCGCTATGGCGCGCGTGGTCCGAGCCTGTGCATCTCTACAGCGTGTGCCGCTGGAAATCACAACATCGGTGAAGCCTGGCGCCTGCTCGCAATGGGTGACGCCGACATGGCTATTGCTGGCGGAACGGAGGCCAGCCTCACTCCGGTCGGCATCTGCGGATTTCAGTCCATGCGTGCGCTGTCCAAGCGCAACGACGACCCAGCGACCGCATCTCGACCGTTCGACGCGAACCGTGACGGATTCGTCATGGGCGAGGGGGCCGGCATTGTGATTCTGGAGACCCTCGAGCATGCGCGTGCAAGAGATGCCCGAATCTACGCCGAGGTCGTTGGCTACGCATCGACGACGGACGCCCATCACGTCACTGCTCCGGCACCTGGAGGCGCGGGTGCGGCTCGGTGCATGGCGGGGGCGCTTAGGCGCGCTGGCCTCAAGCCGTCAGATGTGGACTACATCAACGCTCACGGCACCAGTACTCCTCTCAATGATTCGCATGAGACCGCCGCCATCCGTTCGGTCTTTGGTTCTCACGCCGACAAGCTAGCGGTCAGCAGCACCAAGGGTGTGACAGGGCATCTGCTCGGGGCCGCTGGGGGGGTTGAAGCGGTTGCTTCGGTGTTGGCACTACACACTGGAATCGTTCCGCCTACGGCGAACTACACGACGCCTGACCCCGAGTGTGACCTAGACGTTGTTGCGGAAGGCGCACGCAAGATCGACCCCGAGGTCGTGCTGTCGAACGGCTTCGGCTTCGGTGGTACCAACGCCGTCTTGGCCCTGAAGAAGTGGACAGAAGACTGATGGGCACGGCCCTGCGCATCTGGGTCGGAGCAGACCATGGTGGCGTTGAACTGAAGGCGGCTCTGGTCAAGAAGCTTGAGGAGTTCGGCCATACTGTCACCGACATTGGCGCCGACGGATCACACAGTGTCGACTACCCCGACTATGCGCACCCAGTGGCGACAGCAGTTGCTGATGGGCGAGCCGACCGAGGTTTGCTGATCTGTGGCTCGGGACAGGGCATGGCGATGGCCGCGTGCAAGGTTCCGGGAGTGCGCGCAGCCTGTGTGTCGGACCCTGTGTCCGCACGATTGGTCGCGGAACACAATGATGCACGGGTGTTGTGCCTGGGGGCACGAATCGTGGGTGTTGAGCTTGCACTTGGCTGTCTGACAGCTTGGCTAGACGCATCCTTTGAAGGGGGGCGGCACAGTCGCCGGGTCGCTAAGATCGAGGCACTGGCACCCCAAGACGGATAACAACGCCGGCCACGCTCCAGTCCAAGGAGGGCCGATGACAGTCCTTAGCCAGCAAGACCCCGAAGTCTTCGCAGCCATGACGTCCGAGTTTCACCGTCAGCAGCATGAGCTCGAGCTCATCGCTTCGGAAAACTACGTCTCTCCAGCGGTCCTTGAGGCTGTGGGGTCCGTTCTCACCAATAAGTACGCCGAAGGTCTACCAGGGCGTCGCTACTACGGTGGTTGTGAGCACGTAGACGTGGTTGAATCTATCGCTCGTGATCGGGCGAAGGAACTCTTCGGAGCGGTGGCTGCCAATGTTCAGCCGCACTCCGGCGCACAGGCAAATGCTGCGGTCTACTTGGCCGTCTGCAAGGCCGGGGACACCATCTTGGGCTTAGATTTGTCCCATGGTGGGCACCTGAGCCATGGCTCGCCCGTCAACAGCTCGGGTCTTCTGTACAATGCCCAGCACTTCGGCTTGTCACTACAGACCGGCCGCATCGACATGGACCAGGTCCGTGATCAGGCGCGCAAGCACCAGCCGCGCATGCTGATCGTCGGTGCTTCTGCTTACCCGCGAATCATTGATTTTGCTGCCTTCCGAGAAGTTGCGGACGAAGTTGGTGCTGTTCTCGTAGCCGACATGGCTCACATTGCTGGTTTGGTCGCAACGGGACTGCACCCAAGTCCGGTTCCGCACTGTGACTTCGTGACCACCACCACGCACAAGACATTGCGTGGACCGCGGGGCGGACTGATTCTCGCCAAGCGCAAGTGGGGCAACGCTATGAACAAGGCGGTGTTCCCAGGTACGCAGGGTGGCCCGCTTATGCACGTCATCGCTGGCAAGGCCGTTGCCTTCGCAGAGGCGCTGAAGCCGGAGTTTACGACCTACTGCCAACAGGTCATCGACAACGCCCAAGGTATGGCAGAAGCTCTACTGGAGCGCGGACACACGTTGGTCACCGGTGGAACCGACAACCACCTGTTGCTGATCGACTTCGGTGAATTGTGCTCCGGTAAGGAAGCCGAAGAAGCGCTCGGGCGGGCCGGCATCACAACCAACAAGAATACTGTCCCTGGTGAGAAGCGCTCCCCGTTTGTCACCAGCGGTGTGCGCGTGGGAACACCAGCCATGACCACACGTGGCTGTGATCGGAACGACAGCGTTCAGGTTGGCCACTGGATTGCCGACGCCATTGAAGCGCGCGATGACGCCGATGCCCTCGAACGTATTCGTCATCAAGTCCGCGAGCTGTGCGACAAGCGCCCCATTTATGCCGATCTTCAGGCGAGCTGATGCGCTGTCCTGCCTGCGATGATGCGGAATCCCGTGTGGTTGATTCGCGCACGACCGGCGATGCAGTGCGTCGTCGGCGCGAATGTTTGGCCTGCGGCGAGCGGTTCACCACTCACGAGCGTCCGGAAAAGCGGGTGTTGTGGGTCGTTAAGAAGGACGGTCGCCGCGAGCCGTACGCCCGTGGCAAGGTCCTACATGGCTTGGCATTGGCGTGCCGCAAGCGTCCCGTTGATTCCGCAAGGCTCGACGAACTGGCCCGAGATGTGGAGCACCGTCTCGAGAGTCGTCGAGAGTCTGACATTCCGGCGTCAGCCGTTGGTGAGGCGGTCATGGCTGCACTGCTGGTCGTGGATGAGGTTGCTTATGTTCGTTTTGCCAGCGTATACGGTGCTTTTGAGAGCGTTGAGCAGTTCATCGACGCCATCCAGCCCTTGCGTGATGCGGAGCAATCGTGAGTCTTGGTGATGAGCGATTCATGGCTATGGCCGTGCAGCAAGCCCGGTCCGCAATGGGGACGACGGCCCCAAACCCGAGTGTCGGTGCTGTTATCGTTCGCGATGGGGTGGTTCTGGGGGTTGGGCACACCCAGCCGGTAGGTGGAGCCCATGCAGAAGTCGCTTGCCTACGCGCTGTCTCGGATGCTGGCCACACCGCAGATGGGGCGACGATGTACGTCACGCTGGAGCCCTGTCGTCATGTTGGGCGGACGGCTCCCTGTACCCATGCGGTGATTGCCGCGGGTGTCTCACGGGTAGTCGTAGGTTCGGTCGACCCGTTTCCGCCCATGCAGGGCAAAGGTCTCGATGATCTGCGGGCTGCGGGCATTGCCGTAGACCTAGGGCTTCGCAAGGAAGCCTGTGACGCCGTTATTCGTGGTTTCGCTCGCGCCGTTACCCATGGTCTGCCAGAGGTAACGCTCAAGATTGCCGCCTCTCTCGATGGCAACATCGCTACTGCATCTGGAGAGAGTCAGTGGATTACCGGTCCCGATGCGCGCTCTGACGGCCACCGTCTCCGAGCCAACCATGACGCCATCTTGGTGGGAGTTGGAACTGTGCTCGCGGACAACCCGCGGCTGACTGTGCGCGGCGTGGCCGGTGACAACCCCGTGCCGGTCATCCTGGACAGCCGGCTACGCACGCCAGCGGATTCTGCAGTGTTCCGCGGAACCGAGCGTGTGGTGGTCATTTGTGCGGAAGATGCTCCTGACGTCGAGCTCCCTGCCGATATTGTGCGGGTTCCACGCGGAGAGGGCGGAGTCGATATCCAGGCTGCACTGACGGAAGTGGCCAGACGCGGCCTTCACCGGGTGTTGATTGAGGGGGGGGGACAGATCGCTCGCTCGGTCTTGGACGCCCGCCTAGTCGACGAAGTCGTCCTATACCAGAGTGGCCGTATTCTCCCCGGAGGACGCCCATGGGTCGGTGGGAAGCCGCTCGTTTCGTTGGCCGATGCCGTCACGTTGACGGTGCGCAGCGCCGGGATGTTGGGGCCCGACGTCGTGCTGCGCTACGGCGCCGTTCATCTTGTGGAGGCGTAGATGTTTACGGGTTTGGTTGAGGACACCGGCGAGGTAATGGCCATCGTGCCAAGAGGCCGCGGCATTGAGCTGGCGATTCGCACGAAGATTCCCTTGGAACACGTCGACATTGGCGCTTCCATTGCGGTGAACGGTGTGTGCTTGACGGCTGAGTCCTTCCAAGGGGACCGCTTCATCGCCACAGCTGGTGCTGAGACCCTTCGACTCACCAGTACAGGCGCGCTGAAAGTCGGGTCGCACGTCCATCTGGAACGGGCGCTGCGCGTGGGCGACCGTCTCGGGGGCCACCTGGTCCAGGGACACGTCGATGGCATGGGCGTCGTTATCAGCACCGAGAATCAGGCCGAGAGCTGGGTCGTCTGGATCGAGATTCCGGCAGATCTGTCCCGCTACGTCGCCGCTAAGGGAAGTATCTGCATTGACGGCGTAAGCCTCACCGTCAATGAGGTCCGGGGCCATCGGTTCCGGGTCAACATCGTCCCCCATACGTCTGACGTCACTGCCGTTACACGCCACGCTGCTGGCGAACGCGTGAACATCGAGGTCGACATCCTCGCTAAGTACGTTGAACGCCTCCTAGGCGCCGAGAAAAGCGGCGGCCTGACACTCGATTTCTTGAAACAACACGGATTTGCAAAATGACCGACTCAAATGACGTGCTCCACCCGGATCCAATCACCCGCGTTGAGCTTGCCATCGCCGACATGAAGGCCGGTAAAATGGTCATTCTGGTGGACGATGAAGACCGCGAGAATGAAGGCGACATCGTCATCGCCGCCGAGATGTGTACGCCAGAAGCCATCACCTTCATGGTCATGCATGCTCGTGGCTTGGTCTGCTTGTCCATGACCAACGAGCAGATCGAACGTCTTGCGTTGCCCATGATGGCGACGAACAATCAGAGTGCCTACGAGACCGCGTTCACCGTGAGCATTGAAGCCCGTCACAACGTCACGACCGGCATCAGCTCTGCGGACAGAGCCGAGACCATTCGTGCTGCGATTCAGCCAGATGCGACCCCACGCGACATTGTGACCCCAGGCCACATGTTCCCGCTACGTGCTCGTGCTGGCGGTGTCCTTGAGCGTGTCGGCCAGACCGAAGGCTCTGTAGACCTCGCGCGCATGTCTGGCCTGATGCCAGCCGGAGTCATCTGCGAGATCATCCGTGATGACGGCGAGATGGCTCGTATGCCTGACCTGATGAAGTTCGGCGCAGAGCACAACATGCGCATTGTCGCGGTGGCAGACCTCATCAAGTACCGCATGCGCAATGAGCGCATTGTGACCCCCGTTGAAGATGGCACCGTTGAGGTTCCTGGACTTGGTACCTTCAATTCTCGCCTGTACGAAGGTATGCGTGGAGAGCACCACATGGCTCTGTGGCAGGGCGAGATCGGCAGCGGAATGACCACCGTTCGCGTTCAAGCGTCACCTCCTCCATGGTCTTTCCTTGGTGAGCCGGTGTCGAAGGCCGCGCGCCAGGCACAAGCCGCCATGGCAGAGATTGCCAAGCACGGCGGTGCTTTGGTTCTGATGCACCAAAATGGTGGTGGTGCGCCAGAGCTCGAAGCCGCGTGGCGTCGTGACTTTGCTGGGACCAAGCCAGAGCTGCCACGAGCCACAGCGGAAGCGTTGCGGGACCTGGGGGCGGGATGCCAGATCCTGGTTGATCTAGGTTGCAAGGACTTGCGACTGCTCACTAGCAGCACGCGACCCATCGTAGGCATCGAGTCCTACGGCCTAAACATCGTCGAGCGTGTGTCGCTGGACGTCTGACAACGTCAGGGACATCGACCTTGCCCGCTGTACACGATACGCGGCGGGCTCGATAGGAGTCCAGAATGTCACGCGTCCTCGAAGGCCACCTCACTGACCCTGGTGGCAAGTTCGCCATTGTCGCCGGCCGGTTCAACACCTTCATCACTGAGCCGCTCATTTCCGGCTGTGAAGACGTGTTGCGTCGGCATGGCATTGACCCTGACACCCGTGTGGATGTCATCTGGGCGCCAGGCGCGTTCGAGATTCCAATGGTCTGCCAGGCAGCTGCTCGGTCTGGTCGCTACGCGGCGGTCATTTCGCTCGGCGCCGTGATTCGAGGCTCGACGCCACACTTTGACTTTGTCGCCAACGAAGTCGCGAAGGGTGTGGGTCAGGTCGGCCTAGATACTGGCGTACCGATCATCTTCGGCGTGTTGACTACCGACACGATCGAGCAGGCGATTGAGCGCTCAGGCACCAAGGCCGGCAACAAGGGTGCCGACGCTGGTATGGCCGCCATTGAGATGGTCTCCTTGCTCCGCACGCTGGAAGGCTAGAATGGGTTCCCGTCGTCGCGCCCGCGAGTTCGCGCTGCAAGCTCTGTACAATGCTGATGTGAGCGGTGTGGCGGTTTCCGATGCACTGACCGGCCTATGGGCGGGTCTGATCGAAGGCGAGGGCGTGGATGAACAGCGCCCTGCGGAGGGGGACGAAGTCGACTTCGCCAAGCGCTTGGCGCTAGGCGTGGTCTCCCGAAAGGAAGAGATTGACGGCCTCATCGAACAATGCTCCACAAACTGGCGGCTTGCCCGTATGCCCGTTGTGGACCGCAATGTTCTCAGAATCGCTTCGTTCGAGCTTCTAGGCTGCGATGACATTCCGCCTACGGTGAGTATCAACGAAGCAGTCGAACTTGCGAAGCGATTCGGAACTGCTGAATCTCGCGCCTTCGTCAATGGTATCGTCGACCGGCTCGCGCGAAACGCGGGCCGTCTCCCGGAGAAGTAATGCCGCTTGCCCCACTACAAAAAGCTGTTGATGACTGGATTTCCGTCAACGGCGGGTATTGGGACGAGATGTCCATGCTGGCTCGGCTCGTCGAAGAAGTGGGCGAGTTGTCCCGCGAGTACAACCACCAGTTTGGTCAGAAGAAGAAGAAGTCTAGTGAGGCAGAATCGAGCATCGAAGACGAGCTCGGTGACTTGCTGTTTATCCTGATTTGCATGGCGAATAAGCAAGGGATTGACTTGGATGAAGCCCTTGGTGGCGTCCTCAAGAAGTACCGAATTCGGGACTCTACGCGGTGGGCATGACCCGCTGGAATCGACTGTGGAGCAGCGACGCGTTCACGCTCGTTCTGTCCAGTGTCATTGTCTTGTTGGCGGTCTTGATGTCTCCCTCCACCGGTTTTCTTCACCTTGGTGGGTTTGAAGTTCCAGAAATGTGCGCTTGGCGCCGGTGGCTGGGTGTTGAGTGTCCGGGCTGCGGACTGACCCGGTCGTTCGTGTTCATGGGACACGGCTCACCTGCAGCGGCGTGGGGCATGAACAAGATCGGTCCTCCGCTGTTCTTGTTGGTTGCAGGCCAGATTCCATACCGTTTGTGGAAGATGTTCAGCCGCAAGCAGGACCAGTCGGGGCAGATTGAGACTTCCGCTCCAGCCTGACGTGGTTACTGCGTAGGACGGCGAGGAGACCCAATGATTACCGTGACCCCAGAAGCTGCGACCCACATGCGGACCATGCTCGAAAAGAAGTCCTGGGAGACCTACGGGCTCCGTTTCGGCGTTCGGGATGGTGGCTGCAGCGGCTACTCCTACATTCTTGAGTTCCAGCCGTCACCAACTGAGTCGGACACGGTCATTGAGCAGCACGGTGTCCGCGTGTTCGTCGATCCAGAGCACCAAGCGCACCTTGAAGGCTCGGTCATTGGCTGGAAGGACGAGATCATGGAGACGGGGTTCGACATCGACAACCCCAACGTCAAGCGCGCCTGTGGGTGCGGAAGCTCGTTCGACCTATGAGCATCGCCACCGTTCAAGTCGAGGGGTACGAGACGTTCACTGTCAGTGTCGGCACTTGCTTGCTAGACGCCTGTGAAGAGAACGGTGTTCCCATTGAGTCTGCCTGCGGTGGTTTCGCAGCGTGCAACTCGTGCCGCGTAGATGTGAGCGAGATGAGCAGCCTGAGTCCTCTCGTCGAAGAAGAGGAAGCCTTTTTGGATTCTCCTTCGCATCGTTTGGCCTGCCAATGTCAGGTTCTCTCCGACGTTCGGCTGAGTCTTGCGCCCGGCATGTGATTAGTCCGTTGACGGTGCGCTCTGGTTTGGTTAATCGGGCGCCGCTGGCAGGCAGAGATGCCTTGCAGCATACATTGTGAAAAGTTGATGGCCGGATAGCTCAGTTGGTAGAGCGGGGGATTGAAAATCCCTGTGTCGGGGGTTCGAGTCCCTCTCTGGCCACCTTTTTCAGAACACGTTGTCGGACACAATAGCGAACAACTCTGTTGCTGCGTCAGTGTCAGGCCCAAGGGCCTGCTCCATCCTAGCGCCTTGTCCTTCACGTTCGTGACCGCAGCACCGTTTCTGAAAAGAATGGCGCAGTGAGGTTAGAGGCCGAGAAGCTTCCCAAGGACGATGGGTGATGCAACTTCAGACACAACGGTCTTCTGATGCTTCTGCTCCGACGCCATTGGGCTTCGCTGTAGTGGTGACGTCATGAGGCCCATTGCCGCCATCCTGGTCGTCCTAGGCTTGAGTGCGTGCGGGGACCGGTGCGACCGGCTCTGCGGCGACCTGGGGCGGCGGCTGGCGGAGTGTCGGACTGTGGCGGCTAGCTGGGAGGACTTGGGGGCGCGCAATCGGCAAGAATACGTGCGCGAGTGCGGGCAGGACTGGGAGGCGCTGCGGTCAGACCTGGACGGCTGGCAGATCGAACTCGGACTCAACGAGTGCGGTGATGGGCGTGATGTGCTCGCAGAGCTGTCCTGCGACGAAGTCATGGCTTTGTATGCACCGGTCGACTGACGTCTACTCGTAGGCCACGTCTTTGATGGTGATGTCGAGCTTCTGGATGCGGTAGTTCAGATTGCTTCGGCTGATGCCTAGTCGACGTGCTGCGCGCGCCTGGACCCCGTTCTCGAGCTTGAGTGCTGCGATGATGGCGTGGCGCTCGTGTTCGGCCAGGAAGTCGGGCAGGGCCGTTCCGGCAGGCGGGAGGGGGTCGTGCTCGTCCCGTGATGGCCGCAGGTCCTCCGGTGTCGGGATCTCGAGGCTCGTGCCACCACGGTGCAAGATGACCGCGCGCTCGATGACGTGTTCGAGCTGACGGACATTGCCTGGCCACGCGTACGACATCAGGCGCTGAACCGTCTCATGGCTGGGCCGTGGAACATCTCGCTTGTCCTTCTTGCAGAACGTTGCCACGAAGTGGTCGACGAGCAGGGGAATGTCATCTCGACGGTCGCGCAGTGGGGGAACGGCCAAGGCAACAACGTTGAGTCGATAGAACAAGTCCTCGCGAAAACGTCCCTCGCGGACCTCTTCCCGGAGGTCGCGATTGGTTGCCGCCACAATGCGGACATCAACAGTGAGAGTCTTGGTACCCCCAACCCGTTGAAATGTACCGGACTGCAAGACACGGAGGAGCTTGACCTGCATGTGAAGGTCCATCTCACCGATTTCGTCCAATAAGATGGTGCCGCCGTCTGCCTGCTCGAACTTACCGAGGTGCTGACGTACAGCTCCCGTAAACGCACCACGCTCGTGCCCGAAAAGCTCGCTCTCCAGCAGTTGTTCTGGAATCGCTCCGCAGTTCACTGGCACCAAGGGACCCGAGCGTCGGGCGCTTCGGTAGTGGATGGCATGTGCCAACAACTCCTTGCCTGTCCCTGTTGGCCCATGAAGCAAGACCGTCGCTGAGCTGTCAGCGACCGCCGAGATGTCCTCGTACAGCCGTACCATCGCGTCGGATGTACCGATAATGTTGTCGAATCCGTACTTGTCTTCGACTTCCTGACGCAGAGCAATCAGCTCGGCGCGTAGTGCGCGCGTCTGCAACGCGCGGTCCACCAACAACAGGAGCTCTGCTTTCTCAACCGGCTTGATGATGTAGTCGGCAGCTCCCGCCTTCATGGCCGAGACTGCGTCCTCAACAGAACCGTACCCAGTCATGACGATCACAGGTGTGTCCACCCACGCCTCGCGCACTCGACCCAAGAGGGTCAGTCCGGTCTCGCCTGGCATCTTGACGTCGGTAATTACGAGATCGAACGGGCTGGACCGTAGGGCCTGTAGAGCCTCGTCGGCATTGGTCGCTAGCGTGACGGTATGTCCGGCTTTGCTAAGGTTTACCCGAAGTGCCGTACGCACACCCCGGTCATCATCGACCACCAAAAGTTGTGCAGAACTCAAGGAAACCCCTCGTTGGTGACACCGAATGCTTGCATGGGTGTCCAACTGCTTGTGCAGGAGGTGTTCAGCGCCATGACCGGTGGCATCTTACATCGTGATGGAGTCAGTCGCGGATTGCGACCGCGTAGAATGACCCCTAGTGGGATAAGATGTCGGCCCTCGCGGTTCCATTCTGATGGCACCCTACGTTGTTCCGACTCTCTCCCCAGCCTCCACGCGGTCCCCACTATGCCCATCCGCACGTTTCGCACTGCTATTGCAGTGCTCGCTTTCGCACTTCCTTCGTTTGCTTTTGCAGATCCGCCGATCCAGGCGCCCTCTGCAAGTTTAGAGGAGGTTCTGGCGCCCATCGTTAGTGATCGGACCTTTACTCGGAGTGATGCGGCCATCCAAGTGGTCAACCTGCGCACTGGGGAAGAGGTGTTTGCGCGAGACGCGGACCGAGGACTCATCCCCGCATCGACCATGAAGGTACTTACAGCGGCCACGGCACTGCGCACTCTGGGGCCTAGCTATCGGTTCAAGACCGAAATCTGGAGCGACGGCCGCATTGACGCTGCTGGGGTTTTGCGCGGCAATTTGTACATCAAGGGCGGTGCGGACCCCACACTAGTGGTCGAGAAGCTGTGGAAGCTCATCTTCGATCTGAAGGCGGAGGGGCTCACCCGAATCGACGGCGACGTCATCTACGACGAAGATTTCTTTGGTCCTGACCACCACCTCGTTGGGTGGGACAAGCCTGAAGACATCGCGCGGGGGCCCTCGTACTACCCGCCGATTGGTGCGCTTTCCCTTAACTTCAACACCGCTGCGTTGCTGGTAGGACCTGGTGCCGAAATCGGTGGCCCTGCCCGCGTCCTCCTGGAGACGCCTGCGGGTGAGGTTGTGGTGGTCGACAATCAAGCGACGACGAGCGGTCGCGGCTCACGCGCTCGCATTGGTATTGAACGTGAGGTTGAAGGCGGAACCACTACGTTCACAGTGACGGGCTCAACCCCTTCGGGCAACGGCGTCGATCGGATCTACCGAACCATTGACGACCCTGCAGCGCACTTCCGCGGTGCCTTCGAAGAAATGCTCGCGGTGCACGGTGTCGCTGTCAGCGGCTCGCATCACATGGGAAGCACCCCGGCTGATGGCGCCAACAAGCTACTCACACTTCGGTCACCGCCGCTCGCTGCCGTGCTGATGGACATGAACAAGCTGTCCAACAACTTCATTGCCGAGACTGTACTGCGAACCGTGGGGGCAGAGACCTACGGCTCACCCGGTACGACCGAGTCCGGTGTTCAGGCGGTTCACGACTACCTTGTCTCACTTGGCATTCCGGAAGAGGAGTTCACGCTCGTCAACGGCAGCGGCTTGAGCCGTTCCACGCGCATCGCCCCGTCTCACCTCACCGCCGTTCTGGTGGATATGGCTGCGGACCGCCGGGTTGGCGCTGAGTTTCAGAGCTCGTTGGCCATCGCTGGCCAAGACGGTACGCTCTGGCGTCGTTTGCGGGATGAGCCGGGGCGTTTGCGCGGCAAGACCGGCACGATCGACGGAATTCATTGCTTGGCTGGGTACGTAGAAGCGGCAGACGGTGAGCGCTACGCCTTCGCCTTTCTCGTCAACGATGTGTCTGGTGGAATCTGGCAGGTACGCGAGCTGCATGACCGGTTCGCACGCGAGATGTTCCTCGTTGATGCCGATCCGGACGACGAAGAAGCCACACCATGAGTCAGGTGTGTCTTTCACTTTCTCATCAACTTTCGGGGCGAGCCCCCGATGTGCATTCATTCGTGGGTCGGCTACAATGCCCCGCGCGGAACCCTAGGTGGACCTCATGATGCCGATGAAGCGATGGCTTCTCGCCCTTCCTTTTGCTGCTCTTCTGTGGGGACCGTTGGTCTTCGCCCAAGACCCTGGCTCGGAAGGCGAGGCCGAAACTACACTGTCAACCGAGCTTGACGAAGCTGCAGCAGCGGAGGCGCAAGCCTTGGCACAAGCAGACTTGGAAATGTCACGCGAGTTGCTCACCGTGGAGGAGGAGGTCAAGCGCCTCAAAGAGCGCGTATTTCGCTCCAAGGCCACGCTTCAGCTCCTCAAAGAGCTTGTGATTGAGGGCGCTACCCTCGGCTCGAGGATCGCGGTGTGGCACGTGAACCGGATGGGGCCAGCGTACACGCTTGAGTCGATGGATTACTATCTTGATGGAAAGTCGATTTTCCGCCGGGTAGACCCAAGCGGCTCGTTGGATGACCTGCGCGAGATGAAGGTCCATGAACAGACTGTGCCTCCGGGTGCCCATGTCGTGGAAGTCCAGTTTGTTCTTCGCGGAAGCGGCTTCGGTGTCTTCAGCTACCTGCGGACTTACAGTTTCAAGCTTCAGTCCAGCTACGAAGTTGACGTAAGCGACGGAAATCTTGTGAACCTACGCGTCATTACCGACGAACGTTCAGGTTTGTCCCGTACATTCATGGACCGCTTGTACGTAGAGTACGACGTGCTGTCCGCTGACCTGCGCGAGGAGTGACGTCATCTCTCCGCTCTGCCCCCCCCGTTTTCGCAATCTCCTGACCTGCTTTCCCGCCGTTGGCTCGCGCACGTCCGCCATTGGCGTGATGTGGTGTGTTCTGTCTGGTTCTGTGTTCGCCGCAACCGATACGCTAGAAGACATTGCAGCGGTCGAAATTGACGTTCAGGCTGTAGCTGACCGCGTCGAACGTCTGGAGAGTCAGGTCGCTCCTGGCCGAGGCTTCATCAGCGAGCGTCAGGCTCTGGAACGCTACCGCGAGTACGTCTACTTGCACATGATTGGCGACCACACCCTCGCCGCCGAAGGCTTCTTCACGTTGGTGACCACCGCCGCTCTAGGAGACGCTGGACTTCACCGGGATGCTGAGTGGTACCTGGCGGAATCGCTCTATCAGATGGGGAACGTAGCTACGGCCGAAGCCCGGTATCTGGTGATTGCGGACGACCTTCAACATCCGTTTCGCGAAGATGCAGTGCGTCGCCTCCTCGAACTGTACGCAGAGACTGGCCAGATCGCATCATTCGATCGGTACTACCGCGAAGAAATCCTGAACGGCCGCGTACGCCCATCGGACCTCATCACCTACAGCTTGGCCAAGAGCTTCTATGCTCAGGGCAAGCTGACGGAATCCCGCCAGAACTACGAGCAGGTCAGCGTTGACAGCCCGTGGTGGAGCCGGTCCCAGTACGCTCTTGGCGCCTTGGATGTCATTGACGGCGACCTAGACGCAGCCATGGGCCACTTTACGCCGTTGCTGGACAGCTCGGTCGACTCCTACCAAGACCGTCAGATCTTGGACTTGGCCCTGCTGGCCATGGGCCGCATCCACTATGAACAGGGTGAGTTTCAGCTTGCCAGCGACTTTTACAGTCGGATTGGCGGTGATTCGGACTACCAAGCCGACCAACTGTACGAAATCGTGTGGACCTTCATCAAACAGCAAGAGTACGAAGCCGCGCTCGACGCTGTTGAGATCTTCCTGATTCGATACCCAGAGCACGAGTACACCGCCCAACTCCAGCTGTTGGAAGGGCACTTGAGCATGGAGAAGCGCCGCTACGAGTCAGCGCTCATCGCGTATGAGGGTGTGGTTCTCAACTACGAGCCTATTCGCGACCAGATGCAGGCACTGGCCATGGCGACCGCAGACACCACGCCGTACTTTGAGCAGATCTTGTCTGCGAACGACTCCGGTCTGTACGACGACGGAGAGTTGCCTGGGTACGCATTCGCCATGATGGCAGCTGACGAAGAAGTGGGCCGTGCCATCGACGTCTACGCAGACCTTGAGCGGCAATCACAGCAGATAACGGCATCTGAAGGGCTCATTGAAGAGCTGGAAGCCGTGCTCAGCAGTGATGTTGGCCTTGGTGGATTCGAGCACCTTCGCTATGCCATGGCCATCCAGCAAGAAAAGGCGACGTCCCGAACATTGCGCCTTCTCGAAGTGGAAGAGGCATGGCTGGCGGACCGAGGAGGCACGGAAGTGCGCCGGCTCGTCGGACCGCTGTCGGCACGTCGGGAAGCTATCCAGATGCGCATGGAAGGATTGTCGAACGACCTAGGCGTGGAAGAGCGTCGTCGTGCACGGCAGCGCTACTTCGAAGAACTGGCTCTACTCGAGTCGCAAGTCACGGACCTTCAGGGCGAAGCGCGCGGCCTCCAGACAAGTCTGGACGCGAACCCCGAAGCGCCAGAGTCTGCACGTAGCGAGATTGATCTGCGCCGCGTCGAACAAGACCTCGATGACGTCCTGGTCACCCTGGACGAGCTGCGCTCCGTCGGACCTCGCAGCGATTGGGAAGACCTGCGAGCGACCGCCGAGCAACAGTTCTCGGATGACGTCGCGGGCTTGCGCCGAGATTACCGTGACCTTCGAGGAAGCGTGTCCGGCGGAGATGCCGACCTCATCGCCACGCGCGTTGATGCTCTCCATGGCAGCTTGGAGTACAGCTTGGGCCGGATGACGGCATTGCGTGCTCGGCTATCCTCCATGGAATCGTCTGAATTGGCTCGTATTCGTGCTCGTTTCGAACACGAGGTCAAGGAAGTTGCCCAGCAACGGGTGGAATACGAACTGACCTTGGACGAAGCCTCGGGCGTGTCATCGGATTTGACCCGTCGTGGGTTTGGACGCCTCGAAGACTTCTTCGCAGACAGTATTTTGCGGGCGGACATGGGAATTGTTGATGTGTACTGGGCACGGACCCTGGACATCGTTGACCAGCGCACTCGCGTTGCGGAAGAGAAGTCGCGGTTGCTTACGGACCTCGACATGCGCTTCGACATCATTCGCCAGAAGATGGGGCAGCCCTGATGCGGTACGGATTTCCACTTGTAGTGGGCTTGGCGCTCATGACCAGCGTTGCCTCGGCTCAGGTGTCTGATGACGCTGTTGCAGACAGCGGCTCGGCTTCCGTTGATGCTGAGGACTACCGCGCGATTGAGTCGCGCTACACCGATCGTATGGCCGAACTGGATGCGGATACGCGCCGGTTTCTGTCCCTGCGAGAGGTAGAGGAACGCGGCAAGCTCGTCAGCGGCTATGACCAGCTCATCAGCACGCTCTCCGAGATGGAGGATGACAATCGGCTCTTGACCCGTGAGCGCATGCAAGCGTTCTTGGAGCAGTATCCGGACACCTCCTACGCATCACACGTCCGCTTCCGCCTCGCCGACCTGCTCTACGTCGCTGCTAAGACCGAGTGGTTGCGCACGAGCGAAGAGTACAGCGTGCTCGAAGCGCAACTCATCGACGAAGAGCGCTGGGACGAGATTCCGCCCCAACCCATGGTTGACTTGGGGCCTACGATTGGGCTGTACCAGCGCATCATTCGCGACAACGTACAGTTGCCTCCGGAACAGCAGTACGAGCACCTTGATGGCTCCTACTACATGCTCGGTTTCTCTTACAACGAGTCCACCAGTGAGCAGCGGGACGAAGTACTCGCGAAACAAGCCTTCTTGGACTTGATTCGGGTGTCGCCGGACTCCCAACTGGTCGACGCAGCCCAGTTGTTCCTGGGCAACATTGCCTTCGATAACAATGACTTCCCCGAGGCAATCGCCCGCTATAGCGCCGTCTACGACAAAGGTGATGAAGGCGCGTATTTCGACAACGCCATCTATCAACTGGCGTGGACCTACTACAAGCTCGCGGGCCCCACAACGAACGAGATCTCTATGGGCCGGCCTGCATATGGCCTGGCACTGGGCTTGTTCACCGACATCATGGACCGTGCGGATGTACTGATGGCGGAAGAGGGCCGCGAGAGTGCTTACGCCCCGGATGCCCTCAAGTACATGGCCATCTCGTTCTCCGACATCTCGGACTTTGACGAGGGGACTTCCGCACTGCAGTCGTCGCTTCGCCATTTTGAGACCACGTCTCCGCGGCGAGACTACGAGTGGGACATCCTCAATGAACTGGGCGAGACGCTGACCCAGCAGGCGCGCTTTGGCGAGGCCGTTGAGGTCTACCGCTACATGCAGGACGACCCACGCTGGACCCTCCGGCCTGAGAACCCATCGTTGATGTACAAGGTGGCGGAGCTACTCGCGTCGGGTATCGATGCGGACCAGGATGCCGCCTACGCCGCTGTTGTAGAGCTGACCGAACGCTACAATGACGACACCGATTGGTGGGCCGCTAACCGTAATAATCCCGATGCTCTCGCCGTTGCGCGGCGGTTTATTGAGGACTCCCTTGCAGACGTCGCGGTGGACTACCACACCCGTGCTCGCGAGAGTGGGGACGTCAACGACTACTTGGAAGCGGCTGATAAGTACCGTGAGTACCTGGAGAAGTTCCCGATTGCGGACGACTTCTATCAGAAGCAATTCTACTTGGCAGACGCCTTGTTTCAGGCCAAGGCCTACGATGACTCGTCCGACGAGTACGCGTCTTTGATTCGTTCTACGGACAATCATCCGTACGCGGACATTGGATTCCTGCGTATCGCAGAGGCCTCGCGCCTACGCATGGAACAGGCTGTTGAGGGTGCGCCGCTGGACGCCTTTGACGAGAGTGCGCGTGAACGTGCGGAGGCGGTTCAAGCGCCACTCTGGTCGGTTCCTGCTGCTGGCTTTATCGAGCGCATGGAGACGGCCTCGAGCGGATTCGAGTACCCAGTCTACGCGCTGTCCGCATGGCACGAAGACTTCATTGCCGGCCACACTGCGTTCAACGCGCATACTTTCCTTGAGCCTCCAGATGACGTGCAAGACGCTCCAGACTTGCGCGAAGTAGCCGAGATTAGGCGTCCAAAGTACGCATACATGATGGCTCAGGTCTACTACACTCACAACCAATTCGAAAAGGCCGAAGAGCTGATTCGAGCTGTGATTGCGGAAGACCGACGCTCGGTTGAAGCTGGCTACGCAGCTGGTCTTCACGTCAACATGTACACCTATCTAGGCGACCTCGGGCAGGTGCGTGAGCTCGCCAAGCAGTACCTCGTCGATATGCCAGGACCGCTCGATGGTCAGTCGCGAGACGACCTCATTGCAGGCTTAGCTGACACGCTGGAAGGGTCGACTTTTAAGGCGGCTCTTAATCTCGTCGAGACAGACCGTGAGGCGGCTGCCGAGGCTTTCTTAGCTTTCGTCGAAGAGTTTCCTGAGTCGCAGTACGCAAGCGTGGCGTTGTACAACGCTGCTAATAGCTACGACGTCGCGGGAAAGAGCGAGCGCGCTATCGAATTGTTCGAGCGATACGTCGCCGAGTACCCGGATAGTGAAGAAGCCCGTCGTCTGTACTTTCGGATTGCAGCAACGTACGAGTCTACGTTGGAACTCGACCAAGCCATTGGCTACTACGAGCAGCTCATCCGCAACTTCCCAGATGACCAGAATGCGGCAGATGCCCTATACAATGCGGCCTTCTTGAAGATCGGTCTAGGCCGTAACCAAGACGCAGCCGAAGGCTTTGAGCGCTACGCCACCCAATACCCGGACAAGCCAGACGCAGAAGAAGTGTTCTGGCGTGCAGCCGAGCAGTGGGAAGCAATCTCGCCCGATGCGGCCCAGACCTACTACCGCCGGTACTTGCAGCGCTTCGGTATGAACAACCCGGACCACGCGTTTGCGGCTAAGCAACGCCAGGCCGAGTTCTTCGACGAAGGCGGCGATACGCGTCGTGCCAGCGGAATCCGCGACGACATTATCGCTGACTACGACCGCATGGTCGCAGACGGCGTGGAAGTGGGCCAAATGGGTCGTCACTACGCAGCGGAAGCCGCATTCCGTGACATTCAATCTGAGTTCGACGCCTTCGATGCGCTGGTTCTTACCGGTGATGAGCAAGGCGATGTCGACCTCATCATTACCACCATGCCAGAGAAGATGTTGGCGTTCGAAGAAGCTGCCGCAGCATATGTAGGTAAGTACGGTGACTTTGAATACTCGACCGCCGCCCTGTTGCGGATTGGCCAGGCATACCTTCACTATGTGACGGTCGGGTACTCGATCGAGCCGCCTGCTGATCTTCCACCCGAGCTCGAAGATGCGTTCTTCGAAGCGTTGGAGACGAACGTCTACCCTCGGTTGGACAACGTGCAGGACAAGGGCCGAGCGCGCTTGCAGCGGGTCATCGACTTCGCCACCGAGCGCAAGCGCTACAGCGAGTACGTAGGCCAGGCCAAGACTGCGCTCAATGAGAGTGACCCGATCAACTACCCAGCAGACAAGACCGAGGTTCGGGGAGAGACCGAAGCATCCTCGGTCTTTGAACCTACGCCGATTCGGCCGGTTCCCGTCGAAGAAACCGAAGAAGGGGGAGAGTGATTATGCGTTCACCCACAGCGTTGCTCGCACTCGCACTCCTGGTCGGTTGTCCCAAGGCTCCGCCTGAGAATCCAAACAACGACCTGCTCAACGAGCCGGACGCACCGACCGTTACGGACGTGGTCGCCGAACAAAATGTGCCTATCGAACAGCGCATCAATGATGCCGTCGATTTGCTGGAACGGGGAGGGGACGAGTCCGTCACTCGGGCCAAAGAGATCTTGGAAGGTGTCCTCGTAGAAGAGCCTGACAATGCCGTTGCACACTTGGACCTGGGCATTGCTCACCAACGCCTAGGCAACATGTCTGAAGCGCGGATTAGCTACCAACGGGCATCCGATGCTGACTCTGAAAACGGCGACGCGTGGCTGTATTTGGGCCTTGCTCAGATGGCATCTGACCGCGAAGACCTTGGTTTGGCAACGATTCGGTCTGGTATCCGTCGGGCTCCCGACCATAATGGCCTTCGTGCAGCGCTTGTTCAAGCGCTACGCGAGAGTGGTGAGCTGGATGAAGCCATTGCCGAAGCCCGAGAAGCGCTGAAGTTCAACTCCAACAACTTGGCTCTCTACAACAACCTAGGGTTGGCGTACATGGACAAGGGAGACCTGGAACTGGCCAAGTTCGTTTTCCGAAAGGGAATCGACGGAGTTCCAGAGGGGCGAAATGACGCCTGGCTGCACACCAACCTTGGTCGGACATTCCTCATTGAAAACGATCTGACTACAGCGCGGTTTTACTTAGAAAAGGCTGTAGAGTTCGACCCCAATGGGATTCCTGGTTTGGTGTACCTGTCACAGGTCTACCTGGATGACCGCAACTTTGCTGATGCGCTTCCATTATTGGAGCGCGCTTACGCCGCCGACCCTACCAATCATGGGGTGATGGTGAACCTTGGCGTGACTTACCGGGGTGTCGAGCGCTTTGATGATGCCGAGCGGCTCTACAAAGCTGCGCTGACAGAAGACCCCGCTAACGTCGAGCCGCAGTTGAACTTGGCTATCTTGGTAGGCGACTACCTCAAGGACTATGAGCGCGCAATTACCCTGCTTGAAGGGTATGTTGAGCGTGGCGGAGATGAGTCGGCTGCTGCCGGTGAGTATATCTCCGACTTTGAAAAGGAGAAGCGTCGTGCTGCGCGTCGTCGTCAGGCAGATGCGGATGCCGAGGCCCGTGATGCAGAGCGCCTTCGTCGCGAGGAACTGCTGCGAGAAGCAGAAGCAAGTGCGCCAACCGCACCCGCGGGGCCAGAGAGCCCTCCGACTGAAACCCCAGCACCGAGTACTCCATGAAGATTCGTCCCACCCTTCGTTGGGCAATTCGCTTGGTCGCAGTCGTTGGCTTGGCTAGCGTGCTGTCTATGCCCGACACTGCAGATGCAGAGCGTCGCATGGTGTTTGAGGTGACAGAGGTCGAAGGTGAGGTGCAGCGACCACAAGTCTCGGTGCTCATCACACGTCAGAATCTCAATGACCCCTATGACCTAGAGCTCAAAGAGAGCTTCTTGCCCAAGATTGTTGAGGCTCTCGATGAGGCTCCTTTCTAGAGGGGTGCGCCATTTGGTGCTGGTGATCGCTGTGACCGGCACGGCTACAGCATCCGACGAGCTGAATTCGGTGTTGGCACTTCAGCTGAGTCCTGATGTCGTATGAGGTCAGGTTCAGCACCCAGCTTGCGCGTTTTTCGCTTCTGGGAATACAGTGACACAAGAAACGTCAACATCGCTGGAACGTAGTTCCTTAGCCAAGATTGTCGTAGGTCGGACGTATCTTTTAAACTAGTTTTCCGGCACTTGTCGATTCCTTGACGAACCGATTCCCACAGGACGGGTCAATCCATCCGAACCCAGCGAGGGTCGTGTCAGCCAAGCTCTGACACGCTCCTCACAATCCCTCAATGACGTGATCAGGGCGAACGAGTAAGGATGCCCGGGTCACAGAGTCGAAGCACGGCGTTGCGTTCAGCAACTCCATTTCCCCAAGCTTCGACCTATACAAAGTTTTTCTGGAGGCATGATAAATGGTCAATCCCGTAGAGATGTTCATGGAAGGCGGGTTCTTCATGATCCCAATTCTGTTCTGCCTTGTGATCGCAATGGCGATTGCGTTCGAGCGGATGTTCTTCATCATCTTCCGCGCGAATATCAACTCCACCGCGTTCATGGCGCAGGTGCAGAAGTTGATCATGGCGAACAACATCGACCGTGCCATCAAGCTGTGCAACGCCGAGCCTCACGCTGCTCTGCCGCGCGTCGTTAAGGCTGGTCTCACCCGTGCCAACCGCAAGCCGGAAGAGATTTCCAACGCTGTTGATGAAGCCACCCTTGAGGTCGGCCCGAAGCTCAACAAGCGCACTGGCTACCTCGCCATGCTCGCCAACGTCGCAACGCTTCTTGGCCTGCTCGGAACCATTTTTGGTCTCGTGGCAGCGTTCAAGGCTGTTGCCGTCGCATCGGCCGACCAGAAGCAAGCAATGCTCGCTGCTGGTATCTCCGTTGCTATGTACACCACGGCTGGTGGTCTGATGGCCGCTATTCCGACTCTCGTCCTTCACTCCCTGATCGTCGCTCGCACGAACAAGGTCCTGGACGATGTCGATCAGTACGGTCTGAAGACGGTCAACCTGTTGACCGCACGCCGCGAAGGCACCCTGAAGGAAGCCGCACAGGCCTAATTGGCCGCGTGCACGCGGTGGGCCAATCTGGCTCACCGCTCCTGCCTTTCCCGTCTCACTGACTGGAGCCCATTGTGGCTATAAAGAAGAAACGCGCTGCAGACTCTCAAGAGCTGGACTTGATCCCGATCATGAACATGGTCACGATCTTGATTCCATTCCTCCTGATGGCCTCCTCGTTTGTAAATCTCGCCGTCATCGACTCGACGTTGCCTGCCATTGGCGCGCCGACCGAGGCCCAAGACGAGCCCGACACTCCGCCGTTGAACCTCAAGGTGCTTGTCACCTCGGAAGGGTTCACCATCGCGACGGATGTAGCGGTGCTCCCCTCTGCGGGTAGCGACGGTCCGACAGTTCCTTGTCGCCAGTCTGGATGCCCCGGCATCGAGAGCTACGACTTCGAGGCACTGACGACACTGTTGTCGACCATCAAGGACGAGTACTCCCATGAGGAGAACGTCATCTTGGTGCCTGAATCCCACATCCGGTACGACATCATCATCATGACGATGGACGCTACTCGTGAGGATGCGACGCAGAAAGAGCAGTACACGGACCCGAACGGTGTGTCGTCCATGCGCGACAAAGAACTTTTCCCCTACGTCGTCATTGCTGGCGGCGGTCAATAAGCGGGAGCTATTATGGCTAGAAAATCTACACGTCGCAACGGCGGTAATGAAGGTCTGAACATCACTTCGATGATGGATATCATGACCATCATCCTGATCTTCCTGCTCAAGTCTTACTCTACCGAGGACATCTCGGTGACACCGTCTGCGGACCTTGTGGTGCCCATCTCCTCTGCGGAGAAGGCCCCGAAGTTGGCAGTCCAGGTCGTGGTAAGCAAGAGCCAGATTCTTGTTGACGGCGTTGCTGTCATGTCGCTGGGAACGGCGACTGATCCTGTGTCTGGTGCCGAGGTTCCCTCCATCCCGGCAGACGAGAAGCAGGGTCAAATGATCCAGAAGCTCTACGAGAAGCTGCTCACCAAGGCCGAGACGGCCAAGACCCAGGCTCAGCGTACTCAGCGCGAAGACCTGGAGTTTAAGGGTGAGATCTTGTTGCAGTGCGACAGTACTCTGCCGTTCTCGCTAATTCGCGAGGTCATGTACACGGCCGGGCAGGCGCAATTCAGTAACTTCCGCTTTGTCGTCATCAAGGGCGGCGGCTGATTCAGCCGTTGCTCTGAACCGCGACCCGGGGGCTTGCCTCCGGGTTTTTTTGGTTTTGGGCACCCTCGCAGAATGCAATGTCTGTACTCAAGCGGACGGCTTTTGGTCCGATGCTTGTATCGAGCGCGGCGGTGGCCTTGTCATTGGTTACAGAGGCGCCTATCGTAGACGAGTAGGATTTCTGATTTGTGCCACCGCAGTGGCCCGCAGAGATCGAATCCAGGCGGAACCGGAACATGAATTCATCCAAATCTCATACCAGACGGTTCGCCTGCTCTCGCAGAAGCGAGTGCCTAGACATCGAACCGTTCCCGCGCAATGGTGTCTCACACGGTGGGTGGCATGGCCACTCCCTGTTCCTCCCCTCCCAGAGGCGTTAGATGGCGGCGCAAGCACAAGCCAAGAAAGTACTTCGCATTGGCATCATTCAGGACGGCAAAATCGTCCAAGAACGGTTGGTCAAGGCGGGTGAGCGCGTTTCCGTTGGAGACGGCGCCGACAATACGTTTGTCTTTCCGAAGACACGTCTTCCTTCAACGTTTGAGCTGTTCCGTGTGACGGATGACGGCTACTGTCTTGCGTTTACCGAAGAGATGAAGGGAAAGATCTCTTCTGGTGGCGCCGTTGTTGGACTCGACAAGCTGCGGTCCGACCCTACGGTCACCAAAGAAGGCGATGAGTGGCGATTGCCGCTCACCCAACAGGACCGTGGCAAGGTCAGTGTTGACAACGTCACCGTGCTGTTTCAGTTCGTCGCACCCCCACCGGTACAGGCGGTCAAGCCTCTCGCCGCCATGGACTTCCGGCCTCGGCTGTTCGAAGAGGATGATCCCGTCTTCCTTGGTGCCATGGCTGTGTTCACCGGCCTGGCCGCTGTGTTGATGATTTGGGTGTGGAATGCGCCTCCGCCCCGCCAGCTCACGATGGAAGAGATTCCTGACCGGTTCACCCAGCTAATTTTGGATCCGCCCGAAGTCATCGAGACGACAGAGCTGGAGACCGACTTGGTGGACCCAAATCAGAAGGCCGAAGTTGAGCCCCAGCCAGACGGTGAGACGCCAGAGCCGGAGCCGAGTGAGCAGCCGCAAGACCAAGAGCCAGCCAGTGACTTGCAGAAGGCCCAGCAGGCTTCGGATGCTGCTGCGGAAGTCATGCAGCGTTCGCTCATGATCATGGCAATCACCACTGCTGGTGACAATGGTGAGGGGGTCGCTGCCGACCTCTTTGCCAACGGAGACTCTGGTATCGGTGACTTGGACGCAGCATTGCGGGAAGTCGGCGGTGTTGAAGTAGCTACCGCTACGCCGCAAGGGCAGCGCGGTGGAGCAGGTGTTGGCAACGAGGACGTAGACATCGGCGACCTGGCGGGTGTGAAGGGCGGCTCGACCACTGTCGACGCCGGTCCTGAAGTTCAAGTTCAAGGCGAAGTCAACCTAGGCTCCGGCCAGATTGACGAGGGCATTGGTGATGCAGAGTCTGTCCGTCAGGTTGTGCAGAGCAACTTTGGCCAGCTTCAGTATTGTTACGAGCAACAACTGCGTGCGAATCCTAGTCTCGCAGGCCGAGTGGAAGTGGAGTGGTTCGTGCGTGACCGGCGTGTCACAAGCGCAACGGTCTTTGCGAACACTACGTCGAACGCGGCCTTGGGCGAATGCATCGTTGGCAAGATCCGACGCTGGCGCTTCAGTACGGAAGTCGAGGGCGAGATTCTCTACCCGTTTGTCTTCTCGCCGAAGGGTTGAAAAGTGGCTATCCGGGCAGGATTTCAGGTTTGTTGAGAAATCTATGATGGATTCAAGAGCCTGTGGTGTCAAACCAAGAGCAACCCGAAGCTTGCGCCCAACAAAACCGACTTTGCGTCGGGGTGTTGACGCAAGGCCGTCCGGAGAGGTATCCAAGTGCTCATGAAGACCTTTTTCAATACGAGACGCAGTAGCGTGTCGTTCGTTCGGCTCGGCGGCGCCATCGCCATCGCGCTTCTTGGACTCACCCTGACCACGAGCACCGCGTTCGCCCAAGACGGCGAAGTGGGTGTGGTTGGTGACCTTGAGCGAACCGCGAGCACGACTCCCGAAGAGAAGATGGACTACGCCTCTGCGGCGAATACCGAAGTCGACGAAGTCGTCAAGGCTATCACCAAGTTGGTTGAGGCAGCGCGTCGTGATTCCGACGTTGAACAGCTTCAGTGTTTGAACAACAAGCTGACCGCGGTCCGTGCACTGCGCGGCGTGAGTGAGTCGGCCGAAGATGCCATGCAAAAGCGCCTTGAAGCTGGCGACTTGGAACGAGCCGATCACGAATTCCGGAAAATTGCCGTCGCTTTGGCCAAGGCCCGTCAGCTGATGGCTGAGGCTGAACGTTGCACGGACAGCGGCGCTTTGCGGGACGGTTCGACTACTTTGGTGGTTGAAGGCGGTGAAGTTGGGTCTGATGAAGACACAAAGGCTCCAGACTTCCCGGTTGAGTACGATGTCAGTTTTGACCCGCCCGACGCGAGCCCTTTCTTCTAGACGTGGAACCCTCGCGCATGTACGCCTCATGGCTTAAGGGTCGCCGCCGCGCGCCTACGTTTTCCCCCGGGCAAGAGTGGATTTAGCTTGATGACCGTCGCCAACATCCCAAATCGCTGGAGCATCGCCGCTTGTGCGATTCTCGGTGTCTCATCGTTGGCTGTTGCCGACCCGGGCGACCACATCCGAATCGGTGATGCAACCATCACGCCGTCACTCGATGTAGGTCTTGAGTACCGCACCAACCCACTCCGCTTGGAAGCGAATTCGCTTCCCGGCGTCAATATGCGCATTGCGCCGCGTGTCGAGATGACCCTTGAGAGTCAAGAGGTCGACCTCCGTATCGGTGGCGACTACCAGCTCATCAAGTTCTTCTCCGAACGGCTGACCAACCTGGACCGGTTCAACCAGTTTAACGTTGACGCGGGCGTTGATGTACTGAAGGACCAAGTCATCGGCTTCCGGTTCTCGGACCGCGTGGGTATCGACAGCAATCCGTCTGGTGACCAGACTGGTAGCTATCACACACAGTTCCGAAACCGGTTTGACGGTGCTTCCGTCATTCGTGTTGGGCCCACACTAGCGTTCACGTTGGGTGGCTTCTATCGCGTGGACAGCTACCGGGTTCCCGAAGTCTTTGATGACACGGGGCGCTTGCGAGCCTTCAACTTCCGTGACTCGTATGGGCCGACTTGGTCAGCCGATTGGACGTTCTTTCCAAGAACTGCAGTCGTATACTTTGGTTCCTACGACATTCAGCGTTGGGGAGCGACCTGCATCTCTACGGGCAATAGCCAGCAGCCCTTAGGGTCGTCTCTGGCACTGCCGGACAACAACCACCTTAAGATGCAGGCAGGTCTTCGTGGCCGCATCACCGAACGGATGACGGTTGTTGTGACGGGTGGCTACGGTTCAGGCCGCTACCTGGAAGAGTCGGTTGACGGCTGTGAGGACTCCAACGAAGATGCCTACGCGCAAGACGTGAAGGGTATCGACAACCTGCTCGTCACCACCCAGATTCAGTATGACTTTGGTGTAGGGCAACGTGTTGCAATTGGGTACCGCAAGGACTTCATTGATTCCTGGTTCACCAATTACACCGCATTCAACGAGTTGTACGGAACCTACACCGGTCGGCTGGGGTCCCGCTTTGGACTCTCCAGTGGCGTCCGCATGCGGTTCGAGAACCATTTTGGCCAGGAATCACGTGCCGACATTCGCCTTCAGGCGAACGGTGACCTGACCTACTACTTCCAAGACTACGCGTCCGTGACTACAGGCGCTGCTTGGATTCAACGCGCCACGAGCGACGTAGTGGACCAAAGCCTTGAATTCGACGACGTGAATATCCACTTGTTGGCTACCTTCACCTACTGATTGGCATGGACGGGGCAGTTGAATGCCCCTCTGCTAATGTCCTCGTCGCAATTGTTTGTCTAGCTTTGCCCATCTGGGATGGGATTCGAAGTGCATGCCTGGCTCGCAGTTCTTTGCTGCCACTCATGCATGGCGTGGTGCGAGTGTGGGCGGGCCAACACGGTCAGATTCAACCGCGCGCTGACGCTGCTTGTCCGTGCGAACCGACGTGCTCGGGGCGCTGTTTGATGTCGGGATTCAGGCGTTGTGCGCCATTCGCGCATTGGTTCTAGGTACCTCCTCGATTTCCTGCATTAGACGGAAACGACGGACGGATCTGGATTTCGATCCAGCCGACTCTTAGAACCTACTCGAAGGGTGGGCCTGACGCGTCAAGAGGTGCTAGGTTCCGCACAATGAGTACCTCAGTCACTACTACTACGTCCGCTGTCGCCACTCGCTTGAACTCGATTGTCGGTGAACGCCGCTCCGAGCTCGCGCTTTTAGGAGTGTCGCTTGTTCTCACGTTTGCCCTTGTCAGTTTGGCTGGTGCGGACGCCCACGACCCTACCGTCTTTCAGACGGGCTCTGGACGTGTGACCAATCCCTGCGGAACGTTGGGGGCACATGTGGCCCACATCCTACGTGCCGGCTTTGGACTTGGCGCCTGGGGAATCGTCTTGCTTTTGAGCGTGACGATGGTTCGGCTCGCTGGCAGAACTGTGGCTGACTGGCGCCGTTGGCTGGGTGCGCTCATCACTTACAGCGCCGTGCTCGGGCTCATGCATGTTGTGTTGGGTGAGATCGCTGGCTACCCCGCAGGCGGAGCACTTGGTTCCACCTTCGGTGGGGGTATCCAGGGTGTCGCTGGCTATTGGGGGGCGCTGTTCCTCTTATTTGGCGTGCTTGTACTCGGTGGTACCGCATTGTTCCGTGTTCGATGGCGGGGCGTTGCAGCTGCGCTTGTTGAAGGCGTGGAAGCCCGTGGCCCGGTCGTCCGCGATGCCGGAAGTCGCGCGGTCTCGGGTGCAGGCCAGTTCGGCGCTCGGGCTGCCAAGGGCACAGCGTCGGCATCGTGGGCCGCGATTGTTGCCGGGAGCCGCAGTGTCGGGCGTACCTTGGCTCGTATGTGGGACTCGGTCCGTGGTGGAGACGCCGGTGAGTGGGAAGTCGAAGAGGTAGAAGACACTTTCGACCCCAGCACATTTGGTGGAGAAGCAGACGGGATTGATCCGAACCTTGGTTACCGTCCTTTCGAGGCCGTCCACGCGACGAGTGTAGATGGAGAGGCGGAGACCATCATTCGCGAGACTCGACCTCGGCAGCGTCCAAGCGCTGTGGCGGTCGGTGCTCCAGCACCACGTCGTATTGTGGCTGGTCCTCAGCAGCCCGCAGTGCACGCTGCACCCGAGCCCATGGGTGAGGGGAGTGACCTGCTGGACATGTTCCCATCCTTCGATGAGCGCAACGCTCGCCAAGCCGTGAGGCCGAAGCCTCGTCGTCGGTCGAAGCCGGTTGCTTCGGTGTCGAGTATGCCCGAGGCAAAGGCTGTAAACGCGTCTGAACCATCCGTGGTCATGCCGGAAGTGGGTGCAACAACAGAGCAGGTTCAGCCCAATGCAAGGGCCGCCTCTTCCCTTGTGATCCACATACCGCCCTCGGTTTCGTTGGCGACACCCAGTGTGTCAGTGCAGTCTCCATCTGTAGTTGGGCATGCTGTGCCGTCAGCACGGGCGACCCCAATACAGACTGCCCAGCGTCCAGTAGTAGCGGCTCCAGCGACGGCAACGCCGGCCGTGCATGCCGCGTCACGACGCGTGCAGCTCGAGCGTGGTGACTCTCATTACTCACAGCCTGTCTCGACTCAGAAAGTGACGCCGCAGCCCATAGTTACGGCTGCGCCTGTCGTTTCACCCCCGGTGTCCGCTGTTCTCCCAGTAGCCTCGCCAGCAACCCCACAGGCACCAGCGACGCCGGCCATCTCGCCTGCGGTTGCACGCTCGGTCGTGGTTGCACCTGCACCTGTCGCCGTGGCCCCTTCGGCTCCCGTAGTCGTGGTGCCGAAGGTTACCAGCGCTTCAACAGCGCCCGTGGCGGTCACGGCTCCAGTGGCCGCGCCCGTCTCTCCAGCTACAGCCCCTTCGGTTCCAGTAGCCGCGCCTGTCGCTTCGCTTGCGGTCCCTGAATCAGTACCCGTCGCATCGGTAGCCCCGCCTGCATCTCCAGTTGCCGCACCCGTCGCATCGGTAGCCCCGCCTGCATCTCCAGTTGCCGCGCCCGTCGCATCGGTAGCCCCGCCTGCACCTCCAGTTGCCGCGCCCGTCGCATCGGTAGCCCCGCCTGCATCTCCAGTTGCCGCGCCCGTCGCATCAGTAGCGCCCCCTGTACCTCCAGTTGCCACGCCCATCGCATCAGCAGCACCTCCAGTTGCCGCGCCCGTCGCGCCCGTCGCGCCCGTCGCGCCCATCGCACCAGTAGCGGCCTCTGTGGCTCCAGTAGTCGCTGCCGTCGCACCACCTGCTACGCCACCCGTCGCTGCGGCCACAGTGCCGCCGCCGGTCGTCGTGCCCGCTCCACGCGTCACGCCGCCAGCAGCATTCGTCCCTTCACATCCTGAACCTGTCGCCGCCTCGACAGCACCTGTCGCCCCCGTTCCAGCACCAATCGGTGCCGCGGTCCCGGCGATGGGCGATGTTCCACGCCCGACAACTGCGAGCATTCGTGGCGCTGGAATCACGGTTCATCGTGCAGCGTACTTGGACGACCAGAAGGTCGAAGACAACGGTGAGGCGGTCGTAGAGGAGAAGAAGAGCTTCCACCTACCCACGCTGCGCCTGCTCGATGAAGTCCCGTATCAGGACACTGGAATCGACGAAGAAGAGCTGCGTGAGATGGCGGCGACTGTTGAAGAGAAGCTGTTGAGCTTCAAGATTGGTGGTGAGGTCACTGCCGTTCGACCAGGTCCAGTCGTAACCATCTTTGAATTCGAGCCAGCACCTGGCATCAAGGTGTCCCGCATCGCCGGGTTGTCCGACGACTTGGCCATGGCGCTGCGCGCCGTCAGGGTTCGCATTGTTGCGCCCATCCCCGGAAAGGGCTGTGTGGGCATCGAGATTCCGAGCGCGAAGCGCCTGACCATCTACCTTCGGGAAGTGCTCGCCAGTCCTGCATTCAAGGAGTGCCACGCAGCGTTGCCATGCATTCTAGGCAAGGACGTTGGCGGCAAGCCAGTCATTGGTGACTTGGCCAAGATGCCTCACTTGCTCATCGGTGGAACAACCGGTGCGGGTAAGTCGGTTGGGGTCAACGGCATGCTGATGAGCATGCTGTACACGTCATCGCCTGATGACCTGCGCATGCTTCTCATCGACCCGAAGATGCTTGAATTCGAGATGTATGAAGGCATTCCGCATCTGCTTCATCCCGTCGTCACAGACCCGAAGCGTGCAGCAACGGCGCTGGCCTGGGCGTGTCGCGAGATGGACAATCGCTACGAGATTCTTGCGCGATGGGGCACGCGAAACATTGTCAGCTTCAACAAGAAGCGCGAGAAAGAAATCGAGTCATGGAACGCGGAACGTGCTCGCAAGTACGCACCAAAGGACTGGATGGAGTGCGACGGACTCCCCGAGCCTCCGAAGCACATGCCGTACATTGTCATTGTCATCGACGAGCTCGCGGACCTGATGATGGTCGCCAGTAAGGAAGTGGAAGAGTCCATCGCACGAATCGCTCAAAAGGCGCGTGCCTGCGGCATTCACCTCATCGTAGCCACCCAGCGGCCGTCGGTGGATGTTGTCACCGGTCTGATCAAGGCCAACCTTCCGACTCGGATCAGCTTCCAGCTACGTACCCGCATTGACTCGCGTACGGTCTTGGACGCTGCCGGCGCCGAAGCCCTACTCGGTCGTGGTGACATGCTGTACTTGCCACCAGGAACCGGAAACCTCGTGCGCTGTCATGGTGCTTTTGTGTCTGACGAAGAAGTGGCTCGCGTCACTGACTTCCTGCGAGCGCAGGATGAGCCCGACTACATTGGCGACATCACGGACGAGAGTAAGAACGCTAATGGTGTCGATGAGGACGAGAAGGACGAGTTGTACGACCAGGCTGTGCAAATCGTCATCAATGCCGACAAAGCATCGACGTCTATGGTGCAGCGTCACCTCAAGATTGGGTACAACCGCGCCGCTCGAATCATTGATTACATGGAGGCTTCTGGCGTGATCGGTCCTGCCGACGGCGCCCGCCCCCGTGAGGTCCTGTAGCAGCGTTAGGTCACCGACAGTAAGTGCGGTGAAGGTACAGGCCGTGTGAACGTATAGACACACGACACGGCAGCCGACCCCAACGGCTGCACTTCGAACATGACTCTGGAGATTCTCATGATGGCACGCACGGCCCTGTCGCTTGCGCTCAGCTTGCTCATTCCCGCCGCCGCAATGGCAGACAGCCCTGCTACGGTGGAAGAGGCGATTGCCGCCGTTGAAGCCAAGTACAGTGACGTGAATGTGATGAACGCCCAGTTTGTCCAGACCGTACGCAACCCGATGTTTGGAGACGATGTGCAGTCGGGTGAAGTCACCCTCGCCCGTCCCTCAAAGATGCGGTGGAACTTCGGTGATGGCGCACGGCAGTTCGTCACCAATGGCTCGACCATGTGGATTTACACCCAAGCCGAAAACCAAGTGATTCAGTACGACGGGTTCACCGCAACTGCTGGTGGTGCCGAGTCGTTGCTGTCCTCTCTGGACACGCTTGATGAGTTGTACAACGTGAGCCTGGTGTCGTCTGACCCCACAGTGCTGACCTTGGAGCCCAAGGACGAAGGGCAGTTTAAGACGGTCACGCTGACGCTGAATGCTGAGCTGCTTGTAGACAAGGTCGCCATTGTCGATGCCTACGATAGCGTCACCGAAATCGACTTTGAAGGTATGCAATTGAACCTTCCGACGCCGGACAGCCTGTTCGTCTTTGACGTCCCCGATGGTGCAATTGTTGTAGACGCAGGCACGCTGTAGAGCGTCCCTCGGGTGCAAAGTAGGCACGTAGGGCTCGGCCGCGCTATTGGCGGCCTTCGCTCTAGGAGCCAGCCATGAAGCAACGCGTGCACCTCGTTAGTCTCGGATGCCCAAAGAACCGGGTCGACTCAGAAGTCATGGTCGGCTCGTTAATGGAGGGCGGCTACGAGTTTGTGGATGCTGCAGATGACGCGGACGTCATTGTGGTCAACACCTGCTCGTTCATCCAGCCAGCGACCGAAGAGTCCATTGAGACTGTGCTGGACATGGCCAAGTTCAAGACAGAAGGCAAGTGCAAGAAGCTCGTCGTCACCGGGTGCATGGTCCAACGCTACGGAACATCGCTGGAAGGTGAACTACCCGAAGTTGACCACTTCCTCGGCACCGGCGAGTACCACCGAATCCGTGACGTGCTCGACGCACGCGACTCGGCAACGCCAAAGTCCTTCGTAGACGTTCCTATGTACATTCACGACGAGATGGCTCCACGGGTCAACTCATGGTCGCAGTGCAGCGCCTACTTGAAGATCAGCGAAGGCTGCAATCATAAGTGCGCCTTTTGCATCATCCCGCAGCTGCGCGGTGTGCTTCGTAGCCGTACCATCGAGTCCCTAGTGACCGAGGCCACCGCTCTTGCCATGCAGGGTGTCGTGGAACTGAACCTGGTCAGCCAGGATTCGACCGCCTACGGCAAGGACCTAGGTACCAAGACGGGACTGGGCGACCTGCTTCGTGCGTTGGCCAAGGTCGACGGTATCCAGTGGATTCGCCTGCACTACGCATACCCCATCGGAATTCCAGACGGCCTTCTCGAAGCCCTTCGTGACGAGCCAAAGGTTGTTCCGTACCTGGACATGCCGCTGCAACATGCCTCTGGCCCCATGCTCAAGGCCATGCGCCGTGGCGTGAAGCGGGCAGGGCAGGAACGCATCCTCGAGCGCATCCATCAGGCCGTGCCAGACGTCAGCATGCGCACCACGTTCATCGTTGGCTTCCCAGGCGAGACGGACGAGGACTTCGCCGAGCTGTGCGACTTTGTTCGCGACCAAGAGTTCGATCATGTGGGCGTGTTCACGTACTACCAGGAAGACGGAACGCCAGCGGCCCTGCTTCCCGACCAGGTAGACGAAGACGTCAAGGTGGCTCGCCAGGCAGAGATCATGCGCATCCAAGCCGAGATCAGCCGCAAGAAGCTCCATGCACACGTTGGAACGGTCTTGCCAGTGCTCATCGAAGGCACTGCCGAAGAGTCCGAGCTGTTGTTGCGGGGACGCACCTGGTTCCAGGCCCCGGACGTCGACGGTCAGGTCTACATTAATATGGCCCCGGAAGATGTTGAGATTGGCCAGATTCGCGCCGTGCGCATCACCGAAGCCGGCGACTACGACTTGGTCGGCGAGGTTGTCGGGACCCTCTCGGCGTGACGAAGTCGCTGTCTTTTGTGCTACCCGCCTTCAACGAGGCGGAGAACATCGCCAGTGCTGTTCAGCGCTGTGTGGATGTTGGACGCACCCTCGACGTGCCGTTCGAGGTCATTGTTGTGGACGACGGCTCTCGTGATGCGACCCGTCGAGTGTTGTGTACACTGACCAGCAAAGACGCGGCGGTGCACTCGATTCACCATCCGCAGAATCGTGGCTATGGCGCGGCGCTTCGAACGGGCTTGATTGCCGCCAAGATGGACCGCGTGTTCTTCACGGACGCCGACCTACAGTTCGATGTTGCCGAGATTGCTCTTCTCCTGCGTCACTCAGACCGCTTCGGCATTGTTGCTGGGTACCGTCATCCGCGGCGTGACCCGCTGAGCAGACGTCTGCTCGGCTACGGCTGGTCGCGACTGGTGGGAGCGCTGTTTGATCTGAATGTGCGAGACGTCGACTGCGCCTTCAAGGTCTTCGACCGCCGCATCTTCGACCGCTTTGACTTGCGCAGCGTGGGAGCCCTGGTCAACACCGAGATTTTGGTCCGCGCACGGGCAGATGGTGAGCGCATTCTACAAGTTCCCGTCACCCACTTTCCTCGGGTCTCTGGAGAGCAGAGCGGGGCCTCGCCTCGGGTCATCATCAAGGCTCTGCGAGAGCTTGCCGAGCTGCACAGCGACTTACAGGAACAGACCCAACGGGCGCGTCTACGGGGCTTCACTCGCGCGTAGGTGGGCGAGGGCTGCACTTAGCTGCCGGTCTTGGTCCAAGCGGTCGGCGGGGGCAATGTCCCAGGGGACGAACTCGCGCGGCAGGTCGTCTGGATCAAGGGCATCGACCAACTCTAAGAGTCGGGCACGTTCGGTGGCATCCGATTGCTCTTGCACGGCCTGCCGCAGCGCCTGAAGTGCAGACAGCGAGTCGTCCATGCGCACTGGGATGTCTGCTAGGCGTCCGACCTCGGCGGCCACGGGTGTTCCGGACGGGGTGTAGTACAGCGATGTGGTGAGCTTTAGAGCACCGCCGTCACGGGTCTCAAAGAGGACCTGGACAGAGCCTTTGCCGTAGCTGTCTACGCCTACAAGAGTGGCCCGGCCGGTGTCTTGCAAGGCACCGGCCACGATTTCACTCGCAGAGGCGGACATACCGTTGATCAGCACGACTACGGGGACATCCGCTGGGATGCCTCCGGGTGTGGCGCTGTGGACTTCTTCGGACTCGGTTCGTCCTCGTGTGGAGACGATGGGACCGTCGTCCAAGAACAGATCAGCGATGATGACGGCTTCGTCTAGCACGCCGCCTGGATTGTCTCGCAAGTCCAAGATGACACCCGCCGTGGCACCTTCGGCACGCAGTCCCATGAGTGCTTCGGTGACAGCCTCGCCAGAACCCTTTTGAAAGTGCATGAGGCGGACGTAGGCGACATCTCCGAGAGCAGCGGCCTCGACGGGATCTGTGACGATTCGGTCTCGGATGACTTGAATGACCTGAACGTCTTCGGTGCCTTCACGCAGGATACCGATATCAACGGGTTCTCCACGTGGTCCATGGAGTAGCTCTGTGACGGCGGGGTCAGGCATATTCACGAGTGAGATGCCGTCGGCAGATACCATGATGTCCCCAGCGAGTAGGCCTGCGCGTTCGGACGGCCCACCCGCGAAGACGCGCTCAATACGCACACCTTCGGGAACTATCGATGTCTCCAGACCCACGCCTTCGTAGCTACCTTCGGTGCTGGACATCAACCGGCGTGTCTCTTCCGGGGTGAGCCAGCGAGTGTGTGGGTCCAGGTCCGCAGTCATGCCGCGAATGGCCGCGGTAACGAGGTCGTCAGGGGCAACATCATCGACGTACCGGCTCTCGATGATGGTAATGGCCTGGGCCAGCGTGTCCAAGGACGCGTACGGGTCTGTGGCTCTGTCGGCGGCCCAGCTTCCGGTGGCAGAGCCGAGAAAGAGGCCCGAGCCCATCAAGCCAGCAACGAGCATCGTTGCAGTAGCGGTGCGCATGCGTTTCATGCCGTGTCCGTCCGGGAGGGCGCGGCGAATTCACCGCTGGGTTCGGGCAAGTCGACCCACGTGACATGGGTCGGTTCGGTGCCGAAGAAGGTGGCACCCACACGCTTGAAGCGCTCGACATGGTCGGTCACCAAGAAGCGAATGCTTCGGTTGGTGTCGTCTCCGGGGCCAAGCTCCTTGAGAACAACATTGGCGGTCTCTTGGGCGCTATCGACAAGTGTGACGTCTGGCAGGGCCTCTGCGATGACGGAACTCAAGAGCGGGTAGTGGGTGCAGCCAAGAATCGCGGTGTCGACCTGTCCGCGCAGGCCGCCCAGGTAGTGCTCGGCAACGCCCCGGGGAACGTCGCCAGTCACCCAGCCTTCTTCAGCGAGTGGCACGAGCAGAGGACATGCGACAGGAATCACCGTCACACCCGCATGAGCCGCGGCGAGACCCCGCTGGTACGCTCCGCCAGCAATGGTTCCTTCGGTGCCGAGGATAGCGATAGCGCCTGTCTTGTGGACCTTTAGGGCCGCCGAGACACCCGGCGTTACCACACCGAAGACCGGCACGCCTACGGCTTGGCCGGCGCGCTGCAGGGCGTCCATAGCCCAGGTCGTTGCTGTATTGCAGGCAATGACGATGGCGCCAACGTCCTGCTCGTACAGATAGCTGGCGACCCGAAGCGAGTAACGAATCACCGTCTGCGGCGACCGGGTACCGTATGGCACGCGTGCGGTATCGCCCAAATAGACCAAGTCGTGGCCAGGCAGCGCGTCTGCCAGAGTCCGTAGAACGGTCAGCCCGCCAATTCCCGAGTCGAACACACCAATGCGCACTGGCCCTCCATCGCCCATGCGTAACCCGCATGGGGGTCGTAGCTTCCGCGATAGGGAGGTACGCGGAGGTCGTATGGACATTGCTGTCTACGGTGGAAGCTTCAACCCGCCGCACATCGGTCACGCCTTGGTGGCCAGCTGGCTGCACTGGACCGCGCGTGCGGATGAAGTCTGGCTGTTGCCGACCTACAACCATGCCTTCGGTAAGCAGATGGCCCCTTGGAGTCAGCGCGTTCTTTGGTGCGAAGCGCTGGCTGAGAGCTTGGGGCCTGCTGTTCGCGTCTGTACCATTGAGTCTGAGCTCCCGACGCCGTCGTACAGTATCGACACCCTCAATGCGCTTGCGAAACGGCATCCCGAGCATCGCTTTCGCCTCGTCATTGGCAGTGACAACCTGTTGGTTCTCGACAAGTGGAAGGCATGGGACGAGATTGCTGCGTCCTACGCGCCAATTGTCGTGGGTCGTGCTGGCTATCCATCGCCTGAGGGCGCGGTCGTCTTCCCAGAGATTAGCTCCACTCGTATTCGCGGCATGCTCGCCGCCGGTGAAGACGTGTCACCCTGGGTTCCGTCCGTCGTTCTCGAACAGATGGCTGACGGCGTGTACAGCTAGAACAAAGGTGGGAAGGGGATGATGCCGTATCCCTGCCCTGCGGTTCCACCACCCGAGAAGACCACAGCACCATGGGCAGGGTGGATTCCGAACGCCGGTTGTGCCCCAGAGCCGGTGTCGCTACAGCCGCCTTCATTGATGGAGCGGTCGACTTGGTCGTAGACCTCGGTACAGGCCACGGGGTCAAGCACGCTGTCAGCAGAGGCGTTCGCCCGACCGACACCGCCGACAAGCACCACCCGACCATCTACACTGGCGACGGCCCTGTGATGGGCGCGTGGGCTGACTAAGGGCTCGACCTCTTGCCACGAATCGCTCGCTAGGGTGTACAAGAACACTTGGGCCGATGCTGTTGAGGCCTCGTCAGAATCCCGCGTTCCGGTCAATCCACCTGTCGCTACGACATGGCGCTCGCCGATGGCGGCCATCGCCAAGCCAGTGAGCGGAATCGGTAGTGACGGGGCCGTTCGAACCGCACCCAGTGGCGAGATCCAGTTGCAGACGTCCGATGGCACTGCTTGCTGCGGGTCAGCATCTGTGACTGTGTGGCCGCCGCAGACCAACACGCCTTCGGAGCCAACATCCGCCACAGCAAACCCTTGGGCTGGGATGTCGAGCGGTGATTGTCCGGTGTTGAAGACCTGAAAGCCCGGGTCGAACACCTCAAAGGTCGCGGTCTCCGTAGGCAGCCCGTCAATATCGAGGCTAACGCCGCCTACGAGCAGCACTCGTCCGTTGGCCAACAGTACCGAGCGATGGCCAGAGCGGGCGCTGCGGCTAGTTCCTGACCAGGCAACCAGACCATCACTCGCGCTGAGTAGGAAGGCGGCATCGAGCGCTGTGTCATCGTCGTCGACAGCGGATTGACCACCAACGACCAAGATCGCTTCAGACCCATTCATGTCGACTGGGGTGGCCGATGCACCAATGCGGGGGCCGCCGGGCATGGCACCGATGGCGGTGAAGGACCAAGCGCCGGCATCCAGGTCGGTGAGGCGTGAGATGGCGTCAGACGGTGAGCCCGTTGTTGAGACGCCGCCAAACAGGAACGCGTCTCCAGTCGAGACAACAGCAACAGCGCCGTTTACAGCGGTCTGAGCACCCATCAGTGCGCCTAAGTTGCCAATGCGCTCGACCTCCGCCACCAGGACATCTACGGTCTGGGGCTGCTCGTCGCGTCCCAAGGTGAAGGGTCCGACATCTCCGTAGCTGAACACACTCGCAGCGGGAATGTCGGCGAGGCTCTCAACACCCACCAATCCCAGACGCGTGTCGGTCAGCGGGCCCAGCTCCATCGCCTCTTGTGCGCCTTCGGTATCCGCCGGGTCCAAAACGCGGACATCGGACCCGCGAAGCACAATACCGATAGCTGCGGCGCCTTCGATTGGCTCTTGGTTGAACGGCGCTTGAACAACCAAGTCGACGTTGAAATCTGACTGCACCTTGCTGTCGAGGCAGGCGGTCAGGACGAGGGCGGCAATGATGGGGGAAGTACGCACAGTGAGACGTTATTGATGGCGTGCCTCCTCTGTCAACCGAGCATCGCTATGAAGCCCGCCTTGCCCCTTCTTCGTGGTTCCGAGACGTGCCCTTCAGGGGTGAGCTACGCGTTCACAACCCGCCTTGGCGGTGTGTCTGTTGGCCCGTTGGCCACGCTCAACCTTGCCCGAACCGCTGGCGATACCGACAGCGCTGTTGTGGAGAATTGGCGACGTGTTGCAGCAGCTATGCAGGTCTCCGTGGAGCAGGTCGCTCTGTTGACACAGGTTCATGGCTGTGACGTGGCTCGCGTTGTGGCTCCGGCCGGACCGCTGGACGTGGTTGCGGTAGCAGACGCGGCGGTGTGTACAGAACCTGGAGTGCTGCTGACGGTCCGGGTAGCGGACTGTGTACCGGTGCTGTTCTACGCACCCGGAGGCGTTGCGGTTGCCCATGCGGGCTGGCGTGGAGCGGCGGGGGACATTGTCACCAAGGCCGCGCTGGCGCTTGCAGAGGCGACGGGGCAGCCGATGTCTTCGGTTCGAGCGTGGGTTGGGCCGTGCATTGGCGCGGAGAGCTACGAGACCGGGCCCGAGGTTGTCGATGCCTTGGTGAGTAGCGGCGTCGATCGTAGTGTTGCGGGCCCTCCCGGACCTTGGGAGCGCGAACATGCCGATGTGCGTGCCGTTGTTGATGTGCAGCTGCGTCGTTTAGGTGTCTGTGTTGAGCACATTCGACGGGACACCGCGACCGACGACACCCTGTTCAGCTACCGCGGTGACAATGGCGTCACGGGGCGGCTTGCCGGGGTCATTGTGCTTCGTGCATAAGGGGTGGCTTCTCTTGCTGGTGCTGGGCTGTCGCGCAGTGGACGAAGACTTGGTGGCCCAGCGTGAGGCGTTGGATCTGTGGCGTCATGGGCGGGAGATCCTTAGCGACGACCCTGTGGGGGCGTCTCTGGCTTTTCGTGATGCACGCATTCACCTGCCGCTCAACTCCGTCTTGCTAACATGGGAGGCGAAAGCGCTGGCGGAGTCGGGGGACCTTGTACGGGCACGAGTGGCTCTGGACCTGGCGCTTGAGCGAGACCCGCACTTTGGTGAAGCCCGCTACAATCGGGCGGCCTACGCGTGTCGTGCCGGAGATTTTGAGGGGGCGGCACGGGATCTGCGTCGCGTGCTGGATGACGGTGTGGTGAGCACACGTGAAGTGGTGGAAGACCCCGATTTCTCTCCGCATTTGATGCAGGAAGCCTTTGAGTTTTTGCCGGTCACCGCCTTGCAGGTGAGCGTTGAAGCGCCCTCTGGGACGTTGTTCTGGGGGACGGAGTTTGCGGTCCGTTTACGGGTGGTTGGCGCTTCGGCTGGACCGCTGTCACTGACTGCCGAGACTGTCAGCGGACCGGTGCAGCTGGTGGGGATGGTTGAAGACACGAGCCCCTCCACATCAGGGGATGTGCGGGACCTCACCTGGACGTTCCGCATCACGGGGGCTGGAGAGGTGCGCCTTGGGCCCCTTCAGCTGTGGTCCGGTGAGCGTCGTGCGTCCTTGCCTGCCGTTGTGTTGCTGGCCGCCGCACCTCCCAGTCGGTCAGATCCACCCCCACAGCCGTTTGCCGACATGCCGACCACCGGAGAGCTGGTTTCCGGGCACGATCTAGGAGATGTTTGGCGTGTGGGAGACGAAGTCCGCATCTTAACTGGGCCCAACGTGCCGCTCGTGCGACCCGATGGCGTGCATGCCGCCGTGTTTGAGGTGCGCGACCACAACGACACAACAGCGGTGTTGACTAGGCTTGCTGCCGGCCCGGAGCCGGTGACCGTCGTCATGCAGGGCCAAGCCATCACACGCTAGACTTGTGATTACGGCGTGGGAATCGACTCTGGGAAGCAGGCCAGACAGCCGTCATGCTCGCCCAAGGCACCCGCCGAGATGACGTCGGTGCAGGTGGGGGCGGCGGCATCGGTCACACAGCTCATTCCGTAGCCGGTGGCCGTGTCGATGGTCACGTTCGCTAGTGTGGGCGTTCCACCTACGACGCGAACGCCGTCAGCACCCGCGCCTGAGATGGTCAGGTAGGACACTGCTGCGGTGCTGTCTTGAATCAGCATGCCTTCAGCCGTGGTCCCAGTGACCGTGCTGTCTGCGGCGTCAGAGCCAATCAGTCCAGCGACGGTGGTCAGGCTCACGCCGACTCCTTGTGCACCGGTGACCGAAAACTCGGTCAGCTCCACGTCATCGAGTCCTTGGAGCTCAATGCCCATTCCGCCGTGGCCGTTGACATCACCAATGGAGATGTCTTCTAGGCGTACCTCGGTGGCAATCCCGGTCTCGGCTGGCGTGGTGCTGGTCAACTTGAGGCCGACGCCCGCGGGCACACCGGAGATGTTGAGGCCACTGATCGATGCTTCGGGCGGTTCGAGCGACCACGTCACATCGATGATGGGCTGAACGGTGACGTTGGGCTCGCGACCCAGGTTGGCGCCGCGGATGTTGACCCGGTCGAGCTCGTCGATTGTTCCTTCGGTCAGGTCAATCGCCGGACCTTCCAGGTTCTCGAAGGTCATGCGACTCGCTTCGAGCTGGCAGCGGTTGCCACGAATTGCCGGCAGGTTTGTGGTGCTACGCGAGCTGTTCTCGAGCACTCCTTCGCGCCACGTCTCAAAGACGTTCTGCACCTTAGTGATGCCCAAGAAGTCAACGCGAGTCAGGGCTGCTTCTGCGTCGCCAGAACAGACGATGGTGTCTCCGCCCATACGCTCGAAGGTCACGGTGTCGACTTCGATGACGCTGCCCGCACCGCTGACCTGGGCACCAAAGCGGACGTAGTCGGTGAATGTGCTGTTGGTCAGGACCACATTACTTCCGTTGCCACTGGCAAAATCGCGCAGGCCAAAGATGCCGCGGTTTCCGGAACGGAAGGTGGTGTTGTTGACTTCGACGGTGGAGCCGACCGCTTCAATCTCAGTCGCTGCGAAGGAGGTCCGGTACTCAAACTCGCCGGACGTAAACACCGAGACGTGGTCTCGGTCATGGAAGATCGAGTCTTCGACGGTGAGGAACGACCCTTGGTTCATCTCCAAGGCGACGTCACCCGAACCGTGGATGTCTGCTCCGATGAGGTTGACCACGCCTTGGAGCGCCCAGATTCCGAAGAAGTCGTTGTTGGCGAGCTCTAGGCCGGTAAAATCGGACGGACCGTCGCTGATGACGGCTCCGATGGCCTCATTGTCGCGAATGCTGCCGCCGATCCAGTCAATGTCGGACTGAAAACCGGCGAGGCCCCAATCGCAGCTGAACGTACCGTTTAGCTGGCAGATCTCTGGGAAGCTGCGTGTACCGGTGATCTTAACGTTGGTGGCTTCGAGGTCCGTGAGGGTCACCATCACGCCCTGGGTTGCGTTGTCCGCAATGCTGACGTCTTGAAGGACCAAGGGAAGCTGTGCTGCTTGGTTGCCTTGGGCGAAGATGCCGCCGCCGTTGAACTCTTTGGCCCAGCCGCCAATCCAGGTGACTTCGCCGTCGATAGCGAGCAAGCCGTACCCGCCCTCAAGGTTGTTGGTGGTTGGGTCTTCGAAAGGGGACGCCTCGGGGTCTGCGTCCATGCGCACGTCGTTGAGGGTCACGTTGCCGGACAAGGAGACGATGCCGTAGCGAATCGGGTCAATCACGTCGACATCGGTAATTGTGGCGGTACCACCGTCAATCCACGCGCTGGTGAAGTTGCCGAGCCACTCGCCTCCGTTCACGTCTGCAATGCCCAGCTCGACGTAGAGGCCGCCGAGGACGTTCGACTGCAGGTCGACGTCGTTCATGACAACGCTGCAGGTGTCACACACAAACACGGCCCAGCCGTCATTGTTGGCGCCAGTCTCGTCCGAGATGCGCGTGCCACCAATCAATGTATCGGAGATCGTAGCGCTGGCCCCGTTGTCTAGGCGTACGCCCCAACGGCTTGAGTTCACCAGGTCCGAGTTCGAAAGTGTCAGCTCACCACCTGTGTTTTGGATGGCTCCCCAGAAGGCTTCATTGATGACGAGGCTGTCTGCGGTGACGGTGCCACCGATGATCTCGATTCCGTACGAGCCTGGGTTTTGTACCTGGATGAAGCTGCGCTGGATGTCCAACACCCCGCCTTCTTCAACGGTGATGCCGTTGCGCGTTGTGTCAATGTAGATGCCATCGAGGGTCAACTCACCGCCTTCAACTACGCGAATCGCTGGTTCGTTGTCGGGTGGTGTCCACAGCGAAGTGAACTGACCTTCCATATTGAACGGGCTCGTGAGGGTGAGCGGCCGGTCAATGATGATGGTGTCGGTGATTTCACCGCACAACTGCACCTCATCGCCGTCTTGAACGGTGGTCAGGGCATCCGCCAAGAACTGGAAGCCGGAGGCGCCGTTGACGGTGTTGCACCCTTCTGGAAGGTCGGTTCCGTTGCCTCCCCCTGGACAACCAGCCAGTACGGTGAGTGCGATGATGGCAATAACGGAACGCATGCTGATCTCCTGAGAGCCCGGCCAGTAACGTACTCTCGGCGAACGCCGGTGTCAGGTGACGGGAAGGGGTTGTTGTCTGGTCGTGTACACCCCCATTGTGTGGAGAGGGAGTTAATCGGACCGGCCGTGGAGGACTGGATGCAGCGCAAGGAATTGGTCGACCGCCTAGATGAGATGGAGCGTCGTGCCCGACTAGGGGGTGGCGAGGCACGAGCTGAGCGTCAACATGCCGCTGGAAAGCGGACAGCACGCGAACGTATCGATGACCTCTTGGATACGGGAACGTTCCTGGAGATCGGTAAGTTCGTCACAGATGGCGACATCGTTCGTGACGACAGCGTGATTCCCGGAGACGGAGTGGTCACCGGTCAGGGACGTATCGATGGCCGTTTGGTGTACGTGTTCGCACAAGACTTTACCGTCTTCGGCGGATCGCTGTCCGCGGCGCATGCTCGCAAGATCTGCAAAGTCATGGACTTGGCGCTTCGCAACGGCGCCCCAATCTTTGGCCTCAACGACTCCGGCGGCGCTCGCATCCAAGAGGGTGTGGCGTCTCTAGGTGGGTACGCAGACATCTTTTTGCGAAACACGTTGGCTTCCGGAGTGATCCCGCAGATCAGCGCGATTCTGGGGCCATGTGCAGGTGGCGCAGTCTACTCGCCAGCCATCACCGATTTTATCGCGATGGTGGAGGGCACGTCGTACATGTTCGTGACCGGGCCAGACGTCATCAAGACTGTCACCCACGAAGAGGTCACCAAGGAAGACCTTGGTGGAGCGGCTACGCACAACGCCAAGAGTGGTGTGGCGCACTTTGCGGTTCCAGACGAAGCCGCGATGACCGCGTTGTTGCGAGAGTTGCTGTCCTTTTTGCCGCAGAACAACATGGAAGAGGCGCCACGCCGTGAGACGGAAGACCCCGTTGACCGCTCGTGTGACGAGCTTGTTGACCTGGTTCCGACCAACCCGAACAAGCCCTACGACATCAATGAGGTGATTCGCACCATCGCAGATGATGGACACTTCCTTGAAGTCCACGCGCAGTACGCCAAGAACATTGTGGTGGGCTTCTGCCGCATGGGTGGACGCAGCGTAGGTGTGGTTGCCAACCAGCCCCAGCACCTGGCTGGCTGCTTGGACGTTGAGAGCTCACTCAAGGCCGCACGCTTTGTTCGCTTCTGTGACGCCTTCAACATTCCGCTGTTGACCCTCGTGGACGTGCCCGGCTTCTTGCCAGGGACCGCCCAGGAGTATGGCGGGATCATTAAACACGGCGCCAAGCTTCTGTATGCGTATGCAGAGGCGACTGTGCCTAAGGTGACGCTCATTACCCGCAAGGCGTACGGCGGCGCGTATGACGTGATGAGTAGCAAGCACATCCGTGCCGACTACAACTTCGCGTACCCAACCGCTGAGATTGCGGTCATGGGGCCAGACGGTGCCGTCAACATCATCTACCGTCGCGAGCTCGCCGAAGCCGAAGACCCCGTTGCCAAGAAGGCTGAGTTGGTCGCGGACTACCGCGCGTCGCATGCCAATCCTTACCGTGCTGCAGCACTCGGCTATATTGATGAGGTTCTGCGCCCAGAAGATACTCGCAAGCGTCTTATCCAGGCCTTCGACAGTCTTCAGGACAAGCGGGACACCAACCCGCCTAAGAAGCACGGCAATCTGCCTCTGTAGATGTGAGCCGGAATCATCCCGTTGACATCGCCACCACGGCGCTTTAAGGGCGCCCGTCGTTAATACCTGTTCAAGGAAGACCACAATGGTTCGTATTCGCCTCACCCGTCTCGGCGCCAAGAAGCGCCCTTTTTACCGGGTCATCGCCGCCGATAGCCGCTCGCCCCGCGACGGCCGCTTTCTAGAGCAACTCGGCCACTACAACCCAATGACCACTCCGAGCGACGTCAAGCTTGACCTCGCCCGTATTGATCACTGGATCTCCGTTGGCGCACAGCCGTCGGACACCGTTGCTCGTTTGATCGCCAAGGCACGCATCGCTGCTGATGCCGCTCCGGTCGAAGCTTAATGGAAGCCTTGGTACGCCATCTTCTTGAGCCCATCGTGTCCCACCCCGAATCCATCGTGATTCAGGAAGTGGAATCCGATGCAGTGTTGATCGTCGAAGTGGTCACCCACGAAGACGACCGCGCGGTTCTCGAAGGTGATGACGCTCGCAACTTGCGCAGCGTACGTAGCATCCTCTCTGCAGCCGCCGGAAGCCGTAAGGCCACCGTCGAGCTCGTCGACGCCCTCTCTGAGTTCGAAGACGAAGACGACGAAGATGGCGACGAAGAAGAGTGATGGAGAGGGGTTCGCCCCTCTACTTGGCCAAGGAATTCTAGAAGACGAAGTCGCTGTCGGCTTCGTCTCTGGTATTTTTGGCACGTCTGGTGACGTTCGCGTTCACCTGTACAACCGCGAAAGCACCTACTTCCGCAAACGCCGGAGCATTGCTCTGGTGGACGGAAAAGGCAAGCGGTTCTCCGCTGAGTTGAAGTGTCGCTCGGGCGCCGGAGCACGTGTGCTCGGCAACCTTGGCGTCCTTCGGACGCGTGAGCATGCGGCAGCGCTTCGAGACTGGCAGATTGCGGTGCCTAAGGCATCGCTGCCACAGCTTGAAGCCACCGAGTTCTACCTGGCTGACGTCATTGGCTGTGGTGTGGCCCTCGGGGACGAGGTGATGGGAACTGTCACCCAGATCCATCAGACTGGCCCCGTAGACATCCTTGAGGTGGCTCTGGCTGAGGGTGAAGTTGGCTACATTCCGGCACTTGCTGAGAATATTGCCGACATTCGCGCTGACCCGATTCAGCTTCATCCCGCAGCACGCGAGCTGTTGGGTTGAAAGTTACGGTTCTGACGCTGCACCCCGAGATGGTCGAGGTGCCGCTCTCGTCGTCGATTGTCGGTCGGGCCGCGGCAGCGGGTCGTGTTGACATCAACGTGTACGACATCCGAAACCACGGTCGTGGCAAGCACCGGTCGGTTGACGACGCCCCGTACGGAGGCGGCGCGGGCATGGTGATGCGCGTGGATGTTGTGTCGGACGCCCTGCAGGCGGTCCGGACTGAAAACGCTCATGTGGTGATGACCTCGCCGGCTGGCAAGCGATTCAGTCAAGCAGACGCTGAGCGCTTGTCGCAGTGTGAGCATCTGATCGTGCTGTGTGGTCACTACGAAGGCATCGACGCACGCATAGAGACGCTCATCGACGAAGAGCTGTCGCTGGGGGACTTCGTCCTCACAGGCGGTGAAGTGGCGGCTGTCGCGTTTGTAGATGCCACAGTGCGCTTGCTACCAGGCGTGCTTGGCAACGCGATGAGCTCGGTTGACGAGTCCTTTTCGGACGGTCTGCTGGAATACCCGCAATACACACGGCCTCGGTCGCATGACGGCAAAGACGTCCCAGATGTACTGTTGTCCGGTAACCATGGTCGGATCGAAGCCTGGCGTCGCGAGCAGTCTCGCCAGCGCACGGTCGCTCGTCGGCCCGACTTAGCCGCAGACATGGGCCTGGACGTTGACGAAGCACGCTCCGGCGAATAAGTCGCGCCGGTCCGGACGTGCCCCATTGGCGGGCGGTCTGATTTGAACCGAGGAATACCATGAACCTGCTCCAAACTCTCGAGCAAGAGACCCTGGCCCGTCGTACCCGTGACGACGCTGATGTGCGCCCCGGCGACACTGTTCGCGTCCACGTGCGCATCACTGAAGGCGAGCGTAGCCGCGTTCAGATCTTCGAAGGCGCGGTCATCCGCATCAAGAATGGCGGTCCACGTACCACCATCACCGTCCGTAAGGTCTCTTCGGGTGTTGGCGTTGAGCGTGTCTTCCCGACCGCTTCTCCGAACATCGAAAAGATTGAAGTTACGGCCCGTCACAAGGTCCGTCGCGCCAAGCTCCACTTCCTGCGCAACCGTCGCGGCAAGTCGGCACGCCTCAAGCCTATGCGTGACTTCAAGCGCAAGAAGTAGAGCACCTCACGGTGTCTACTTCCGACCGTCGTACCGCGCTTGAGCTTGGAGCTCGCGCGGAACGTGCTGTTGCGGATGCTCTTGAATCCGATGGATGGACTGTTCTCGCTCGCAACTGGCGCGGTGGGAACGGTGAGTTGGACGTTGTCGTTGAACGCGATGGCGTCCTTCGTTTCGTTGAGGTCAAGGCTCGCGCAGAGGCGGATCCCACGCTGGCAGACGCTGTGACAGACAGCAAGCGTCGGCGGCTAGTCAGTGCGGCTCGCACGTGGCTGCTAGAGCACGGTGCACGGAATGAGTGCGCCTTTCTGGTGGCCTTGGTGAGTACCGGGACCCCCTGGAAGATTGAGTGGATCGACAACGCTTTCGACGTGAGGTGAGCGATGGCTCTGTGGTTGGTGGCAACGCCGATTGGCACGTTGGGAGACGCATCGCCGCGAAGCCAGCAGGTTCTCGGGACTGCGGACGTCGTGGCCTGTGAGGACACTCGGAGCACGCGAAAGCTACTCGGGTTGCTCGGGGTCAAGGCGCCGGAGCTGGTCGCTGTGCATGCCCACAACGAAGATGCGGTCGCCGAGAAGTTGGTCGAACGCGCCCGAACTGAGACGGTGGCACTTGTGTGCGACGCCGGTACGCCTGGAGTCTCGGACCCTGGCTCACGGGTGGTGACACGAGCACACCAAGAAGGCGTGCAGGTGTTGTCGGTTCCTGGGCCCAGTGCACTTGCTGCGGCGTTGGCTGCGAGTGGGTTTCCCGCTGCGCCATCGACCTTCATTGGCTTCCCAGCCCGTAAGGGACGGGATGCTTGGGTGGACGGACTGCTGTCACACCCAGAGACCGTAGTGATCTATGAAGCGCCTGGTCGTCTGCGGGACTTGGTGGACCGCATCGCAGATCGACTGCCTGAGCGTGAACTGTGTATGTGTCGCGAGATCAGCAAGCGCTTCGAAGAGGTCTGCCGTCTGCCCGCTCGTCAGCTGTCTGAGCAGCTGGCTGCGGGTGAGGGAATCCGTGGAGAGTGTGTCCTGGTCCTCGGCCCCGGAGAGGTGGTCACCAAGGAGGTGGCGACTGTGACCGAAGACGCGAGCCTCAAAGACATCGCTGCGGCGCTGGCTGCACGAACCGGTCAAAAGAGGCGGGCTGTCTACCAGATGCTTCTGGACTGGGAACGCAGCCTCGCCACTCCATAGGCCGCGACACGAAGTTCGGAGCGGCTTTGGGCTATCTAGCGGATGTGGCCTCGGACCGACGCGTTGACGCCGATCTGGTGTGAGCCTGCACCTTGGTACACTGGGAACGGGTGCTCGATCCGGTAGGGCGTGAAGGCCGAGATGTCGCCAGCCAGACGGAAGCCGATGTACTCGTTTGGATTGACGATGAGTCCGAGCCCGCCGCCTCCGACCAAGTGCTCGGATGTTGTGACAACCAAGCTACGGCTCTGCTCGATGACGTCTGGCAAGTAGACACCCGACGCCCCATCACCACGGGTTCGGTACCCAGTAGATACGAATACGTCTAGGGCGATGCGTTGCCCGATCTCGCGGTTTTCCGCCAAGATAAACTCGACGCCTCCCATCAGGTCGAACAGCGATGGCGCTTGCACCGTGGCGTCGATGATGGCGTCACCTTGCTCATCACCTATGTCGATGACGGCACGGCTCTCGTACTGGTAGGCCATGCGCATGTACGGCTCGAAGGAACCGCGCTCAACGGCAAACGCGCCAGCAATGCGGAATCCCGTTCCACCAGGGGCTGCGCCACGGCTGCCATCTGCGGCCTCAAAGAAGGTTCCACCGCTGTTCGGAACGCGCACGCCAACGTCTACGCGCCAGGAGAACTGTTCGGGTGTCTTCATCCATCGGCCGTAAGGCCCAGCTGCAACGCCTAGCCACACACCGACCAAGCCACCACCAGACCGGTTGGGGCCAGCGCCGAGCTCTGGGCCACCCGTGTACGTGCCGCTGTTGGTGACGGGGTCGTACGCCATTTGAGTGCCGTCGTCCGTGAAGGAGACGCCTAGCGACGGGGTGATGTCGAGTCCGGCGGTCACAGCGAGTCCATCGGTGACTGCAAAAGCCAGAGACAGGTCGAGGTCGTGGCGTTGCCGACGGGTGCCGATGATGCGTTCGCCATCTTCGACGATGGGCCCGCTAAAGAAGGCTCCGGAGTACGACAGTTCAGCGTCCCCACGCAGGGCAGGGGGCATGTCAGTGACTTCCGCCGCTAAAGCGAGTCCAGGTAGGGCAAGAAGTGCAAGCAAGCGTGCGATGACGGCCTCCGCGGCGAGGCTACGGGCTATCGAGCGTGACGTCAACGCTCACGCAGTCCGTAGTCTTTCATCTTTGTTTGAAGCGACTTTCGCGAGATGCCCAACCGGCGGGCCGCACGCGTGACATTGCCGTCTGTAGCCTCTAGAACGCGGCCAATTCGCGCGCGTTCCAGCTTGACCGTGTGCACACGAACGTACTCTTTTAGGCCGAGTTCTTCGTGCTCTTCCACGCCCTCAACCATCTCCGCGGCGCGCGTGAGGCCGATGAGGTCGTGAATGCGCAGTGTGTCGTCATCGGACAACAGCACTGAGCGCTCCATGAGGTTCTCGAGCTCGCGGATGTTCCCAGGCCAGCCGTGAGCCAGCATGGTGGCCATAGCGTCCGGTGCGATCTGCTTGACTTGCTTGTTTAGGCGCTGGTTGAAGCGCCCAATGAAGTGCTCGGCGAGAAGGGGGATGTCGGCGGAGCGCTCCCGTAAGGGGGGCAGGTGAATGGGGACGACGTTGAGGCGGTAGTACAGGTCTTCGCGGAAGGTTCCGGCCTTGACCTCGGCCTGCAGATCCGCGTTGGTTGCGGCAACGACGCGGACGTCGACGTCAATGGGACGCAGCCCTCCAACACGGTCGATGCAGCGCTCTTGAAGCGCGCGCAGAATCTTGACCTGCATCTCGCGCGGCAGCTCGCCGACTTCGTCCAGGAACAGGGTGCCGCCGTCTGCCAGCTCAAAGCGACCAGGCTTCTCTTGAACGGCCCCTGTGAATGCGCCACGTTCAAAACCGAAGAGCTCGGCTTCGAACAAGTTCTCGGGGATCGCACCACAGTTGATTTGGATGAACGGGGCATTCGCCCTTGGGCTTCCTTCGTGGATAGCGCGAGCGATCAGCTCCTTCCCGGTTCCTGATTCGCCGGTAATCAGGACTGTCGTTGGGCTCGGCGCGACCTTCTCCACCAGCTGGTAGATGCCGCGCATGATGGGCGTCTCACCAATAATGCCGCGCTCGCCTGGGTCTGCGGTTGCATGGTGGGCGTTACGCCGCTCGGTAGCGAGCGCCTTGGCGATGGACGCCTGGAGTTCGTCTTGGTCGAACGGCTTGCTGATGTAGTCGAAGGCTCCGTCCTTGAGCGCTTGGACCGCACTGTCGACGGTGCCGTGCGCTGTAATGAGGATGAGAGGGAGGCCTGGTTGGTGCTCTCGGACCCAGCGCAGCAGGTCCAGTCCGTTGACCACAGGCATCTGCATATCACTGACGACGACGTGGAATAAGTCGTCTTCCAATGCCGAGATAGCCTCCGCTCCATCTTGGGCAGTAGCGACGTCGTAGCCCATGCGGCCGAGGTGGGCGGCGAGGACCTTGCGGATAGAGGGCTCGTCATCGACGATCAGTACACGGGCGTTCATGGCTGAATGCGTAACCTAGGTCGAGCGTCTGCCGTACGCATCGACCGCAGTGGGACTGAATAGAGTACCCAGTGGGTTAGCGCGTCATCTCCGGAGGAACCTAAATGCGTCATCTGTTGGCTCTCGCCGCCCTCGTCTTGCCACTCTCCGCCATGGCCGACCCGGCGTCCGATTTTTCGCTGCGAGATCTCAACGGAGACACGGTCACCTTGTCGCAACATGCCGGTCAGGTCGTGCTCATCGACTTCTGGGCCACGTGGTGTGGACCCTGCAAGCAAGAGCTGCCGCACCTCCAAGAGATGTACACCGAGCTAGGTGACCAAGGCTTTACAGTGTTGGCGGTCTCAACGGATGACGCCCGCGACAAGGCGAAGGTCAAGCCCTTTATCCGTCGTAGCCAGTTCTCATTCCCGGTTCTGTACGATACCCAGAGTGACGTCCTCACGGCGTACAACCCAGGTAAAACACTCCCGTTTGCGGTCTTGGTTGGCCGAGATGGTGAAGTGGCATCGCTGCACAGCGGCTACAACCCTGGTGACGAAGTCGCTCTACGGGCAGAGATTGAAGAGCTTCTGGCACACGGAGCGCCCTCTCAAGCGGCTCCGGCGGTTGAGACTGCCCCAACAGCGGCACCTGCCGAGTAAACTAGAGCGGTAGAGGCGGCTGTTCGCGTGGCCTCACACCCGTCGGAGGTCACGTGGTCATTTGGTTGCTAGTTGCGTCGGCGTTGGCCGCAGACCCTGTGGTGGGCGTCGCTCAACCAGTCGATGAGCCGGTCGTGGCGGCCACGGCGTCACCGCAAGAGTCTTCTGGAAACGGCGTCAGCGTTGCTGTGACGAACGACTTTGAGTTCCGCTATTGGGTCCGCGACCAGCGCGTTCCGAGCTTTCCCGACCGGGCTGTCTTCAACTACATGGAGCAGGTGAACCGGACCAATATCAGCATTGGGAAGGGGAAATGGTCTGCCTGGGCACAGATTGATCAGGTCGCGTTGTTCGCCAACCGCTACCGCCTAGACGGTGAGCTGGTCAACGAACGCGAATTGGTCGGTCCCTCCGCGTACACACCGCTGCCGAACTTCTTGTACATCAACCCCGAGAAGCTGTCGGCCAGCTTTGATGGTGGCAATGTTGAGGTCACGCTGGGCGACTTCTACGCAACGTTTGGAAATGGCGTTGCGTTGTCGGTCAACCGTAATCCCCAGGTGGACATCGACTCGTCCATCCAGGGTGCACGCGTGACCTACTCGTCGGATCTGTGGGATGTCGTGGCTCTCGTTGGGCAGCTGAATCGCCAGCAGGTCTTCCAAGACAACCCAAACCTGGACATCATGGGTGACCGTCGACACTTAGTCGCTGGCGTACGTGCTGATCGCTATGGTCTCGGTCCTGCCGCTGTAGGCGCGCACGCTGTGATGGTTGACTACGTGCAAGACACAGGCTTTGGGCCGTCCTTCTCCCAGCTTGGTGGTCCTGACGCCGTTGTGGCTGGCGCGTCGACTGAGCTGTACGGCGTGGGCGGCATTGACTGGCTGGCCGAGGCCGATGCCTTTTACTACGGCGCAGGCGATCTCATCACTCCCAACGGAGATGACTGGGGCTACGCCGCATACGCTTCAGCCACGGCGTACGTGGGGCCGACCACCTGGCAGTTTGAAGGCAAGCGCTACCTAAACACTGAGACGGTCAACGGTCCGCTCGGTGATGAGCAATACGAGCTCGCGATTGCACCCACGCTTGAGTACGACCTGGCCATCACCGAAGACAGCTCAGGTGCCGTCAACAGCGACGACATCGCGGGTGGGCGCTTGAGGGTAGACTGGGCTGCAGATCCTGGAAGACTGACTCCATATGCGTCTTTGGGCATCTTTCGCGACTGGGACACCGGCCCGTTGCACTTCAACACGGTGCCCGAGACCATCGTGCATCCGTTTGTCGGCATTGAGTGGTTTCCTGGGGAGACCGCAGCCATTGTCAACGTCGGCTACCGCAGCGACATTCGCGACGGGAACGATTCCGGAACCGACCGTCAGCTTTACACGGACCTCGACATTAAGTTCCCGATCGGAAAGCATCTACACCTCGATGTAGCCGGGCAAGGTGAGTGGTTCCGATGGGGCGTAAATCCGCTTCAGCAAGAAGACTATGTGGAGTTCACAAGCTCTATCTCTGCACTTCACGGGTCCGATTGGGCCATCATCTGGTACACCGACTTCACCAACAATCCACTGGTCAGCAGCAAGGGCAACATCAGCGAAGCTCTGTACGGTGCGCTTGAAGTTCAGGTCAAACCGTCTGATGCTTTGACGCTCAAGCTGTTCGGTGGCTCGCAGAAGGAGGGACTGCGCTGCGCTGGCGGCCAGTGTCGTGTCCTTCCGGGCTTCAGCGGCATTCGTGCTGCAGCTGTCGGTAGCTTCTAGGGTTGCATTGACTGTCCAGAAAGTGGACAGTCATGGGATTACGGGGCTGCTCTGACGGGTCTGCCCTGCGCACAACACATTGGCAGCGAGCGCGATACAAGCGCACCGCTCAACACATTCAAGGGGACCTCTATGAAGACCAGCCTGACCGTTCTGGCCTGCTCCGTACTCACCATGGCCAGCGCCAGCGCCAGCCGACTGGACGCTGCAAGCGCCGAGGCGAGCACGACCTACCCGCCAGAAGGCAACGAGACCTACGAAGCCAGCCACGTGATGGATGGAAAGGTCTCTACCTCTTGGGTCGAAGGCGCAGATGGCTCCGGTCTTGGCAGCTGGGTTCGTGTGACCCTTCCTGCAGAGACGTCTGTTCAGAAGGTCAAGGTCTGGGGCGGCATGTGGAACTCCCACGAGTACTGGACCCGTGCGAATCGGCCGAAAGACATCGAGTTCCGCTTCTCAGACGGCACCTCGCAGGCATTTGTGATGTCGGACGAGATGGTCGCGCAAGAGTTCGCGCTTCCCGCAGCAGTCACGACGACCACTGTCGAAGTTCGGGTGAAGTCGGTTCACAACGGAACAACCTGGCTCGACACTGGAATCTCTGAGGTTCAAGTCTTCGACGCAACCGCAGGCACCGAGAAGCCCGCAAGCGCCATCACCGCTAGCTCCATGCTGCCCGCAGACGGCGACGGCAACTACGAGACCGCCAACGTGCAAGACGGCATCACCGACACCATGTGGTGTGAAGGAACAGATGGCGACGGCACAGGAGAGACCCTCGAGTTCACCTTTGCGGGCAATCCAACGCTCTCCAAGGTCCACATGATCAACGGCATCGGCTCCAGCCTCCGTCTGTGGATGGCAGCCAACCGCGGCAACGCTGCGACCTTGACCTTCTCCGACGGTTCGACGGAGACCATCCAGGTCAAGCCCACCATCATGCCGCAGACCGCAGAGTTCGCGCCACGCGCAGCGAGCTCGGTGACCATGACGTTGACCGGCGTCACTGCAGGTCGTGAGTACAACGACCTGTGCATGAGCGAAGTCCGCTTCGAATAATCACGCGCTCTGTATTGAACTTCGCGAAGTGAGTTTAGCTTTGCGAAGTATGCTGTAGTGCGGATGTCGCTTTGCGCAGTTTTGGGCACCGCAGGTGGTCAGCTATCAGCGGTCAGCTTTCAGAGCGGCTACGCCGCGGGGTTGTCGCTGGATTGTGGTCTGAAGTGAATCTGCCACTTGTAGCGAATGAGAGCGCCGTGAGGTGCGAGCTCTGATGGCTGAAAGCTGAAAGCCCAACCCGCGAAGTTCCCAGCACTTCGGCTACCGAATCGACGCCACAATCGCGTCGCCAATCTCGGCCAGGTCGCTGAGGTCTTGCACCCCTTCGGACCGATCGGCAATGTGAAGCATTGGTGCTGGCCCACTACGTAGGTTGACCTCCGACAGCGCCAGTTCTTGGGTCTTGGCGAGGGTGACCGTTTCCTGGTGACGGGTCCGCAGTGCCGTGAGTCGTTCAGACCACAGACTGGCATCAATGCCGTCTGGCTTTGGTAGATCGGGAACAGCGTCCGGATTGGGCGTGGGCGTTACTCGGTTCACCAAGATGCCGCCTATGTGCAGCTTCTCGGCCTTGAGTGTGTCCAAGAACTCAAACGCGTCATCTCGACCCGGGTCGTTGGCCCCGAGCACAAGCCAGTACAAGGTCTCGGCGTGTTCGAGCAGGCTGCGAACCTTGGCGCCCCGGTCGCGGAACCCTTGCGACAGGCCACCGAGAAGTCCGAAGAACTCCTGAAGGTCCGAGAGAACCGAGTCGCCGGCCATCTTGTAGACCACGCCCAGGACACGCTTGCTGGCACGTGAAAACAGGCCGCCACCGGTGGGGTTGACGACAGCACCCAGGACTCGCTTGTCGAGGACACTGCGCACGCGCTCGGGTGCTCGCAGGAAGTCGAGGGCGTGGCGGGTTGGGGGCGTGTCCACAACAATGGTGTCGAAGCGCGGGTCTTCGTCGAGGGCCAGCAGCTTCTCCATGGCCATGTACTCTTGACTACCAGAGAGGCGTGTACTGACTGCGTTGTAGTAGCGATTGGCAATGAGGCGGTCGCCGGTGTCACCGTCTGGCGCGTAGCGTCGCACAACCTGGTCAAAGGTCTGCTTTCGGTCCAGCATCAGCGCCCACAGGCCATCGACGCCGCGAACGGGCTGTGGGTCGTTGCTAAGTTCCACCCCTAGAGCGTCGGCGAGGCGCCTAGCTGGATCGATTGTCATGACCGCCACGCGCTTTCCCTGGCGTGCGAGTCCAACAGCGAGTGCCGCTGCGGCAGTGGTCTTGCCCACTCCACCAACACCACAACAGATGTGGATTGCCTTAGCCACTGAAGACCTCCATGTGCGCGGCGAGAGTGTCGATTCCGCTCCGGTCTACCGTGGTCCGAAGCTTGGGAAGGATGATGAGGTCGATGTGGGTCAAGCCACGCTCCTCGAGCCCGTCACGAAGGACAGCCGCCGCCTGTGCCTGCCGGTTGGCCACCGCCCGCTCTCGGTCGAGCAACAGCGCCAAGTCCTCTCGACCAGCACCGCGGACTGCGGCGTGCAAGGCTTCGGTCACCGCGACATCTTCCGTGGTGAGCTGGGTCTGATTGAGCACGACGGCGACGACTTGGGTTCGTTTGGCGCCCAAGTTGTCGAGCATCTCCAAGGCCTCTTGCACTGGAAGTCGCTCCGCGAGGGTGACGATGACGATGCCTGTCAGCTCGCTGTTTCCGAGCCATGCTTCGATCTGGTTGGCTTCTTCATGCAGCGGGCCGACCCGGGTCAGCTCGGCCATGGTCAGGCCTGAATCGAGCAGGGTCAGCCCGTGTCCAGTGGCAGGCGCATCCAAGATGGCAAGGTCGTATTTTCGGTCTCGCGGGAGCGGCTCCGCGATCAGATTACGCAGCTTGCCGAGCTGAAGCAGGTCGTGGATTCCTGGAACCCCGTCGACGAGTGCGCGAACAATGCGGTTTTGAAAGACCACACGCACTAAGGCGCCAATCTTCAGAACGCGGCGTCCGAAATCACCCAAGCACTCCATCACCGTCAGCGACATGGTGTCCAGCTTTGGGGTGACTGTTCGGGGGTCGAACTGGCGTCCGCTCAGTCCGTGCAGCTGGGCCAAAGAAGACAGACCATCGAACTCGACAGTTGTGGTTGTCCGACCGGCATTGGCAGACGCGACGCCTAGAGCAGCGGTCACGACGGAACGGCCTACGCCACCCTTTCCAGTGACCACGAGCAGGCGCTTGTTGACTCCGACGGTCACGAGACCTCCGCGGGTGAGCTGTCGCCCATGGGTTCAGACAATGCAGTGAAGACGGCTCGGAAGGCGCGCGCTGAGATGAGAAGATCCGTGTGCCCTGCGCCATCCAGCACCACAGCTACGGCACCTTCAGGGTGGGCGCTGGCTGAAGGGACGACAAATGGGTCTGTCGGAGAGCCGATGGCGATGGTCGGAACGTTCTTGGGCACGAGGTCGTCGAGAATAGCGGCGCCTGGCAGCAGAGTTCGCGCCAGGGTGCCGCGCTGAAAGACAGCCATACGGGTACCGGACCATGGTGTACCAATCGTGATGAGGCGGCGAACGTGAGCGTCTCCGCCGAGGTGCCGAATCCACCACGCGGCGGCCAGGCCGGAGATCCCGTGGGCGACGACGTCGATCTTGTCGACCCCGGCGGCTTTGGCCAATTTCGCAGCCTTTTCGGCAAGGTCAGTCGCCTGAGCGTCGAGCGTGGTGCCCTTGCTGACGTTGACGCTGTGAACCCAAGGCAGTCCGCGATGCGTCAAAAACGTAGCCAGGAAGGTCATTGCCGCGCGGTTCGCCGGAGGTGAGGGGATCAGTAGCACCGGTAGTGCCCCGCTTCTCACCTCTGACACTTCCGTACGGACCGGGTCACCATCTCGACCGAAGGGTTTGAGCAGGCGTACCAAGCTGCGAACCGCGCCTTCGCGCGCAACAACCGCAATAGTCTTGCGTGCTAGCTGGAAGTGTTCTCCGGTGTCAGATGCTTGTACGGCAACACCAGCAAGCGCAGGTATACATCCCCAAATGAGGAGTCCTAGGGGGAGAATCAGCAGCGGGGCGGTTAGCTCGATGGGGGGCTCGGCAAAGGACAATCTGGCGTCTTGCCAGGGGTCGTGCGCGCACCTATATCGGCTCTCAACCAAGGGAGGCGCCGTGCCACTGTACGAATACGTCTGCGAGTCCTGCTCAAGCAGATTTGAGAAGCTGATGCGCATGTCGGACCCCAAGCCAGAGTGCCCAGAGTGTGGCGCTACTGAGGTCAAGAAGCAGGTCAGTGCTGCTGCCTTTTCGCTGAAAGGCGGGGGGTGGTACAAGGACGGCTACAGCAAGCCAGGCTCCTCTTCCACGACGACCCCTCCGAAGAGCAGCGGCGGTAGTGAGTCGTGAGTGCCGTACGCATCGATGGTCGTCAGGTCGCGAAGGGGCTCAATCGAGCCACTCGCGAGCGCGCCCTATCGTTGACGCGTCCGCCAGGTCTGGCTGTTGTGCTTGTGGGTGAAGACCCTGCGTCTGAAGTGTATGTACGTCGCAAGGGCATTGTTGCTGGACGGCTTGGCTTTCAGCACCAACAGCTGACCCTGCCGGCAGCGACCACACAAGACGAGCTGCATGCGGTCATCGATACCCTGAATGCAGATCCGTCTGTGGACGGCATTCTGGTACAGCTGCCACTGCCAAGCCACTTGGACTCAGACGCTGTCCTAGAGAGCATTCATCCAGACAAAGACGTGGACGGCCTGACGCCAGCGAGCGCCGGTCTGCTCGCTATCGGCCGCCCGCTCCTCGTCCCGTGTACTCCAGCAGGCTGCATGCACCTCATTGAGGCGACTGGCGTTGACCTATCGGGAGCACACGCTGTTGTTCTCGGTCGCAGCAATATTGTGGGGCGGCCCATCGCTAGACTGCTTGAACAGGCCAATGCAACGGTCACTGTCTGCCACAGCCGTACAAAGCACCCGGAACGCATCACACGCGAAGCAGATGTGCTCATTGCCGCTGTTGGACGCCCGAAGATGGTCGGTGCCGACTGGGTTCGCCCCGGTGCCGTTGTGATCGACGTCGGCATCAACCGCCTCGCTGATGGCTCCCTGTGCGGAGACGTCGACACTGACGCGGTCGCACAGGTCGCTAGCGCCATTACTCCCGTCCCAGGTGGCGTCGGTCCCATGACCATCGCCATGCTGATGCGCAACACCCTCGTCGCCAGTGAGCGACGCCAATCGAATCGCCCGTAAAGGGCTTGGAGGCTCCATGCTTCGTCGTACGCCTTTCTATGAGCAACACGTCGCACTCGGCGGCAAGATGGTCCCGTTTGCTGGCTTTGAGCTCCCCGTTCAGTATCCGCATGGCATCGCGGTAGAGCACAATGCCGTGCGCACCGCAGCCGGCTTGTTCGACGTGTCACACATGGGCGAGCTGCGCGTAAAGGGGCCCGGTGCTGCTGCACAGCTGTCCCAGCTTCTGTCTGGCGACATTGTGGGCATGGCGATTGGTGAGGCCAGCTACCACATGCTGGTCAATGAACAGGGTGGGGTGGTGGACGACGTCTACGCCTACCGCTTGGCCGACGACGACTTCTTGGTGTGCGTCAACGCTGCCAACCGCGACAAAGACCGCGAGTGGTTCAAGGCGCACTGGACCCATGATGACGCCGAGCTGACCGACGAAGGCGACGACTGGGCACAGCTGGCCATCCAAGGCCCTAAGGCTGTCGATGTCATGGCCTACCTGTGCGGCGAAGCGATTCGCGAGCAGGCGGACCGGACGTTCACCGAGCGTTTTGTGGGTGCCGCATCCGGCGTGCTTGTCGCACGTACCGGCTACACTGGAGAAGACGGCTTTGAGCTGTTTATTCCTGTCGCTCAAGCGCAGGTAGTCTGGGACGCCATCCAGACGGTAGCCCCCGCTACCGGGCTGGTCAGCTGTGGACTAGGGGCGCGGGACACACTGCGTCTAGAAGCCCGCAACTGTCTGTATGGGCACGAGATCAACGACGAGACCACGCCGTGGCAAGCCGGTCTCGGCTGGACCATCAAGATGGACAAAGAGGGCGGATTTATTGGTCGTGAAGCGCTGGCCGCCCAGAAGGGCAAGGCCACTGAGCGCCTGGTTGGCCTAGTTGTCACCGACAAACGCATTCCCCGCGACGACATGGACCTGTACGTTGGCGATGAATGCATTGGCCGCATCACCAGCGGAACCCGCTCACCGTCTACCGGTAAGGGCATTGCATTGGCCTACGTTGGACGTGGCTATGGGCGTCCAGGGACCGAAGTAGAGGTGGACGTGCGGGGTAAGCGCGCAGCCGCCGTCATTCACAAGGGCTCGTTCACGACGCTCTAGCGCTGAAGAAGAGCTTGGCGGACGGATGTCAGACGTCAGAGGACAGATGTCAGAGCGGGCCCCGCCAGCGGCGCCAGCGTGAAGGTGCTGGGAGGGGGCGCGACTTGGACGGAATGCACCCGGCGCAAGCCGGTTGCTCTGACCTCTGATGTCTGACCTCTGAACTCCCGGATTACGACGATTCATGGCTGCGCAACGCCGAGGGCTTTGGTGATTCATCGCACCGCGACGAATCACCGAAGCTCACTACGCCGGTGCGTTCAGCGCACTCGATGCAACCTGCGCGAGCAACGCTTGTAGGCGTCGGCCCACTGCCGCTGGCTCCTTCACAGCGCCCTCAAGCAGCATGGCGTCGTCGTACAGCATGCGTGCAAGCGGCTCAGCAACGTCGCTCTTTCCAGCTTCGTGCAGTGCAACCAAGTCGCGGATGAGCGGGTGCTTGGCGTTGAGCTCCAAGACACGCTTACTGGCGGTCACGTCTTGGTTCACACCCTTCAGGATGCGCTCCATGTTGCTCGAGATGCCGTCGTCCGCGTCGACCAAGACACAGGCTGAGTCGGTGAGGCGGGTGCTGGTTCGCACGTCGGCAACGTCGTTGCTCATCAGGTCCTTGAGCCATGGCGTGAAGGCGCCAAGGTCGGCCTTCTCAGCGGAGTCGTCGTCTTCGTCCAGGTCTAGCTGGCCACGTGCGACCGACTTCAGCTCAGTGCCATCAAACTCGGTGAGCAGGTTGGTGAGCCACTCGTCGACGGGGTCGGTGAGTAGCAGGACGTCGTAGCCCTTGGCCTTGAGGGCTTCGAGATGCGGCGAGGCGAGGGCCGCTGTGCGCGACTCTGCGGTGATGAACCAGATGTTGTCCTGGCCTTCCGACATGTTCTCTTTGTACTGGGCCAGGGACATCAGGCCTTCGTCGTCATCGTGCGACAAGGTGTTGAAGCGAAGCAGCGGCAGCAGCAGCTCCTTTTCCTTGGAGGAAGCATGGTAGTAGCCTTCCTTGAGCACCACACCGAAGTTGTTCCAGACGTCCGCGTATGGAGTGCCTTCTCCAGCAACGCCGTCCTTCTTGGCGAGCTTGCCAAGCTGCTTGAGAATGCGTTTGGTCAGGGCGTCGCGAATCTTGCGGACGACCGGGGTCTTCTGGACCATTTCTCGGCTGACGTTGAGCTGAATGTCTTCGCTGTCTACGACGCCGCGAACGAAGCGTAGCCACTTGGGCAGCATGTCATCGGCGTTCTCAGCGATAAGCACCCGACGTGCGTACAGGCGTGGGCCGACGGTCGCTTCTGGGTTGAACAGGTCGTACGGACGGTTGTTTGGGATGAACAACAGTGCGTGGTACTGAAGCGGCGAGTCGACGCTGACGTGAACCGTGAGTGCTGGCTCTTCGAAGTCATTGGTCAGAGTCTTGTAGAACTCGTTGGTTTCTTCGGTCGAGACCTGACTCGGTTGCTCGGCCCACAGTGCCTTTCCAGTGTTTGCCTTCTCGCCGTCCACAAGGATGGGCCAGGGCAGGAAGTTGCTGTGCTTGCGCACAATGTGGTTGAGGGTGTGTGGGTTGACGAAATCGGTGGCGTCGTCGCGCATGTGCAGCGTGATGGACGTGCCGCGCGTGGTCCGCTCACCGACCTCGACAGTAAACGTACCTTTGCCTTCGCTGATCCAGCGAACCGGCTCTGCATCCGGCAGAACGGAACGGGACTCGACGACAACGCGGTCGGCAACCATGAAGGATGCGTAGAACCCAACACCGAACTGACCGATGAGGTCGGGTGTGTCGGAGCCTTCGCCAGCCTTGAGTTTCTCGATGAACGCTTTGCTGCCGCTGTGCGCGATGGTGCCCAGGTTCTCTTCGGCTTCTTCAGCGGTGAGACCCACGCCATCGTCTTCGATGGTGATGGTTCCAGCTTCTTCGTCCGATGTGATGCGGATACCCGGTGCATCTCCGACGATGTCCACGAGGTTGTCATGGGTCAGGCCCATGAAGTGAGCCTTGTCCAAGGCGTCTGCGGCGTTGGACACCAGCTCGCGCAGGAAGATCTCTCGGTCCGAGTAGAGCGAGTGAATCATAAGATCCAGTAGCTGTTGGACTTCGGCCTTAAACCCTAGTTCACGTGCAGTCATAGCGATTCTCCAATGCAATGGAGGCGTGTGGTACCTCCGGTCGCAGGCCCAGATGCCCGCGGATCCGAGCACGTCAACCACTGTCTCAGAATGTGCTGCTGCATGTGACAGGGCGGCCCTGACCGTTATGCAGCCGGCCATTCCAAGGTTCGCTTTGACGAGCCACACTCCCCATTGCAGAGGTTTCCTATGAGCATCATCGGCAAGACCGCGCCCAGCTTCGCTGGCGAAGCCGCCCACGAAGGCGAGATCATCAACATCTCCAACGATACCTACGCTGGCAAGTGGGTTGTGTTGTTCTTCTACCCGCTCGACTTCACCTTCGTCTGCCCGACTGAGATCGTTGCCTTCAACGAATCGGTCGGCACCTTCAAGGCTCTGAACACCGAAGTTATCGGCTGTTCCGTCGACTCCGTGCACACCCATTTGGCCTACATGCGCACCCCACGCAGCCAAGCTGGTGTTGGCGACCTCGACTTCCCGCTCCTGTCGGACCTCGACAAGAGCATTGCTGCCAACTTTGACGTGCTCGACCACGACAAGGCTCTTCGCGGCGTCTTCATCATTGACCCCGATGGTGTTGTTCAGAGCGCGACCGTCAACAACCTCGCTGTCGGCCGTAACGTTGCTGAAGTCATGCGCACCCTCAAGGGCTTCCAGTACGTGCGCGAGCATGGCGGCACCTGTCCAGCCAACTGGGAAGACGGAAACGACGGCATGGCTGAGAGCCTCGACGGCGTCAAGGCAACTATCAACTAGGCTTTCCCTGGTTTGATGAGCAGGCCTCGTGTCGCGGATTCGTCTGCGGCACGGGGCCTGTTCTCGTTTGTGAGGTCATCTGTGATCGCGCGGCAATTGGCGGCACGACGACCCGGCATGCTCCGGTTAATAGCGCGCCCTGGCCAGCGGTACTCAGGCGGCTTGTCAGCCTCTCCGCAAACCCTATGGAGCGCGCGATGAACTTCCCCGACGACCGCCAATACACGGACCACGACGAGTGGGTCAAACGCGACGGGAACACCGTCACTCTCGGCATCAGCGACTTCGCCCAGAGCGAACTCGGCGAGTTGGTCTTCGTTGATCTGCCAGAAGTAGACACTGAGCTTGCCACGGGCGAGGTCGCCTGCGAAGTCGAGTCGGTCAAGGCAGTAGCCGAGGTCTTCGCACCCGTCAGCGGCGTTGTCATTGCCGTCAACGAAGCCCTTGAAGACGGCGCAGAGACTATCAACACCGACCCCTACGAGGGCGGCTGGCTGATGAAGCTGCGCGTTGCAGACGACGCTGAGTTCGCACCACTAATGGATGCTGCGGCGTACTCCGCCAAGGTTGGGGGGTGAGCATGGGAGCGGCACCGTTGTCTTCGGCCTCAACGCGGTTTGAGGACCGCCACAATGGGCCTCGTGCGGCTGATGTCGACAGCATGTTGGGAGCGCTCGAACTGAGCTCCCTCAACGAGCTCGTCGACCAGACCATCCCAGCAGACATTCGCATGTCCGGCGCTCTCGACCTGCCGCCGGCCTGCTCCGAGCGAGATGCGATTGCTCGCCTCGAAGCCATGGCTTCGGACAACCAGGTGTTTCGTAGCTACCTTGGCTACGGCTACCACGACACGCTGACCCCACCGGTCATCCTGCGCAACATCCTGGAAAACCCAGGCTGGTACACCGCGTACACGCCGTACCAGGCGGAGATTGCACAAGGTCGACTGGAAGCGTTGCTCGTCTTCCAGACCATGGTTCAAGACCTGACTGGCTTTGCCTTCAGCAATGCGTCGCTGCTCGACGAGTCGACTGCCGCTGCCGAAGCAATGGCCATGAGTCACCGTATCCTGCGTGGAAAGCGCAACGTCTACGTCATCGCAGACGACGTCCATCCGCAGACCATCGCGGTTGTCCAGACCCGAGCACAGCCTCTTGGCATTGAAGTTCGGGTTGAAGCGGTAGGCGATATTGCGATTGATGACTCTGTCTTCGGCCTCTTGCTTCAGTACCCAGGCACAGATGGTGTGGTTCATGACCTCACTGGGGTGATTGCCAAGGCGCATGACCACAAGGCCTTGGTGACTGTAGCGACCGACCTGTTGGCCTGCACATTGCTCACCCCACCGGCAGAGCTCGGCGCCGACATCGCTGTTGGCACGACCCAGCGGTTCGGGGTTCCCCTTGGATATGGCGGCCCGCACGCTGCTTTCTTGGCAACGACTGACAAGTACAAGCGCAACATTGCTGGACGCATCATTGGTGTATCCCGTGATGTTCACGGAAATCCCGCGCTTCGCATGGCGCTGCAGACCCGCGAACAGCACATTCGCCGTGACAAAGCCACGAGCAACGTGTGTACAGCCCAGGTGTTGCTGGCCGTCTGCGCCGCAATGTTTGGCGTGTGGCACGGACCGGAAGGACTGCTCCACATCGCTCGGACCGTTCACCGTCACGCAACGACTGTCGCTCGTGGTGTCGAGGCCAAGGGCTTCTCGCTGCGGTCGCAGGTGTTCTTCGACACCATCTGTGTCGTCGTTGGAGACAAGCAAGATGCGATTGTTGCCGCAGCACTAGACCTGGGCATCAACCTGCGCCGCCACGGAGATGACGCCATCATCGTTGCCCTGGACGAGACCGTCCGCGCAGATGATGTGCAAGACCTGTTGGCCGCTTTTGACGCTACCTTCGGTCAGCCCGTCCCCGTCGATTTCGGCTCCCTGACCCGCGAGTCGTCGTTCATGACCCACTCGGTCTTCCACGCCTACCGGTCGGAAACCGAGATGCTGCGGTACATCTACCGCCTCCAGGCGAAGGACCTGTCGCTCACCCAGGCCATGATTCCGCTTGGCAGCTGCACAATGAAGCTCAACGCCACTACCGAGATGCAGCCGGTCACCTGGTCTGCGTTCGGCGGTCTGCACCCGTTCGCACCCGTGGAACAAGCCAAGGGCTACACCGCTCTGTTCTCGGACCTAGAAGCGTGGCTCAGCGAGATTACAGGCTTCGACGCCACGTCACTCCAGCCGAACGCTGGCTCGCAAGGGGAGTATGCCGGTCTGTTGACCATTCGTGCGTACCACCATGACCGCGGCGATTTGAACCGGAACGTGTGCCTGATTCCCACAAGCGCGCATGGAACCAATCCCGCTTCTGCGGTGATGGCCGGACTCACGGTGGTGACAGTGGCCTGTGACGACGACGGAAACGTGGATGTTGCAGACCTCAAGGCCAAGGTTGAGGTCCACAAGGACGGTTTGGCTGCACTCATGGTGACCTACCCGTCGACACACGGCGTGTTTGAGCAGGAAATCCGCACCATCTGCGACGTCGTTCATGCTGCTGGCGGCCAGGTGTACATGGATGGCGCGAACCTCAACGCCATGGTCGGCTTGTGTCGCCCAGGTGATTTTGGTCCCGACGTCTGCCATCTCAACCTGCACAAGACCTTCTGCATCCCGCACGGCGGCGGTGGTCCTGGCATGGGACCGATTGCATGCAAGGCCCACTTGGCTCCGTTCCTTCCTGGACACCCCATCATCAAGACCGGTGGCGACAAGGCGATTGGCCCTGTCAGTGCTGCACCGTGGGGAAGCCCGAGCATCCTGCCCATTACGTGGGCGTACATTGCCATGATGGGACCCACCGGACTCAAGCGCGCGAGCGAGCTGGCCATCTTGGTGGCCAACTACACTGCCAAGCGTCTCACCGGACATTTTGAGGTCGTCTTCACCGGTCACAATGGTCGCGTAGCGCACGAGTGCATCGTCGACTGTCGTCCGCTGAAGGCATCTGCTGGAATCACGGTGGATGACATCGCTAAGCGTCTCATCGACTACGGATTCCACGCGCCGACCATGAGCTGGCCGGTTGCTGGCACGCTGATGATTGAGCCGACTGAAAGTGAACCCAAGGCTGAGATTGACCGCTTCTGCGACGCCCTCATCTCCATCCGAGACGAGATTCGCGCCATTGAAGACGGCTCGGTCAGCCAGGGCGACAATGTGCTGTCCAACGCGCCGCACACCGCTCACGTGGTGACTGCAGACGTGTGGGACAAGAGCTACACCCGTAGCCAAGCCGCATGGCCATCTGAGGCAGTTCGCGGCAACAAGTTCTGGCCATCCGTCGGTCGTGTGGACAATGTCTACGGTGACAAGAACCTGCTCGCCCGCCTACCGTCGGAGTGAGTCGGCGTTGGGGTTGGGCCGCTGTGCTACTGCTCAGCGGTATCGGCCTCTGGCAGCTTCCGCATGGGGACGTGGTGCGCGCTCAGGCGCTCCACGACTATGCGTTGAGCATTGCCGAACAGGACCCTAGCAATCCAATTTGGGTGGACGTCCACCGTGAGTGGATGTCGGTTCAGCCGTGGCAGACTGGATACAGCGAAGCCCGCGAAGCGGCCTCAGAAATTGAGGCACGCCGTCGCGGGCTTCTGCGTAATTCCCTAGGGAATTAGCTGGCTTGAGCGAAGCACTGTAGAGCTTCAACGCGGGTCGCGTGGCGAAGTTTGCGAAGCGCCTTGATCTCAATCTGGCGAATGCGCTCACGGGTCAGCGCAAAGCGAGCACCGATTTCTTCGAGGGAGTACTGGCACGGCTCGGCAATGCCAAAGCGCATGCGGACGACCTTCTCTTCACGCGGGGTGAGGGAGCAGAGGACTTCATCAATCTCCGCACGCAGTGCAGCGTTCTCGACCGCGTCACCGGGGTCTTCGGCGTCTGGGTTTTCAATGAAGTCGCCGATGCACGAGTCGCTGTCTTCGCCGACCTTCTTGTCGAGGCTGACCGGCTCGCGGATGAGCTTCAAGAGCTCTTCAATCTCGCTGACTTCGATCTCAAGGTCAGCGGCAATCTCTACGAGGGTGGCGTCGCGTCCAAGCTTGTTGTGGAGGTGCTTTTGGACGTGCTTGACGCGGTTGACCACTTCGAGCTTGTAGATCGGGATTCGGATGGTGCGAATCTGCGACTCGATGGCGCGGATGATGGACTGGCGAATCCACCATGAGGCGTAGGTCGAGAACTTGAAGCCACGGGTGTGGTCGAACTTCTCAACAGCCTTCATCAGGCCAATGTTGCCCTCTTGGATGAGGTCCGAGAAGGGCATGCCCCGGTAGATGTACTGCTTGGCGATGGAGACGACCAAGCGGAGGTTGGCGTTGATGAGGGCGGCGCGGGCAATCTCGGCGTCCGGCCCACCGTCTTCAATGCGTCGGGCGACCTCGACTTCGTCTTGGGAAGACAAGAGTCGGAACGAGCCCATGGCTTTCAAGTACTGATTGACCAGCTCAACCGAGCCCTTGTTCCTCGAAACCGTTGCAATTCGCGCCATTGGTGACCTCCACGTCTGGGGGGTTCAATGCAATGGGCGTGCCAGATCTGTTCAGAGTGCTGTTTGTGGGTATTGCCGGCGTTTGGTCGTTCAGCGCGCGTCATGGACTTGGCCTACATGTTCAAACACCGCGACGGCGGCGTCCGACAACCCAACAGTGTCCGAAAATTTTGACGAAAGACTGAGCGGGTCCGTCCGATGGGTGCTAACCGTCGTCCGTTTCTGCTCCGACTGCCGCTGCAAGGGCGTCGTATGGGTCGTCGGCGTTCCGGGTAATCTCGTCAATACGCTCGAAGAAGCGTGGTAAGTCGCCGTCTACTTGTTCGAGAAGTAGCCCAAAGTGCTCTGGACTCTTGTTGTAGGTACGGAACTGGCCCAGCCGTGCATTGTTCCACGGCTCCTTCTGTACATAGGCCAAATAGCGTTCTTTGGCGCGAAGGTCAGATTCCGAGACTCGACTTGGTAGGCTGTCAATGAGCGATGCTTTGCGCTCTAGCTTCACCGTGTCCGAAATCTGGTCGTCTTTGTACAGGGCGTCCAGATCTTTGTACAGCTGCGTCATCAGGAGTCGGAACTCTCTGCGGTCGTGAACGCGGTCTCGCTCTCTGGCCACTTCTTCGCTGTCGGGGCCGTACTTGTCTAGGAGGTAGCGCTCGGCGGACACGTCACCCACGAAGCTAGCGAAGCTCTCGTTGAACTTCACCGAGCCTGGAATCCAGAGCGTCACATGGGCGAGCTCATGAAACAGGGTGTTGGACAGCTTCGACTCGCTCCACTTCAGCATTCCGGGCAGAACCGGGTCGTTGAACCAGCCTAGAGTCGAGTAGGCGCCTGCGGTGCGCTTGTAGGTGTCGAGTCCTTGTGCCGACAGCCCCGCCATGCGTCGGTCTGCGTCGTCTTCACTAAAGAAGCCCAAGTACGGAACCCGGCCAACGATAGGGAACCACCATCTGACCGTCTTGAACGCCAGAGGCTCACTGGCCGACACATTCCAGATGGTTCGGTCCCAGGTGGGGTTGATGGTGTTGTAGTGGCCGTCAGCTTCCAGCTCAAGCTCGCGCGCGTAGGCCTGAATCTCTGGGATCCAATCCAATCGCGTCTGTTCTGCAGGCGTCACGTCGCGGTACTGGCCCGTCTGATCGAGGGGAACCCGGCCCCACAAAAGCTCTAGCTGATAGTAGCCTTGGCGGGCCACATACCCAGTCTTTGTGCTGCGAGGAATGGCGGAGAGGACAATCAACAGGGCAATGCCTGCAAGAATGCCTACAGCGATGAGTACGCGTTTACGAGTCATGGGCGCAGGGTAGCCTGTGTCTACGAAACCGTCTGCGCGAGCACGTCAGCAAATGCTGTGACGGATAGGCACGTACGCGACACTGTATAGGGGTGGACCTCCGGGTTGGCGTCGGCCTTCCCTGTGTGCATGCGATACGGTCGCACTTCGAGGAGTTGGTGCGTGATTGAAACGCTGATGGCCGGCGGGCCCGTGATGATTCCCATTGCCTTGTGCTCGGTTGTAGCGCTGGCGGTGTTCGTGGAGCGTCTGTGGTCGTTGCGTCGTCAACACACGCTGCCACGTAGTTTGGCGGAAGCCATCATTGCGCGCATGGCCTCTGAGCAGTGGGATGAAGCACGAGCCCTGTGTCTCACGCGCGACATCGCGGTGACGCGCTTGGCCATGGTGGCGATTGAGTCACGCCAGCTGAGTCGAGCCGGGTTGAAAGAACGGCTTGAGGAAGTCGGTCGACGTGAAGCTGCACTTCTGGAGCGTGGGACCCCAATCATCGGAACGATTGCGTCGATCACTCCGTTGCTCGGTCTACTCGGAACAGTGGGCGGAATGATTCGGACGTTTGCCATCATCCAGACAGCGGGAATGGGAGACGTCGGCAGTCTGGCTGGCGGCATCAGTGAAGCCCTGATCACAACCTTCGCCGGCCTCTCCGTGGGCATTCCGGCGGTGGTTGCAAATCGTTACCTGCTCTCGCGAGTTGACGCCTTGTTGGTCGACCTTGAAGACATTGCGCTGGACCTCGTCGATGCGACGGTCGGCGAGGATGTGGAGACCGCCCAGTGATAGCGCTGGACCTCAACGCTGATGTCGGATTGCATGCCACTGGCACGCCCGGTTCGCCCCCCGGCTTCCTCTGGATAGCCAGCTACACCGTCGTCAGCTGTCGCACGCCCCGCACGCATCAGTGGCCGTACTCCTTCCACCATCGTCTTTGGCCAGCGCTATGAAGTTCGGCTCGCCACGTCGCCCCGACCCGATTGTGGATGTCACACCCATGATCGATGTGGTGTTCCAGCTCGTACTGTTCTTCATGGTGTCCACGACCTTCGTCTCAACGCCCGGTATTCAGGTCGACCTGCCGCGAAGCAGTGCGCAGACCTTGGAAGCATCGGACGACGACCTGAATGTGTGGTTGAGCTGTGTTCCTAGTGGTGGCGCTGCCTGCGGAAGTACGAAGCTCCACCTGGGCTCTGAGCCCACCACGCTGGCCCAGCTGGAAGTTGCCTTCCAAGACGCAGCGGCGGTGGACCTGGAGACGCTCGTCGTCATGAAAGCGGACCAGGGAGTGGCCCACGGAGACGTCGTTCGGGTGATGGACGCTGCGCGGGTCACTGGACTTACGCGGCTCGCGATTGCCACCGAGGCCGGCAGCGACGACGACCAGTAGCGTCTGACGGCTACTCGTCGTCCACGGGGTCAAAGCGGTAGAGCGTAGAGCCTTCTTTGGCGTAGCCCAGTTCGTCAGCGACAGCGCGTTCAACCGCAACAGGATCGCGCTCCATGGCTGCTAGGTCGTAGATAATTGCCTGGTTCTGGCGTTCTACTTCCGCAAGGTCAGCCTTGGCTCGCTGCACCTGTTCTTGCAGATCTTGATGCCGCAATAGACCTTCACTGCCGAACATCGTCGACAGCCCCACCAACACCATGAACAGTGCGGGTATGATGGCGAAAAAGAGGCGGCGGAGAGCTTGAGGCGACATGGGATCCAGCAATTGCGTTGCGATGTCAAGATAGCAGTCGCTGATCACCGTGCAACCTCGTAGATCACGATCGGATCGGGTGCCGCTTTGAACGCGGAATACCGATCGTCGTTTTCTTTTGCACAGGGCCCATGTTCGTGGCGTCGCCGGTGCGCGATACTGCGGCGCATGCCACTCAACGCCCCAGACCCAAGCCAAGCACCCGTAGCACTTCGCGTCCTCATTGGAGCCCTCGGCGCACTCTCGCTGCTGGCGGGAGCTCGGCTGTACAAGCCCGCACTGTTGGGCTCAGCCTTTGCTGCGGGGGCCGTTGGTGTCTACGCGGCAGCCAACGTCGCACCGATACCTGACCTTGAGCCCACCGCCATCTTGGTGGCGGCACTGTGTGTTGGCCTTCTCGTTGCCATCTTGGCCGGAATTGCGCATCGCATGGCGCTTGTAGCGATTGGTGGGGTGATTGGAACCGTGGTGGGTCTGGTGGTTGCCTCGAGCTTCGCCTTGCCGTTTTGGATTCCACTCGTTGGAGCTGCAGTCGGAGCGTTGGCCTTTCCGTGGACTCTTCAGCCTGTCCTCAAGGTAGTGACTCCGGCTATGGGTGCGGTGTTGGTCGGCTGGTCGGTTGCCATGCTCGAAAACCCCTTGGTCGTTGGCGTTCTCTTCGTGATGGGGGTGCTCGTGCAGTTCGCCATCGTTGGTAGCGCGCCCAAGAAGGCCAAGGACGACGAGTGACCCCGGGACATGACCTGTGTGGCCGTTTTCGGCTGCGGCAGGTGCAACAGACCCGTGCTGACCGGGTGGTGTGGACGGCCAATGACCTGGTCACCAAACGCATGGTGTGCGTGCACGTAGGTGGGACGTCTTTGATGTCCGAAGTGCCCATGCTTCAGCAGATTCAAGGCCGCGGCGTCGTGCCGTTTGTTGGGCTGTGGCGGGATGGCGCACAGGTGGCGCTTGTCTTCGGGTACCGGTTGCCCCAAACCGCAATCTCTGGGTCCCACAGCATTGACTGTGACCGGTGTGCTCATTGGCTGAGTGACCTTGCGGCGGCGTTGAGCCGTCTTCAAGTCGCCGGTCTTGCGCTTGGAAGCATTGATGGGTCGCGTATGTGGGTGAGTGGGGATTCAGCCTGGCTGGACGCAACCGGACCGCACGTTGAGCCCGCCAGCATGCGCTCCGACCTGACGGCCGTTGTCCAACGGGTAGCGGCGGTTGCTGACCCCACTGTCGGGAAGCGTGGTCCGCGCCGCCTCGTGAAGATGTTGGCCAATCCCGACCCGGACTGTCGTCCTGCGACCGCTCTAAGCCTGCGTCGGCTGACCGAGCGCGCGCTGACCTCTCCCAAGCGCTCAGTTGGCCCGGCCCGTCATGTCGAGTTCGCACCACGGCATTCCCACCAGCTGGTCGTAGAGGGGCCAGATGCAGTGTGGATTCGTGTGGGCAGTCCCGTCAGCGGGTGGCGTCGGTCCATTCGTCGATGGAAGCTGCGGCGGTCGCCCGCGAATCGACGTTGGCAGCGTGTTGCGCTGGGCTGGAGGGACGTCGTATTCACCGCCGCCATCGGTGCGGTAGCGGCCGTTGTACTGCCGTGTATCGGTGGTCCCATCGCTCTGTTCGTGGCGTGGCAATGGCGGCGTGCGCGGTGCAGGCCTGGTACCGGTGACTCTTTGGAGCGGCTCGAGTGGGGCAGTGATGAAGCTGTCGTAAGCCTCGCTCTGGCGGTCGAAGGGGAGCTACCCCCTCGTTCGGACACACCAACCTCGAACGACCGTGCAGTGGGCGCTTGATTTTGTGAATGGAGTGGCGGAGGATGCCGCAATGTGGGAGTTCGGCTCCCCGGAGGACCACAGCGTGGAAAGTCTTGCACCCCTATTGGGCCTAGTTGGCTCTCTCTGCGATTGCCTAGTTACGTTCGTTGTCCTCGCCGGCGGCGTGTGGTTCTTCGTGATCCGCAAGAAGGGTGATGTAGACCCCGTCACCACCGCTGCGAACACTGCGAACAAGGCATTCGATCAACCGAACGCTGCGTTCGACGACGAAGAAGAAGATGACGTCGCGACCATTGTGGCGCCACAGCCCAAGGCCGTCACCGAAGAGCCTAAGGCCCGACCCGCTCGGCCACCACGTAGTGCAGGCGCTACCATCATCGCCTTCGATGATGACGACCTGCTGGACGACTAGCCGTTGGCGAACACCACAAGCCCAATGGCAGAATTGCATCGGCAGATGGGTGTTCAGCTCAATGCGCTAGGTGCACCTGTCCAGTATGGGCCGATTGCTACTGCCTATCGAGCAGCACATGACAGTGCGATTGTGGTGGACCAAGGCCGAATCGGCGTTGTGGACCTTGTGGGCGCGGATGTCCGACGCTGGGCGAACGGAATGTTCACCCAGAACTTCCGCAACGCCAAAATTGGGGCATCCCTCCAGTCAGGGTGGTGCGACGACCGTGGCCGGCTGCAAGGATTGTTTCAGGCTGCGTTCATAGCAGACGACCACATTCGCCTGCTGCTCGCCGATACCAGCGCTGATGCCTTTATTGAGCACTTCGACCGGTATGTCTTGGTCGATGACGTAGAATTCAACCAACCAGACGTTGCGGTGTTCTCGGTCATTGGGCCACGGGCAATGATCACCCTCGGTGCGGTTGGCCTCCATGCCAAGACCGGCGCCCGCATCAACCACGCGGACGATGTGACGCTGTTACCGTCTGCCCGCGCGTTGGTGTCCTGTACGGATGTTGTGGTTCCAATGGACCGTGCGGCCCCTCTGTGGAACTCGCTCATTTCGGGGGGGGCGCTCGCGGCAGCCATGGCCGTCTCGGAGGTCTTGCGGGTTGAGTCGGGAACGATTCGCTTTGGAGTAGACTCGGCGCCTAAGGCGCTGCCCCATGAGCTTGCGCTGCGCGACCGCATCTTGTCGTTCGAGAAGGGCTGCTACGTTGGCCAAGAGACCATCAATCGCCTGGATGTCATGGGCCAGGCGCGAAAGGGCCTCGCTGGCGTAATGAGTAATGCCCCAATGACCACCGGCGACTCTGTCTTTGTCGGCGACACGGTTGTGGGAACGGTCACAAGCCCCGTGCTCTCGCCGCGCTTCGGTCACATCGCTTTGGCTGTTGTGAGAAAGCCCCATGACGAGGGGGTGGAGGTCCGCATTGGCGATGCTGGAGCCGGGCGTACCTGTCCGCTCCCATTCCCTGTGGCGGAGATTCCCTTTCCGGCGCTGTGAGCTCCGTAGCTCTCGCTAAGGGGCTGGTGCTCGCAGAACAGAGGCTTCGGGCCCAAGGGCTGACCGGTAGCGCTGCGTTTGACGCCTTAGTGGATGCCTGGCGCTGCCACCTGATGGGGAAGCCGGTGCCCACAGCGCTACGTGCGGCGGTCGATGCGATTCCCAACGCGCCAGGAGATGGAGTGCTTGGACTCGCCTACGAGCGCTTCTTTCCGGATGTCTTCAAGGGCTTGCGGGGGCAGTTCTTCACGCCGCCACCCGTTGCACAACTACTTGTTCAACGGCTCGCCATTGCTTCCGGTGAGACCGTATTGGACCCGACCTGTGGAAGTGGTGCACTCTTGGCGGTCGCGGGGCAGTGTGGAGCGGTGCTGCGGGGGTGTGAGATTGATCCCAGGCTGGCCGAGCTCGCCCGCCTTCAGCTCTTGCATCAGCATCTACCAGCGGATGTGGTTGTTGGAGATGCCTTTGCTATCGACCTTGAACCGGCCGACGTTGTTGTCGCCAACCCGCCGTTTTCACTGCGACTCGATAGTGCTGCGGTGCGTGATTCGGTGGACTGGCCGCAGGGACGTCGATTGTCGTCCGACCAAGCCTTTGCGCATCGGCTAGCGAGCTGGGTTCGGCCTGGTGGACGCGCTGGTGTGGTCCTTCCATACAGTGTTGTGGCCAATGCCAACCATTCGGACACCCGCAAACAGCTGATGGACGGCTTTGACCTGACGGCCGTCTGTGTGCTTCCCGAGGGCGTGTTTCGTCCGTTCGGAGGAGCACAGGGTAGGGCTGCTCTGGTGTGGCTGACTCGCCGACCCGCACGTGCCACGACAACACGATGGAGCCGTGTCGAAGACCCTGGCTACGACGTGTCTTCCAGACGACTGCAGAAGACAGAATCGCGCGAAATTGCCGAGCGCCGAGCCGGTCATGGGTGGCGCTCTCTGCCGGTCAATACGTGGCTTCCAGCGATGGACACCGCAAAAGGCACCACGGTAGGTGACATTGCGACGGCGTGTGAAGAACGGGTGTACCCCTCGAGACTGCCTGCGACCCCGGTGCGCCGCTTGGATCTGGGTGAGCCCAGTCGGCCACTAGGTGAGGTGGTTCGCTTGCCCCGCGTCCTCGGCGAAACGCTCAAGGGCGTGCGACTGGCCTTTCTTCCGGGCACGGTGCTTGTCTCTCGGCTTCGGCCCACCCAGTCGAATGTGACGGTTGTGCCCTCACTGGATGACAGTGAGTCGTGTGTTGGCAGCCCCGAGTGGCTTCCGCTGCGGACAGACACTCCCAGAGTGCTGTTTCACTTGCTGCGGACCCCGACATGGCGCGCTGGACTCCCCGCCGGCACTGGACAGACTCGACCGCGTGTTCACGTCGACACCGTACTCAACAGCCCCATTCGGTGGCCGTCGGCAGAGACGGTCCAGGTGGTTGAACAGGTCTCTCAACAACTGGCAGACGCCCGCTCCCGCTTGGCGGACCAGCTGTACGCGCTACAAGGTGCTGTTGACGCCTATGCGGCGGGTGAGATGGATGACGACGAGCTTTTGGACGTCGTGTCGTCACTATCCAGATAGGGTGCGTCCTCTGGAGGTGTCATGAAGCGACTCGCACTATTGGTACTCTTGGTCGGTTGTACCAACGATGACTCGGACACAGGTGTCGGCGGCGATGGCGAGGGCCTGCTCGGCACGCGTATGGTTGATGTCTTTCCGAACCCACTGCTGATGGATGGGGGTTCGCTGTCCATTCCTCTGGACGCGCTCCCGGTCATGGCGGATGGAACGCCGTTGCCTGTAGATCGATTCGGCGGCTGGCGAACTGGCTTTTCACCGGGCCAGACCACCGTTTTTGAGCTCGACGGCGTCAACGAAGACAGCTTGCCCGACTGGCGCACCCCCACACCTGGACAAGGTGGCGTCATCTTGGCCGACCTGACAACGGGGGAGTTTCTTCCAGTGATGGCAGAGCTGGACGCACATCCCGATGCCACCCAGCCTGTCTTACTCGCCCGTCCACTGGTCACGTTGACGCCCGGTCACCGGGTCGCCGTTGTTGTCACGACAGACGCGCTGCCTCGCCCAGAACGCGTGGAGCGAACCCTGTCGGATGACCCGCCCTCGGCCTTGACCGACATTGCCGACGAGCTTCAGGATGCTGTCGCACAGCTGGTGGAGATGGGCCTTGCGGAAGAGGATGTCGCTGTCATCACCACGTTCCCCATCGACAGTGGCCGGCAACCGCTGGAACAGCTGCTCGGCACGGTCGCGTTGCCGTCTAGCTGGACGCTCGACCGTGTCCGCACCAACGACGGAGAGGTTCGCATCGCACCGCGTACATGGCGTGCGGCTGCCGGTTCATACGACACACCGAACGTCATTGGGGAGGACAACTTCCTTCGCATCGACCCGGTATCTGGCGTGGTCTCAGCACAAGGAACAGGCAGTCATTCGCTGTACATTCACATTCCCGAGTCGGTGTCGGACGCGGCTCCAGGCACTGTACCGGTAGTGATGTTTGGCCACGGTATCTTCAGCTCTCCAGAAGCTTATCTGGACGGGGATGACGACAGCAACGGCGTGCTCGCTATCCTCGATGAGATGGGAGCGATTGGCATTGCAACCCGGTGGGATGGCCTGTCGACCGACGACCGCATCACCGCTGTGGCAGCCGCTCAAGACTTTGGCACGCTTCCAAGTGTGTGCGACCGCCTGCTCGACACAAACCTCAGCGTTCGTGCCCTTCAAGAGCTCATCTTGACCGGCGACCTACTCGACGACCCGGTGTTTCAGGGCGAGTCCGGTCAGAGCCTGCCCAGGCGCGGTCAGCTCGGCTACTACGGAATTAGCCTGGGCGGAATTGAGGGGGCCGTTCAGGTCGCTAGTGGAGCCCCGTTCGATGCCGCTGTCTTGCATGTCGGTGGGGGCATGTGGTCGACGATGCTGGAGCGGTCGACACAGTGGCCAACCTTCGAGCTGTTCTTGCTCGATACGTACCCAAACCCCGCCGACCGTCAGCTGCTGTACGCCGCGTCCCAGCTGTTTTGGGACCCGGTCGACCCGGTTGGGTGGATGGATGTCTGGCCGGATGATGTCCCTGTGTTGTGGCAGGAGTCTCTGGGAGATGAGCAGGTTCCGAACATGACAACCCGGCTGCTGGCCCGGTCGATTGATGCGCCCTTGGTGGGCGTACCCGTCGAGCTTCCTTGGCAGTTTGCGACGCTGCAGACCCCAACGCTTGCTGGCGCCACCGGAATTGCCCAGTTTGACCCTGAACGTGCGCTGCCCGCAGACGAGAACCGGCCTCCCGCAGCGACCGGCGCCCACTCGACTCCGCGCGTCTGGCCAGGACAGAATCTGCAGACGATGACCTTTCTCGACCCCGACGTTCCGGGGGTCGTGGTGAGTGGCTGTGGCACGTTACCGTGTTCGTCCAGCAACCCAGGTGGAGTCAGCGATGAGTGATGCCGTCACCCGAATTGCAGCGACCTGCGCCTCGCCGCTCATTCAACTGTCGTGCGAACATGCAAGCAACCGCATGCCACCAGGGTTTGCGTGGCCAGACGCGGACAAGCGCCTCCAGCATCAGCACTGGGCATGGGACCCTGGAGCAGCGCACATCACGCGCATGTTGGCCAAGGAGTTCAGCGCTCCAGCGGTTGTCTCTCGGTTCACGCGGTTGCTCATCGATCCAAACCGAGAGCTGACCTCCAACACTCTGTTTCGTGACACGGCTGACGGTGAGCCGGTCGCTCTCAATACCGACCTGTCCGCCGCTGAGCGGGAGCGTCGTGTGCGCGAACTGTACCAGCCTTACCATGACGCCTACGACGAGATGGTTGCCCAGACCGACGCCGTCGTCGTTAGCGTACACAGCTTTACGCCCGTGTACGAAGGTGAGACCCGCTACGTCGAAGTGGGGGTTCTACATGACCAGCAGCCTGACCTCGGCATCGCCATTCGTGAGCTGTTGCAGACGTCCTACCGAGCCATGGACAACGAGCCGTGGGATGGTCGCGGTGGCATGATGTTCGCCCCGCAGAGCCACGCAACTACCCACGGCCGACGTGCAGTGGAGTTCGAGATTCGCCAAGATCTCGCGACGGACCCAGTGTGGCGGCAGCAGTTCGTCAAGACCGTCAGTCGCGTACTGCGGACTGTGCTCGCCTAGCCACGTACGCATCAGCGCCGTTGAGTCGCTCCGACGGCCAGTTCCCATACGTGTGGCCAGATGACGGCGGCGAACGCGACCTCGTGACGGGCACGATGGTCGAGTGTTCCAAGGTCGCCATCAAGGCCTCTGCGAGCGGCATCGATCAGCTGAGACAACGCTGCAGCACGCGGGCCGAGTGCGGATGCCAACGTTCGACGCTGGGCTTGTGACGCGTCTAGTGACGCGCGGTCTTTGCGATGCAGCGCCATTAGGTCGTACAGCAGGGCCTGGTGCCACGCTTGTCCGAGCAGTCTCGGCGGTGTCTCGAAGACCTCGTCCGCTTGATGGTTGTCCTCAGCCACGGTGAGCAACGCTTTCCATGCGCGCGCCGTGCCGCCACCACGAACACGGACGCGTTCGCACTCGGCAATCGCAGCATCTCGGTCACCGAGCAACATGAACGACTGCACCCGGACCAGGCGAGCTGTAGGTGCGAGGCTCCACGCCAGTGGGGACCACGCTAGAATGGGGTCCACAGCGGCGATTGCTGCCTGTGGGTCATTCTCGGCCAGCGCCACGACGCCTCGACCCAGCCGCACCCGAAAGATTCGAGCGCTGATGGCGTAGAAGCCCGCAAGCACCATGATCGGTGCAATCCAGGCCAGAGCGGTGGGCATGGCGAGAAGGGTGAGCGCCAAGGTCATGACCAGTCCACCGGCGATGACGCCTTCGGCGGCTTGTGCTGCCATCCAGACTCGAAAGTTGGCCCGCGACAACGTCAGGCCCGACATCAGGACGACGGGCCGTTCGTCCCACGCACGCGACAGGTAGCGGCTGTACACAATTGCCAGCGTGGTGGGCGTCCACAGCACAATCATTGGGATGGCGGCGTACCACGGATTGTCGGCGCCGAGCACAACGGCCACTCGGACCGCAACCAAGGCCGCAATCACAAACACGCTTCGCTGAACCATAAACCCGAGCCATTCACGCCATGTCGGTCGCGGAAAGCGACGGGTCACAACGCGCTGTTCGGGGGCTGCGAAGGGGTTGTCTGCGGTCAGGCGTCCTCCCCGACAATCTCCAGTTTCATTAGGTCGGTCGCACCCACCACCGGCGAGCTGCCGGCGATGATGACCAGCTTGTCGCCCGGAACGACGAGCTTGCGGCGCTTGAGTTCTTTGATGCCGGCTGCGATTAGGTCGTCGACCGAACGTAGGTCCTGCAGCTCGAGAGGCGTCACTCCCCATGCGAGTGCCAGCTGGTCGAGGACCTCACCATTGAAGGCGAATGCGTAGATGGGACCGTGCGGTCGGGCCTTGCTCGCCACCAACGCGGATTTTCCAGACCAAGTAAATACGACCAGTGCACGTTCGTCCTCATTCGCAGCCCAACAGGCGCTACGAATCACGACACTCGCCACACCATCTGGTGCCGGAATTTCTGCAATCGGTGTGGTGGTGAAGAACCGAGACTGCTCCACCTCGCGTGCAATGCTGTCCATCATTCGGACCGATTCAAGCGGGTAGGAGCCTGTTGCGGTCTCGCCTGAGAGCATCACGGCATCGGTTCCATCTAGGATGGCGTTGGCGACATCCGTGGTCTCGGCGCGCGTGGGCCGGGGATTACGAATCATCGAGTCGAGCATCTGGGTAGCGGTGATGACCAGCTTTCCCGCCTTGTAGGCAGACTGGATCAACTCCTTCTGAACAACTGGAACCCGCTCAATGCGGATTTCCACGCCCAAGTCTCCGCGGGCCACCATGATTCCTTCGACGACGTCGAGAATTTCATCGATGTTCTCGACTGCTTCTGGCTTCTCAATCTTGGCAATCACTGGAAGATCAACGTTTAGCTTCGTCATCTCAGCGCGCAGGACTTCAACATCCTTGGCCGAGCGCACGAACGATAGGGCGACGTAGTCCACGCCAACATCGGCGCCGACAGCCAAGTCGCCGCGGTCCTTCTCCGTCATGGAAGGCACGCTCATGTCGACGCCGGGAAGGTTGATGCCCTTGTGCGACTTGAGCGGGCCAGACACCGTCATTCGGACGACGACTTCCTTCGGGTCTCTGTCGCGATGAACGGCTTCTACGACGCCTTGTAGAGCGCCATCATCGAACAGGACGTCGTCCCCCGGATTCACGTCATCTGCCATTGCTGGGTAGGTGGTGCCCACGCGCAGGCCAGAACCGACCAGCTCGTCGTCCATCGCGATGACCAAGTGGTCGTCGACCTTCAGGTCAATGGCGTCCGGAACCGGGCCGGTGCGAATCTTCGGCCCTTGTAGGTCGAGAAGGATGCCGACTCGCTTGTCTGCGCGCATTGCTGCACGGCGAATGCGTGCAACCTGTCGTCGAATGGCGTTGTGGTCGCTGTGGGAGCAGTTGATGCGAACGACGTCGGCGCCCGCCTCAAGCAGCGCCTCAAGCATGGCGTCGTCCCAGGTTGCAGGGCCTAGTGTGGCAACGATCTTTGTACGGCGTTTTGTAGTCATGGGCCGAGGCTACGACGCCCGGTGTGTTTACGCCACCACTGGGCCGTCGGATACACCAATACGGAGCGTTCCGTTGGCGAGCACGCCTTGGCTGCGCACCACAAAGGCATGGTTTGCAGCGCCGTGACCAATGGGCAGACCGGCGAGGACCGGCACTCCAAGACGTGAGAGGTGGTCGCGAAGCACGTCGTCGATGTCCCACCCTTGTCCTTCGGGTGCGGCGCAGCCGGTGAAGGTGCCGAGAGCGACGCCTGCGACGCCGTTGAACACTCCGGCGCTTGCGAGCTGTTGGAGCATGCGGTCAATGCGGTACGCGGGCTCACCCACATCTTCAAGAACGACAATGCAGCCGGTGGCATCGAGCTGAGAAGACGTGCCACAGGTGCTCGCCAACATGCACAGGTTGCCGCCGACCAGCGGTCCTGTGGCGTCTCCACCGACCCATGTGTCTCCGCGAAGCGGCTCGCGTGTGGCTCCGGTTAGCAGCGCTCGCAGCCAGGCCAGGGAAGCGTCATCGTGGCTGGGTAGGCTGTGTATGACTGGCGCATGGACGCATGTTGCGCCGATCTGTCGGGTTGCGACGTCGAGCAATGGCGTGAGATCGGAGAAGCCGAGCAGGGGTTTTGCGGTCAGGGTGTCCCACGGAACGTCGTCGATGAAGCGGGTGACGCCGTAGCCTCCACGAATGGCCCAGATCGCGTCGTATTGCGGGTCTTGGAAGGCACGGACGAGATGGGCGAGTCGGACGGAGTCGGGGGCTGCGAAGTTGCGCACCGGATCCGAGACGCCGTCGAAGACGTGGGGGGTGTAGCCCCAGTCACGCAGTAAGTTGAGTCCTTGTTCCAAGCGGTCGGGAACGAAGCGACTGGCGGGGGCGATGACCGCAATGTGCGAACCAACGGGAAGGATTGGGGCCATGAAACCGTCCGTGTCAACAGGTACGGGCTGGCTATCGCGTACAACACTCGCGCGGATGGGTGCGGCACAATAGACACCCGGGCTGTCTTGGGAGGCCTTGTGTCCGGTCATCGCTGGTTCGAACAACGCAACGATTTTGTCGCAACGCCTTCTCCGGCACCGCGTCGCAATCCAGACGAAGTACCTGAACTGTTCACGCGTTGCCCTGGCTGCAATGAGCCAGCGTACCGCGAGGTCTTGGTCGAGTTCTTGGACGTCTGTCCGGGGTGCGGTCATCACTTCCGCATGGACGCCGAAGCTCGCGTAACCATGCTGATGGACAACGACTGCGAACAGGAACGTCACGATACCCACATACGCTCGGTCGATGCGTTGGGCTTTCGCGACAGCAAGACCTACCCAGACCGCATTCGTGCAGCCGACAAAAAGACCGGTCGCAATGATGCCTTTTTGTCCGTCAGTGGCACGATTGAGTCCATCCCGGTGGAGCTCGGCGTCATGGACTTTGCCTACATGGGCGGCTCTATGGGCTCGGTGGTCGGTGAAATGCTGACCCGGCTGTATGAACGGGCGCTTGAACGCAAGCGTCCAGCCATCGTTGTGTGCGCCTCGGGTGGTGCCCGCATGCAAGAAGGCGTTCTGTCGCTCATGCAGATGGCCAAGACATCCGCAGCACTGGCTCGTCTGCAGAATGTTGGTCGTATGCCCTACATCAGCATCCTTACCCACCCAACAACGGGCGGCGTTGCAGCGTCTTTCGCTATGTTGGGAGACGTCATTGTGGCGGAACCCAAGGCGCTCATTGGCTTCGCTGGCGCGCGCGTCATCGAACAGACCATTGGTCAGCAGCTTCCTGAAGGCTTCCAGACCGCTGAATACCTGCTGGATACCGGCATGGTGGACCGCATTGTGCCGCGTGATGAACTGCGCGCCTCTGTGGCCAAGATTCTCCGCATGCTGCTCAACCAGCCCAGTACGGGCCTGGTAGAAGTGGACTCGGAACCGGCGTGATTCACCATCCGGTATTGCGGCAGCTCGCGGATAGCGGCATCAAGCTCGGATTGGAGGATGTGCGTGGCTTCCTGCAAGCGCAGGGCGAACCACATCGTGCCTACCCGGTGGTTCATATTGCTGGAACGAATGGCAAGGGCAGCACGTCGACCATGGTCACTTCCGTGTTGGTCGACGCTGGCTACACGGTCGGTACCAACCTGTCGCCCCATCTTGAGGCGGTCAATGAGCGCGTGTGCATCAACGGCATGCCCCTCGATGACGGTTCGCTGACTGAGGCGATTGAAGCACTCGATCGTGCGCGTACCGACTGGGCACGCAGCCAAGGGCGCCGAGATTCCCCGCTGACCTACTTTGAGTTCCTGACCTGCTTGGCCTTTCAGGTCTTTGCAGAACGCGGAGTTGACGTCGCGGTGGTTGAAGTGGGGCTTGGTGGACGGTTGGACGCCACAAACATTGTGCACCCACAGGTCACCGCCATCACTCAGATTGGTCTCGACCACATGGATGTCCTCGGCGACACGATTGAGGCCATCGCGGGGGAAAAGGCCGGCATCATCAAGCCAGGCGTACCCATGATTGTGGGCTCGATGCCCAAGCCCGCTCGCGACGTCATTGAGACGATGGCTACGCGTATGGGCTCACCCTGCTGGCTTCCGGGGCGTCACCTCAGTCGTGAGAATGCGCGAAGTGGCTGGCGGATCGGTACGCCGGACGGCACGATCGAGCGCCTTCAGCTGTCTTTGCCCGGTGAACATCAGGGCAGCAACGCCATGGTTGCGCTGGGTATTCTCCATGCGTTGCGTCGGCAGGGGTTTCACATCCCTGACGAAGCCATTCGCAGTGGTCTACAGCGGGCACGCATCAACGGTCGGCTCGATGAGGTCAAAGAGCACTTGTGGGTAGATGGTGCGCACAACGTGGATGCGTCGAAAGCGCTGGCCCGCTGGCTGGCCCGTCGCGAAAAGCCAGAGTCGCGTATTCTGCTGTTTGGTATGGGCAGTACACGCGACCCGAGGGCCATCCTAGAGCCGCTCATCCCGTACATCGACGAGGTCGTAGCGACACACTGTGCCCACCCGAAGGCACGCAAGAGTCACGAGCTGGCGGCCCTGCTTCAGGACATGGACATCATTCTGTCCGACGGCGGCCCTATCGAAGAAGCCTTGCCTGAAGTGTACGCCGAAGCCCATGAGACCTTGGCCATGGGAAGCCTCTTCCTTGCCGGTGCTGTGCGAAGCTTGGTCGGTGACGGCGTGTTGAACGAGATCGTAGCCGGGCAAGGTTTCGGAGACGTCGTTCCAGAGAGCGACGAGACTAGCTAGTCGCCAAGGCCTCCGGCACGCCGAGCTGCTCGCGCACCGTACACAGTAGGGCATCCACGGCGGTTTTACCCGACACCATTCGGTTTAGGTCGAGTCGCACGTCGGTCAGGGCTGCTTGACACTGAACAATACCGTCGGGCCAGAGGGCTTCGGCCCAGCGAGCGACTACCTCGGGGCGGTCGGTGTTTACCAGAGGGGATGTGGACCCGGACTGGCTGACCGCAGCGTCGCGGATGAGCTCTTCGAGCAGCTCAAAGACACGCTCCGCCTTGAGTCGCCACGCAGCTCGACCGCCGGAGCATAACTTTTGGGTGTACTTGAATAGTGTGTCGAGGTCGCCGTGGAGTACGTTGATGAGGGCATCTCGGGTCTCGCGCCGGGTGGCGAGGGCGCCGTCGGTCATGTCCATAGCGACACCAGGGCAGCCAAACGCGACGGACGCGATGTCCTGGGCGTTCTCTATGCCCTTATCGGTCAACCAGGTGATCAGCGCTTCCGACGGTACTGGACCAAAGCGCACGCGCTGGCACCGGCTGATGATTGTGGGGAGCAGTGCATTGGCGTTCGTGGCGAGCAGGATGAAGCCCGTTCCGTCTGGTGGCTCCTCCAACGTCTTGAGCAAGGCGTTCGCCGCTGGGCCTGCCATTGCCTCAGCGGGATCAATGATGATGAAGCGACGCCGGGCTCCGAAGCGGTGGTAGCCAGCTTGGCGCACGACCTCGCGGATACGCGCGATGGGAATGGAGCCTGAAGCTTGCTTGGCGTCCGGTGCTACCCACACAATATCGGGATGGTTACCCGATGCGATGGTCGTACAGCTGCGACAGCGCGTACAGGGACGAGCCTGGACGTCGTCGTCGAGGCAGTTGTGGGCCAACGCAAGATGCAGAGCCACCGTCCGCTTTCCAACCCCCGGTGGGCCTTCAAACAAGAGCGCGTGGTGAAGGGTGTCCGCGTCGATCGCTGACCCCATGCGGGCGAGCAGGGCGCTGTGTCCAATGAGACCGTTGGTGTGCATAGGGGGCCTGTATCTAGTGGACCGCCGTCAGTACAGGCCCCACATCCGACACCCGAGGTACAGGCTCCAGATGCCGAGTCTGGGCGAGGCCGCAAAGTACACGGGTACCCAGCGCGGGCGAAACTTGCTCTTGAACTGGTGTAGACGTCGAAACCCGAAGACGCGATTACCGAGGGAAGAGGCGTACAGCACGCGAAATATCCGCCGGAGTAGCCAGCCCTTTCCGGTCAACGGGATGCCAGCCATTGGGCAGGAGCCGAGAGAAAGAGTCGCGGCTCCTTCATCACGAAGCTGTTCACAGGCGTGAGCCAACAGCAGGTCCATGGTCCCGGCGGGGGCCTGTGGCAGCTGCGCCATGACGTCCAGTCCCCACTGACCGTGGCCTCCGGGAAGTAAGGTGATGAAAGCCACAACGGCGTCATCTGCAAAGGCCACGAGGTACCGTCGGTCGTGGGGCTGGTCCAAGCAAGGGGAGCCCACAAGCAGCTTCATTCGCCACGAGGGACGCTTCTGCTCCAGCCAGAGTGCATGGACTTGCTCGAGCTGCACACGGTAGGCGTCCGGTCTGACCTCTTCGACATGCGCACCGCGACGGGCTGCTCGGTTGCGCATGTTCCGAACGGTTCGGAAGGCTTTGCCGTTGAACGCCAGGGTCGGCAGGTCGACAATGGCCTCAATACCGACCTGGATCGGTGAGAAGTCCGCAGACATGGCATCGCGCAGCTCTGACCGTCGCAACGGAAAGATCAAGCGCCGCCGGACACCATCGAGTGCTTGGTACTCTGTCAGCAGAGCGCTGCGATCAGCGGGTGCTGCATTGAGTCCGCCTACAGCGAACGCAGTACGACCACGCATCTGGTAGGCGAGGACGTTGCCGCCCTGCACTACGTGATGCATGTCTGACTCTAAGGCCAGTCGTGACTCAGGATGCCGAGCGGTTTTCACTACACGGGCGAAGAGCTCATCCTGATCGACAGAAAGCCCAGGCACAGCCTTTCCGTCCAGCCACTCAACGAGTCGACCGGGTATAGAAAGAACCGTCCTAAGCAACGCATCCCAAATGGGTGCGATCTAGTCGTCCGACTTCGGGAGCTGATCTACGGGAGCATTCTCATGCGATTCAGGAGTGTGAATCGCGAATACTGGCGTAGTGCCATTCTTGCGGAGCAGCTTCTTGCGAGCTTGGCCCATACGGGCGTTGCGGCGCATGCGGCGGAAGCGGGTCATTTTGGTATTTGAGGCCATGGTATTTGTCTCCGGTGGGCGCTGTAACTGCACCAGTCGGTAAAGACCGCCCAATTACTAGCCGAAGAGGCTATCGTCAAGGCAATGCCTGGAGGACTTTGAATGACTCGATTGATTGTATTGGCTGCGACCGTGGGTCTCGCCGGATGTGATGCCTTTGACAGCACCCGTGACGCCATTGATGGCCTGACCAACCCGAGCATCGCTTTGGGCTTGGTCATTGCTGTAGACGAACCGGAGGAGGCCGACCTTAGCTCGACCGACCTTGAGGTCGGGACTGCGTTCTCGCTGTTCTTGGGAGATGCGAGCAGCGCCGCAGACATCGAGAATGCCCCCATCAACAACGCCACGGTCACTCTCGAAGGTGTGCAGACCGACGACCCGACAGAGGGCGTCTACCTGATCACCCCCGACCGCGGTTTGGTCTACGAAGACGGTGCCACATGGCAGGTCGCCATGAGCCTGCCGTCTGGAGAGGCAAGCGCTACGCTTGAGCTGCCGATTGCCCCTGACTTCGATCCGATCACCGAACAGACTGCTGGCACGGGTGTGAGCATCGATCTCACCGGCCAGGGCTACAACGCTGTGGTTGTAGTGGTCATCGAGGCGTCTTCTGGCGACCTGACCTACTCGACCGAGCCACAGACTGCGCGAGAGGTGTACGACCTCACACGCGGCAATGACGAAGTCACTGGCATCGAAGTTCCGGGAGAAGCCTTCCCATCAGAGAACGAGGTCTACGTTCTCGGCATTGCGGGTCTGAACCACGCGAACGGAGCCGACGTTGACGGCGTCAACTCACTGCTCAGCAGTGTGAGCGCCGGAAAGATGGTGTTCCAGCCGGTCTCGACCTTCCCGCCGCTGCCTGAGTAGGCCAGCGACGCGACTTCTCGCTGCCTGGAGTCTGCCCAACAGAAAGTAGGCCAGCTGGCGAGGCGTGGCGAGGGCACGCCGGCTCACCCGATGCGTTGGCCGGGTCAGCCAGTGGCGTGAGCACCGATGACCTTGCGGATGCATCGGTGCCCAAACTTGGCAGCCAGTTTTGGCCAGGCCCTTAGGTGGTGCGAAGAATGGTGGCGACGACAGTCTTGTCATTGCCGCCCATGTTGACCGTGGCACCCAGGGTCGGCTTCTTGGCGAGCTGGTAAGCTCCGCATTCGCCACGCATCTGACGGTGCACTTCGAGCACCTGCTTGACGCCCGTTGCACCCACTGGGTGACCAAAGCCAATGAGTCCGCCGCCGGTGTTGACCGGAATGTCTCCAGTGAGCTCGGTGCGTCCTTCACGGACAAGCTGGAAGCCCTTGCCGGGCTCTGCGAGGCCCATGGCTTCGTACATCAGCAGCTCAGTGACCGCGAAGCAGTCATGGACTTCGGCGACCTGAAGGTCCTTGGAGGTAATGCCAGCGCCAGCGTAGGCCTTGCACAGGGCATTGGCGGTCGCGTCCATACGCAATGGATTGCCGTCGTCGTACAGGTTGCCGGTCACTTGGGCCAGGGACACCAACTCGGTGGCGTCTGCTGGGGCCTTACCGAGCTTGCGCAAGCCTTCTTCGCTGACCAGGATGAGCCCAGCGCCGCCGTCAGAGACCTGTGAGCAATCACTCATCTTCATGAACGGAGCGAGCTCTTCGTTGGCCAGGAAGTTCGGGTTGTTCGGACCCGCTTCGCGTGCGGTGGCCAGGTCGAGGGACACGGCCTTCATGTGGGCCTTGTCATTCTTGTTGGCGTTGGCGTAGGCCTTGACGGAGACGCGACCGATGTCTTCTTCAGTGGTGTCGGTCTCAGCGAGGATGTGCTTGTTGCGCCAAGCGAACAGAGCGGGGAAGGTGAAGTCGTCCAACTCCCGCTGGCGAGCGTAGTGAGAGGCACGGGCCAAGTAGTCGCCACCTGTCCGTGCTGACGCGGTGGTCTGGATCTCGGCGCCCACGACCAACGTGATGTCATTGCCGGCTTGAATCGCATCCACAGCGCAGGCGAGGGCAAGTCCACCCGAGGCGCAAGCGCCCTCTACACGCATGACGGGCTTGTACATCAGCCCTGGGTTGGAGCCCACGACCGCAGCGCCCAGGTGGCCCTGGTTGCTGAACAGCTCTCCGACGAAGTTACCGATCCAGGCTTTGTCGACGAGCTCAGCGGGCGTGCCCGTGGCGTCGAGGGCCCCGTTGACGGCAGCCGAAATGGTCTCTTCGAGCGTGGGGTTCTCACGCTTTCCGAAGTCGGGGTGCCGCTTCCAGATGAAGTCGGGGTGCTTCTTGCCGATGAACGGTGTGATGTGTCCACCAAGTACAAAGACGCGTCGATTGAAGGCCATGCTCATCTCCTCAAGTACGGGGAGACCCTTTAGCGCATGAACGTCACCGTCGCGTCTCTGGACCTACTGCTCGGCCTGGTAGGTCTTGACCCGCTCTTCAACGAGCACCAACATGCGCTCCACTTCCGAGTTGTAGTACGGGCTCTGACGGACCCGAGCGGAGAGCTCGGACTGCCGCCTTGCGACGTCATCAAAGTCGATAGCTTGGGGGTCGCGCTGGGTTGAGCGCAGGTCATCGAGGTGCGTCTGCACGTCTCCGATCAGCGCACCAGCGGTCGGGTCATCTCCAGCTGCCTTGGCGAGCTCACGGCGGACTTGCGTCCAGGGGGCTGTTGTCTGGGCTGCAAGACGGGCCTCTGGTGTGTCCCGGCGAGCCGCAGCGCGCTGAGCCATGGGGTTGGCACCCGCGACCATCTTGCTGGGGTCAGGTGGCGTGAAGCCAGGACGAACCATGGCTTGGCCGCCAACCCGAACGGGAAGGTCCGATGCCGTCACGCCTGCTGCGACCTCTTGCGGGTCCGCCACAACGGGATTGCCAGCGGCGTCGCGAACGAGGCCTCCGGGTTGGGCACCTTCACCGTCCTCGGTCAGGGTGACCGGACCATCTGTCATGGTGGTGATTTCGCCACCGGTGTCCAACGGACGACCGAGCAAGACCACCGCAAGCACCACACCGACTACGCCGGCTCCAATGAGCCACCACTTTTGCATGTCGGACCTCCTGTTGATCATTTTGATCGTTAGACGCCGACTAACCCGGAGTGGATGTCATGAGACGTAACCTCACGTTGATCGGCTTAGTTTGCGGATCCTCGAAGACTTGCTACCGTGCGTCCGAACGAGGGATTCATGAAACCGATTCTAAAGTGGGCAGGTGGCAAGGCGCGACTAGCGCCAGCCATCTCCGAGGCCTTCCAAACGAAATGTGAGGGGACTTACTATGAGCCGTTTATTGGCTCGTGTGCAGTCTACCTCCATCGAAAGGCGGCTGGCGAGGTCACGACCGCTGTTCTGGCAGACATCAACCCAAAGCTGGTGCACACCCACTGCGCGATTCGCGACTGCTTGGATGACGTGCTCGCCGAGCTGTCCAAGCTACCGCGAGAGGGCTTTGAGGCGCACTACTACGGAGTCCGCGAAGCGTTCAACGTCGGGCCCTACGAAGGGCCCCTGCATGCGGCGCGCTTCATCTGGCTCAATCGCTCCTGCTTCAACGGCCTGTATCGCGAGAACAAGAAGGGCTTCTTCAACGTGCCTGTAGGCCGCTACACGAAGGTCTCTTTGCCGCCTGTTGCCGCATTCCGTGCGGTGTCGGCCGCTCTGCAAGACGCCGAGATTCGCGTTGCCGACTTCCGTGAAATCGTGGCACTCGCTGGACCCAAGGACCAGGTCTACTGCGACCCTCCCTACGTTCCACTGACCGCGACCGCCAACTTTACGGGCTACGCAAAAGGCGCCTTTGCCGACGCCGAACAGCGCGCTCTGGCCTACCTTGCTCGCAAGGCGGCGTTGTCGGGCGCGTTGGTTGTACTCTCCAACCACGACACCCCGTACGTTGTGGATGACCTGTACACGAAAAAAGCGGGCTTCAAGCACGTTGCTCGTCCCCGGGTTGCCCGCGCCATCAGTCGCGCTGCCACCGGCCGCGTCAAGGTGGGAGAGGTGATTGCCTCGATTGGGCCACGGAGCGTCCGAAGCGCTGGGTAGGACTGGTGCGGTCGGGCAGACGAAGCGGACATCTGTTGGCATCTTGCAAGAGTCGGGTCGGTTAGGCCGTAGGCTCTCGTGAATCCGATTGGAGAGTCTATGGCCACCCCAAAGCGCGCCCCCCGTCCTAAGAGTCGTGGAAGTCGCCTCATCACCACCGTCCTTGTTGGGCTGACCGTCGCAGGCGTTCTGGCCTTCGTTGCCTCAATCGGCTTTGTGGTGTGGGTGGTCAGCAAGGCAGACACCTCCGCTTCAGTCAATGATGGCACCTGGATGTACGCGCGCTTGGGAGGGCAGATCACAGACGCGCCCTCGTCCGGTGGTCTCATGCTCGACCCCGAAGACAAGCCACTCATCGTGACCGACTACTCGGCGGCCATCCGCGCTGCAGGAACCGATGACCGTATTTCGGGGCTGTACCTCCGCTTGGATGGCCCGGCGATTGGCATGGCCGGCATGACCGAGATTCGGGATGCTCTGGTGGACTACGCAGAGTCAGACAAGCCCTGTGTGGCCTACTCTGAAGCGTACGACACGCGTAGCTACTACCTTGCCAGCGCTTGTGACACCGTTCTTGCCGCTCCTAGTGGCGTCATGTTCGTCAACGGAATGGCGCTCACCGTCAGCTACTACGCTGGCATGTTTGAGAAGCTCAACATCGTGCCGCAGTTCCAGCACGTTGGAGACTTCAAGACAGCCGTTGAGCCCTACGAGCGCACAGGTCCATCAGAGTCTGCCATGGAGTCGTACGAGTACTTGCTCGACGGCATCTGGCCGCACATCGTCGGCAGCATGGCGAGTGGTCGCGGCATCAGCGTAGACGTCATGCAGGGCTACGTGGACGACATGCAGCTCACGCCAACAGTGGCAGTACAGCGCGGCATGCTGGACGGCTTGGCCTTCCCAGCTGCCGTGGTCTACAACGTGACTGACTTCGGCGCAGAAGGCTGGATGGAGTCGTTGGAGACCCCAGCCCCCGACCTGACAGATGAGCAGATCGATGAGAAGTTCACCTTCATCAAAGACTATGTGAAGTCCATGCGACAGGCAGACACCGCTGAGAAGCGGATTGCTGTTGTGTTCGCAGAGGGCCCCATTGTCTCGGGAGACGGTAACCAAGGCTTGTTCAGCGGCCCGGCCCTCGCGGATGGTCCGTTCCGTGAGTGGATGCAGGCCGTCCGAGAGAGCGATGACGTCGTTGCGGTTGTCGTCCGTGTCAACAGCCCAGGTGGTTCCGCCCTGGCCTCTGACATGATGTGGCGCGAGATTGAGCGCACCAAGGAAATGGGCCTGCCCGTCGTCATCAGTCAGGCCGACTACGCCGCAAGTGGTGGCTACTTCATCACAGCACCTGGCGACTACGTGTTCAGCCATCCCACGACCATCACCGGCTCCATTGGTGTCTTGGGTGGCAAGATGAACTTGGCAGGAACGTACGAAATGGCTGGTATCAGCAGCCACACCTACCTGCGGGGCGAGCGCGCCGACTTCTTCAGCACGGTCAGCAGCTTCGACGAAGGGGAGCAGGATGCCTTCCAGACCTACCTCGATGATTTCTACGAGACCTTCCTCGGCCGCGTGACCGCCGGTCGCCCTCTGACTCGTGACGAAGCCCATGAGGTTGCACAGGGCCGCGTGTGGACTGGCGAGCAGGCACTAGAACGGCGTTTGGTAGACGAAATCGGTGGAATGGATGACGCATTGGCGAAGGCCGCCGAGCTCGCAAGCGTGACCGAATACGGCGTTGACCGCTACCCCAAGTCTCGGTCCTTCTTTGAGATTCTTCTCGATGATCTGGCCAGTGCAGAAGCGGCCGTACCGGTCGAAATCCACGTAGAAGGTCTGCTGCCAGAGGTCGAAGATGCGGTCTCCGAAGTGTTGCTCTTGGATGCAATTTTCGCGGATGGTGCTGTGATGTACCTACCCGGAAGCCCCACCTTCGAGTAGAACGGGGGCCATGTCCCAGCCGTCCCCAGCATCGTCCGCAGCGACCACATCCCGATGGGCCGCTTTTGCGGTGCTTGGAATGACGACGGCGGGGCACACGGTTGCAGAGACCGCTCGAGACGCGTTGTTCTTGGCGTCCATCCCGTCGTCGCGCCTTCCATGGATGTATGCGACGGTCGGCATTGGCGCGCTGCTCGCGATTCGGGCCATGCGAGGGGTGTTCTCGCGATTCGCGCCTGGCACGGCCTTTGCGTTGACCGCGGTCTTCGGCGCGTTGGTCTATGTGGGAATCTTCGCTGCAATTGGGCGGTCGCAGAGCCAGTCGTGGCTGTTCATCCTCTATGTGTACTCGAGCGTGCTTGGCTCAGTCCTCATTGTTCAGTTTTGGACGTTGTTGTCGAGTACCATTGATATTCGAAATGCCAAGCGGCAGTTCGCCTTTATTGGTGCAGGCAGCGTGTCGGGAGCAATCGCCGGCTCGGCCATAGCGACTGTCGCAGCCCAGACATTCAACGCCCGCTACTTGCTACTGGTTGCGGCTGCGGGCTTTGTCCTTGCGGGCATCTTTGGCTGGATGTCTCTCGGTGGTGGTGTCGCCAAGTCCACTCAAACGGTGGAACCTCGGCTTCGCGACGGCGCTGTTGCGCTGCGTACACACCCGTATCCAAAGTACGTCGCAGCGATTGTTGTTCTTGCCGCCGTAGTGTTCACGTTCTCGGATTTTGTCTTCAAGGCCACGGTCGCGGAGGCCGTAGACGCTGAGAACTTGGCATCGACCTTCGCTGTGGTCTACCTGGCGTTGAATGTGGGCTCGTTATTCGTTCAGCTTGCCCTTGTGACACCCCTGATCAACCGCCTGCAGCTAAACACCGTGAGCGCAATGACCCCCAGCCTCACAGCACTTGCTGCGGCCGGCGTTGTTGCCCTTGGCACCCTGCCAGCAGCAATTGGACTGCGCGCCATAGATGGCTTGTTTAAGCACACCTTGCACCGCACCGTGACCGAGTTGTTGTACGTGCCCATGCTTCCGGATGTGCGTGGGCCGGTCAAGCGACTCATCGATGTTGCTGGGCATCGCGGTGGTCAGATTATGGCGTCGGGAGCCGTACTGGTCGTGTTGTGGCTTGGCGGCGGCTCCAATGTCCTTGGGGTGCTGTTGATGGTCAGCGCAGCGGCGTGGATTGTTGTGGCAGTCCGGATGCGGCAGCCCTACCTGGACCTGTTTCGACGGTCTCTACGCTCGGTCAGCCGGTTGGCGTCGACCGCCCGGACAGATCTCGACTTGGCATCGGTTGAGACGCTGCTTGGCGCACTGAACAGTGACGTCGACCGAGACGTGGTTGTGGCGATGAACATCCTGCATCGGCAGGGTAAGACCTCCATTATTCCGTCGTTGATTCTCCATCATCCGTCTGGTGCGGTTGTGGCGGATGCCTGCCGTGTGTTTGCCGAGGCTGGGCGCGTGGATGTGGTGCCAACCATCGACCGGTTGCTCGCGGCGGTAGCGACTCAAAGCAACCCGCTGGCGGGTCGGGTTGGTGCCTTGGTCCGTGCTCGGTTCCGCCTAGCACCCGATGTCGCAGCGCTGCGGATTATTGTGGAGGACGACCGGCCTGCATCGCGTGCAGTGGCTGCTGCAGAGCTGCTGATGTTGGGAACGGAGCCACAGAGTGCACAGCGTAGGCTGGTAGACCGTGTTCACAGCTACGGCCCAAGCTGTCAGCTGGAGTTCCTGCGCACGGTGTCCTTCCGCACCGACTCCTTCGAGATGACCGGTGCATTGCGAGAAGTACTCGTGGTCCTGTCCCGGCAAGACGGGCTGATTGGGGAAGCTGCTCTTCGGGCCATGGGGGCAACACACGACGTTGCCTGCACGAGCATCATTGTTGAGGCGCTCGGCCGGCGAGACTTTGTGCTCGCGGCTCGGGAGGTACTGGTACAGCTTGGAGACGACGCTGTACCCCCGAGCGCAGCCATGCTCAGGGACCCGAACGTGTCGCTGGCGGTTCGACGGGAGCTACCCCGGGTGCTCGCAAATATGGGGCCATCTGCGCTCTCATTCTTGACCGAGCAGCTCGTACGCGAGCACACGGGTGTGGTCGCGTACCGGGTGCTGTGCGCGCTTGAGACCATGGTCTTAGAGTGGCCAGAGGCGCGCCCTGACTCAGCGACTCTCGCGCACGTCGTACGAGACCACTTGGAAGCGGCGGAGCGCTATGCCGAGTTGGCGAGCGAACTTGAGCTCGGGGCTGAGGCCAGCCCGCAGGTTCGAAACCGTGCCCATCCAATGCTGGTCCGCCTGATGGGAGAGCGGCAGCGTCACGCGGTTCAGCGTGCCACCCGAGTGTTCGGTCTGAGCCACACTGACGAGGACTTCCACTCTATCTCCCGCGGGCTCAGCTCAATAGACCGGCAGACCGTCATCAGTAGTATTGAGCTCCTAGAAGCGTCCACCGACGGCGAATGGGCAGCCATTGCCGCAGCTGCCGAGCGTCTGCTCGTGCCGCGACCCTCTGCGAGGGAACGGAGCTATGACCAGCTCTTGGACGACATGATGACCGACAACAGTGGTACGGTTCGCGAGCTTGCCGAAGCCCAGAGAGACCTGCTGGCGAGAGTAGGAGCGGTATGAAGGCACGACAGCTATCTCCACTCGACCGCGTGCTGCTGTTCTCCCGCATTGCTCCTTCCGACTTTCAAGACAATGTTCGCCGTTTGGCCGAGGTCTCGCGGGAGCGAGTCGTACGGGATGGTGAGGTCTTGTTGCGGGAAGATGAGGCCGCGAATGTGGTGTGGGTTGCAGTGGATGCCATCATCCAGCGCACCCGCAATGGTCACACATTTCCGCCGTTCGACCCGCCAAGTCCGGTTGGCCTCATCGAAGCGTTGGCCGGACGAACACCAGGTACGGAGCTCAAGGTCCTGACAGGTGGCTTGGTGCTCGAAGTCCCCGTTGAGCACATGCTGGACATGCTCATGTCTGGGCGGCGTGGACTCGTCAGCTTGCTGGGCCGCCTGGGTGCGGCTGTGGTGGCGACCGTTGGGCTGCTGCCGCGGCCTCCGAAGAATCCGGTGGAGATTGGCGATGATGCGACAGTGTCGTTGTTGGACCGGTTGATTCTGCTGTCCAGTGGTGACCTGGTGGGACGCGTTGGACTCGACACCATGGCCCCAGTGGCTCGTCAGATGACAGAGCGCCGATACGTGGCCGGCGAGACGCTGTGGACAGCGGGGGACGTCACTCAGAGCGGCATTCTCGTTGCCCGTGGACGTGTGACATGCACCCAGCAAGACGGTAAGTCTGCTGAGGCGCTTCCGCCGACGACACTCGGGTTTCTCGACCACTTGGTCCTGCACAAGATGTCGTTCACCGCAGTGGCCAAGACCGACGTAGTGACGCTCTCGCTTCCTGTTCAGGCGATGGTCGAAAACATGGAGACCCACGATGATCTTGCTCTCGCAGTCATCCAGGGGATGGCATCTGCTGTTGTTGAGCTACCCATCTTGATTCAGGCCAAGAACAGTATCTTCGAGGAAATCACATCCCGGGTTTAGGGCCCGGTACACACCAGGTTGGGACCTTGCCGGGTGCACTCGTAGCGACCGCGTGACAGGACGACCGCTTCGCCCTGCATGGCGTAGCCGTCAATCACCGCTGAGACCGTACAGTCACCGCCCTTGAAGCCCCACACATAGCAAGAGGGGGCACAGGTCTTGACCGGCACATTGGGACAGGTCACCGTCTGGGCTTGGCCTTCAAGAAACACGAACTTGGCCTTGTCGATGTCGACGTCTGGGTAGGCGTTGACTGGCTCAACCTCAGTCTGGCTAATCGCGACAGAGCTGCGTTCAACACCGGTGGAGATCACGATGTTCGGGTCGAAGTCGCCCACCATGACCGGCAGCTGCCCGGTTGGGCCGAGCTGGTCGTGAACGAAGGTGAACATCTCGCTGACGGTGACGTTGAAGTCGTCATTCGCGTCTGCGGCACCGGAGATGGCCTGGGTGAACACCGCACCGAAGGCGCCGTCAATTGCTGGCTCTTGGGACTCTGAGGAACTGATGATGGCGGTGCGTGGTCGTGTTGTGGGCCAGTCCGTTGCTGCTGGGCCGTAAAAGTAAATGCCATCGAGCTGATTGCGGTGAATGGCGTCGGTGACGATGATGGAGTGCCCTGCACCCGTCCATACACCGAGGTCTCGTGCAAAAGAGTCGAGCACCAAGCCATCTTCTTGGCCGTTCTCGAGTGTGGAGTCGTAGGCGAGGAACGTAGGGATTCCGAGGTCTGCGCCGATACCATGTCCGGCGAAGTACAATAGGAAAGTATCATTCGGGCCGATCAGCTGCGCGACTTCCGTGCGCAAGGTCTGCCGAATGCTCTCGCGGTCTGCCTCGCCGTCTCCTAAGAGAAAGACGTGATCAAAATGGGCCGTGTCTTCGAGCGATTTTGCAACCTGGGCCGCATCAGAGCGGGCGAAGTCGAGCTCGACGGCGTCAGGCAATGAGTTGTACGACGACAAGCCGATAACGACGGCTACGCGCTGGCCTTGGGGGGCGTCTTGCGCGTGGGCCGCGGAAATGAATCCCATGAGAAGGGCAGTTCGCAGCAGCATGGCGGTTCTCTCCGTTCCGATCGGGGCCTACTGTAACCCCACAGAGATTGCTCGTGCGGTGCAATGGGGACAACGTGCTACGCGTAGAACGACTGGAGGACCTCTGATGAACCGTGCAACCATGACACTCGCTGGGCTTGTGGCCGTTGCTGCGGGGGTTCTCGGGACGGGTTGGATGTCTCCAGATCGTGTGCTTCCAGAGGTTCCCGCTGTGGTTTCGACGGGAGGTCCGGGTCAGTTGGTCGTCGATATGGTGGACGGTTCTACGGACGCAGACCTTGCTAGCGTCGGGGCCCTCCTCGGAGTCGACCTGCGTTGGGTCCACCCACTGGCCGAAGACGACGGCCTGGCGCATGCGGCGGTACCGGACATTGCTGCAGCAGTGGCAATGCTTGTAGATGATGTGCGAGTCGAGGTGGTTGAGCCGTCTGTACAGCTTCATATGCTCGGCTACCCGAACGACCCGATGCTCGACAAGCAGTGGCACCTGATGGCCATGGGCGCCCCCGCTGGTTGGGCAAAGACACCACAGGGCGAGGGCATTGTTGTCGCGGTCATTGATACCGGCGTGTCGGTCGTGGAAGATCTGGATGCCGACCGTGTGTTGGAGGGGGCGAGCTTTGTACCTGGCGTGACATCCGCGCAGGACGACAATGGGCATGGCACCCATGTGGCTGGCACGATTGCCCAGTCGACGAACAACGGCATCGGCGTTGCCGGCGTGGCTCCGCTGGCCACGATTCTGCCGGTCAAGGTGCTCAGCGCGTCGGGCTCTGGCACGTCGGAGGGCATTGCTGCGGGTATCGACTACGCCGTAGACGAAGGCGCGGACGTCATCAATCTATCCCTCGGTGGCAGCTACTCCCTGGTTGTACACACAGCGATTCGCAAGGCGCGTGAACAAGGCGTTGTGGTCATTGCCGCTGCTGGCAACTCGGGCCGGCGAGGCGTCTCCTGGCCCGGAGCGCTCTCCGAGACGATTGGCGTGGGTGCGACGGGCCCGGACGGAACCCGGGCCCCGTATTCGTCTTTTGGTGAGGGCGTAGACATCGCCGCACCGGGTGGTGACACGCGCATCGCTGGCGGCGGTGTTCTACAAGACACCATTGCGCCCGGCGGTCATGCGTACCGCGAGCTCCAAGGCACCTCCATGGCGGCTCCTCACGTTGCAGGCGCTGCTGCGGTGCTCTTGTCGACGGGAACATGTGGCCCCGACTGTGTAGAGGAGACCCTGCTTACAAGCGCACATGGCGACGTCTGGGACGAAGCGATGGGCCACGGTACCCTCGACCTAGAGCGCGCTCTGTCCGCAACGGGCGACTACTGGCGAGCCTTCCGGTTCTTCCTAGGTGCCTTGGCGGCGGGTGCGATTGCGTCACTCGCTGGCGCACGTAAGCGCTTCTGGATGACGGCTGCAGCTATCGGAGGTTTGACCGCGGGAGGTCTGTTCTTCCTCGACAACCTGCCGGGTCTGTCAGGCCGTTGGTGGGTAGCGCTGTTGAGCGATGGTCTACTGACCTGGCCCTCCACGCTTCTCGGAGCGTGGGCCGCCCGTGTTCCGTTCGTTTATTCGGCGGCGTTGCCGCTCGCGCTGGCGCTCCCACTCGCAGGGGTTCGTCGGGTGCGTCCAATACTCATTGGCGTGTGTGCGGGTGTGGGGGGAGTGCTGCTTCACGCCGCCGCGACCCAGTCCGTGGAGCCGTGGTTGATGAGTGGCAGCTGGGGTTCGGCTTGGCTCGTTTGCAACAGCGTTGTGGCTGGACTTGTGGCGCTGTCCCTCGCCGGTAGCGAACAGCTCGACCAGAAGGGGGCCGAATGACCGTTCACGGACGCCTTGAGCGTGTTGACATCGGCATGGGTGCTTGGGTCTTGGTCACGTCGGACGGCATGCGTCTCCAGATAGACGGCGATGTGCCTGAGTCCTTGGCCGGCGTTGAGGTGGTCGCGACGGGCTCACGGCAAGAATCCCACGGTTTCGCCATGCTTCCGGTGAACGGGACCTTGGTGTTGACTGCGCCGTTGACGAAAGCCTAGCGGACGACGCCCTGTCTACGCAGCTCGTCGACGTCATCTGTGGTGTAGCCACACGCAACCAGAACAGAATCTGTGTCGGACCCCAGCTCCGGTGCTCGCGTATGGTCGGTGCGCGTGGTCTGTGTCTGCAACATGACGCCAGGCAGGACCTTTCCGTCGATCGTGACGTTCTTGACCGCCGGATGGTGCACGGCTTGTGACACGCTCTGAACGGGGGCTGCGGGCACTCCGTGCGTGGCGAACAACGCATCACACTCGGCCATGGTTCGGTGAACAACCGCGTCTGCGACTAAGCTATCGACGTGTTCTCGCTGTGCCAGACGTTGCCGATTGATGTCCAGAGAAGGGTCTGCTGGCAGTCCCAAGGCCGAGACTAGCCGCTTCCAGATGCGGTCATTGCCGCAGCCAATCGCGACCCAGCCATCGGCACATTTGTACGCGTCATATGGAACCAGTCCTGCGTGGGCGTTGCCCAAGCGTCCGCCAGCATCGCCCGCGAGGGTCTGCCGAGTGGCGTGGTAGACGAGGCTTGCGGTGTTTGCCTGCATCATGTCCACAGCGGTGTGCGAGCCGTGGCCCGTCGTTTGGCGCTGTAGCAGGCCCAACAGCACCGCTTGGGTCACGAGCAAGCCCGCGATGAGGTCGGCGATAGGCAGGGCAGACCTGACGGGCGGACCATCGGGCATTCCGGTGAGTGACATTCCACCGCTGAGTGCCTGAATGACCACGTCGTAGCCGGGACGGTCACGCCACTCTTCTGGGGCATCGACACCAAAGCCACGAACGCCAACATGAACTAGGTGCGGGTGTTCTGCCTGAATTCGCGACGGCAGCAGACCGAGCTTCGCCGCTGCTGGTGTGCGGACATTGTCGACGAGTACATCTGCTGTTCGCAGTAGGGCATCCAGTGCGCGCCGTCCCTGTGGCGTCTTCAGGTCGATACACACCGAGCGCTTGTTTCGGTTGAGCGCCTGGAAGTAGGTGCTCTCACCGTCAACAATCGGGCCATAGCCACGGGTTTCGTCACCTTCGGGCGATTCGACCTTGATGACCTCTGCGCCTTGGTCTGCGAGTTGCTGTGTGGCCCATGGACCCGCTAGTACTCGTGTACAGTCGATGATTCGCATGCCGTTCATGACAACTCCTAGCCAGGGCTATCCTTGTCACGGCAGGACGGCTGCGCACATCCTAGGTGTCGGGATACCCCACGAGACCACTTCGGAGACAACTGTGCTGGTGACCTTGCTGATGACTCTGGCCCTCGCTGCTGAACCCGTCGTAGAACCGGGGGTTGACTGGGTTGTGGAGGAGTCGTCTCTACCGGCGATTGAGTCGGCAATTGCCTTGCTTCGTGCCGGTGAGATGGACGAAGCCGCTACGGCATTTGCTGCCTTGGATGCGGCCTCCGAACAGCCCCAGATCACCTATCTACACGCGCTTGCAGCCTACGAAGGCGGCTCATTAGATACGGCGCAGGCAGCAGCCTTTGGCGGTGAAACACCCGAATATGCACCATTGCTCAACCTTCGTGGCTTGATTCTGGCTGACCTAGGGCAGGGGGCAGAGGCTCTGGAAGAGCTCAGCGCTGCGGAACAGGTGGCCGGGACAGATCGAGCACTACGGGCACGCATCCTTCTGAATCGCGGACTGATTGAAGCAGATTCCGGGCAGTTCGGCGCAGCGGAGACGTCGCTGGCTCGCGCGGCGACGCTAGCCCGGGAAGTGGGCGATGATGCCGTTGTTCAAGGAGCGGTCGACAACTTGGCTCGCATCGCGTCTCTGACGGGTCGCGGTGGAGCGCGCGATGTCCTCGGTGCCGTTGTTGAACACCTGCGCAAGGGCGATGTGGCAGCTGCGGAGTCCGCGCTCCGGGAAGACACAAGCACCGACCGTCGTTCTCTGGCCCGGCAAGCGCTCGCTCGGGCGTCTATTGCGCGTGTGCAGGGGCAGATGGAGCCGGCTCGAATCGCGGCTGAAGAGGCGCTTCGAATTGCGCGTGAGTCCGGCTTGGTTCGCGAACGGCTTGCCGCGCTAGGCGATATTGCCGCGCTGTACATGGCCATGGAGAGGCCGGCTCTTGCCCGTGTTGCCCTCGATGAGGCGTTGGGGCTGGTAGACGGTACCCACTTCAAGGTTCGTGAGATTGGCCTTCGCATTCAGTCGGGCTTGTTGGCAACAGATGAGCAGAACGTCACCCTTGCGCGCACAGAGGCGGACCGAGCGCTGACCTTGTTGATGGCATCGGCCCAGCCGGTGGCGGAGGCACGACTGGCCGAGCTTCAAGCGCGCATCGCGCTGCTTGAAGACAACACGGCGACCGCTCAAGCGCGGTTCACCGAATCGTACGACCAGCTCTCTGCGCTTGGCTACAGTGCGGATGCGGCTCGCATTGCAGTGGATTCCGTTCGTCGGACCGAAGATGATGCCCAACGGGCCATCTGGGCTGAGAAGGCGCTTGTCTCCTTTGAGGCAGCCGGAGACCCTTCTGGACCTGCATTCGTCGCTATGAGCGAAGGGTTGCTGTTGGCATCCCGAGATGACATTGGTGGTGCGCTAGAAGCCTTCATTCGGGCAGCCGAAGCCGCAGAAGTCGCGGGGCCTCGTGCGGCACGCGTGCAGCAACTGGCCAGTGAGAACGCTGCGGTGGCAATGGCTGCACTAGGCCACAATACCGAGGGCGCCTCTGAGATGGGCCTCGATGAAGTCGTGCGTCGTCGTGGCGTGTTTGACGACGCGTCAGCAGCCTACGAGGTCGGTCGGACTGCGTACGACGAAGGACGCTACTCGGAGGCTCGCAGTGCCTTTGAGCGGGCTCAACAGAGCTTCATGGAGCTGGGGGAAGTGGACCACGGAAACACGGCTCGCCGGGGGCTTGCGTGGGCCGCCTACCAAGATGCACTGCGCAATACAAGCATCGCGTCGTACCCGTTCTACGAAGAGATCGAGCAGGAGGCCATTCAGGTTGGTGACCCAGAGCTTGCCGTCCGTGCACGTGTGTCCCGGGCGTTGATTGCATCTGAGCTCGAACAACCCTCAGCACCCGCTCAACTCCTCGAAGCCGCCCAGCAGGCGGAAGAAGGTGGGTATGATGTACTCGCTGGGCAAGTCTGGGCAGAGGTGGCTCTCACGCCAGGTGAGCTGTCCGATCGGGCAATGGCCGCGCGCAAAGCTGCCGAGCACCTGACAGGAGAAGACCTCGGAACGCACGCGCTATACGCCGTCGCAGTTGAAGCCTTCAACACCGAGGACTACGGTTTGGCCCGCATTCTTGCTGGCGAAGCGGCTGCGCGTGGAGGGGGGCTAGCGCCAGCCGTGACAGAGCTTGAACAGGCGCTTGTCGAGGTGGGCGAGTAGGAGAGGCTCCAGGAGGCGTCATGGCCATTCGCGTGCGAAAGCTCGCCCGACAGCTCGGGCGTGCGCCAGAAGACCTTCTCGAACTGCTGAAGACGTTGGGGTTGTCCCAGTACAACAACGCCAATCAGATGCTGCCAGCCAACGCGGAGGATGCACTGCGGACGGCCGTTCGTGCGGTACCTCCGTCACGTCCTGTTCGTCGTCCTCCTCCGGTGCGGCCGCCAGTCGCCCGTCCTCTGCCCGCTCAGGAAACGTCGTCTGTCCCTTTGGCTAGCGAGACGGCGCGCGTGGCCCTTGAGCGTCAGGCGTTAGCGCGTCTGCGGACCGAGCTTGAAGCGGCCACTGCCCAAGTGCACGCTGAGCGTCAATCGCTGGAAGTGGCACGTGCGTCGCTGATCACCGAACAAGCGGCACTGGATCAGGAGCGCTCACGGCTGCGGATAGCCCTGATCGATGCTGAGAAACCACGTGAAGATGACGAGACTTTCTTGGCGTTTATGCTTCATAAACGCGGGCTTCGCGGAATGGACGAATGTGAGAGAGCCTTAGCAGCCTTGGCTGAGCGGCGTCAGCTCCGACCGATCATTGAACTACTTCGCTGCGACAGGCCGGACCGAGTGATGAGTGTGCTGGAGCAGCGCCTGGTGTTGGTTGGGGGCTCGGTTCCCACGGGCCTGCCGGAGACCCTGGCTGCAGTTGCGGTGGCATCGGACCGAGCGGATGTGCCCGGCGGCCAAGACCTGTCTCGTGGTCTCGCCCGCTTCGGGGAGATCTTGATGCTTCACGGCCTGCGTCGCGTCACTGTCGTCGGCGGCCGTCCCGCATGGAACAAGACCCTGCGCGAAGGCTTGGACCCACGTGTGACGCTTCGCTTCGTGTCCAACCCGGCGGACATTGATGCGACGGGTCCGCTTGCGCGAAACGACCTGTGTGTGGCTTGGGGGGTTGATAAACCCGTACCAGCGTCGAAGGCCGGGCGTGGAGTGCTGGTGCATATCGACGGGGACCACCTGTTGTCGTTGCTGACTGGGGTCGAAGAGTTTCTGCGCCAGAGCGCAGCCTGAAGTTGGCCGGACGGTTAGGACAGCAAACGATTGTCCAACGTTCAAAGCTTGGACAACCTGTACGCAGCCCATCATCCAAGGATTGTCATGCCACGTCGTCTCGTTCAAGACTACGGCCCCTCTAAAGATGCGAAGAAGGGTCAGTCTGAGGAGCAGGCGCGCAAGAAAGCTGAAGAGCTTGCTGCGTCCGGTATGCCTTTTCAGATGGCCATGGCTGTTGCTCATGGCAAGCTGACCTTGTCGGAAGCGCTTGAGCGGATGGCTCGCCAAGACAAGGTTGCCACCTTGATGAAGCGGCACGACCTCTCCCGTGCTCTCGCGACACAGGTCGCAATGGGGCATGCTGATCTTGAGCGAGTACTGGCACGACAGAGATTCGAAGCCCACCGTGTCGAGTTCCGCAACCACAGCATCCTGGAAGTCTTTGCCGAGAGTGGTGAGCCTCTCACGGTGGATATGCACGGTCGTCGTCGCCTTACCGGCGTTGTCTCGGCCATGACTCCGTACTCGTTCAACCTGACGGTGGAAGGTGGCGAGCCTGAGGAAATTCACAAGCTACAGGCCATGGCTGCCTGGAGTCCAGACAGCTGGAAGCGCGTGCGTAAGGTCCTCAAGACCGACAAGAAACGTGGTGCGGAACCCAAGGACCCGGTCCCCAAGCCGCAAGACCGCTACCCATGCTCGGACAAGCGCTTGTTCCGCTGTTTGGACGAAGAGACCCCAGTCACAGTGACAACGCTGGAAGGCATGCAGCTGTCTGGTCTGATTCGCTGGGTCTCGCGCTTTGAGTTGGGTCTGACTCTCAAGGGCGACTCTGAGGCGGTGATTTTCCGTCACGCGCTGGACCATCTGCGCGAAGGCTAGCTGGACAAAGAGCCAACGGATGACCGTTTGGCCGAGACCTTGTCCTACTGTGTAGTCCCCAGCCCAACTGTCTGTTACGCCCGCGGCCCCACGGACATCGCCGTGGTCTGACCGGAGAGACACTTTGGGAATCATGACGGGGGCGCTTTCCGTCCGTCGCTTTCGAGTTGTCGGTGACTTGCCGGAGGGGTTTCGCGACCGCTTCCGTGAGGGCCTGCAAGAGAACGCGTTCAAAGAACCGCTGACGGACATCGGCAAAGAAGAGACCGAGGGCTGGGTTCTTACCCAGAACCTTTTGGACATGGATTTCACCGACTTCACGCGGTGGCTGTTTGAGCCTTCGTACATGCTGTTTGCGCTTCGCGTCGACAAGAAGTCGCTACCTGGCAGACTGGTCAAGGCCATGCTGCAGAAGCGCTGTGAAGCGTGGGCGGAAGAGCGCGGCGTTCAACGCTGTCCGGCATCTGTGCGTACCGACCTACTGGAAGATCTAGAGTACGAGCTGCTCAAGAAGACGCTTCCGCGCGTTGCCGTCACCGAAGCATGCTGGCACCTGGACGACCAGTTCTTGTTGCTTGCTGCGTCTAGCGACAGCGTCGTAGACCGTTTCCGCAAGCGGTTCTTCAACAGCTTTGGTCTGCGCCTTGTGCCATGGTCACCGCTGGATTGGCTACAAGACAAGTCGTCCGTCGAAATGATGATGAACTCGGCACCTAGCTTCCTTGCGATGGAGACGGAATGAGCGACGCAAACGAAGAGGGACTTCCGACCCCACCACATCTCTCCTCGGAGTTTTATGTGTGGCTGTGGTGGGAAAGCGAACGAAACAGCGCGCGCTTCGAGCTCGGCGAGCCCATGGGGCAGGTCGAGGTCTGGGTAGACGAGCGCTTGGTCTTCCGTCGCCCTGGCGACACAAAGGTCTCAGCGGTTCTCACGGGAGATGACGCGTCCACAGCGCTTGAGTCACGTGCGGCGCTGGCCGGCGGCAAGGTGGTCGAAGAAATTCGTCTGCGCATTCGCCGCGATGACCGCGAATACTCGGTGTCCTTGAAGGGCGCTGCGGTCGCTATTCAGCGCGCAAAGCTTCCGCCAAGCGGAACCGATGCCGACGAATCGCCGCTTTACGACCGCATGTTCCACTACGAAGAGCTGGAAAAGGTGGTTGCTGCGTTGTTCACAGTGTTCGCCAAGGCTCGTCAGGACAACAACTGGGAATCTGAAACGCTGCCCAAGATGAAGTCTTGGTCGCAGGGTGGTCTCGCAGCGGGTTGACAGCCGCTGTAGTCGGAATAAGATGGTGGCTCTTGCGAGTTCGCTCGTGGGAAGGTGCGCTGCGCGGTTAGCTCAGCTGGATAGAGCGCTGGCCTCCGAAGCCAGAGGTCACAGGTTCGATTCCTGTATCGCGCGCCACCACCCCCATCCGTTCCGCGGTAGCGCGTTCTGCGGTATGCTAGAGACTCCCCGCAGGAGTGAACGTGCCAAATTCGTGGAACATCGCCTGATGAACGTTACTTTCTGGGGTGTTCGCGGCTCGATTCCGACGCCAGACAGCGACCACATGCGGTGGGGCGGCAATACGTCCTGCTTAGAGGTGTCGGTTCCTGGTGAGCCACCGCTTATCCTCGATTGCGGAACCGGTATTCGTCGTCTCGGCCAGAGGATTGCTAGTGCCGGCGCGTCGCGGGTGGACATCCTGCTGAGTCACGTGCACATCGATCACGTTGTCGGGTTGCCATTCTTTGCGCCGCTGCATCAGCCTGACGTCAACGTGACCGTGACTGTCCCGGCGTTTAGTGACGAAGAAGCGAGTGAGAAGATCACACGCTACCTAAACGGAACTTTGCATCCGCTTCGCCTCGACGACATGAACTGCAAGCTTGTGATTGCTGGAATGCGTCCTGGGCAGCCGTTCAAGCGGGCTGGCTTTGAGGTCATCGCCTGTGCGCTGAATCATCCAGGTGGCTCGTTGGCATACCGGATTGAACGAGGCGGTCGGTCGTTTTGCTACGTGACGGACACGGCTCCACTCGCGGCCTACGGGGAAGGGGTCGCTGCCGGCAAGGCCATGAGTGCGGCTGAAGAGCGGGTCTCAGCGTTCCTTCAAGATGCCGACTTTGTTGTCTTCGACACCATGTTCAGCGAAGCCGAGTATGTCGAGCGCATGACGTGGGGACACGCCTACCCAGAGTATGCAGCAGCGTTGTGCGCAGCATCTGGGGTCAAGACCCTGTGCTTGTTCCACCATCTTCCCTCCGCAGATGACACTCGAATGGATGCGTTGTCGAAGCACTGGCAAGAAGCGCCTGGGCCCATGCGTGTTGTCGTGGCACGCGAGGGTGAGACGGTTGAGGTGGGTAGCGAGTCATGAGCGGTGAGGGCCTCTCCAAGATGGTGTCCGGGGAGTTCATCCGGGCAACGGTGACTCTCATTCCTGTCTTGCTAGCCATGTGGTGGGTGCTCAAGCTCCAGGGGTATCTGTGGCGGCGAACGGTCTGGACTGCAATTGGTCAGGACGCACGACGTCTGGAAGCGGAGCTCGGTGCCCGATTGAGCTACCGGTGGACCGGCTACCAGCTGGCAGGAGACGGCTGGCGGGTACGCTGGGCAGGCGGCCTGCGTGGGGAGACGACCGCGGTACAGACAGCAGACCGGGATGAGCGCGTACCGGGGTTGCTAGACGCGGATGCGATTCACCAAGTTCTCATGCCGAAACCGGCGTAGCGAACTCCCGCTGAGTACGGCGCTGGGCCTCTTGTACGTCACCGTGCGCCCGTAGCCGCTCAAGGACAACAAGCAGGTCGGGGGCTACAGCATCGTCTGGCCGTGCACGTGCGACCGTCAACCCGGCCACAGCATCCGCGAGCCAAGCTTGGGCGAAGGCGACGGTGCTCTCGGTACGTGCGACCTCGGCGCGAAGCACTTCGCAGTGGTGCAGAACCTGCCGATGATGCAGGTCGGTGGCGTGCTGTTGGGTGCGTGTCGTCTCTGGGGGGGCCGTCGATGCACTGTGGGCGAGTGCAGTCCGTGCTGCAGACTCATCGATGAGCTCCAGGTCGTCGCCCAGTTGTTGTGCACTTCGCTGCAGGCGAAACACCCATGCGCAGACTTCGTCGAGCCCAGCTTGCGTTGCGCGGTCTGGGGCAAGCGGAATGCCTCTGTCCGTCAGACGTAGCGCATTGTGCACTGCGGGGCGGTACGGCTGCGCAAGGTGAACCTGGATCTGGCGCACGGTAGGGCGTTGCCGGTAGGGCTGCCAGTACAGTGGAGCAGAGCCAAGAAGGGTGCCCATCGTGGCCAGGAGGACCACTCCAGCCATTCCCGCCCAAAGGGTAGGGTCGAGGGCCTGAAGGCCAAGCCACAGGCCGATGTGGGCACCGGCGAGCGACAGCAGCAGTGTCTGTACGCGAGCAAACCCGTCCGATGGCCGCTGCAGCAGCATGGGGGCGGAGAGTCCCCACACCGCTCCAAGGGCTAACGCAGGCGAGGCACCCAGCGCGGTACACCCCACAACACCGAAACTGACAGCAAGAGCAGCGAGCACCACGCGGTATGGGTCTCGTGGGGCCAAGGCGAACCACCCCGCACCGCAAGTCATGCCGAGCAGTACAGACCGGGCGACGGTATCCCCCAGAGCGATGTCACCGATGACACAAATGCCGGTTGAAACGAAAACGGCGAGTACAAAGCGCGTCACTGGGCACCTCCGAGAGTTTCAAAGGCGTTGTCATCGAGGACGGACACGATGTCCCTCGGCCGCTCCACGAGCCTGTGCACACCGCCTCCAATGCGACTCAGGGGCACCAAGGCGCTGTCGGCGTCGGGGCTCAGGCTGACCGTGTACAAGCGGCCTCCGTTGGTGCCGATTCGGCCCGCTAGCTCTTGCAGTGCGTCCGGCGTCGTACGGCCTGCATTGGCGGCACCGTCGGAGAGAACCAAGACATCGGACCCGATTGGTGATGTCTCAATGGCCACGCGCAGGCCTTCGTAGAGGTTCGAGCTTCCGCCGTCCGTGACGTCGTACAAACGCTCTGCGAGAGCGGCGTCATCCAGCTGTTCATCAGCCGATACAACGGTCTGCGCGCGGTCGGAGAAGGTGACGACGGATACGCTGCCGTGACTACGCAGGTTGAGTGTCCGCACCAGCTGTTTTGCGTAGGAAAGCTTGCCACGGTCGGACATGGAGCCGGAGGTATCCAGCACCACCGTCACGTGGTCGGAACGTGTGGTTGCGCGCGGCGGTGGCTCGGCCAGCGGTGGCGGCTCTACGATTGGCACGGGCGGCGGCGACGGAATGTCCGTGAAGACCGGCGATAACCACGCTGCGAAGCCTGCCACAATCGCTAAGAGTACGGTAGTCAGAATCTTTGGCATGCGGGCCTTCCGTGCGCTGGTCGAACCAGGGTGTGCACGGACAACGACGCGACTGCCGAAGTCTTACAGTCCGCCCTACGGTTGGCGGAATTCTTCCGGCATCGGATTCTCGCCGCCTCGATGCACGATGGGACGCGCGTTCGGGTCGACAGGTGCGTCGGTGTCGGGCTCTGGCTGGGGCGTTGGCACAGGAGTGGGAGCCGTTGGACGTGGCCTGGTGGGCGACGGCAGCGGTGCCACAGCGGGCGCGTCTTCTCTGCCCGCAGCTACGCGCATGGCGGTCTGGACTATCTCGGGCACGCCCTCGACGGTCGCATCGGGGTCGGAGAAGGTTCCACCAGAAGCGGCGTCCAACTCTGCCACAAGTGCTGCACGTAGGTCAGGCCGGTACTGTGCAATCAACTCGCCAGGCAGGCCAGAGAGAAGACGCGCGCCGTAGTACGCACGGCGGGCCCACCAGGATTGAACGACTGGTGAGGGGTCGTCGATCCGGGAGAGAGCAGCAGCCGCACCAATTTCCAGGGTGGCATCGCGAACGAGCGACTCGGCAAGTGCTGGTCCTCCCAGACGGTCGACCATCACATCTGCGAAACGGTCGTCGTCATCGGAGTTCAGCAAGGCATCAATACGGTACTCGATGCCCCCCCGAGCAGGACGAGACCAGCTTGGGATGTTTTGGCTGCCAGGTTCCGTTGCCGCGTACCCTTGGAAGTGGACCACTAGGTCGGCAAAGTCATCCAAGCTGCGTACATCTTGCCTGGCAAGGAAGCTCTGGTTGTTGTCGCTGAAGCACTCCCAGGCTTCGGCGTACAGTGCGGCAAAGTCTGTGCTCACACGCATGCCGGCCATCACCGCATTGAGCGATTCGGGGCACTCTCGGTTTCTGGCTGCAAGCACGGCTTCTAGCTGCATTGGCCCCCCCGGAGGAGGCTCAACATACCGAGTTGGGCGATGCTGAACCCGCCGGTTGCGACGGGGCATCGTTGGGGCGTAGCGCCAAGCATCCGGAATCGCCATTTGGGCTTCAGCGGATGTGTCAGCATCTTCTTGCACAACCGCCATGGCATCTTCAGGCAGTGCAACTACGCCTGGCTCTTGGGCCGGAAGCCCCAGGACTTGGACATTCGCAGGCGCCACTTCCACCGGGGCGTTGGGGTCGCTCGCGCGTTGGTTGGCGAGCCATGCGCCGGCGAGTACAAGGCAGGCTGCACCGGCTGCGGCGCCGATGAGCAATGGCACCCGCATCCGCTGTGGGTTTTCGGGTTCTGCGGGAGTAATTTGCGGCGTGTCGGGACCGATATGCGGCGTGGGCACACCCAACTGGGGGGTCTGCGGTCGCTGATTCGAGGGGGTGAACGTGATGGCTTCGGTTTCACGAATCGGTGTGCCGGAATCCAAGACGAACGCGCCGCTGCCCATATGTGGCATACGAATCGCTGGACGGGGGGCTTGCGGCACTGGGGTAGCGATGCCTTGCACCAGCGCATTGTGGCCTCCGCCCATACCAATGCTGGCCAAGACTTCTGGCGCTGGTAGCATGGATGGCGGCGGGTTCTCCAAGGTAGGAAAACCGATTCCGATGGCGGCTAGGGTCGCGTTGTCGTCACCTTCTCGTGCGCGAACCACCTTTAGGATCTGCTCGACACCAATCTGCGGAGAGGTCCAGTCCGCATCCGCGAACTCGTCGTCTTCGATGCTGCCGTGTACGCCGTCCGAGCAGGCGAAGAGAATGTCGCCAGAGCGCAGTTCATGGGGCCCGTCAACGTCGACGTCAACGTGGCGGTCTACGCCGACCGAGCGGGCCAAGATGTGGGCTTCCGGGTGACTGTGCGCGTCTTCTGGACTGAGCAGCTCCGCATCCACGAACAGATTCACCATGGTGTGGTCGCGGGTCAGCAGCTTTGTGCGGGTGCCGCGAATCATGTAGATGCGCGAATCACCGACATGTCCTACCCAAGCCTGCGTACCTCGGACAGCAATAGCTGCCACGGTCGTTCCCATACCGAGCAGCCGGCGCACCTTGCGAGAGACTTCGTAAATTGTGCGGTTGGCGGCCTGGATAGCCTCGGACAGTGCCTGCTCGAGGGGCAGGTTCTCGTTGTCACGCATGGTGTCATGAATGACGCGGACGGCGATGGCTGAGGCTTGGTCGCCGCCGGCATGCCCGCCCATTCCGTCACACACGATGATGAGCGTGCACGTGGGAAGCTCGAACGCTCCCAAGCTGTCTTCATTTCGCTCACGAAGCCGCCGGTCGGTCGCGTAGCCCCAAGCGTGGTCCAAGTCGGTACTCCTCAAGATCGAGGATACCGCGTAAGTTGGTGCTCTACGAGCGGTGCGGGTCAAAAGTGCCGTTAAGGAGCGCACCTGGAGGCAGCATGTTCCGCCAATCCCACCATATCTGGCTGTGTTCTGTCATAGCCCTCACTCTTGTTGCAGCGGCTCCGTACGCGGAGATTGGAGATGCGGTCGTGGCGTCTGACCATGCGCTTGCGTCCCAGGCAGGAGCGGAAATCTTGGCCCAGGGGGGCAATGCTGTTGACGCTGCTGTGGCGACTGCCTTGGCTGCTGGTGTTGTGCAGCCCGCCGGCAGCGGCCTTGGTGGGGGTGGGTTCGCCATCTGGTCGGTATCCGATGATGTCGGGACGGTGGACTTTCGTGAACGGGCCCCGTCTGCAGCAACGTCGGACATGTATGTTGGCGCCGATGGCGAAATCGTCGACGGCCTGAGTCGGCGTGGCGGCCTCGCCGTGGCGGTGCCCGGGGAGCCACGAGGTCTAGCTTGGCTGGTTGAGACGCATGGCACGCTTCCACTGTCCCAAGTTGCGCGGCCCGCGGTTCGGTTGGCAAAGCGGGGGTTTCCGTTGGGGGCTCACCTAGACGGCGCTCTAGACCGAACCCGATACGAGACCATCCAGGCAGAATTCCCTGAAGAACACCGTCCTGGCACCTGGGTTGAGCGCAAGGCTCTCGGCCGGACCATCGCCCGGTGGGCGCGCTCAGGCGGTGACAGTCTGTACACCGGATCAGATGGTGAGGCGCTGGCCGACCATGTTCAGGCCCAGGGTGGCATTGTCACTGCGGCAGACCTGGCGGACTACTCGGTGAAAGAGCGGGATCCAGTAGTGGTGCAGTTTCACGACTATACAGTCGTGAGTATGGGACCGCCTTCGTCTGGAGGTGTGGTCTTAGGCCAGGTGCTGCAAGTGCTTGCAGACGACGACCTGCAGGCCATGGGGCACAACTCTTCCGCATACATCCACCGAGTCACTGAAGCGTTGAAGCATGCCTACGCGGACCGCGCACGTGACTTGGGGGACCCAGATTTTGTAGAAGTCCCCGTAGATGACCTAATCTCACAAGCGCGCGTCGAGGCCGTTCGTCGGGCGTTCAATCCGGACCAGACACTTCCAAATGATGCCTATGGACGCGGCGCCCAGTTGCCCGAAGACCATGGTACCCAGCACATTTCAGTGGTCGACTCCGACGGCGGAGCGTGTGCTCTGACAACCACCGTCAACACGTCCTTCGGAAGCGGGGTGGTGGTTCCTGGGCTTGGACTCATTCTCAACAATGAGATGGACGACTTCGCGTCTCAACCCGGTGTACCCAACGCATACGGCTTGGTCGGTGGTGTAGAGAACGCGATTGAGCCAGGCAAGCGACCTCTGTCGAGCACCACACCAACACTCGTCTTGGACGCAGACGGCAACGTGGTCATGTCGGTCGGTGCATCTGGGGGGTCGACCATCATCTCCAGCGTCATTCAGGTCATCTTGAATGTGACGGTGTTTGAGCTGGACCCACAAGAAGCCGTGGCTCGCGCTCGCTTCCACCACCAGTGGAAGCCGGACATTCTGTTCTTAGAGCCGGAGATTGGCCGCGATGTTCAAGACGCCCTGACGGCTCGCGGCCACACGGTGGACGTCCGTGGTGGCTACAGTGCGGTCCAAGTGGTCACAGCCGGTGCGGAGACCCTGGCTGGTGGGGCAGACCCTCGCAAGGGCGGCTGGCCCGCTGGGGTGTGGATGTCTGACGACTAGGTCGACGTGGTCTAGGTCGACGTGGTCTAGGTCGACGTGGTCATCGCAATCGCTACGACGAGGCCGACGACGCCGGGAATCAGTACATACTTGGCGTCTCGAACTGCGTTTCCACCGAACCGTGAGAACAGCAGAACGAGGACGGGAACCGGGGTGCAAGCGAGGCCAAGCCACACCGCGAACTCGCCGCGAATGTGACCGAAGGGATGGAAGCCGAGGATGTGGTCGCCGCTGAGCGCCAGCACTGCTGGGTCAACCAGCGCACTCCCGGCGAGGGTCAGTCCGTAGACGGCGAGGGGGGTCTCTGCGCTTACCCAGCCAGCCAGGTGCCAGGCACCGCCACTGCCCAACACTAGCAGGCCGATGAAGAGTGCAATCACCGAAGGGCTCAGCCGGTCCAGCTTGAATTCGGGCGGGATGGCCGCCGTGCGTGAACGAGAGCGCAGCAGCACCGCGCACACCGCGAGCAGCGGCAGTGACAGTAACGGCCATGCTGGATTGCTCCATGTGGCGACCGTGCCTAGTCCACCAAGTGGCGAGCACACACCGGCGACCCACGCCAAGGTGGCCAGCCGCGCGCCATGTGCGCGGTCCTGAGAGGTCGACAAAATGGCGGCTGAGGTCGCGAAGCCTCCGAGCAGTGCACCACCGATAATGGCGTGACGCCACTTGTGGTCGAGCTGGACCCGAGGTGCGACGAGGAACTGGACCGTCGTCACCAGCACAAGAATCCAGCCAGCAGGCGTGGTGAGCATTGTGCGCAAGGCTGGCGACGGTACGATGAACAGCCCGACTATGGTGACCAGCGTAGCGACTGCCACAGCTATTCGGACGCGCGGCCTATGAAACCGAAGCCCGAACCCTAACAGCGCGGCCAAGACCAGCGGAAGCAGCGCACTGCTTGGCGACGGGATCATAGAGCGCGGTCCGAGCGATTGACGACGGGGTTCGTCAACGTTCCAATACCTTCAATCACCACATGAACCTCGTCGCCGTGATGAATGGGCGCCACACCTGGAGGTGTACCTGTTGTGACTACGTCACCGGGATTGAGCGTCATCACCGAGCTGATGAATGCCAGAAGGCGGCCTGTTGAGAACACCATGTCCGATGTGCGACCGGCGGCTCGAGGTGTGCCAGAGACTTCGGTTGCCACAGACAGGTCGTCAGGCGACAGTTCCGTCTCAATCCAAGGGCCAATCGGACAGAACGTATCGAAGCCCTTAGCGCGGGTGAACAGACCATCCGCACGCTGAAAGTCTCGGCAGGTCACGTCGTTCAGACAGGTGTAGCCGAAGACTGCATCTAAGCACTCGGCCTCGGTGGCCCGGCTGAGAGTTGCACCGATCACGCAGGCAAGTTCGCCTTCGGGGTCCACGCGCTCGGTCCCCGGTGGAATCTCAATAGCGACGTCGGGGCCAATGACCGCACTTGGGGGCTTCAGAAACAACCGAGGCACCTGCGGGACTGGTTTGCCCATCTCTTCTGCGTGCTTCGGGTAGTTAGAACCTACGGCCACGATTTTACTCGGGGTCACAGGGGCGAGCAGCCGCGGGGATGCCGCCACCACTCCGGTGGCAATGCCGCCCATCCACGGTGCATCGGTGAGTAAACGTGCCGTGTCACCGCTCAGGATGGCCCAGTGTGCGGAGCCATCCCACGCGATTCGACCGACCCTCATTGAGCCGCTCTACGGAACACCGCTGTCAAGCTGGTGCCTGTCCGCCCATCACCTTGGCTAGAGCCGCAGCGAGTGCTTCTTTGTCCTTCACGACCGCACCGATCTGGCCAACAGTCTGAGCTGCGACGGCGCTAGCGAGGTCACCGCTCTGCTGGGGGGTCAGGCCGCGTGACATACCAAAGAGGAAGGCACCTGCGTAGGCGTCTCCCGCACCAGTTGTGTCGATGGCTTTCACTGGGCAGACGTCGACCGAGTACAGCTCCGCACCGACGCGGATCAGTGAGCCCTTGGAGCCAAGCTTCACGACAACGGTGTGCACCTTGGCGCGGTCCGCAATGATGTGAATGGCTTCTTCTGGGGGAGCGTCAGCGAGCATGCGAGCTTCGTCTGCATTCAGGAACACTGTGTCGACGGTCTCTTCGAGAAGCGACCACAGCAGGTCTTTGATGATGCCCACCACGAAGGGGTCGGCAGCATCCAACGCCACGCGGGCGCCGGCAGCCTTGGCCATGCGCATGGCACCGATGGCGATGTCTTGCATGGGCCCAGGAAGCAGCGTGTAGCCGGTGAAGTGAGCGATCTTGGTGTCCGTTAGGACTTTCCCGTAGTCACCCAGGTCCGTTAGCGAAATCGCAGCACCCAAGTCGGTGAGCATTGTGCGTTCAGCATCGACCGAGCTCACGATGGACAGGCACTTACCAGTGGCCGCCTCCGTGGTGAACTGAAGGTTGTGATTGCCACAGGCCTCCATCATTCGTTGGGCGTACATGCGGCCCATTTGGTCGTCACCGACTTGGCCCCTGTAGGTCGCCTTAGCGCCCAGGTAGCCAGCCGTAGCGACCGCATTGGCGCAGGAGCCACCCGAATCAAAGATCACCTTATTCAGGCGAACCTTCTCATAGACCTGCTGCCAACGCGCATGGTCGACCGGGTGCATCGTGCCACGCGCGAGATCAAACTCGCGCACAACTTCTGCGTCATCCATCACTACCAAAGCGTCAATGAGCGCATTGCCCAGACCCGCGACATCCCACTGCATTCGACCGCCTCCACGAGACAAGGCGGCCGAGTAGCGCTGTGGCCGAGGTCCTGCAAGCGTAGTCCTGTTAGGGGGCGGCGGCGGAGGATGTGGATTGGCTGGCTCACGCCGACTTAATTGGAAGACGTTTGTAGTAATCGGTGGTTCGCTCCTCCTGTTCGGCGGCTTTTTATATAGTTTGGAGTGGGACAAAGTGTGGGAGGCGCTGTCGCGCGTTCACCCGCTCTGGGTCTTTGCTGCCGCAGTTTGTGTCGTCCTTGACTACTACGCCCGGGCCATGCGCTGGGGTGTGGTCATCCATCACTTCGATCCACTCGCGCCGGCACGCGTGCTGTGGCGTGGCATGACGATTGGAAATGCGCTGAACACTGTTCTGCCTCTGCGCGCCGGTGACCTGATTCGGCCCATGTTCCTCTCGGTGAAGCGTCGCCTGCCGCTTGCGACGGTCTTGTCGACGGTCGTTGTCGAGCGGCTGTTGGACGCATTGGGCGTTGTGGGCTGCCTGGCTGTCATCCTGGTCTTGATGGATACGAGCGGCAGCACGGCATCTGGCGCTATGGACCAGATCCGCGACTGGGGCGTAGAAGTAAGCGTCACAACGGTGTTGTTGCTAGTGGCTGTGTTGCTTCTGGCGAGTGGTCGTGCACGGTTTGCTGCGAAGGCCGGCCTGTCGTGGTTGGGGCGGCCGTGGCGTGTTCGGGGCTTCCGCATCTATCTACAGCTCGTCGAAGGCCTCCAGCCAGCGCGCAGCCCGTGGCGTCTGATGGGGGGCCTTGCGTGGACTGCGGCCGTGTGGGTGTTGACCACGCTCTCCATCCTTGCAGTCATGCACTCGATGGACGTCAAGCTGCCGCTAGCTGGAGCGTTGTTCACTGCTGTAGCGCTAACCGTGGCCATCTCTCTGCCGCAGGCGCCTGGTTTCTTGGGCATCTTCCAGGTGGCCATGACCGAGTCGTTGGTTCTGTGGGGCGCCTCACGCGGTGAGAGCCAAGCTGCAGCTCTGGTTCTTTGGGCGGTCTACGTGCTGCCCATCACCGGTATTGGCATCTTCCACGCATGGTTGGAAGCCGCCGATCTGACTGCGATCCGAGCGACGATGGCCGAGAAAGCAGAGCGGGACAAGAACTAAGACCATCGACTTAGAACACTGCTCGGTAGGCTTCGACGGGCAGTGCGTAGGTCATGAGAGCGCGGAGGTGGCGGCCATCGGGAGCCAGGCCGGAATGAAGGCCCCATGAGCGCCCGCCCCTAACGTCGCCGTTTCGCAGCTTCTTCAGCGGCCGCAATCTCCGCTTGGCGTTCATGCCAACGGCGCAAGAATGGGTTGGGACGTTCCGGAGGCAGGTCGTCCACTGGAAGCGCTGTCGCCAGGTGCTTGTGCATGTGAATCACTCTGGGGAAACCCCATTTGCTGATCCAGATAGGTTGGGCCTCCGGCTCCACAGTGATGTGGAATGCCTTGGAGGTCGAGAAGCCTTCGCCAGTCAGCCCGAGTGTGCTGATCCGAGCGAGTGGGTACGCCGTGCCATTGATGTGCAGCACGTTCTCTGTCAGTGCAATGCGCTTTCGCGGCAGCATGGCAAAGACGAGCGTTCCAATCACGCCGAGAACCGTACCGGGCGCCCCCAGGAAATATGCGGCAGCCGTGTCGCCCTCATTTAGGGAACCGACAACGAGCAGGGCGCAGATCGCCGTAAACCCGACACCCAAGGCAATGCCTGTGCGTCGGGTCTGGTTCCAGCTGGCATCACCGAATGGTGAGGCGTCTGGCGGCGTCTCAGACGTGGTTCTGAACGAGGCTGCGTAGACCGTTGAGCCCACCGCCCGCACCGACCTTGCGGTTGACGACTTCTCCGCCCTTGAAGACGAGCAGAGTAGGAATGCTGGTCACGCCGTACTTGAGCGCAATGCCGCGGTTTCCGTCAACGTCGACCTTAGCCACCTTCACCTTGCCGCCTTGTTCTTCTGCGAGCTTATCGAGAAGGGGGGCGATTGCCTTGCACGGGCCGCACCAGGTGGCCCAGAAGTCCACGATGACGGTGACATCGCTGTTGATGACGTCCGAATCAAAGCTCGATTCAGTTGCTGTGATGACGTGTTCGCTAGCCATAGTGGCCTCCAAGTTCAGTGAGGGTGGTCGAGTAACCGCAGACAGTCACATCCGCGCATCACATCCCGTCTCAAGCTCCCCGATGCTTATTGTCGGAACTTTGCCGACAGGTCCTTCGTCAGGTTCTTCTGATGGCTCTCGAGCGTTCCGCCACCAATCTCAATGAGCTTCGCGTCACGCCACAAGCGCTCCACTGGGTACTCGCGGCAGTAGCCTTGACCGCCCATCACCTGCATGGCGTTGTCAGCCACAATCTTACCAACGGGAGCCGCAAAGAGCTTGGCGGCATCGGAGCCGATGCGGTTGCGGACGTCCGGGCCGACGTTTTGAGCCACGTTGTAGATGAGGCAGCGAGCGGCTTCGGTCATGGCGTAGCTGTCGCCGATGTACTTCTGAATCTGTCCAAAGCGGTTGATGGACTGTCCGAAGGCTTTGCGTTCGTGTGCGTGGCTGACCATGATCTCTACGCAGCGGTCGGCAATGCCTAGGCTCATTGCGGCCAAGGCCAATCGCTCGATCTCTAGGTTGCGCATCATGTGGACCATTCCGCCGCCAACCTCGCCGAGCAGGTTGTTGCCTGGAACGCGGCAGTCCTCAAAGATGAGCTCCGACATGGTGGAGCCGCGCATACCGAGCTTGTCGATGTGGTGTGAGGTGGACAGGCCAGGGCAGTCACGGTCGACGACGAAGGTGGTGATTCGGCCATCGACCTTGGCGTAGACCTGGAAGCAGTGCGCTTCGCAGCCGTTGGTGATGTAGGTCTTGACGCCGTTGAGAATCCAGTCGTCGCCGTCGCGCACGGCGGTGGAGGACATGCCCAAAACATCGGTTCCGGCACCCGGCTCAGTCATGCCCATACCTGCGATCCACTCGCCAGTAAGGACCTTAGGCATGTATCGCTCGCGCTGCTCAGCATTCGACGCGTAGTAGAAGTTGTTCACGAACAACAAGCTGTGGGCCAGGTAGGCCAGGGCGAATCCGGGATCGGACTTGGACAGCTCATGATGGACGATGACGCTCGCCACTGTGTCCATGCCAGCGCCGCCGCCCTCTTCAGGAACCGTGATGCCAAGCAAGCCAAGCTCGCCGCACTGGCGCATCAGCTCAACGTTCATGGTGCCTTTGATGTCGTGCTCTGCGGCTTGCGGCTCGACTTCGTTGGTGGTGAACTCGGCCACCATCTCCCGCAACATACGGTGTTCTTCGGTAGGGTTGAACAGGTCGAACGACATAGAGGACTCCGCGTGAGTGCGCGGATTAGCCCGTCTGGGTCGCACCTGGAACAAACGGAATGCTGCGCCCCTTCGTCCAGCGACGAAGTGTGGCATGTAGGCGGTCCTTTGCGCCCCGCACGATGCGTAGGTGTGTGAAGGCCTGCCCATTGTCTGCGCCATCCGGCACCCATGAGCCGGTGTTGAACGTCCACCCGCCATCTTCTTGTTGAGCGACGGGTTCATGGGTGTGCCCAAACACCACGATCTTGGCGGCCATTCGCTTGCGGATCTCGCGTGCGACCTTGGTCAGTTGTGCGGTGTTCACATGTGGTGCGGTTGTAGCGCTGAGGTGCAGGTGAGCCCGCCACAGACCGATTGCGATCAGTGCGCTGACTACGGCGAACACTGGCCAGCTAGACATCAAGAGCAGCGCCACAACGGCAAAGCCAGCCAGCGCCATCAGGGCCAAGCGGTCCAGCATCAGTGAGCGCAGCACTCGAGTACGGTCGATCACAACAGGGACATGGGTCAGCTCATCGACCGAGTTCACGGCGTCCGGATCGAGCTGAAAGCGATTGGCCAGGCGGCGCAGACGGATGAGGCGTTTGCTGCGGCTAGCCTGACGCAGCTTGGACGGGCTCGCGAGGCGTCCTGCACTCCGAAGGATACGCAGGGTCATCTGCCAAAAAGCACCAAATATATCCCACATACGCCAGCCACCTTGGCTGACGAACCACCCCAAGTAGGCGGCGAAGCTCCAGGGCTCATCGTGCCCAGAGTGGGGTGCGTAGTGATTGTTCACGTATCGCATGAGGGATGCTGAAAGGCTTGGATCAATGTCTGTTCCGTCGTCGGTAAACGGATCCAAGACGTCTTCAACGGTGCAGTACGGATCATACAAGTGGCCGTGCTCCACCCAGACACCGTCTTCCCAGAAGAACCAAGGGTGGAAGCTCAGGCGTTCGTCGAGAGATGTGGTGTCTACCAACGTGGCCTGCAAGCGCTCTTGTAGGCGCTGTTGTGCCTGTTTCCAGTGGAACTCAACGTCGTGATTTCCGATAACGATGGCGACGTAGTGCCCAGCATCAACGAACCGCGCCAAAGCAGCAAAGAACTCCGGATGCCTATCGACGACCGCGTCTACCTTCGCCAGCGCCGCAGGGGCTGTAGTTCCGAGGCCATACAGGTGGTCGTCTTCATCGATGCCGGTGAGCAGACCGACGTCTGCTGGCATGAGCTTCATTGCCAAGAAGTCGACCATGTCGCCGTTGATGATGAGGCGCCAGGGACGTCCTCCGGCTGGGTGCATCGCGTGGTGCTCGATGAACGTCGTGAGCTGTTGTTCGACGAGAGCCAGGTCCATGTGCTCGGGGTGTAGCGCCCCAATGTCCTCACCGAGGTGGAGGTCGCTGATGACTAGGATGTTTGGCGTGCCATGCATGGACGTTCTCGATGTTGAACAAGGTCGCCTGTTGGACGACGAGCCGCGGCGCATTGCGGTCATTGTTTGTTGTCGGGCTCTGCCGCCTGACAGGAGTAGTGTGGTGGTGAGGTGACTGGTTGTTCATCGGACCACTGTGACAGCGACTGTCACCGATTCTGTGCGTGAGCCAACCTAGAGTCGTGACTCTGGAGAACACATGCGAATTCTGATCCTGGCTCTGATGCTTCCGGCGGCAGCAAGCGCGAGCACCACCGTTAATGTGAACTCGATGAACCTCGATGACCTGTCGATTCGTGATGTGCACTGTGAGCTGACCGGTGGCGGTCTGTTTGCGTCCATGGCCGTCGCTGCTCAGCTGGCCAGCCAGGCGGATGCGTTCAACGCCTGTCATCCTTCAGGTGCTGCGATTCGCTTGGCGTGGACGTGGCAGAACGAGCAACTGGTGAACCCGTCCGTGCTGTCGTCCAGCACTTCTGGCGCGGACCGGTGCATGACCAGTGCTCTGCAGGCCATTCGTTCTCCGCTCTCTGGCACCTGTGAGACCACGTTCCTAGTCGGAGACCTTGCGGCAGCAGAGGCGGCCTATCTGGCGACGACCTCTGCAAGTGTGGCTGTTACGGCATCTCCACCGCCAAGTGCGCCGGCTGCTGCTCCGAAAGCGCCAATGGGGAAACCGGCGGCGCCCACGCCACCGTCAGGCAAATAGGTCTGAGCCAAAAAATGGATCTGTCATGGGTTAGGCAGGCTGCCTGATCTAGGTGGTCCAGTGTCTAAGAAGCTCTTCCTTGTCGACGGTTCCAATCACGCGTTCCGCGTTCAGTTCGCCCTTCCGCCCATGACGGCGAAGGATGGGTTTCCAACCCGCGCGCTGTACGGATTCACCACACTCTTCGCGAAGGTCTTGCGCGAACACCAGCCCGACTACGTGGCGGTGTGCTTTGACAAAGGCAGTACCTTCCGCCACGAGATGTACCCCGAGTACAAGGGGCATCGTCCGGACATGCCTGAGGACCTGCGTCAGCAGTGGCCGCACTTCGAGGAGCTGATCGAAGGCTTCGGTGCGAAGTACCTGACCTTGCCCGGATACGAAGCAGATGATGTCATCGGCACGCTGGCTACGCGCTACGCAGATGAGTGCGACGTGTTTTTGTTGACGGGCGACAAGGATTTTTGCCAGATCGTCAGCGACAAGATTCACATCTTGGACCTCATGAAGGACCGTGAAATCGGCCCGGATGACGTGGTCGACAAGATGGGCGTACCCGCGGACAAAGTGATTGATCTGCTCGGCCTCGTCGGTGACTCGTCGGACAATATTCCAGGTATTCCCGGTGTTGGACCGAAGAAGGCACAGCAGTTCTTGGCCAAGTACGGCGACCTTGAGGGCGTGCTCGCCAACGCGGACGACATCGGAGGAAAGACCGGTGAAAAGGTCAAAGCGCACGCTGACAACGCACGCTTGTCCTACAAGCTGGCCACCATTGACATCAACGCTCCAGTGCCGGTCACTCTCGACGACCTAAAGATGACGGGTATCGATGCCGAGAAGCTTCGCCCGTTGTTCGACCAGTGGGAGTTTGGTGCATTGGCTCGCAAGCTTCTGGGCTCGAGTGCCAAGAAGGTTGACGTGACCGGCTACCGAGTCATCGGCAGCGCAGGTGAGCTCGACACGTACATCGCCTCGGTCCGAAAGACGGGTCGGGTGGCAGTCGGTGTGCACTACGCCGGAGATGACGCCCGCACATCCGACCTTCTCGGTGTGTCGCTGTGCCACCAGGATGCCACGGCGGTCTATGTCCCATGGACCAAGCCAGGAGGCGCGCTGACCGTCGGCGCTTTCCGTGGTCCACTCAGCGACCTGTTGTCGGACCCGACCATTCGCAAGGTGTGCCACGACAGCAAGGCCATCACCCAGTCGTTGGCAACGGCCGGCATCGCCTTTGCGGGTGTAGAGCACGACTTACTACTTGCCGACTATGTTGTCGCCGCTCATGAGCGCTCTCACGACATGGTCCAGCTAGCCGAGCGCTTACTGACCTACACGCCATCCGACTACGCGCGTCAGAGCAGCACGGATGACGCGCTCTTCGCCGACCCTGTCGTCTTTGAGCAGACACGCCGGTTTTGTGCTGAGCCCGCGCACATGTCTTGGCTTCTCGGTCAGAAGCTTGTCCCACACCTGAAGGGGGGCATGAAGACTCTCTACAACGGCATCGAGTTGCCGTTGGTTCCAGTGCTCACCCAGATGGAAGCACACGGCATTCGGCTGGACGTTGACGCCTTGGCCGTGATTCGCGAGGACATCGTTGGCCAGGTCGAGCTCGCTCGCGCCAGCGCATTCGAAGCGGCAGGCCGCGAGTTCGACATCGACGGTCGCAAAGACCTACAGAAGCTGTTGTTCGAGGAGCTTGAACTGCCAACGGGCAAGAAGCTCAAAGGCGGCTTCAGTACGGACGCAAGTGTGCTTGAAAAGCTGTCTGAGTTGCACCCCTTGCCCGCTAAGATCATGGAGTATCGAAAGCTCAACAAGCTTGTCAATACCTACCTAGACGCGCTGCCGACCTACCTTGGCGAAGACGGTCGTATCCACACCAGCTTCAATCAAGCGGTAGCTGCCACCGGACGCTTGTCGAGTGGCAACCCCAACCTTCAGAACATTCCGGTGCGTACCGCCGAGGGCCGCCGTATTCGAGGCGCCTTCATCCCGGACCCCGGTCACAAGTTCCTGTCTGCCGACTACTCGCAGATCGAGCTGCGAATCTTGGCGCACTTCACCGGCGAAGGACCTCTCGTGGACTCGTTCCTTGCGGGTGACGACATCCATGCCCGGACCGCCTCCGAGGTGTTTGGTGTCGAGCGCGATGCGGTGACCATTGAGTTGCGCAGCGCGGCCAAGGCCATCAACTTTGGCTTGCTCTACGGCATGAGTGCGTTCCGCCTGGGAGGGGACTTGGGCATTCCACAGAAACAAGCCGCCCAGTACATCGAAGACTATTTCGACCGCATGCCCACAGTGCGCGCCTGGTTGGAGTCGACCAAGGAGCTGGCCAAAGAAAACGGCTACGTCGAGACTCTGTACGGTCGACGCCGGTTGTTGCCCGACATCCACTCGGGGCGCTTCAATGAACGCGCCGCGGCGGAACGTGAAGCTACCAATACGCCTATCCAAGGCACCGCGGCCGACCTCATCAAGTTGGCCATGATCAAGGTGGACAGCGTCTTGCGTGAGAGCGGGTCGAAAGCACGCTTGCTCCTGCAGGTTCATGATGAATTGTTGCTCTCCGTTCCCGAGGACGAGATTGAGAGCGTTACAAAGGCTGTGAGCGAAGCCATGAGCGGCGTTGCAGAGTTGGCGGTCCCACTGGCGGTCAACACAGCAGTGGGTGACAATTGGCAGCAAGCGCATGGTTGAGGTGTTCGCCTTGAGCCTCCCGGAGTTCGGATGACAGCCCAGACAGTGACAGATAGCCGCGCGGCGTCGAGAGAGGCCGATACCGAGCTGCTCAGAGCGGTTCTTGCAGGCGACACTACCGCGTACCGTGGCTTGGTAGAGAAGTACCAGAGTCGTGTCTACGCCATGGTCTTTGGCATGCTTCGCAACCGCGAAGATGCCCGTGATTGCACCCAAGAGGCGTTCGTCAAGGCCTACAACAATCTGGAGCGTTTCCGCCTCGAGAGCAGCTTCTACACCTGGCTGTACCGAATCGCGATGAACCTGTCGATCGACCTGATTCGCAAGCGCAAGCGTAGAAAGCAGACGTCGTTCGATGAAGCGATTGCCTCACGAGACGGTGACGGCGGCATCTCAGACCTTCACAGTGGTGACAGCCCAACCAAGTCTCTTGAGCGTAAGCAACTGTACGGTCGAATAATGGAAGCGCTCGAACAGCTGCCAGAAGACCAGCGCCAGGCGGTCTTGCTGCGCGAGCTTGAGGGCTTGTCGTACCGTGAAATCTCCGATGTCATGGACATTCCGGAAGGCACCGTGATGTCGCGCCTGTTTTACGCCCGCAAGAAACTGCAGACGATTCTCGCGGAGGACCGCCCCAAGTGAGTGTGACAGGGCCATGTGAGAGGTTCCAGGCGTTTTCAGTGAATGCCGGCAACGTCTGCGCGTCCATGGTGGACGGTGCACAAAGCGGTGTTCGCTTTGGCGCCTTCTGGAGTGCTGCATGATGCGGGACGACCTTACTCATTTGCTAGTGCGCATCGAACGTGGCGAGTACACGCCCGTCGAGCTTGAGCGGGCGCGAACGTTGGCTCAGCAAGACGACCGGCTGCCGGAAGAGCTCCGAATGGAGGTTCTGACAGACGAAGATGCACAAGCAGACGCTGGCGCGTTGTTGTCGCTGCTCGATGCTGACCCCTTTGCAGGTCTTGTTGGCCAAGCGGTGTTCGATGGCGCCGGAATCGACGTCGCAGACGCGGTTCTTGCAGCGATTGGCTCAGCGGAGCGACCGCCTGTAGCGGACGCGGTTCGGGAAGAAGCTGGCCCAGTGCCGGACATGGAAGTTCCCGATGACGGTTGGTTGCCGATTGCCGAGTCGCTGACACACGGCCTGCGTGAAGCGGCACTGGGCTTCGACATCTCCGAAGCTGTGTTGGCAGCGGTGGGCGCGGAGTCCCAAGTACTTGTGGCACAGGCCGTTCGAGAGTTGGCAGGAGACATCGACGTCGCACCTGCCGTCCTCACGGCCGTCGGCCATGTTCCTGTCGATGTTGCGGCAGCCGTTCGCTCAGAAGCGGGCGTTGTCGACATTGTTCAGCCCGTCATGGAGGCGGTGGAGCCGGCTTGGCTGTGTGGCATTCTCGATGGTCAGCTTCCGGCCGAACAACACCGTGAAGCAGCACAGGCGCTGATGCGTGACGGCAAGCTGGGCCTGACCATGACCGAGTTTGCGGACATCGGTCAGAAGCTCCGCGAAGTCTTGCGCGCAGAAGCGAGCTCGGTAGATGTGTGGGCGAGCGTGGCACCACAGCTCGGTATTGCGGACCCTGAAGAGGTAGTCGGTTGGGACGGTCCAGCCTTTGCGTCGGCCCTGCGCACACAGGCGGGCCCTGTAGACGTGGCGGATGCCGTCATGCTTCGGGTCCAGCAAGTGAGCGTTGCTCCGGCTCCTGTGGATGTTCCGAAACCTGCTAATGCAACGCCGAACTCATGGCGAAGCGCCGTTCCGGCTTTGGTCATGATCGCCGCTGCGGCTGTCTTGTTCATGATGGTTGGCTTGCCAACAACCCCGTCGCAAGGGACAGACAACGGTCCGGCCCTTCAGTTTGCGTCTGGGTCGGAAGTTACGATTGAAGAACTGAGCTACGCAGACGATGTCATCGTGCATGTGATTCCAGCGGAAGGGGATGCTCCCCTCATTGTCTGGGTCGACGAGGGAGTCACGCTTTGAAGACTGCGTTGTTCGCATTGGTCGCGCTGATGGCATCATTGTCATTCGGCGCACTTGCCACCGCCCAGGTCCCGCCTCGCCCTGTCCCAGTGAGTGACGGAGCGGTCTCGCGCGACGTGGATGTGCAGGTCATGATCGTTCATGCGCACAACAGCGACACCCGGGTCGATTCGCGACTTGAAGGGTTGCTGCAGCACCTTCGCCACATGCGCTACACCGGCTACACGGTTCTCGACACCAAGAGCGAGAGCCTGACAGACGGCAATGAAGCGAACTACGACGTTCAAGGTGACCGCCAGCTCAAGGTCGAGCTTGTGGACCATGATGGCAGCAATGCCCGCCTGCGGATTCGCATGCTCACCAACGGTCGCAAGGTTCTCGACACCACGGTGAGTGTCCGACGTGACCGTTCGTTCATCGTCATGGGGCCCCAGCATGACGAGGGTGTGCTCGTCTTCGCAATTACGGCCAACTACTGACGCATGCGCGTTGTCCTGTGCAACTGTCCGCCAGAGCGCGCTTCAGACATCGCGCGAGCTGTCGTGCAAGAGAAGCTTGCGGCGTGTGTGAACCTCGTCCCGGTGCGCTCCATCTACGTGTGGGACGGTGAACTGCAGGACGATGCCGAGGTCACTCTCGTCCTCAAGACGGCGTCAGAGACGGTGACGGCGCTGCGTGACCGGCTGTTGGCACTGCATCCGTGCGATGTACCTGAGGTGGTGGTGTTGACTGTCGAGGCCGGCGCGTCTGCACCGGACTACGTCTCGTGGGTGCGTGCGACCACCACCTAGGGACCTACTGTCTCTGGAAGACAGCCAGAAACAGAGGTGGCCCCTGGGCTTCTGGTGTTGCCGGCAACGGGGTCCACCGCACCGTTGTGAGGTGGTTTGCAGCGGCCAGGGCGCTCAGTTCTTCCACGTCGAAGCCCTGGTGCTCGTGGCCCATTGTGGCACGGTATTCATTGCGGTTGTGAGCCACCATGTCCAAGACCACCGCCCGTCCGCCTGGGCGAAGTACGCGCGCGATCTGTGCGAGAACACCGTCAGTGTCGGCGATGTGGTGCAGCACCAGCATGCACAGCGTGGCGTCTACACTGGCGTCTTCCATGGGCAGGTCGGTCAGGCCACCGCAGCGAAAGTCGATGTTGGTCGCAGCGGCGGTACGCTGTGCGGCAATGTCGAGCATCTTCTGTTCGCGGTCTACGCCAATGACATGTTTGATGTGCGGCGCGAGCATGGCCACAGCCTCACCCGTGCCACAGCCTAGGTCGGCGACAACGAGCACCGGGTCGACCAGTCCAAGCAGAGTAGGCAAGAGGAACCCGTCTCCGAAGAGCTCCCGCCGCACACTGTCCCAACCTTCGTGAAGCTGACCGAAGAAGGTGCGGGAATCGGTTGCGCGTGCGGCAACAATCGCGGTGAGACGCTGGCTGTCGGCAACGGCTTCTGGAGTCGCTGAGATTTCCTGTGCAATGGCATGCCACAGTGCCAGCTGGGCTGGGGACTGATGCTCAGCGACCCGCACGTGGCTCTTGGTGCCTTCCGTTCGCCGCTCGACCCATCCTGCGGCCTCCAGTGCCTTGAGGTGGCGAGAGACGGTACTCTGGGCCAGCTGAAGGACCTTGGTCAGCTCCCCTACAGCGAGCTCTTCGCGGGTGAGGATAGCGAGGGTGCGCGCACGAACGGGGTCGGACAGGGCGGAGAGGGTATCGAAAATCATGGCGCCCACTAACCGAAGGTTGGCTAAGGCTGGCGAACTTGGAGGTTGCATGACCCTGTTCGAAAAAATCATCGCTCGTGAAATTCCGGCGGACATCGTCTTCGAGAACGACCACGTGCTGGCGTTTCGGGACATTCATCCGGTGGCACCGACCCACGTGCTGGTCATCCCGAAGAAGCCCATTGCCATGTTGTCCGAGGCCACGGAAGAGGACGCGGCGCTCTTGGGCCAAGTCTTGTTGGGGGCGAACGCGGTCGCCAAAACGCTTGGCCTCATGCCTGGCGGATTTCGCGTTGTCGTGAACAACGGCGAAGGAGCGGGTCAGACCGTGTTCCACCTGCACGCCCATGTCATTGCTGGGCGTTCTCTGACCTGGCCTCCCGGATAGCGGCCATTGCGTCGACTAGCGCTGGGTGTTGCATCACAGACTCCGCAGAGTCGAGGAACTCGCCAGTGTCGACACCCGTGTTTCGCTCATACAGCAACGCTTGAAGCGCCATGTCCAGACGGTCGAGCTGGCGAACGAAGCGGGCTTCTGGGTCCGACTGAGCCTCGTATGCATCCCAGGTTGAGAGTAGATGTGCGCCTCGAGGCAACGCGGCGCACAGCTCAATCATGGCGTCGCGTTCGCGTAGATGCTTGACGGCAGCGGGCACACCATCCGCCGGGGTCAGGTCACCCACACGCACCTCGGCTAGGTCGTGAAGTGTGGCGTAGGTCAGTGCGCGGCCTGTATCGAGGTCTTCGGGCAGAAAGATAAGAACAAGTGTTGCTATCCCCCAACTGTGCGCCGCTACTGACTCAGCATTTTCAATGCCGCGCAGACCCCATCCTGTCCGCGGCAGTGCCTTAAGGCCCCACGCTTCGAGCAGAGCGTCAATCACGTGAGGCGGGCGCGTTGGTCGGGCATACCAAAGGACAACAGCACAGGCTCGTCGCTTGCTTGCACGGCATCAAAGTCGGCACGAGACTGTAGTCCGTGCCACCCTTCGTTGACCAAGATGGCGGCAAGGGGGCCACCGAGCGCATTGCCAGGACCTAGGGCGATGACCACGTCAGCAGCGGTATGTCGCAGGGCGGTTCCCACACTGGTTGTGAAGTCGTAGGGCTCGTAGACCTGTGCACCGAGGGTGTAGGCCCGGAGCGCGTCTGGAGATGCCCACCGCGGGCGGAAGAGGTCTCCGTGGCCACTCACGAGCGGCACGTTTGGGGCTCGGAAGTTGAGTCCGGCCAGGTCAACCTGCGCGATGTCGGAGGTTGGGCGCATGACAGGCGTATGGAAAGCTGAGTGCAGCGGCAGCTTCATTGGGAAGGTTCGAGCACCGCGCTCAATCGGTGGAAGTACCTGCTGCAAGTGGCGAACACCAGCATCTGTGCCGCCTAGAACGGCGGTGTTGCCGAGCCGAATAGACCAGAAGGCTTCACCGTTACTCGAGGCAATGGCGTCATCAATGACTCGCAGGGTAGCGGCGTTGTAGCGCCAGTCCTTGCCTGAGAAGGGGTAGAGCAGCTGGCCGCCCTGCACGTTGCGTGTCTGGTAGTGGGCCATGGTCTCAACCAGCATGATGGCGTCTTCGAGGGACAGAGCGCCACTGGCTGCAAGGGCGGTGTAAAAGCCCATGCTGTTGCCGACAACGCCCACGACGTCGTAAGCGTCCGACACTTCGGCTGCGTCCGCAAGGGAGCACGCGAAGGTCAACAGCGAGGCGTTCTCGCCAGCCACGTGCTTGACGGCGCTGAAGCGGTCAGCTCTGTCCAGGTCCCGAATCGTGGGCACGCCACGGGCGGTTCGGGCGGCGTCACAGGCATCCACAATGGCCGACGCCGCTGCGGAGCGATTGTCGAGCTGCCCCATGACGTCCTTGCTGTAGGAGCCCCGGCCAGGGCACACAAGGAGAGCACGGCGGGTCATTTCGCCTCCAGCAAGCGGCGCACGCCGTCTTCGATGTCGGCTTCGGAAACCAGTACAAGGTTTGCGGCGTCGCCAAGCGGAATGTAGGTGTCCGGTGCCATTACGCGGCGGACCCGAACGGAGGGAACACGCTCGTAGATCTCAGCGGCGACTGTGTCTGCAATGCCGGAACTCCGCCGGCACTCGTCCACAACCAGCAGCTTGCCAGTCGCTTCAACGTGTGGGACAAGGGCGTCGATCGGCAAGGGGGCGAGCCAGCGTAGGTCGACCACGCGGGCGTTGATACCTTCTGACCGGAGCCGTTCAGCCACGCGCAAGCTCATCCACAGTCCATTGGCGTAGCTTGCGATGGTGAGGTCAGTCCCGTCACCGTAGACACGAACTTCGCCCAGCGGCATGTGCTGCTCGGGGCTTGGGTAGGCGTCCAGCCAGCCGCCGTCACCGTCTTCGTGTAGGTCCTTGGTCATGTAGCGAGCGATAGGCTCCAACAGGACGCTGACGCGACCGTTTGCTCGTGCGTGCGCAATCAACGTGCGCAGCATGAGTACGCCGTCTTCGGCGCGTGAGGGACAGCCGATGAGCATGCCCGGAACTTCGCGCAGTGCCGCAATGCCGTTGTCGTTGTGGAAGTGGCCACCGAACCCTTTCTGGTAGGCGAGTCCGGCAATGCGTACGACCATTCCATTGTTGAGTTGGCCATTGCTGAAGAACTGCATGGAGCCCGCTTCACCGCGGAGCTGGTCGATGGCGTTCATCAAGTACGCTAGGTACTGGACCTCTGGAATAGGGGTCAGGCCTGCATGGGTGGCGCCAATAGCGAGACCCAGAATGGTCTGTTCATCCAGCAACGTGTTGAAGACTCGACCCACGCCGAAGCGCTTGGTGAGGTCCGCGGTGACATGGTAGACGCCACCCTTTCTGGCTACGTCTTCGCCAAACAGAACGGTCTCGGGGGCACCCGCCATGACATCTGTCAGCGCGCGATTGAGCTGGAATGCCAGATGTCGTGGACGTTCGTCGGCTTCGGGCAGGCGTCGAAAAGTGGCTGCGCGTACTTCGGTGCTCGCAACAGGTACCGCAGCGCTGGCGTCAGTGTCCGTGAAGAGCGGGGCCATGACGGCTTCAGCTGTGGTGAGCTTCGGACGACGCACGGCTTCAGCGGCCATAGCGCCTAGGCGCTCACGGGCGTCCTCGTACAGCGCGAGTACGTCTTCGGGAGTCATCACCCCGGCATCGACCAATAACTGGGCGGTCTTGATGAGCGGGTCTTGCTCTTCTGCGGCTTCAATCTCGTCTTGCGTACGGTACAGCTGCTCAACATCGGAGCCTGCGTGTCCGAGTAGTCGAACGACGGACAGGTGCAGGAACGCAGGGCGGCGACGTTCGCGGACGTAGTCAGTGGCGGCCTTTGCAGCGTCATAAGCGGCGACTAGGTCCAGTCCGTCCGCTGCAAAGTAGGCGAGGCCTGGGCGAGCCCCGTATGCGGAGGCAATCCAGTTTTCGGGCGTTCGTACACTGATACCGAACCCGTTGTCCTCACACACGAACAACACCGGAGTGGGGACGTTCTGGTGGCCAGCCCAGATGGCGGAGTTCACCGCACCTGTGGCCGTAGAGTGGTTCGCTGAGGCGTCTCCAAAGGTGCACACCGCGATACCGCTGGCGCGCTTTCCTTCGATTCGTGCCTTTCGGTCGTTGGCCACAGCAAACCCAACAGCCTTGGGGAGCTGTGAGGCGATGGTGGAGGTCTGTGGAGGGATGTTGAGCGGGACGGACCCGAAGACCTTGTGGCGGCCTCCTGCAATGGGCTCATCACTGCTGGCAACGCATCCCAACAAGACGTCGAGTGGGCCCTCTGGACCCGCCGCTAACTTGGCTCTTGCGCAGAACAAGGCGCCGCTTCGGTAGTGCAAGAACGCCCAGTCATCGCTCTTCAGCACCGCACCGATGGCCGCATTGCCCTCATGGCCAGAGCCACCGATGGTGTAGAAGCTCTGACCGTCCGCTTTGAGGGCACGTGACCAGATGTCGCACATTCGCGACTCAATCTGAGCTTCAAAGAGGGCAACCGCCATGCGCGCTGTCAGGGCAGAGCCTGGACGGATGGGAGCGGCGAGGTTGCCGAATGGAGGGGTAGCGCGCATCGCTTGGACGCGCGCGGTGAAGTTGGCGTCGACAATGGCGACGCGTGACACGGCCATGGTGGCCTCCACCTGGGGTGGGAACTATTGGCTGACGGGGAGGACGGGGTAGCGGTCCCAACGGGGGTCGGGATTGCCGAAGGTCAACTCGATGCGACCCGGCTCATTCGCAATGGTCACAGCGCCTGGAAAATACGGAATGCAGGCTGAGCGCACATTGCGATGGAACGTTCGGTCGAGGTGAGCAACGCTGATGAGATCGATGCGCGCCTTACGCGGCAAGGAAATGGTCGACAAGAACTCGACGAATGCCATCATGGCTCGAACAGCCATGGCGGGTGTCGCACGTTCCAGAACGAGAGTGAACGGGACGTGCTGGTCTTGGCTGAACTCGAGCCGCGCTTGGATGGGGAAGGACCCGGCAAGGTAGCTGGCTTTTCGGATGGCATCGGAGAGCCACTCTTCACTCACCCGGGCGAGGGCAGGGATGTCACTCGATACGCGGCGATTGAAGGTCCCTTGCTCCGAGTGGCTGTCCACAACGTACGCGATGTCTGCGCGGTGGGTAGAGGCTGTCAGTCCATCCTCTGTTTCGTCAACCACGTACTGATGGTCGTCAGGCGGGGATGAGTAGCTTGCAGAAGCGTACTGGTCGGTCGGGGTTTCAATGCCCGGTTCCTCGTCCCGCCGCCTGTCTTGTGGCTGTAGAGAGATGAAGGTGGGCTTCGCGATTGGGACGACTTCTCGTCCATTGGTCGCCGGGGTCCGAAATCTCGCGTAGCCGTCGTGTCCACTGCGAGCAGCCGGGAGCGGAGTGCCAGCGCGCTGGGTCGGCGGTGCGACCTGGGGCGGCATGGATGGCGGCGACAGGTAGCTCGGCGCGGGCTTGGGTCGTTCGTACAGCGACGGGATCTGGCTCGCTGGCTCCCGGTCGGGAACTTCATACCGAGCCACTGCTGCCATTGGGGTGCTGTGGGCGCGCTTCACCAAGTCTCTTTGGCGGGTGAGGCGTGAAACTTCCGAGTTGAGTCGGTCGTTTTCACGTGCTTCAGCGTTGGTGAACGTGCTTCCGCGACCAATGGCAACAGCCGATTGATCAACAGCGAACCACGCAATCAACAGCAACCCCCCACCACCGGCGAGCGCGACGGGAAGCGGTGTGCCGCCCATAGCCATCTCAACACGCCGTACGGTCTCCGCAATTCCGGTGTCAAGAAAGCTCAGATAAGGAACGATTAAAGCGGCGAATGCCGCCACTAGGCAGAGGGCTGCCGCCGCGGCAAACAACAACCGCAATATGAGAATCGGGTGGAACGGCGATTGGGTCTTCAGCCGACTCAGCGACACACCCCGCGGAACGTCCCCGTGTAGCAGGTCTAGCTGCCGGCGAACGTCCAGCAGCTGCTGATCGACATCATCTGTGGTTTCGAAAAAGTCCATACATTCCGCTCAGTTGCGACAGTCTACTTCATGTTCTGCGAGACCGCCCTAGCACTGGTGTTTCAGTCGCCAGAAAGTAGGGTTTAGGGCTTTTGTACGTGAACCGTCTCGTCTTCTTCGGAGCGCTCTGCGACGGCGGCGCCGTGCGGGCCAGAGAAGACGATGTCCACTTCGATGTCCAGAGCGTTCTCAACCCGCCGTTTGCGACGGTGCGTTGCCCACCGTTCGAGGTCCGGTGATTGCTGTGTTGTCGCATGAATCGTCAGCTTGCGTTTGGCCAGCTGCACGTCCACATGGCTGAGATTTTGGTGATGCCCACGGTCGAAAGCATCTGCCAGGGCGAGAAGGCTTGAGAGTATTCGGACACGCTTGCGGTCTGCCTTGCTCAAGGCGACGAAAGGCCCGTGGTGTTTCTGCGGGCTCTTACTGTTGTGGTACCGGACCACCTGCTCCAAGACGGCGACTTCTGGCGCGGTAAATCCCGGCATATGGGTGTGACGAATCAGGTAAGCGCCATGCCTGTCGTGCCTGCGACCGTCGATGTGATGTCCAACATCGTGAAGATGGGCGGCGAACGTCAAGAGTCTGCGGTCGTCAATGCGCAGGTGGTGCACGGGGCCGGTGGCGTCGAACAACGCTTGTGCTGTATGGGCGACGGCGTCTGCGTGGTCCGGGTCGGCACCATACCGCTCCATCATGGCCCGTACGGAGCGGCTTCGAGGGTCAGCAAGCTGTCGGGAAAGGGTGAGCTCAGGCTTGTTCTTCACAATCCAGTCAACGATGAGCCCGTTGCGCAGTGAACGGTTTGAAGTCACGAGCTGTGGCTTGTCGAACGCAGACAGAACCTCTTGGACGAGAACGGCACCGGACGGAAGGGTACGAACACGGCGAGCATCCATTCCTGGAAGAACGCTACGCTCGTCTGCGGTGGCAGCGCTCAGGGTCGAGACGAGTTGGTCCACTCCGTCGCGTGTCAGAATCATGCCGTGTTGATGTTCGGGGTAGTCGTCACCGCTCGCCATCGCCTGCATTCGGGCGAGCGCGCGAACGGTTCCGCTGGTACCCACAATCGTTCCCAAGTCGTCGGGGGCTACCTGGCGCGTCAGAGACTTCATGCGCTTGCGGATCACCTTGCGCATCTTGGTCTGCTCGGCCTCCGTCATGGGGTCACTGTGATGGCACCCCTCCGCTAAGCGAATGTGGCCGAGGCGTAGGCTCCGGCTGGCGAGGATATTCTCGGCATCGCACAGGATAAACTCGGTGGAGCCACCGCCGACATCAAAGATGAGCACGCGGCCGCGGGAAAAATCGAGGTCGCGGCGAACGCCCAACCAAATCAGGCGCGCTTCCTCCACGCCGGCGATGACCCGAACGTGGATTCCAGTGCGTACCTTGACGGCGTCACAGAACTCTTTGCCGTTCTTCGCTTCTCGAACTGCCGAGGTCGCTGTGCAGGCAATGTGCTCGACGTTGAAGGAGTCGCAGGCTTCTCGGAACGTCATGAGTACGCTGACGCCGCGCTCGAAGGCATCTGGTGCCAGGGTCTCACGGTCGAGACCGCCGGTACCTAGTTCGGTCTGGTCCCGGCTTGTATGAACCACATCGACCGTGCCACTCGCGTCGACATCGGCCACCATCAAATGGATAGAGTTGGTGCCAATGTCGATTGCGGCGATTCTCATTCAAGCTCCTGAAGGCCGGACGGGCCATCAATGGCAGGTAGCGACACGCCCAGTCGGTCCGCTTCCCGGGCAATCGTGCTCAACAGCGTGTATTCGCTCGCGGCTTCAGCGAGCTGTTGCGCCTGCTGCACCCACACCGCTGCATCTGGGTGGACAGCGGCCATTCCGAGGCGCGCAAAGACCTGTTCACGCAAGATGCTGTGCTGGTCCGCGATCTTCATAGACTGGTCGTACAGATCGGCGGCGTGCGCCTGGGCACCGGTGCCGGCGAGGGAGCTTGCCTTCTTCGCCAGTATCGACGCACGTTCTTCGGGAGATGTGGCAGTGGCCAAGAGGTCTTCAAGTGACGTCTCGGCAATGTGCTTACGTTCGACTGCCCTTCGTCGTGCAGCTTCGGCGTCTGCGAGAGCGCCTACAATCTGACCCTGCAGCGCACGCACTTCCTTGAGGCCATCCTCGTCTTTCATGGTGCTGGCGGCCCGCAGCGCCTTGCGGACCCACAAGGATGCTTGCTTGGCGTCGCCGGCTTGCAGCAGAGCTTGTGCGTATAGGCTGCACAGCCTTGCGCGCACGTCGATCATGTTGGGCTCATTGAGCTCGGGCGCTTCCATAATGGGAGCCAGAAGATCAACAGCGACCTGCGGCTGGCCGCTCCCGAGCGCAGCGAGTGCCCTGGGGACCGGGCCTTCGGGTGGCACTAGAGAGACCCTTCAGGCAGCAGGCACTCCAGAGCGAGCAGTGCCGCGTCGGCCTCCAATCCTTCTGGCAGCGCAACCTCTCCTGAACCGAGCTTGAGTGTGGCGAGCTGCTCTAGGCTCAGACCCAACACGGCGAAGTGCAGAAGCACAGGCTCTGGTGAGCCGTTGTTCAGGACAATGTTCAGCGGGTGGCCGTCCGCCAACACCGTGACGCGTGGGCCGCCATCAATGCGGTAGCGCACCACTTGCTCAGCAATGTTGTCGACTCGGTCCGCGATGCGGGCGATTGCCGAGATGTCGATCTCGTCACCACCGTGACCGGCATTGAGCAGGACTACACCGTCACGAGCATTCTTCAGCTCATCTACGGTGATGCTTCCAGACCTGCCGGTTGCTGTGACGACGATTCCGGCGGTGTTGAGTGCGCGGGCGAGTGGGGGCGTCGGGTAGCCATCGTAGTGTGCGAAGAGCCTGCGAATTGGGTCGGTTTCGACGACGTCCACTGCCATTCCGGCGCTGCGTCCGTATGCAGCGAGCCCCTTACCAACAGGGCCGTAGCCAACCACCACACAGCGGCGGCCAGCGAGGTGCATGCCGGTCAAGCGACCAACGGCAGACCAAATGGCCTCACCCACACCATGGCGGTTTTCAATCGCGTCCTTTAGACGGCCATCGTTGATGTTGATGACCGGAAACGGAATGTCGGACGCGGCACGCAGCTTGGTGATGCCGCTGCGGGTGACTTCGATAGCGCCACGGATTCCGTCAGGGTTCGCCAGTGCAGCTCCGATGAGCTCGAAGCCAACGTCAACGAGAAGATCCGGCTTGTGACCGAGGACCTGTTGGTGACGGTCTTGTCCGTCTCCACCCGTGTAGACATCCATGCCCAAGTTGCGCAGCAACTCAACGGTGCCCTTGTCTGTCGTTGCGGGATTGCACGAGCTGACCACAAAGGTCCCGCCACCGAGGGAGAGCTCGCGCAGCAAGGCAGCCGTGAGTGTGGTGAGGTGCATGTTGACGCCGATGGTCAACCCCTCCCACGGTCGCGACGCCGCCCAACGGTTGCCTAGTCGAGGCAAGATTGGGAAGAAGGTGTTGATTCGTCCGATCTGACTCTCTGCCGCAAAGGCGCGGTCGTCGTCGTGGGCCATGCGTCCTCCAGTTTGGGCGAGGTTAACCGCTCTACGGTGTGCTGCCTGCCGTCGGATCATCCGTGGCGCCGACCATGCTCGGTGTGCCGCGCAATCCCGAAGCTGCGCCACTCATGCCAGCAGGTTCGGATGGGAAGTGCATGGCGATTTCTTCGTCTGGTGCCACGGTCAGGGTCCACACTGCAGTCGCGCCTTCGTCGAAGGTCACAACGACTAGTCGTTTCCCGACCCGCACTGGCGCGTTTTGCACCGGCAGAGCGCCGAGATCTACGCCGTCAACCGACACTGTGCCCGGTGAGTCGCCTGCGACGGACACCCGAGCGGCGTAGCTCGCAGCCATCCCGCCGCTGCAGAGTGTTGTGTGGTCGTCGATCCAGCAGGAGAGGCGGTCGCCAGGGAAGACTGGTTCGTAAGGAATGTCGGAGCCTACGAGCGTGATGTGGCATTGGCCAAGGGGAATGGTCGGAAAGACAACTCGTCCGCTCGATGTTGGGCGCTGCGCGCGAAACAGACCGTCGCAGTCGAGGGTGGCAGCATCGACCCGTCCTCGTCGAATCCCGACACGGAGAGGGCCGGCCGTCCCGACATCGCGTCCACCAGACCGAGTCACCACTGGAATAAGTGGTGCCGGAGGTGGGCCTCCGTTGGTCTCCGCAACGGTGGTGCGGGGACGAAACTCCAACCACAGTGCTGTGGCGGCCAACATGGCCGCGAACACCGCGAAGAGCACAAGGGTGCGGTCCGAGAGTTGCACGCGAGTCCTGATTGAAAGGGGGCAGAGCGTATCGCGGCCGCAGAAGACACGCGGGAGACTAGGGCATGCTCAGGGGGAGGTCCCGCTCAAAAACCCGTGGGATTCAAGGTAGTCGACGACTTCTTGGGCGCAGCTTTCGACGGAACGGTCTGCGGTTTTCACATGAATTTCGGGGCTTTCAGGTGATTCATAGGGTGCAGAAATGCCGGTAAACGTTGGGATTTCACCCGCACGTGCCTTCTTGTACAAGCCCTTTGGGTCCCGCGCCTCGCACACTTCGAGCGGAGTGTCGATGAACACTTCGAGGAACTGCCCCTGTGGTACACGCTCGCGAGCCGCTTGGCGGTCCGCTCGGTACGGGGAGATGAAGGCACTCAAGCACACAACGCCGGCGTCTGCGAACAACTGGGCTACGCACCCGACGCGTCGGATGTTCTCGGTTCGGTCGTCTGCTGAGAAGCCGAGGTCTTGGTTGAGGCCCATGCGCAAGTTGTCGCCGTCCAGCACATAGGTCTGGTTGCCCGCTAGTAGCAGCAGCTGCTCGACGCGCCTGGCAACCGTGGACTTGCCCGAGCCACTCAGTCCGGTGAACCAAAGAACGGCTCCTCGTTGACCGAGAATGGCTTGGCGTTGCTCGGCGGTCACGTGGCCATCGTGCCAAGTGATGTTGTCGGACACGGGCTTAGCCATGCTGTCTCCCTGTGGCTGGCGGGCGTATCGGGACCAATGGCCACCGACCAGCCCGGAGCCGTGTAGCATGCCCCCCGAGGTGACCGATGATTCGAATCGCGCTGGATGCCATGGGTGGGGACAAAGGAGTAGAGGCCACGGTTGGCGGAGCTGCGAGGCTGTCTCTGGAAGAGGTGGACATTCGCGTGATGTTGGTGGGTGACGTAAAGTCCATGAGCGAGGCGCTGGACGGTGTTCGCTACGACCCCACACGGATCGAGTTGGTCGGTGCGGACGGGTTTATCACCATGGAAGAAAAGCCCGCAGTGGCCCTGGCAGGCCAGCCCAATTGCTCGTTGTTGACGGCGGCGCGGCTGGTCCGGTCGGGTGACGCGGACGCGCTGGTGACCAGCGGAAACACGGGTGCTGCGATTTTGGCGGCAGCACAGACGTTTGAGCGACTGCCAGGAGTGCGTCGCGCTGCGTTGGCATCCGTCTACCCAACAGCAAAACGTCGTGGGCCGCGTCGTGACCCGTTCGCCATGATGCTGGACGTCGGCGCCGGTATGGGCGCAACCGCTGGTGATCTCGTGACCTTCGCGTACATGGGCGCGGCGTACAGCAGCCTCATCAGCGAGATTGACAATCCTCGAGTGGCGCTGTTGTCCAATGGAACCGAGGCCATGAAGGGGACTCCAGCCATTGTTGAGGCACATAGGCGCTTGCTGGAGACGTCGTTGAACTTCGCCGGGAACATCGAGGGCCTCGACATTCCGAAGGGGACCGTCGATGTTGTGTTGTGCGACGGCTTCTTAGGCAACGTGGTGCTCAAGATGCTCGAAGGAGTCAGCGAAGTGGTGACGGGGCTTGCCAAAGAGGCGTCCAGTCGTCGTCTTCAGTGGCGTCTGGGCTTGTCGATGCTGGGCGGCGGCATCAAGCACCTACAGCGGATGACCGACTGGAAGAGCTACGGAGGGGCGCCGTTGCTTGGGCTTGATTCAGTCGTCATTAAGGCGCACGGCCGGTCGGAGGCGCGGGCGATTCGCAACGCGATTAAGGTGGCGGCGAAGGCGTCCCGTGGGGACCTTGTCGGCCGCATTCGCGACGGGGTAGCCAGCGCTGGAGAGGGAGTTCGTTGAACGAGAACTACTGGGACCAAAAGACCAAAGATCGATGGTTCTTCGCATTCTTTGTGGTCACTATCGTGGCCGTCGCGGCACTGTTTTGGCCCTACTTGTGGGCGTTGCTGTTCTCGGCAGTGGTCGCGGTAGTCTCTTGGCCAATGTTCACATGGTTTGAGTCGAAGCTTGGACAGCGCCGCACACTCGCAGCCCTGTTGACGGTCATCTCATTGTTCTTCGTGGTCTTGGGGCCTCTCGCTACAGTGGGCTGGTTGTTCGTTACCGAAGCCATCAAGGTGACGAGCGAGGCCAATGCCTTCTTCGCAGGTGGCCAGTTCGATGCGATTGCCGATGATCTGAGTCAGCGCTCGCCTCCACAGGTCTTGGCGGCACGCGCGTGGATTGAGACGTGGCTTCCAGAGGGCATCTTGCCGCCGGAAGGGTCGGTGGCCCCCGCTATGGCGGAGTGGCTGCGGTCGTCTGCTCTAGGCACTCTAAAGAGCGTGGGGGGGGCACTTCCTGCCATGCTTGAGGGCGTGTTCGGGTTCGGTCTGGACTTCGTCATCTTCGTGTTTGCCCTCGGCACCCTGTATATGGAAGGTCCGCGGCTGTTGACGGCGCTCATGCACTTGTCCCCCATGGAAGACCGGTACGAGCGAAAGCTGTTCGCTGTATTCCAAGAGCTTGCGAACAATATGGTGCTCGCTACGCTCATCACGGCCATTATCCAAGGCGTCGTCTCGGGGGTAGCCTTTCATATCTGCGGCTTGCGCAGCGCGGTCTTTTTGGGTGTGCTGGCAGGAGTGTGCAGCTTCATTCCGCTGGCTGGAACCGGCATTATCTGGATTCCGTGTGCGGTCGTGGTGGGCTTTACCCAAGGGTGGGGATGGGCGTTGTTCCTGGCCATCTACAGCTTGGTGTTCACTGGCAGCGTGGACAACGTGGTCAAGCCGCTGGTGATGCGCGGCAGCACCCGAATCCATCCGCTGCTCATCTTCTTGGCTGTGTTCGGCGGATTGGCGTGGTTTGGCCCGGTCGGATTCCTTGTGGGGCCGCTCACCGTGGCGTTCTTCCTCGCCGCCTACACCATCTACATGGATGAGTACCTTGGCATTGAGACGGGAGGCACAGACGAACCCATGCTTCCAAAGTGGATCTTGCGCTGGCTGCCGTTCTTGAAGCCGGCGGCCCCTGGAAGACCCTCTGATCTGCCGCACCCTGGCTTGCCAGCTCCCGAAACCGCGTCTAGTGACGAAGTGCTGTGAGGAACCCCAAGAAGTCTGGTTTGCGAGGCGTGCGCTCTGTGACGACGCCGCGCAGCCGGTCGAGAGCCCGTGTACTCGGCGCTACCAAGGGCTCCAGAGCGCTGTGAGAGCCGAGCATGGCCATGACTTGGTCTCGCTCAAGTAGGCCCCGCCTGACGATGTCTTGCACCCAGGAGGCCGAACGGTCGGGGGTGTCCGGTGCGGTGCGGGAGACGACCTCGACAATCGCTTCAATGTCGAGACGTCCGCGTGCGTGAAGGACCAGTGCCGCTTGGAACCAGGAGAACACAGGGATGACCCGTGGGCCCAGAAGCTGAAACTGGCGAATGGGAATGCCACGGTCGATGTGGATGAAGATGTCGTCCACAATGTCGGCAGTGCCGAGGCGTCGCAATGCGGACTTCGCGAGATCAATTGCGTCTGGGTAGGCGCCGCCAGCGGTCATGATGCGAGCCATGGTTGACTCGTTCACGCGGCCAGAGACGACCTCGCCGTACAGCGCATAGATGACGGCATCGACCTCGGTATCGTCGCCAAAACAGGTCTCACGGACCGTTGAACCAAGACCCTTTCGTTGGTCCAGTAGGGCCGGAAGCTTGTAGCCGAGCTGTCCGTACACAGCGCGCAGTCGACCGCGCTTGAGGTTGGAGATGTGGTCTTTGAGGATGAGCGAGTCAAAGCGGATGCCATCCAAGGCGAGCTTCTCTTCGAGCACAGTTCGAAGCTGGGTGGGGGACCCTGAGACGATGCTCACCCGACAGTCGGGATCTGTTCGCATGAGTCCGCGGAGAAGCGCACTTGCCCCCGGAATGTTCCGCTTTTCCGAGGCCGATTCAAACGCAGCGCGAATCATGGACCGCACCGAGTGAATGTCGGTGTCCAGATACGTCTTGTCGAGGTCCCAGCGGTACACGTGCATAGGTGTCGCCTATTCCGCTGTGGTCGAACGCGGGCGGGTCAATGATGGGGTCAACCCATTAAGGCCCCTGTATGAATCGCTCTGACGTCCTCAAGTCCCTCCGTCATGACCTTGGCAAGTACGTGGCCATGCAGTGCCGATGGGCAGATGACGACGACTTGATCGAGTCAGTGACAGCCGATGTGCTGCACACCCATCGGAGCGCAGACGTCACAACGTCAGCCACCGTTCTGTGGGAACGACTACTTCCAGACCTTCAGGCCGTTGATGGTGCTGCATCTGAATTCGCTGAACTGTCCGCGCTGATGAAGATACTAGCAGCGTTCTCGTTGGACACTGCCACACTCGACAGCGCCCGCGTCACGCGAGATGCGGCCATCGCCTTCGCCGATTTGACTCGAACCTGGTACCGCCGGGCCAACGCAGAGAGCACTCATGGCTGACATCCTTGTCATCGACGACCAAGACCGCACCATGCAGCTGTGTGAGCGGACCATCAAGGGGCACCGCTTTCATGGTCCCATGCGTACCTGGGCGGCTGCACAAGCGCGTCTAAACAGCTCGCGTAGACCCATTGATCTGGTGTTGCTCGACATCCACTTCGACATTGACTCGATTGACCTGCTCGGCTTTCGCTCGGACATGAGCGCCACAGACATCGACCGACTCAAGCGGCGGCAAGGCGTGGAGATTTTGGGTGCGCTACGCCGCGAACACCCGGAGCTACCCGTCATCTTGATGACGTCCCAAGAAGAGCTGACCCTCGAAGAAGGGGCTGAGCGCTACGCTGCGGAGGAGTACACCGCGTTCTTGGACGACGACTTTGTCGACGCGCGAGCGCTCCAAGCGCAGATTGAAGGCATTGTTGCGGCGCGTGCCGCAGGCCCGAGCGACGGCCCGATCTACTGGGGACCGGGTAGCGGCATGCTTCGCATTCGTCAGCGACTCGGTGTCCTATCGAGGGGCCGATTGCCCGTGGTCTTGCTCGGTCCAACAGGGACTGGCAAGAGCCTCATCGCTCGCCATTTTGTCCATGAACGGTCGCGTAGGCGAGGGCGCTTTGTCGCGGTGGACCTGTCCACATTGCCGCACGAGTTGATGGCTGCACACCTGTTTGGCAGCGTTCGTGGGGCCTACACCGGAAGCGTCACCGACCGCACGGGTGCCTTTGAAGAGGCCGACGGCGGCACGTTGTTCCTGGATGAAGTTGGCAACCTGTCGATCGAAGCCCAGAAGATGCTGCTGTCGGTTCTACAAGACGGCACGCTGACGCGACTGGGTGACCTTCGCGAGCGAACGGTGGACGTCAAGCTCGTGGTTGCGACCAACGAGGACCTCGCGGACCGGGTGCGCCAAGGCACCTTCCGCGCCGACCTATACATGCGGCTAAATCCGGCAGCGGCCATCGTTCTGCCGTCCCTTGACGAACGCGGGCTGGACATGGCGGACCTTCTGGCCTTCGTCCTCAAGCGAGCTGTTCGGCAGCCTGTATTGAGGGAGATGCTGGAGGCCTACCGCGAGAAGAATGGCCTGCCGGTTGGCCATGTTGTCGTTCACGCGGGGGCCGGGGTGCCAGCGGCTCAGGAAGGGGTGTTGTACCTGCTGTTCCCCGACCGAGCACTGCGTCACTTGCGTGGTCATTCCTGGCCTGGCAACTTGCGAGAGTTCGCCATGACCGTTGAAAATACGGTGCTCTTTGCCTTGGCCGAGCTTCTGGAGCTACCCGCGAGCGACCGTGGCGACGTGGTCCAGGTTCGGCCGCGATGGGTCAAGGAGCTCATCCTGCACATTGCGGAGCGGGCGCCTGAGACGGGCATGACCGCAGATGGCTGGCGGGAGACGGTGCTCGTTCGCGCACAGGACACACTGAACAAGGTCAGCCAAGACATTGAGCGCCAGCTGTACTCGTCTATGTACATGGCGCACAGCGGTGACTTCTCCCGCATGGCGGCGGTGCTGTTGGACGACGCTGAAGCGGGCCGAAAGGTACAGCTGCGGTTCAATCAGTTGGGGCTCAAGGTACGCGAGCTGAAGGCACAGCTCGGGTGAGTGTGTGGCTGCTGTGGGTAGCGTTGGTCTGGGCGGACAACCCCCCGGATGCACTGCCGTTGCCAATGGAGCCCGCGATTGCGGACATCTGGCAGCGCGGGCAGCGCTCTGAGCGCCTGGGTGACCCGCAGTCCGCGGTGATTGCGTACTCCATTGTGGTGCGCGAAAACCCAGGGTGGGCAACGGGTATTCTTGCGTTGGGACGTGCTACGGAGGCGGCCGGGCGCGCAGAAGATGCACTGTCGATCTATGGCCGCAGCAGTGTTCCTGAGGTGTTGGTCGAGCGTGCGCGACTACAGATGTCCTTGGGCAAGCCGGAAGCCGCGCTGGCGACGTACGAGCGTCTTCGGAGGTCTGCGCCGAGTGCCGAGGTCGTACGTCTTCAGTCGCTCGCCCTAGTGTCCGTGGACCCTGCTGCTGCCGCGGACCGCGTGCGCGAGTGGCTCGTTTGGTTGGAGCAGACCACCGGGGGTAGCGCGCTTCCGAATGCCGAACTTCAGGAACAAGCGGACGGTGTTCTGTTGGTTGTGGATGCCTTGGTGGCAGCCGAGATGAACGAAGATGCAACGTCGTTACTCGCGGACGTTGTGGACGCACGCCCTGCACTATTGGCGATTGACGAGATGTCCGTACGCCTAGACAGCATGCTGCTCGACGCGGAAGCTCGGCGGTGGATGCGTTCGGGTGCGACGGACTTGGACATGGAGCAGGCGCGCCGACTGCGTGAGTGTGAAGAGGCACTGCGAAGTGGTGCTGCGGACACGGCTCTGGTGCTGGTGGATAGCTTGTTGGCGGATGCACCCCGCGCCCCCGATGCCTGGGCCACCCGTGCACGCATTGCACTCGCCACTGGGGATATCTCCAGTGCAGATGCAGCCCTTCAGCGCGCCGAGTTCCTAGCGCCTACCGACCCGAACTATGCGGCTGCACTCGGTGATCTGCTGGCGACCTCCTACGCCGGGAGAGAGGACGCTGCGGCTGTTGAGGCCTACCGGCGTGCGCTTCGCCGCGACCCGCTGTGGGCTGAGGTGTGGTGGCGACGTGCGCGCGTTGAGCAACGGTCTGGCCTCGCGGACCGCGGGTACTCGGCCCTTGAGCGGTACCTCGCGCTGGAGCCCAACGGAGAGCACGCGGTAGATGCCGAGCGCATGGTGCAGGACCTCCGTCGTGAACGCCCAGAGGCACCCCCGCTTCCCGAACAGCTCGACCTTCCAGATGGGGTCTCGTATGAAGCGCTACTGGCGTACCACCGAGTCGGTGTGCTGCGCGCTCGTGGCGACAACGACGCCGCACGAGACGAAGTGCGCCGCGTTCGCGCCTTAGCGCCCGACTTTGCCGATGCTGTGAACCTTGAAGCCTCGCTCTTCCTAGATGTTGGCGACAGAGAGCACGCCATTGGGGCCTACCAACAGAGCCTTGTTCTCGACCCCGCTCAGCCCGGTGTTGTTCTGACGCTGTGGGACTTGTTGAAGCGCGAAGGACGCGATGTGGAGGCTGATGCCGTCATTCGGGCGGCGGAGAGTCACGGCATTGGAGACGTTCACTACCTCCTGGCTCGCGCCGCATGGGATGCCGGCCAGCCGAGTGACGCGAGTGGTCAGCTCGATACCTTCTTCGCCACCGCGCACACGTCGCGCTTTGAGGGGCCGGCTCGCGAGCTGCGCCAACAGATGGACGACCGCTCACGACGCATTCGGACCGGCGTCATGGGCCTCGTCGCATCACTGCTCGGACTGCTGCTGGCATGGCCACTGTACCGCTGGTTCCGAGGGCCAGGGGTGTCGCTGGAGGCGTTCGTGCAGCAGCGGCCGAGCGTGGCCCGTGAAGTCGTTCACAGCGCTGCGGCCATCCGTCATGAGGTGCTCAAGCACGACACGACGGTGCTGTTCCAAGTGGCCGACGCGCTCGAGCAGGGAGACGTCGACACCGCTCGATGGGCGGCTGAGCGGCTGTTCGCACCGCGCGGGACCGTGGCCCGGTTCCGTGAGCACATTGATGCTTTGGACGATGCGGCGCGAGGACAGGGGGTTCGGTTGGACTTGCGTAGGCGAGACCCGGTGTTCTCACCCCTGATCGGCGCAGTCGACCGTCTGGCGGGCTTGAAGTCAGACTTGCTGAAGGGCCGTTCTCGTGCGGTTCCAGAGCTGCGCCGGGTCGCCTTCGCCCTCAATGAAGTTGGCTTCGCTGAGCTGGGCACCCTGGTGCACTCTCTGTCCTTGGTCCGAGTGGATGCGTCCTTGATGGAAGACGTCATCGAGCGTGTGCGTCGGGAGCCGGCGTTAGCGGGGGCTCCGGGCGTCGACCTGGACGTCAGTGCCGACCCCATGTGGGTGCGCATGTTCCGCGGCGAGCTTGAAGACCTCGTCGCCAACCTGGTTCGAAACGCACTGGGTGTGAGCCGCGACACCCAGTCGGGAGACGTCGCTGTTCGCGTCACCCTAGACGTGGACGACCTGACGTACCGCGAACAGGTCCGCATTGCGGTCTGCGACAATGTGGCGGCACCCTTGACCACCGCGGACATACACGAGCGTCCCATGGAGCGCGGTCTCGGCATTGCTCGCGAGCTCGTTGTGAAGAACGACGGCACGATTGCCGTGGGGTCGCAGAGCGGCTGGCTCAAGGCCGTTGAGGTTCACTTACCTGCCGTTGAAGTGGTGCCAACCTAAGTCTTGGAGCTGTCTGCCATGCGAATCCTTATTGTCGAAGATGGGCATGAGTACACCGACACCCTGACGCGGTTTGCCGCGGACTCAGCAGAGTGGACCCGTGCTGGAGATGCGGCGGATGCCCTGGCTCATCTAGGACAAGGCGGCTGGGATGCCGTATTTCTCGACATGCGCTTCGACCGTGTGGCCGATGACGCTCTACTTGGCGATGTTGTCGCGCTGACCGCACGCTTCGCGGGTGACCGGTCTAAAGCGATTCGGTTTCTGCAAGAGAACCAAGGAACGCTGGTGCTCTCGGCGATTCGGGCCGCCGGGTACGCACTTCCGGTGTTGTTCTCGTACAACTTCGACGAAGAGCCTAGGCGCTGGGCCAGGGTCCAGGCTGCGAATGGTCAAGTGGACTACGTGCCGGACTCTGCGAGCCCGATGGATGTAGCGAAGCGACTGGGCGAGATGACGGCCTAGGGTGTCGGTGGTGACCGCTGCCAGACCGTTCCAGCTCCGATCAGGGTGTCGCCGTTAGCAGTTGCCTTGATGGTGGCAACACGTCGTCGTCGCCGGAAGATGACCCGCTAATCAGCGGGCCTTACGGGCAGAACGGGGCGCGAATCTCGGCAGCATTGTCGCTCTCGTCGCACTCGAAGTGAACGCCAAGGCCGCTGCCGTCGTCGTCCACAACAAAGCGCAGGTCATTGGCCCCAGCCAAGTCGTCTGTTGCCACGCTCATGGCGAAGGGAGTGCCGGTGACACCACCGGGGAAGGGCCCCTCGACCTGTTCGGTGTGAACCAACCGCGCAACGCCTGCGGTGACCGCGTACAGTGCCACCGGAATGGGTTCGGTGACCGGAACGGCTGACCGGTTGATGATGCGCCCAACTACGTAGTAGTCGCCACGTGCACAGTCTACGTCGCAGGTGTCCACAATCTCGGCCGACAGCTCCTTGAGCGAGTCAGACAGGTAGCGGGTGTCGGTCGCTGAGTGCCAGGTGTTGTGGGTCTGGAAGCTCTGCTCGGGTTCCATCGGAATGGTGGTGTCGTCGGCAATGTTGTCAATGCGGTAGGCGTGCTGGTTCCACAGGCGGCGTGCCGGGCCCCAGCTCTCGCTCTCGTCGCCGTAGACGGACAAGGCGCGGCTGTAGTTGGCGTGGGCAACCACAATCTCAGCCTGCCCGTCCGCGTCGACATCTGCAATGACCGGGTAGTCCATCATGGTGTCGGAGTTGTGTTCGTCGCTGAAGAACTTCAGCTCTCCGGTGCGGCCCTCGAACACGCTCATGTTCTGCTCATCAATGTACACAACGTCCATCAGGCCGTCGCCTTCGAAGTCGAAGACCGCTGGACCGCTGGCTCCGCTCTCGTCAATGACCGTGTTGCTCCACAGCACAACGCCGTCTGAGCGTAGGGCGAGGAGCTGGTTGCCGCCCGCCACGAAGATCTCGGGCAGATTGTCACCGTTGACGTCTGCGATGGCAGGCGTGGAGATGATGTTGGAGTTCTCGGGGACAATCGGGCCCCACAGGATTGTGCCGTCTGTGTCGACCGCACGCACTCCGCCGAAGGAGCAGACAATGCGCTCGGCTTCGGGGTCTGCGTCAATGTTGGCAATGGCTACGCTGCCGTCTGCTTGCGACGGGTCAGACCACAGAACGTCACCGTCTGGGGAGTAGATGGCGTTTCCGGTGATGACCTCTTCAATGCCGTCTAGGTCGATGTCTGCAACGGCGGACAGGGTGGACTCGGAGTACGGCATGGAGGCGTCAAAGATGTTCGGCAGCGCGCCGTAGGAGCCGCGGCCCAACGTCCCGCGTCCGCGCTCGGTCCCGTCATCGTTGAGGATGACGCGACCGGCGACAATCTCTACGCGACCATCGTGGTCCATGTCGGACAGGGAGATGCCGGTGGCGTAGTCGAAGTCGTCACGTGTGTAGGGCTGGGACTCCCACACCTTGACGCCGGTGTTGTCAAAGCGGGCAACGGCGTACGGCGAGTTCTCCGTCGGGAACTGGGCTCCAAGGGCGACGACGCCGAAGATGTCCGGACGACCGTCTGCGTCTACGTCACCGATGGACAGGCCGCTGGCGAAGGCGAGCCCCTGGGGGGTGGACGAACGAACGCTGCCGTCACCGTTGAGGATGACCAAGTTGCCGGTCGTAGTCCCGGGCAAGAACCCCGGTGTGAAGTTGGCGATTACCTCGGGAATGCCGTCTCCGTCTAGGTCTGCGACGGCAGGGACCGCCCGACTGCTCATGCCGTCGCCAGCGCCCCACTCAACCACTGGAACAAAGCCACCGGGCACTTCTGCACACGAGTCGACGGGGACGTTCTCTTCGGGGAAGATTTCATCCAGGTCGCACGCGAGCGGCAAGCCGAGGTCGCTCGTGGTCACACCAAGGTTGAACTCCGAGCAGGAGAGGGCGAGAAAGCAGAGGAGGGGCAGACGTGACACTGGGGCTCCGGGGCGTCGTTCAGCGAGGAACGGTATCCAACCACGTCGGCACCCGCAGAGTTGTGCGGAAACTGTTGCTTCTTGCGCGTTTCGGCACGTCTAGCGGAAGAAGATGCGCTCTTGGTAGCCCACGCCTGTAAACCGCGGGTAGCCCCACAGCTTGGTCTCATCATAGGTGCTGCGGTTGCCGGCAAAGGCGCTCGCCCAGTTGCCCTCCGCGGTTCCATTGTTGGACGCGCCGTTGTGACAGATTCCGTAGTTACCCCGGTAGGTACTGTTTCCGGATGAGCTGGACGAGCAGGAACCACTGTGGAACCAATAGTCTCCGATGTACTTCCAGATGACGTTGGACGAGTCACACGACCCGCCGAGCGTACAGACGGACTCAACCGGAATGTGTTGTACCGAGGTGGCCGCAGGGAACAGGTCTGCGGACTGACTTCCTAGATGGACAATGTAGGCATCGTCGTTGTCTGGAACGCCGTTGAGGTACTGAATGACCAGCATCTCGGTTCGCGGCAAGCTGGTTCGATGCGTCCGGTCTAGGGCGAAGCTCTGGGATGCCGCAATCGCGCTGGGAGAGCCACAGCCTGACGTGAAGAAGTCCATGAGCCGTCCGCCACAAGACTCGCGGTTGGCGGGGTTGGCCCGACGGTTGGAGATGAGGGTCCATCCGCCTCCAGCCGTGTCCAGGTCGCAGTAGACCTCGAAGGGAGCGACGCCTGGCGGTGAAATCGTGTACACGCCAGACGGTGCGCTCGTTCCTTGCAGGTCAGCACAGGTACCGGGGGTGTCCGAGACCAGGGTGACACTTCGCTGGGTGGAGGCTGAGGCGAATCCGTCGCTCGCGGTGAGCCGCACCGTAGCGGTCGCGGCACTGCCGAAACCACCGACACTGAGCTCGCCACTTGGCGTGACGGCCCATCCCGTTGCTGGGCTCGCGAGCGTCCAGCTGAGTGCGACGTCTTGTCCTTGTGGGTCGGAGGCGTCCGCCAAGAGCTGGACAGAGGCATTCATGTTCAGAGTCTCGGGGACGACGAGGTCTCCGATGACGGGTGGGTCGTTTCGGTGTGCGACGGTCCGCTCGGCTACGGTCTCGAAGGTGCCGTCTGAGACCGCAACGCGCACTGTGACCGTTGGGGTGCTGTCGCCGTCTGCGACGGACAGACTTGGCGTGGTCGACGTTGGCTGGTCCAATGTCCAGCCACCGGAGGTTCCGGCGAGCGTCCATGAGACGGTCAGGGGTTGGCCGACCTGCGCGTCACTGACCACAACATCAAGAACAGCCGTAGACAGAAGATCGAGCGTGGTTGGCACGGTGATGCTGTCGATAGTCGGCGGAGCGTTGACGCCTGGGATGACGCTTCCGCGGGGGTAGTATTGATCGGCCGTGACCGTTGCCCAGTCACCCACAATCACATCGCCGCGCAGAATGGTGTCTGGGTCGATCTGAACACCCCGACCAATCTGGACGTCCCGGCCCACACGTGCACCCGCTGAGATCTGGGCGTCGACACCTACGGTGACGCCCTTGCGAATGCGCGCCCGAGGTCCGATGGTCGCTCTGTCACCAATGTCTACGGACGGACCAATGAGCGCGGACTGTCCAATGCTGGCGTCGTCACCGACAGACACGCCTCGGGCGACGACGGCAGCTGGCTCTACGATGGTTCGGTCACCGACGGACACGAAGGGTCCTATGACTGCGTCGTCACCAACCGCTACATCCTGCCCAATGACGGTTTCGAGGCCAATGAGGACGCGGTCACCCACAGTGGTGTCGGTGCTGATCGCTGCCAAGGGGGCCACGCCAACATCCTGTCCAACCGCTGTACCGGCTCCAATGACGCTGCGTCGGGCCAACACGGTACCGTCGCCAACGGACGCTCCAGCATCGACCGTCACGCGGTGCCCGATCACTGCAGAGTCCGACACATCAGCGGTCGGGTGCACGCAGGAGGCCTCGGTGCAGGCGTCCTGAGCGAGAGCTGAGCAGGGAGCCAGAGCGGACAAGATTAGCAGTAGACGCGGCATAGAACCCTCAATTGAGGAGCCCTATAGCCGTGTTTGGCTGTTCCGGTCCACTAGACCTGGGACGCTGCCGCATACAGCGGCAGCGAGTCGGGCCTACTTGCCCTTGTTCCAGTTTCCGAGCATGTCGCCCAGAGTACCGAAGCCGCCACCTGCGCTCGACATCTTCTGGCTGCGCCAGTTGCTGTTGCCGGCTTCGGTCTTCTGAGTCAGAACGACGCGACGACCATCAGGTTGTTCCTCAAGAATCGTGGCCTTGACTTCGCGACCGCGGCGGAAGCGCTGGGCCATCACGGTACCTGCGGGAAGCTCTGCATTGCGCTCGGGCAACCAACCGGTGCGACCGTCCGCCAACTTGACGGTGACGCCGTTCTTCAGCACGTCATCCACGATGCCTTCGACTTCCTGACCTTCTGAGGACACGATGGCCCCAGTGTGGTTGGGGTTCGACAGCTCAAGGCGCTGGCGCTCGTGGTCGATACGGTCCAAGCGGACGTCGATGTTGTCACCCTTCTTTGGGGTGGAACCGCCCATACGTGAGCTGTGCAGCAGGCCTTGCAGACCTGGGGAGAGCTCGACAAAGGCGCCGTAGGCTTCAACGCCCTGGACGACGCCTGTGTAGGTGCCGCCTTCCTTGAACGTAGAGCCGACCGCTTGCTTCCAAGGGGAGTTGGCGGGGTCCTTGGCGGACAGCGAGATCTTGCCGGTCTCTTCGCGCAGCTCAAGGATGCGAACGGTGAGCTTGTCTCCGCGCTTGAGCGATGAGGGGTCCGAGTTGCCGTACCCAAGCTCGCTGCGGTGAACCATGCCTTCGGCTCCACCAATGTCGACAAACACGCCAAAGGCCTGGATGTTGGTGACGGTGCCTTCGAAGCTGTCTCCCACGTTTACGCTGGCCCAGAATGCATCGAATCCTTCGGAGCGCAGCTTGTCGAGAAGCTTGCGACGGCTGACCACGACGTCCTTGCCCTTCGATTCCATGATCAGGAAGCTCAGGGTCTGGCCAACGTAGGTATCGAGGTCGGCGGCGGCAGTTCGGTCGATCTGGCTGACCGGACAGAATGCGCGCATGTCGCCAACGCGGACGTCGAATCCACCGGGGTTGCGCCCGGTGACGGTGCCTTCCATGGGCGTGCCGTTCTCCATGGCGTCTGCCAGGATTCGGTCGGCAGCTTCGCCGCTTGCAGCCGTGGACAACAGCAGCTCGCCGTCATGGTTGCTGATGACGTAGGCATCAATGGTGTCGCCGACTTGGGCTTCGCCAATCTGTAGGGTCTCGATCACCGCTTCGGACTTGGCGCCAACATCCACCAAGCAACGTTCTTTGCCGCGGCGAGTGACGATGCCCTGAACGCGGTCACCGACCTTGGCGGCGTTGGCGATTGTGCCGTCCATGATGGCGGCGAGGTCGCTCATGTCCATGTTGGCGAGCTGCTCTAGAGCGTCCATATTGATGGGCTCACGGGCACTCTTGGCGGGGGCTGCGTGTGCAGCTTCGGCCTTGGCAGCGACGACCGAGAGGTCCTCGTCAATCGGACCAGAGATGGGGAGTTCGCCTTCGCGGAGACGACGGACGGTGCGCTTATTGCCGGACATTGTGGGCCTCTTTGCAGGAAGTCCGGGCGACTATCCGGTCTACTCGCTCGGTGCAGGTGTTGTCGGCTCACCCTGGGCACCTGGCTGAAAGAGAACGGTCGCTTCTGCAAGATCCTGAATGCAGACCCGCTCGGCGTAGCCCACGATCTTCCGACCCGGATCCACCGCTACGACCACGTGATTGAGGGAGGCTTCCTCGAATGACTGAATGCACAGGTCGGGGATGCACTGGGCGGTGTACACATCTCCCGAAACGTCCATCACCGACGAACAACGTGTGGTGTAAATGGCGCCGGTACCTGCGACTTGGGTCAATCCTTCAATGCATCCTGTCGTCATGAGCAGAGCGAGAGCGACGAGTGTGATGCGCATGGTGTCTCCAGTTCGGGCGGCCTCATAACTACGTCGGTTACACGCGCCCGTATGCGACTCGAACCAAACGATGACGAATCCCTCGACCAAGTGGCTGGCGACTGGCTGGTGTTCCAGCTGCGCAAGGGCCACCGCTTCAGCACGGACGACCAAGTGGTTGCCTGGCGTGCTGCGGCCGCACTTCCGAATGCAGAGCGGGTCTTAGACCTGGGCTGTGGCATTGGCAGTGTTGGACTCATGACGCTCCACCTGCTCGAGAGCGAGCCGCCCCTGGTGGGATTGGAAGCGCAGGACATTAGCGCCGACCTCTTCCGTCGGTCGATTGCCTACAACGGCCTTCAAGACCGAATCACGGTGTACGAGGGCGACTTGCGAGAGTCCGCCAGCGCTATCGGCGAGGCCACCTTTGACCTGGTCACAGGAAGCCCGCCGTACGCTCCGCTAGGTACCTGCCTGGTCAGCCCACATCCGCAACGAGCGGCGTGTCGGGTTGAGCTGCGCGGAAGCGTCATTGACTACTGTGCTGCGGCTCGTCGACACATGGCTCCTGGCGGACGATTCGCCTACGTCATGCTGTCGAAGGACCCACGAACCGAGCAGGGCGCACAGGACGCTGACTTGGTCATCCTTGAGCGCACCGAGATCGTGTTTCGCGAAGGAGACCCGCCGCTCATCAAGGTGATTGTGTGCGCACGTTCCGAAGACGGCCCCTTCCCACGAACGGTGGACCGCACGCTGACGGTGCGCGACTCGAACGGGAAGTGGACGGACGACTACGTCGCCATTCGGCAGAGCTTCTTGCCCTAAGGCCGGCGCCGCTACTTGGCGGCGCCGCTACTTGGCGGCGGCGACCGTGGACTCGTCAAGACTGACCTGAACGTCTGGATGGTCCTCGGCCACACAGCGCGCGGTCATCTTGGCGCTCATCATCACCGACGGCGTTCCGGCTCCTGGCTGCGCATTGGCCCCAACCATGTACAGGTTGGCAATGTCTTCGCTGCGGTTGTGCGGACGGAACCACGCGGACTGACGCAGCACAGGCTCTAGTCCGAAGGCGTTTCCGTACAGGCTGTTGAGTCGGCCTTCGAAGTAGTCGGGGGTGATGAAGCTCTTGGTCACCAAGCGGTCCATCAGTCCGGGGATGTAGCCGCGGTCATCGAGGAACTGCAGAATCTTGTCTACGAAGCCAGGTCCAATCGTTGACCAGTCCAGACCGCTTCCGTTGTGCGGAACCGGGATCAACGTGTACGCCGAGTGGCAGCCTTCCGGGGCCAGCTGCGGGTCGGTGAGCGTAGGGATGTGCAGGTACTGGCTGAAGTCCTTGGACAGAATCTTCTTCTCGAAGATTTCGTTGAGCAAGGCTTCGTAGCGTGGGCCGAGAATGATGTTGTGATGCTGCAGATCGAGCGGAACATCGGTCTTCTTGAAGCCAAAGTAAATCACGACCAAGCTCATGGAGTACTTGGACAGCTTGGCTCTCGGCTTGTTGTTCCAGAAGCGGTCTTTCTTATCGACCAAGTCCATGTAGGTGTGGGCCCAGTCCGCGTTGCTCGCCACAACATCTGCCGGCAAGAAGGTGCCGCTCCCCAGCGTCACACCCTTTGCATAGCGTGTAGTGAACCAGCCCTTGGCCGGGTTTCCTTGCTTGTCCGCCGTCTCAATCTTGCTGACTTCTTCGTTGAGGATGAGCGTGCCGCCCAGCTCTTCGAACTTCTTCACCATGCCCTTGATGAGCGCGCCTGTACCGCCCATGGCGTAGTGAATGCCCCAGGTCTTCTCTACGAAGTGAATCATGGAGTAGATGGCCGGAACGGCCAGCGGGTTTCCGCCAACAAGTAGTGTTTCGAAGCTGAAAACTTGGCGGAGCTTGTCGCTGATGAAGTACTTGCTGGTGAAGCGGAAGAGGTTGCGAACGGCATCCAAGCGGAACAGGTCCGGAACCACGCTGATCATGCTGCTGACGCTGCCGAAGTAGGTGTAGCCGAGTTCTAAGAAGCCACGTTCAAAGACAGCTCTCGCTGCGGCGTGGAACTTGTGGTAGCCCTCAACATCGCGCGGCTCGATAGCGTGAATCTGCTCAATGGTGCTCTCGTGGTCACCGTTGTAGTCGAAATAGGTTTGGTCATCGAAATAGATTCGGTAGAACGGAAGGATAGGGCGGATGTTGACGTATTCGCTGGTGCGGGGCCCACCGGAGTTGCCCTCGCGAATGCGGACGTCATCTCCTAGAAGTTCCGGCGGAAAGTCGTTGTCCGACAGACCGTCATCGCCGCGCTCAAGGGCGAACAGCTCTTCGATGAAGTGGGGGACGGTCAGCACCGTTGGGCCCATGTCGAAGGTAAATCCGTCCTGCTCGCGGACGTAGGCACGACCGCCGGGCTTGTCCAACTTGTCCACGACTGTGGTGTCAAAGCCACGAGCTTGCAGGCGCATTGCGAGCGATAGCCCGCCGATACCCGCACCAATGATGACTGCCTTCTTTGCCATGATGACCTCCGCGGCGGTTCCATAACCATGGTGCATGGGGTTTGCATAGGGATTGGACAGGGTGCGACAAGTTGGCGCGACCCTGGACCGGCACCGCTGTAAGGTCGGCGCTGACCGCTACGTGATGGTCCCAAACCGTAGGGTCTGTGTGGGTGTGCAGTCGCTGGTCAGCCGTTTAGATGACGCACAACCCTTGGAGCCTGCATGAATCGACTTCTCTTTCCACTCATGGCGCTTGCCGTTGCCTGCGTGGACAAGACAGACACGGACACCGACGTTGGGACCGGACCGGACACTGACGTAGGTACCGACACAGACATCGGAACTGACACCGACCCAGACACTATGGTCGCCGAAGTCACGGCAACCGTCTACGTCACAGACACCGCTAATCAGCCCATCTCCGGTGCAACGGTGACGCTGGACAATGGCGACTCCGCGACCACCGATGCCACAGGTTTTGCGGTTGTGGACACCGTCGGGGGAGACTCCGTCAATGTCGTCGTCTCTGTAGACGGCTTCACGCGGCACTACGAGACCGCCGCAGTGACAGATGGCGAAGCGGCTGTGCTCGCCACGCTCAATCCTGTGGAAATCGTCACCATCTCATCGGCGGCGAACAACACCATGGTCACCGCAGACGATGGCCTCGTCTTCCGGCTCAACGGCAGTTTTGAGCGCGATCGGCGCGGAACCGAGGTTCTGACGGATGTCGAGATCTCCGTCTTCGACACCCCCGAGCGCCTGCGCGCTCTGCCACCGGCACCACCTGGCTACACCGTCGTCGCCGCAGCCGACCTAGAGTTTAGCCGCGACGGCGACATCCAAGAGTTCATCGGCAACGCCCAGATCACCTTCCCACCCCCCGTCGGACTGCATCCTTCACGGTACCGGGAGCTCGAGGCGTTCTACTACGACGACGATGATGGGCGTGTCTACAAGGCGAACGGCAGCGGCACGAACGACTGCGCCAACGACTACAACAACGACCGAACCCCTGGCACGCTGACCGTTCATGTCTGTCACCTCACCGTGTGGGCACTGATGCTGCCCATCCGAGACGAAGTCTGCGTAGACGTTGACGTGACCTCGGACGGCGACATTCCCGCTCATCCTGTGAGGCTGTCCGCGGTCTCCGAGTGTGGTGAAGGCGTAGCAACCAGTGAGAGAGGCGTCGGACACGGTCAAATCTGTCTGCCGCACTGTGGCACTGGCGACCAGTACATCCGCGTAGACACCCTCGACACGACCGGTGACGCTCCTGCAGTGGCCTCCGCGACTGTGCGCGTCACCATTCCGCCGGCTGAAGACATCGACGGAGCTCTCACGGCATCGGCCGCAGTGTCGGTTGCAAGCCAAGATAGCGATGGATTCACCGTTGCCTAGGGCGACTGTGACGACTCGAACGCCGACGTCTTTCCCGGTGCAGAAGACCCGATTGATGACGCCGGTCTCGACAGCAACTGCGACGGCGTAGACGGCGTGGACCAAGACCGCGACGGCTACAGCTCGGTCCTTGACTGCGACGACTTCGACCGTTCCGTGCGTCCGGGCCGCGTAGACAACGGCATCATCGGCGTGTCAGATGCCGGCAAGGACAATGACTGTGACGGCGCGATTGACGAAGACGGAGACGACGACCAAGACGGCTTCATCAACATCGACTTTGGCGGCTCGGACTGCAACGACCGCCTGCCGAACGTCTTCCCGGGGGCCGACGACGCACCAGGTGATGGCATCGACAGCGACTGTGACGGCTTCGACGGCGACGTCTCCATCACAGATGTTGACGGCGACGGCGCGTCAGACGAGGTGGACTGCAACGACCGCTGCTACGACATCTTCCCCGGCGCTGTGGAGCGCTGCGATGGCGTGGACACCGACTGCGACGGTCAGCCAAACATCAGCGAAGACGGACTGGATTCCTGCCTAGATGGCGGCATCTACGACGATGCGTTTACCGGAGTCTATACGGTAGACGTCCTCCAAGAAGGCGAGGTCGTAGACAGCTGTTCGGCACCGTTCAGCGCGTCCATCGAAGACGGTCGTACACCCAGCGAGATGATGCTCACAACCAATGGCACCGAGACCTGCACATTGACCAGCGCCTTTGGTGGACAGACCGTCCAGGTACAGACCACGGATGCATCGGTCGCACCCTGGGGAATGGCCCGAGGAACACTCGTTCTCGACATTGGCTCAGTGACGCACGAGGCACGGCTCAACGGCTTTGTCCGTGCCGACCGACTCTCTGGCGAAGGCTCCTTCGACACCGAAGATGAAGCGCTGGGTCCGGTCACGGTCCGCTTCACCCTGGGCACCACTCGGACGTCTGAGGCCACCGACGCCCTGGTTGACGACGCCGACTTTGACGGCTCGCCAACGGCAGAAGACTGCAACGACAACGACCCGAACGTTCGTCCCGGCGCAACGGAAGCGTGCAACGGCGTGGACGACAACTGCAACGATGACATCGACGAGAACGCCTGCCCGGCGGACCTGCCACCCGCGGGTCTGTACGGCGTAAACTTCTCAATGCAGTACCACACTGGCTTCAACAACACCAAGCAAGCACCGGAACCCCCGGCCATTGCAATCTTGGTGGACGAAGAGATGAACGCCACGGCGGACAACCCCACATTCGTGGGTGCGGCGGACGCGAGTATCAACGTCATCTCGGCGTTCACCGTCAATCCGCCGGGGGAGTCCGGCTCGATCAGCGGCACCCTCACAGTGGCGTCAGACAGCGTGTTCCCGAGTGGAACCATGGCCTGGACGGGGACCGTCAACAGCGACGGATTCACCGGAATCGCGGTTCAACATGATCGGCGGCTTCGTCGCTGGACCCACGTCGCGTTGACGGCATCGGCGGCCGCACTTCCGACCGAAAACGACGCCGACTTTGACGGCACCCCCGCCGACGTTGACTGCGACGACAACGACCCCACTCGCCGCAGTGACGCACACGAAGTGTGCAACGGCATCGACGACAACTGCGACGGCGAAGAAGACCAGCCCGTCGACGACGTCTGCCCGCACATGGCGTGGGCCGGTGAGTCGTACCCCGTGCTGTTCTCCGTCTTGTCAGACGACGGGCTCCAGCGCTGGGAAGACGACGTGGAGATGGACCTCAACATCAACGTTGATGGCAGTGTCACCATGGACAGCCCGGTCTTCTTGTCACCAGCGGGCGCCTCTCTCAACGTCGTCTCCATGACCATGAACCCACCCGGTGACGACCCGGCGGTGAGCGGTACGTTCGTCATTGAGTCGACCGTTGAAGGTGTGGATAGCGGCACCGTGGAGTGGACCGGGAATGTCGACTCCTTCGGTATCTCTGGCTTCGCCCTGGTCGGCAGCGGTCCGGGACGATGGACGCATGTTGCCTTCACCCACAGACGAAGCTTCTAAGGTGTCGGGTTCAACACTCTGTCGTGCAGTGCGCGGAGGGTGTTGCGACCTTGAGCACGAGGTGCTCAGCGAGCCTCTACCGGACCCAGTATGAGTGCTCGCCCAAGTTCCCAATGGGTGAGCCCTTGTACGCACCTGTGGGCGAGTACGAGCTGATGCAGTTGTAGCCCCACAGTGCGTCGCTGCCGTTCGTTGGCCAGGCGTTGTTGGTCGTCACGCCGCCGCCGCCGTCGTCGCAGGTGTGCCCACCGAGGACCGAGCCGCCGCCGGAGCAGCCGTTGTCGTTGGCGCCATCGCCGGCGAAGTACACGAGCTGACCGTTCCACTGACCGGGGTCGGTTCGCTCGAGTAGCTGACACGCATTGGACGTGATCTGGTAGGTACTCGAAGGATGCGCACCTTTCCACCATCCGGTGTAGCTGCGGCTGGCGTCTGTCCACTGTGGGTCATCAATGTAGAAGGCCATCTGTGTGTACGCGATGCCCATCATTTCCGGGTTGATGGCGCGCTGTAGGCCGTCAGTGGGCTCTACTGGGTTGCCAACGCTGGTCGCGCTCCAGGTTCCTGTCAGGTAGGTGCGGTTGACGTTGACGTTGTAGCCAACATTCGTCCAGCCACCGCCGTCGAAGTCCATCTCGCAGTACACGTCAAACTCGGCGTTTCCGCCCGCTCCGTCTGGGTCAATGGCGTAGACACCGCTGCCGTCGCTTCGCCCAGCGTCGAGAATGGCCTTGCAGCTCACCTCTGGAAGGCAGCCTTCAACCGGGTAGAACTCGACTACGAGACCGCTGTCAGGAACAGTGGCGCCATCGCAGACCTCGGCACCGCGCGCAACGCGTGCACCGTCGCCAACGGTTGCTCCGGCACCAATGATGGCCTCTGCGCGAACGGCTCCGCGCACCGTGCTACCCGCACCAATTCTGACGTCACGCCCAACACGTGCGGTGCTCTCCACCGTAGCGCCGTCCAGAATCGCGGTGCGCTTGCGAATGCGAGCCCCGCTCTGAATCTCGACATCTGCACCAACTGAGACATCCGGGCCCACAATACCGTTGATTTGACTGCCTTGAGAAGGGATGGCGGCGGACGATATCGTGACATTCCGACCGACAACCGCAAGGTTGCCAATCCCGGTATGGTCGCCCACTGTGACCAGGCTTCCCACCACCGCAGAGTTGCCGAGGGTCACGTTGGACCCGAGCTGCGAGGCGTAGCCAACGAAGGCGTCAGTACCCGTGGTCAGGTCGGACCCAGAGGTCACAGACCGAGAGAGAATGGTTCCGGCTCCCAGGACGTGGTCAGGCCCAAGGGTCACAGTACGCCCAATAACTACGTCATTCCCGATACTTACGGGGTTGGACAGGTGGTCATCGCGCCCGGCAAGAGTGGACCGCTCGCCAATGGTCACGCCGCTTCCAATCGCCGTCTCGGGCCCCACGCTCGCCCCGCTGCGGACTTGGCTCAATGCCCCAACCGTGGCGGTAGGGTCAACGGTCGCCGTGACCGATACACAAGCGCCATTCCCTGCGAACTCATCTACGCAGCCATCACCGTCTCCGTCCGTAGCGTGTGCCATCGGTGCCAACAGAACGCCAATCAGTCCCAACCACATGTGTCTCTCCCCGTTCGTGAGGTGAGAGTTTATCTCGGACCAGCGCTCTGACGGAACGAATCCTATCCAGAACGCAGTATCGAAGGGGCCTGGTGTCGGAGTGATCGATGCCCTTGTACCGGCGCGAGTGCCGAGTGTTGCGGCCTCGCATGATGGCGCTCGGGCTCATCCCCTTAGCGGTCTGTGGGCTCTGTACTTTGGAGCAAGCCTTTTTGAACCACGGCTTGCCGGGTCATCGCCACGCGCGGTTCGGGAACACCAAAGGCCACAGCGAGGTCCGCGTCCGATTGGCCTTGCAACAAGCCCGCGATGAGCGGGGTGATGGGTCCGGTCACGACTTTGCCTTGTACAGCGGCGAACACGGTTGGGGACGCGCCAATAGTGACGGCAACCCAGTGTCCTGGCTGTCCTCGGAAGGCTGTGGGGGGCACGAAGGCGGGAGTCGGGTCAGTCGCTAGGGCACGGCAAACGGCGGTCAGCAGCTCGTGCAGAACAACGTCGTCGTCTGCCCAAGGCTGCTGTGTGGCCCAGTCAGCGAAGCACTGTTCGAGACACGGGCCGAGCCCGGCGAAGGGAACGGGCATCCAGGGAGCGGACTCCGGGCTAGCCAGGAACGCTTCAAACAGTGGGGCCTCACCACTCGCTTGTGTGCATGCCGCAATGGTCTTGGGAAAGGCGTTTTGTAGGCGACCTACACCTCGGTTGGCTCGCTGGGTCAGTCGCGTGCAGATCTCGTCTGCAAGGGCGTCGACGTCGCAGCGGCTCGGGGTGCGCAGGTCCGCAGCGAGCTGTGACGACAGGCCGAGGTCGTCTCCGTTGTGTAGCTTCTGACGCTGGTCTACGTTGAACAGCACAGCCACAAGGGCGTCTTCTACGGCGGCGACCGCGTCCTGTGCGCTCATGGTAGCCACTCCGCAACGGCTTCCTGAAGCGCTGCCCAAGAAGTGGCTGAGACGGTGTTCATCTGGCCATCTGCGGTCAATACTGGGTCCTCAAAGGTGACTGCGCGAACGTTGGGACATCGCCGCAAGAGGTGCGCGAGCAATGTGAACTGTTCGTCCATCAACGCCCCGTGGTGAGCATCCAAGAATCGCTCACCATCGGTCTGCGCACCGGACAAGTGAATCTCAAAGCAGTGGTCGAGAGGCAGGCGTTCTAGAGCGTCAAAGAGTGCCTGGCCACGATGTCCTTGGCCCCATCGCCACGACAGGAGGTGCCCGGTGTCGAGTGTACAGGGGCTGTTGCTGCGCACAACGGCCTCGCGAAAGAAGTCGTAGGCGTCCCACGGGCCCATCACCAAGCTCCAGTCGCGTGAAAAGCCGGGAAACTCAACGAGAAGCGGAACAACGAGCGCTTCTTGGCATTCACAGATGTTGTCCACCGCGACAGAGAGGCCGTCATCGGTCAGAAGCGGGGGAAGCGGGTAGGGAAGAGGCTTTCCGTTCAGCGACCAGAAGCCTAGGTCTTCGTTGACCCAAGCAAATCCGTAGCGCTCTATGAGCGCATTGGTGAAGTCCAGCAGGGCGCTGCGGTCGTAGCGCTTGGAGTGCGCCAGGTTGAGGGCTGTGTGATGCAGTGCTCGCGTGACCGAGGGCGCAAGGCTGCCGAGCAGCGCGTCCCATGCCGGTGTGTAGTCCGCCAGATTCAGCACACCACGACTGCGAGGCTGCCACGACACAAACGCATGAGACTGCCTAGATAGCGTAGTCTCAGCGAAGGTCGCGAGCGCTGGACTCGGGGAGTCTTGGCCCGAGGCGTCCGTAGCCCAACCGGTTGGCGCACCCCAGGGAAGGTCGAGGCCAATGCCAAGACTACGCCTGTGGAGCTCCGGAAATCGAGTTGTCATTCGCCCGAAGTGCGCTCAACAAGACCGGCCAAGGTGTTCGCACGCGCACAGTTCACTTCCTGCGCCGCGGCCTCGTCAGCCGGGCACGGCAAGTTGTAGCAGTAGGGCGATGGTGCGGCCTGCTGGCTCACAAACTCGCCGACGTCCACAACCTGCAATGCGCGCAGTGCGTCCAGGTGGGTGTCCACTTGATCCAAGTCGCAGGTGGCTGCGTCCGTCTCGGCCATGGCGACTTCGGTCAGCTCGTGTAGAGCCTGTGCGCGCTGTTCGTAGTCGTCCACAATCGCGTCAGCACCTTCACAAGGGCCGTAGCAGTTGAAGGCCTGTGAGGCGTCTCCGCCAACCAGTTCGCCGACCTCAAAGACCTCAAGGCCGTCCAAGCGCTCTAGGTCAGTGGTCACCTGCGCATCGATTGCTGCCGCGCGCTGCATCGCGTCTTCGCCGTTGTTGTCGGTCTCGTTGACTTCAACATCGGGGGACGTGGCTTCAGGCACTGTGGCCTCGGGTGAGTGGGCACAGGCAGCTAGTCCGGCAATGGCGATAATGGAACGCATGGGTAATCCTCCGTTTGGGCTCAACAATACTATGCGCCGTCTGTATCGTTGGGGCCATCCGCATCTACGGTATACGATTGTTCGGCTGTAGCGTATAGTGCGGACATGGACCTCGACGACCTTCGCTGCTTTCTCGCTGCCACCGACTGCGACACGTTTCGTGCCGCGTCCCGCCGCGTTTCGTTATCTCCTGGTGCGTTCTCCGACCGCATTCGACGCCTCGAAGAGCACATCGGATGCGCTTTGTTCGAGCGCACGACTCGCCAGGTCTCCATGACCGAGGCTGCGCTGCGTCTGCGACCCCATGCGGCAATCGTTGTGGCTGAGGCGGAGAGGTCTGCCGCAGTCGCTCGCGGAGATCTTGGCACGCCCCCGTACTCATTGACCGTAGGAACGCGCTTTGAACTCGGGCTTTCTTGGCTAACTCCGGCACTCTCCACGCTCGAAGCGACAGCACCCGAGCGCTTGCTTCACCTGTATATGGGCGACACGCCCGACCTGATTGGACGAGTGGAGCGGGGTGAACTGGATGCCGCGGTCTTGAGTGCCCGACTGGTCAGCCCACGGGTTCGCTACGCGGTTCTACACCCCGAAAAGTACGTGTTCGTCGGTGCTCCCGGTGTCGCCGTGTTCGAGGCCCCGTCTGACGCCCAAGGCCACACTCTGCTTGACGTCACCGCGGACCTACCGCTGTTTCGCTACCTTCAGGACGCCACGGATAAAGCCGCTGTGTGGCCCTTCGCTCGCTACCAATACCTGGGCGGTATCGGCGCTATCCGACAGCGAATCTTGGTTGGCGCCGGAGTCGCGGTGCTGCCGGAGTACTTCGTACACGACGACCTCGCGTCCGGTGCGCTCATTGACTTAGCGCCCGGACTTCCGTTGGCAGATGACGTCTTCCGCTTGGTCTGGCGCAAGGACCATCCGCTCACCGAGCGCTTGGTGGCCCTGGCGAACGAGCTTCGTGAGCTCCCCCTCGCGTAGGCGAATCAGGGCGCGTAGTCGATGTCATCGGTGAAGCCGAGACGCTCCAGGAACAGGGAGATGCCTGCGCGACCGGCGTCTCCGTAGTCCAGAGTCCGACCGTTGGCGTACATGTCCAGGTACTCGCTGACTTCATCACGGGTCGTCAGCGCCGACGACTGCGACAACAACCAGTGAATCGAGTCCTCACGGTTGTCGATGGCGTGCTGGATGGACCGGCGCAGGTCGTCGCTGACCAAGGCAATGACGTCGTCTCCAAGGCTTCGCTTGATGGTGTTGCCGCCTAGAGGAAGGGGTAGTCCTCCGCTGGTCTCGTCCCACCATTCACCCAGATCAATGACCTTGTGAAAGCCCTCTGCTGGGTAGGTGAGTCGGCCTTCGTGAATGAGCAGTGCAGCTTCCACACTGCCGGAGCGCAGCACCTCAAAGGTGAGCTCGTACGGGGCAATGGGGACGACGACAGGGTCAACGTTCACCACCATCTTCATTGTGGCCCAGGCACTCGTAGAGGTGCCTGGGATGGCCACCTTCTTGCCTTCAAAGCTCTCAAGTGTGCGGGGCGTGGGTGAGACCAGGACTGGCCCGTAGCCTTCACCCATAGAGCCGCCGTGCGGAAGCATCTGGTAGACGTCCGCCACAAGTGGATAGTGCGCGGTGCTGATGGCACAGACGTCCGGCCCGCCGCCGCTAGCGAGGGTGTTCAGCTCATCGGTGGGAGACGTGTCCACCACGTAGGTACGGTCACCTGTATCGATGGCCCCGTTGGTGAGGGCGCGCATCATGAACAGGTCGTCGGCGTCGGGGCTGCATTGAACGGTGTAGGTCGGCATGGCGTCTCCGGGTTCGGCGTGAGTGGTAGTCCGTGTGAGTGTGATTGACCCGCCACCAACCGGTGCATCACGGTATCGTTGTGTCATGAGCGTCCGCATCACCCCAACATCCGGTCCATTGACTGCACGGCAAACCCGGGAGCTGTCGGCCCGGTCGTCGCTCAGAGGAACGGTTCATCTTGGCACTCACCTGGGCCTTGTGTGCGTCTTCGCTGCCCTTCTATGGGGAACCTGGGGCACGCTGTGGACACCCGTCCTGTGGTGCATGACGGGCATCGTCGTCAACTACCTCTACGCCGCCCAGCATGAGCTCTCGCACGGAACGGTGTTTGCGTCTCGTCGTGCAAACGCCCTGTGGGGGCGCGTCATCGGCCTGTTGATGCTCTACCCACGCGACTATGACCGGCACCACCACTTGCGTCACCACCGCTACACTGGCGACCCCAACCAAGACGCCGAGCTGGCCTTCCGTACGCCGTACACCTTGCGTTCCTATGTGCTCTATGTCAGTGGTCTGACGTATTGGTGGGGCCGGCTGACATCGCTTGTGGCGTGCGCCAGCGGGACCTTTGACGCCTACGAACGCCCGGCCGCTGTTGCTCGAAAGCTCACCCTGGAAGCTCGCATTCATCTGGCGATCTACGGCACTATCGCCGTTGTAAGTGTCGCCACCGGGTCTTGGCTAGTGCTCGCGGTCTGGCTCGGGCCCATGCTCACCATGAAGTGGACCCATCAGGTACAGAACACGGTTGAACACACCGGTATGGCCATGACCGACGACCTGTGGGCGAGCACGCGAACTGTCGCCGCACCCGCTCCTTGGCGATGGCTTGTGTGGAACATGACCTTTCACACAGCGCATCATGCCTACCCAAGTGTGCCGTTCTTTCGTCTCGCGGACTTGCACACCGAGCTGGTCAAGAGCGCAGGTTCTCCACAGACCGTCACCTATTCGGGCTTTCAGCGCTGGGTTTTGGCACGCCTGTACGAACGTCCTGAGAGCGATGGCGCCTTTGCCAATGTCCCAGACTGTCCTTCCCCGCACGCAACGCCCGGGACCGTGACATAAGGCGCGTCGGAGGTCGCATGAAAGCCGCACGTCTACACGCTTACGGACCCGCTGATGTGTTGGTGATTGACGAGGTCCCCGAGCCAACCGTGGGGCCCGGAGAGCTTCGCGTTCACGTGGCAGCGTCATCGGTCAATCCAGTGGATACAAAGCTTCGCAAGGGCGCGCTGAAGGTTGTGATGCGCTGGAAACTGCCGCACACAACGGGCCTCGACTGTGCGGGAACCGTTCTTGAAGTGGGGCAGGGCGTCAGCGGCTTTTCGGTCGGTGACCGCGTCTTCTGCGCTCCCGACCCGGCGGGTCAAGGTGTGTGTTCGGAACAAGCGATTCTCAAAGCGAGCGAGACCGCGCTGACACCAGACAACCTGTCGGACGCCCAAGCGGCATCCCTTCCACTTGTGGCGCTCACCGCCTACGACTGCCTTGTGCGAAGTGCCAATGTTCAGCCCGGCGACAAGGTCCTGATTCTTGGAGGCGCCGGTGGCGTCGGGACTGTCGCTATTCAGATGGCCAAGGCCCTTGGAGCCGAGGTGTCCGTGACCGCAAGCCCACGCAATCGTGAGCTGGTCCTGCGGCTGGGGGCTGACCATGTCGTCGACTACACCAAAGAGCGGCCACAAGACGTTCTTGAGCCCCAAGACGTTGTGCTGATTGCGGTCGGCGGAGATGGCGGCCAGACAGCCATTCGCGCGTCTCGAAAGGGAGCGCGCCTGGCACATATTGTGGGTGATCTACCGCTCTTCGTTGAAAAGTACGGCCACTACGTAGGAACGCTTGCCGCTGGCTTGAACATGGCGCGCTTCTGGCTCTCTGCACGGCTAGCGGGTCGCCGCGGTGCCAACGTCGTCAAGAAGCCCGATGGACTTGCGTTGTCCAAGATTGCTCAATGGGTCGAAGAGGGAGCGATTGTTCCGGTCATCGATAGTGAGTTCGCCATGGACGACGTGGCAGAGGCACACCGCCGAGTGGAGTCGGGCAAGGTGCAGGGCAAAGTCGTGGTGCTCCACACTCGGTGACGGCTCCGTGTCGTTGTGTGAATGACAGGGCAGCGTCCGGCTGGGTTGGGTAGTGTGGATGCCTGACTTGGAGTGTTTCCATGCGATTACTCGTTTCTTCCCTTTTGCTGTCCGTCTCGGCGAGCGCGTTTGCGCTGGCTCCTGGGGACCTGATTGCTACCGGCCTGCACACAGACGCCGACGAGTCGGTGTCGTTGCTGGCTCTTGTCGACATCCCAACTGGCACCCAGCTGTTTTTCACCGACAATGGCTGGCAATTCGACGGAAGCGGCGTGGAATCGTTCCGCCCCAACGAGGGCTCCAAGTCTTGGACGAGCGACGGTCCGATTGCTGCTGCATCCGAAGTCCACGTCAACTTTGATGCTGCGACCGTGGCGGTCGACGGGGTCGTCTCCGCAACGGCGATTGTTGGAGAAGGCGGGTCGCTGAACCTGTCCAGCTCGGGCGACACCATCCTTGTCTACACGGGCTCCAATGACACTCCCGAGTTTGTCACGGGCATCACGATTGAAGGTTGGGTTTCTCCAGGGACTACGCTCAACTCCAACACCTCCTCCATTCCAAGCATCTTGGAAGGCACGGGCTTCGCCGTAGACCCAACGTTCACGGGCACCAACTCACCCGAACGAGACAACGTCCGGTTCCAGTGCAGCCAGACAACGTCGGGAACAGTGGAAGAGCTGGTCGCATCCATCAACACCATTGGAGCGTTCGAAACCAACAACAGCGCGCTCGACCCCGCGGGACCTCCAGGCTGCACCTGGGTCATCGAGTCTGAGTGCGATGACGTGTGCGACCCTGACGAGGCCTGTCCGGATGACTGCTTCATCCTCGACACCTTCGCCTCCTCATTCAACGGCTGGACCGTGGGCAATGGGGGAGCAGGCACCGGCCTGACCAACCCACTCGGTGGCCTCGGCGGCGACGGCTACCTCTCTACAACCGCCACAGGCGGCAGCGGCCCGGGTAGCAAGCTCGTCGTCTTCAATGACGACCAGTGGCTCGGGAACTGGACCAGCAACGGCCGTACCTCTGTGTACTTCCATGCCCGTGCCTCAGAGGACCTCACGCTGCGGCTCATCGTTGAGACCGGACCCGGCCAGACCCAAGACGCCATCACCACCGACTCAGTGGAGCTTCTTGCGGACGGCGAGTGGCACATCATCGAGTTCAGCGTCACTGCCGCCGACCTGACTATCCTTGGCGACACCGCCGCCGAGGACATCCTCACAGACGTCTCCAAGCTGCGCATTGTCCACGCGGACAGCACATCAGGCGCCACCGCAATTGCTGCCACCCTCGACCTCGACAACGTCTCCACTGCACCGCTCGCCGCCGAGTGTGGCGACAGCGCCATCAACAACGATGAAGTGTGTGACGGACTCGCCGTAGGGTTGGCCGACTGCACGGATGAAGGCTTTACCGGGGCCGGAGACGTGACCTGTGATGATGTCTGTGGCGCCATTGTCTACGACACTTGCGAATCGGACTGTGGCGACAGCAACGTGGAGCCCGGCGAAGACTGTGACGACGGCGGCCTAGACACCGCTCTGTGTGACGCCGACTGCACCGATGTTGCTCCGGACGATGGCATCTGCAACGCCGAAGCCGGTGAGACCCCACTCACTGCGCCCAACGACTGCGCAGATGTCTGCGGTGATGGACTGGCGTCTGGCGACGAAGAGTGCGACGGTGACGACCTCAACAACGGGGCTTGTACCGACCTTGGCTACGCCGCTGGTGGTACCCTCGGCTGTTCAGACTCCTGCTTGTTCGACGATGCCGCGTGCGTTGCCGAGTGTGGCAACGGTGTGGCAGAGCCTGGGGAAGCCTGCGATGACGGCGAAGTCACCGCGAACTGTACCGCCGCGTGCACTATCCCCGAATGTGGAGACACCGAGTGCAACGGGTTGGCCGGCGAAGACGCAGCAAGCTGCTCTGACGACTGTCCCGATTCGTGTGGCGATGGCCTCGTGACCGGCTTGGAACAGTGCGACGGAGCCGAACTAGGCGGTCAGTCGTGCATCGACTTTGGGTACGCGACTGCCGGTGCCTTGTCCTGCGACGACACAACGTGCGAGTTCGACGCCGTCACGGGGTGTTCGGCGGTCTGCGGCAATGCAGCGCTAGAGCCTGGGGAAGAATGTGACGACGCCAATACCGCTCTGGACGACGGCTGTTCCGACGTCTGCGCCATCGAAGAAGGCTGGGACTGCAACGAAGCGGATGGCTGTGTCGAAGACTGTGGCGATGGTTTCGTGATTGGCGAAGAAGAGTGTGACGATGAGAACACCGACCTGGACGACGGCTGCGATGATGGCTGCTTGGTCGAAGACTTCTTCGTCTGTGACGACGGTGAGCCGAGCCTCTGCCTGTCAGACGTCGACGAAGATGGCGTGGCCGACGACGAGGACAACTGTCCCGACGACGCCAACCCCGGTCAGGAAGACGCGGACAACAACGACATCGGTGATGCCTGTGAAGACGTCGATCCAGACACCGACCCGGACACCGATACCGACCCAGACCCGGACACAGATACCGACCCAGATCCGGATACAGATACGGACCTAGACCTAGACCCAGATACCGACGACAGCAATGCCACCGCGCGCTGTGGATGCCAGGTGTCTCCGTGGAACGCCTCTTGGCTGGTTCTCGGCTTGGTGGTCTTCGCCGTCCGCCGCCGGTAGTCAACGTGGGGATGCTGGCGGCGTGAGGCTGCGAGCATTCCCACGCTCTTGTTCGAGTCAGATGCGATAGGGTTGGCGCTTAGCGAACTGTACGAGGTGCCGGTGCCCAAAATCAGCAACGAGTTCAAGGTCGGCCTGTTCGTCATTGGCGCCGTGCTCATCGGCTTTTTCGCATGGTTGTGGACCTTTGACGGCGTGCGGAAAGACGAGGGTGCCTACGCGCTGTACCTGACCGTTCCATCTGCCGATGGTCTGTGGAAGGGAAGCTCGGTGAAGCTCGCCGGCGTGGATGTTGGCGCGATTGAGCATGTAGAAGTTCAAGGGGCGCAGGCCCGGCTGACACTGCTCGTGCGAGAAGCCTACGAGCTGCCCATCGATTCGACCGCAGATCTCCGGTCTTCCGGCCTGCTTGGTGACCGCTACATCTCGGTGATTCCAGGTGAAGAAGAGCCGCTTTTGCAGGATGGCTCTGTCATTCAGCTCAAAGAGCCACCTGCAGATATCGAGCAAATCACCCGCAACGTCCAGCACATCAGCGAAGACGTCCAGGCCATCACCACGGTCTTGCGCGAGATGATTGAGAACAACGACAACACAGACGCCATCGAGGCGACTCTGCAGAACGTTGAGGGGCTGACCGCAGAGGTCGAGTCCCTCGTCAGCCGCAACAGTCGCGACATTGACGCTATCGTCGACTCCGTTGCCCGCTTGACTGCCACCTTGGAAGGCTTCGCCGTAGACGTCTCTGCAGATGTCGACCAAGAAATGGCGCAGCTGCAAGACGCGACAGAGACCCTGCAAGGCGCCCTGACCGACATTGAGTCCATCACCGGTAAGATCGATGACGGGCAGGGAACAATCGGCGCTCTCATCAATGACAGCGCAACGATTGATGCCATCAATGACACGGTGGAGAACGTCAACGAAGTGGTCGAAGGGTTCAGCGGGCTGCAGGCTGAAATCTCCTACACCGGTCGCTACTATTTCGGCACACAGCCGAACGACCCTGCCTTTTATTATGGCAATCCTCTCGCCCCGAACATGAACGGCGGCATTGGTTCTGCCGGAGCGAACACCATTGGTGTGCGCCTGTCTTCGATGGAAGACTTCTGGTATCTGTTTGAGATTGTAGACCACCCGCAGGGCACCGTGGACTGGACCGAGACCTACGCCCCAGAGATTGGCGAGGTCTATACAGAGTGGGTGCGTAAGCCCGCATTCCGCTTGACGTTCCAGCTCGAAAAGCGTTGGGGGAACTTCTCCTTCCGGCTCGGCATCAAGGAAGATGGCGGCGGTGTTGGCATGACCTGGTACCTGGCCAAAGACCGCGTTCAGATTCAAGCGGATGTGTTTGACTTCGACCTTGGCGCATTTCCGGCGATTGCGGCACGCGGAACGCCGAACAATCGCTTCCTGGTCCGCTGGGAGCCGATTCCGAAGCTCTATGCGGAAGTAGGCACCGAACAGGTGTTTCTTCAGGCCCAATATGGGTACGTCACCGCTTTTGGCGGCGTCGGATTTCATTTCAACGACAACGACATCAAGTTGCTCTTGGCGACACTTCCACTAGGGCTCTAGCGCTTTGGTTGAAACGTAATAATGCCGGAGCATGTGAACCTTTAGCGAGCGCGAAACTTAACAGACGCAATCTATGTTATTGCGGGCATGCGCAGAAAAAATCAGGGCCAGTGACGACTGGGCCGGGGGCATCGTGGGAAAGAAGCAGGGCGACGAATCTGACCTTATGGCGGATTTCTTTGGGGAAGATGACCTAGATTGGTTGGATGATGCCGAGGCGGCAACCCAATCCAAGACTGGGCAGGCAGTGGAAAAGCCGGAGCAGATACCTGTTGCCGAGCCAGTGGTCGTAGAGTCACCCGCACCGGAGTCACCCGCACCGGAGCCACCCGCACCGGAGCCACCCGCGCCTCAAGCAGAGATGCTGCCGGTCGCACCACCGCCTCCACCTGCGTTCAAGCCCGAGTCGGCCATCGCTCAGCCAGAGCCCGTCAAGCTGTCCCCCGTGGGTGCGCCTAAGCGCGTGACCATGGTTGACCAGCCGCTGCCAGAGATGGATGTGGCCGTGGCCTCCGAGCCCGCCGAGCCGTCTGTCAACACCTGGGAAGACCCGTCCGCGGACCAGCCGGCCGAAGAACTGGCGAACGGTGAGACACTCACACCACCTACCGTCGACATGCCAGAGGTCGTTAGCGTTGAGGTAGAGGTCGAAGACACACAATCGGTAGACAGGCCCACTCCCGTTGACGTGGAGATCTACGAGGAAGAGGAAGAAGCCGTCGTAGACATGCCTCCAGTCCCTCAAGTGGACGAGGATGAGTTTGAAGACGACGATGAGGATGCTGAAGCGCTCGTCACCGGTGACCAACTCGAAGCGAGCGGACAGACCCCAGCTCCGATGGTTCGAACACACGAACTGCCAGAGCCACGACAGACTGTTGCTGTCGACATTCAGGCTGAAGCCTACACCGGACCCGACACGGCGGATGGACCGACGGTTGGCTGGGAAGCGTCTCGCAATCGGTTGGTGTGGGAATCCGCGTCCAACATAGACGGGAGTGCCGAGGACCTGTTTCACGCGGCTCGCATTGCATTCCGTCGTCTAGGGGCTCCCGGAGCTGCACTTCTGTTGCTTGAGAGTGCTCGCCAAGCTGGTTTTAATGATGTTCAGCTGCACCGTGAGCGTGCTGCTGCCGCGACCGAACTGGGTCAGTGGGATGTTGCGGAGAAGGCCTACGCGGCCGTTGGTGAGCTGGAGACCCCGGTCCCGTCATCAGAGGCGTGGCAGGAAGCGGCTGGTGCTGCGGCACAACTTGATAACGGCGAGTCGGTTGTTCGATACCTTCGGTACGCTGTGCAAGCCTGCCCAACAGACGTCATCGCGCTGTCTCTGCTGCGCGACCAGCTGCCCGATTCGGCAGTCGAAGAGCGCCGTACGGTCACCGAGTCTTTGGTGGAGTTGTGTCCTGGGGCTGCTGCTGCAGAGTTGTGGTGGCAATCCGCTCAAGAGGCTCGTTCATCGGACGGTGATGCCCGTGGCGCACTCGAAAAGGTACTAGAACACGAGCCTGACCATACAGCTGCTGTCATTCGGTTGCGCAACTTGCTCATCGCGAATGCCGACCATGCCAACTATGCCTTGCTCCTGGCGCAGCGCGCCGAGCGCACAACGGGTGCAGACGCGGCATGGTGGCAAGTTCGTTCTGCTGCCGCCTCGCTCATTGCCGGAGATCTCTCCGGAGCACGCACCATTGCGGAAGCAGCCGTTGATGGGTGGGCGCAGGTCGAACCACGCTGGTTGGCCGCATTACGGGACGGTCAGCACGCCGCACTCATTGGTGACACTCTCGCCGGCACCGCTGTCGACGACTCGGCTGCATCTGCGGTTCGCCACATGCGCGCGGCTGCGTCCGCTGAACGGTCGGGAGATACGGCGACCGCACTCGAACGCGTGACCGCACTACTGGCTGTGCATCCGTCCAACCCTGTCGCGCAAGCAAACCAGGCCCGGTGGTCAGAGTTTCTCACCGAGACCGACCCAATCGACGCTGCGCGTGCCGCATTCGAGTCGGAGCAAGACCCACAGAGTAAGGCTGTGCGAGCCTTCATTCTCGGCGTGGCACTCGAACGCTCCGGAGATTCTGACGGTGCTATCGCTGCGTTTGCACAGGCATCAGACGTTCCAGGCGCTGGCATTGCGAAGTTCCGTCTCGCGGACTCAGAAGGTCGGAAGAAGCTGATTGCGGAGACCATCACATGGGCCACAGACAAAGCGTCGTGGCTGCTGCTCCAAGCGGTCGGCGCTCCAGATCTCGAGGACGATGCTCTGGTGGCATTGAACGCCGCTTTGGAAGCCCGTCCAGCAGACGTCGCTCTGCTGTTCCTGCGCAGCGTTGCGGTGTCACGCATTGCCAACGATGACGAACGGTTGAGCGCTCTGGCCGCCGCTGCCACTAGCGCCACGGACCCCAGCGATAAAGACGCCGCGAACATTGCCTGGCTTGCCGAGCTTGCCGCGTTGGGCCGGACAGATGCAGGAGCCGTAGAGACTCTTCAGCACCTGGGGGCACGAGCAGTGTTCGCCGAAGCCACCACGGTAGACGAAGACCCAGCGACCCTGTTGCGTACGGAAGCTATCGCCCGACGAGACGCTGCTGGGACAGATGCTGAGCGCATGTGGTGGGGTGTTGCTGCGGCAGACGCTGCCATGCCAACAGCGTTCGCCGATGCGTTCTTTGAGTGGATGGCGTTGTCGGAACACGAAGAGCTGCGTGCTGTCGCTCGCGCCAGCGCTCTGGAAGCAGCACTGGCCAACGCAGACGTCGCAGCTCGCCTCGATGGCCTGTCTCAACTGCTTGAGAGCTCTGCCTCCGACGACGAGCGCGGACCCCTGTTGGTTCATCTGATCGAAGAGCTGTCGTCGCTGGGCAACCGCGATGCCTTCTCACAGCGTGTATCGGAGCTACTCGCAATTGAAGATGCCGTGGCACCGTGGCGTGCGCTTGCACTGTCTGCGGAGTCTCTGGGAGAGTGGCGGTCAGCGGTTGATCTGCTCGAACACGCAGGTGGTGAGCGGGCTCGTCTAGATTGGGCGCGACTGGTGAGCGGAGCGTTGGCCGACCCAGCCAGCGGCCTGCGTCTGTTCCGTGCTCTGGATGAGGAGGCCGTACGCGAAGCTGCGACTGTGCGCGCCCTCAATGTGTCGCGCGTTCTCGATGACCTCGATGCCATGGCCGCAGCCCACGGAGTATTGGCCGACGGAGACGATTTCGAGTCGTTCCGCGCCGCTCACGCCGGTTGGGCTGCAGATGCCTATGAAGAGCTAGGCAATGGCGCAATGGCGCTCAAGTACCATGCCCGCGCTCTGTCTCTGCGCGACACATCGCAGACTGCCTTTCACGGAGCACGGCGTCTCACCATTCACGCGCAAGATGGCTTTGGCCTCAATGCGCTGTACTCGGACCACAGCGGCGACCGCTTGTTGCTGGCCGAGGACCTCGAAGCCATCGGAGACAAGGCGGAAGCTCTGTCCGTATGGACCGACCTTGCTGCTAAGTCGGAGCGCCCGTTGTTCGCGCTCGTGGCCATAGAAGCATTGCAGCGCACGGCCGAGGATTGGCCGGCGGTCTTGGCGACCCTGCAAGCACAGCGCGCCCTTGTCACTACCACGCAAGCGCAAGGTGCTGTGGATGCAGCGATTGTCGAGTTGTTGGGCACGCACCTTCCCGATTCCGACGAAGCATACGTTGAGTACGGTCGACTGGCAGAAGCCAACCCACAAGACCGGTCGATTGCCGCCAAGTATGCGCGCATGGCTGGTGTACGTGGTGAGACAGCTACTGCCGTGGAAGCGCTGACTCGGTTGGGTGAGACCGCCGAATCCCCCGAAGAGTCCGCCGAATTCAAGGCACTGCTCGGAGACATGCTTCGCAACACCGGCGACGCCGACGGAGCACGGCAGTCGTATCTAGACGCCCTCGACCACGCGCCTGGACACTCCGAGTCGCTCTCTGGACTTCGTGCACTGGCCGAAGACGCAGGCGACTCTGGGGCGCTTCTTGCTGTGCTCAACCGCGAGCTTGGGGCAGCGCAGGACGACAACGCCCGGGTTGCCAAGCTCGTGGAGATTGCCGAGGTCACCGCGACCCAAGAAGACGCCGACCCGACCATCGTGATGGATGCTTGGCGTGCCGTTGTCGATCAGGCCCCCGATAACCGGCGGGCAGCACAGGAATTGACCGACCTTGCCGGCGCATTCGACGATGGCGCGACATTCGACTTTGCCGGCTCATTGCTGGTTAATCATCTCTCCGGCGACGCTCGAACGGACCTGCTTCGCAAGCTTGGGCAGACCGCTCTACAGGGGGGCAGTCGTGACGCTGCCGTCAGTTGGTTTGAACAAGCCGTGAATACAGAGCCACCAGATGCCCTCGCAGCGCGAGAGCTCGAGCCGCTGTACGAGGCGTCCAACAACTGGGACGGTCTGCAATCGGTCTTGGCCTTACGTGTCGCTGCCGGAGACGAAGCCCCACAGGCTCTTGCCAAGGCTGCGGAGGTTGCGCTTCGCAAGCAAGCGAATCCGGAAGCAGCGGACGCGCTGTACGTGCAGCTTCTAGAGCTTGAGCCCGCCAATGCGGCTGCCCTCAAGTATCGTGCAGACCGTGCATTTGCCGACAAGGACTTCACCACCGCAGCTGAACTGTTCACCCGTCTCGGTGATGACCTCATTGGGGACCGTGACCTAGACGACTTCGATGACCGCCTTGAGGCGTCTCTGTTGTACTACCGATACGGTGTGTCGCTGGTTCAATCCGGGAGCACCGTTGAGGCCGTGGCGGCGTTTGAACAGGGTCTACAGCTCGATGGCACCCATTTGCCATCCCTTGAGCAAGTCGCACCGCTTTACCGTTCTTCCGGTGACTATGACCGTGCATCGGATGCCTATCGGCGAATCCTTCAGCTCGCCCGTAGTGTTGGTGACAAGCCCGGCATGGCCGCCATGTACGTCGAACTCGGTCTCGTCGACCACGCCAAGAAGGACGATGAACGCGCTGCGAAGCGCTTCGGAAAGGCGTTGGAGCTGGACCCCAACCATGCTCCGGCATTGTTGGGCATGGCATTGATCTACGAAGAGCAAGGTGAGTTCGACAACTGCTGGAAGTCGTACAACGCCGTCATTCACAATGCGAGCAACCGGGATGGTGTCATCTTGGCCTACCTGCGCAAAGGCCGTGTGCTCGACGAACGCAAGGAACGTCTCGACAAGGCGGCTGAACACTATGAGCGCTGTCTCGAGGTGGAGCCTAGCCAGACCGTAGCGTTGGTCCGCTTGGCGGAGATCCTGACCCGGCTCGACCGTTCCGATGACGCCGTCTCAGTGGCGACTCGCGCTCTTCACGTTGAGGGCATTGACATGGCCCTGCAGGCCGACCTGCACGCGGTCGTCGCCTACGTTCAGGCTCGTAAGGACAACACCGACGCCGCGACCCAGTCGCTTGAGGCCGCTATTGCTGCAGACAACTCCATTGCAGATGCTCTCGGAGAGGCACCACTCGATGATCTGGACGCTATGAGCCTTGCTATCCGGCGCCGTCTGCCCGTCACTTAGAGACGGTCGAACTAACGCCCATTGCTGCGTTGCTGCGGCCCCCACGCACCGGAGTGCGTGGGGGCCGTTTTCTTTGCCGTCGACGCCGTCTCCACCGCCCCTTTAGTGGGCCGGTTGTCTGGGAAGTCAGGCTTGCGCGTGTGAGAGGGCTAGCGAGTTCCGAAACGCGTGCTGAATGCCGCACCCATGCCTAGGGCGCTGGTTGCGCCGACTACGAGGATGCCGAGCACAGGCAAGCTGCCGAGGAAGGCCACGAGGGTGCTGCCGCCTACGAAAGCGAGCCAACGACCGTGTACTTTGGACTCCATAGGAAGACGGTCGCCAACGGCTTGGCACAAGCCCACGAAGCCTAGCAGCCAGGCCAGTCCGAACAAGCCCATCAGGACAACGCTGACGGGCAGTCCAATCACCGTGATTGCGAAGAGTAGGGACCCTAGTAGCAACACTCCGGCACCAATCGTTCCACTCGCGAGCGAGCCGACTGGACGTTCGGTCAGCTGCTTAGCAACCCGCGCAACGCGGTCGGGGAACAGGGCCACTACCAAGATTCCCGCACCAGCGAAGGACAGAAATAGCACCAGTCGGTGAATTAGCGACGCCCAGATTCCAGCCCAGGACGAGTCGCGAAGACCGGTCGTGAGGTCGTCTCGGGCCAACATGACCCGGTTGCCATGGACGTCACCGCCGTCGTCTACACGAACCACACCACCCACTGCGGTTGCGTCTCCGTCTACGCTGCCGGTAGAGAAGATGCGTACGTTCGCGCCAATTGCGGTCACATCGCCAAGTACATGGCCACGAATGTGAACGTCCTGACCAATACCGACTGCCGAATCCGCCTTCTGACCCACGGCAATCACCAAGGGACCACCGCTTGCAGGGGTCCCGGTGTCGACCATGTTTGGCTTGGCTTCACGTAGCGCTTGAATCTCTGAGCCTTGCGCGCGAACTTCCTCGCGAAGGGAGCGAATGAGTGCGACGACATCCGCTTGAGCCATCACCTCGACATCTGTATGACCGGAGGTCTGCGTGACAGGCGCCTCCGAAGAGGTGGGCTCAACCTGCGGGTCAGCGGCGAGCGCTACCGTGAGCAATAACGCTACGGCGCTCATGCTAGCTGTCCGGAGCGGCTGAATCGAACCGCAAACGCCGCGAGTCCGCAGGCCAATGCTGTAGACGCGAGCATTCCGCCACCGAGGACGAGTGTGCTACCCAAAACGTGTCCTCCACCCACCCAGGCGGCTTTCGTCAGTACACCGAGGTTGACGCCAACAGGAAGGGGGTCCCCGGCAACAACGAGCAACACGGCCGCAGCGACCAGAAGGCCTACACCCACAAACACGTCTGACCGTGCAATGGGGGCCGCTTGGCGTGCTTGCATCACGGCCGCTTGGGCGAGTCCATCAGGAATTCGCGGCTCAGGCATGGCCCGGAACGCGTCTGCGAACGGGTCCATCCGGTCCGCGTGTGCCAGGCAGTGGTGACAGGCGTCCAAGTGCAGTGCGACTTCGACGCAGTCGTCCTCAGCCAGTGCACCCTGGACGAACTGCTGTAGAACATCAGGGTCGACGTGTTCGCTCATGCTTCCCCTCCGACGGTGTCGTACGCATCGCGCAGCTTGCGACGTGCGCGGAAGATTCGGTTCATCACAGTGCCGAGCGGCACATCCAAGACCTCGGCAATCTCGACGTACTTGAGATGCTCAAAGTGGTAGAGCACCAGAATTTCTCGGTACATCGGCGGGAGTTTGTCGAGTGCTTGCTGCAGAAGCACGGCTCGCTGCGCTCTCGATGCTTCCTGTAGCGGAGACGGAGCAAGGTCCACAACGTCTCCGGGCTCTTCCCACGCGAGGCGCCGACGCTTCCGATACAGATCAATACACGTGTTTCGGGCGATGCCCATCACCCAAGTTCCGAAGTTGCGCCCATCCTCAAACAGATGGAGCTTGCGGAGGACTTTCACTAGAGTGTCCTGCGCAGCATCGTGTGCGTCTTGCTCATTGCGAAGCATACGCCAGTTGAACCGGTAGACAGGGCCCATCCAGCGCTTGGCAATCCACTCCTGCGCAAGCTGATCTCCGCCGCGTGCTGCGATGATCTGTTGGGGTTGAGTGTCCTGTCCGTCATGTAGGCGAAGTGCCAGCAGGGGTTCCTCCGTTGTGGGTGTGTACATGAATGTACGCACCGGACCGATGGCTATTGCACCGAAATGTCGAAACCGGTGCTAAGGTTTGTTGGGAAGGCGAGGCCTGGTGGACAAGAACTGGAAGCTCCAGCGCTATTCTCGGAAAGACTATTCCGAGGTTGTAGATTTCCCCGTCGAAATCGTCGGGCGGGACGGAGTGGTGCGTCGCTATTCCTTCGAGGACAGCATTCGGCTGTACCAGCGCCGCGTGACCTTCGCGGCCATCCGCTACCGGGACACCGATTTGGTCGGTGCCGAGATGCACCACTGCCGCAGCCGTATCGAACAGCTGCGTGCGTCCTTTTTCCACCGGTTTGGCTGGGGCAGCTCTGACCAAGAATTGGGTGGCGAGCATGTACTTGGAAACTTCGCCGGCGAGGTCGCAGCATTCTTGTGTCGCGTTCTGCAGTGCCAGGGGCGCCCAGACGTTCATGTGGTGGCCGTAGACGGTGAAGATGGTCCACGGAGCACCTGGTTCGTCCGCGTTGGCGCAAACGGTCCTGGGATGCTCTTGTACTTCTTCCATTTGCATGGCGCGTCTGCAGAGCCCTTGCGTGAGCAGTTCTTTGAGACCCTCAAGATGCTCGAGCGGGTGAACGACCCTGAAGTCGACGTTGAGCGCCTGGTCGCTTTCCATCACACCGCAGACTGCGGGATGATCTTGACCGCACGGGCGGGCGAGTTTGACGCACTGGAAGCGGTTCGAGGAGAGCCGGTCATTGCACCAGACGTCGCACCGCCAACACCGTGGGATGAGGTGGTCGAGATTCTTCGCACCGGCGACCAGATGGAAGCGGTGGAACGTTGCCGAGATCTGGTGACCGAACAGCCGTACCACCAGCGCGCCTACCTGGCGGGTGCTGTGCTGTGCTTGGCGCTGGATGCGGAGCACGAAGCGGAAGACTTTGCGCTGATCGGTTCTCGGTACTTCCCGGACCAAGGGTTGCTCCATCACTACCTATCGGCGGCTCGAGCCGCTCAAGGTCGCTCCGCAGAAGCGCTGGACGATGCTCGCCGAGCGGTTGAGTTGTGCCCTGATTTTGCGGCAGCTCGCGCGCAACTGGTGGCGTCGCTCTTGTTTGCCCGTCAGCACCGAGAGGCCGCTGTCGTCATTGGCGCACGTCCCCCGCGTACGCGTGAGCAGAGCGCAGAGCTGTCGCTGGACCGTATGGCACAGTGGATGTGGTGGCGGCGGGTGATGCGCTTCGGCGCGCACATGAGCCTGTTGCTTGGATTGTTCGCGACGCTGTTCGGCGGACCCATGGGCCTGGTTCCCGTGTTTATGGGGATTGCCATGTCGAGTTTTGGTGCCTGGATCTTTCGCCGGCAGCTCGTCATATTGACCGAGCGAAGCGGACCAGAAGACTTGGCCATGGGACTACGCCGTATCCATAAGGTCGGCCTGCAAATCAACAATCGCGCCGACTGAGTTCCGTACGTTGCAACACGCCCCTTGCGCGTGGGGGTGATGCGATTACCTCGCGCGCCCCGGAGGCAATGCAATGGTCCACGAACCCGAAGTCGAAGGCACAGATGCCGTAGAGTCCACCCCAGAAGAGGTGGAACTGGAAGACGAACCGGTCGTTATTGAGCTCGTCACTGAACCTGACCCGTTGGAGACAGCACAAGCAGAGTTGAAGTCCACACAGGCGCGCTTGAGGTCCGTCTCGAAGGCTTACACCGAGCTGCAAGACGAAATGCAGTCGTTCAAGAAGCGCGCTGAAGGGCAGGCTGATCGGAAGTCCGTCAAGCGCACCGCTGACCTCGTTCGAACACTCCTAGAGCCGGTCGAGAACCTGCGTCGTTCGTTGGACAATCCTGGAGACTCTGTCGAGACCCTGCTCGGTGGGCTCAAGCTCGTTGTCACTCAGTTTGATGACGGCATGACTCGCGTTGGCCTGCGCCAGACGGGCAAAGTTGGCGAGCGGTTCGACCCCCGTCGTCACGAAGCCCTGGCCATGACCCCGGTCACCGACCGGTCGATGGACGGCATGATCTTGATGGTGCAGACCACTGGCTACGTGTTGGGAGACAACATTCTGCAGCCGGCTCAGGTCATCGTCGGCAAGCACGAAGTGCAAGAAGTTCCCAAGCCACAGCCAGAAGCTGAAGTCATCGACGCCGAGTTTGACGAAGACGAGCCGGTCGATGGTGATGACGCGTCAGATGAAGAGGTTGACGCGTAGTCGTGGAGCGTCAGTCCCGCGTCGTATTCGTACTGGTGATGGCCGTCTTAGTGGTTGCTGCCGCGCTGTGGTTGTGGGAACCGCCAGACCCTCGGGTCAATGGCGGTGACACCATTGTGTGGACCCTAGAGACCGACGATGTCACCGGAATCGAGCTGTCTCGAGGCGACGAGACCCTTGTCTTGGCTCGGGATGGTGACCAGTGGCGCCTCGAAGAGCCAGTGGTGAGCCCAGCGGATGCCGCTGAGGTCGAGTTCATTGTCGTCAATCTCACTCGCATACGCGGCGCGCGCCCCTTGCCAGATGCAGATGCGTCCCAGTTCGGCCTGGCCCCCCCGCAAGCCACCTTGCGGGTCACCCAGTCCAATGGCTCGGTGTCGCAGCTTGATGTCGGGTCCGAGTCACCCACGGGCAGCGGGACCTACGCACGCCTAGAGAGCGGTGAGGTGGTGCTTGTGCCGTACAGCTTGGCTGACGTCATTGAGACCCAGGCCGCCATGCTGCGGGAGCGTCGCATCTTGACCTTCGACGAGGCTGCAGTGCGGCGAGTCACGGTCGAGAGCGCAAATGGCGTGCTCGAAGTCACGGGAAGCGGGACCGATTGGTACGTGAACGGGTTTGGTCGGGCGAATATCTTGCGGGCGGAAGACCTAATCTTCACCGTCCGCGGCACTCGGTTCTTGTCCTTTTCCCCAGATACCGCCCCTGACGGCATTGCAGACGCGGCCTTTCGCGTGACTGTGGCGACTGTGGCCGACGAAATGGGCTTCGCTGTTGGCGAACAAGGCCCCATGGGTGTGTACATCCGGCGCGATGACGGCTTGGCTGGCTACGCGGATCCGGATGCCCTGCAGTTCCTCGGTCAAGGCCCACTGGATGTGGTCCAACGCAGTCCGTTCCGCTTGGACCCCAATGTAGATGACCGCATCACAATCGCTCGCGATGGCGTTGAGACGGTGCTGACACGTAGGGAGGACGGGTGGGCTGGCGCCGAAGACGCACAGAGCATTGTGGCGGCGCTGCAAGCCGCCAACATTACGTACCTACGCGCTACGGTCCCCACACCCGGTGATGAACGCGCTCGGGTCACAGTGGTTCGAGACTCCGGGCGGCACACTGAAGTCGTGCTGTTCCAGGATGAAGGCACCTACGTCATCGCGAGAGATGCCGGCGGCGGCGTTCCTTTCCGAGTCGAGGGACTCCAGCCTTTCGCTGCTGGTACGCTCTAGGTCACCCACTTGCGGGTGAACCACAGCACGGCAACGCCCGCAACAAGCCAGACAACGCCCCAGACAACCGACGGAATTCCGGTGGCTGCTGCGAGCATGGTGGCGTCGCTGACCACGTCAGAACCGGCGTAGAAGACGTCATCGCGGACGTCGAACAGTGCATACAAGATGCTGAAGACGCCCAGCGCACGCAGAACAACTTGTGCTGCGGCGACGGGAAGCAAGCGGCCCCCCAACATCAACACCACACCCATGATGAGGCCGAACGGGAAGCCGAAGCTGGCGAAGGGGCGTACGTACCAAGCGGCGACCAAAAAGACGACGAGTCCCAGAAGCCCGAGGGCGTATCGGGAGGTGGCTTTGCGTCGGGCAACGCCCAGAAGCGTGACCCCCCAGAGAAGCGAGCCGAGGTATCCAGCGTTCAAGATGACAAAACGATTGCCGCCACTCGACAAGGCGTGTCCGCCCACTTGAGGGGACAGACCGATTTCGACGACGGTGCCGCCGGTAAGCCAAGTCGCGATGGCATGCCCGAGCTCGTGGAACAGCACCACCAAGACCTTGACCGGCCATAGAACTGGGCTGTTCCAGAACCAAAGTGCCAGGATGCCTGACAGAACGATTCCCACCCAGGTGGCGGTTTTCGTGCGGGACTTCGTCACAAGCAGACTCTCTAGGGATGGATGTTCAGTGGTGCGGGTTGGCGGTGTTACGGTAGCTGCCCCCCCCCGTACCTCACTCGCAGGTACGCTACCGCCTCATCGCTTGTTTCACGGACACCACATGCGCTTGGTCACTTCGCTCGCTCTTCTTCTGTTCACCGCCTGCGAAATCTCGCATGCCGAGCCCCCGACCATTCAGCCGCGCGTGTCACCGACGAACCCCGTCACAGACCAAGTTCGCATTGACATGCCGCTACGTACTCTTGCCGTTCCGCTGACAGCACCGGTGCTCTTAGACCTGCGTGCAGGTGACTGGGACGACGCTGCGGATGCGTTGTTGGCGATGGATGTTGAGGCATTGGTTGGCGAACAGAAGGGGAACTGGGCCTTTGTGACAGCATGGGCGTTGGTTCGAGACGACCGTGCACGCGAAGCGGTGCCACTGCTCCGGTTCATTCAAGGTATTGATGGTCTTCCGCACGACGATGTCGCCTTGATCTCCGCGGAGATTTTGCGCGCGGACGAGCGCCCCATCGAAGCGCTTGCCGAAGTGGAGGGGGTGGACGCAGCATCACCCCGGTACGGTCGCGCGGCGGTTGTCCGCGCCGAGCTACTGCGTCAGCTCGGCCGGACGGCTGAGGCCTACGCACTGTACGAGACGCTGGTAGAACGGCCTGACCCTGCCCTCGGAAACCCGGAAGCGTTGTTCGCACTCGCGCGTCGTGCGGGTACAGGCAATCCCGCTGGCTATCCGCACTTGCGCCGTTTGTGGTCTCAATACCCAGCGAGCAAAGCAACGTCGGACTCCGCCGGCATGCTGCGCGAGTTCAGTGGCAGTGAGTACGCCGCCACCTGGCAAGAGGTCGGCGCCCGTGCCGAGTCGTTGATGTGGCGCAGTGACTTTGCTGGGGCCGAAGCGTTGACGGCAACCAAGGTGTCGGCGGTCACAGGAAACGGGTTTGACGCCTGCCGGTTTATCTACGTTCAGGGGCGGTCACAGTACCGTCAGAACGAGCTGACCAACAGCATCGCTACGTTCGCGGACCACGGAGACAACTGTGTAGACGAGGGCTATGAGTATGGGGCGAAAATTCTGTACTTGAAGGGAACAGCGCAGTTCCGCAAGCGCCAATACTCGTCGTCTGCGACAACCTTCCTACGACTCGCTGAGCGCTACACCGAGAGCACTCTTGCAGATGATGGTCTGCTTCACGCTGGAATTGCGCTCCAGGAAGCGGGGCAGCTCGACCAAGCGCGGGAGACCTGGCTTCGCGGATTGGATGCATTCCCAGAAGGCGACACCGTTCCAGAAGCAAGCTTCCGCGTGGCCTTTAGCTACTACTTGGCTGGACAGCCCGAACAAGCGCGCGACGTCGCTCGTGTTCTGGGGGCTCTGCCGTTGTCGGGCTCAGCCGTTCAGGTCGCTGCAGGGCGCTACTGGCATGCACGCTGGCTGATCTACCCAGACGTCGAACATCCCAATATTGCCGTTGATGACCCGATGATTCTTGCTCAAGCCGTCGCCGAATGGGTACAGCTGTGCGAAGAACTGCCGCGCAATTTCTACGCCATTCAAGCCTACGCGCGTCTCGTTGAGCTGGCCCCGGAACAAGCCGCACGCCTCGCAACGAGACCTGCCGACTTTGCCGAACCCGACCTGACCCAGCCATGGACTGTTCGCCGGGAGTTGGCGGAGGATCCGCACCTCATTGCCGGCGTTGCCCTCGCGCGTGTTGGATTGATCAACGAAGCCAGGGCGGATTGGGGAAACATCACTGTAGAGGGGCTGGAGCCCGACGAACGGGCATGGCTGACCGAGCTTCGTATTGCAACAGGTGACTGGCTCATGGCGCACGACGAGATGCGCAAGTGGTTCCGCTCACACCCGGCGGACACCTTGGCATCGGACGCCCCCGAGGTCATTCGGGTGGGCTACCCGGACCGCTATTGGGCAGAAGTTCAGACCGCAGCAGACGGCGACGGCTACCCCGCACGCTTGTTCCACGGAATCGTTCGCGAAGAGTCAAACTTCAACCGTCGTATTCGCTCGCATGCGGGTGCTCGTGGGTTGTCGCAGCTCATGCCGGCCACTGCACGAGAAGTCGCTGGATGGCTTGGAACGACAGTGACTATGGAGCAGCTCAACGACCCGGCGACCAACCTGCGCATTGGGTCTCGCTACTACGATGCCTTGTACGACCAGCTCGACGGCAGCCCATACCTGCAGTGTGTCGGCTACAACGCTGGCGGCGGGCGCGCACGTCAGTGGAAGGGAGAGTGGGGGAACATCCCTACAGATGAGTACGTCGAGCGGATTCCATTCAAGGAGACTCGTGAGTACGTCAAGCGGGTCATGGGTACCTGGCAAGTGTACAATTACCAGTTTGATACCGGCAATCCGGCCTTCCCAGACCTGTCAGAGTACAATCATCAAGTGATGCCCCGATGAGCCGTGTAGAGGAACTGGGTGGGCGCGATGCTGTTGAAGGCGTTGTGCAAGCGTTCATTGACCGCTGCGTGAGTGACTTTGTGATTGGTTTTTTGTTCTCTGGCTCGGACCGCGACCGCATCGTCCGACATGAGACTGAAATGGCCCTGCGCATGTTGGGAGACGATATTCCGTACACCGGACGTCCTCTAGGTGCGGCTCATCGTCCCAAGCGCATCAACCAAGGGCACTATCGCCGTCGCCAAGCGATTCTTCGGCACGTCCTCGTCGAGCAAGGCCTAGCAGAAGACGTTGTTGAGCTGTGGGTTGCGCATCAAGAGCGGTTTCGCGCAGCCGTCACAAATGACGTGGACTGCGTAGCGCCAGGGTCATGAGGTTGAGGTCGAGCATCGACCAAAATCTGTCGGTCGTATGAGTTAGGGCGGGCCCATGGCCTTCGTCCACCTGCACAACCACAGTCAGTTCTCCATCTTGGATGGCACGGCGTCTCCTGAGGCCTTGGCTGCCTATGTGGCAGGGCTCGGACAACCTGCCTGCGCGTTGACCGATAGCAGCAACTTGTTTGGTGCAGTCGCTTTCTATAAAGCCTGTAAGTCAGCGGGGATTCGCGCCATCATCGGTGCCGAACTCGATGTGCAGCCGGAGGGTACCGACCACATTGACGGCGACCGTTCCGAGGGCGGCTACAAGATTGTGGTCCTGGTAGAAAACCAGACTGGCTACGAGAACATCTGCGCGCTTGTGACCAAAGCCATTTTCGACGGCAATGCCTACAAGCCGCGCGTGGATCTGGCTGGACTTGCAGCGCATCGCGAAGGGTTGCTTGTGCTGACCGGCGGCCGACGCGGCCCGATCGGGCGTGAGCTTCCTCGACACGGCCTCGCAGAAGCAACCGAGACGGTCGCTGCACTGTCAGCAGCCGTTGGGCCCGAGCGGCTGTTCTTGGAGTTGGTTGACCGGGGTCTAGAAGGTGAGGATGCGGCCAATCAAGCCGCTAGGGCCATTGCGGCAGAGCTTGGCTTGGCCACCGTCGTCACCAACGGCACGCACTACCTGAACGCTGAAGACGCGCCTATTCACGAGGTCCTCAACGCGATCAGCACCGGCCAGTCGGTGGATGATGTGTCTCGTGTGATGTCCATGACGGACCAGGCGTATGTGAAGACGGAAGAGGAGATGCGGGCCCTCTTCCCAGACGATGCTGCTGCCATTGACCGAACAGTGGAGCTGGCCGAGCGCTGTGATTTTCACTTTGACTTCGGTACGTACCACCTGCCTGCCGCGACACCTCCTGACTACGTTCCACCGGTAGACGGAAAGGCACAGCCACAGCCGGATACGGACGCGAACTGGGCCTACTTCTACCGCGCCTACCCGCCACCCATTGACTACGGACTGCCCGCCCCGGAAGAGGCAATTCCCGAACGTCCCGAAGGCGCTGGCAACCTGGATGGGTACTTCGATTGGTACTCTGGCAAGGGGCTTCATCTACGCTTGGAGCGCATTGACCCCGCACTCCATGAGTCGTACTGGGACCGATTGAATGTCGAGCTGGGCATCATCAAAGGCATGGGTTTTCCAGCGTATTTGTTGATTGTGGCTGAGTTCATCAACTGGTCTAAGGACAACAACATCCCGGTCGGACCTGGGCGTGGTTCCGCTGCCGGTTCGTTGGTCTGTTGGGCCCAGCGCATCACCGATATCGACCCCATCAAGTTTACTTTGCTGTTCGAGCGGTTCTTGAACCCCGAGCGTGTGTCCATGCCGGACATTGACGTCGACTTCTGTCAGGACCGCCGCGAAGAGGTGATTGAGCACGTTCGTCAGAAATACGGCTCGCCGCTGGTGAGTCAGATCATCACGTATGGACGCTTGAAAGCCAAAGCTGCCATTCGCGACATTGCTCGCTCCATGGCGTTGTTCTACGGAGACGCCGACCGCATCAGCAAGCTGATTCCCGACACATTGGGCATCTCGCTACAAGAAGCGCTGGACGAGGTCGAGCAGCTGCGGACCATGCGCGAGATGGACCCCAAGGTGCGGCGGGTCATCGACACGGCACTGGCGGTCGAAGGGGCAGTACGTCAGACGGGTGTTCACGCGGCAGGTGTGGTCATCGGCGACCGACCTCTCGTCGAATACGCACCGTTGTACCGGGATGAACCCGGTGGTGGTCCAGTCGTCCAGTACGACATGAAGTCTGCGGAGAGCATCGGGCTCATCAAGTTCGACTTTCTCGGTTTGAAGACCCTCGACCAGATTCGCGATGCCGTGGTCAACATCAAGCGCAACTACGGCATCGACATCGACATGTCCGCCATTCCAGTAGATGACGAGGCGACCTACAAGTTGCTCGAGATTGGAGATGCACTCGGCATTTTCCAGCTTGAGTCGAGCGGCATGCGGGAGTTGCTGGCGCGGTTGCGTCCGTCCAACATCGACGACATGGTCGCGTTGGTAGCCCTGTATCGGCCAGGTCCACTCAAGAGCGGCATGACCGATGACTTCGTGCTGCGAAAGCATGATGCGGACAAGATTGAGTATCCGCTAGACATCCTCATTCCAATCCTCAAGCCGACCTACGGCACGATTGTCTACCAAGAGCAGGTCATGCAGGTCGCCCAGGTCATGGCTGGGTACAGCTTGGGGGAAGCCGACCTCTTGCGCCGGGCCATGGGCAAGAAGAAGGCTTCCGAGATGGAGAAGCAGCGCGTCCGCTTCCTTGAAGGCTCCATCGCCAACGACATTGACGAGGAGCGTGCTGGCGAGATCTTCGACTTGTTGGCCCAGTTTGCCGCCTACGGATTCAACAAGTCGCACTCGGCCGCCTACGGCTACATCAGCTACCAGACCGCTTGGCTGAAGGCGCACTACCGGCCCGAGTACATGGCCGCGCTGATGACGATTGAAGCAGGCAATACCGAAAAAGTCTTGATGTACATCGACGACTGCAAGGCCGCCGGAATCCGCATTGACCCCGTGTGCGTCAACAACAGCGAAAAGCGGTTCGATGTTCCTGCACCCGCCGACCGCGTGGACAACGAGGACTCGATTCGCTTTGGGCTGGCAGCCGTCAAGAATGTTGGCTCGGGGGCTGTCGACAACCTGCTAGAGACCCGTGCTGCGCAAGGTGGGGCATGGGACGACGCCTTCCACTTTTTCCGCACGCTGGACTACAAGCGCGTCAACAAGCGCGTTGTAGAGAACTTGATCAAGGCGGGTGCGCTCGACTGGACCGGAATGACGCGTCGCACCCTGTTCGAGGGGCTGCCAGACGCTATCTCAGCGGGCCAGCGCATTCAGGCCGACGCAGAGGCGGGCCAGGCGTCACTGTTCTCTATGATGCCAGCGGCACAAGCCACGCCGCAACACCACTTCCACGAGCATCCGGAGTGGCCACTCTCTAAGCGACTCGGCTTCGAGCGAGACGTCTTGGGGATGTACCAGAGCGGTCACCCCATGGAGTCATACCGGACGGACGTTGAACGGTACGGCACACACCCAATCGCCCGGCTGGGAGACCTTGAAGACCGTGCTGAGCTGCGTGTCGTCGGTCTACCGGGCGACACTCGTGTGGTGCGAACACGTCGCGGTGACAAGATGGCCTTCGTGCAGCTCACAGACGTAGATGGTGCTGTCGAAGCGGTGTTCTTTGCGGATGCCTGGACAAGCTCGGCAAAGGCGATTCAGAGCGGCGAAGCGGTTGTGGTGACCGGTCGAGCTCAGTGGCGAGATGGCGAGGTCAAGATTCGCGCAGAGTCGGCGCAGCGGCTTGTGGATGTTCGCTCTCGAGCGACCAAGCGCGTGATCATTGAGCTGACCTTGGAAGAGCTGACGAAACGCGGCGCGCTTGATGCCCTCAATGCGCTGCTCACCGAACAGTCTGGGGAGTGCGAGACGCGTCTGAGCATCACTGGGCCGGAGTGGGTGGCAGACCTTGAGCTTCCGAATCACCGCGTTGAGCCAGGACTTGGGCTAGAAGAGGGCGCAGAGGGATTGTATGGGCGACGTGTGGTGACGCTGTCATGATCGTGATTTGGCTCGCATTGGCGTTGGCCCAAGACCCGGAAGACTTCCGCGAAGACATCGGTGGTGGCGCCGTCGTCAACTGGACCACCTTGACCCTAGAGGTGTCCAATTCGGCCCAGGGACGGGGAGTGGGAGCCACTCGGAAAGTCGTAGAAGCTTCTGCGCGAAATGGCCTCGGTGACCAGGTACAGAGTGCTGTCGCAGGTGTCCGTGTGGCTAGCGAACTCGACGTCAACGAGCTGTTGCGTGACCCCGCACTGTCGGAACGAGTGGAGAGTCGGTCCGCCCGCTGGGCCGTTGGGGCAACTCACTACTATGCGTCTGGGCGCATTGAGGTGATTGCGGAGCTCGACCTACTCGATGTGCTCAAGCCGTACAATGAGCACGTCCAGCATACCCGGCCACAAGTCGTCCGAGAGCCTGAACTCACCGGCGTGGTCATTGACGCGCGGGGCATTGGAGCCGCTCCCGTATGGGCTCCAGTGATCCTGGCGCCAAACGAGCGCGTGTTGTGGGACGGCGGCCTGTGGCACGACGTGGCCGTGAGCACCGCACCTGTGTTTTGGCTGTCAGACCCGGCTCATCCCGCCATTGTTCGTGTGGGACAGGATCCGCTCATCGTACGAGCCGAGGAGAGCGGCGACGGCACATTGGTGCTTGAGTATATGGATGCCGTTCGGTTTCGTACCGCCTTGGAGGGCTCGGACATCCTGCGCAGTGGGGCGATTGCTATCATTGTAGGGCCATGAGCCCGCTGCCGACGCCTGCTTGGCGCGGTTGCGTAGACTACCGGCGCTCGCTTCAGGAACAGCGAGTACGTCGCGCGCGCATTGTCGCTGGCGGTTCGGAGGCGTTCTGGCTGTTGACCCACCCTGAAGTGGTAACCCTGGGCCGTCGGAGGGTGTCTGACGTTCCCAGTCCACAGTGGCTTCGTTCCCGTGGTGCGGACTTGGTTGTCACAGAGCGAGGGGGCCTGGCGACGTGGCATGGGCCAGGGCAGCTTGTTGGGTACACGCTGCTGGACATTGGTCGTCGAGGCATTGGAACACGTCGGTTCGTGTATGCAGTGGAGCAGGGGCTCATTGACTGGCTTGCCACCCAAGCCATTGTCGCTTCGCGTCGAGATGGTCTTCACGGCGTGTGGGTCGAAGACCGCAAGATTGCCGCGATTGGTCTTCATGTGAGCCGAGGCGTGACCCTTCACGGCTTCGCGTTGAACGTGCATCCGGACCTGACCGCGTTCGAAGGCTTCGTGCCGTGCGGAATCTCCGGCGCCCGGACAACTTCCGTATTTCGAGAAACCGGACGTTCAACCGATGTGTCCTGCGTTGCCTACGACGTAGGCCAGCACGTTCTTTCAGCGATTCGGTTGGCTAACGTTGACAGTCGCTAACGCCGTGCTAAGAGGCCGGCGTTGCGACAGTGTCGCACGAAGGAGTGTAGCTCAGTGGGAGAGCATCGCCCTGACACGGCGAGGGTCCGCGGTTCAAATCCGCGCACTCCTACCATCTTGAAGGCGGGTAAGCTTCACGGCTTGCCCGCCTTCTTTCTTTTCGGGTTGCTTGGCTAGCCCAAGTGCGAGCGCCTCGTTATGGCCGCCCGGCTTCGACCCTTTCATAAGGGCCGACCCTCATTTGGAGACCAAGATGCCCAAGATGAAGTCACACCGTGGCGCAGCCAAGCGCTTCAGCTTTACCGGAACCGGTAAAGTCAAGTTCAAGCACGCCTTCCTACGTCATTGTCTGGAACACCAGAAGAAGACGACCAAGAAGAAGCTCATGAAGACCGGCATCATGAAGGAATGTGACGCAAAGCACATTCGCAAGCTACTTCCGTACGGCTAGACCCAATTTCCGACGCTTCGGCGTCATCACTCCACCGCTACCACCTGAAAAGGTCGGGACCCGGTATCCTTTAAGGAGATCCCCATGGCACGTGTGAAACGCGCACAGATCCGCAAGACTGGCAAGAAGAAGCTCTTCCGCCGGGCAAAAGGCTTTTTCCTCGGACGAAGCAACCACCGGCAGGCCATTGAGCATGTCATGCGCGCAATGCGCAACCAGTACATCGGCCGTAAGCTGCGTAAGCGCGACTTCCGTCGTCTCTGGAACCAGCGCATCAACGCTGCTGCTCGCCTCAATGGCATGAAGTACAGCACGTTCATTCATGGTCTCAAGTTGGCCAACATTGAGCTGAACCGCAAGATGCTCGCTGACCTCGCCGTCCGTGATGCTGCAACCTTCGCTTCGCTCGTTGAGCAAGCCAAGGCAGCGCGCCAGTCGTGATTCGATTCGTCGTCCCACTATTGTCGCTCGGCGTGTTTGATTGCGCTGAGAATGGAGTGGACTTGCTCCGCTTCAACAATGAGGGTGACGAAGTTCGAGTTGAGGTCACCACATCTTCGGATGTTGGGGACCCTGTCACAGCCGACCTCCTAAGCACCACTGGTGCGGTGGTGGTTGGTGAAGTGACTGTGGATCCAGGTTCCGGCCCTGTCGGAACTCTCCACGTCGTCACCATTGATATTGATGACGAATATGAAGAGATTGTCGTCCGCGCTTCGCTGTCTATTGACGCTGGCGTACGCGGACTTGACGACTTCATTCTTACCCGTGACTCCGCAGACAGTGGCCTCTGGCGACTGGAGCTTGAGAGTTCAGGTGTAGACGGTGAGGCACGCACGGACGTGTTTTCCGTTGAGTTGTTCGAAGTGGACGACGGCATCAATGTGGACACAGACAGCGATAGCTGAGTGGTCCATGTTGGGTTTCATGACCCGCTCCTGTTGGGCCTCAAGACGTGGCCGATAGCGAAACGCGGCAAGGCCGAACGCGGTATGGTCCGCGCAAGGAGTTCACCGCATGAGTAGTGACGACGACCTCGGCATTGAGATTCCGCGTAAGCTGTTCTTTCGTATTGGCGAAGTGGGCGAGCTTGTGGGCGTTGAGTCTCACGTCCTGCGGTACTGGGAAGCAGAGTTCCGTATGCGGCCTCGTCGCTCCCAGTCGGGTCAGCGGATGTACCAGCGCAAGGACATTGCGCGTTTCCTGAAGATTCGACGTCTACTGCACGAAGAAGGCTTCACGATAGCTGGAGCTCGTAAGGCGTTGGCTGGCGGGGGAACTGTCTCTGATGGTGATACCAACCAGATCCGCGCGGCGACGCATCGAGTCGAGGCGTTGGCCCATCGAATTCGGGCGGCACGCTCGCGATTCCAAAAGGTTCTGCCTTTTCCGTTGCCAAACCAGGACGATGCTGATTGACGCTGCCTGTAGGTAGCGTTAGTTGCGCGCCACAATCGGGGCGTAGCGCAGCCTGGTAGCGCACCAGTCTGGGGGACTGGTGGTCGCTGGTTCGAATCCAGTCGCCCCGACCACTAAGCAAGTCCCTCTGAACTTCGGTTCAGGGGGGCTTCTTACGTTGTGGGTACGACTTCTGTCTCGACACACGTGTTGCGTGCCGAGGGTCGTCCTCTAGGTCTGCCCAACGGTGTGAGCGCTAGCCCTTCAGGAGGGCATTGGCGCCACGTAGACGCTGACCGAGAGTGTGTGCGAGCTTCCACATCATCTGGTTACCCAGAGTTGGCTCTTGGGTACAGAACTCGCGGAATGCGGCACGGTCGATGGTCAGCAGGAAGCCGGGGCCAATAGCCACAATGTCTGCTGAGCGTGGTTCTTGGTCGACCAAGGCAAGCTCACCGAAGTGTTCGCCTACACCCAACCGAGCGACCTCGGTGCCGTCCAATCGGACGGAGACGCCCCCCTGGACCACGACATACATCTCGTCACCTGCAGAACCCGCAGTGACGATGACATCACCCGCTGCAACATGCCGTTCGCCAACGATTCGACCCACACGAAGGCGGGCGTGGAACGGTAGGTCTGCGAACAGGAACAGCGTCTCCATGACACTTGCACGAGCGGCAACAGCATCGGGCTCAAGGGACGCCTCCGGCTCAATGGCAATGACTGTCACGTTGTCCTTCCCGCCGCCATCGAGGGCCGCTTGGATGAGCCGATCGACCGCTGAGCTGACGCCGGTTTCTTCCATGCGCTCGAGGATGCCTTCCGGGCGGACCATGTCGGTCAATCCGTCTGAACACAGCAGTAGGCGGTCATGGGGCAGGAGTTCAACAAAGAGCGTGTCGGTCTTGGCCGTCGGGTACAGCCCAATCGCTCGGGTGATGACATTCCGATAGCGGCTTGTGGCGGCTTCTTCCTGAGTCATCGAACCGGTACGAATCAGTTCATTGACCATCGAGTGGTCCTCGGTGAGCTGTCGGAGCTCGCCTTTGCGTACCAAGTAGCAGCGGCTATCGCCGACATGAACCAAGAATGCGCCTCCGCCACCAACGACACCCGCCACCAGCGTGGTCGTCATGCCCTGGCGACCCGTAGCGGCGGCTGCCTCGTACACACGCTTGCTGGCAGCGTTGGACACGGCGTCCAATAGACTTAGAACCGCGTTTCGCGTCGTCTTGCTTGGATTCGCAGCAAACGTCTCCACTGAGGCGCGTAGCTTCGGTGCGTACGACTGAAATGTGTTGACGGTAATGGCGCTAGCGAGCTCACCGGCTTGTCGTCCACCGACGCCGTCGGCAACGACAAAGACGCCGTGCTCCTCGCTGGCCAGTAGAGAGTCTTCGTTGTGCTTTCGCTTGAGCCCCACATCGGTGCGGGCGTGGAATCGGAGCATGCGGTCCTCTTGGGCTGTTTGTCAGCGGACGTCGATGGGGAAGCGCCAGTTGCGAAGCGCTGGAGTGCGTGCAGTATCACCGACCTTCTCGGACAACTCCACGACCAGACTCCAATCACCCTGAACAGCGTCCAGGTCGAGCTGCGCGGACCAAGTGATTTCGCGCTGCTCGAAGGGAGCAAGGCGGGTGTCGTCTTGGACAGCGAAGGGAGCGGTGTCGGTCAGTGTGCGCGCGAGCATGATGGTCATCTCGGATTCACGCGACGGTTCTGAAGCATTGCCGCGCGGCGGACCTTCAAGCCATGTGACAAGCTGCCAGTTGACGAAGGGACTACCTGTCGGCAACGCGTGACCTGCGCCTACGTTCTGAAGAATCAACTCAACGCTGATGGCCTCGCCGCCGCGAACGATTTCCCGCGCGGCGGTCTGAACGGACAGCGACAACCCCTTGCCCGTTTGGGCAGGCATGCTGTGGCTCAACCCGCCATCAGCAGCGCTGGCGACATGGCAATCCACACAGCCAATACCGGCATCTGCCCATGGCGAGCGTTCCCATTCGCCGTAGGTGTCGTACAGCGGAGCCAAGGCGTCTGGAAGGGTCAGTTGATGGCAACTTGCACACCCACCTGACGTGCCCAGCTCTGGGCTGACAAGGACCGCGTGGGGGGCATTTCCGGACTGCGCTGCTGCGATGACACTGCCGTCGCGAACATGGCATGCCGCACAGGTGACCCCTTCGGCTTGCAGAGTAAGGTCTAGCAGGCCGTTGTCGCGCAGGACGGGTCGTGAGGCGTCTTGTTGCACGTGCTGAACAGTGGCCGACCACTGCTGTGAGATGGGACGGTGGCACGACCCACACGCTGGCATGCCCATGTCATCGATGGTGTCGAAGAAGACCGTGTGTGGTCCCGCGTGGGCACTCTCTGCCCACTGGTCTGCTGCGCTGTAGTGGCAGGCAGCGCAGGCCTGAGAGGTACCGTTGGCAATGCCTTCCGGAACGCCCCCGGGGTCGAGCGGCAGCACAGGTGGAAAGAGCTGTTCCAATGTGGGTATGACCACGGGCTCTGGCGCAACGACCGGCTCTGGTTCGGGTTCAGGGTTCCGATCACGACGACCGCGACCGGCTTCCGCTGGGACAACGAGAAGGACGGCGAGTCCGAGTACTGCGATGGGCAGCAGGGCAGAGTAGCTAGAAATCGACGACCTCGGGGTGGTCTCCACCGGGGTGTGGCGGGATGGCAAGCTCGGTTCCCTCAGGTGCATAGAGACTCAGGTAGGTGGCGTAGTGGGAGGAGACGGACTGGACGTAGCCGCGTGTCTCTTTGAAGGGGATGTGCTCTACGAAGGCGTCCATGGGCATGTCTGCACTGGTGCCCTTTAGCCAGGCGGAGACATTGTGAGGTCCGCCGTTGTAGCTCGCGATGGCCAGCGGGTAGGCATTGTCGAAGCGCTGCATGAGGCGCGCAAGGTAGGTCACGCCGTAGCCGATGGAGGCAATCGGGTCTTCGAGGTCTGCCGCAGTGTAGTCCACGTTCAACGTAAGGTCTGCGATGCGGTGCCCGGTATTCGGCATGATCTGCATGGCCCCTCGAGCTCCGACTCGCGACAGGGCGTTGGGGTTGTAGACGCTCTCTTGGCGCATCAGGGACAAGACCAAGTAGGGGTCGATGCTGTTTTCTTGAGACCGGTCCCACACAAAGCGGTCGTAGGCCAGCGGATAGGTGAGCCGACGCGCCTGTTGCTGCTCCTCAGCCGTCTCGAATGCTTCGTGCATGCCATAGGTAAAACGTGCGCTGTGGTGGTGGTCGTGTACGTGTAGGAACACCTTGCGCCAGTCTGCATGGTCCGTTGGGATGCGGCGTGCAGCGGTGTGATGTTGGTGTCCCCGTTGGCGACGGGCTTTGGTGATGTCGTCGTACGTTGCGGCCATGAGGGGCCCACTCAGATCGTACAGCCCGACCTCAGCCATATCCACGGCAGCCAGCAGCATTGGGAAGCTGTCTCCATGCCGGTCAGCAAAAGTACGTGCGAACTCCCGACTGTCGTCCAGCTCGTGGAAGGGAGCTGAACGGTAGGATGCAGGAGGACGCGTAAGGTCGACAAGCAGTCCCGGCGAGGGCTGCTCGGCCGCAACGCGCACAGGTGGTGGCAGGACGCGCCACTGAATGCCGGAAAACGCTGGGTTGGCGGTTCGGGTGGGAATCCGTGCCAGCTGGCTGGGCACTGCGGGTTGTGATGCTGTTGCGAGCGGTGAGACAGCTGGCTCGAACATGGGCAGGGCGGCACCTGGCCAGCGTCCGTCGCGTGCAAAGGGGTGTTCAGTTGGGGCGTCAGCGTTCGTTGGCTTCGCGAGCTGGCCGTACCATCCCTGCGAGTCCCACTGGGCGAGCCACTGTCGGTCGGTCTCGGCCGCTTCATGCTCATCAAGGGCATCGTAAGCGCGCGCACGCCAGTAGGTAGCGCCGCTGACGTCCGAGCGGCCAGCATCGATGATCGATGTGAACCGCTCCACTGCTCCCACGTGGTCTCCAGCCATGTACGTGGAGAATGCACCGCGGAAGGTTGCCCGTCGTGCAGTCCAGCCTCTTCGGGCCGCGGCGATGTCTAGAAGCTCTGTTGCCTGCTCGTATTGGCCGCCCAAGAGGTAGGCTTGCGCCTGGACATCCTCGCTGTTTCTCCAGGAACCTCGTCCGCCGTGGTTCTCCCGTCCAGTAGCGACCCAAGCCGTCGCGGCTTCGAAATCTCCGGCGCGAGAGTGGGCACGGTGGAGGCGCCAAGCAAGGTCACCATCAGCGTCTTCTTCGTACCGGCGCTCGTACTCTCCGGTCAATCGGTCCCAGTTTCGTAGGCGCCATGCGAAACTAGTGATGTTCGCGTCGAGCCATTGAGCAAGGCGAAGATCATCTTCGGCACGTGTCGCTAGCTCGTCCCAGATGGCCCAAGTGTCGTCGGTACGGCCGGCATCGCGCAGTGAGCGAGCACGTAGCTTTAGCGACTCGGTGTCTTGGGGAAGCGCCGTATCTTCGATGCCCTGTTCGGCTAGCTGTGCGAGAAGGAGCTCGGCGATACGGCCGGTCAGCGGTGCACTGTGGTCGACCGCGAGGCCACGCAGAGCCGACGCTGCGCGGTCGGGGTCGGCGTCCATGTAGCCTTCTGCAAGCTTCAGCTCGACCTGCTCGGTAATCGGACCGATCGGGTTGTCTTCGTCGTACTCCGCTGCAACTTCAAGTGCGCGAGAGCGGTTGCCGCTCATTGCCCAGCCCATGGCCTGGATGCGTCTACAGGCGGCTTCGTGTGGACTGTCGGGCCACGTCTCCAAGAGACGCTCGCACTCGCGAATGGCTACGAAGGGCTTTCCTCGTTCAAGGTCCTGTTCGGCTTCGTAGAAGGCACCAAACTCCGCGAGTGGTCCATCAGCAGCACGCACCTTCGTAAATGCTGTGGATGCATCGTTTGCGTGTCCGCGTTCCCGCTCCAGGAGGCCGATGAGCAGCCACGCAGCGTCGCGTGTCCGACCCCAACGATTGTTCTCCACGTACCGGCGGGCCACACGCAGCGCGCGGTCAGTGTCTCCGGCTGCCATGGCCTGTTGGATGGCGTCCGCAGAGGGGGTTGGGTCTGGAAGGGCCAGGGTGGATGGACGAGCCGTAAACGTCGAGCCTGGCGCACGCGGGCGGAGCTCGGGTTCAGACACTTCCATGACACCTAGAAGGTCGGGAGTGGGTAGGTCAAAGGCCACAAGGCCCAAGGCAATGCCTACCAGCAGGCGGGATCCTTTCATCGGACAGTCCTGCGGCAAGATGTTGAGTAGTTGCTGTGACCATGTGCAGGCGAGTGCATGTGCCTCCGTAAACGCCCCGATTCCCCACACCAATGTGCCACGAATCGTGCTGAACCGCTCGTCGGGAACAGGTGCATGACATGAGCGCAGCCCATATGCACAAGGGGTACATTGACCCGTGTAGGGGGTAGAGTGGCCGGCATTGCAGGTTTGTTGCGGGTATTTTTCGTGGGCCGTGAAGACGGTTTCCGCGCACGCTCTCGGTCTCGTTGGGGGGGGACGCCGTCGGCGAGAACCCCAGAATCGGCTGATAAGTCACAGTTTGAGGGCGGTTTCCACGACGTTTTGGCCTCGGACGAACTGGCTGAGGGCGAGGTTGTGGAAGTCTTTGTCGACGGTGATCCAGTCGCTGTCTGCCGGGTTGCCGGTGTGGTGCACGCAGTCAGTGGGGCCTGTCCCCACGCCCAGGGCCCGTTGGCGGATGGGAGCCTTGACGGTGCCGTATTGACGTGCCCGTTCCATGGCTGGGGCTTCAACGTTCGCACTGGCGAGTGCCTTGTGGACCCAACGAATCCGGTACCCGTCTTCAAGGCAGTTGAAAGAGAAGGGCGCATTGCGGTCGGCTCCGTGGTACCTGCTGGTCGGACAGATGGCCCACCGGGTTGACCACTGAGTGTGTCAACGTTACTCGCGCCGGCCACATCGCATTCTCGACGACTCCAAGAGGTCTCATCATGGCTCGCAAGTGTACCTTTACCGGTAAGCGCCCCAACGTTGCTAACCGAGTGTCTCACTCGAATATCAAGACGAAGAAGCGCCAACTCCCTAACCTTCAGTGGCGTCGCCTGTGGTGGGCCGAAGGCGCTCGCTTCGTCCGCGTCCGTCTGTCGACTCGTGCCCTGCGCACAATCGACAAGAAGGGTCTCGGCCCGTTCGCAGCTGAAGTCGGTCTCGACCTCGGTCGCTACTAGGTCTTTGCGCTGACGCGTAGGGGCTCGCTCACTCGTTGAGCGTGGTTCGTTCGCCGAACGCTTGTACCAAACAAAGAGCGCCCGCTGGATTTCCAGCAGGCGCTATTTGTCGTTGTGGTTTGTGTTGTGACCCGACTGTTTCGTCAGGTGCTCAGTCTACATTCGGTAGTCGACGATATCTGACCCACGGTTGGGTGATTCGTCGTCACGGTTCTTGGCACGGTCATCGGGTGGCGGAGGGGTCGGCACATGGATGTGCAGAGGAATCCTTCCGTCTTTTTGTGGCTCCCGCTCTTTTCGGATGCGGTCGATGATGTAGGCGTCTAGCATCGTCTCCCCCTCGGAGTGATTGAATAGTACCCCCTGATTGACCACCCGCAAGGGGGGGGCCGTCGAGAGAGCTGCGCTACAGACACAGCACTTCAATCGGATCGGAGCTTCCCTCTGTGTAGTTCGCGAGTTGCTCTAGTGAGGTTGTCGTACAACTCAAGACAATCTGTAAGGCCAACGTCAGCCAGAGCGTCACGGTGAGATTGCACGACCGCATCGTCGCCGCGCGCAACCGGCCCCGTGAGTGAGCCAGCGGGGTCGTGAGCGGCGTTGCGTAAGGACTCAAGAGCGAGCGGGAGCAGCGCGGTTCCGGCCTGATCGTGAGGCACACCTGCAGCTTCAAGCGCTGCCGCCGCATGTGCCAGAAGTACCGTTGCGAAGTTCCCGGAGAGCACGGCCGCAGCGTGGTAAAGTCGACGGTCACCTGGTACCTCTAGGATGTGCATCCCCAGGGCATCTGCCACCGCTTGTCCGAATGCTTGTGCCTCTGGATCTCCGTCAATGACCGCAGGAACCCCTGTGAGATCGGGGATAGCGTTTGTAGGCCCAGGAAACGTCATCAGTGGGTGGAAGCTCCCAGCGGGCGACAGCGGTCGCAGCACGTCAACAGTCAATGCGCCACTACAGTGAAGAACCGGGAACGGCCCAGTCCATTGCTTAGCGACATCCTCTAGCGCACCGTCAGGCACAGTGAGTAGGACGCCGTCGCACTCGGCTGTAGGAAGAACGCCCCTTTTACACAGTTGTACGGTGTGTCCGGCGCGTGACAACAACACGGCGAGTGTCGACCCAAGTCGGCCCGCTCCAAGGATTCCAATATGCATGGCCTCGGGTACAGCGAATGGTGACATCGGGCAACTCCGGTGGCGGACAGTCTTGGTGTATCGTCCGCGCAGCGAGGTCCCGTGGAACAGCCTGTACTCGAGCGAGCCGATGCCGGCGGCGTTGTGACGCTCACCCTCAACCGTCCCGAACGTAGAAATGCCCTGTCAATGGCGCTGGTGCTGGCGCTGTCAGACGCGTTCAATACGATTGGGGACGACTCATCGGTCCGGGCTGTCATCTTGACCGGCAATGGCCGTGCATTCTGTGCAGGCGGGGACCTAGCCGAAGGCATGGGCCGTCAGGAGGGCTTTGTAGATGCCCACCGTAGTCGTGGAGTCTTCGCGGACCTATTGCGCAAGATTGTGAACTGTCCGGTACCGGTCATCGCGGCGGTCAACGGCCATGCGCTGGGCGGTGGATTTGGTCTTGCCATGGCAGCAGACATCGTTGTCATGGACCCATCGGCCACAGTCGGCACCCCGGAAGTTCGCGTTGGGCTGTTTCCAATGATCATTCTGGCCGTCTTGAAAGGGGTGGTGCCACACCGGGTCCTGCGTGAGATGGTGTTCACTGGCGAGCGCATGTCTGCTGAGGATGCCCTGAAACACGGGATGATCAATCAGGTGAGTGCCGCTGGCGAGAGCGTGCAGGCCGCGCTTGCGAAGGCCCAGGTCATCGCGTCGCGGTCGCCGACTGCTATTCGAATGGGCAAGCGCGCAATCGCTGTGACGGACGGACAGTCACTCGATGACAGCTTGGCGTACCTACACCAAGCGCTAACATTGAATTTGATGACAGAAGACGCCGCCGAGGGCATTGCTGCGTTTGTCAGCAAGCGTGAGCCGACGTTTAGGGGGCGCTGATGATGGAGAGAGTGTTCATCGCAACACGCGGTGAGATTGCGTCGAGGCTAGTTGCGTGGTTTAAGGCCCAAGACCCGCCTGTTGAGACGGTGACGATGTTCTCTGAGGTCGACGCAGAGCAACCTTGGGTCGATGAAGCTGACTACTCGGTGTACGTGCCGGGCTCGACGGTGGAAGAGACCTACGCCAACCCGAGTCGCGTGATCGGTGCGGCGATGGACGCCGGGTGCGATGTGATTCACCCCGGCTACTGCTTTCTGGCTAAGCACTTGGGTTTCTTCCAGGCAGCTGCGAATGCCAACATCGCGGTAATCGGAACGTCGATTCCTCGCCTGGCCGCGGCACTAAACCGCGGACACATCGACGCGGTGTGCGACAAGTTCGCCATTGACCGCATCCCGAGCACGTCTGACTTGAGTGAGACGGACGATGGCATTGCTGAAGCCGCCCAGCTCGGGTTTCCGCTGTACGTAAAAGCAAGCTCCGGTGGCAAGCGTGTTCGGGTGGACCGGATTGAGGACCTTGCGGTGGCCATTGAGGCTGTGCGGATTGTCGCGGAAGCCACGACTGGAAACCCGGCGGTGTATTTCCAGCGAGTCGTCGATGACATGCGTACTCTCGCAACTATCGTTGTTGCCGACCAACACGGCGCCTGTGAGGCGCTCGGCCACGTCGATAGCTCGCTACGGGTCGACTACCGAAGCTGGGTCGAAAGCATTGGGGAAGGGGTTGTCTCTGAGGAGCTCGCCGCAACGCTTATTGACAAGGCCAAGGCGTTCACCAAGGGGCTGGATTATGCCGGTCTAGGTCGCATCACCTGGGCGATTACCCCGCGCGGTGGCGTGTATTTGCTCCAGTTCAGTCCGCGCATGCCAATCGGCTACTCGCTGTTCGAGCAGGCCTTGGGAGTGGACCTCATTCGTACCCAGATTCGGGTTCAGTCGGGTCAGCACCTGGACTGGGAGCATGCAGACACCACGCCGAAAGGCCACTTTCTGCAGATTCGGGTGATGCATATGGACCCGCTTACCGGTGAACGTCCAGAAGGGGAGATCACTCGTTTTGACGTCCCAGAAGGCGTCATGGTGGAGCAGGGCACGGGCATCGACCAGCCCGCAAATGGACTGACCGACCCGTTGTTGTGCAAGATCACCGTGTCTGCGCCTACACGGCAAGCAGCTTTGGTCAAAGCGCATTCGGCACTTGAGAAGCTACACATCGAGGGGATTCCGACGAACCGCGATTTCCTGATGCAGCTTCTGTCCGACCCAGAGGTCTGGAGTGGACGACTCGATACCAAGACCCTTGGACGCATGATTGCGGAGCGTCAGCACCCGCACTGACACTCAATGTGTTCGTCCCGCTTTGGCGCTCGAAGCGCTGCTGGCGTCACTGGGGTTGCTCGCAGTAAGCCGAACACCTTATGGGGCGCCTTTCCGGGAGACCCAACATGGGTGGCTACAGAGCTGAACGCGTCGCAGAACTCGTTCACAAAGAGGTCGCACAGCGACTAATTATGGAAATCAAGGACCCACGTCTGGTTCCGGTGTCGATTACTCATGTACACGTGAGTCGTGACTTGTCCCGTGCGACGGTCTCGGTCATGCCGCTTGGTGGTGGTGCGATGCCGCAAGAGGTCGTCGATGCACTAAAAGACGCCGGACGCCAGATGCGCGGCCCGATCGGCCGTGCGCTGAGCTTGCGCCACGCGCCAGAGATTGTCTTCAAGACAGACGAACACACTGAGCAGGCCATCAAGGTCACTGCACTCTTGGACCGGTTGACCGCCGACCGCGAGCAACGCGAAGACAGTGAGGACGACGCATGAGCGCCGCATTTCTGGTGATTGACAAGCCCGAAGGCGTCACATCTCACGACATCGTTGCGGCCGTTCGCGCTGTGACGGGTATCAAGAAGGTTGGCCACACAGGTACATTGGACCCCTTTGCGACGGGCGTTTTGCCGTTGGCTCTCGGCCATGCCACACGTCTGATTCAGTACCTCGATGAGTCGGTCAAAGTCTATGACATGACCATCGCTCTCGGCAGCGAGACGGACACGGGAGACCCCACCGGCGAGACCATTCGTACCGAAGATGTCCCCGAGTTCGACGAAGCCAAGGTGCAGGAAGTCTTGAAGGGCTTCTTGGGCGACCAGATGCAGACGCCGCCGGCGTACAGTGCGGTGAAGAAGGACGGTAAGCCGCTCTATCACTACGCTCGTAAGGGCGAAAAGGTGACCGTGCCCGCACGTCCCATCACTATCCGTGCCTTGGAACTGCAGGAGATGGCTCCAACCATGCTTCGGGTTCGCTTGACCTGCAGCCGCGGCACGTACGCACGCGTTCTCGCTGGCGACATTGCCAACGCTCTCGGAACGGCCGGACACCTATCCGCCCTGTCTCGCGGCCAGAGTGGCCCCTTTCTGATCAGCGCGTCTCTGTCTATCGAAGAGCTCGCGAGCATTGTGTCCGCAGAGCCGGACAAGCCGTGGAAGTCAGTGCTGATGGCCCGGAAGGGTTCGCCCGACCGCGTGAAGTGGAAACCTCGCGATACTGTTCGCGAGGAGCTCGGCAAGAAGATGGTCTCTCCGCTCACTGCGTTGTCGCATCTTCGCTTGGTAGACATTGAGCCCGACCAGATTCGTCGCGTGCGCTCTGGTGGTGCTCCTCCCCAAGGACCGGCTGATCTGATTGTTGGCCAGCGATACTTGGTTGTTCGCGGAGAGGAGGTCATTGCGATTGCCGAGCGGACTCCAACTGGCGACAAGGCCATCCGTGTGGTCGGCGCAGCTTGACGCCTGGGTTCAAACAGATCATAAGGGCTCGCTTCTGACCGTCGGTCGAGTTGGAAGTCTTTCATTGCCGGACGCTGCGGTGAGGCGGAAGGGACCGACCCTACAACGCCTCCACCCACTGCGGGTCACGGTCTACTCTAAAGAGGTAAAACATGGCGTTGACGACTGCCGATAAGGCTGCTCTCATTGAAGAATACAAGACTCACGAAGGCGACACGGGGTCTCCCGAGGTCCAGGTGGCTCTCTTGACCCACCGCATTTCGTACCTGACCGACCACTTCAAGGCTCACAAGCATGACTTCGCGTCACGCCGTGGCCTTCTGAAGCTTGTTGGCACGCGTCGTCGCCTGCTCAAGTACGTGAAGGGCGAGAGCCCCGAGCGCTACCAGAAGCTCATCAAGGGTCTCGGCTTGCGCCGCTAGACACCTTCACACGGCGCGCTCCCAATCGGAGCGCGCCGTTGTTCTTTCCACCCTTTTAAATCCCCCCAGAACGAGAAGCCGTCCCGTCACAGGTCTCCGCGGATCGAGCGCGGTGTGCAACAGATGTTGCCCGCACCCCGCTCACTCCGAGTAGCTCTGTGAAGGCTGACGAGATGCCTTCTCGCTTGCAGTCTATCTGCGCTTAGCGAATGTCTCGCTGGGTTGGGGTTCACTCCATGGGACATGAGTCCCACCAGGAGCCAATCGTGCAAGAGCACAACGTTTCCGTCGAAATCGCCGACGGCAAGACCATCCATATCTCCACCGGCAAGTACGCCAAGCAAGCTGGCGGCGCCGTCGTCATCAGCAGTGGTGATTCCAAGGTCCTCGTGACCGCAACTGTCGGTACCAGTGACCGTCCGTTCAACTTCCTCCCGCTCACCATGATGTACCAGGACCGTAACGGCTCCTTCGGCACCATCCCTGGTAGCTACTTCAAGCGTGAAGGCCGCAGCAACGAGCGCGAGACCCTCGTCAGCCGCCTGATGGACCGTCCGATTCGTCCGATGTTCCCCAAGCACTTCCGCATGGAACTTCAAGTCATCGCGACCGTCATGTCCTTCGACAAAGACAGCGAGACCGACGTCTTGGCCCTTTGCGGTGCCTCGGCTGCTCTCGCCATCTCTGATGCGCCATTCACTGGCACCATCGGTGGTGTCCGCATCGTTCGCACGAACGGTGAGTTCATCATCAACCCGAACTTCGCTGAAGCCGAAGCCTGCGACATGGACCTTGTGTTCGCCGGTACTGCTGACGCCATCACAATGATCGAAGGCCAGGGCGCCGAGATTCAGGAAGACCACGTCCTGGACGCCACGGACATCGCTCAGGTCGCTATCCGCAAGATTTGCGAAGCCATTGACGAACTCAAGGCAGCATGCGGCAAGGACAAGATCGAACTTGCTCCGGCTCCCGAGCTCGACGAAAGCCTCTACAAGAAGGTCGTAAAGGCCGCTGGCAAGAAGCACGTCAAGGCACTCGCCATCCGCGGCAAGCACGAACGCATGGCAGCCCTCAAGGTTGTCCGCAACGACATCATTGCCAAGTTGACCGCGAAGCTCGAAGGCGACGCACTCGACACCATGACCTCCGACATCAAGACCGCATGGTCGAAGATGGACAAGGCTGTCATGCGTCGCACCGTCATCGACACTGGCGTCCGTTTGGACGGCCGTGCCACCGACGAAATCCGCGACATCTGGTGCGAAGTTGGCATCTCTGCCCGCGCACACGGCTCGGCCATCTTCACCCGCGGTGAAACCCAGGCCTACGTCAACATCGCGCTCGGAACTGGCAACGACAGCCAGCGCATGGAAGAGCCTGCAGGCAAGCACGAACGCAACTTCATGCTCACCTACAACTTCCCACCGTTCTGTACCGGTGAAGCCTACCCAATGCGCGGACCAAAGCGTCGCGAAATTGGCCACGGTGCTTTGGCCCGTCGCGGCATGCTCGCCGTCCTCCCGTCGCAAGATGACTTCCCGTACGTTCTGCGTTCGACCGCTGAAGTCCTCGAGTCCAACGGCTCGTCATCCATGGCGACTGTCTGCGGCACTACGCTCGCACTCATGGACGCCGGTGTTCCACTGAAGACTCCAGTTGCTGGAATCGCTATGGGACTCGTCAAGGAAGGCGATGAATTCGCTGTTCTCTCCGACATCCTCGGTGACGAAGATCATCTCGGCGACATGGACTTCAAGGTCACGGGCACCAAGAACGGCATCACTGCCTTCCAGCTCGACACCAAGATTGCCGGCATCAGCCGCGACATCATGACCAAGGCCATGAGCCAGGCCCGCGAAGGCCGCTTGCACATCCTCAAGGAAATGGACAAGACCTTGTCCGCTCCCCGCGAAGAGATGAGCGAGCACGCTCCGCGCATCACCACGGTGCACATCAAGTCGGACAAGATTCGCGACATCATCGGACCAGGCGGCAAGGTCATTCGCGGCATCCAAGAGCAGTGCGGCGTCAAGATCACTGTCGACGACAGTGGCCGCGTTGACGTGGCTTCGTCGGACCGTGAAGGAACCGACAAGGCCATCGCAATGATTCGCGAGATCACCCAGGAAGCCGAGATTGGCGCGCTGTACGTCGGCGTCGTCAAGCGCATCGTCGACTTCGGTGCCTTCGTTGAAATCTTCCCTGGAACCGATGGTCTGGTACACATCAGCCACTTGGCACACGAGCGCATCGACAAGGTGACGGACGTGGTTGCTGAAGGCGACGAAGTCCTCGTTCGCGTCATCGACGTCGACCGTAGCGGCAAGATTCGTCTGAGCCGCAAGGAAGCCCTCGAAGCCGTCTAGGTTCGAGTCTCCGCTTAGCGGAGAATGGGGCGATGCAACGATTGTTGCATCGCCCTTTTTCGTGGGGAGTCGAACTGTGAGCTATGAGGCGTGAACTTTCACAGAACACAGCTCCCGTTCAAAGGTCAGACTGTCTTGTCACATCAGAGCCCAGTTCTCCAGATGGTCCGCTTGCCCCACGCCTTGGACCTTCCATTGCCCACCTACGAGACCGCTCTATCGGCGGGCTGTGACCTTCGTGCAGCGCTCGTACGGCCGTTTGTGCTGGCTCCTATGGCCCGCTGCTTGGTACCGACAGGATTCAAGGTCGCCATCCCAGAAGGCTTTGAGGGCCAGATCCGGGCTCGGTCCGGGCTAGCTCTTCGGCATGGAATTGGGCTGCCCAACGGCATTGGAACGATTGACGCAGACTACCGAGGTGAGCTGAAGGTCCTGCTGTGCAACTGGGGCAACACACCTTTCACAATGGCTCATGGAGACCGGATTGCACAGCTCGTCGTCGCACCGGTGGTTCAAGCGTCATTCTCAGAGGTTGGCGAACTCGACGCGACAGAACGTGGGGAAGGGGGCTTCGGCTCCACCGGCGTCTAGGCCTGAAGTCCATTAGTAGGGCCCGCTACGTACACTGGTTGGAGAGTCCATGTTTGACGTCCTGAGCCGCGGCTTCAAGAACGCACGCCTCAAGCTGCAAGGCAAGACCGAGCTGACAGAGGCGAACATCGCCGATGCTCTGCGCGAAGTCCGCTCGTCGCTCATCCAAGCGGATGTGCAGATTGGCGTCATCAAGGAGTTCATGGCCGCTGTCAAGGTCCGAGCTCTAGGGGACATCGTTCCCCTGCGTGCGCCGACTGGCGAGATGATGGACGTCAGTCCAGACGATTGGTTCATCAAGGCTTGTTACGACGAGCTGGTCGAGCTGATGGGGCCGGTCAACACCGCTTTGTCGCTGAACCGTCGCCCGTCCATCATCCTCATGGTGGGACTGCAGGGCTCTGGCAAGACGACCACCTCTGGCAAGCTCGCCAAGCTGCTCATTGCCCAAGGTAAGAAGCCTCTGCTTGTCGCAGCCGACATCTACCGTCCGGCCGCTGTCGAGCAGTTGATGGTCCTCGGACGTCGTCTGAACGTACCGGTATTCTCCATCAAGGGCATGGACCCCGTCCAGCTTGCCAAGATGGGGGTTGCCCAGGCCAAGAACACGGGCCGTGACGTCGTCATCATCGACACCGCAGGCCGGCTGGCGATTGACGACACGCTCATGACTGAGCTCGACAACATCAAGCGCGAGGTCAACCCGGACAACATCCTGTTCGTCGTTGATGCGATGATCGGTCAAGACTCCGTGGCTACGGCCAAGGCATTCGACGAGCGTATGGACTTTGACGGGTTCATCCTGACCAAGCTCGACGGCGACGCTCGCGGCGGTGCGGCTCTGTCCATCAAGCACGTCACCGGCAAGCCCATCAAGTACTTGGGCCAAGGTGAAGAACTCGACCGCTTGGAAGAGTTCCGTCCGGAAGGTCTCGCACAGCGCATCCTTGGATTCGGTGACGTTGTTGGCTTGATGCAGGACTTTGAGCGTCACGTCGACAAAGACCAGGCTGAAGCCGACGCCACAAAGATGCTCAAGGGCGAGTTTGGCTACAACGACTTCGTCAAGCAGCTCAACACCATCCGAAAGATGGGACCTCTCAAGGACATCTTCAGCAAGCTGCCGGGCATCAGCGGCATGATGGAGCAGATCCCAGAAGAAGCCTTCGACGACCGAGAGATGGACCGCACCTTGGCCATCATCAAGTCCATGACCAACCAAGAGCGTCGTGAGCCGACCATCCTCACGGGCAATGGCAAGCGCTTCAAGCGAATCGCGAAGGGCTGTGGTCGCGAGTACAAAGAAGTCAGCGAGCTCCACGAGCGCTTCTTGCAAGCTCAGCAGATGATGAAGGGCTTGGGCGGCATGATGGGCGGCGGCGGCGGTGGTCTGGGCGGCATGATGGGCGGCGGCGGCATGGGCGGCCTTGGCAACATGATGAGCCAACTCACCGGTGGCATGGGTGGTGGAGGTGCACCTGCGCCGCGCGCATCCATTAGCGCTGACGAGAAGAAGGCCAAGCGAGCCAAGCAAAAGGCCGCCAAGAAGGCGCGCAAGAAGAACCGGAAGTAGCGGCTAGCGGCTGAGCACTGCATCGATGCTGATGCTCAGCACCCGCACCCGCACCCGCACCCGCACCCGCACCGGGCGAGCGCGTGGAAAATCCGCGGCTAGCGGCTGAGCGCGGCGTCCATGTCAATGTTGAGAGCGCGCACTAAGAAGGCCTTCTCGTCTGTGGCTTCGTCAATGACCATAGACAGGGACTTGCCAGCGCCGTGGCCTGCCCGTGTTTCGATGCGGATGAGGACCGGGGCCTCACCTTGTTGGCCGTTCTGCAGGGCAGCAGCGAACTTGTAGCTATGGGCCGGGACCACGCGGTCGTCATGGTCTGCCGTCATGACCATGGTTGCTGGGTAGCGGCCAGGGCTGGCGTTGTGTACCGGAGAGTACGCCACCAACGTGGAGAACAACTCGGCGTCGTCTGAGGTGCCGTAGTCGCTGGCCCAAGCCCAGCCAATGGTGAAGTGGTGGTAGCGCAGCATGTCGAGAACGCCGACGCCTGGTAGCGCTGCGCCAAATAGGTCTGGACGCTGAAGCAACGTTGCGCCAACGAGTAGGCCGCCGTTGCTGCGCCCTTGGATGGCCATGCGGTCCGGTGTGGTCCAGTTGTTGTCGATCAACCACTCGGCACAGGCAATGAAGTCGTCGAAGACGTTCTGCTTTCGCTCTTTGGTGCCCGCTTCGTGCCAGTCGCGACCATACTCACCGCCGCCGCGCAGGTTCGTGCTCGCCCAGACACCCCCCATGTCCATCCACACCACGTTCTTCACACTGAAGGCGGGGGTGATGCTGATGTTGAACCCGCCGTAGCCGTATAGGACGGTAGGGGATTTCCCGGTTCGTACTATGTCTTTGCGGTAGGATAAGAAAATGGGCACCCGTGTGCCGTCTTTGCTGTTCGCGAAGACCTGTTCCGTGACGTAGATCTCGGGGTCTATATCCACCTCTGGTGCCCTGAATGCCTCGCTGTGTGCGGTGGTCAGGTCGTACCGAAAGATGGTTGTGGGCCGGGTGAAAGACGTAAACCAGTAGAACGTCTCTGTTGCGTCTGGGTGGCTGTGAAAGCCGCCCGCAGTGCCGATCCCAGGCAGGACAACGGAACCGGTGATGTTGCCAGCAAGGTCCGCCGTCTCGATGTGGTTCTTCGCGTCTACGAGTCGAGTCAGAAACAGCGTGTCACCAACGAGGGAAGCGCTCTCGAGTAGGTGTTCGCCCTCGGGGATGACTTGTCGCCAGTGCTCGCGGCCCGGATTGTCCAGATCAATCGCAATGACCCGATTGCGTGGCGCGTCTAAGTCGGTCCGTAGGTACAGCGTCCCACCGCGCTTTCCAATCGGCAGGTACTGGGCGTCCCAGGTCTCAATGAGTGGGGCTGGCTCGGTCAGTCCGTGCCGCGGGTCCAGCGTATACAGAAGGTTCTTCGGCTCGGTGCTGCGCCATACAGACACCAACCCCAGCTCGCCGTCGTCTGTCACCACGCCATGAAAGCCCCAGGTTGGCTCATCTGGACGAGCGTAGACCAATCTGTCTTCCGTCTGTGGTGTGCCCACGCGATGGTAGTGAAGGCTCTGGTTGGCGTTGACCTGTTCGAGCGGGTCGGCTGGGGCGTCGTAGCGGCTGTAGAAGAATCCGCGGTTGTCGGGGGTCCATCCAGCCGTCGAGAACTTCGACCAACGCAGTACGTCGTCGAGGTCTTTTCCGGTGTGTACGTCGCGAATTCGCCAGGTTCGCCAGTCGCTGCCGCCGTCGGAGGTTGACCACGCAAGGTACCGGCCGTCTTCTGACACGACCCATTCGCCTAGCGAGACGGTGCCGTCGTCAGACAAGTCATTGGGGTCCAACAACACCCGCTCATCGCCACTAAGGTCACGGGTGACGTACAAGATGGCCTGGTCTTGTAGGCCGTCGTTCTTCATGAAGAAATAGGCGTCACCCTTCTTTATCGGCACCCCGACACGACCATAGTTCCACAAGTGTGTCAGCCGGTCCTTGATCCATTGACGCCCTGGTGCCGCGTGCAAAAACTGGTTCGTCACGGTGTTTTGAGCGGTAATCCACGCTCGTGTGTCTTCAGAGTCGGGTGACTCTAGCCAACGGTACGGGTCCGCAACCTCAGTGCCGTGGTAGTTGTCAACGACGGTTCCACGGTGAGTATGGGGGTGGGGCATGGTTGGCTCCGTCAAGGTAGGGGGCCCATGCTCGGCGGTCTGGTAGGCCACCTGGGCGCAGGGGATGGACGTCGTCATAACGGCAACGTGCGATGCTGGGGATGCGCGTTAGGACGCGCGCACTGCTGGAGCGCCTACGATGCTGCAATCCATGACTGGCTACGGGCGCGGTGAGGCCCATGCAGGTGGCGTGACCGTCGTCGTTGAGCTGCGTTCGGTCAACAACCGCTTTCGAGACGTACAGCTTCGCTGTCCACGAGAGTACTTGGCTCTGGAGCCCCGGATTCAATCCGTGCTCAAAGATCCCTTCACCCGCGGACGCATCGATGCCTTCGTTCGTCGTCAGATGGGCGGGAGCAACAGCCGCGTGGTCGCAGATCGCCGCTTGGCCGATGAATATGCCACCGTGATCAACGACCTGTGCGAAGAGATGGTCGGCTTCATGGGGCGTGAAGTGCCAGTGACGTTCATCTTGTCGCAGCCCGGTGTGCTTCAGATCGTCGAAGGCGAAGTGGACGTGATGGGCGAGTGGGAGGTGGTCGAGACTGCGCTGAACGCGGCCGTCAATGACCTCTTGGAGATGCGTAAGAAGGAAGGCAAGGCGCTGTACCGTGACCTTCTTGGCTACCTTTCCGAAGTTCGCACCGTCGTAGCCGAGATCGAAGCTGCGTCTGTTGGCATCAATGAACGGCTGATGAAGAAGCTCGAAGCGCGGCTCAAGCGTCTACTGACCGACCGGCTGGATGAGTCACGGATGATGCAAGAAGCGGCGGTATTGGCTGACAAAGCAGATGTAGCCGAGGAAATTACTCGCCTGCGCAGTCACTGTCAGCAGTTCGGAGAGGCCCTCGACGACAATGATCCGGTGGGCCGACGGCTGGACTTCTTGCTGCAAGAAATGAATCGCGAGGTCAACACCATTGGCTCAAAAGCCGCCGAGCATCCCATCAGCCACCGTGTTGTCCAGCTCAAGAGCGTGTTGGAGCGGATGCGAGAGCAGTCCGCAAACGTGGAGTAGTGGTGTACGACGCGTTTCCTAGGCCCACTCACGGGGCCCTATTTGTGGTCAGTGGCCCGTCTGGCGTTGGAAAATCAACGCTATTGAAGCAAGCCTTTGACGTGATTCCTGGCCTGACCTTTTCGGTGTCGGCCACAACACGTGCGCCACGGCGAGGCGAAGTCGACGGTCGAGACTATCACTTCCTAGACGATGCAACCTTTGCCGAACGGCTGGCCCAAGGGGCCTTCTTGGAGCATGCGACTGTCTATGGACGGTCGTACGGAACTCTGCGTGAGCCTGTGGAGACCGCGATTGCGGCCGGAAACAGCATCCTGCTCGACATCGATGTTCAGGGGGCACGTTCCGTTCGCAAGGCAATGCCGGAAGCCGTCACCATCATGATTGCGCCGCCGAATGTCGCCGCCCTGGAACAGCGCCTGCGCAACCGAGGCACGGACAGCGATGAGATCATTGCGGGCCGAATGCGTGACGTGGCTACCCAACTTGGAGCCGTGGCAGAATTTGACTACGTGGTGGTCAATGACGACCTGCGCACCGCTCACGCCTCGTTGCAGTCCGTACTGCTTGGCGAATTGTGCCGCGTCAGTCGCCACCAGGGGCGAGTCGAGACCGTCCGCAAAGCCCTGGCCGCTCACCGGTAAAGCGGCAGTGGAACAGACCGATGTAAGCGTAGAACTCTTGCGCTCACCTATGATGTGGGCACTCTGAGCATTCTGGGGTGTTCAGGTACTGGAACCTGGCACTATGCTGGTGTGATGAGGGAGCCGCGTGAGTTCAATCAGTGACATCTTGCAGACCATTCGGACCTACTCACCGGACGCGAACGTTCAGCCGGTGATGTCGGCGTACTTATTGGCGGCCAAGGCGCACAAGGGTCAAACTCGCAAGTCGGGTGAGGCGTACCTGACGCATCCGCTGGCGGTCGCTGGCATCCTGGCCGAGATGCGAATGGACATTGAGACGATTGCGACTGCCTTGTTGCACGACGCTCTCGAAGACAATCCGATCACTAAGGCCGAGATGGAGCACGAGGTTGGCCCCGTCATCACAGAGCTTGTGGACGGCGTGACCAAGATCGGAAAGCTCAAGTTCCGCAGCAAGGAAGAGCTCCAGGCGGAGAACTTCCGCAAGATGATGCTGGCCATGAACAAGGACCTCCGAGTCATCTTGGTGAAGCTTGCCGACCGTGTTCACAACATGAGCACCATTGAACACCACAGGCCCGACAAGCAGCGCTCGATAGCCAAAGAGACGATGGACATCTACGTGCCCATTGCCAACCGTCTGGGCCTCACCACCCTCAAGGACCGACTTGACGACTACTGCTTCCAGGCGGTCCACCCCGAAGAGCGTCTTGCGATTCTCGGGCACCTCAATGCCCATCAGAACGACCTGACGACCTACATCTCGAAGGTCTGTCGGCAGCTGGAAGACGTCTCCCGTGACTATGGTGTCACAGCTTCGGTGAGCGGCCGGGTGAAGGCGGCGGTGAGCATCTTCCGCAAGATGGAACGTCAGGGCCAGTCTATCGACAACCTGCGCGACATCATCGCGTTCCGGGTCGTCGTCCCAGACAAGGGCGCCTGCTACTTGCTATTGGGCGCGATGCACGCCGGATTTGAGCCTATTCCGGACACCTTCAAGGACTACATCGCGCGGCCCAAACCCAACGGGTACCAATCCCTGCACACCACGGTGATTGGCCCTGACGGCCGTCAAATTGAGATTCAGATCCGCACCGAGGACATGCACTCGGTCGCTGAGAACGGCATTGCCGCACATTGGAAGTACAAAGAAGGCAAGCTCGCACTCTCGGCCGAAGAAGTGGTGAAGATTTCCCGCATTCGGGAAGTCTTCGAGGTCGCCAGTGGCGTGGATGATGCCACGTCCTTCGCTGAGGTCGTGAAGTCCGAGCTGTACGCAGACGAAGTTTTCGTGTTCACACCCGCCGGCGACGTGAAGAAGTTCCCGCTCGGTGCAACTTCCCTCGACTTTGCCTACGCAGTTCACTCCGACGTGGGCAGCACCTGTGTGGGTGCCAAGGTCAACGGCCGTATGGTGCCGCTTCGCTATGAGCTGACCTCCGGCGACGTCATCGAAATCCTGACGTCTCCTAGCCAGCGGCCAAACCATGACTGGCTGAAGATCGCCAAGACCGGCCGGGCCATCTCCAAGATTCGTCGGTACCTGAAGGTTGCCGAAGAAGAGGCCGGCGAGCGTCTGGGCCGTGACATGCTGGACGCTGAGCTCAAGCGATACGGCGACTCGATCGCCAAGGCGAAGACGGACAACCGCCTTCGAGATTACCTGAAGAAGCGCGGCTATAAAGAGGTGGAACCTCTGTTTGTCGAGATCGCACAGGGGCAGATGAACCTGAACTCTGTGGTCAAGCGCGTGCTTCCTGAGGGGGTCTGGGACGCTCACAAGGATCAGTCGGTTGGCATCACCAATCGCATCATGAACCGCTTCCGCACCAAGAGCGAGAGCCCGGTTCTGATCAGCGGTGAAGACGGTGTGCTGGTGCAGTTCGCGAAGTGTTGTGCGCCGCTTCCTGGTGAGCCCGTTGTTGGCTTCATCACGCGTGGCCGTGGCATCACCGTTCACAAGGCGGGGTGCTCCCAGCTAGATGGCTTGGACCGTGACCGGCGGATGCCTGTTGAATGGGACAAGGCCAAGGAATCGAAGCACACAGGCCGTCTGCAGGTGTTCTGCAACGACCGGCCTGGGCTACTCGCTAGCATCTCCAACGTCTGTGAAAAGGCTGGAGTCAACATCAACAGCGCCGAGGCCAAGAAACTTGGTGACGGTCAAGCGCGCTGTATGTTGGACATCAGTGTGCGCGATGTCGGCGAGCTAGACCAGATTGTCCGCAGTATCTCGGGCATTGCAGGCGTAGAGACCGTGGACCGCGTCGGCGCGTGATGCGGCGAGTCGGCTAGCTCTTAAACTTGTCGGCGTCTTCTGCGAACAGGAAGTTGAAGCTCGTCAATGAGCCATAGCAACGGCTGATGTAGACCTGCATTTCGGCTTTGTCAGACTGGCTTAGGCTGCCGTGGTTGTTGAGCTTTTGTTCAAGCACCCGCAGCTTTTCGCGGATGGACGTGACCTTCTTGAACATGGTGCTGGCTGGCATCTGTTTGACGACGGTCCCGGTGTTGTCGGCAAAGGAGACTGAGCCTTCTTCGAACCGACGCAACAGGCGTGTATCGGGGTCAGTATTGCTGTCGGCGACGGCCTGGCGGACGGCGTCGTAGACGATGGCGTAGAGGTCTTCGGATTCCATGTGGGCTCCAGCTAGTGAGGGTCAGAAAGGGAATCAGCAGGCAAGGACGCGGCGCGCAGCTGCCACAGCAGTGGTGTTGCAATGATTGCAATGAGGACGGCCGGTGACAACGTAAAATCCGCCCACATCACGGTTTCCAAGGCGGATGTGCTCACCGAAATCGGCTTGACACCCGTGTAGAGTAGGACGTACCAACTAAGTGCTCGGGTTGCCGCAGCGACGAACACACGCAGTGCCGCGCCAATGACGTACACGGCGTAAATTGGGCTAACTCGAAGCGCCAGAGCGACCCCTACCAATGCCATCACTCCGCTGCTTAGCAGCGGCAGAACAATCCACTGCACCGCGTAGCGGATGCTTATGTCCATTGTCCCTTCCTAGTGCGCATCTGGTAGGCAGCGATGCCACACCCAATGACGAAGAGTGGGACGGTCGGTACGCTGAGTGCCCAGCTCAGACGACTGTGTGTGTACTGGGCAGGCGACAGCACAACGCCGAGAGCTACAGACATTTCGTACACAACGAGGCCTTCCAGGATCCGACTGAGGCCAAACGCGAACATGAACGCGAGGGTGAGGCCCACAACACTCCAAGCGGTACCCGGCGCCCCACGCCGGTACCACAAGGCAATACCGACCACAGCGGTACCCGCCAGGAAGGTTGGGCCGGTGGCGGCCATGCGGACCACTACATCGAGTAGGGTCATGCGACGGCGTCCTCGGGAAGCGCGTCGAGGTCTTGGGTGTGCCGTGGCGCTCTGGGCCACAACATTGCGCCTGCTATGGCTACCCACGACAGCGTCTGCAGAGCTGTTTGGCCGCCTGCGCTAACCGACGGCCCCCACACTCGAAACATGTCTGGAAGCGGTGCGCCTGTTGCTTGGGACCAAGAAAAGAGACCTCCGACAACAGCGCCAACTCCCGTCTGGATGAGCCAGAGAGCTGCAGCTACCGTGAGCAAAGCGTACATACGGTCCTTGCGCATGGACAGAGCAATGCCTACAACCGCAAGGAGAAGGCAAGCCGGTAGGGACAGTACTACCTGGCCAATGGCGTCGTAGGCGGACGGTGTCATGAGGGTTGAGGGGCCTGCGTCTGTAGGGCAATGACCGCGAGGGTCATGGCGGGAACGCCAAACATCAAGAAGCTATCGACGCTTCCGAGACCCACGGCAGTCAGGTCCATGGGGATGCCGAAGCCCATGATGAAGCGTCCCACGGACATTCTGGCCAACGGCCAAACCAGCTGGAAACTAAGCATGGCCGTGAACAGACCTGCCATGCCCGCATAGCGGCCAGGGGCCTTTGTGTAGCGGACAGCACACCACAGAATTGCGCAGACCCAGAACACCAGCAGGAATGCGACGGAGCCGAGTCGAATCAGTAGCTGCAGAATGGAATCTTGGGCAACGGTCACACATCACTCCACGAGCAGACTGTTCCTTCGGCAACCTGGCCACCAGGCTGGAGCGTTCCGTCACCGACCCAGCGTAGGACAGTGGTGTACGCTCGGTGTTCCATCTTCAGTAGCCTCGCTGTGAGGGTGTCCTCTGTGTCGTTGGTGTGAACGGGCACCACGCCCTGGGCAACAATCTGCCCAGTGTCCACGCCGGCATCCACAATGTGGACAGTACATCCGGTGATGCGTACGCCAGCAGCGAGTGCTTGTGCCTGTGCGTTCAGCCCTGGAAAGCTTGGGAGGATCGACGGGTGAATGTTCAAAATATGGCCGTCATACGCCGAGATTAGCGTGGGCCCTAGAATTCGCATGAACCCTGCGCAGCAGATCCAGTCAACGCCGTAGGGCTCCAGTGTGCGAACCAATTCTTGGTCATAGGAGGCGCGATCGGCAAAGGCCCGGTGGGAGCGAACCTCGACCGGAATGCCCGCCGCCTGTGCACGGCCGATGGCCGGAGCTCCCGGACGGTTGCACACCACCACCGCAATGTGCACCGGGTGTTCGTGCTGGGCTGTGGCGTCAATCAGTGCCTGGAGGTTCGTTCCAGAGCCGCTGACGAGGACCGCAACGCGGGTCATGCGAACGTGACCGCTTGGCCAACGTGCACATGGCCGATGATGTTGCCGGCCACCGCAGTTGCGACACGCTCAGCCGCTTCAGGACGCACACACAGCACCATTCCGATGCCCATGTTGAACGTTCGGTACATCTCGGCGTCGGACAGTCCGCCAGCGTGTTGGAGCCGTTCAAAGAGGGGTGGACGCTGCCAAGAGGTGCTGTTGATGACCGCACCGAGACCCGGAGGCAACATTCGCGGGACGTTGTTGGTGAGGCCACCGCCAGTGATGTGTGCGGCACCGTGGACATCGCCAGAACGCATGTGAGGCAGGACGCGATCGACGTAGATGGCAGTCGGAGTCATGAGCGCATCGAGAATGCCTGGGTCGGGCATGTCAATGTCTACGAGCAGCTTCCGGGCGAGTGAATAGCCATTGCTGTGCAGTCCGGTTGAGGGCAGGCCGACCAGAATGTCGCCGGCTTCGACCCGCTCGGGCGACAAGATGTTCGACCGCTCGACGCAGCCTACGACGAATCCTGCGACGTCTACGCGACCGGGGGCGTACATGCCCGGCATCTCAGCCGTCTCTCCGCCAATCAGCGCGCACCCCGCTTGCCGACAGCCTTCCGCGATTCCACTGACCACAGCAGCTGCTTGCTCAACGTTGAGCTTTCCAGTCGCGAGATAGTCCAGGAAGAACAACGGCTCTGCACCCGAGCACAGAACATCGTTCACACACATGGCGACCAGATCGATGCCGACTGTGTCAAAGCGGCCGAGTCGTTCAGCGAGCAACAGCTTGGTACCCACGCCATCTGCACCAGAGACCAAGACCGGGTCGTCGTACGACTTGCCGAGTGCAAACAGACCGCCAAACCCACCGAGACCGCCGAGAACCTCGCTTCGATGCGTGGACTTCGCCATAGGGGCGATACGGCGGACGAGGGCTTCGCCGGCGTCAATGTCTACGCCGGCGTCTCGGTAAGCGTCAGCCACCACCACCACCTAGAGGGATGGGGTGAGCTTTCAGCTGTTCGAGTACCTGCCGATAGACTGCGGTGTCCCATGCCAGCTCGGAGTGCCCAACGGATGGGACTTCCACATTCATGAACTGAGGGTCGTCTTCTTGGCGCAGCTGGGCACACCAGTACGGGCAGACAATGTCAGCGCGCGAGTAGATCGAGGTGAGCGGGATGTTGTCGGGCCACCGTTCTTCGTTCAGGCGACGGATGACGCGACTGTTGGGAAGTAGATCGCGCGCGCTGTGGTTGCGGAAGAACACGCCAGCGGCCACGGCCAGAGCAGCGGTTGGCGTGCCATGGTGGGGTGTGCCAAGGGTGATCACGCTTCGCACGCGGGCATCACCGCCGAACTGTTGCACGTAGCGACGTGCCAGCAGACCGCCTTTGCTGTGGCCGATGATGTGCAGGCTCTCGACACCGTGGCGCTGTGCTAGCGACTCGACCTTGTCTGCGATGAGAGACGCGAGAGCATCGAGAGGTTGGGTATTGAAGCGCGAAAGGGTGCCACCCAAGTCGAAGGACACGACGCCGTAGCCATCAAAGCGTAGGCGGTCCTCCATGGTGTTCCAGATGGAGCGCGTCTGGAAGAAACCGTGCAGGAGCAGTACGTTCTCGGCATGGTGGCGAAAGTCGCTGCGGCGCACCACGCGGTTACCGGCCCAATACACACCGCGGATGCTGCCGAGTTGGTCTCGCATCGCGGAATAGGCTCGTCCTGGGGTCCACAGTCGCATGCATGGGCCTACCACTCCCAACGTGACGTCACCACTGTGTCGGTGCACTGTGGGCACATCCGTGGTCAGCGGGCTAGGTCGGTCCAATATGGAGGCCCACGTGTCCCGATCTCTTGCTGTGTTGTCCTTGGTTGCTGTCGCGTGCGGTGGCAACGGTGATCTGATGCCGCCCATGGGTGTGGCTGCCGACTGCGGAACGAACGCGCCGGTCATTACCGAGCTGGAGATTGAAGAGGGAGACCCCTTCACCTTGAGTGACGGCTCCCAGGCTCCAGGATTGCTGGTCAACGCCAAAGTGACTGACGCGGACGGTGACCTTCACTGGTACGAAATGAAGGTGTGGTTCGACGAAGAGATTGATGGCGTCGTGGCGCCAGAAGGTACGTACTACGAGTCCTACGGACCTCGTGGCGACCTGGACTGCGGTGTTCAGCAGACCGAAGTTCCACTGCGCGTCGCTGTCAACGGCTACCCGCCGCGTGGCCAACAGGTCGAAGTGGGCGTGATTGTGTACGACGACATGGAGACTCCCAGTAATGGTGGTGTGCCGTACGTCGTTGAATTCACGTCGCCACAGTAGCGCCATGGGACTCGAAGTCATTGGCATCTTGTGTGGCGGGGTCGGCGTGACGATCGTGGCCGGCGTCATTGCGATTGTTGTGTTTGGCGGTCTAAGACGCCGCTAGGACAGCAGCTCTCAAACGAAAAACGCCTCGCTCAACAGAGCGAGGCGTTTTTGCGTTGGGCACCAACCGCGTCGATTACTCTGGCGGGGCAATCTCGTCAGCAGGTACCGGCATGGGGGCATCTGCATCGCGACAGCAGCGGAAGCTGATGCCTTCTTGATTCAGCGCGATGTTTTCGTCCACACTGAATGCACAGCGCGTTCCCCGACGGGGCACGCCGCGAGAGCCACCAACCACCAGTGAACGGCCGGTAGTGCCTTCGGGCTGTGTGGCGGTCCACTCACGGTGTCCACCAGACTGGTCGAACACGCCCCAGCGAGACTTACACGCTGCACGAGAACCCGACTCAAACAGGTCGGAGCCGCCAGAGCCACAGAAATCTGGGCCGTCGTCGTAGAAGTCGCCGTAGGCGTAGACGGTATTGAGCGTACCCTTGCAAGCTTTTTCCCACTCAGGTTGCGTGCATAGGCGCTTGCCAGCCGATTCACACTGGGTCTCTGCCTCTGCGAATGACAAGCCACCTGTTGGCATCCGGCCCGGATTGTTTGGGAACTCGAACAGGTCAATCATGTAGGCAGGGAGTTCGACAACCTCGGCCAGCGGCTCGGAGCCATAGTCGCCCGGTTCTTCGAACTGTAGACGCCCAGAGACGAACGGACCTGGAGGAATGTAGGCCATGTTCGGCGGATGACGCGCCAAGATGGCTTCACGTTCGTCTGCGGTGACGTCGGGCGTCTGAGACAGAATGTCGCCGCGAAGAATCTCTGCTTGGTCCTTGGGCGATGTTCCACCGGTGGAGACCGCGTACAAGATGACCGCAACGGCTGCGATGAGCGCCACGCCACCAACCGCTAGGCCAATGATTCCGGTGCTAATGCCGCCTTTGGAGTTGGACGCGCTTGCATCGGGCTCGCTGAACAAGCGGGTGATGTCTTTCTGAAGGTCGGCTGCTTGCGAGTAGCGGTCTTCCGGAGCGCCGGCGATAGCCAGCTCGATGATGTCGTTGACCCGCTTGGGCAGGTCAGGACGCAGCTGAGTCGGCCGCTGGAAAGTACCGATCGGTGCGGTACCCGTGAGCATCTCGTAGAAAATGATTCCGGCTGAGTACAGGTCCGCCCGTGGACTCGCTGTGGGCTCAAAGCCGCGGAGTTCGGGTGCCATGTACTGCGCTTCGCCACGACCAAACTCATCTTCTGCCAGGGTACCGGCGGGAATGCGTTCCCACAGGCCATTGGTGAGAAGGCGAGTGCGCGCTACGAAGTTGGCCTGACGTGGGCCGGTGTAGCGGATGTGTACAAGCACATGCTCAGGCCGCAGCGCACGGAGGATTGTGCCGTGTTCATGAGTCGCTGAGAGCGCTTCAAGAATTTGCGACGTAATCTGAGCGGCTTCCTTGAGATTGAAGGGCTTGCCCGCAATCTTGTACTCATGAAGCAGGCTGCGAAGGGTGTTGCCCTCGAAGTCTTCGGCTGTGTAGAACAGCGTGTCTTCATGTCGCTCCAAGGACAGCAACTGCAAGATCCCCGGGTGCTGCAAGGACTGGCTGCGCTCAAAAGTGGCGCGCACATCCGCCTCGTCGGCAGGGCCAGCAATCGAAGGGCGTAGGACCGTCAGACGGACATACTTGCCATTCTTCACTTCTTTCGCCCGATACGTCAGGCCAAGGGGGGACTCGTCAAGGAGGTCCACAACTTCGTACGACGCAATGCGGTCGCCACGTGAGAATTCGAGCTTACTCGTCGCCAACGGGCGCTCCAATCGGACATAGAGGGAGAAGGGGGCGTTCCAAAAAATTGGGACACCCAGAGACTACCACAGGGCCAGGATGGCGGGATTGAGCCTAGTCCCGACGCCGCCAGGACAGGAATCGGACAACGGCGACAAATCTGTTGCGCCAAGCTGTCGGACCTAGGAAGTTTGCGAACAATACGTGCACACCAAGGGTGCCGAACAACACACCCCCTAGGATCAGCAACAAGATTCCGGCAAGGCCAATCAACGGAATCTCGAAGGGAGATGGGGACCAGGCCGCAATGAACAGTAGTGCGCCCATCGTGATGGTGGACGCAAAGAAGGCCAGGGACATGCGCTGGACAGCCATGCGGATTTCGGACCGCAGCAGGCTGGCTTCGGGGTCGCGCATCTCGAACGACAGCCGCCCGCCCTCCAAGTCCATCAACACCTGGTTGAACTGTGTGGGGAGCTCCTTCATGTGGCCTTGCATCTGCACCATGAAACGAGCGGCGTCTGCGGCGACGCGGTCGGGTGAGAAGCGCTGGCGAATCAGACGCTGGGCGTAAGGCGTGACTTCAGAGACGATGTCCATGCCTGGCATTAGCGCTCGAATCGACGCTTCCACCAAGCCAACGGCGCGAGCGAGCACAGCATATTCAGCAGGGAGATTGATGCGGTAGCGCTGGGCCAGCTGGATGACGTCTACTAGAGTCGCTGGATCCGCAAGCTCATCGAGAGAAGCGCCGTGGTACTCGACCATCTTCAGCTCAAGCTCTGCGCGGAAGGCGCGAAGGTCGATCCGGTCGTCGACTCCGCCTGCCCGGTACACGGTCATGGCGAGGGTCTCGGCGTCTCGGAACACAAGGCTCGTGAAGGCATTGAGTATGGTGTCTTGCATGCCGCCGGTGAGCATGCCCATGACGCCAAAGTCGATGAACGCTAGCTTTCCACTTGGCGTCAGCAAGATGTTGCCCGGGTGGGGGTCGCCGTGGAAGTACCCGAACTCAAATACCTGCTTGAAGGTCGCGTCCATCAGCTGGTGCGCGAGGCGTTTTGATTCAGACCGACGTAGCTCGCCGAACACATTGCGCAGCGGCTTGCCTTCCATCAACTCCATGATGAGGATTCGCCCCGTGCACCAACGATGGTGGACTTCTGGGGCAATGACCATGGGGTCGTCGCGGAAGTAGTTGCCGAACTTCTCAATGCTGTGCGCTTCTTGATGGAAGTCCAGTTCGCGCGTAATGGCAGCGTCAAACTCCTGAACGATGGCCGACGGTGTATAGAATCCTGGAACTTGAATGCGACCTTCGGTGAGCTGGGCCAACGAGTACAGGATGTGAAGGTCCGAGCGGATGGTGCGCGCGATGCCTTTGCGCTGGACCTTGACCGCAACCACACCGCCGTCGATGAGCACGGCGCGATGCACTTGCGCAATCGATGCACTGCCAATCGGGAGCTCGTCAAACTCGGAGAAGACGGCCTCGAGGGGCTGGCCCAATTCTTCCAGGAGAATCTCGCGAACGACCGCCATGTCCATGGGTGGGACTTTGTTCTGAAGGCTCTGGAACTCCAACAACGCATCTGCTGGCAGAATGTCCGGCCGCGTGGACAGCACTTGTCCCAGCTTTACGAACGTCGGTCCCAACTCCACCAGCACTTGGCGGAGACGACGGGCCCAGGGGCGTGTTGTTGCGTCACTGTCCGCGACGGACGGCAGGGTGCCGCCAACGCCGAGCAGACTGAACACCTGGCCAAACCCATTTCGAGTAAGGACGGCTGCAATTTCTTGGACGCGTCCGAGGTCGCGTAGCTGAATGGTCTGTCCGGGCATGTTGGCCGCATATCACGGGGCTTCGGACCGGCGTCAGGTGACGATCTCGTGAGCGACCTGCACGTTCACGGGGCGGCCATGGCGCGTTACTCGCGCCGACTAACTGGGAGCAGACATGGCCGAACATCAGGGCATTACGACCCGCGAAGACGACTACAGCGCGTGGTACCTCGACGTCATCCGTCACGCAGACTTGCTGGACGATTCACCCGTTCGCGGCTGCAAGGTCCTCAAGCCGCACGGCTACGGCATTTGGGAGCGCATTCAGCGCGAACTCGATGACCGCTTCAAGGCCACCGGGCACGTCAACGCGTACTTCCCACTCTTCATCCCGATGAGCTTCCTCTCTAAGGAAGCACAGCATGTCGAAGGGTTCGCCAAAGAGTGCGCCTTGGTCACGCATCACCGCCTGCGCAGCATCGAAGTCGATGGCGTGACGTCTGTCGAGCCTGACCCAGACAGCAAGCTCGAAGAGCCGCTTGTCGTACGTCCGACGTCGGAAACGATGATCTGGCACATGTACGGACGCTGGATCAATTCCTACCGCGACCTGCCCATTCTCATCAACCAATGGGCCAACGTGGTTCGCTGGGAAATGAAGACCCGCCCGTTCCTTCGCACCGCGGAGTTCCTGTGGCAGGAGGGCCACACTGCGCACGCGACAGAGACCGAAGCGGTCGACGAAGCACTGCAGATGCTGGATGTGTACGCCGAGTTCGCTCGCAACGTGCTCGCCGTGCCGGTCATCAAGGGGCGCAAGAGTGTTCGTGAACGCTTTGCCGGTGCAGTTGAGACCTACACCATTGAAGCAATGATGCAGAACGGCTGGGCACTTCAGTCCGGCACTAGCCACTTCCTAGGCCAGAACTTCGCGAAGGCCTTTGACGTGACCTACCAAGACGCTGACGGCGGCCAGACACATGTCTGGGCAACAAGCTGGGGCGTCTCTACGCGTCTGATCGGTGCGGTCATCATGACCCACTCTGATGACGAAGGACTCGTTCTTCCACCGGCAGTGGCACCCATTCAGGTTGTCATCATCCCCGTTTACAAGGCGAAGGACCGTGAGGTCGTCATGGAAGCGGTGAACGCGCTGAACAAGTCTCTGCGCGGAAAGTTCCGGGTCAAGATCGACGACCGCGACAACATGCGTCCGGGCGCCAAGTACTTTGAGTGGGAACAAAAGGGTGTTCCGCTACGGCTTGAGATTGGCCCACGTGATGTTGCCAAGGGCCAGGCCTTTGCTAAGAAGCGTACCGGCGGCGGTAAGTTCGGCGTGGCCTTCGAGGGTGCCGTAGACCAGGTCCAAGACGTTCTCGACGGCATTCAAGCAGAGCTGTTGGAGCGGGCCGAACTGTTCCAGACCACCCACATCCACGACATCAGCTCGCGTGAGCAGTTCGTGGCAGCGGTGAAGGATGAGGTCGGGTTCTTCCGTGTCGCATGGGGCGGCGATGACGACGACGAAGTCGCGGTGAAGAACGAAACCAAGGCTACGCTCCGCTGCTACCCGATGGTTCAAGACTCCGTTGAAGGCTTGACCTGTCCATTGACAGGGAAGCCCGCCCGCGAATGGGCTCTGTTCGCTCGCGCCTACTGATCTCGGTCTGAACGCCTGCATCGACGTTGGGTGCCACGTCGATGTCGTGGCACCCTCCGGTTCTGTCTTTGGAGTCGCACATGTTCGGGTGGGGAAAAAAGGCTCGGAAGCAGGCTGCAAGCAAGAACGCCTGCTCGTTCTGCAACAAACCATCCGGCGAGGTCTACCGCCTGATGTCAGCTCCAGATGCTGCGATTTGCGACACGTGCATCATCTTGGGCTTGGGCATGCTTCAGCGGGCTGAAAACGTTGACAGCTCCGAGGAACACTTCCGACGTGCTCTGCTGGCGTACCTGGAACACGAGATTCCAGACGACCAGCGTGCTCGATACGTCACTGCGGTCGAAGCGCTCACACTGCCCGAGCGTCCCGTAGCGAGCCGTCCCATCGTTGAGAGCAATCCGTACGCGCCGCCAAAGGCTGACGACTGATGCAGGTGTAGAGAAGCGACACGGGACATCAAAATCCCCGCACGCTCCGCACGCTCTCGCTCCGCGTCTGACCGCTTCGACGGATTGACCGGGAAGCCGCCCGTGAGTGGGCGCAGTGGGTTTGTGTGTCGTGAACAACGAGTACTCTTCGCCTTCCCCTCTGATCAGAGGTGCCGTGAACCCGACACTCCCCGAACGCTACACCTATGCCGCAGACCCGTTGCTCGGCGAAGGCGGAATGGGACAGGTGTATCGGGCGTATGACCGTCAGTTGGACGTACCTGTGGCCATCAAGGTGGTGCGGCCGGAGCTTGCGAAGGATGCGCTCTTTCGTCAGATGTTTGAGCGTGAGGTTCGTGCTGCTGCGCGTCTAGCTCACCCGGCCATCGTCCCCATTCACGACACTGGCGAGCTGTCGAATGGTTCGCCTTACTTGGCGTTGGCCTTGGCGGATGGTGGAAGCGTTGCGTCGTGGGTGAGAGAGCCCAGACCGTGGCCTCTGCTGCTCAACATGGCGCTGGAGCTGCTGGGTGCATTGAGCTTTGTTCATGCCGCAGGAGCACTACACCGAGACATCAAGCCCGCCAACATCTTGCTGCATGGGCCTCAATCACAGGTTTGGCTCGCAGACCTAGGACTCGCTGGCAGCGCGGGTGAACTGGTTCGAAGCGAAGGACGGACCGAGGGTACGCCGGGCTACATGGCACCGGAACAGGCCATGGGACGCGTTCGTGAGCTGTGTCCGGCGTCGGACCTGTACGCGGTGGGGGTCGTGCTCTGGCAGCTCGTTACGGCACGCAGGCCGTTCGGTCGTGGTCACTCGGGCACGTCTGGCGGAGCCCTGCCACCCCTCATTCCGCAGCCAGGGTTGGTCATTCCCGTCGGCCTCGACCAGGTCCTAGCGAACTGCCTCGCAACCGACCCACTGGCTCGCTACGACGTGGCCGCAGACGTCATTACCGAGCTCAATGCGCTACCGCGAGCCACGGTGACAGCGTCCGCCACGCCCGGGATGCCGCGGCGTGGTGTGTCGATTGCCCCGGGTGCCGACGCCTCTGTGTCGTCCATGACAACGTCTGCTGTCAGCGCGCCAGACGAGCCGTTCCTGCTCGACTTGCCACCGTGGAACAGGCCTCTGCCCTCGGTCATGTCGCCTGCAGTGCCTCCTGCCTTGGCACCCGTTCCTCCAGGAGCGTCGGTTCGTCTATTCACCCTTCGAGACCCACCCTTGGTTGGCCATCAGGGGCTTCGACAGCGAATCTGGGATGCCGCACGCGGAGTGCGCGAGACCGGTCAAACCCGCGTGGTCGTGGTCCGTGGAGCGCCCGGCAGTGGCAAGACGCATCTGCTGCGCAGCCTGTCTCGCACGCTTGAAATGGGTGGATGGGCCGAACCTCTGTGGCTGTCCTACCATCAGGAGGCCGAGCCCACAGACGGCTATGCAGGCGCTACCAAGGAATGGATTCGTCCATGGAATGAGACCACAGAGGCACTGTATTCCCGGGTCCTGAGGCGGATTGGACGCTCCCGCGGTCGCATGGATGCTGCAACTCGGATGGAGTCGGCGGACTTGGTCGAATGGGCCCTGCCATCGCCAGGCACGCCCACACCCGCAGACGCCATCGCGCTGCGAGAAGTGTACCGCCGCCTGCATGCCATGAACTGGCGTGGACTCTCTGTGCTGATCTTGGATGGTGCTCACTGGTCTGAAGAGCCTGGAGATGGACTCTCTCTTGCCACCACAATCCTGCGCTCGGCCGCCTCTGGCGCGAATCAACGAACACTGGTTCTTGCAGCAGTGGATGCAGGTGCTGACATCTCGGAGCTTGTTGCCCAAGGCGCTGAAGTCCTGGACATGCCGGCACTCGAACCACGCGGCGTTCGTGAGCTGATTGGTGCCTGGCTGCCGTTGGACCCGGCCGTAGTGCGTGAGGTCGTCGAGCGGTGTGGCGGCGATGCTGGACTGGCGCGCGATGTGGTGATGGCCTGGGCCGAGCAGGACTATTTGGTGGCCCGCGGACCGCAGCTGGTGTTGGCGCCAGGGGTCGACCGGGAAGCGGCACTACCGAGGGGGCGAGACAGCGTACTGGACGCCCGCGTTGGCAGCTTGGCCCGTCAAACAAAACGGCCCCTCGCTTTTGTTGACCGGGTGCATGCCCTCGGCTTGGTCGGTCGCGCGATTTCGCCAGCGAAGTTTGATGCTGTCGGTGGTGATCTGTGCGCAGACTTGGACGAGAGCGGACTGTTCGAGCGCATCGGCGAGCGGGTGCAGTTCTCGTCGTCCCGCTTGTTCGAGGCGGTTCGGGCCCGCGCCCTCGCGCGTCCAGATGTTGGCGTACTCTACGAGCGCTTGGACGATGTCTCTACCGCTGCTGATGACGTCGCTGATCGCGGGCGCTGGGCCCTGGGGGCCGGCAAGCGCTTCGAGGCGTGTGAGTTTCTGATGGCTGCGACTGAGCGCCACCTGGAAGGCGGTCGGCTTGGGCAGGCCGACAGTGCAGCACAACAGATGTTGCAGGCGACGACTGGCCGAGAGCCGTACTTGGGAGCACGAGGTCAAGCCTGGCTTCTCTGGGGGCTGACGGCGAAAGCTCGGGCTGAGTACGGAGCGGCGGAAGAGCGCCTGCGTCGTGCCAAGAGGCGTCTCGCAGCAATTGCGGATGAGCTTGGCCTGTCGCAGGTCTTCACGGCTCTTGGGGAGCTCGCTGGCGACCAAGGTGACCTCGACCAGGCGAGCCAGCATCTCGCTGAGGCGGAACGAATCTGCCTATCGGCCGGACTCGCCAAACAACGGGCGCGAGTGTGTCGAGGACGGGCGGAGCTAGAGGTTCGACGTCGCAACACCGATGGCGCAGAGGTCTTGTACAGGCGTGCGGAGGGTATTGCCTCTGAGCTAGGAGACGAGCCCGGGGTTGCGGCAGCTATGTTGGGTCAGGCGGAGATTGCCCTGTCTGTCGGGCTTCTTGCCGAAGCCGATGAAGGGTTTGAAGAAGCGAGACGAGCCTCTGAGCGGGCTCGTGACCCCATTGGCGCGGTGCGAGCCAGCATTGGTCGAGCGGATGTCTTGCGAGAGCGAGGACTGGCACAAGCAGCAGAACGAGCCTATCGACGGTCGATTGAGCGTGCCGACCGGTTGGGAGCCACCCGCGAAGCCCTACATGCGCGGTGTGGACATGCCCAGGTACTAGACGCCATTGGACGGACCGATTCGGCGCTGCAGGAGTGGCGCCATATCTACGCATGGGCACAAGGTACCGGCGACTTCGACCCCACGGCTCGGGCGCTTGAAGCCTTGATCTGGATGGCCATGGACCGCCAAGATCTCAATGCCGCGTATCAACACTTGGGAACATTGGGCACGGTGCTCGCTACAGCTCCAGGTCACGAAGCGTGGAGTCGATACCGTCTTGTGGGTGCGATGTACATGGTTGGCGCTGGCAATGCGGAAGGTGCGCGCGGTTGGCTGTGGGAGGCACTCGAATTGGGACTGACCGACCGAACCGACTCGGCAACCGTCGCTCGACTCCGGTCACTCATTTCCCGTACTCAAGGCGTCCATCCATCGGTTGCCGAGCTTGCTGAGAAAGCTGTTCACAACATGACCGCGCTGTCAGACCTGGATGGGTGAGGGCGTTCAGCCTTGGTACGGTTACGCACTTCCCTGGAGGCAGACATGGCTTCGGCTCTAGACCAACTGGCCCGCGTTCCACTCTGTACTGGCCTTACACGAGATGAACTGACTCGGCTTGTCGAAGCGGGGAGAATGGAGAATTGGCCGGTAGACTCGGTCATCATGGAAGAAGGGAGCAGCGGACCCCGCCTTGTGATTCTCCTGGAAGGCACGGTGAGCGTGCGCAAGCGTAGCTCCGAGGCAGAGGGCCAGGTCATTGCCGAGCTCGGGCCTGGAGCAGTGCTCGGTGAGATGAGCTTGCTTACCGAGCAGCCGCGCTCGGCGTCCGTACATGCCCTCACGTCGTTGCGGCTATTCGCCATTGACCGACGCAACTTCGAGGAGATGGCGCGTGATGCGGACCCTGCAGCACTGAAGGTTGGGTTGGCCATCGCTCGCGTACTTGCCGAGCGCGTTTCTAGCCTCAATCAGCGCCTCGTTGATCAACTCGACGCCGCCCTGTAGCGAACAAGGCAGCCTGTTCACTCGGCCGAGGGGTCGGGTGAAGGGGTGAAGGTGGCCTGGGTGAAGCGATAGCGCACGCCATTTGTGCCCTCGATTTCGACGGCCACCCAACAGGAGTCTGACGCCGACGAGACCCCCCGGACCGTGCCCTCGGTGCCGATTACCCGATGTGCGACGGCGGCGTACGGGTCGGCCATCCCAATCGACGCCACACTGACGCTGTCGCCCACGCGCACAGTGCTTGCACCCGAGCAGGTCGCGCTGGCCCCGTTGCCGCGTGCCAGAGCGATTCGTGTGGCCGGCATGGTTTGGCTGGTCGCTGGGATGAACAGATCGCCGGTAAGCCAACATGAATCTTCAATACCCATCTTTCCGACGGCCTCTACCGGCATCCCGTCTGTAAAGAAGGCGTGCTCAGGTTGTGGTGCCTCACCATGCACGCGCACGACCTGCAGGCGTTCTCCCGCTTGGGGGGCGCTTCGAATGGCGTTCGCGGGGCAGAGGTTCGCGTCACTGCCAAGGCTCACCTTGTAGGCGTAGTATTCGCTGCCGTCTTGGGTGCGAAGCGAGCCCGACATCCAGCAATCTTCTGTCTGGGTCATCTGTCCGGATGTGGTGACCACTGTTCCGGGCGCGAGCTGTGGGTTTCCATAGTAGGAGTCGTCCGGATGGACACTTAGAATCAGTGTTTGTGTCCCGCTAGGCACGGGTGGGACCAGCGCTCCCAGATCACAGGTCGGCCATGCTCCACTTGAGTTGCCAGCATCCACGGCAACTCGGTAGAAGTATCGCGAGCTCCCGTCGTCGAATTGGACCTCTCCGCCGTACCAGCAGGAGTGCTCGCTGTTCATGAGATCGGTGGCCGTGCCTTCCTTTCCAATCAGCGAACGCTCACTTGCGTAGCTGTCGTCTTGGGAGATTTCCAACACTGTGACGCGTGTGCCATTGGGGATGCGCGGCCCGGTGTCCGCTCCGGTTGGACAGGCTTGGCCCCAAGCGAGGGTCGGGGTGGCAAGCAGGGCGATAAGGCAGGTACGCACGTGGTGTCCGGTCAGTGAGATTCGTGAATTTGGGAAGCTCGTAACGCCCTTTGGCGTCACAGGAGACCGGCGAATGGGTCTGGGCTGACTGCGCTGCGGTGCCATTCGGCAGCGGTAGCTTGGGGAATCAGCGCGTCCTCGAAACCCGCTCGGATAGCGACCGCATCGATGGTCTTACCAATCACCGCAATCCGGCAGATTCGGTCACCAAAATCCGGGTGCCAAGATGCCTTGAGTCGTCGCAGCGCCTCACGGTCCTGCGGCCAGTGGCGGCGAGGACTGTTTACCCACCACACACCCGCGCCACGGACCATCGGGTGTGGACCGGCCCGCTCGACTCGAACCACCACATCCGGCTTGTCGACGGTCCACACAAAGCCAACCGCTCGCTCCACGCCGGGCCATTCGGCCATCATCCACGACGTGAACGCTGCAGGGTCGAGCGGGCGATGCGCTTCGAGAAGAAGCGTTCCGGGAGCAGCGGACCGCTTTGCGAGGGTATCTACCCATGCTGCGCGCCGGTCCGCGCTGTGCGGATCCCAGCGACCGGGAGAGGCTGCGCTCCAGGGTTGAAGGCCTGGCTGCAGTCGCAACATCAGGGGTGAAACCAAGCCAGCGACTCGGTCGGCGGCCTCGAACCAGGCCGCTCGACGATGAGCCCCCACACCGGTGTCGAGGGGCAGACCATCCTGTAGATCGAGTACGTCAGCGCCGACGACAACCGAGTCCAAGCCACGTCCGAGTAGCTGCAGCACGCGGTGAAGCTGGGATGGGAAGGACTCCGGCGCGTTTCTGAGCGCTGACGTGATGACCGCGACGGGGCCGTCATCCGGAAGTTCTTTGAGGCTTTCAAGCGTCACAGTTTGCCAGTCGCTTGGCGGTGTGGCGCCTACCCAGAGTTCGGTGCGCAGGGTCAAAGGTCCTCCTCGGAGAGTTTCCGACTACACTCTGTTGCGGAGGTCGGCATCAACAGTGGGCAACTCATTGCGGTGAGTCTTGGCAGCATCGCTGTGTATGAGGTCGTGCGCTTTGCGGTCATCAGCCGCTTTCGCCGTCGTTTTCGGGCGACAGCAATTCGATTTATCCGACGCAACGGCATCAAGCTTGAACAGGCGCGGTTCATCGATCGGGCGTGGATGCGTGAGCGCATTGCGTCGGACCCAGATGTCGACAGGGAGGTCTTGGCGGCAGCCGAGGCCACCGGTGAGCCCATCTCAATCATCCGCGACCGTGTGGATGAATACATTGAGGAAATCGCCCCATATTTCAGCATTGCCATGTACTACCGGCTCGGTGCCAACATGGCGAAGCGTCTAGTGAACTTCTGCTTTGAGCTGGTTGAAGACCCCGGCGGATTCGAGGCGCAGACGGCGGCCATCCCAGACGATGCTGTTCGCGTGTATGTCATCAACCACAGGAGCATGGCCGATAGTGTCGTGCTCTCCTACGGCCTGCTCAATCGGATTGCACTGTCATACGCGGTAGGAGAATGGGCACGCATTTGGCCGTTGAACTACCTGTTTCGCGCCTTTGGAAGCTATTTTGTCCGCCGTGGAGAGAAGGACCCGGTCTACCACAAGGTGCTCGAGCGGTTTCTGCAGCTACTCGCCGGTCACGGCGGCGTGACCGGCTTCTTCATTGAAGGCGGGCTGTCACGGGATGGGGCGCTTCGACCACCCAAATTGGGCTTGCTGGACTACCTGGTGAAACTGCGTCGCGACTTCCCGGACCGTGACATCGCGTTCTTGCCCGTGGGATTGAACTACGACCGAGTTCTCGAGGACCGCACGCTGGTGGCTGAGCGCGACGGTCCGGTACCAAAGAAGTGGCTCGTCTGGCGGTTACTCGGCGTTCTGGGCATCTTGTTCTGGCTGCCGGTTCTAGTTTTCGCCAATGTCGTCAAGGTGGCCACTCGCAGCCACCGAAAGTTTGGGTACGCAGCGCTGGCCTTCGGTGAGCCGTTGCTGTTGTCGGAGTGGCCTGGCGGAGCGGAGCTACACGCATTGGACGACGGTCCGCGTCAACAGGGCATCGCAGCGCTCGCCGATGAAATCTTGAACCAGCGCATTGGTTCTGTCATTCCAGCAACGCCGGTGCCTGTTCTGGCGATGGCGTTGCGACGAGGAGCGAGAACCCTGCCAGACATGAATCAGGCAGTGCGCGAGGTCTTGGCGGAGCTGCGTGAGTACAACGCACCGATTGCCTTGGGGGCGGCCTTCGCGGACGTCATTGAGCGCCGACGTGCTCCCGGTTTACCGTCCATGCCGGGGTCAACACTGGACAACCAACTGTTGGACCACGAAGAAGCCGAGCTGCTCACTTCGCTGGCGCTACGCGGTCTTCGAATGCGACGCATCGTTCGCGTTCGAGGCGACGTGGTGGAGGTCATGAAAGGCGAGGACCCTGTGCTTGACTACTACGCCAACAGCATTGGCCACTATTGGCCGGACACGTCCTCGGTAATGACGAACTCGGCTAGCAAGTAGCGCAGGTCGGCAAAGGTCTCGTCCGCCTGGACCAGGTCGGCTTCAGTTCGGGCCAGAGCAAGCTCAACAAGCAAGCCGTGAAGACTGACCCGGACGAGCCGAGCCAGTCGCGCAGAGGACATGGGCAGTGCCTCTGGTGTGTCGGCAAATACTCTGTCGATGCCCTTCTCCAGCAACTCCATGCTCTCGTCGTAGAACTGGTCGAGATGGGTAGAGACCGACTTCGACGTGCTGGACAGCGAGAGTGTCTCGACGAGAAACGGCGCCCAACGGTATAGATCGCGGATGCTATGCCACATGGCGTCGACCGCACCCAGTGCAGACCCTCGACCAGTGGATGGTGTGTGCGACGCCTCAAACTGACTGTGGATGCGCCGAAAAGCGACGCGCTGCGCCTCAATGAGCAAGTGTTCCTTGCTGCGGAAGTGGTAGTGCAGCAGCCCTTTGCTGACCCCGGCTGCGCGAGCGACCGCGTTCATCGAGGCGCCCATGTAGCCCTCGGTGCCAAATAGGGTCGCAGCTGCATCTAGAATGCGCCGTACACTACGTTCACTGCGGTGAACTCGTTTGTCATCACTGGTGATACTGACCCCCCCAGCGATGTTCACGCCGGTGATTAGAGAACCATCAATACAACACCGCGGCGGTTGCGACGAGGCCGATGCACACGCGATGCCGCTCCGTGTCGACTTCGCGAGACATTCTTCCTTGTTGAACGGCCTGTTTTTGCGCTAGGATTGAGTGCGTGTTTCCTCTGCGCGGAGCTTTTATATGTCTCGCTCTGACCGTGACCACGGCCGCCGAAACCGGGCTCTCCCGGATTCTGCCGACCAAGGCACTCTTTCTTCGACAGCCCTGGAAGGGGCAACTGAAACTGCGCTAGCCGCAGACACCGACCATGCGGCGGCGTCTGGCTTGCACGAGCAGTTCGGAAACACAGCCATGCTCGGCGCACTCGGTGGCGACTGGGATAGTGGCCTTGGCCCCATGATTGCCGACGGCATGATGGCGGGGACCGAAGGAGTTGCGCCAACCGGGGAGATCGGCATCTCGCCGACCAACTCGGTCATGCTTCGTGCCATGCGCGATGCGTTTGAGGCGGACAACTACGACGCGGGCGCAAGTGTACTCAAAGGCTTGCGGCCGTCAGGCGGCGAGAAGCTGTCCGAAGAGGTCCGGGCGCGCTTCGAGTCGGCCATGGGACACGACCTCGGCCATGTGCGCATTCACCGTGATGGCGAAGCGTCGAGTCAGAGTGAAGCGCTGAACGCCTATGCGTTCACGATTGGCTCACACATCTGGTTCCGAAGCGGTGCGTATGACCCAGAAACTGTCCGAGGTAAGGAACTTCTCGCTCACGAACTTACTCACGTTCAGCAGCATGATGAAGGCCGTATCAATCCGCATTCAGGCGGCGATGGCCTGTCGGTATCCAATGCATCCGATCCCCTAGAAGTGGAGGCGTACGCTGCCGAATCGCGTATTGCCGGCTCGTTGCCGACCACCGCAGATGTCACCATGGACGACAGCGCAGACTTTGGCATGCAGAGCGAGAGCGTCGGTCTTGTTTCCCCGTCGACTCCAGAAACGGCGGTAGAGCAGGGCGCCACTGCGGACGTAGCCGTCATGCGGGACGAAGAGCACAACCCCCACAAGATGGAAAAGCTTGGCGAAGGCCACCACAAGCTCTCCGACGCTGTTGTGAAGGACTTCAAGGCTGCTGCCGCAGACGTCAAGAAGGCCACCGGCCAGAGCATTGACACCAAGATGGGGGACACCACCCGTCCGCTCGGAAGTACGACCAGCAAGTCTGGTGCGAGCAATTGGTCGTGGCACAAGACGGGACGTGCCTTCGACATCAACCAGAATCTCAAGTGGATTATCGTCAAGGACCCGAAGGGTAAGCAGACCTTCTTCCGGCTCTATCTAGCAGCCAAGGGCGATGGAGGCGGGCAGCCAACGGTCCAGTTCAAGCGCAACGGCACGCCAGAGTTGTACTTGAACCAAGAGGGCAACAACGCCTACAAGAAGAAGTTCGTCGACGTCACGGCGATTCTCGAAGGACACGGTTGGTCACGCATTCCGGCGCAGAAGGGCTTCTCCAAGCGAGGCAAGGGCTACAACAAGCAGGAGTGGTGGCACTACGAGCAGCGCGACGAGAACAGCTGGTACGAAGCCCTCGACGAGGTCTACGACAAGGACGAGATTCGCGCCGGACTGCGTCCACTACGCAACCTTCGTGGTGCCGATGGTCGGATGACCCGTGAAGGCGTGCCTGAAGACCAGCGCAAGCTCATCAACGCGAACCGAAACGCCAGCGGTCCAATGGCGCGTTCCACAAATGTGGCAGCCCCAGGAAATTCCCAGGGTCAGGCGCTGCCAGGGGCAGTTGCAGAGAAGCTCCGAACCGTGTTGGGCGACGCTGTTGATCAAGTCCGAGTGCATACAGGTCGTGAAGCGGCGTCGTTCTCGGAGTCTCTCAATGCGAACGCGGTGACAGTCGGCACGGATGTGTACTTCAACGCTGGACGTTTCGATGCGTCGAGCGAAGAGGGCCTGCGAATCTTGGCCGAAGAAGTTCACCATGCGGTGATCGGCGGCGGCACTAAGGGCGTCTCTCAGCCGGGAGATACCCACGAGCAACAAGCCAAGGCCTTCGCCTCGGAGTTTGCGCAGGGGCTCAAGGGTACCGGCCCAGAAGCCGGGCTCGGCAACTTGACGGACCTCGTCGGCAACCTAGGCAACTCGGCCAAGGACATGGTGACCGAAGGCACGCAGGCTGCCACCCAAGCGTTCTCCGGTGTGCAGGACCAGGTCAGCGGCATGATGGACTCCGCTGAAAGTGCGGTCTCTGGCATGCAGGACCAGATGTCCGGTGCGATGGACTCGCTGTCCGGCGGGATTGCCGGGCAGTTGGATGGCGTGATGGCTCAGGTCAGCGCAGGTGCCAGCATGCTGGACGTCAATGCGGCGTCTGAACTCGTGGAGATGCCTGGCGGTGGGTTCGACCTGTCCAATGTCTCGGAGAGCACATTGCTCGGAGACGGTGTCCCTGCTGGCGCTCGGGAGATGGTGGGACAGCTGACCTCGGCCGAGACCCCTGATTTGGCGTCACTGACAGGCCAACTGTCGTCTTCCATGCCAGACCTTGGCGGGTTGGCCGGTGGTGGTCTGGGCGGACTGCTCGGTAAGCGTCGTCGCAAGAAGGCTGAAGGTTCACCCGGATTTTCGCTGAACGCGGCAGGGCCGGCACCCGCACAAGAAGAGGCCGCGGCTCCCGGTGCCGCAGCAGCAAACGGCGAGCGTGACACCGCCGCTGCAGCTGCACCCAGCATAGAAGAACGCAGCCCAGCGAACGCTGGAAACATGCGGCTAGATGCGCCGGCGGCCGGTGGCTCGGGCGGAGCTTCGGGCGGCGGTGGTGGAGGCGCTTCGGCACCGCAAGCGTCCACACCCAAAGAGCCGGTCACCAGCACGGGAACCAAAGAGCACGCCCAAGCCGTGGCGGACGCAGCACCGTCTCTAAAGGCGGTCAGCTACGCGAGCACATCGACCGAGCTCAACACGCACGCGACAACGGAAGGTGGCGAGCTACAGGACTCAATACCCGAATTCCATGCCGTGATGACCGAGGATGGCGTCACCACGCCAATGTCCGCGCCAGCGGAGTCGGCTGTTGAAGCTCCCGCAATGGAAGAAGTCGCGGACTCCGCGACGGGCGTTGTGGAGCAGCCGGAGATTGCCCCCACCGTAGACCCTGGCGAGTTCACCGCAAACGCTAGCGCAGCCAACCAAGTCACTGCAGTCAGCGAAGACGCTCCAGAAGCCGACAAGCAGAGCGCCGTCAGCGCAGCACTTCGCTCCATTCAGACCGAAGACGGCGCCGTTCAAGTGTCTCCAGGACCGGCCCCATTCCTTCAGGAAAGCGGAGACGCAGACCCGCTTCGCGCCGACCGCGACCGTGACGCCAATGTGCTTCAGGCACAGACGGCATCCACGAATGCCCGCACGGCTATCGTCGCGAGCCCAGGCTCCGAGCTGGTCGTCCCGAATGTCATGGACGAGAGCTTCACTGTTGAAGGCCTGCAGATGCCAGCCTTTGAAGGCACTGGCGGGAGCAACCCAGAAGTACAGAAGTTCTTGGAGTCGACCGTCAGCGGAGACGTCGTCGCATCCTTCGATGAGTTTGAATCACCGACCATGGAAGCCTCTCATCAGGCGTTCGAAGATGCCGTAACGGGTGCTGTAGAGACCCGTGACACGGACTCGGAGACGTCCATTGAAGAGGCCACTGTGGAGGCCGACCGCTTGGTCAGCGAAGCGAATGCCGAGCAGCAGGCCACAGTCAGTGAGCAGCGTGGGCTCATTGACGCTGAGCGCCAACGCACAATGGCGGCTGGCGACACGGCAATGGGCCAGTTCCGCACCGAAGCGCAGCGCGAGCACGGTCGTGTCTCTGGCGAGGTTCGCCGCGAGATCAACATGGCCAATGACCAAGTGGCCACCGAATACCAGCGCGCCGAGGCGGAAGCGTCCAACAAGGTGACCGCAGGCGAGGCTGAAGCCAAGGCCAAGCGCGACAACATGGAGCGCGAACAGGAAGACCAGAGCTGGTGGCAAAAGGCCGCAAGCTGGGTCAGCGAACAGCTGGACGCTCTGGCCAGCGCCATCACGGACATGTTCAACGCCATTCGAGACGCGGTCACGTCCATCTTGGAGGCCGTCAAAGAGCTGGCAACCCAGATCATTGATGCCGCCGTTTCGTTCGTCTGCTCCGCACTTGAGGCCTACGGCGAGTTCCTCAAGGCTGGCATCAACCTGCTAGTCGGGAGTATCTTCCCAGACCTCGCGGAGGCGCTAAACGGATTCGTCGACGCAGGCGTGAGCTACGCCACCACGGCAGTGACAGCCTTTGGCGAGAAGCTGAAGGCCGGTATCGACAGCTTGGTCAGCGCCATCACCGAGACGCTCAACGCGATTATCGACGCGTTCAACGCCGCAGTTGAGACGGCGATGGCTGTTCTGCAAGCGGTCATCAGCGGTGATTGGGTTCAGATTCTGCTGGCCCTTCTCGAAGCCGCCTTGCGTCTATGTGGAATCAGCCCCGACGAGTTCTACGGACTCGTCGGAAAGGCCGAAGACACCATCGACATCATCGTCAACAACCCCGGTCAGTTCATTGGGAACCTGATTGAGGCGGTGGGGCAGGGCTTTGGCCAGTTCGCAGACAACTTCTTGAGCCACCTGCAGTCCGGCTTCATGGACTGGTTGACCGGACAGGCGGGCGTTGTCGGTATTGAGCTCATGGAGAGCTTTGACCTGAAGGGCCTCATTGGTATGGGCTTGCAGTTGCTTGGCCTGACCTACGACGCCATTCGTGCAAAGGCGGTCGATACGTTCGGCGAAGAGGTCGTCGAGAATGCCGAGTTCGTCATCGACTTCCTCGACAACATGATCGAGGAGGGCGTAGTCAACGGCCTCTGGGAGTACATGGAAGGCAGCGTTGACGGTATCTGGGAAGCCATCATGGGTGGCATCCAAGAGTGGTTGGCCGAGACCATCATCCGCAAGGCCGTGGTCAAGATTGCATCCATGTTCAACCCGGTCGGCGCAATCGTACAAGCGCTTCTGACCGCTTGGGACCTGTACAGCTGGGTCAAGGACAACGTTCAGCAGATCTACGCTGTTGTGACCTCGGTCGTCTCCAACATCCATGCCATCGCAACGGGTGCCATCGGCGGTGCAGCAGACATGATTGAGGGCTCCCTGGGAGACCTCGTTCCCGTCGCAATCGACTTGTTGGCCAAGGTCTTGGGCCTCGGCAACATTGGTGAGAAGGTCAGCGAGCTGCTGCAAGACGTCCGTGACCCCATCAACGAAGGCCTGGACACGGCATTCGAGTGGCTCAAAGGGCGCATCGACAGCGTCGGTGACTTCATCATGGGGCGCGACAGCGAAGAAGAGGGCACCACCGCTGACTCCGACACTGCTGTTGGCGAGGCCGCTGCGTCAGACTCCGACGAGATTGCACCCGACGCTGACCCAACTCGCCCACGTTTGACCGGCAACTGGGGAACGTCGAGTCCGATTCTGTACGCCTACCGGTCACCTGACGGTGACCAGATCATGCCGATTCGGGCTCACGGCAGCTTCTCCCTGGAGATTACCGAGCAGAGCACCTTTGAGACCCAGTGGAAGTCGGGTGAGACGTGGGACAACCGTGGCCTGGAGAGCTTCGTCCGTTCGCAGGTCGTGTCGCAGTTTACCCCCATCCTCGCCAACGCGAATGCAGCCATCCCTGACGTTGCCTCGCCTAGCGTGTACGCGGGCTACAGCGCCGCTACGCAAGGGGGCGTGAATAACGACCTGACCGGCTACGGAATCCGAGTCAAGAGCGTCAACATCACCAGTATCAACATCGGTGATGAGTCAGCGTCCGACATGGAACAAGGCGAAGGGTCGACCACAGACGACAAAGCCTTCTTGGAAGCGCGTCAGGGCTTCTCCGCAGACGGTCATCAGCACCACACCTGGATTGATACCGCCGGCGGCTCCTTCACTCCAATGGTCGCGAGTACGCCGATCAGCGGACTGGACTTGGTGGCGGACTGGCGAACCCGACTCAACACAAACTCGTTCGACAACGACTCGCGCCAGAGCGCCGCTGCTACCTTGAACAGCGCGGAAGGTGCACTGACCAGTCTATCAAACCTGCAGGGAAACCTCGCTGGATTCAAGGACTCGTCAGACCCCACAGCGAAACAGCGCGTGTTGGACCTCATTCGGACCCGCCAGGCCACCGCCAAGACACACCTTGCGGATGGATTCACATTGTTCGGTGACGAGACCGTTCGGAACTTCGCTTGGTTGTTGGCGCAGCCTGCAAACGGCGTCGCAAAACACAAGTGGGACCAAGTCATCGCAGACGCCGGCCGGGTGCCCAAGCTCGCGGGAACCATTCCCATGTTCGTGGACGCCGTGGAGGCGCACCTCCAGCGCGAGAACACGTTCGATGAAGAGACGTTGTCGGTAGACTCTCTGCACAAGGCCATGAAGAGCGTGGTTGCAGCAAACCACGGGCGCTACCTACTGCAAGGCGAGGCCATCTCCTCAGAGGCGATTGCCGGGGCCGGCGGCTTGGGTCGGGCCATCAATATCTACGCGGTCTTCAAGTACAACTACGTTGGTCGCGATGACTACAAAGATGAAATGAAGCTCGCCCCCAACCCCCTCGCTCGGGAAAATCCGGACAAGGCATGGGCCTTCGAGAGCAAGCGAGACGGGTCTTTCGACAAAGACGCTCACATGACCGGTGAGACACAGGGGCAGGTACCAGCAGGCTGGTGGTTTGCGGGTGCAGACGGCACCGGGGTCAAGATCAATGAGCTCCGAGAGGCGTTGACACTCAACGACCCGAGCTTTGATGCCGGATGCGTCAAGCTCACCTACAGCGCCTCGGACTTCGGCGCTGGCGGGTACGAGCTGTTCAAGCCAACCGCATTTGACGGTATGCATCAAGGCTGGGAAGACGACACGATGTGGGCGTCTACTGGCGACAACGTGACGTGGGGACTGACCAAGTCCATCAATCAAGTGCGTGAGGGAGTCACCAAGCCACTCAGCGTTACCGCCGCGACCACTCGCCACCTTGCGTGGGGCGAGACCGATGCCAACTACGACCCACTTGCCATGGATGGTGTGAAGCCAGAAGATGGAGAGAAGGAGGAACCCACACAAGCCGACTACCTTCAGTGGTTCGCGTACAAGGCCTGCAGCGGCATCGCCCAGACGGAGATCAACAGGTTCTACCTCACGGCCAAGAATCCTGGTGGCCTCGCGGCGGCGAAAGAGAAGTTCCGTCAGTGGTTGAGTGCCACAGGTTGGACGTTTGCGTCGGAGTTTAACGAGCAGTGGTCCCGGTACATGGGGCACAACGAGCACATTGGCTACGGCGACGCCGCGGGCTCATCCACTCTGCCCATCAGCGAAAACCCAGCCGTTAAGCCCGACCATGAAGGCTCCGTTGAGTATGCCGTGCAAGACGGCGTTGGCTTCATTCAGGGCAGCAAAGATGAGCCCATCATCACCGACGAAGACGTCAATCAGGGCAGTCTTGGCGATTGCTACCTGATTGCCGGAATGGCCGCGGTCGCCAAAGCAGACCCGAAAGCCATTGCTGACGCGGTTCAGGACCATGGAGATGGCACGTACACCGTGACGCTGTTCGACAAAGACGGCAAGAAGGTCGTTCAGCGCTTGGACAGCCAAGTTCCAATGTCCGGCGGCAACGTAAAGTATGCGCAGTCCGAGAACACAAACTCCGACGGTCAGGCCGAGATGTGGCCGCAGATGATTGAGAAGGCTTACGCCAATATGGGCGGTGGATATGGGCCTATTGAGGGCGGTTTCCCGGGCGACGCAGTCCAGGCCATCACCGGAGTCAAGAACGACAGAGTATACGCCGGCTCGGAAGATGAAGACGTCCTGCTCAGCCGCCTAAACACTGAGATTGAAGACAACTCCGCATTGACCGCATGGACCCGTGGCAAAGACTCTACCGACGACGACGTCAAGAAGCTGATGGACGAGTACGACGTCTACGCGAACCATGCGTACAGCTTCCGCTCTGTTGACGCGGAGACCAAGATGGTCAGCATGCGCAACCCTTGGGGCAGCTCTCATCCCAAGCCAATGTCGATTGATATCTTCAAGCAGATCTACCCTTGGGTTGACGTCAACGACCTCAGCAAAGGCTCGTAAGCATGGACATCACTACAGGAACTCCCTCCGAGTGGAGTGAGGCAAGGGTCGCTCGTGTTGTTGCGGCCATCATGCGCAACGAGCACGCGCTGTCGAAGGGCGCCCGTGAAGACCGCTATGCAGTAGACGGGTTGATTCACATGTACCGCGGGCTCTCGGGCCAGGCAGATGCACGAAAACGAATCGGTGAAGCTGTGGCCTCCTACCTGCGCACCGGGTCAACCATGGAGCGCGCGATTGCTCTGTCGTTCTACAACTCGTGCATGAATGCCTGGGGCGGTGAGACACTCGGTGAGCTGGCTGCAGCGAACGACGACGGGTTTGAGATGTCTACACCGGTTCCAATCGGCGGCGTGACGGGCAAGTCCATGCGCGAGGCACTCTTCTACGCAGCGTTCTCGTGGAACGGTGGTGAGGGCGTGACCCCAACAATGCTCGACCTGGCCAAACAAGACGCTCTGACCGGTGATGGCCAAGCGTTCTTGAAGGACTTGGCACGCAACGATGCTGAGTGGTTCTCAGAGCATGAGCAGACCTTCTTATCGCTCTACGACAAGGCTGTTGCCGCGGTTTGGCGAGCACGTGTGGAAGCTGGCGCAGACCCAATGGACACACTCAATGTGCTGAAGTCCAACGCGTCGAGCATCGGTCTGGTGTCTCTTGAGATGACCATCCGCTTCTACCGTGGTGTGGATGCTGGGCAAAAGACGGAGCTGTTAGCGGCGCTTAAGGAGCCTACCGAGTCGGTTTCTCCAGCTCAAGACCGTCGCCGGGTAACGCTCCAAGAGGCCACGATGGGTAATCTTGGCGACGTGCGAGTGGGCTGTGGAAACATCTGGGAACGCGACTTCACCGACGACAGCGGCAATACGGTGTCCAAGATGAGCGCGAAGCTCGCTCCCGTTGGCGCGGACTCGGTTCTTGTCTTCAACGGCATGAACGTCGACATTGGCGGCGTCACGTGGCGGGTTGACGGCTTTGCAACCGGAACAGATGGTCGTAGTCGAGTGGAACTGAGCGCCGAAGCTCTGTAGTTCGACCGGAACCGTCGCTCTACAGCCAGCCTTCCGCTTCTTCCAAGCCTGGTGCATAGCTCAAGTCCGCGGAGCGGAGGGCTAAGCTACGCCATGCAGCCCGTGCACCCAGCGCATCTCCGGCGAGGTGCCGCCGACGCGCTTCCATCTCAATAGCTCCCAGATAGACATCGATGTTCAGGCTCTCGGTGGCCCTGGCTTGGCGTTCTTCCCACGTCTCATCAATGTCTCCCGCACCGCCCAGAATGAGCGTAGCGTACAGCGAGATTTCACGGAAACCAGCGTTCTTAGCGTCGTCGCGAATGCTGGTGGCAAGCTGGATGGTTCGGTCGATGTCACCGCCCGCCAACGCCACCCGCGCGCCTTCAATTCGCCACAGCATGTGCCCATAGCCATGCTGTCCGGGGGCCTCGATGTCCGACGCCCGCTGCAGATCTCCTCGAGTACGCCACCATCGAGCGATGGCCGCCGGGGCCTCATTGTCGTCAATCCCGTTGCCCTGCAGAGACTCTAGAGCCATGGAGGCATCGTTTGCGTCGCCCACTTGGGAAGCGACCACAAGGGCCACACGAAGGCCGACCGGAATGAGTCGCTGAATGTGCAACTGGCGAACACGGCGTAGCGCTTCGTCGAGAAGGTAGCGTGCAGCAACGGCATCTCCGCGCTCTGCGACCAGGGTCGCCAAGATGAGCCGAACCTCGGCATGTAGGGCAATGTCCCCCGTCACGGCAAAGGCGTCGAGCGCATCACGGAGGTAGTGCTCTGCTTCTCGTCGCCGGCCAGCCGCCCGTAGAATCTGGCCAAGGCGAGCGGCGTTGAAGGCGCGTCCACGCACATAGCCAAAGGTGTTGGCGTCTTTGAGGGTCTGCAGCGACAGGTCTCGCGCCAAGCCGAGGTCCTGTGTGCGCAGGGCTAGCTCGGCGCGCCAGCTCTGAGTCTGTACCGCCAGCATGGCATCCGGGTGACGACGCAGGATGTCCTCTGCGCGGGAAAGGTCTCGTTCCACCTCTGCCAAGCGGCCCGATGATGCTCGTGTTTGCGTGGCAACCAGCAGGGCACGTACAGCGACTGCGGGTGCAACCGTTGCAGCTCCAGCAGCGACTCTAAGCGCGGCAACAACCGCGGTCTCGGTCTGCCCCCGACGCAGGGCGTACTCGGCTACGATTAGCCGATAATCAGCTTCTTGGGCCGGAGACGTCGCATGAACGGCAACGTCATCGACGAGGGCTTGGCGGGGAGGGGTGGGCTCGGTTCGAAGGAAGGTGCGCGCTCGGACACGGGCCAACGCGAACGCACCGGCCTGCGGTAGGTGGGTGGGGCGCGGAAGCGTGTCCAGGAGGAACAGCATCTCTCTCGCGTCTGCGTATCGGCCTAAGTGCTCGGCCTCGATTGCTGCCCGGGCCGCAGCGGGGAATGCGCGATTGGGGTCGTCGGACAACAGGCGCAGATGAACCTGTACTGAGTCGGGTACAGAACCGACACCACGCCAGGTTCGCAGTAGGTTCTGGGCAGCACCCTTGCGGTCCGCCAGTCTCGCCCGAACAGCGGTGACTGCCATTCTGCCAGGGAGTTGGCTGTGTTCGCGGTGGCGGGCGACATGGGTATCGCCAAGGGCGCTGGCACCCGAGAGCCTGCGAACAACCTCGTCAGGAACAGCGTCGGACAGCACAACAAGCGGCCAAAGTCGGGTTGCTGGCGGAGCGAAGGTCTCGTCTCGCCATTCCGACAGGGAGAGCAGCCCGCGCTCGACTGCATGTTGTGGGCGGCACCGCGCGAGGCCGCGAGTAGGGGCTTCAGGTGCGATACCCTTTGCGATTTCGGCAGCAATGTCGGCTGAGATGTACTCGACAGCGTGCCGCTTGGCCCCGTTCTTCTCAGCGGTGTCTATCAGTGCTCGGGATGTGTCCGACGCCCATCGCGGGTCATGCAGAAGCAGCACACCCAATCGGGGCGAAGCGCACTGGGCAACTGCGATAATAGCGGCGGATGTGTACGGGTCACAGTCTTCGATGGCCGTCACCACCCATAGAGTCGGGCGTCCAGACACTAGGCGCTGCAGTACATGCGCCAGAGCAGTTGCGACGTCGGTTGGACTCGGCTGCCCACCCGACTCGGGCTCATTTGGAATACCTGTGTGCGGCCACATCTGGCGCAGCGCATCGGCTTTGGGTCCAAAAGCGTCGCGGGAGCGGTCATCTGAGCGGCCGGTTCGCACCATCTGCCGAATCAGCTGGCCAATGGGAGCACCAATACGGTCGCGCCGACACGCCGTGTGTACGGTCCAGACGCCTTGTACCAACCCTTCGCGGTGTACCTGTTCGGCAAGCCGGCGCTTTCCACTACCGGCTGGGCCTTCGACGATCTGAACATGCGCATTGCGCTTGTCGCCGATGCACCCGAGCAGCTGCTCGAACCAATCCCCGGGGGACACGAATGGTGGCTCGGGCCACTCGATGGAGGGCTTACCAGCGTCTTCGAGCCGTAGTTGTCGCACCGCAGCGTCCGCTGTGGGCCTTGCTTCCGGGTCCACTGTCAGCATGCATTCAATGGCATGAGACAAACCCCGAGACACTTCGCGGAACCGAGCGGCCAGGGGAATGGGACGCTCTAGACAGGTTCGTGGAATCCAAGCCAGTGGGTTCTTCGGACGCTCTCGCCGACCTGCAACCGCTTCATACAGCAAGATTCCACAGGCAAAGATGTCGACTTTCTCATCCATGGGCAACCCAGCGAGCTGCTCTGGAGCCATGAATGGCACGGTGCCGATAATCTCGCCGACATTTGTGGTCTGGTGTCCGGGGACCTCACCAAAAAACCGTACAATGCCGAAATCCAAGACATGAACGCGGTCTTCTGCATCCACCAGAATGTTCGACGGCTTCACGTCGCGGTGGACAATGCCTCGTTGATGGAGAGCGGCGAGAGTCTGGAGGACCTGAAGTCCGAGACGAGCCGCTAATCGGGCGCGGGCGCGGGGTGTCGGTAAGCGGCGGACGACTTCGTCGAAGTGCAGTCCGTCCACCAAGTCCATGGCGAACCACAGCAGGTCGGCATCTTGGCCCGCGTCGTACACGCGAACGACCCCGGGCACCCGAAGAGCGCGCATGGACTCGAACTCACGCAGAAAACGACGGTCATGGCTCGCTTCCCCCGCGCGGCGAATCTTCAATGCGCGCCGTGTACCGTCAGGAAGCGTCGCTGCATACACTGTAGCGAATGCACCGCTTCCGACAGTCTCACCGACCGTATAGGGACCAATCGGAGTGCCTTTCGGCAGCTTGCGAAAGTTGATAGCCGGCATGAAGGCTACGGGTGGGCAGCGATGATGACCGAGCAGTTGTCGCCGCCGCCGGCCTCATTTGCCAGTCGGACCAACCTGCGGGAGATCTCGTCACAGGTGCCGAGAGTACTCGCTCTACCCAGAACTTCTGCGACAGCAGGATGGTTCTCTGCAACGTAGTCAGACACCCCATCACTACACAAGAGCAGGCGTTCGCCAGGAAGCATGCGCGTGTGGAAACGGCTGGGTGGAAGCGCTTCTGGCCGCCCCCAGTCATTGAAGTGGCCAATGTACCCAACCAGCGCGAACCCTGCTGGGTCCCACTTCGGGTCGATACCGGCTTGCCAAGCGCGAAGTCGGTCACCGGCCTGATTCTGGTCTGCGGACAACAGCGAGGCGTGGCCTTGGCCAACCAAGTACGCCCGAGAGTCGCCAAGCCAGCTTAGCCAGACATCCGAGCCGCGGGTGACTGCCATGACGCAGGTGGTGCCCATGGGCACTTGACCATCCAGCCGTCCACCCGCGAAGCGCAGAGCGGCTTCACAGACGGCTTGATTGGCGACCCGAAGCGCTCGGCTGACGAAGTCTTGGATTTCGCTGCCTGGAGCCTCGCGCAGTCGCGGAAGGGCTTGTTCCCACAGGTTCGCCACCACTTGCACGGTGATGCCGCTGGCGACGTCGCCGCTTCCCGCAGTCGCGGTGCTGATGCCGTCACACACGATCAAGATGCGCATGTCGCCAGAGCCGGAGACGAACAGCGCGTCCTGGTTGGTCTGGGTCAGCAGCTGCTTGCCGTACCCCACGTGTGTGTCGTACCCGACCTCAAGCCCGAAGTCTCCGAAGCTCGTGGGCTCTGAGCATCGCGCTTCTTCCGTGACGATGGCCGTCTGAATGAGGCTACGCCAAGCTGCACCATCGGGTGGACGATGGGACATGACGGGATGGACCGCCCTGTCGAGAATATGGATGGCGGTGGTAGGCAGGTCTGGAGCCACCAATCGAAGGTACGGCAGTACGCGTGCGACCGGAATTCCGCGCGGCCACTCACGCCCGAGCAGACTCTCGACGACCATCACACCCGCAGCGTGAAGGTCTGCCCGGGGACCCCTGGGCTCACTGAAAGCAGAGGGGAGAGGGTCTGTCTGGACATCAATGCGAACCGAGCCATCTGGCTGGATGTACACCGTGTCCCGACTTGGGTTGGCGACGATGCCTTCTGCATGGAGCTCAGCGAGGGCCCGTGCCAGACCAATGGCCGTTGTCAGGATGCTGGTGGCGGGCCTTGGGGGCATGTCCGCCCACACCGTAGCGCTGGACGCCTCTTCGAAGGTGACGTCGGCTTCCCCAGTGAGTCCTGGTCCTGGCACGTCATGCAGCTCAGGGTCATAGGCTACGCGCAGCCACTGTGCCGCGAGGGGAAAGGCCTCTTGAATGCGTGCGGCAATCGTCTCGCTGTCTTCGTCTGTGCGGCGAACAACCTCGTGTCCAAGCCATTGTGACGCGAGACTGGTTGCATCGCGCTGGCCGACGCGCTCGAGCAAGTCCAGGGCCAGCTCTTCACCGCGACGCTGCGGCAAGGTGGCTAGAGTTGCGCGAACGAGCTGTTGGCCGTCAGGACCTCCCACTAGGGGGGCGAGAGCGGTGAGTACTTCCGGCGCGCCCCAGCGGTACATCACGGCGGTCAGTCGTCCTTCTGCGTCGAGTGGTCCACCATTGCGGCAGCCATTCAGCACGCGCTGAACCATGCGGTCCCGGACCTCGTTGCTGAGGTCCATGGGCTCCCAGGCACTTCGGCGCAGGGCATGGATGAGGCCATCGACGTTCTCGGTCGCTAAGTCCAAGAAACCGGTGACGATGCGGTCAGCCGAGAAGTTCCGGGAGGCAGCGAGAGCCAAGTCTTTGACCTGGGGGCCACCGTCGGTCCACGCTTGCAAAACGTGGGTCAGGTAGGCGTCTTGGTCGATCTCATCGCGGTGCGACAGTGCCAGGTCCAAGCGTCGAGCGGGGGTGAGCCCTGGACGTTCCAGTCGTCCTTGCGGATTGGACGACGTGTCGGTGTCGACCAATTGCATGTCACCAGAGGCCGTTGCGAAGCGCGTGTCCTCAACGATCTGAGACTGAAGACTGTCCCACCAACGAGCGAAGGTCTCGTTGGTCATCAGATCGCGACGGACGAGCCATTCGCGAAGATCGTGCTTGGTCTGTGGACCGGGCAGGTCAGCGAGAAGCAGCACCACTGCATCTGTGGCGGAGACATGAAGCATCTCGACCAGAGCATCGCGGTCAACCACAGACCGGTGGAAGAACCCATTCGGAGCACACAGGGCATACACCCGTGTGATGTTGGCGTTCGAGACCCGGTCTGGCAGATTCTCAGCCGTCTCTGCCCAGCTGAGACGCACGAAGCCGGGTCCCACACCTGCGACCCGCGCGAACCCAAAGGCCGAGTGGTACAGAACGTGGTCCGTATTGATATCAGCGATGTCTCGGATGGGTCTCATGATGGACAGCCGTTATACCGCGACGCTGCTCTGCTGTGTCGCTCCGGCACATGGACGCCCGGGAGTTCCGGTGGAAGTTCGCGACCCAATTCATGGTCCCATCGCAGTCAACGATGCCGAGCGGTGCATCCTCGATCACCCGTTTGTACAGCGCCTTCGCCACATCAAAGCGACCGGGTTTTCATACCTGCCGTTTCCAGGTGCCACGCACAGTCGCTACGCTCACAGCCTAGGCGTCATGCACCTCGCCGGTCGTGCGGTCGATTCTGTTTTCGACGGCGGTGCACTCAGCCCAGAGCATGTGGCGCGTTTTCGCAGTCTGGTTCGAATGGGGGCCTTGTGCCACGACCTCGGTCACGCCCCGTTTTCGCACTCCACCGAGTTTGCGATGCCCCCGCTGTCAGAGCTCAACCTCAGCTGGTACTCGAAAGAGGCCCAAGAGGAGCGGAGAGCGACGCACGAGGACTACACCATTGCCATTCTGGCGCACACGTCGCTCGCTGCCATGCTGGCTGAGAACTTCGAGTTCACGGCCCGCCATGTCGCAGCGCTGATCAGTCAAGACGTGACCGTGGTGGATGACCTGTTCGAGGTGGACGGTCTGAACTACCGCCAAGTCCTCTCACAGATCATCAGCAGTGAGCTGGACGTCGACCGTCTCGACTACTTGGTTCGAGACTCGTACTTCACCGGTGCTCGGTACGGTCAGGTGGATGTTCCTTGGCTCATCAGCAACATGGCCACGTTTGCTGAAGACGGTGACGTGTCCTTGGCGCTGGACCACTCGGCCCTGTACGCGTTCGACGACTTCCTGATTGCCCGGCACCACATGTTCCTGATGGTGTACTTCCACCACAAGTCCGTCGTCTATGAAGAGCTGCTCAAGCGCTTTGTGTGGGACGGAGACTGGTCGATTACCGCAGACCTAGACGCCTACTTGTGGCTGGATGACATTGCTTTGGACGCACACCTGCGAACCTCGGGCGATGCCTGGGCCCGGCGCATTGTGGAGCATGACCCGTACCGTCGGGTGCTTGAAGTACACGGTACGCCGGCTGACGTGGACCTCGCGTCGCACGTTCAGACCCTGACGAGCGCAGGAATCGACGTCATTCAAGCCGGGTCGACCGGCAAGCTCTCGCGGTACAACGTGTTTGGTCAGAAGCGCGAGAAAGCAGGCCAGATCGCTCTGCTGCCTGGCTCATCGGGCAGTCAGGTCACCACGCTTCAAGAAGAGAGCCGAGTTCTTCAGGGCTATGCGAATGCCAGACGCATCGCACGGCTGTATGTGGCGCCCGAAGAGGTCGCAGCGGCTCAGGAATTGCTGCGCTAGAGCGCAACCCACGCTAGCGGATGACGCTGTAGCAGGAGGAACAATGGCAACAATTGCACTAGCCGGCGGCGGTACCGGTGGGCACGTGTACCCAGCTCTGGCCATTGGCGACGTCCTCACGGCGCGCGGTCACACTGTCCTGTACTACGGCGACCCAGAACGCCTTGAGGCGCGAGTCGCACCTGAGCGTGGATACACCTTCCGACCCGTGCGTGCTTTGCAGTACCCGCGCGGCGGAATCGCAGGAAAAATTCGCTTTGCCTTTGGTTTGCTCCGCTCAACATGGGCGACTCGGAGCCAGCTGAAGAAAGATGGTGTCGACCTGGTGTTGGGTGTTGGCGGATACATCTCGGCGCCGCCCGTTCTTGCAGCGTGGACACTCGGGCTTGGACGGCTCGTGCATGAAGCGAATGTGGTGCCGGGCTTGGCAAACAAGCTGTGTGCGCGCGTGGCTCAGGCCATCCTGTTGACGTACGAGAAGACCCGCGGACGCATGCCCGGGAGTGCGCCACGACACGTCGTGGGCGTTCCGGTCAATCCCAAGGTTCTGACTGGAGACCGCGCTGTCGCAGCCAATCGCTATGGCCTGGAACCGGCCCGGCCTGTTGTGTTGTTGGTTGGTGGTTCCCTGGGAGCGGCGCGAATCAACGAGCTGGCCATTGCCTTGGGCAAGCGCCTGCGTGTGTTTCAGATTTTGCACCTGTGCGGGCCAAAGTACGAAGCTGACGTTCGCGAGCAGCTGCCAGAGCTACCCGTTGATTATGTGCTCGTTCCCTACGAAGACCGCATGGGAGACGCGTACGCAATGGCCGACCTCATTGTAGCGAGAGCGGGGTCGTCCACCCTGGCCGAGATTACTGCAGTCGGAAAGCCATCGTTACTGATTCCGAGCCCGAACGTCACCGAGAACCATCAAGAGGGCAATGCGCGTGGATTGGAAGAGGCTGGTGCGGCAGAAGTCCAGGTTGAACAAGGCTGGGATGTGAATGCCGTTGTGCAGCGCGTGGAAGATATGGTCAACGACACCGCAAAGCTGACGACCATGGCGAGCCACTCGCTGACCCAAGCGCGCTTAGACGCCGCCGACCGCGCTGCAGACGTCATTGAGGGCCTACTCCGCTAATTCCTGTTCAAACAGCGGCCCGAGAGTGCAGGTTTCTTGCCTGCCCGACTCGCCCTGAACGCTGTCGTAGGACCACACCACCCGGCCGGTGACGTCCCAGCATTCACTGAAGAACAGGCTGTTGTCCGCCAGAGCGAAGGCTTCGGCGCGTCCGCCAGTGAGGGTCTGAGCCACCTGGGCGGCGCCAGCCACGTCCTCTTGTCCACCGATGTCCAGCAGACCCGTCCAGGTGATGCTGCCATCACCCGAGATGCCCCAATACAGGTCGCCTAAGAAGGGCCCCAACCCTAGCGACAGCTCAAGCGACGACACACCGTCCGCGTCTGCGCCGTAGCGGCCTTGAAAGACGTTCTCCACGTCATCGCCGTGCACTGTGTACTGAAACACACCCGTGTTTGGCGCGTCTTGTTGGCCGATAGCCGTCGGAGTCCACGGGCCGTCTCGTTCTGGCGCGTAGTCAACATTCCAGGTGAACGGGCCGTCAGCGGGTCTGTTGATTTCCGCGCGGGCCCACCACTGTGCGCCGTCTTCACGTACAATGGGAGTGGCGTCCCACGAACGAAAGTCGTCCGTCCTCACAGATGGAGAGGTCGTGCGCAGGATGTCGCCGGTGAGGGCCAGGGGGTCGAGTAGGGTGACGATGCCCTGAGCCTGCTCCACACCGGAAGCGTGAATATCGCTGTTGCCCACCGAAGACGTGAGCAAGACTTGTGGAGCCGCCAAATGGTCGCGTCCAGGCAAGGCAGCAAGGAAGTCTGCGTCTTCATAGAACAAGGCGTTGGAGATGGGGTCTCCGCACCCTGCGAGGACGATGAACAGTAGGCCTTTCAAAATCGAATCCCGGTTCGCCCTGTGATCTCGCCGTAGATTGGCCAGTTCGCCCGGTCGTCGAGGCGGGTCGGCAACAGCAGGTATGCAAGGCCGAGGTCGAAGGAGAAGCGACCGTAGTGAATGCCAGCCCAAGGCTCAACGCCAAACGACGGCCGAAACAGATTCTGAGACTCGGCTTCACCGTCAGGAAAATCCCGTGCAAAACCGATTAGTTCCGCACGTGCACCAATGCCAGCACGGACAATATTCGGCTTTGTAGCGAAGCCAATACCCGCACCCACTGACGTGCTCTGCACGCTGACGTCTACGCCGCCCACCTGTGGAAGCTGAAGCACTCCGCTGCCGCCGCCGCCAAGAATGTCGATGTCTACATACGGGCCCGAGTCGCGCAGCCAACGTGCACGGACACCCGCAACAGGATGAGCTGGCAAGTACTGGTTTCCGGTGACGTTGTTGCCAAAGCCCCGTCCGCCAATCATGGCTTGAAGCTGAAGATCAGGCATCTTTGCACGACGGACCTGGCGGTCCAGGTGGCCGCGCGAAGCGGTGTCTTGGTACGCCACAGCGGCGAAATCACCACGACGGACGACAGACGTCTCCCCGTCACTCACAACATATTGAGCCTGTTCAACGAATGCTGACAGCCGATGTTGTACGTAGAAGACGCCGGCAGGAATGGCCACTGTGGTGGCTGTGGAACCCTCGATCTCGGCAACGTAGCGACGTCGTGAGTCGTCCCAGACCGCGTAGGTTCCTGGCATGTCGCCGGGGAACGAGAGCCGGGCCCTGTCTACGTCCAGCTGGGTCAACCACACGTCGCCTGAGCCCACGATGTCCAGGTCGAAGGTTGGTGTCTGCTGTTCCGCTGCCTGTCGTGTGGAGAAGGCGGTCTCGGTGTGAACGAAGGCGTAGGCCTCCGCCAAGCTCACCGTGCCGTCCGCGTCGAGGTCCGCGGCGCCGGCGAGCGCTGTATGCAGGTAGTGGGTGAAGAAGCCGCCACCGATCTCGGCGGACTCTTGGCTGAACTCGTTTGCTGCGGACGACGTCAGGAATGCGGTTCCGCGCACCCGGTCAATGTCGACAGCCAGTGCCGCTGCTGGGCCACGAACCGCTCCCTTCTGGCGGACTGCAGCGCCCGACTGGCAAGCATCCAAGATGGCTATGCGAACATCCGCCTTGGTCGCGTCGAGCAGGTCACGCAGCTCGTCATGGAGCAAGGTGCTGGTGCCCATCTGCAGCCCAGACGCATCGCCATGGCCCGAGTAGTAAAAGACCACAAAGGTGTCGTCGCCGTCTGCTTCTGCGCGCTCTACCTTGAGTCGCAGACTGCGCATGGCTTCTACGACGTCTCTCCGGGATTCATCTGTCAGCAGAACGGCGTTGTCCTCGGAGATGCCGCCCGTCTCAATAAACCGGTCGCGCATCTTGCGGGCGTCGCTCGTGGCGAACAGGAGCGGAGCCTGTGACGCCGCACCGCTGTCATTGCCGACGAACAGCCCAACGCGTAGGTCGCCAGCGAGTGCGGCTGCTAGGAGAAGGGCAATCACAGTGGGAACGCGCTGGACTGACGTTCCACAATAGCCACGTCCACGTCTGCATTCTCATCGGCCCAGTCCGTCAGGCCGTCGATGCCGCGTGCCTCATACCGGTCCGCAGCTTCGCTCAACACTTCGGGAACGGTGCGGTCGAACACTGCGACGAGGGTCTCGGGGCCTGGCGCGTCATCCAAGATCAAGGTTCCAGGAAGCGACACGGTACGACCGTCTCCAACCAATGGCTCCGGGTCCATGCCGTTCTCTGGGTACAACACCGTTGCTTGCCCGTCGCCATCCACACTGACGACCACAACGCCTGTGGCGCCATCTGGGTGAACGCCGAGACCGATCGAGTCTCCCGCAGCGAGGGGTCGGCCGTCGTAGTCACGCAGCGAATCGCCGATGAGCTGGTAGACGAGCAAGCTTCGGTCGCCACGAATCCCAACATAATCCTCCGGAATCGTCTCGGGACTGTCGGGCGCAACAAGGGTGGGGACCATTGCCAGCAAGACCAGTGCAGCCACAATGAGCGGCAAGAAGACATGCCACTTTGCTCGGTTGGCTGGCTCTGGAATCACAGGCGCTTCGTGAACAACCGTGGTTGGGCGCACGCGCTCCAGGTCCAGCGGCGGAACGAGTGCTCGCGCCGCTTCCAGATCGGCCAGGTGCTGCCGTGCACCGGGGTCCCAGGGCAGGGCGTCCTCGACCGCCTTCGCCTCTTCTTCTGAGAGTTCTCCAATGTAGTAGCGGTCCAGGAGAAACCGGCTCATACGCGATTCTTCGGTGCTCTTAGGGCGGTCGTTGTCACTCATGCCAAGCCTCCAAAGCCCAGAACTGTGATCAAGGCCACTACCATTGCGAGCGTCACACCGAGTTGTCTGCGCGCCCTCTCTAGGAACTGCCGAATGCGCTTACGGACCGTGGGCACGCTGATTCCAACGAGGTCAGCGACTTCTTGGCGCGTACAGTCGTCGAAGAAGGTGTACATGACGCACTGCCGGGTCTCCGGGTCGACCTCGTTGAGCATGGCTGTGACCAGGCTCAGGTCTGCACGGTCAGCTTCGCTCGGCTCGCTGAACCCGTCACCGACGATGTCCTGTCGGTTATTAGCGAGCTTCTTGCGTCTCCCTTGCTGATTGCGCAGCTGGTTGAGGCAGTAGTTGGTCGCGATTCGGTAAAGCCAGGTCATGGGTTTGCTCTCGCCGCGGAACTGGTTTCCTTTGGTGAGTACCCGTGCGTACACCTCGTGTACGGCATCGCGTGCCTGCTCCTCATTCTTGAGGATTCGCAGGCAGCGGTTGTACACGACGTGAGCAGTGCGCTCATACAGGTCGGTCAGTTCGGCATCTGTGAGGTTCATTCAGTGTCCGCAACCTTGGACCCGCGACCGTGCAGAGTCGAAAACAATAAACCGAAAATCGGTGGTGAGGGGCAGTATACGGGGGCCGGGACGGGACTGCACAACAGTGGGCGACGACGCGCCTGCGTTTCGTTGCGTTCTTGCCCTGTCCAGGCGGTTCACGCCGGACTACGAGGCGACCATGAGAAAGCCACGCGCCATACAAGCCCACGAACGTATCCTCCTCGGTGACTCCGCAATCGCGAAGCCCCTCGGAGATGCCCTCGCCATCGATGTCTTCGATGACCGATACACCCACCTCTTTCACACCTACCCAGCCGGACTAAACCCCGACACCGCCAAGGCGCTGTTGGAGTTGTTTCCTGGGAACAGCGTGTACGACCCGTTCTGCGGCGGAGGCACCGTGCTTGTGGAAGGGCGCGTAGCGGGGCGGAAGACGTTCGGGACCGACTTGTCACGGACTGCGATTCGTACGGCTCTGGCGCGCACATCTACCGCCAGCGAAGAGACGCTGACCAAGGCTCGCTCACTGGCACGTAAGCTAGCCGAACGGGCTCGCAAGGCCACCGAGATGCCTCCCGAGCACATCCTAGAGCCGCTGCGCGATTGGTATGCGCCGTACGTTCTGACCGAGCTCGAGTCGATTCGACTCGGGATTCTCGAAGCGGACCCCGAGATTCGGCCGCTACTCGAAGCGTGTTTTTCATCGATCTTGGTCAAGACGAGCTGGCGCAAGTCGGACACGTCGGCCCAGCGCCAAAAGCACAACCGCCCGACGGGTACTGCAGCGATTCTCTTTCACAAGAAGGTCCGCGAGCTGGGACGTCGCATTGCAGCGCTGCGCGAGGTTGTCCCCGAGGGCACCCCAGAGAGCCAGATTGCACTGCAAGACGCGCGTAAGCCGTTCATTGGTGGGACTGTCGACCTTGTCCTGACATCACCGCCGTACCCAGGAACGTACGACTACGTCGCTCTTCAGCACCTTCGCCATGTCTGGTTCGAAGAACGCGACAACAACGTGTACGACGAGCTTGGCAGCCGGAAATCCTGGCGCGAAAAGTCACGACAGGCTCGTCGAGCATGGGTGGAAGGAACCGACGCATGGACAGCGTCCGCCGCCAAGGCGCTCAAGCCCGGTGGAATCCTGTGCGTCGTCATTGGTGACGGCATCACCCCAACAGGGCCGATTGATTCCAGCGCACCCACAGACGAGGCAGCCCGCAAAGTGGGCCTGCACGCCGTTGCGCGCGCCAGCATCGAACGCGTGGATCATGCCCGCAATACATCCCGCTGGGAACACGTGCTCACGTTCAAGAAAGTCTAGCTCCAAGAGGCTTTGTGCCTTGGTGCTAGGCGCTCATGATGGTGTCCATGACCACCTGACCGAACTCGGCGGGAATTACGAACAGCATCGTGAAACATAGGCTGAAGGCGAAGGAAACGGGAATCAGCAGCAAGCCAATGAACCCCACAATGGCGGTGTGCTTGCCAATGCTGCGCAAGTCTTCAGTGCTCTTGGGAGATGCGTACAACAGCACTCCCCACAGCATGAATGTCATTGGCAGCAACCAGGCGAAGAACGCGCCGATCACGCCGCAGCAGCAGGTCAACAGCACCCCCAACAACGCGGAAGCAGCGGCGAAGTAGGGCAGAAAAGCCAGCGAGCTCGGCTGGGTAGAGTCTGGCGGATGAAACGGGTCGGACGTCATGAACGTCACCGTATTGGATTGCTTGTTCGTGCCAAGCCGAGTGCCCGACAAACAAGTCGTGTCAATCGCTTGTCCATCTACGTCCTCCAACTCAGATCTTTGCGTTACGCGCCATTCGTCTACGGAGGCTGCATGTTTCGACGCCTACTCATCGCCAACCGGGGCGAAGTAGCGGCTCGGGTCCACAAGACCTGTAAGCGCATGGGAATTGAATCGGTCGCGGTTGTGAGTACCGCCGACCGTGACGCACAGTGGCTCGCAGATGTGGACCATGTGGTGTGCATTGGAGGGCCGAGGGCCAGTGAGAGCTACCTCGATCAGGCGGCCATCATTGAAGCTGCACGCCATACGGGGGCGTCAGCCATTCATCCAGGGTGGGGCTTTCTCTCCGAGAATCATCGGTTTGCTGTGCGCTGTGCGGCAGCAGGTCTGACGTTTGTTGGCCCAGACCCGCGTCACCTTCGCGAGATGGGAGACAAGGCCCTGGCGCGGGACACAATGACCGCACTGGGCCTAGACCCAATCCCAGGGGTAGATGGCTTCTTGCCTGACCTTGAGACCGCAAAGCGTGAGGCCGACCGTATCGGCTACCCGGTGCTGCTCAAAGCTGTCTCCGGCGGTGGCGGCAAGGGAATGCGCGCCGTGGATGAGCCCGGACAGCTGGCGGATGCATGGCGTGATGCCGTCGCAGAGGCCACCAGCGCGTTTGGCGACGGACGCATGTACCTAGAGAAGCGAATCGTCGGTGGGCGACACGTTGAAATCCAAGTCGTCGGTGACCGTTGGGGCCAGGCCGTTCATATGCATGAACGCGAGTGCAGTATCCAGCGTCGACACCAGAAAGTCATCGAAGAAGCGCCGTCCCCCGGACTGTCCGCTGTCGAGCGCGCCCGGGTGTTGCCCAAGGTAGCCGAGGCCGTGCGAAAGAGCGGGTACATCGGAGCGGGAACGGTCGAGATGCTGCTCGATGCAGACGGTAATCTCTGGTTTATGGAGATGAATACCCGACTGCAGGTCGAGCATGGTGTCACCGAAGAACTTCTCGGTGTCGACCTTGTTGAGTGGCAGCTACGTGTAGCGGCCAACGAGCGCCTGCCTGCCGCACAGGATGCACTGACGCCATCCGGACACGTCATTGAATTACGGCTGAACGCTGAAGACCCAAGTGACGGTTTTCGGCCATGTCCCGGCACAGTGAGCACGCTGAACTGGCCACAAGGTGAGGGGATTCGCGTGGATACCCACCTGCGCGCGGGCGACAGCATTCCACCGTTCTACGACTCAATGGTTGCCAAGCTCGTCATCAGCGGTCCAGACCGCCCTGCGACCATTGCCCGAGCCCGTGAAGCACTGGCTGCAAGCACCATTGGCGGCGTGACCACCAACATTCCACTGCTGCAACAAATCCTGGGCTGGGACGCGTTTGTGAGCGGACAATACGACACCAAGTCGCTCGAACGCGACCTTTTGGGAGCCGTCTAATGGGCATCCTCCATCTACATCCCGTGGGCAACGCCTTGCCCGCAGACGCGTCATCCGAGAACATTGAGGCGCTTGAGGCCAAGCTCGCTGAGAAAGTGGCGACCGTTCACGATGGCTGGGGTCAAAAGTACCGCGACCGGGTTCACGAGAAGGGCAAGCTCACCACATGGGAGCGCATCGAGCAGCTGAAGGATGATGCCTCCGAGGTGTTTGAAGTCGGCACGCTGGTCAACTGGGGCGTCACCTTCCGTGGCTCACGCCGTCCCGCCCCTGGAGCGGGCGTGGTGACCGCTTTTGTCCGCATTGGCAATCGCTGGACCGTAGTCATTGCGAACGACAACACCGTGGCTAGCGGTGCCTGGTGGCCAAAGACCCCTGAGAAGATTGAGCGCGCTCAAGAGATGGCGCTGCGTCTTCGGATTCCGGTCGTCTACCTAGTGGACTGCTCTGGACTGTTTCTCCCTGAACAGAGCCGCTCCTTCGCCGGTGCTACCGGTGCCGGGCACATCTTCAAGAAGAACGCACTGCTGGCAAACGCCGGTGTGCCGCAGATTGCCGCTGTCTTCGGAGACTGCATTGCTGGCGGTGGCTACATGCCCATCATCAGCGACCGCGTCGCAATGACAGAGTCGGCGTACATGGTGATTGCGGGTGCAGCCCTCATTCGTGGTGCCAAGTCGCAGAAGCTCACCAGCCTGTCCATTGGCGGACCCGAGGTGCATGTTCACCAGTCCGGCTGTGCAGACGTTCGCGTACCCGACGACAAGACCGCCATTGACTGGGTTCAGGACGAGCTGTCCAAGCTGCCCTCAAGCGGTGCGGACTTTTATCGGCACGGCAAGTCGCCAGCGCCGCCCGCATTCCAGCCCACCGAGCTCGCACAGGTGTTTCCAGTCGACTCACGTCAGGCGTACGACGTCGACGATGTGATCGGTCGACTCGTTGACGACAGCCTGTTTCACGAGGTCATGGGCCACGTCGGACGGGAGATGGTCACGGGATTGGCCAGAATTGGTGGACTGTGGGTCGGCGTGATTGCCAACCGCCAAGGCATTGTGGATGAACCAGGGCACGGCAAACGAGCCGGTGGTGCGCTGTACCGTGAGGGCATTGCCAAGATCAGCGCCTTCTCACGCGCGTGCAACTCGGACGGCATTCCACTGCTGTGGCTGCAAGACATCAGCGGGTTCGACATTGGGGTTCAGGCCGAACGCCAAGGACTGCTCGGATACGGTAGCAACCTCATCTACACCAACAGCACCAACACCACGCCCATGTTCACGGTGTTGCTGCGCAAGGCCAGTGGTGCTGGCTACTACGCCATGGCTGGATTGCCCTACGACCCGGTAGTTCAGCTGTCCACGCCGCTGACCCGACAGTCGGTCATGGAGGGCCGCACGCTGGCCATCGCCACCTACAACAGCAAGCTCGACGATGACTTTGAGATTGCGACCGATGACCCCGAAGAGCGTGCTGAGATTGAGCGTGGAATGGCGGAGACTGCCGCCCGTATCGATGGCGACATGGACCCGGTCGATGCTGCCAGCCGAATGGACACAGACGAAGTCGTTGCCGTGACTCGCTTGCGACCATGGTTGGTCGCTTTGGTCGAGATGGCCTGGCAAAACACAGGTTCGCGTCGCACAAAGAACCCGCGCATCTGGAGCGTGTTCGACTTGGAGGTTCTGTGTCCACAGCGATAATTCAAGATGACCAGCTGTTGAGCCCAACCGTGGGCATCTTCACTGCAGCGACCGTTCTCGGCGGTCCTGTTCATCCAGGCATGATTCTCGGGCACGTTGTCCAGGCAGGTCAGCGCGTTGCCGTTGTCGTCCCGGATGGCATTACCGGAGCCGCGATTGAGCTGACCACCGGACAATGGGTGGAGTGTGGCGCTGCTGTGTGCCGCGTTGGCGAAGGCACGGGGGGCGTCTTCATTGTGCCCGAAGCGGTCTCCGCTGACGTGCCAGAAGGGTGTACGGCAGTCTGTGCTGAGACAGATGGCACGGTCTACTTGCGCAGCGACCCGACATCACCCGCATTCGTCTCTGTCGACGATGAACTGGTGCCCGGAGCCACCCTAGCGCTGGTCGAAGTGATGAAGACCTTCACTCCCGTTCGGGCCACAAGCGGTGGTGTGCTCTCCGAGGTGCGCGTCAGCGACGGCCAATCGGTCAGCGCCGGACAAGTTCTGTTTGTGATTGCCTAGCGACAAGTTCCGGTAGAGCGCATGATTCACGGAATGAGTAACGAACAATTGTGTTTGCATTGCTCGGGTGATGGCCGATGGCGTTCGTAGCTGGTAGCCTCTGACCCGCAAGGAGGCTCTTTGGGCCGCTCATTCGTGCTGACTATTGCTACTACTCTCGCGCTGTACGCGATTCCCACTGCACAAGCGTGCGATGGGGTGTACGACACGGGCGCTCTTATCGACGACCTCACAGTGGTGGAAGATGCCCTTCGTGCCGGAGACGCCGCCACCGCTGGTGGTGCTTCGGACAAGATGGAGGCGAACCTCGCTTGTCTAGGGGAGCCAATTCCCTACGCAATTGTGGGTCGCATCTACCGGGGCATTGGCACCGGCAAGTGGATGAGTGGGAACGAAGACCGCGGGCGCCAATGGTTCCTGACTGCTCTGGAGACCGACCCCACCTTCGAGTACGGCACCGAAGACATGTCCATGGACTCGCCTATTCGGCTGATGTACTTGGACCTTCGTGTCGAAGCGGATGCAAATCCGGAGTCTATGGACGCGGCGTTCCAAGAAGGACGTGTGTTTGTGGACGGTGGCCTCACCGGTTCACCCACGGCCACACTAGGCCGGCCTCACCTGGTTCAACGCGACCTTGCTGGAACGATTAGCGGCTGGGTGATTGAAGGCAATGCTTTCCCAGCAGACTTGTTGGGTGAGGCGGTCGTAGAAGCGGCCCCCGTTGAAGCGGACCCTCGCGTAGCCCGTCGCATCCAGAAGGAAGCAGAACGCGCTGCCCGGGATGCCGCTCGACTGGCTGAACGTCAAGGGACCAGTCCTCCTCCTCCGCCCGCTGCCAGTAGCGTGACGATGGTTCGCGCTCCAGAGAAGACGCCCCTCATCGTTGGTGGTGCCGTTGCTCTGGCTGCTGCCGGGGGTCTGTACTACGCGTCGAGCATCACCCGCACGCAGTTCGACGAAGCCAAGACGGAAGTGGATGCCCGTAAGGCACGGCAATCCACGAACAACCTCGTCATTGCGTCGGCTATTGTCGGCGCTACGGGAGCGAGTGCTCTCACCTGGGGCATTATTGTCGACCAAGGGCCCGGCTTCCGCCTTGGTGGGCGCTTCTAATGGCGACCGCAACCCTCCCATTGGTGTGGAAGGGCCGAGCGGGTCGAGCATTCATGCCTGTTGAGGGAGGAACGGTTCGGCACGGTCGCGTTGCTGCTGTTCGCAAGGTGCAAGCCGTCGGATTGGCCGAGGACAGCAAAGCGCCAAACCCCGAAACACCCCTGGCGCTCAAGCTGTGGAACGAAGGCGGAGAGCAATCTCTCGACCAGCTCCAGCGCGAGATTCGCACCATGACGTTTGCGAGTACCGCCGCACATCCGATTGCACCGAAGGTCATTGACGTCGTCGGAAACCCGTCTGTTGTGGGCGTTGTACTTGAATGGTGTAGCGGCAATCTAGAAGACTGGTGGGGGCGCACACTGCGTGAGCCCGATGCCTTCGGTAGGTTGATGACGGTGCTTGCAGAGGTCGCGCGTCAGGTGGACGCCTGGCACGAGCATGCCGCCGCACGTGGTGGTCTGGACAGCGCCCATGGCGACCTGAAGCCTACCAATGTCCTGCTCGGAACGACCGGAAGGTGGTTGATTAGCGACTTTGGCGCGCCCCCTGTGGACCCGCCGGAAGACAGCCCGTGGGCCGAGAGCGACATCGTTCCGGGCGGAGGCGCCTTCTTGGCACCCGAGCTTCGCTTCCACGCGCGCATAGACCTTCCCAAAGCAGTGGATGTGTGGTCGCTTGGAGCCATAGCCTTTGCCATGCTGCGCATGCGACGCATTGTGCTAGACGGCAGTCCGTTGCCTCGAAATGGCACGGCGAGTCTTCGTTTTGCGCCAGCACGTGCAGAACAGGTCACCGAGGTGTACCGCAACTCACCAGCGCAGTTCTTTGAAAAGGAACTCGAGCCAACGGCGTTTCCGACTCCCGAGCGTCTCCCAGAGCCTGACCGCAATGCGATTCGCGAGTCGCTGCGTGGCGCGCTTGGTGAGGAGGATGAAGCGCTCGAAGCTGAGCTGACGCAGGGCGTGCTCAAGGTGCTCGACCGGGCGCTGACGATTGCGCCGGAGCGCCGGTACGCAGATGCCGCAACCCTCGCGAACGCCCTAGATGACCTTGCACGCAAGTGGATTTCTCTCGCTGCTCGCAAAGACGAACAAGAGAATCCAGATGCAGTACCCGGACCGGTCATTGAGGCGTTGATTCGTGAGCGCGATGTTGCTCGCGCACGCGCTGCCGCCGTGCAATCCGAGATGTCCAGCCTGCAAGACCGTATTGACTCGCTTCAGGATGCCCTGTCGCATACGCAGACTCAGGCGCCAACTCCCCAGGCCGTTCCTGTCGCTGCGTCCACGAGCCCCGACCGATCCCACCTATTGTTGGCGGGTATGGCGGCGATTGTGCTGCTTCAGTTCGGTACGCTTGCGGGCATTGCTGCCCTCTTGCTTGCCGTGATAGTGGGCTGAGACCAACGTCGGGCAAGTGGCGAAATCGGTAAACGCTGCGGACTTAAAATCCGCCGGTGGGAAACCACCTTGAGGGTTCGAGCCCCTCCTTGCCTACGTTGTCCCCCTTAATAGGCTGCGCATACGACACCGATTGCGTTGCCGCTCGCGCACAAGAGTGCAGCGGTCGTTCGCTCCTTGCCCTCGATGCCGGTTCTTTGGGCTTCGCTAGCAGCAGTGTGACGGGCATTTGACGTTGCTCGCTGCGCTGTTGAGGGTCTCAGCCGCTAGACTGTGCGTCTTCGGAGGTCTTCCATGCGCTGGCTGCTTGTCTTTGGACTGTTTGGGTGCAACGAGCGGCCGGAGCCGTATGTCTTTCCGGACGTCGACAGCGCGCCGGAATGGCTGGGGCCAGGGGGGCCGAACACCGTCTTTGCGGCGGATGACCTGTTTGAGCCTTGCGCGTTTCTAGATGCGGGACCGCTCGACCGTAATGATGTCCACAACGGGGTTTATCCGTTTCGTGGCTACGCCTATATGCCTTGGGCGCGGGACATTGGAGACGGCGGGGTCTCGGTCTTTGACGTGTCTTCGCCGTGTGCGCCGGTGCTCGTGGGAACAACGGCTGAGCTGTCCATGCGGGAGACCCACACTACGGCGTTTCTGCACCTAGAGGGCCAGTTCGGCGGCGACTGGATGGTCAATACGGACGTCTTGGGTGTGCAGTTCTGGCGTGTAGAAGACCCGTCGAGTCCAGAGCTTGTGAGCCGACTGGAACTTCCCGGGGTTACCTTTATCATTGGTAGTTACCCGCGAACCGTACATTCGGTGTCGTGGCAGTACCCCTATCTGTACATTGCTGCGGCAGACAATGGCGTGTTCGTTGTCGACGCTCAGGACCCCAACAATCCAGTGATGGTCAACCAGTTCACCTTTGACCCACCGCTGCGTGCGGGCTTTGTCTATGCCATGGGCTCGACGCTCTTTGTGGGGGGGAGTGAAGAGCGACAAGCCGCACTCATGGACATCTCAGTGCCCACCGAACCGCAGCCCATTCCGGGTGGCCGGTTCGACTTGATGGACGCAGATGGGGTCGTTCACGAGGCCTACAGCGCGAGCGTCGCGGGGCCCCATGCTCTGTTCGCCCTCACCACCGAAGGCTCGGGCGTGCTGGTGTATGACATCTCCGACCCACAGAACCCGACCTATGTCAGCGAGCTGCGCACCGAAGGCAACGGTGGGTACGTCTTCCGAGACGATGACACCCTGTTCATTGGTGAGAGCGACGTCGCGCGCATCATCGATGCCTCGGACATGACCCAGATGTCCGTCATCGCTGAGCTCACCATGCCTGGAGACCTGGACACATTGATGCCCTACGGCAACGTCGCCCTGTTGTCGGCAGATGAAGAGGCACCGGACGGTGAGGCGACCGCCGTCATTCCGTGGAAGACCGAGGTGGACGCTACGGGGCCCCAGGTTCTGTTTGTCGACCCAGCAGACGGTGCCACAGGCCAAGAACCCACTCTGCGACTGGGAATTGGACTGTCCGAGTTTGTTGAGCCGTCGAGTGCTTTCGCGGGAAGCGTCCGCCTATATGACGCGGAAGACAACGCCATTGCTGGTGTGGCCAGTGCACAAGAGGGGTGGGTTCACTACACCCCAACTCAGTCTTTGCTCCCGGGCGAGTATCGCGCGGAGCTCGTAGCTGGCGGCATCACAGACCCCAACGGCAACCCGATTGCTGAGGACTTCTCGTGGACCTTCACGGTGCGCGAGTGATTGGCCTCGTCCTACTGCTGATGGGGTGTCCTGACCCATCAGACCCCACCCAGTTGGTGGTCGACGCGGGAGCGGATGTTGCGGTCCCAGTCGGCGAGCCCATCACTCTGACGTCGGGCGGCGCAGGAAGTGTGGAGTGGCAGTGGAACCTAGGCGAAGACACCGTTCTCGCTGGCGAGAGCGTCACCCACATCTATAGCGAACCAGGGAATTACGGCGTTGTACTTACTGGAACCAACGAGACCGGGCAGCAGCGGACAGATGCTCTGACGGTAACGGTGTACTCGCCAGCAGCGAACGTTTTGCCGGCAGTGTCTGGGACATTGGCTATCGACGAAGGCAGTGGACTTGCATGGTCGGTCATTGCCGACACGAACGCCGTGGTGCAGGTTGACCTGTCGACCGGTGCCTTGCAGACTCTAGCGACCTGTTCGTCTCCCAGAACGGTCTTTTGGGACGCTGGCGTGGTGTGGGTAGCGTGCGAGGCCGATGATCAGGTTCTCGGCATTCCTACTGTCGACCCCGATCTCACCCAGGTGATTCAGCTGCCGACCGGGAGCCGTCCATACGGCATCATTGCCCGGGATGGTGTCGCCACAGTTACCTTGCAGGGCACCGGACAACTCGCACACATCGACGGCGACGACGTCGTCTACACGGACATCGGTGCAGACCCTCGCGCCATCGCCGCACTGCCCGATGGTTCAATCTGGGTCACTCGGTTCCGCAGTGATGTTGTGGGTCAGGTGTTCCGTTCGGGACAACCCGCGGTCACTATCGAGCGGGCAACCGGAACGGACAGCGACACCAAGAGCCGCGGGGTGCCAGCACTCCTGCAGAGCTTGGCCGTCTCGCCGGATGGACAAACGGTATGGGTCGCGGGACAGGTGAGCAATACCGACCGCGGTGCCTACCGAGATGGCCAGTCGCTCACATTTGAGTCGACGGTTCGAGCCATACTTCGCGGCTACGATACCGATTCCACCGCCTCCCTAGCAGCCTTTGACCGGCAGCTCGATGACCAAGGCCATGCCGGTCCTCTGGCAGTCAGTCCCCTTGGCGACCGACTGTTTGTTGCCCATCCAGGCAGCGGCATTGTGCAGATCTTTGATGGCTACTCGGGTGCCGCTATGAGCACTCTGCTCGAAGTGGGCATTGGCGTCACGGACATGGTGGTGTCCCAGGACGGCCAGCGTCTGTGGTCGCACGCCGAGATCGACCGTGAAATCAGGGTCTTCGACCTGACCGATACCGTACGCCAGCCGCTTCCCATCGCGCGCATCTCGGTGGTACAGGACGAGCCACTGACAGCACAGCAGCTTCGCGGAAAGCGCCTGTTTCACGATGCCAGCGACGTGCGACTTGCAAAGGATGGGTACATCTCATGCGCTTCTTGCCATCCCGATGGTCGAGATGACGGACTGACCTGGGACTTCACCGACCGGGGCGAGGGGATTCGCAACACCACCTCGCTCGAAGGTCGTGCTGGAACCGGCATGGGCCCGCTTCATTGGACAGGAAATTTCAACGAAATCCAAGACTTTGAGCTCGACATTCGCCATGGATTCGGCGGGACCGGTCTGTTGACCGATTCCCAGGCCAGTACGGGCTCACTCGGGCCGTCCTTTTCGGGTCTATCCGATGACCTCGATGCTCTCGCTGCGTATGTAGCGACCTTTGATCAAACGCCACTCTCGCCAACCCAAGCCCCCGACACTGGCGCGGAACTGTTCGGCGCCAAGGGGTGCGACACCTGTCACTCCGGCTCACTGTTCACGGACAGCGCTATCGATGTTCGGCACGATGTCGGAACCTGGCAGGAGCCGTCCGGAGGTCGCTTGAACAACACCTACGACGGCTTCGACACGCCGACGGTACTCGGTGCCTGGTCAACAGGGCCCTACCTGCACGACGGCAGTGCCAGCACGGTAGAAGACGCCATCAGCGCCCACGTTGTTGAGGGGCTGACCCTGTCTGACGCCGAAGAATCGATACTAGCTGAATTTGTGAGGTCACTATGAGCCGTTGGTTGCTGCCGTTTGTCATGATGGCCTGCGCGTCTGCTGTCAGCTCTGCGGATGTAGAGGCAGCGCGCGAGCGCGCAGATGCGTGGCTCGAGGCTGTTGCACGCCAAGACTGCGTAGCCCTCATTCGACTGTCCGAGACCCAGATGGACGTTCCCGCATGCCAAGCCCAGGCAGCGATTCTTCACGACCGCTTCATCACTGTTGACGGCATTGGAACCGTTATTCCGCACCCGGAGGTGTCCGGAGCCATCCTAGCCCAAGGGCGCTACATACAAGCCGCTAGCCCAGAGATTGTAGAGCTCACAATGGTGCGCTCACGTGCTGGCTGGGTTGTGCGTCTATAGAGCTCGGCAGGGGCGTAGCTGAAGGTACGGCATGGTCACATCGACCGAGCTGGCACCTGTAGCCTCGCTCTGGAAGACAGGAATGTCCGTTGTGTGAGCGTGGCCCCCAGCCGTTGCCGATTGAAAGCTGCCGATGTTCAATGAGTGCAGGTGATTGCCGGTCGTTGACGACCCGAAAGAACCGATATTTACTGTATGAGCGTGGTTTCCCGCAAGTCCCATCGCAGCGCTTGCGATAGTGCGCTGCCGAGCACGGTCGGTGCTTCGGAACGACTGGTGGTTGTCACCGTTCGGATACCCCTGACTCGACGAGTTGTTGACGTCGTGCACTGGGGCATAGACCGCATGCCGATGACTTCCAGTAGTCGTTGTGGATGTGTTTGGCGGGTCAACGGTGTGGGCGTGGTTTCCAGCTTGGCCGGTCGACGTGTTTGGCGGGTCGACGGTGTGGGCGTGGTTCGCAATCGCGGAGCTCGTCGTGCTCGGTGGGTTGACCAAGTGTCCATGGGCCGGGACTTGGGTGATCTGACGAAGGCCACCGTTGCTTAGGGGGGCTCCGACACCTAGTTCGACGTCTCCGGTTGTCGTCCCCACGATTGTTCGCCCAGCGAGCTCATCAAAGGCTTCGAAACCACTTGGACACTCTCCTGCGAAAAACCCTATAAGTCCGCTGGGTACGGCGGCAATCGTCCGACAGATCAGCGAGCCATCTCCTGCGAACCCGGCGAGGACCTGGCCACTCGGACACTCTTGTCCGTCCATGGGGAGGGAGCCAGATGCGGTGACCACGACATTTCCGGCGACCTCAATCGCACCGCTCGGCTGAATCGTGGTGGCGCCAACTTGTACTGCGCCAGACGCTCGGAGCACTGTGATGCCTCCAGCGAGAGTCACGGAGGTTGGAGTGATGTCGCCGCTGACGTTGTTCGCCACATCCGCGCGAGTGGCTCGCATTGCTGAAGGAGTGGCCCCAATCAGTGACGCCGGCCCCATCGGGACACCGTCGACCGCAATGGCTATTCGACGTCGCCCTTCTGCTGAGACCGACTCTGGCAGTGGCGTGCTCTGACCGAGAACGACTGTGTAGTAGCCATCAAACAGCGTGAGGTCCGCAGCTTCCATGTACAGAGCGGATCCAGCGTCATCCGTGATGGTGAAGGTCAAGGTGTGTTCGCCTTCAATCGCGCCACCCGCAGCATCTAGCAACCGTCCCTGATGGGACAGAGTGTCCTGGCCGAGGGCCGTTCCGGCGTACAGGAGGGCGAGGCTACACAGCGCGATGGCCGACTTTTGCATGGGGGGCTCCACGCGTGGCCAGCACCGTTGGAAGTTAGTTCCCTTCGGGCTTTGAACCGCGCTGGATACTCACTAATTCGGCAGCAATAGAGACCGCAATCTCAAACGGCGTCTGGGCGGAGATGTCCAAGCCAACAGGTGACCGGAGCGTGTCAAACACGGCCTCGTCGAGCCCCGATGCAAGCCACCGGGTCCTGAAGCGCGCGCGTTTGGCACGGCTGCCGATCATGCCCACCCACCTGAAGTCCTGGCCTAGCAAGGTATGAATAAGGTCTTCGTCCAGTGGGTGGTCGTGCGTCAAGATCAACACAATGCCTGTGGAGTCGGGGACCATGCTCTGCGCGAACGCGCGCGGGTCGATGCACTGCCTATCCACGGCATCAAAGCGCTCTTCGGTAAGCCATTCGTCCCGGTCGTCGACGACGGTGACCCGAAAGCCGAGCTGTGCAAGTAGCGGAACGACGGCATGGGCAACGTGGCCGGCTCCGAAGACGGTTGCTGCAGTCGAGATGTCTAGGGGTTCGATGAAGGCCTCCATGCGTCCGCCGCAGCACATTCCAAGGTCTAGCGTCAGGTGTGCGCTGTAGTGGTCGCACTGGTGTTTCTCGATTGCGAGCACCGCCCGCTGCATCACGTCATGCTCAAATGCGCCACCACCGACCGTTCCAACGCTCGTGCCATCGGCGTACACCAACATTCGTGCGCCCGAGTGTCTGGGCGTCGAACCCTGCTGGCCGATCACGGTGACAAGGGCGGCGGGACGCCCCTTGCGAATCGCATCTGATGCGGCTTGTAGAACGTGCATGGGGCACGCTATCCCGCCCGAGGTGACGGATGCGACAAGGCAGTCTGACGTAGAGCCCCGGTTGCGCTATGTTGCGCGCCTTGTGGGGGATTAGCGGTTGGTCCGAGGGTTCGCGATTGGGATGCTGTCACTGACCTGTGGGTCCGTGTCGTGGGCGCAAGAGAGCCCAGAACTCCCCGAGTCTGGGCTTCCGGCGGTTCGCCAGACTGTTCGGGACACCACCTCTTGGAAGCGCATTGCGCCACTGCGCGTCGGTGCGGTTGCGGATGTATCCGTGGACTTGGTCACGCCAGAGATCGTGGTGACCGTCGGTGAAGATGGAGCTGCGTGGTTGAGCCTGGATGCCGGAGCGTCATGGAATCGCATTCTGGAACGGCAGGTCACGGGACTCTCCAATGATGAAGACCGTCTCCAGCAGCTCGATGCGTACCTGCAAGACGCTATCGACGTCCTGAGCGCCGATGACCTGACCAACGACCTCGACATCGAAGAGTTCGATGAGACCGCGCTTGAAGATGCCATCGCCGAACGTCAGCAACAGATTCAGCAGCAAATTGCGGACGAGATTCGTGTCGACCTGGACACACAGGCATTTCTGTTCGGTGACGAGACAAAGAGCGGGGCACTGGGGCCCCGCGTGAGCCTCACGAATGGCCATGACCAGATCTGGGTGGGCCGCGCAGACGGACTGTGGCTCTCAGAGGACCTTGGCGGGTCTTGGGACCACGTTCTTCAGGTCGCCACTACTCGGGTGATCTACTCGCCAGAACGCGGGGTATTCGTAGCAGGCACGGCAGACGGGTTCCGCTACTCTGTTGACCCTCATGCGTTCATTGACGCAGAAGACGGCACCGAACAGCTCCTAGTATTGGACATTGCCAATGCTCCTGAAGGCCTGTACGCCGGCACAGATGACGGCCTTTGGTACGCGGATACTGCGCAGCATTGGGTGCCTACTGGCCCCAGCTCGCAAGTGTTGCCAGCGATTGCTGTCGACCCCAACTGGGACACCGGCTTGTGGATTGCGACCCCTGGCTCGGTTGTGCGCTCGGACGACCGCGGACGTCGATTCCGTGAGCCCCTCCAAGCACCCCTGCGCGGTGTTCGGGATTTGTTGTACCTAGACGGAAGCCGGCGCTTGTTCACGGCCTCCGAAGATGGCCCGTGGGAGTCCTTAGACGGGGGAACCACCTGGATTCCACTCGCTCGCGGCTTGGTCAATCCAGATGTGACTGGAGTCGCAGGCGCGAGCATCGACTCGTTGTACCTGGCGTCGCGAGATGGTCTGTTTAAGCTGGTTCCTCGTGAGGAAGAAGGGGTGGTGCTAGAGGCGGATGGGCCGATTCCAACGTGGATTGACCCCAATGTCTTGCTGCGCGAAGCCCTGTACCGAACCGGTGTGGCGGGAACGGATGCGACTCGCAAGATTCGAGGACTGAACTCCGCACTGCCGCAAGTGCGCTTGGACTTCCGCTACGACCCCGACCGTGACTTGCGCTTCACGACCTCCACGGGGACGACTCGTGGCCGAGATGCCGTCTGGCAAGCACTGGTTCGACTCACTTGGACCCCCAACGGCCAGAAGGTCGCATCCGAGGTCTCGGGTGTGGTTCTGGACGGCGACTTGGTCTTGGTCGGCGCGGACGACCAGGCGGTTGTTGCGGCCAAGATCGGTCGACGCACAGTCGACTACCGCCGCAAGGTCACTGATTCGGTCATTGACCTGTTCGGAGCTCGTATTGAGCTCGAACTCTCTCGCCCCACACTGGTGGGTGCCTCTCTTGCCGACAAGGTCGAGCACCGAATTCGTGTGCTCGAAGTCGAGTCTCAACTCGACGCCCTGACCGACGGCTACGTTTCTCGATTCAATTTTGCGAACTCTGAAGGAGCCAATCCATGACTCGCCACCTCTTAGCAGCCCTTGCCCTTGTCTGGGCATCCGCTGCCAGCGCCCAAGATGCGCCGCTGCTGAACTCAGCATCTGCCGAGAGCCTGTCGAGCTTGGAGCATGTCGACACCGGCACCGCCGAGCGCATTGTCGCTCTGCGTTCCGAGCGTGGACGCTTCGGCAGCGTGGAAGAGCTTCGCGTTCTCCCCGGTGTTGGTGAACAAACGCTTGCGAGCCTGCGGCACAGCACTCGCATTGACGTGCAGATGCCCAATGGGACGTCCCGCTCGTTTACGTCTGTCGACCAAGTGCTGTCCGAGTTCGACCACGAGCCGTCAGTGCAGCAGGTACACCGCTGGACCGAAGCGTACGCCAAGGTGAACCCGGACTTGGTCGACCGGTGGTTGGCAGCATCCCGTGGCTTCGCTGCGCTTCCACGGCTTCAAGTCGAAGGACGCCTGCGCGACGGCTTTGACCAAGACTTCAAGTACTTCACCGCAGATGGCGTCATTGATGACCCCAACGAAGCCGTGTTTGACGTGCTCGACGACGCCGGGCGTGACCAAGACCGCACCGTCATCGTTCGCGCCACCTGGAACCTTGACGACCTCATCATGTCCAGCGAGCGCATCCGCGTCATCAACGAGTCCCAAGACGTCGCCAAGCTGCGCGACAAGCTGCTAGACGAAGTCACACGGGTCTACTTTGAGCGCCGTCGGGTTCAGGTCGACATGCTGCTCCAGCCGTCGCGTGATGTTGCTACTCAGACCAAAGACTACCTGCGGCTCATGGAGCTCACGGCGAACATCGACGCACTAACCGGAGGCGAGTTCTCGCGTTCGTTGGTGGGCGGTCAATAGAGCGGCTGTGAGCTGTAAGTTCGTGGCGGGCCGAGCTCTCAGCTATCCGAGCAGATTTCGTCGGCAAATCGGTACCGCCCAGCATGTATCGAACCTCGACGCGGTGGCCGGACAATGCCCGCGACAGCGGGTTCTGATCGCTGAAGGCTGACAGCTGAACGCCCGAGCTACCAAGATTTCCGCTGCCCCATCTCCAGCGACACCAAGAACGACACATCCCGCAGCGCACAGGTAAGCCATGACTGATTCGCCCCTTCACCAGACCGTCTGGATTCTCGACTTCGGGTCACAGTACACCCAGTTGATTGCACGGCGCATTCGTGAAGCGAAGGTGTACTGCGAAATCCGCCCGTGCACAGACGCCGCTCCCGCGCACATTCCACCCAATGTTGTGGGCATCATTCTGTCGGGCGGACCTGCGAGTGTGCTGGGGGATGACGCCCCTGCGTTCGACGTAGACTGGCTGCAGTCGGGCCGTCCGTTGCTGGGTATTTGCTACGGAATGCAGCTGATCACACACACCTTCGGCGGCACAGTCGAGCGGGGTGTATCTCGTGAATATGGTAGGTCGAAGGTCGTGCTTGACGCGTCGCCTGGGCGATTGTTCGACGGCGCCGAGAGCGAGTTCACAGCATGGATGAGCCACGGCGACCATGTGGATGCACCGCCGCCAGGTTTCCGTGTTGTCGCACGCAGTGACAGCGGTGTTGTTGCCGCCATTGCGTCACAAGACGAGCGCATGTTCGGTCTACAGTTCCACCCAGAGGTGACGCACTCGGAAGGTGGCGACAAGCTCATCCAGCGCTTTCTAGGCGTGTGTGGAGCCACCGGAGACTGGAGTCCGGCGCGCTTTGCTGAAGAACAAGTCAGTGCTCTCAAGGAGCGTATTGGCTCGGACCACGTCATCTGTGGCCTGTCTGGCGGGGTCGACAGCAGCGTTGTGGCGGCTCTTCTTCACGAGGCTATCGGAGACCAACTTCATTGCATCTTCGTTGACAATGGCCTGCTCCGTGAGGGAGAAGCCGAATCGGTCGAAGCCGAATTTGTTGAGTACGACCTGCATGTGGTCGACGCCAAAGACCTGTTCCTCGACGCCCTCGCTGACGTCACAGATCCTGAAACCAAGCGCCGAATCATTGGCGAAAAGTTCATTCGGGTGTTTGAAGAACAGGCACGCAAGTTCCCCAATGCACGCTTTCTCGCCCAGGGCACACTGTATCCGGACGTCATTGAGAGCGTCTCGGTGCGCGGCCCCTCTGCCACCATCAAGTCCCATCACAATGTGGGCGGCCTCCCCGATGACATGGCGTTCGAGCTGGTCGAGCCGTTGCGCGAGCTGTTCAAGGACGAAGCCCGCGCCGCTGGTCTGGCCCTCGGACTGTCCGAAGACCGCGTCTTCCGGCAACCCTTTCCGGGCCCAGGCCTAGCGGTTCGCTGTCTCGGTGACTTGTCTCGCGAGCGACTCGCAACGTTGCGACGCGCGGACGCCATCTTCCGGGAAGAGCTGTATGCTGCCGGTTGGGGACGTAAGGTATGGCAGAGCTTTGTGGTCTTACTTCCTGTCAAATCCGTTGGCGTAATGGGCGACGAGCGCACCTACGAAGAGGTGGCAGTCATTCGCGCCGTCCACTCAACGGACGGCATGACGGCGGATTTTGTTCACCTACCGTACGAGCTACTCGGCAAGATGTCCTCGCGCATCATCAACGAGGTCAAGGGCATCAACCGCGTTGCCTACGACATCAGCAGCAAGCCGCCGTCGACTATTGAGTGGGAGTAGCAGGAGCGCTCAAGGGCGCGTTCAGGAAGTTCTGGACGACGCCTCGAAGCTCTGCTCGGCATGCCACGCCAAGCTCCTTGTAGAGGGCCTTGAGGTGCGACTTGACGGTGTCAGGCGACCTATCGAGAGTCACAGCAATCTCACCCACGGTGGCTCCTGAGGCAGCGTACGAGGCGACTTGGCGCTGCATCGGGGTCAGCATCAGGACCTTGGGTACGCGCAGCGACCGCATGGGCCACACCATGACCAGCACGCCCCGTTCGTCAGCGTCGGACAGCATGACCGCTTCCAGGCGATAGCGGTCGAGAAACAGAGTGGCGTGAGAGAGGTTGTCTCGGGAGACGTTCTGAATCCACTGGGTGAGAGCGGGCGTCAACAAGCCAGGAGGAAACGGTGTCTGGGAACGCATCCACGGCGTGCCGTCGGGCTTGAAGAGCTGTGAGGCGGCGGTGCCTACAGTGCGACTGAGGCGGCACGCCATGCGTAGAGCACGCAGCGCAAGGGGTAGAAACGACTGCGCTGCACGAATCTCACTGCGACCGTAGACTGAGCGCGATGACACCCGCACGCCGGAGACCTGGCCTCCAAAGAGCGCGCCATCTAGTGCATTGATGCGCAGTCCACAGTGTACATCTACCGGAGTCCAGACCGCGTCCACCCACTGACTCGACAGATCCGCCGGCGTCACCGCAGTCACTGCGTCCATTGCGCTGATGTGTTCAACACCTAGCTCTAGCTCGGCGTAGGACGTGCCTTCGAGAGTCTTCCAGTGACGGCGCACCGGCTCGGGACCGTTCACCAGCACTTGGCCCAGCACCACGCACCCGTGGTCGGTGTCGTGAACAGTGTCATGGAACAGGCCGTAGTCAGAGTCGGTGACCCGAACGTACTCGGTCAGGACAGCTCGACGGATGGTCGAGGCGTCCGCCTTTTCCAGAGAGTCGAGTCTAAGCATGGAATGGTCCGGATCGAGAGACGACCCTTGACGTAGCTCCGGTTGGCGGACCGCGTCATCACCCGTTCGGGGGAGAGTGCTCGCAAAGCACGGTTCATCGAAGCTAGTACTGCGCTAGCTTGCTTCGTCCCCGAGGAACATGGCCCCGTCTTCTTCGGGTGGGATGCCCAACCAGTCGAGTGCCTCCGCCTCAAACACCTCGGCGATAGCCTGGATGATACGGTCTTCATCGCCGAGACCTGACAGGTTCGTCGCGAACAGCCGCAGGGCTTCTGGCCGAGCGCCATCGTCGTCCACATCCTCCGGCGGGGTGCCGACATACATGCCGCGAACGGTGGGCGGGAGAGGCAATGGGCTGGCTGTTAGCTCCTCGAGCGACGGTAGCGTCTCGACTCGGACGGGGATGTCGTCCCAGAACGCCAAGAGGTCCTCAGCCAGTAGAGATGCCGCTGTTCCGACCAGCCGTTCCCAGTCAGAAGCCTCAACATGGAGCGGAAAGGCGAAGCGCTCAGGGGCGAGGCTGTGTGCTGCGGAAAACGCGCGGACAGCTTCCTGGGAGCGAATGTCAACCCAGGAAAGTGCGAGTCCCAAGGTGTAGTGGGCATCTGCATTGTCAGGGGCGAGGCGGATAGCTGCGCGGCTCGCACTGATGGCACCGTGGAGGTCGCACGCCTCGAAGCGTGCGATGCCCAAGGCTGCAAGCAAGGAGTCGTTCGCGTCGACCAGTGTGAGCACGTGGTCGTAGATCTGCGTGGCACCAACGCTGTCCCCAGTCTCCATTGTCGCATCTGCGAGCAGAGCCAAGGCCTCGGTATTGGTGGGCTGCAGGTCCAGCAATTCTTCTAACTCCACCATGACCGTGGTCAGCTCACCACGGGCGTAGGCGTCTTTGGCGCGTTGCATCTGAAGGGCGTCACGTGTCTTCGGGTCGAGAGTCCAGCCCCCGACCACATCATCGTCATGAGTCACGGCAATGCCTCGCTCAAACCATGTTGAAGAAGATGAACGCTCCGCTCATCAACAACGTGACAACGACAGCAAGAATGGCAAACGCAATGATGATGCCCTTGGTGGCATTACTGGACGTTGTGGTTGGTGGAGACCTGTGGCGTGCTGCGGCTGGTACTGTAGAGCTCTTGCGCCCAGTGCTGGCTGGAGCGGCCTTGACGTTGCCAATACCGCCGCGCAGTGCCACCGAGTAGGTTGCGAACTCGGCGATGTCCCGGCACAAGTCGAAGTCCGTGAGCATCCAGTGTTCGAACTGGATGACCTCATCCGCGTTCATGTGAGCGGATTCGTACTGGGGGAGTGGTGCGCGGTCGAGAATGGGGTTGTCTGGTGTGACAGCGAACGGCACACCGGCATTGATGTTGAGCCACTTCTTCACCGCGTATCGTGCGGTCAAGACACCGATCGGGTTGCCGCCAAGCGGAGCTGCCAGAGCCTCGACTTCGTCTTCCGACATGGTGCCGCCGTAGACTGCTTCTAGGACTGCAATCTCGGTGGGGAGTGCTGTCTTGGCCCGGGCAAGCAGCGCTTTGGGAGTGCTGTTGTTCGTATAGGCATTCGACTCATCGCCGTCTCTTGCAACGCCGCCAGCGGACTGGAGCTCTTGGACCACGATGTCATGCGCCCACTTCACCAGGGCGCGCGACTCGGTGACCTGAACAATGCCCTCACCAAAGCGACGACACGCGGTGTCACATGGGCCACGACCACGAGATTCGCCAAGACGAGACGTAGCAATCGCGTAGTACCAATCGGCGAAACGCTGGGCCATGGTGTGACCTGCAGCGGCATCACCGCCGCGCCATGCTTTGAACAGATCTTTGGTGGAACGAGTGTCCGTCATCTCGGGCGCCTCCTTGGGCCGGTCGATGGTAGCGGCTTTGGCACTAGGGACGCAAGGTGAGCAGGCCACAACGTGAGCATGACGTCACAGTGGCTTCAGTCTGCGTCGATGCCCTTGGCATCCGGTGCGGGCACGGGTTCACCGGGTGCAATGGTCACTGTGGACAGGACGTGGCCGTGTAGCCATGCGTACCGAGCTTCCACGCGAAACGGGCCCTCACCATTTGCCAGGCTGAGCTCAACGTGGGCCGCTCCGCGACGGTCCGGGCTGACCTCGGCCTCATGAAAGGCAACGTAACGGCGGACATAAGGGTCGACGGCCTTGTAGATGGCTTCCTTTATTGTGAAGCGAAGAACCGTCGCTATCCATCGCCGGTCACCCTCGAGGTCCGCCATGTCAGCCAGCTCACGCTCGGTCAGTACGCGCGACTCGATACTTGGGCGCGCAGGCTCATACACCTCGAGGTCTACACCGAGGCGGTGTCCTCGGTCTCGCGCCATCAACGCCACGGCGAGCGTGCGCTTGTGGCTAATGGAGCCCGTGAGGCCCGAGGGCCAGACTGGAGTTCCTCGCTCATCAGGGAGCGTGGCTCCCAACATCACACCGAGCTGGTTGGCGGCGGCGCGCGCGGCCAATCGTCCACCCACAAAGGAGACTTGCCGGTAGGCCTTCAGGGTCAGTGCATGCTCACGCTCCTTAGGATGGAGTCGTGCAATGACCGCTTCTGGAACGGGGTCTGGAGAGTCGGGGAGAACAATGCCAGATACGACTCCATGCTCAAGGGCATGGTGAAAGGCGAGCTGAAATGACATCAGACGCTCCCTAGTTGGTCACGGATGACGGCGAGGCGGGCTTGTTCGTCCGCTGGAAGGGGCGTTGGCGGACGGACGGTGGCGTCAAAGATCTTTGCGGCATGTTCGAGCGCCTCCATTCGTGCACACGCCTGCTGTGCGGTGCGGCCGACGGTGACAGCGCCATGGCGCTCCAAGATCGCGGCATCGGCGTTGCGGATGGCCTCTCCAACGGCGTCCGCCAGAGTGGCCGAGCCCGTTGTAGCGTATGGCACGATGGGCGCTGGACCCACGCATACCAGCACCTCAGGCAAGACTGCTGGATCCATCTCACGACCGTCTAGGGTACGCGCGACAACATGGATGGGGTGGGCATGAAAGACGGCACCAATATCCGGTCGATTGCGGTAGCAGGCGGCGTGCATGGCCCACTCGCTGGTGACCCGTCCATCGCCTTGAACCTCACCATCCAGGGTTACGATGAGGAGGTCTTGGGGTTCAATCACCCCTAGGTGGCTTGCCGTTGGAGTCGCGAGAAACAGGCCGTCCTCCAAGCGCGCCGAGACGTTCCCGTCGAGCCCAGCAACCAAGCCCTGAGTGTGAAGCAGATTTGCGAATCGGCACAATGTACTGCGAACGTCGTTTATGTGGGGCAAGTGCTTCTCGTCTTTGGCAGGTCTGTGGCTGGAGGGTGCTTGACCGGCGGCACCGATGGCGTATGTAGCCTGCCCTTCGGTCAGACCCCACCCTCCAAGGAGTACACGTGGGAAAGCAACTCGTCATCACAGAAAAGCCCAGCGTCGCCCGTGACATTGCCGCCGCATTGGGCGGGTTCGACGACCACGATGAATATCTGGAGAGTGAAGACTACGTCGTCACTTTTGCCGTCGGTCACCTGCTCGAACTGGTCGAGCCGGCCGAGTACGACAAGGTGTGGCGGAGTTGGTCGGTCAAGAACCTTCCCATCATCCCGGAAGAGTTCAGGATCAAGCCAAAGGAAGGGCAAACCAAGCGTTTGAACCTCATCAAGAAGCTTGGCAAGCGCAAGGACATCGACGGCATCATCAATGCTTGTGATGCTGGGCGAGAGGGAGAGATGATCTTCCGCCGCATTGCGGAGTTCACTGGCCTCGACAAGAAGCCGAGTCAGCGCTTGTGGCTCCAGTCCATGACCACAGACGCCATCACCACTGGCTTCAAGACCTTGCGTCCCGGCGATGAGCTGAACAACCTCGCTGATGCCGCATGGCTGCGCAGTGTAGGCGACTGGCTCGTTGGTATGAACGCCACGCGTGCCTTGACCCAGCGCCTCAAGTCTCGCGGAGAGACCGGTGCGTGGTCCGCCGGCCGTGTGCAGACGCCAACGCTGGCTCTGCTCGTGATGCGAGAGCGCGAAATTCTGGCCCACGTCCCACGCCCATACTGGGAAATTGATGTTCCGTTCAGCCACGGCTTGAACAGCTGGACCGGAAAGTTCTGGGACGCCTCCAATACCAAGTCGGAAGAAGATGAAGAGCAGGCGCCATCGCGCATCTTTGATGAAGCCCGCGCCACGGCCATCCATGAGGCCGCACTGCAGGCTGACACCGGCGTTGCCAGCGAGACGCGTCGCAAGTCCACGCAGAAGCCGCCGCTGCCCTTCGACCTGACCTCTCTGCAGCGCACCGCCAATAGCAAGCATAGCTACTCGGCAAAACGTACCCTCGACACCGCTCAGCGGCTGTATGAAGGCTACAAGCTGATCACCTACCCACGGACAGACAGCCGGCACTTGCCGGACGACTACGCCGAGACAGTGACCAATATGCTCATTGGTCTCGAAGGTGTGCCCGAGGTGGCCGAGGTTGTTGCCAAGATCAACGCCGAAGGGCCGCAGAACATGGGCATCGTGCTCAACGGCGCCAAGGTCAGCGATCACTTTGCTATTGTTCCGACCGGAAAAGTACCCGATACGAAGCTGTCCGAGAACGACCAACGCATCTGGGAACTCATCTTGCGCCAGTTCCTGGCGTCCCTCATGCCGCCGGCCGTTTGGGCCAATGTGGAACGCTACGTTGATATTGACATGTCGGGCGAGACGGTACGTTTCCGCACAACCGCACGCAGCCTTGAAGTGGCTGGCTTCCAAGAAGCGCTCGGACGGGAAGTCGGAAGCGGAACAGACCTCGCGGCACTCGTTCCTGGTGAGCTCAAGCCCACAGGAATCGAGGTTCACGCAGACGAGCCTGTGCTTGAAGCCAAGGCGACAAAGCCACCTCCGCGCTACACAGAATCCATGCTCCTGCGCAGCATGGAGACCGCTGGCAAGCTGGTAGACGAGAACGAGTACAGCGAAGCGATGAGCGAGCGTGGACTCGGAACGCCTGCCACCCGTGCCGACACGATTGAAGGCCTTGTTCGCAAGCAATATTCGCGTCGCGTCGACAAGCGCCTGGCCCCGACCGCCAAGGCCATGCGTCTGATGGACGTCTTGGACCGCGTGGATGTTCCAGACCTCGCGAGCCCGTCTATGACGGGTGAGTGGGAGTTTGCGTTGTCGGAGGTCCAGACGGGCAAGATGCCGAAGTCTGAGCTGCTCGACCGCCTCACGTCGTTCACCCGGAGCATGACGAAGAACCTCAGCAGCTTCGAACATGACGAGATCTACGCCAATGAGCCATCATTGGGTGTGTGTCCTGCATGCGGAAAGGGAACCGTTGGTGAGACCGCTTGGGGCTACCCCTGCAGTACCAACGTGGACAAAGACAGTGAATGCAAGTTCATGATCTGGAAGGACCGTGCTGGTAAATACATGGACCGTCCTACTGTTGCGGCACTGGTCAAGGACCGCAAGATCGGCCCGGTTGACGGCTTCGTAGACCGTCAGGGCCGGTCGCTCTCGGGTCACATGTCCTTGGTCTACTCGGATGAGAAAGAGCGGTGGGTTGTGGACGTTGAGTGGGGCAAACCCACCAATCCCACAGAGCACGTTGAAGAGTTGGAGATGGGCGTTCTGTGCAAGAACCCCATTGACGACGAAGACGAGATCATTGAGACCAACCTGCGCTACGTCAGCCGCAAGCTCCTGAAGAAAGAGATCAAGAAGGGCGCGGCGCTGCCCAAGATTGTCTGCCATCGGGAGATGAGCCGCGAAGAAGCCCTGATGTTCTTTGGTGAAGCCGCGAAAACCGAGATCTTCGACGACTTCATCAGTCGTCGCGGTCGTCCATTCAAGGGATGTCTTGTCCGCAAGCCCACAGGCAAGCACGGATTTGAGTTCCCGCCGCGCGCCAAGAAAGCGCCGACAGAGAAAAAGAAGGCGCCTGCTAAGAAGAAGGCGACGAAGAAGAAGGCACCCGCAAAGCGGAAGAGCACTGCCAAGAAGAAGGCACCCGCCAAGAAGAAGGCAGCGGTGAAGAAGGCGCCTGCCAAGAAGAAGGCACCCGCCAAGAAGAAGGCAGCGGTGAAGAAGGCACCTGCCAAGAAGAAGGCGCCTGCTAAGAAGAAGGCACCTGCCAAGAAGAAGGCACCTGCCAAGAAGAAGGCACCTGCCAAGAAGTAGTCTTCAGCGACCGCTTACGACGCCAGGTCGTCTACAATCACGGGCTTGCCCCTTGGAGTTCATAGTGCCGACGTTGCCACCAAACGTTCAACTGTACGCATCCAAGGTCGCAGGGCCTCGTGTTGCGGTCTTGGGCAACATCCACGGCAATGAACCAGTGGGTGAACGGGTACTAGAACACCTCGCTAAGGCGGTTGAAGACGGGCTTATCGCCGGTTCCATTCTCGCTGTGCGAGCGAATCCGGTAGCGGCAGCACTCGACCTCCGACACACTGCAGATGGTCAGGACATGAACCGTCTGTGGGACCCCGCAAGCCTTGAGCATGCTGCATTGCTGCCCCCGGAGGACCGCTCCGTCGAGCAAGCTCGCGTGTTGGAGCTAGCGCCATGGCTCAAGACGGCCGAGTGCATCTTGGACATACACTCCACCTCACGACCCGCCGAACCGTTCCTGTTGTTTCGCGACGACCGGGCACATCGTCAGATCGCTAGCCAGCTTGGTGTCCTGCATACGATAACCGGCGTGCACGAGAGTGGGGTTCTACCCGGCGGACTCGCCGTGAACGTGGGGCTTCAGCCCGGTGAGCCTGGAGCGCGACTTGGCTTCGTTCTCGAGGCCGGACAGCACCAGCAGCCAGGCATTGACGACTACGCGTGGGAGGTCACCCAGCGTCTTCTCGTTCTGTTGGGTGTGTGGCGAGACGCACCGCCAGCGCCGACAGACACGCCCCGTGTCTATGAAGTCGTGGACCGCTACGCTCAGGCCTCCGAGGGGCGGGGGCAGTATCGTTTGGTGGCTCCGGAGCGTGTCTTTCGGGACAAGCGACGCTTGGAGAGCTTCGAGACGGTGGAGGCCGGTGAGGTCCTGGCGGTAACGGACGAGGGGCGTATTTTGCGCGCCGATGAGCCCTTCACAATGCTCATGCCAGCCGCGACAGCTGCTCCGGGCGAAGACTTGTTCTTCACCGCTCAGCAACGCTACGGCGGGCTTGGCGATGACATTGGCCGGGCGGAGCTGCCGCGTGTTGCCGCTGGCGTGGAACGCATGCTGGACCTGGTAGACGGCGACGCTTTTGAGCGTGGTCACACCTGGGCCTGCTTCGACAGTTCCCGCATCTTGGACCGGTGCGCCGATCTCATTGGCGGCGTCCTGAGACTGCCGAAGGGGCATCCGGACAGACGAATCACCGTTGTGGGGCCGGGCTCTCTGGGCGTGGACCCGGTCGAGCAGCGCCGAGGCCGACGCTACCGCCATGCCATGCGCCGTGCGGTCGCTGCAGGTGTGCCTGTAGACCGCTACCAGCTGCTTCGTGGAACGTCACTCAGCTGGATTGATGCGCTCACGTCGCCGACCACTGCCCAGCGCTTCTCAGACCGAGATGACCGCTCCGCTGTGCGGATGTTTCTGTCCATGCGCCAGCCTGGTGCTGTGTCGGTTTTGGTGTGTGGGGACCTCGAATCGGCGCTGCGGGAGGGGGGACGTCGTGACCTGCGCGCTGCCATTGTGGTGGAAGCGCCCGAGCTCAGCGCAGAGGGCGACACCGTGGGCATTCATGTGGCTCGTGCATCGCTCTTCTCTGGGCGGCCTGAGATCTTGCGCGCGATCTCCAACCTCCTCGATGCACTACAAGACGACCATGAAGACGTGGTCCGGCGTCAACAATCCTTGGGTCTGCCACCTGTCTTGACGAGTGGCGGGCTGCTGCGAGACCACCTACTTCACGCAGACCTGGACGCCATTCGGGAGCTGCTGCGACGCTTGCAGGTGGAGACCTGGGCGCATGCGTTGCGTCCGGTTCTCCACGATGAACAGGACATTGCCCCGGGCATGCTTGGATACTGGCTCGCACAAGTGATGACCGAGACAGGGATACGCGACGCGCATGCGCTCACTCAGCTCTTGGTCCGTCCGACCGAGCACGGGTGGCATGTGTCGCCGGAGTACCTCATGCAGGCACTCGTCAACCCCATGGCCGTGCAGACCCAGCCCCATCGTCTTCCGGTTGTCGCGCGTCCCGAACCACTCGTTGCCTCCGACGTCACTGTGGACCAGGTGGAGCACTGGATTGGCTGGAAACGCCGCATGCAGTCCCTGTCTCCAATTCCCGGAAACCGAGGCCGGGACCTGGATCTGCCACTGCGCGGTAGTGCCATTCATCAGACTCTGACGCGCTTGTACGCCTGGGCTCGCTCGCGGGCTGCCCGAGGCCCCGGTGAGGTCATGGTCATCATTGCGGGTGACGGTCAGTCTCCGGGACGGGAACCGGTCGACCATGCCGCAGCGCACTTGCTCGCGCACCGTGACCTCGTGCGGGACGCCAACGTTCGCTATCTGCGCATTCAGCACACCCAAGCAACCCATATGGCTTGGCTCAAGGACTGGACACGGCAGGTGGCTCAGCGCGGGCGGAGTGGGGCGCCGATTGGGCTTCACTGGGAACATGAGATGGGCGACACCGTCAACGTCGTCCTCATCGCAACGGCATCAGAAGATGGCGCTGTGTCCGGTAGTGGTGTTCTGGACGGCTGGCGAATTGAAGCCGCCGGCATCCTGATCAGCCAGCTCGAGCGGCCCGGTGGTGACTACGCAGTCGGACTCTTCTCACATGTGTTGGATGGGGGAATCGACCACGCCAACCCAAACCTGCTCCAGTTCGCCCGTTCGCACTGCCAATCCGCCCTCGGCACTCACCCGGTTCAGTGGACACGCGACGCAGGCGAGATGGATAGGCGTGTCATTGAGCGGATCTCTCGGTGGATTGTGGATGCTCGTGCGGATGGTGGGGTCGGACCGAAACACGCAGACCCAGCGTTGGTCGCAGCCGTCGAGACCGCCGCTCTGGGCGACGAAAGCCCCATGGACGCAGCGCGAGGCATCTGGAACAGACAGCAAGAGTGGCCGGGGCCAGACTGGCAGCACATCTCAGCTGCAAGGTGATAGGGCGCTGATACCGGAGGATGATGTGGACGACTTTGCAGGCATGACCGAGCTTCCCGAGGCGCAAGCTGCTGTGATTGTTGCTGGGATGCGCCTTGTGGCGCGTGCCGATGGCGACGTGCATGAGAACGAGTTGGCCATGATTGAAGAGCTCGGTGAGGGATTGCCCATGGCGGACCCCAACACCCCGCTTGGGTCCATCGAAACAAAGCTGCTGTACATCCGAAGCCTGGGCATGCTCGCCTTGGCGGACGGCGTGATGTCGGCGCCAGAAGTGAGCCTCATTCGTGAGATTGCAGACCACCAAGGTCTGTCACACGAGCAGGTGGATGACGCCCTGCGTGCCGTCAAGCGGGCGTTCTTCGACAACTTTGCTGGCGTGTCGGTCTTTGCAGATCAGGCCCGTGAGATCGGTCTAGGACTGGGGCTCGACAGCGCCGAGATCGACGACATCCTCACGTCGTGAAGGTCGGTGGAGGCTGGACCGGCCGTCGCTGGTCGGAGCTGACTTTCGCTCTCTCACAGGCCCCACAACCGTGGGCAGCGTGGGCGCGCGTACAGCTGACGAACAGCGCGATTGGCCAGTCGCTCGCTAAACAATACACGTGGGAATCCTCCGGTATTTTCATCGAAAGCGGTGAATATGACGCGCAGCGCTTGCCCCATGAGCGCACGGCTGCCGGGCAGTTTTTCACACCGCCGGCCCTTGCAGATGCGTTGGTTGCCCTGGTCGCCCCCCAGACGAAGTCGGGAGCGGTTGTTGATCCTGCCTGCGGAGCCGGGGAGCTTCTGTGTGCAGTGTTCCGTTGGCGACGGTCACAAGGCAGCACAGTGGCGGAGGCCCTAGACGGACTGACTGGCTGGGACAAAGACCCAACAGCAGCTTGGGGAGCCATGGCCAGCCTTGTGCTGTGTGCGCTGGACGTGTGCGACGGGCCAGTGCCTGGCGACCTCGACATCCGCGGCGGCGTGGATGCCCTCACCCAGACCGGACAGTTTGATGCGGTCGTCATGAACCCGCCGTACTTGGAAGCCAAGCGCATGCGGAACGCACAGCCTGGACTGCGCGAGTGGCTGCGTGGTGCATTTCCCGAGCTTCATGGGGCCTTCGACCTGTACATGGCCTTTCTGCACTGCAGTCGCCGCTGGATGAACGACTCGGGTGCAGTCGCGGCATTGCTGCCCAACAAGGTCTGCCAAGGTCGCTACGCAGCCCGCTTTCGCCAAGATGCCTCGCTTCACCTGACCCACTTGGTCGATGCCTCACGCATGCATCCGCGACCGTTCCCAGGCACGAGTGTCTACCCGGTCTTGCTGTGCCTCAGTCCGCTGCCACCGCCCCAGGTCACCACTCGCCACGTGTTCACCGCACAGGATGTGGAGGCGTCGCCAGAAACGAATGTTTCACCAGAGCTGTACGCCCAGTACGACGAATCACCTTGGTTCGCACCACTGCCCACGTGGTCCATCCTCGCGCGCTTGCAGACGGGACTACGGCTCGGAGATGTGGCGACGGTCCGGTCGACCTGTTCCTTTCACCGCAAAGGCCTGCGCGAGCAGTTCGTTGTCTCTGAACGTCCACAGGGCCCAGCGTATCCGTACATTGGCGGGGCTTCGTTTACGCGCCGCAGCGAGGTTGAACCCTACGCCCTAAACTGGGCTGGCTGGTGGCTGATCGATGCACAGGAGGCCCTCCGTGACCTGGGCAATCCGCTACCGAACTTGCAGCAGAACTTCGGTCGAACAAAGGTAATTCTCCGACAGCACGCACGCCGAGTTGAGGCATGGCTGGACTCGAACGGGCGATACGCAACCAAAGATGTGTACCCGATTGCCTGGTCCAACAACGACGACTGGACCGAAGCGCTCCTAGCCGCTGTCCTCAACTCTACGGTCTTCTCTGCCCTCTACAACACCGTGTTTCAGGGCATTGTAGTAGGTGGTGAGACCTACCACTACCTTCCAACCTTCCTGCGTCAGATTCCAGTCCCAGAGTCTAGCCAGCTCGGTGATGTCATCCGCGCACTCGTGGCGCCAACCGCGACGTGGGAACAGATCGACGCACTTGTCTGTGACGCCTACGGTGTGTCAGCTGCTGAACGAGAGCATCTGCTGGACATGCATTTAGGACGAGTTGGAGCCACCGTGCCAGATGGCCGACTAGTGGCTGGGGTCGAGACCCATGGTGTACAGGATCAGGCCCTGCCCAGCGGTTCCGACGGCTAGGGCACTTCCGCGCAGCTCCATGCGATGTTCGACGCCGCGTTGGGTGGAGGTGAGTCGGACGCTTGCGCGACCGCCGGCGCTCAACGTCCAGATGCCGACAGTGCCAATGGGACCAACGCGCACGGTGTCGCTACCGAACATGACACCCAGCGTGTGGCTCGCCAAGTGGCGAAGCGGCCGTCCTCTCGGGCGCGCTGTGGTGAACAGCGGGGCCATCTCGACGCCGGTGAACAGGGCTACGCCTCGCTCCGACCACTCACACGACGCACTCACAGCCGGTGAGGCCGACCAGCGTAGAGCTGGCTCATTGGTGACGGCGTTGGCGGTTTCGCTCGCTCCCACAGCTGCCCCCAATCCTAGAGAAAAGCGGTGGCACCGCGTACGACGTGTTCCGCTCGGGTGTGTACGGGCGAGGGGAGAGTCTTGGTCCACAGTGGCATATTCCAAGCGCTCGCCGCTGGTGATGAGCGGCTGCCAGCCAGGAATCGCGGGGTCAGGCCTCCCCATGCGCGCGCGCGTCTTAGCGGAGCGCTCAGGCGGCTGATTCCACACGTACATCAGCATGACCTGACCCGTAGAGCGCCGCATGGCGGTCAGGCGCAGCTCGATGCCTCCGGTGGAATCCCAGCGGTCATTCCATGGCGTCCACACGGTACGCCAGCCTGCTCCCATGCTCCACAGACCACCGGTCACGAATGGGCCGGTGCGCAAGCGAGGACTACCGACAGACACGCCTGTCGACAGATTGAGCAGGTGAAGGCCACGCCCCCGCGTGCTCACCCACGAGAACAACGGTGCTGAGTCTCCGCCAATGAACCAGCGCACGGTTGGGCTTCCCACCTCCACTTCGATGGACAGGGCAGGAAAGGCGTTGATGGAGAACTGGGGTTGTCGCAGCGTCTGGCCACCAACGAATCCGGCGCCGAACAGTACTTGTCGCTGCAAGCGCAGGCGTTGTCGTGGCAGTCGGGATGACTCACCTTGGAAGGTGGGTATCGGGATTCCAAACAGCCGAGCCGTATCGAGGTGAGCCCGTGGCTGAGGGCGGCCGTCTTCGGGTGCAGTACGCGGCGTCTCAACGGGCTTGCGGTCGCAGCTGTCTGTGTAGATGACCTGCACACCCGGCGGGTCCGACAGGCCAACAACCACGTCATCACACCCGTCCATGTCGAAGTCGCGAGCGAACAAAGAGGATGGCGTACCGTCAACATCGTAGAAGGCCACGCCGCCTCCTGTACCCGCAGTCACCGAGATCTGACCCAAACTAGGGTGTGACGCCACGAGGTCTTGCTGGCTGTCCTTGTCGAGCTCTGCGGAGACGACTTGGGTCGGCGCTCCATCTTGGAGCCATCGAACGCCACGCCGGTCTTCGATGAGGCCTGTTGTAGGCACGCTCCAGCCGAGTCCAAAGGGACCGGTGAACACGTCAGCGACAGGCCCTCCCGCATCGAAGGTCTGGTCTCCTGATGGAGAGCGCAGGTGTACCGTGGAGGACTCGGTGTCGGCAAAGACCCAGTCGTCACCAACCGCTGCCAGCCGTCCAGCGCCGATGGTATTGCCAACGACCCCAAGGCTCACCAGTCCGTCCGGATGGGGCTCGAGAAGGTAGACTTGCCCAGCAGCAACAGCCACAACCGGCCCTTCACGCCGGTCGAGAACCGGCTCAATCGCGTCACAGGGCCGGTTAAATTCGACGCGAGATGTGAAGTCGGTCGCTTCTACAACCACAACACCGCGGGGTCCGCATAGAAGGATTTCTTTGCCCTGATCACGGTCTACGTCGGCGAGGGTGTAGTCGACCATGCCTGCGCGAACGCGTGCGAAGAGCGTACCGTCAAGGCTGTAGAAGTCCGTCTGGTCAGCCATGCCGACAATGAGGAGGTCGAGTTCATCGATGCGTACGGCATGGACCGCGACAACCGGAGCCGGCGTCTCAATGACAGCTTCATGCCTCGGTTCCCACGCTTGCGCTGACGAAGCCAGAGCCAACACAATCAGGCCCGCAGTCACTGCTGGGACGCACGCAGCTTTACAGCGAGGCCATCTAGGGTGTCTTCATCAACCTGCGTGAAACCGGTCAGGCGTTCGTGGCGAACAGCGTCTGGCGTGCCCGTGTAGTCCAGGAATATGCTGGTTAGTTTTTCAACCTTCTCGGGTGGAAGAGAGGTTCCAACAACGACTACATCGTGTGGGGTCCAGCCGGTTGTTGCAACCATACGGGTCTGACCGACAGGGATTCCTGCTTGTTCGGCACTCGTCCAGTTGCCGGTGTAGGTCGCGCCGAGGTCGCAGCGCTCTGCAATGAGGTCACGCAAGACCTGGACGTGATTGCCAGAAAACACCACCTCTATGGCTTCCAGATCAGCCCCTTCATCGCGTAGCCAGCTTCGCGCAAGATGGTAGCCGGTCGTGGAGTTGGGGTCGGCGAAGCACACCGACAAGCCTGGTTCCGTGACATCAACGGCGGTCGCCTCTCTGGCTAGGATGATGCCTTCCGTTCCGCGACTGCCATCCACAATCTTTGCGGCAATGGCCGTGAGGGGCGCGCCCTGGGCGGTGGCCTGGAGATAGACTCCAGGGGGAACAATAGCCGCCTCAGCGACTCCATCGGAGACCGCTTGCAAGGTGGCGGCGTAGTCCGACCCCACACTGAACTGCACGGGTCGCTCCAGCGAGTCTTCAAAGTACAGGCGGAAGGACTCGAGGTCCGCTCGCATGGCGCCAGCATCGCGAACCGGTGCCAGAGCTAGCTCAAGCGGCTCTCCAGTTGGGCCGCTAGGAATGAATGCATATGCGGCAATGCATGCAATAGCGACGAGCAGGGCGCCTGCGACAAATGCCTGCGGCAGCCGTGACCGATGAACTTGTGGCTGTCGGCGTGTGCTGAACGTGGGCACGGGCCGGACCGTTGGCGACGGAGCCATCTGTTGAGTCGTACCAAACTGCTGCTGCAGGAAGGCACGCGTTGCCGAACGGTCGATGGCATGACCAGCGGCTGCTGCTGCGGACTCCAGTTCCTGTGCGAGTGCTGCGGCGGTTGGCGGGCGGTGCTCGCGGTCGGGAGACAGCGCATTGTGTAGTGACACAGAGATCCGCTCGGGCACCTCCGGGCGCACGTCGCGCACAGTGCGAGTGTCGCCGGACAGGATCCGGCGCAAAATCGCGACTTCGTTGCGACCGTCGTACAGCTTTTCGCCAGCCAGCATCTCCCAGGTCACAGCCGCCAACGCGAAGATGTCCGCTCGTCGGTCCACGTCGACTTGTTCGATTTGTTCGGGGGAGAGGTACGCCATCTTCCCCTTGAGAACCCCCGTCTCTGTGACCCGGGCTTCGGTCTCCCCCGTCACAATTCCAAAATCGAGTAGCTTGAGCTCGCCACGTGGCGTCACCATGATGTTGTGCGGGGTCAGGTCCCTGTGCACAACGCCACCTTGGGCACCGTCCACTCCGGTCAGCTCGTGGGCAGCGTGGGCGGAATCACAGGCTTGTACCGCAAGATCAATCGCTACTCTCACAGGCAGGTGCATGCCGGCCTTGAACGCTGCGACCAGCACTTCGCGCAGGGTGTGACCGGGCACATACTCCATGGTCATGAAGGGGATGTCGTCGCTCTCGGCCAGCTCGTACACGCGAACAATGCCCGGGTGTGACAACGCGGCCATGGTCCTGGCTTCACGGGTAAACATGTCCCGGAAACGCTGGTCATCCGCCAGGTCTGGCAGCATCCGCTTGATGACCAGCGGCTCACCTGGGTCTTCGCCGGTGACATGGGCCAAGAAGACCTCTGCCATTCCGCCAACCGCTAGGCGCCGCAACAGTGTGTACCGGCCGATTGTCTCGTTTGCGTTCACGCGTTGAGCATAGCGCAACGAAGCGTCGCTGTGATGTGCGGGAGCCTGTCGTTTCGATACAGGGCACCATGACTGACGAACGACTGCTCGATGCTCTGCTCACCTGGTACCGCGCCAACCGACGCACTCTCCCGTGGCGTGAAGATCCGCGTCCATACTTTGTTCTTCTGTCCGAGTTCATGTGCCAGCAGACCCGGATTGACACGGTTCTTCCGTACTTTGCTCGGTTCACCGAACGGTGGCCCACGCTCGAAGACCTCGCTGCTTCCAAGGAAGAAGAGGTGCTGCAAGAGTGGGCCGGGCTCGGGTACTACTCCCGGGCGCGTAATCTTCGAAAAGCGGCAATTGCTGCGGTCAGTTCAGGTGGTCTCACCGGCGACCCCGAAGCTCTTCGCGCTCTTCCCGGTGTTGGGCCGTACACGGCGGGGGCGATTGCAAGTGTCGCGTTTGGTACCGCAGCCCCTCTGGTTGATGGCAACGTGGAGCGTGTGCTGTGTCGCATAGATGGCGTGCACACCGACCCGCGCTCTACGCCGGGCAGGAAGGCACTGTGGGCGCGGGCGGCGGTTCTCATTGAAGACCACCCGTCACCGGGCGAGCACAACCAAGCACTCATGGAGCTTGGTGCGCTGATCTGCAGTCCACGAAAACCGAGCTGTTCAGCATGCCCTGTGGCCGAGTTCTGTGTGGCACGAGCCGCTGGCGACGCAGAATCGTTGCCCAATAAGCCCAAGAAGGCCCCCCCAACCCCAATCAGCGGCCTCTGCGCGGTTGTGGAGGAAGACGGTCGGGTACTGATGGGGCTTCGAGGGCCAGGATTGTTGGCGGGTATGTGGGAGCCAGTGATGGGCACCGAGTCCGATTCTGTGACAGCCCTGTTGGCTTCCTCTGCCGGTGTTCGCTCCGTCTCAACGACTCACTTGGGCACAGTGACCCATGTCTTTTCGCACCGAAAGCTCACGCTGCAGGTGGTGCGAGCCCGGGTCAGCGGCACGCCGGTACTCGGAGAGGGCTACCTAGAGCTGCGCTATATCGACCCGCAGAACCCAGGAGTGGCGCTGTCGAAGCTCGCACGCAAGGTGCTGGACTTGGCGTCAGATGAACAGACCGCACTGCCGCTCGCCGCAGACGCTACGATGTCTGGGGAGTGGTCATGAACGCCGCGGTCATCATTATTGGAAACGAGATTCTCACCGGAAAGTTCGCTGACGAGAACGGTCCGTTTCTCATTGGTGAGCTGCGAAGGCTCGGTGTGCGCTTGGTGCGGCTTGTCACCATTGACGACACTCTCGATGCGATTGCGGAGGAGGTCCGTCGCTGTTCGGACCTCGCGGATGTGGTGTTCACAACGGGCGGCGTGGGCCCCACTCACGATGACCTCACCTTCGAGGGGGTTGCGCAAGCCTTTGGCGTTGGGCTTGAGCTGAACGCCGAGCTTGTGGCCATTATGGAGCGCTTTGGGCTGCCTCTGCATGACGCCAATCTTCGAATGGCGACAGTTCCCAGCGGCACAGAGCTTGTCCATGACCCCGCAGTTGGCTTTCCCGTCGTTCAGATACGCAACGTGTACGTCTTGCCGGGCATCCCAAAGCTGGTCCGTCTCAAGTTCGCCGCAATCGCCCCGAGACTGACGGGCGTCGTCCTCCATACCGACCGCGTGTACGTCGACGAGTGGGAGAGCGGTATTGCAACGGCGCTGGGTGAGATTGTGAATGCGTTTCCAACCGTGGCGATTGGCAGCTACCCGCGCAGCGGTGAAGGACCGTTCCGAACGCTACTCACTCTGGAGTCCGAAGACGCAAGCGCCGTAGAACAGGCGGTTTCGGCCATGCGAGCGGCGTTACCTTGGGTGGAGTTCACACCGTGATGGAACCGTTCTCTGTCACCGTGTGTCCAGATGCTGTAAGCAGCGTTGTCATTGGGCGTTGTGACGTGCACATCAGACAGGCATGACCATGACTCCGACCGACACACGCACCCCATATGCCCTGCACGTCGTTGCCCACTACTACGACCTTCAGGTCGAAGAAACGTTCACTAGTGTTGGCAAGCGCGTCCAGATTGGCAACTCAACAGCCCTGGACGTTCCGGTCCCTGCAGGCAGCGACTTCATCGCGCGGTGCACGTGGTCGGGTTCCCGCAAGGTGCTGGTCATTGATGGCCGAGGACGCTCGCATACGGTCGAGCCAGACTCGCCCGTTACGATTGCTGTGGGACCGGTACGCTTAGAACTGTCGCTAAACCCTCGCTATCTACTGGCGCGCAGCGGCGACTCTCGCTGGTGGGAAGCCATGCCGTGGCTGAGCATTGTTCTCGCTGCGAGCTTGATGGCAGGCCAGGGTGGTCTGCTGCACCAGTACCGCTGTGAGTGGCTTGGCGGCTTCAACCCCGACCTAGATGCCGCCATGATGTGCGTCGCCCAGCAGGGCCCGCCGAGCATGCAGTCGTCTCCGCACCTGGCGGAGTACCTTGAGCGGCTGCTGCAGGAAGACTTCGCTGGCGAAGAGCAGGGCGTTCTGGTTCAGGAGATAGATCGCGAAGAGGCCGACCGGGCCAGCGACAACAGCTACCTGCCAGCGGGTCAAGACGGCGAGACCGCGGACATGGGCGGAGCCGAAGACGTTGGCGAAGAGATTCGCACGCCAGAGGTCGAAGAAGTCGCCATTGCGGAAGCCGCTCCAGAAGCGGAAGATGAGCTCTTGGCGCTGGAAGAGACGGACGCCCAGACCGAGCCCGTTCCAGAGCCGCCAGAGGTCGAAGACAACGGCGAAGACGGCATTGCAGAGGCGGATGCGAGCGACGAGTTGGGTGAGGAGGAAGAAGCGACGCCACCCGAAGAAGACCACGAGGGCTGGGGCGTTCAGGACTGGTACGACGAAGAAGACCAGCGCATGGAGCAGCGCGAGATTGAGTTCATGACAGAGATTGCTCACCAGCGACTCAAGATTGACCCGAACGACCCCGACGCGCTGTCCATCCTGTCCTACTACCAGTACCTAGACGAAGACTACGAAGCGGCGCTGGCCACCTACGACAAGTACATTGCCCAGCTCCCGGAATCTTCTGCTGGCTACAACAACAAGGCTCTCGTCTACAAGCGACAAGGTGAGTACCAAACCGAAGAACGCCTGTACCGTGTGGCGCTTGCGTATACGCCCAATGATGTGACTACGCTGAACAACCTCGCGGTGTGCTTGGCGCATCAGGGCCGTCTAGAAGAGGCTCTCGTCATCTTGGACCAGCTAGAAACCCTGGACCCCGGCGACCCCTACGCGGAGCTTCACAGGGCCAAGGTACACGCCGAGAGAGACGACAAGGAGCAGGTCTACCACTACTTGCGCAAGGCGCTTGAGGGCATGTCTCAGCTGGACACCCTTCACCACATTGAGTTCCGTCAGGACATTCGTCTCGATCCGAGCTTTGAAACCATGCGTCGTGATCCGATGTTCCGTGCAATCCTTGTTGAGTACTACGGAAAAGAGACCCCGCTGCAGTGACGCTTCCCCCCCCATCGTCCAATGCTTCGCACCGCCTTCGAGTGCAGCGCATGGGATTGTGGGAGCGCCTAGCGGGAGACGTGCCCATGCCGGACGTCCGACTGCTCGTCGCGAGCATGGCCATTGCGCTGTGCGTCATGAGCTACCGTGCCGTTGAGCAGTTCGTAGGCAGCGACCCGGTTGTTCAGCACGACCTAGCAACGCTCATCGGCGTGTCGGTGCCCAATGGGGTGTACGGCCAGCTGAATGGCCTGCGGGACGTCGAGCACGCGGTACAGACCGACCCGATGGACTGGCCAGCAGTCGAGTACCGCGAGTAGGCGCAGCGACCGGGAGGAGACAACCTCCCAGTCAGCAACGCACAGCAGCCGACCGACGCCGACGGAGCCCGAGCAGTAGCGGAAGGGCCAAGAGCCATCCTGCGCCGGTCTTGCCGCTGTCACAGTTGCAGCCGCCGCCCACAACGGCGTCCAAGCCCGTGTCCGGCGCGCCCGTGTCCGGCTCGACGGGAACATCATCGCTCGCGTCTAGCGGGTCGGAGCCACGGTCCACTTCGTCGCCGTCGGCAACGCTTCCGTCGTCCGTGTCCATGTCGTTGGGGTCGGTCTCATCGTCGTCCACTGCACCGTCGCCGTTGGCGTCTTCGTCGCCGTCGAGCAGGCGGTCGCCGTCGCTGTCGTCGTTGAGTGGATCGGTTGTTGTGGTCTCGTCTTCGTCGGCCACAAAGAGTCCGTCGTCCGTGTCGTCGCCTTCGGCAGCCGTGAGGCCTGACTCCGTGCCGTCTTGCACGCCGTCGGTGTCGTTATCGGTGTCGTCGTCGTCCGGGTCAGTGCCGTGGATGGTGGTCTCATCAAGGTCGGATAGGCCGTCTGTGTTGGTGTCGTCGCCTTCGGGCTCGGTCAAGCCGGACTCGGTGCCGTCTTGTAGCAGGTCGTCGTCCGAGTCGGCGTTGTCGGGATCGGTCTCACCGGTGTCCACAGCACCGTTGCTGTCAGCGTCTTCCGAGCCATCGACAAGGCCGTCATCATCGGAGTCGTCGTCCAACGGGTCGGTCTGGGATGTCGGGTCCGCATCGACCATGAAGACATCTTCGTTCGTGTCGGCGCCTTCGGGCTCAGTCAGGCCGAGCTCGGTGCCGTCCTGAACGCCGTCGTCATCGGTGTCGGGGTTGAGCGGGTCTGTGGGGCCGTTGACCTCGGTGAAGTCGATGAGGCCGTCGTCATCGGTGTCGTCGTCGAAGGGGTCGGTGTTGGTCTCGGTGTACTCTTCAAGGTCGGTCAGGCCGTCTTCGTCGGTGTCTGCGCAGACATTGACCGGTCCGACGTCTGGCACGATGACGCTGTCTACGACGCCGTCACAGTCGCCATCTGTGCCGTCGCAAGTCTCGGTGCTTGGAGCGCCCTCAACGCCATCACACTCGCTGCCCGAGCCATCAGCCAAGCAGACGAGCTCGCCATCGGTCTGGCACGCGCCAATGCCAACGGTGCACGTGTCGCCGAGGCCAAAGCCGTCATCCGAGGTTCCGTCACAGTCGTTGTCGAGGCCGTCGCACAGCTCATCAGATCCGGGGATAATCAAGGCATCGCACGCAATATCGAGGCCATCTGTGGAGCAGACGGTCTGGCCATTGCTGATGCACTCGCCAACGCCGTCTGAGCAGACTTGGCCAAGGTCAAATCCGTCGTCAACGTCGCCGTCGCAGTCGTTGTCGATGCCGTCGCACAGCTCGTCTGAGCTCGGTAGGGCTACCGCATCGCAGATGGCCCGGCTGCCGTCGGGAGAGCACACTGTGAAGCCGGTGGTCAAGCATGCGCCGAGGCCTGCTTCGCACTCTTCACCAGTGATGAAGCCTTCATCCACGCTGCCATCGCAGTCATTGTCCAGGCTGTCGCAAGACTCAGGCGCGGCGAAGGCGCCGTTCGGGCAGTCGGTGTCAATGACGACGACGACCGGCTCGCTGGTGATGGACAGCAAGTCCGACTGAATCTCAAGGATGGTGGCGAGGTTCGTCTCGCTGGCGCTCGTTCCGTCTTCATCTAGGCAGACGCGAGACTGGTAGGGATTGTTGACGCGGGTCTCGCCATCAAACGGTGCTACGCCGCGTGGCTCAGCATCGGTGACGTTGATGGTGTCAAACTCGAATGCGACCCAGCGAACCTGTTGTGGGGTCAATCCGAGCAGCAACAGGGCAGTCGCGTCGCACGGGGCGTTGACGGCACACTGCTGAAATCCGTTGAGCTGCAGCGTAGTGCTGTTTCCACGGTTCGGGTCGTTGGCGGTGTGGACCCAGACGGCAAGCGCGTCTTCACTGCTGGCTTCGGAGAACTCCGAGTTGGCGGTGTTGGTGCCGGTCATGGCTGCTGGCTGGGCGTTGTTGGTGTTCGGGATCCATTGGTAGGACACCGTGTTCTCGGTCGGAAGGGTGCTGCCGTTCGGGTCCAGCGCAAAGCCTGTCTCGGTGAACGCGTGGCTGTCGATTTCGTAGTCGTAGCAGACCTCGGTCTCAAGACCGATGCGCTCGCTCGGGTCGACCGACTCGGTGACGGACAACTGCCGACGACCCGAGACCCGGTAGAGCCCACGGTTGAGCTGCTGTGAGACCTCGATGACCTCGCCAGATGCACTCTGGCCCTGGCTTGTGACAGTGCCGCGGCGGACGTTGTCACCTACAAACATGGCGATGGGTGAGACACCCGGAACAATGAGCCCCTTTACGAGCGCCTGCAAGCTGAAGCCTGCTTCTAGAGCCCCGTTTGGCGTAATTCCGTTGAGGGTTGGCACGTTGATGCACAGGTCGCCAGCGTAGGTAGAGCCTGGCGGAGCGGGCGTGTAGGTGGAACTGTAGGCGCTCTGCGGAATGGCTTCGGTGCTACCCCCAATCATGCGCGCGCCAACCACCACGACCGGTCGGTTGCGGTCGGCAGTGACCGAGTTCTCAAGTCGAATCCCAGTTGGAATCGGGGCACACATCTCGAACGGCCCAAAGACATTGCCGAGAGAGCCGGAGTTCTCCAGGCCGATGTTGAAGTCGACGACCGAGAGCACGGCGCGTGAAGACTGACTATTTTGGTTGTTTGCGCAGCTTCCGAGACCCAGAGCGGCCACAGAGCCGCCGGGCCCCACACCACAAGGCACTGTGAAGGACTGCCGGGTGACCTCGGCGGTGTCCGTGTCTGTGGCTGTTGTCAGCGCGCCATCGTTGTGGGTGATGCTGAACGCGCTTGCGGAGCCCCAAGCGGTCGAAGCGGTCGATGTGCCGCTGTAGGGCGCACCATCGATGCTCGGAGCGACGTCATCTCGGACCGTCCAGCGCAGGTGCACATTCCACTCGGACTGCCGAGTGCTTCCCGCTTGGTCATCCGTGGAGATGAACTGAGGGCGCATCTGGTCTACTTCAAAGCGAATCTCAGTGACATCTGCAATGTCGATTCCTGCGGTAGCGAGCGCGCTTACGTCACATTCGCGGGGGCCTCTCGGGGAGATGATGGGACACTCGACCCAGCTCGGGTCATCCGCTGCACGGAACGTACGCGAGGTGATGTCGTCATTGTCCGGCGAGCCCGTGTAGTCGGCAGGTTCGGTGGTCACGAGCAGTCGAGCGCCGTCCGAGGCCTGTTCAAGAGCAGTGAACGGAAGGTTTGGGGTGCGAAAACCGGGGCCGACGAGAATCTGGGTGAGGTCCGCGGTGCGGCCACTTCCTTGGCGACCGGGAACCTGAAGCTGCACAACCGCGTCTCCCGAGCGGGAGGTGTTGTTGCGCAGGCGAACAGCGGTCAGCCCGTCGCTTCCGGGCGGATAGGGACTCGCTTCGTTGTTGCAGCGGTACAGCGTGTTGCTTGAGGCTGCCGGGCACCCGGTGTGAATGAGGTCCACCAGGACCGATTCGTCGCCAATCGTAGAGGTTCGCGAGCTGCACCATGCGCCGTTGCCTGCTGCGACTGGGCCGGTCTCGTTGCTCTGCAAGCAGTATTGGGTCGGGAACTGCGTGCCACTGGGCAAGAATGGAATGGCGGCGTCATTAAAGTCGGCGTCCCAGCGCAGGCGCCAGTTGTTGAATCCGGCGAATCCATTGCTGGCCAGCGCTTCCGATGGGTAGACCACGCCGATATTGCCGGTGAGTGTGTTGGTGGCGGGGTCAAAGATGATGAGCCGGTGGGCGTTGGGCTCTCCGGCTGCGGGCCAGCTGATGGTTCCATCGGAGTGGACGGGGGTACCAGACGGCATCTCGTAGTTGAGCATGGTCACGTCGGACAAGTTGCGCAGAATGAGCTGGCTGCGCAGATCATCGCCGTCAATCACTGGGATGTGCAGGGCTGGGTTGAACCCGCCGTCCGCGACGACGGACACTCCGTTGTAGTACGGCAAGTAGACCGTCATGCGCGCGTTTGTGTGTGGACGAGAAGGGAAGTTGGACGCCTGGTCCATCATTGCGGTGCCCACAAACCGTCGGTCCGTCTGAACGGTAGGAATGGGACGGGTCTCGCGTCGCTCTTGGCTCGCTTGATAGGTCAGCGTGTAGACGAGGTCGTTCGACGGGTCTTGGGGCACCCCGTCGATGACCGCGGTGACACGAATCTCAGTGTCTGCGTGCGGAAACGCCGACTTGAAGGCGAAGCTTGTGCTGGCTTCCGCGGTGGTCAGGTTCGGCAGGGTGCCAATAGGCATCGTGATGACCTGAGTGTCCACGTCAATCGTCGCGCGCGGATTGCCAGGTAGATTGCTCACCCGACCCTACAAGCCGTAGATCTGCTCTTGGTTGTTCGCTAAGCCTTCAACGCCGTCCGGTAGGTCCGGCGCCACATTGGTCAGCGTCACCAGATCTGACGAGATCTGAAGCTTTACATTGGGCAGGGTCCCGCCCGTGTCCTTCTGGTACTGAAACGCGCAGGTCATCGCGTACGTGCGGGTGAACAGCATGGTTGTTGGACCTGTCATCATGGACTGGCCACTGTCATTGACGCAGTTCATTCCCAGGTCCAAAGACTGCGCACTTGCTGTTGTTGCTGTGGTGATGCCGCCGCAGAACAACAATGCCGCTACGTATACCTGTGGCATACCAATCCAATCATGACGCATGGGTCCCCCAAAGACTTGCTGCGCGTATAGATCGGTGAATAGAGGTTTGCCAAGCGATTGTTTAGTGGCTGCATTCCCTAGGGAGGCGGGTTGAGCCGCGAATGGCAGCAATCGACCAACGCATCATCTAGTCGCAGGTGCGACAGCCCCCGATTTGGGGGCTTCTGCGTTGATGTGGGTTGGACTCTCCAGACCGCCTAGAAGCACTGCTGGTTCGTTGGCTGGCAGCCAAACCCATCCATACAACGCCCCCAAGCAGAACCGGTGCTGTTGCACTGGCGTTGGCGGACACCGCAATGACAGTCTCCACACACGCCACCATACTGAATCTGGTTGGGTGTACATACCTGTGACGCCGAGCAGGACGTATTGCTGGTCAGCCAGTTGCCTTGGAAGCAAGTCGCTGTGGCCGAACCCGTGTAGCCGGAGCGGGTGTTGCGCAGGCCGGCGCTGTACCCATGGCTTTGTCCACTCCGCGATGCAGTACAGCTCGACCAACTCAATGTCTGCGTACTACAGCTTCGGTTAGACGAGCACGACGCGGTTGACCCGCCATTGCTGCCCGAACAGGTCCAGGTGTAGGGCCCCGAGCCGCTCACTCCGGATGTACTTCCGACACTGCACCGTATGGACGATGACGGCGCGCTTGTGGTACTTCCGCCGTTTGCGGAGCCACAGACACCGTTGACGGCGGTGACACAGCTGCCGCCCGAGCCGCTCCATGAGCCTTGGCTACAGCTGAAGGTGCGGCTTCCCGTGGTGGGTAGGCCGCTATCGGTGATGGCATGCGTGGAGCCGCTGTGGCGGTTGGACGTGCTTGCACCACACGTAGACCCACTGATGGTCCACGACTGGCCAGCGCCGTAGCAGCTGCGATTGGCCGAGCACGACGCGGTGCTTCCACCGTTGCTACCCGAGCAAGTCCACGTGTAGGGACCCGAACCGCTAACACCGGAAGCGCTACCTGCGCTGCACTGTGTGGACGATGAGGGGGCACTGTACACATTGCTGCCATTTGCTGTGCCACACGACCCGTTGACGGCAGTGACACAGGTGCCACCCGAGCCGCTCCACGAGCCTTGGCTACAGCTGAAGGTGCGGCTGCCTGTGGTGGGTAGACCGCTGTCGGTGATGGTCTGACTCTGGGCGTGCAATCTGCCGCTGGTGGACTGGGAGCACGAGGAGCCTCCAATGGTCCACGACTGTGACGCGCCCGAGCAGCTGCGGTTCGACGAACACGAAGCATTTGAGCCGCCATTGCTTCCCGAGCAGGTCCAGCTGTACGGGCCCGAGCCACTCACACCTGAGGCGCTACCCACGCTGCACTGGCTAGCCGAGGACGGCGCGCTTGTGGTGCTGCCCCCATTTGCCGAGCCACAGACCGCATTCACTGCGGTGACACACGTGCCGCCCGAGCCGCTCCATGAGCCTTGGCTACAGCTGAAGGTGCGGCTGCCTGTGGTGGGTAGACCGCTGTCGGTGATGGTCTGACTCTGGGCGTGCAATCTGCCGCTGGTGGACTGGGAGCACGAGGAGCCTCCAATGGTCCACGACTGTGACGCGCCCGAGCAGCTGCGGTTCGACGAACACGAGGCATTGGAGCCGCCATTGCTTCCCGAACAGGTCCAGCTGTACGGACCGGAGCCGCTGACGCTGGAGGCGCTACCCACGCTGCACTGACTGGCCGACAACGGTGCGCCTGTGGTGCTGCCGCCATTCGCCGAGCCACAGACCGCATTCACGGCCGTCACACAGGTACCACCAGAGCCGCTCCACGAGCCTTGACTACAGCTGAAGGTGCGGCTTCCGGTGGTGGGCAGGCCGCTGTCTGTCAGCGCTTGGCTGTCACCGTGGGTGTCGGTGGAGGTTGTGGCGCTACACGACGAGCCGCCGATGGTCCACGACAAGCTGTCGCCCACACAGCTGCGGTTGGATGCGCACGATACGCTCGAGCCGCCATTGCTGCCCGAGCAAGTCCACGTGTAGGGGCCAGCGCCGCTCACACCGGATGAGGAACCAACGCTGCACTGAGCCGCAGCTCCCGGCGCTGACGTGCTGTCACCACCGTTGGCCGAACCACAGACCGCGTTCACTGCCGTGACACACGTGCCACCCGAGCCGCTCCATGAGCCTTGACTACAGCTGAAGGTACGGCTGCCTGTGGTGGGCAGGCCGCTGTCAGTCAACGGCTGACTGTCACCGTGGGTGTCGGCCAATGTGCTCGCACTACATGTGGAGCCACCAAGCGTCCATGACTGCGTTCCGCTGTCGCAGCTGCGGTCTGAGCTGCAGGAATCCGTCGAGCCGCCATGAATGCCTGTACAGCTCCATGTGTAGGGGCCGGAGCCCGAGACGCTCGTTGCGTTGCCGTCTGCGCACAGACCGGCGCTGGGAGTGCTAGCGGTGCTCTGTCCGTCCGCGCTTCCGCAGGAGCCGTTGACCGCTGTGTTGCAGGTGCCGCCCGAGCCATTCCAGGTGCCTTGGTCACAGGTGAAGGTTCGGTCGCCCGTTGTCGGAATCGCGCCATCATTGAGATTCTGTGTGCCGCCGTGGTCAACGGCCAGGATCGAAGCGCTGCACGTGGAGCCTGCAATGGTCCATGACTGAGAGCCGCTGTCACAGCTGTGGTTCGACGCGCAGCTGGTGTTGTCGCCACCGTTGATGCCGGTGCAGTCCCAGGTGAACGGGCCGGCGCCACTGACCGAGGTTGCATTGCCGTCTGCGCACAGACCAGTGGATGGCACGTTGGGCGTATTCTGACCGTCTGCGGTTCCACAAACGGCGTCCACGGCGGTCACGCAGCTACCTGGGCCGCTACCGTTCCAGCTGCCTTGGTCGCAGGTGTAGGTGCGGTTGCCAGAGGTGGGGAGGCCGGCGTCGTCGGCACTGGAGCTGCCTCCGTGAACGGCGGACACCAACGTGGCCGAGCAGGTCGAGCCCGCGACATCCCAGCTCTCAGGCCCACTCAAACAGCTGCGGTCGGAAGAGCAGGAGATGTCGTCTCCACCGTCAATGCCACCACAAGACCATGTGTACGGGCCGGAGCCGCCAACAGCGCTCGCGTTGCCAGCATCGCAGAGAGACGTCGTTGGCGCGGAGTCGGAGCTCAGTCCGTCCGCTCCACCGCAGACGGCGTCCACCGCCGTGACGCAGGTTCCGGCGCCAGTCCCCATCCAGGTTCCTTGGTCGCAGGTGTAGGTGCGAGCGCCGGTTGTTGGGAGCTGGGTGTCGTCTGCGGATGCGCCAAATCCGTGGTCAGTGGTCGGCAGTTCCACGCTACAGATAGAGCCAGAAACCGTCCAAGACTCTGTCCCACCATCACATTCGTGGTTGGATGAACACGAAGCGGACGCGCCGTTCGTATCCGTACAGGTCCAGTCAAACGGACCGTCTCCACTCACGTCAGACGCGACACCACTCGTACACAGGTCTGTGGTCGGAGCATCCGCCGAGCTGAATCCGGCAGCGCCCCCACAGGCCGAGTCCGCAGAAGTCAGGGTGACCGCGTTGGAGGCTAGGTCATTGTTGCTCTCGTCGCGCTCGACGATGAGATTCTCGGGGTCGGCGCGACTCACAAGGTAAGCGGGGCCTGACGCTGCGTTTGCGACGCACGCAGTGGTCAATTCGGTGCTCTCCCCGGGGGCGAGAGAAGGCACTGTCACGGTGCAGTCTGCGGGCTCGCTGAACGTCGTTGTGGATGACCACTTGAGGGCAAGCTCGGTGACGCCTGACGCGTCCAGACCTGCGTTGGTGACGGTGACTGCTACAGACGCAGTGAAACCGGCAGGAACCGGCGTCTGAACCGTGAAGTCCGACGCGACCAGGTCAACGTTAATCGTTGGGTCGACGATGGGCGGGCAGTAGGTGTTGCTCATGTCTGCGTCTACGGTGGAGCCACGCCCATAGAAGCCTTCCTCGGGGCACTCGCGACCTTCGGGAGCAGTCTCCGGAGTGCATGCGACTCCGCCTCGACCGATCTGAGTATTGGCCGAGAGGCGAACACCTTGCTTGACCTGCGCATAGGCGCCTACCGAGATTCCGCGTCCCAGTCGGATGCCTGGCTCCAGACCCGCACACCGGCCAATCGTTGTGTTTTTTCGGATGCGTACAGCGGGAGAATTGCTGTCAGTACCGCCGATAATGGCGTTGGCTCCGATCTCGGTCTCAGGCCCGACAATGACGTTGTTGCCCAGCTGAGCGTAGTCACCAATGATGGCCTTACGTGCCACAACGGAGTTTTCACCAATCACAGCATCCCAGCCGATGACTGCCAAGTTTCCGATGATGGCGTTGTTGTCAATGTGTGTACCGGGACCAATGGTCACGGCGTAGCCAAGCGTCACATTCTGGCCAAAGGTCACGCCGAAGCCAATGGTGGTTGACCGACCAGCGGTCAATCCCCCCGAATCCACAACATCGCCCTCACGTTCGGGTAGCGGGACGATGGAGGGGTCCGCGCCTACGACAGCGCCACCACCGATCAGTCCGGACGTGAACACGGTCCCGAGAGCGGGTGTCGGTGCGGCTACGAGGGCCGCTCTACGGCCGACAACTGCGACCTGACCCGAACCGCCTACGGTCGTGTAGTCTCCGATGTCCGCGTGCTCGAAGATGGCAGCGCCGGAGCCGAGCTCAACGCCATGGCCAATGATGGCGGAGGGGTCCACGAAGGCATCTGCAGCTGTACAATCAGCGCCGGTCGGCAGGCGCGTGGTCGAGCCGGCGTAGGTGACAAGAGTCTGCGCATTGCCGGTCGAAGGCGTGAAAGGACACAAGTCCACTTCGTTCAACAGGCCGTCGCCATCGCAGTCCACGTCACTGGAGCCGCAGGTGCCTGCTTGTGCAGAACCGGCCACCGACAGCAAGAAGGTGGCACCAATCAATCGAAGTCCAAACATGCTTTCCCCGGTCCGGTCCGCAGTTTACTAGTGAGTGGAGACGAATGTACAGAATTATTGGCGGCCACGGGAAGAATGCCGTGTTTGTCACAGAGAACAGCCGTGTGAGCACGTGTTAGGTACACCGGCGAAGCTGAACGCGAGGACTAGGCACATTGCCCCTGTGTCCTCGCAGATTTTGGCTGCATTGTACTAACGAGTCCCTAACACACGAGGTTAGCAGCACTTTCGGACTACGAAACCGAGCTTTCCAGTCCGTGTGCGCCTGTGTGCCGAGGTCTCAAGTCGCCGTTCAGTCATACGTCGAAACAATTAGCAAGCCCCAACCGTGAACAACTCCTGAAACGCCGGGAATCGTGTCCGTTAGCCTCACGTTGTAGTCACCGTGGACCGCGTCATCACTGGGGAAGGCGCGGATCACCATCTCCAGCTGCGGGTTGTCGTCGCCACCGGTCCACAGACTGGCGCCGTAGCCGTTGAAGTTGTCGATGGTGAGCATCAGGTCCGACGGGCGGTCGTGGTCGATGTCAATGGTCAACACCACGTCTACAGGGACAGACGCGAGGCCCTGGACGTTCACCGATGTGACGAGCTCTGTGCCGTCATCCGGAATGCTCTCGGGACCTTGCCACGAGAACACGCCCCAGGTGTCGACGCAGTGAATCCCTTGTCCGTACGCAATCGCGCCCATGCAGCGCAGGTCGTCCGCACAGTCTGCGCTGGTCTCGCACTCGTCTCCGTTCTGGCCAAGCGCCAAGCTGTCGGCGTAGTCGATGAGGGCACTGAGTGCAGAACGTCCCACGTACGGAACCGCAGCGAGCTGGCCGATATCACTGATTGGGCGAACCTCTACAATGTTGGCGGCAGCGCGTCGGTCAAGGCCGACGTCGTCATCGAGGACCACCTGGTTGGCGGTGTTGACGACCTCCAGAACCGCTTCGACTTGGGCAGCGGTGAATGAGACCGTCTCCCAACTACCGACGATATCTCCAGGACCAGGAATCCAGCCCTCGGACGCGGCATAGGACAGAAGGTCAGAGAGGGCGGAGTCGCCGACGTAGTACTGGTCGTCTACCTCTGCAATGGTGTCGAACGTGTTGTCATCTGCCGTGCCGAAGGCTCCGTCTGGCCCGTTGCGGTGTGCAGTGAGGGAGCGCGCCGCCCGAACGTCGAGGCCCACCGCATCGTCCAGTAGCGCTTGGGTCGTGGACCGGTCGTTGAGTAGGCCCAGCACGCCAAATGCCTCAACGCTGCCCTCTGCAATACGCATCTGAGAGCCGTCATCCACAATGTCCGGGGCTTGCTGCGCGTTGCTTGAACAGGCGGCTAGGACCAATAGAATGATGGGGCGCATGGGGCTCTCTTGGTGAGTAGTGTCGGCGAGTAACACGGTGGTTTGGCCGGTCGAAATCTCTGGCTCACCCATCACGGGATGGGTGGGTTCTATTGAACCCTGCGGGGCACTGGCATCGCCGACCGCACGGACCGTATCGACTACTCGCTTACCCGACGCTCGACCACCTCATTCAACCACTCCCGCCAAGCCGTATGCGCCCGTTGATCGGTCAATACAATCGGCGTTCCATGCCGGTATCCAGCGGTTTCTTCCACGGTCACATCCACCAGCTGCTCCCGAAGCGCTCGCGCCCGTCGAATCCCAACAGTCCCGTCGTCAATATCATGCACCTGGAACACTGGAATGTCTCGACCCGCTAGCCGGTCTTCCGTCCGAAGCGGCGTCGACAACAGCGCATTCGGGTAGAACATCAGCGGAAATACGCCGTTGACCACCGCACTCAAGCTGTCGAATGTCGATTCCAGCACCAAGCCCGCGGGCTGCCGGTCTTCCAGGGCAAGCGTCATGACGCCGCCGCCGATGCTGCGCCCATGCAGAACGATTCGGTCTAGTGGCCATCCGCGCTCAACCAAGGTGTCGATGGCCGCTATGATGTCCTCACGCAGGGCATCTTCAGTCAGTGGGCCAGGGGAGCCGGCGACGTCGCGGAACTCCACAGCGGCGAAGCTGAACTGTAAGGTGTGAAGGGGTCCGGCGTAGCCTGTGTGCATGCTGCCGACCCACTCAGCGTTTCCGTGAACGACGAGCACGATTCGGTCATGTTCGCCAGAGACCCACAGCGGTGTGCCAGAGGGCAAGCGAATGACGTCAACACCGTCTGGAGCGGAGTATGCGTCACGGTCGTCGTACATGACCGTTGCTGGGTAGATGAGCGGCTTCTGTACCAAATACAGCAGAATGCCGAGTCCTATGTAGACGGCCAGCAGCACCCAAATGGTCCGCCAGTTGAACACGGCTTTGCCGACGGTCTTTGAAACTGATCGGAAGTTCACGTCGGCCTCGGTTCGGTTCGTTAGGGAGGGGGCAACTGGAGGTGCCATGCCCACAGCGGTGTACTCGGGCTCATTCGACCCTGTAACCCTCGGCCATATCGACATTGTGCGCAGAGGGTGTGCACTGTTTGAGCAGGTGATTGTGGCGGTCGGGCACCACCCGAAGAAGAAGTACTGGTTTGATGCGGCAACGCGTCAGCAGCTGTTCTCGGATGCGATTGGTGACCTTCCAAACTGCTCCGTCATGACCTTCGAGGGCTTGCTCGTCGACTTCTGCGAGCGCCAGAAGGCGAGCGTGATTCTGCGTGGCGTTCGCAGTGTGACAGACGCCGACTACGAGATGACCTACGCCACCGCCAACCGTGACCTGACCGGTGTAGAGACGGTGTTCTTGACCGCAGACCCCAAGCTGTCGTTCCTGTCGTCGTCCATCGTCAAAGAGATTTCTGGGAATGGCGGAGACGTCTCGCGGTACGTGCCATCAGGGGTGATGGCCGCCTTGTCGGAGAGAACTGCATGATTGCCTTGATGGTTCAGCTGCTGTGGGCAGCTCCGGTGGACATTGAGCGGGCACATGTGGCACTCGAGCAAGGTGACCCCGTCTCGGCGGTCGAGCACTCTCGCGTGGCGGTGACAGAGGAGCCGGTCAACTGGCGTGCTCAGCAGGTGTATGCGGAGTCGTTGGCGGCAGCTGGGCTCAGCCACCGCATTGGCGCTGAGCTGGGTGCGATTGCGGACATTGATGACGCCGTGAAGGTTGTCTTGGCGTGGCATTCGGCGCGCACCGCGAACAGTAGTGCCACAGCAATGGCGGCTATCTCTGACGCTGGCGAGAACGAGCAGGAACTAGCGAGCTTGGCGCTGGGTAGCCTGGCGCTTGAGGGCGGTAACGCTGCTGTTGCGCTGTCCGTGTTGGAGAGCAGCACGCTGCCGGAGGCACTGTCGATTCGGTTGTCCGCCGCCATGGCCCAAGGCGATGACCGCGGTGCTGTTCGAATGGCGAAGACACTAATGGACACGCATCCAGACCGATTGGACCTGCTGTCGCCGCTGTTCGGCCGCGGTGAGGTGAGTGGAGCCATTCGTAGAGCACGAAGCAAGGTGGTCAAGGCCGCACACGCGCTTGGCACCACCTCTGAAGACGCTGCAGAGGTCTACCGTGCGCGAACCGTCTTGGTCGCAGCTGGCGACGCTGACCGTGCAACGGACGTGGTCGAGCGACTGGCACGACTCGGAGAGGCCGGCGTGCCGAACCGTCGCGGCTACTCACCCGCAATGCGTCGCAGTATGGCTCGCGGACTGGCTATGCAGCGGACTCCTGAACTCCCAGTGGGCCCGCCGGATGAAGTGCGCGATATCGGCATCTCCGTCGCCATGACGCTGCGCGACTTGGGGCGAATTCCAGACGCGCTGCGGGTTTGGGAAGTCCTGCGCGAGCGCGCTGACGACAGTGAACTCGCTGTGGCCCATGCGCGACAGGTCTTGCGCACAGGCAGAGGCGAGCAGGCGATAGGTATCGCCCATGAAGCGGTAGAAATGGCGATAATGCCGGCCCCCACGGACCTTGATCGGTCAGACACCCGAGCCTGGCAGCATGAACTCGCTACAGCCTATGCGGTGCTCGCTGAGGCCCTTCTGTCGGGAGAGCGGCCCGACGAGGCGCTGGAGCCGGCCGTCCTGGCATCTCTTCTCGCTCCGACTGCCGAGCACATGCAGCTGCGCGCAGCGGTATTCCAGACGCTGGGGCAACACGAGGCCGGCTGGACCTCTCTGGCCGTAGCAGATGCGCTTGGAGCCCGTGTAAAAGGGACACTTGAAGGCAACTACCCAGGTGTCGGGTTCTGGGCTGATGCGGCTCGCGATGCCGCCCAAAGGTGGAGTGACACGAGCGACGCAGAGCTTCCGCAGATGGACGCGAACGACCTGCCAGAGCGCCCAGAGCGACCCATTGTTGATGCGCCATTCCCAGACTGGAATGCGGCTGCGTCAGACTTTGGCTCGTCAGACATTGAAGGCCAGGTCACCATCCTGGCGTTCTGGGCGTCGTGGTGTGGGCCGTGTAAGGTGGAGCTGCCCATACTCGACAGTATGGCTGAAGAATGGTCGACCCTCGGCATCGCCGTGGTTGCCCTGTCCGTTGACGACGACCGACGGGCAATGGATCGCTACCTGTCTCGTCATCCGCTAGAAAACATCACTACGGTGTACGGGCCAGAGGTAGGTTCGCGGCTTGGAATCAGCTCGTTGCCTACAACATGGGTAATCGACCGTGAAGGAATCGCGCGTATCTTCCACCAAGGGTATGGCGAGGGCTCAGCCGAGCAGCTCGACACAGAAGTTCGTCAGCTAGCGCGTTAGCAGCCGAACACCTCCCGCACTGCAAATGTGCGGGCACTCACGTTCCTCAAGGAGACCTCCGTCTATGTGCGGCATCATCACCTACATCGGCAATCAGAACGCTCTTCCACGCTTGGTGGATGGTCTGCGTCGCCTCGAATACCGCGGCTACGACTCCGCCGGTGTCGCATTGCTCACCAAGGACGGGTTGTGGGTACGCAAGGCGGTTGGCCGCGTCGAAGCCCTGTCTCCCGAGCTCATTGATCCTCCAGAGACAACGATTGGTATCGCACACACTCGCTGGGCAACCCACGGTGGTGTGACCGAGCCGAACGCGCATCCGCACATCGACACAGACGGAAACATTGCGGTCGTTCACAACGGCATCATTGAGAACATGGATGCGCTGAAGAAGCAGCTCGAGGGCGAAGGCGTGGTCTTCCGTTCGGAGACCGACACGGAGATTCTTCCGCACCTGATGAACTACTTTTATCGGGGCGATCCGCTCAAGGCCTTCACTACGGCCCTCAAGCAAGTCCGCGGAACCTATGGCTGCGCTGCCATCTTCAAGGAGCATCCCGACCGCATCTTCGTCGCTCGGAACGGCTCGCCTCTGGTCATCGGACTGGGTGAGGGTGAGACTGTCGTTGCGTCAGACCCTCAGGCAATCGTCGCGCACACACGCCGCGTTGTGTACTTGGAAGACCGCGAGATTGCGGTTGTGACGCGCGATGGCGTTGACGTTATGCGCCTCGATGGCACGGCGGTTGAGACCAGTGTGGAGCTGATTGACGGTGACTACGGCGTTGCTGACCGTCGCGGATTCCCGCACTTCATGCTCAAGGAAATCCACGAGCAACCCGAGAGCATTGAACGGTGTCTGCGAGGCCGCTTGGACCTCAACCAAGGCAACGCACGCTTGGGTGGCTTGAACATGAGCCCGCGCGACCTGATTGGGGTCAACCGCGTCATCAACGTTGCCTGTGGCACCGCCTACCATGCAGGCATGGTCGGAGCGCAGGCGATTGAGGCCATGGCGCGTGTACCGGCTCGCGCCGAAGTCGCCAGCGAGTACCGCTACCGTCATCCCATCGTTCACCCAGACACACTGTTCTTTGCTGTGAGTCAGTCGGGTGAGACAGCGGACACCAAGGGTGCTGTCGAAGAAATCCTCCTCAAGGGCGGCCAGATGATGGGTGTGGTCAACGTGGTTGGCTCGACCATCGCGCGGACCTGTGGACGCGGAACCTACATTCACGCCGGACCCGAAGTCTCGGTGGCATCGACCAAGGCGTTCACGTCCCAAGTGACAGGCTTGTTGCTGTTCACGCTCATGCTGGCGCGGACCAAGAACCTGTCCGTCATCGAAGGGCAGGAAGTCGCGAAGAACCTTCAAGCTCTTCCTGGACTGGTTCAACGCTACCTGGCGAACCCAGGCCCCATTGATGACGCCGTTGAGCGACTCATTCACGCACGCTACGCCTTGTTCCTAGGACGCGGCCTGTCCTTCCCAGTGGCCCTCGAAGGTGCCCTGAAGCTCAAGGAAGTCGCGTACGTTCCTTGTGAGGCGTACCCAGCCGGTGAGATGAAGCACGGTCCCATCGCAATGATCGATGAAGAGACGCCAGTCGTCGCCATTGTCCCCAATGATAGTCAGCGAGAAAAGGCACTATCGAACCTCAAAGAGGTTGAAGCCCGCGGTGCCAAGCTCATCATCATTCACACCGAAGGCGACAAAGAGTTGGAGGAGCTGGCGACCGTTTCGCTGCCCATCCCGGCCTGTCCTTGGTACTGCTCGCCCATCATCTCGGTGCTGCCGCTGCAGCTCTTGGCGTACCGCGCAGGTGTGGCTCTCGGACGCGACATCGACAAGCCTCGCAACCTCGCGAAGTCTGTGACGGTGGAGTAGAAAAGTGGCGAACAAGACGGTTGCCACACTCGGCTCGGTGGCCGACTTTATGGCCACGATTGATGACGAACAGCAGGCTGCTGACAGCAAGGTGCTGTGCGACGTGATGCAGCGCGTGACCGGCTGTGCGCCCGTCATGTGGGGCGCCGCCATCATTGGATTTGGCAAGTACCACTACGTCTACGACAGCGGACGCGAAGGGGACTCCATGCTTGTGGGCTTCTCGCCGCGCAAGGGCAAGATCAGCGTCTACATCATGCCAGGCTTTGAGACGGCGCCAGACCTGATGCCGCTGCTCGGCAAGCACAAAACGGGCAAGAGCTGCCTGTATATCCGGCGTCTGAGCGACGTAGACGTTGCCGTTCTTGAACAGCTTGTAGCCAAGAGCGTGGCCGTGATGAAGGAACGACACGAAGTCTTGGAGGGCTGACTCCGGTAAGCACGATAGAGGCCCGGCTAACTGAAGGAGCCGCCGTGGCCGTCGATATTGTTCCGGTTGAATTCCCGCGCGACACCATGAAATTCGTCAAGTGCTGGTGGCCCATCTACGCAGACGACCCCCAGTGGGTGCCGCCATTGTTGATGGACCGCAAGGACTTCTTCAATCCTGCCAAGAATCCGTACTTTAAGCACGCGGACATTCAGGGTTTCATGGCGTTCAAGGACGGCAAAGCGGTCGGTACCATCACTGCTACCGTCGACCATCGCCTGCAAGAGACCGAAGACGGCAAAGACGTCGGTACCTTCGGTTTCCACGAGTTCATCGATGATGATGAAGTCGCTGGCAAGCTGCTCGACGCTGCTGCGAAGTGGCTGGCAGAACGCGGCATGACCGACATGCAAGGCCCGTTCAACTTCAGCCCGAACCACGAGTTTGGCCTGCTCATCGACGGCTTTGATACGCCGCCAATGCTGCTCAACCCACACTCGCGCGACTACTACGGTCCGGTCATGGACCGCGTGGACATGCACAAGCGCAAGGACTGGTACGCGTACTGGATTGACTACAAGCCAGAGCCGCCTCCCATCGTGACCAAGATCAGCGAGCGCCTGCTGAAGCGTCACCCAGAAGTTTCGCTGCGCCCCATCAATATGGCCAATTTCGACAAGGAAGTAGACGCGTTGTACGACATCTACAACGATGCCTGGTCGGACAACTGGGGCCACGTGCACATGAGCGAAGAAGAAATCATTCGCGTAGCCAAGGACCTCAAGCAGATCTTGGACCCGAACTTGGTCTGGATGGCCGAGGTCGATGGCGAAGCGGTTGGTGTTGCCGTGGCGCTGTGGGACTTCAACCAGGTGGCCAAGAAGATGAACGGTCGCATCTTCCCGTTCGGCTGGTGGCACTTCCTCACCGGAAAGAGCAAGATTGACGCGCTTAGAATCTACGTTCTTGGCATCAAGAAAGAGTACCAGCACCTGCCGCTTGGCGCACCACTGTACGCCAGAATCTGGGCCGAAGGCGCCAAGCGCAAGCCGCGTGGTGCCGAGTGTTCGCTGATTCTCGAAGACAACCACCGCATGCGTGGTGCGATCGAAAAGCTCGGCGGAGAAATCTACAAGACCTACCGCATCTATGGACGCCGCCTAGACGGTGCTCCGGAGCCCGTCGCCACGACGGTGGAGTAGCAGTCCGTCGTGACGCCACGCCCAGTCGGTGTCGCCCAGTCGGGTGACGCCGTCAACGGCAATTCCGAGGTCGTCGAGTTCCAGAGCATCGATTGGTTCTGGGACCACCCGTCCAGGCAGCTTGCGCACGTCGCCGTCGCTCAGTGCGAATTGCTTGCCCAGCTCTGTGACGAGTAGGGGGCCACCGCTGTCCCAGCGAAGCACGGCCGCCATGTCTCGACGCAGCGGAACGGTGAAGCGACGGACGACAACATTATTGTCGAACTCAAGTCCGTCGCCCGTCAGTGCGTTGACGACGATAGCGCTGTTTCCCCGTGCAGCGGCGACACCGCCAGTCCATCCAGGTAGTTCCTGACTCTCGCCAGACGTCAGGTTCCACAGCCGTCCGCCCGGTCCCCAGAGCAGATGTCCAGCTTGTGCAGAAGCCCACGCCTGGGCGGTGGTGTCGGTTCTGGGCCACCAGCCTTCATCACGCTCGCGAACGGCGCGCACACCTAGTGCTGCCGTGCACTCGAAGTGCTGGCCTTCCGTCATCCACACCGCTCCAAAGCCCGTAGCTGTCGGCATAAGCGACGACGACCAGCGCGCGCCGTAGGGCAGCTCAAGGCCGTCGATCTGCCAACCACGGGCAGTCCACACAGCTGCGTGTTGGAGTCCGTGGCGGTGTCGGTCAGGTGTGGACTCACAGTCCAGCCGGTGCCGAACGCCCTCGGAGCGAGCCAACACTGCATTGGCGTCCGCAATCAAGGCGTCGACGTCCTGAATCAGCCACACCCGAGCGTTCTCGTGGGTCTGCCACAGCTCATCACCGGTTGACACCCAGGTTTGCGTACCGAACTGCCATCGGGCTTCACCGGAAGGTGGGTGTGCCAGCGTCCAGCCGCCCAGCGCGTCACTCATCCATCACGCCGGTCGCCTTCAAAGCGATAGCCCACACCGCGAACGGTGAGCAGGTGGCGAGGCTGCCCAACGACGTCGAGCTTCTGGCGTAGTCGGTTGATGAAGTTGTCTACGGTGCGGTCGGTGCCGAAGTAGTGGCTACCCCACACGTTCACCAGGATGGCGTCGCGGGTAAGGGGGCGACCTTCCCGTTCAATGAGCAACTTGAGTAGATCAAACTCACGACTGGACAAGGTGATGTCTTCACCCGCACGCCGTACGACTCGGCGCTCAAGGTCCACCTCAACATCACCAAAACGAACCATGGGGTCGGGGGCTCGGCGGCGAAGATGCGCTTTGATCCGTGCAAGAAGCTCGGCCACGCTGAACGGCTTGGTCATGTAGTCGTCCGCACCAACATCCAGGCCCATGACCTTGTCGTACTCGCTGCTCTTGGCGGACAGCAAGATGACGGGCACGTCGTCGCCCCGTCGCCGCAGTGTCTCCACTACTTGATAGCCATTGGCCTTGGGCAGCATGATGTCGAGTACAATGAGGTCGAAGCGTGCCTCTTTACAGGCTTTAATCGCCGCCATGCCGTCTGCGGCGGTGGTCACTTCGAACCCTTCTGCCTGAAGATTCATCTCCAGTCCGCGCAGGATGGCTCGGTCGTCTTCGACGATGAGGATGCTGTTTGCCACAGTGTCTCCGGAGCCGGCGGTATCCGATGAGGTTAGCTCGTGCCGGGGGGTTCATGTCACTTAGCCGAGTCATTGTGTCGGTCTGTGTGCTCGCCGGCTGCGCGCATCGCGTTGACCTTCCGACTCAGGTGGGTGCTCCTGCTGCATCTCCACAGACCGTCTGGGTGGCGGCAGGATCGGAACTTCTAGATGCAGACGCTCCCGTGATCTGGTTTGCAGACGTGGGCGGTGTTGTGAGCGAGACTCCCGTCTGCCACGCAAGCGACCACCGAGGCCCCTTGTGGCAACAGATGGATGTGGCCGGGGTTCGATTCATCTGTGTCGCCAACCCCAACCACTTGTCCAAGAGACGCCGCCTTGAGCAACGGTTTCAAGCACCAATGAGCGCATCGCCAACCTCGGGCATGCCGTTGGTCATCGCTGCCTCTCTGCCAGCGGAGGCGACATCTGCGGTGACGGACGACCTCGAAGCCTTCTCAGACGCTCTGGCCCTACAGATGCGCATACGACGTGGTGAGCGAAGCGAGCTGGTGCTCGGTGAGAGCGAGTGGGGGCCTCCGACCCTCATTGTGGGAGCTGACGCCCCGATTCAGCTCACCGTCGCCGCTGGCCAGACGACGGCACAGCTTGGCGACGTGACACTGACCATTGGAGAGTTGGGTGAGTGGGTACTCCAAGACTCGTCGCCGTAGACCCGCTCACGCTGAAGCCGAAGGGCCTTCGCTCTGTCCTGCCAAATCACCAAGAATCCGGCAGGACCAACGCTCACAACTGCTAAAGAGTTGGCTTCTGCCACAAGAACTCGGGCTCACCGATCATCTTGTTTGCCCAGCGAGCCAAGATGAACAGAAAGTCCGACAAGCGGTTCAAGAACCGCAGGCAGCCTTCGTTGATGCTGTCGTCACCGTGAAGCGCCGTCACCAATCTACGCTCAGCACGACGGCACACAGTGCGTGCTTGGTGCAAGAACGCCCCCACCGGGCCGCCACCTGGCAAGATGAAGTCTTTGAGAGGACCCAAGTCTTCGTTCAGCGTGTCGCAGAGCTGCTCAAGGCGTGCCACATCGGCATCTCCGACTCGGTACAGATCGAAACCACTGTCTGGCGGGGTCGCAAGATCACCGCCGACATTGAAGAGATCATTTTGTAGGTTCTTCAGGTGGGACTCCAAGGAAGAACGCACGTCATCGTCCGTTGTCTGCGCGTTGAATGTCCGCGCGAGTCCGAGGATAGTCGACAGTTCATCCACGGCACCGTAGGCCTCCACTCGGAGCGCGTCTTTCGACACCTCCTGTCCTCCTGCGAGGCGAGTTGTGCCTTTGTCACCCGTTCGGGTATAGACGCGACTGATACGCATTTTTTGCTCCTGACCGGCCTAAACACGCCGGACAAGCCCATACCGCAACAACTACTTCGAGGCTCTACGTGGCAAGTCAGACCCAGCTCAACCTTCGCGGCAAAGACCCTACAACCCTAGAAGTGACGCTCATGGACGCGTTGTCACTTAGCGTCGGGCGCCTTTCAGTCGAAGATCTCGTCGACATGTTCGCACTCGGTGAGGCCGAAGGTCTTCCCAAGGGACTGACCCGAGACCTGGACGTCTTTGCCCGTCGCATCGAAAACGAAGTGGCCGACCTGCCGGACGGCGGCGAGCTTCGTGAGACCGTCATCGCTCTGCAAGACCTGCCCACCGGCCACGTCTCCGAGCGTTTCCGCGCCCTACTCAAGCGTGAAGCCGACCGCGAAACTCGCGCCAAGGCCGAGCGTGCTCTGCTGAGCGGCCTGATCGATGCCTACGAAGGCACCACGCCAGAGGCATTCCCGATCGGAGCTGGAAAGGGTCCACGCACGGTGAAGACCGAGCAAACCCCACCTCCTTCCTCCCTCAAGGCTGACAAGCCCAAGGCCGCGAAGAAGACCCGTGCGAAGAAGGCTCCAGCCCGATCAGCCCGCGCTGTCGTGGTGGACGACCCCGAACAGACCAAGTGGCTGCGCGTCACTGTGATGGATCGCTTGTCTGGTTACTCCGAAGCCGGACTCAACGAAATCGTGCTTATTGCTGGCATTCGCCACGCTGCACGCGAACGTTACCCGCGTCTGCTGCCCGGTGACATTCAGAAGGTTCTCAAGGAACTGAAAGAATCCGGTCAGTTGCGTCAAGTTGCTACTCGTTGGAGCTTGCCCGGTCGCTGGTAGTCGTATAGAAGCGACGCGATTGGGGGTGTGGCGGAATTGGTAGACGCGTTGGATTCAAAATCCAATGGCCTTGCGGTCGTGACGGTTCGATTCCGTCCACCCCTACTCTCCACCACATGCAACATGTAGACTGCCAAGTGCGCAGTTTCGTTGTGTGTGTTGAGAGCCCGAGACAAGAGAGACACAGCGCGGAGACATCGGCTGCGTAGCTGTGTCAGGGTTGCAGCTACCTTCCGGTGGCGTAGGCTCCACCAGGCTCTGGCTTGAAGCCTTCGGCGGTGTGCAGGTAGCGCTCAACGTCGACCAGAGCGCCGTCTTCGATGGTGTAGACACACATGGCAGCCGCGCGGCGCTTGATCGGGAGATTGGCGTATCCGCTGCTTCCCGAGTTGTAGATAGGAACCGTACGGCCTCCACAGTCCAGGTCAACAGTGAAGCCGTGGTGCTCGTGACCGTGCAAGATGGCAACAGGCAAGTGGCTGGCACTGGTCAGTGACTTCTGTACGGCTCCGGCGTTCAGAAGGCCGTGATTCAGCCCATCGTACAGCTCGCCACGGCGGTCTAGGATTGGGTAGTGAAGGCCGAGTACGACAGCGCGTTCGGGCATGCCATCGAGCTGTCGGACCAAGGCGTCGAGTTGGGGTTGTGGCACCCGCCCTGACGACAGAACCGGGTGGGGACGGGTCGGGTCGAGTCCCAACAAGGTGACGTCGCCAACATCTAGACGTGCAACCGGGGCCGCGTCAGAGTCAAGGCCCATCCACGGTCCAAAGGTCTGGAACATGCGGCGATTCGACCGTGATCTACGCGTGTAGACGTCGTGGTTGCCTGGAATGATAAGCGTCGGGATTGTGGAGAGAACGGGCTCTAGCCGCTCGCGTGCGAGCTCAAACTCTTCTTCCAGAGCTGTGGTCGTCAGATCGCCAGTGATGAACAAGCCATCGGGGGCCAGGTCCAGCAAGTGGTCCATCAGGCTGTCCTGCACATCCCGGGTGAAGTGCGTGGCGCGGCGCCCAATGATCTGATTGGCCTGTTGGAGCAGGCGCTTACTGGCCAACCGACGAAACGGGGGACGTAGCGTCCAGTGAATGTCAGTGGCGTGTGCGATGCGAACGGCCATTGGGCCTCCGAAGTCCAAGGACCAGAGCGAGAAGACCTGCGAAGGTCATCGCGGCCAGAAGTGTGGCGGTGGCTGCGGGAACACCTGCGTAGGCCACGGGAATACTCTCGTCATCAGAGCCGGCCTGAAGCAGCGTTCGGCCACCATCAATGGGGGTCCATCGCACCCGGCCGAGAGAGTCGGTGAGTCCAAGACTTGTCTGTGTCTCACCAGCAAGACCTTCACGTCGCACAACGCGAACCCCAATCCCATTGCGTGGGCGGCCAGCGTCATCGAGCAGCGTGACGACGGACTCCACACCAGCGGTGGGGGCGGGCTCAACGCGAACATCGGCACTGGCCAGCGCCATCAACACAAGCCACATCATGCCGAGCTCCGTTGCGAAATCCACTTCGGACCTAAGACCCACAGGCTGAGCACTGGAACGAGGGCCACTGTCATGGATGCAGCAACACTCTCGGGCAGGCCTGGCCAAGCGGCGACAGCAATCACCGCAAGCACAACCGCCAACACCAGCGCCAGCCACCGGTCACCGCCTTGTGTACGCCGGCTCATCCAGACCAAGAGTCCGGCGATGCAGACCGGGACGACGCTGTGGACAATGACAATCGCAGCTTCTGTAGGTAGCAAGGCCAACAGCATGGCCAGCACGACACCAGGCAGGGCGAGATGATGACGGGGGTGGTCTCCAGCGGTGGCTAAGACAGCTCCACCGGCAAGGACGAGTGCGGCGACGCCAGGAAGCGCACTTCCAATCTCCCAATCCAAGGCCAAGAGCAGCGCCATTGCGATTGCGGTGAGCAGGCCCGCTCCCAGCGCCATGGCCGGATGACGTCCACTCGTGTCGCGTCCCCAGGACACGCCACCACTACCGGTCAGCAACAGGCCCACCACCGCAGAAGTGGACCACCAATTGCCAATGCCAGACCACAGGGACTCCAGCAACGTCCAGTCGCCCCAACCCATGGAGCTGGCCACTACGGTGCCGGTCATTGCCAACATGCCGACCACAGATGCGGCAGGAATGGGAAGTACGCGCGAGACCAGCCACAGCGAACCGGCCATCACCGCACAGTAGGTCTTAGGCAGTCCGCTCATGGACAGCACGCCACCGAGAACGCTGACCGCAATCACCATACGAACCACTTGGCTGGCTTCAGAGAACCCGTCGCCGTGGCCGTGCTTCTGGAACAAGCGGGCAACGGGCAAGCCAACGACTGCACCTGCGACCATTGCCATGGCAACCTGGGCCAAGCCACCAGCGTCAATGCCGACGACGAACAACCAGGCAGCAGCAGCACCAGCGGAAGCGAGAATAGGCCAGGGGATTGCGGTCTTCATACGCCGACCGGCCTATCGCATCGACGGCTACTCGGTGTGTCCACAGATGTACCCCGACTTGAGTTTCACGAGTGCCGTTGGCACTGCGAAGAGTGTGGCGCTGCGGAAGGTAGAGCCTTCGCTTTTACCATGCTTCAGACGAAAATTGCCGCCCTGGGACTTCCCTCCCAGGACGGCAGCTTTTCCTAGTTCCGAAGAGCTAGATTGCGCGGGCGTGAACCCGACGGACGGGCACGGATGCCGCGAGCTCAACGCCGCTTTCGCCGCGATCAAGCTTGAAGTCAACACCGCTGTCGTCGATCTCGACGTACTTGCGGATGACGGCCACGACTTCCTCGCGCATTTGCTCCATTTGAGCCTGCGTCAGGTCGACTTGGTCGTGAATGAGCAGAACCTTGAGGCGCTGCTTGGCTTCGTTCTTGGAGCCTTGTTTGCCACCGAGGACACGTTGTAGAAAAGCGCGCATCAGACCACCTCACGGACAGGCGCAAGCCCCATCCACTTCATGAAGGAGTTGAACAAGCCATTGCCTGTTTCAAAGGACGGAATCTCGACCTCGTGTCCCTGAACACGAGCAGCAACCCGGCGGTACGCCTGGCCAACGACGCTGTTCTCGTCGAAGGCTGCGGGGCAACCACGGTTCGACGAGATGATGACGTCTTGATGGTCCGGAATGATTCCAATGAGTGGAATGGCCAGAATCTCAAGGATGTCTTCACGGTTCATCATGTCGCCGCGCTCGACCAAGCCTGGACGGTAGCGGTTGATGATTAGGTCGGGCTCGGGCAGCTCATGGGCTTCGACGAGGCCAATGATTCTGTCGGCATCACGAATGGCACTGACCTCTGGGGTCGTGACGATGATGGCTCGGTCGGCACCTGCAATTGAGTTCTTGAAGCCTTGCTCGATACCTGCGGGGCAGTCGATGATGACGTAGTCATGCAGGGCCTTGAGGTCTTGTACCAGGCGCTTCATGTCGTCTTGGCTGACCGCATTCTTGTCGCGGGTCTGTGCGGCTGGAAGCATGTACAGACCGGGAACGCGCTTGTCGCGGATCAGAGCTTGCTTGAGCTTGCACTCACCTTCGATGACCTGAACCAAGTCGTAGACAATGCGGTTTTCTAGGCCAAGGATGACGTCGAGGTTGCGCAGACCAATGTCTGCGTCGACGACGACGACGGTTTTTCCTGACAGAGCCAGGCTGACCGCGAGGTTGGCGGAAGTAGTGGTCTTACCCACTCCACCTTTCCCCGAGGTAATAACGATGCATTCGGACATAAGTTCCTCGCTATCGGGTGCTGCGTGTTCGGTAGGGGTCGAGGACAATCTTGTCGTCGCGCACTCTTGCGACGGTGGGATTGGTGCCGCTCGCGGCATCCTCGTTGGGAGCGATGGCAATCTTCCGGCCGATGCGAAGCTGCGTCGGGCGAAGGTCAAAGCCAAGAATAATGGCGTTCTCGTCGCCGGAAGCGCCTGCGTGAACCATGCCGCGCAGGCTTCCTAGGACAAGGACGTTGCCGGTTGCGATGATCTGGGCACCGGGGTTGACATCGCCGAAGACAATGACGTCTCCGTCAAAGCGAATGGCCGTGCCGCTGCGTAGGGTGCGGTGGGCGTGATGGACGCGTGTTCCGCCAGCCTCGCGACCGAGCAGCTCGTCCAGAGGGTCATGCTTGGGCTTTTCAATCCGCGGGCCTGGAATTCGACGTCCGGGCTTGGATGCTGGAGCTGCCGGTGTGGTGGCGGGCGTCTCAACGACCGTGTGCACAGAGCTCAGCGTGGTCTCGGGCGCATCTTCGAGGTCAACATCATCGATGTCTGCCTCTGCCTCTGCTGAGACGACTTCGTCAGCGGAGTCGTCAGAGTCCTGCTCAGGCTCGTCCGCATCAGCATCTTCGTCCACTGCAGCGCGACTGTTGTCGAACAAACGCAGCTTCAGTTCACGCTCTGCGTACTCCCACACTTCGGCGCCCGACACATAGACGCCGGTGACGTCGATGTTGAAGTCGTCGCGAAGCAGATTCACCAGCCGCCGAAGGTCGAACAGTTGGATGGGACGTGTGCCCAAGTCCAGCCGGCAGGCCCGGCCTCCAACAGAGTCCAGTACTGCCGGAAGCGACTCGCGCAACCAGTCACGCAGTTCACCAAATTCGCCGGTCGCAGGAATCTCCATCACGGAGAGACCTTCAACTTCACGAATTCGAACGGGATCTGTAGAGCTCAATGGAGCGTTGGCCACGGTCATGGCAGTTCAGGGGGCGGAGGATGGGAGGGGTCGGCGGGAGGCGGGAGCCAGTGCCGGGAGGGATG
>CAJXTB010000004.1 GCA_913061235.1 uncultured Pseudomonadota bacterium | reverse complement strand
GACACCGATGGCGACGGCATCTGCGAAGACATCGACCAGTGTACCGGAGACGACGCACAGCCAGACACCGACGGCGACGGCATCTGTGAAGACATCGACCAGTGTACCGGAGACGACGCACAGCCTGACACCGATGGCGACGGCATCTGCGAAGACATCGACCAGTGTACCGGAGACGACGCACAGCCTGACACAGACGGCGACGGCATCTGTGAAGACATCGATGAGTGCACCGGAGACGACGCACAGCCTGACACAGACGGTGACGGCATCTGCGAAGACATCGATGCGTGTACCGGAGACGACGCACAGCCTGACACCGACGGTGACGGCATCTGTGAAGACATCGATGAGTGTACCGGAGACGACGCACAGCCCGACACCGACGGCGACGGCATCTGCGAGGACGTTGACGAGTGCACGGGAGACGACGCTACCGGCGATACGGACGGCGACGGTATCTGCGAAGACATCGATCTGTGCATCGGTGACGACAACACCTTCGACGTAGACAACGACGGCTACTGTACCGACCTTGACTGCCGCCCCGACGACGCCGACGCCTACCCAGGTGCCGATGAGCTGTGCAACGGCCTAGACGACGACTGTGACGAAGAAGTCCCCGCGGACGAGACCGACGAAGACGGCGACCTGTTCCGCATCTGCGACGGCGACTGCAACGACGACATTGCCAGCATCTACGACGGGGCCCCGGAGCTGTGCGACGAGCTGGACAACAACTGCGACGGCAACACTGACGAAGGCTTCGAAGACACCAACGAAGATGGCGTACTCGACTGCCTAGAGGAAGACCTGGACAACGACGGCTTCACCCCCGCCGAGGGCGACTGCGACGACACCAACGCCGACATCTACGAAGGTGCCATTGAGCTGTGCGACGGTCTCGACAACGACTGTGACGGCGTGGTTCCTGATGTCGAGCGCGACGGCGACAGCGACGGCTTCACCGAGTGCGAAGACGACTGCGACGACAGCAATGACATGGTTGGGCCCAACGCCCTGGAGCTGTGCGACGGCCTCGACAACGACTGCGACGGTGTGCTCGGAGACGACGAAGTAGACAACGACGACGACGGCGTCCTGGCCTGCGACGATAGCTGCGACGACGACCCCGACATCAGCACCGGCGCCTGCGAGGAACCACTCTCGGACGACAATCCGCACATCGCCGGCGGCTGCAACTGCGATGCCTCACCGACCGCTCCGCTCAGCGCGCTGCTGCCGATGCTGCTCGGAGGCTTGTTGCTCCGTCGTCGCCGCTCGGCCGTCTGAACGACGCGCCCCGCAGGTCAACCTATCCGGGCAACGCCGTATCCAGAGTGAACGTCACCCGATGTGCATTGAGGCGCTCGACCAGCCCCATGCCGAGAGCTGCAGCGGGTGTCGTCACGCCTGGCTCCCCCAGTCCCTCACCAGCCGCTAAGCCGAGAGCTGTCTCGGCTAGCATGCAGGCTGTGGCCCCGTATCCGGGGTCTTGAGAGCCCAGTACCGTCGCAGAGTAGACGACTGTCCCATTGCGCTTCCCGAACACCCGCGCCTTGAAGAACCCGTTCTCAATGTCATCTCGACTCGGACCGTCGCCAGGTTGGGTCAGGAAGCGATTGACCAGACGTCGAACCGGTCCAATAAACAGCGCCGGTGCCATCGCAATCATCCCGCCGGCCATGGCAACAGCCCCCGTCCAGCCAAGGACTCCACTTCCGGTACGCATGGACTCGCCGTAGCGAAAGTCTGCTCCGTAGCGATGTGCGAGCAGCTCGTTGGAGCGACGAACGACCCGCTCATTGATGCCCGCCATCAGGAAGGGCCCGGTCCACGCCTTAGCGGCATGACTGTAGCGAACCCCCATCTGTTCCCGTGTGTCCGGTCCCGAGCCTTCACACAGGCCGTAGGGGTCCACCAGTACGCGCCGCACGGCAGGGTCCTTGGCTTCAGCCACAACATTGATGAGCGATGCCAGGGTCCCGCCAGAGAACCCGCCCTTGGCACCCAGCAGAACGTACTCGACCTCGTCACAGGGTTCCCCGTCCGCCTCAATGGCTGCGGTCTGAACCACGTGCGTACCCAGGTCACTCGGAATGCTGTCAAAACCAGCACAGTGGACGATTCGTGCACCGGATTTTTGGGCCTCCGCGTGGTGCGCATCGACCATCCGTCGGATGAACTGGGGCTCTCCGGTCAGGTCGCAGTAGTGGGTCCCAGAGGCCGCTGCCGCTGCCACCAACTCCGTACCGTACTTGGCGTACGGACCAACGGTTGTGCACACTACCTTCGTGCGTGCAACCAAGGCATCGAGGGACGCGCGGTCGGTGCTGTTCGCAACGATGTACTCCACTTTGGGCGCCTCTGGGCGTCGCTCCGCGAGCTCATGAACCAGCGTCTTCAGCTTTTCTTCGCTGCGACCGGCGACGGCCCAGCGGACATCGCCGCCGTAGGTGTCCTGGAGGTATTCGGCAGTCAGGGTGCCCGCGAAGCCCGTGGCTCCGTAGACAACAACATCAAGTTCGGGAGTGGTCATGTCGAGCGATTAGCGCGGCCTCGTCATGACGTTTGCCCCCGTCTGTCATTCGTGCGGGGCGGAAATCTACTTGCCGTAGTGGGTGCACGCCTTGCTCCATCGTCTTGAAGTGTGGGAATCTCCAACTTCAATCGGTCAGGAGATGCGAATGTTCGTTCGAGCGAGTGCTGGATGTGTGGTTGTGGCAAGCCTGCTGGCGTGTGGAGGCATGGGCGGACCAGCGCCGACGGAGCGAGCGATTGCCCTCGCAGACACCCGCGTCCGGGACCGATACGCAGATGACGATGAGGTCGCCATCCCGCTTGGGTTCGGTGAATCGATGACCATTGGTTGGGCCGTGTACACGCCAGAGCGGCCGACAACGCGTGAGATTGATGGGGATACCTACTTGGTTGTCCCATACACGTGGGAGTCGACATCACCGATTCGCGAAGACTACTTCAAGATGAACGCCATTGCGTGGGGCTCGGATGGCAACGAGCTCGCCGACGACCACCGCAAGGCGAAAGACACCTGCGAAGGCGATATCACTCCGGAGCAGGAGGTCTCATACCCACCACACTACGGCGGCGCGATTCCCAATGCGACCGGCCACTGTGAGTTCCTCTTCGAGATCGATCCGAACTACACCGACAGCGTCTTGTTCCTCATCGAGCGCGACCAGCGAATCACGCGAGGCCAGTACCTCGCTCACGTCCGAAAAGAACCCTGGGTCATGGACCTCGGCCCAGCGACGCCTGAGTAGGCACACTGTGCGACGAGCCTTCACTCGTCTCGCACAACCTCGACTGTCTGCACGCAAGGGTCGTCCGAGCGAATGCCGAGCTCGTCGACCACGTTGAGTTCCACCTCATACGTTCCCACAGCGTCGGCATCGAGCAGGGTGTCCTCCCCCCTCTCGGCGCTAAGTCCCGCTGAGCCATCGGCCGGACTGTCCCGCAGTTCCCATTCAAAGGCTACGATCTCAAGACCATCTGGCGAGTAGCTCCCGGCGCTCGTAAAGGTGAACGTGGCGTCGCCCAGGTCAAGCTCGCTCGCATCTACATCGCACTCTGCAACGGGCCCATCTGGGGCAGGCTCGGAGGACGGGCGGGGTGTATTGGATGGGCTATCGTCGACGCAGAACCCAACATCGCACTCCCCTTTCACACAGCCCGCAAACAGGCTGAGAGTGGCGAACAGGCACAGACGAGCCACAGAGGTCATCTTAATACTCGTCGACAACATGGACACGGATGATGCACGGCTCTTCGGAACGAAGCCCGAGCTCATCCATCACGCTGAGTCGCACGTCGTAGGCTCCAACCGCGTCCGCCTGCAGCACTGTGGTCTGTCCCAACAACACGCTTAGAGCCGGCGCCGCGCCCTCGGGTTGATCAACAATCGCCCACTCGTAGCCAACAATGTCGAGGCCTACAGGCGAGAAGCTAGCACCGCCGTCAAAGCTGAAATGGGGGTCTGGAAACGACAGTTCGCTGGTGTCCACTTCGCACATGGCTACGGGTACCTGCGGGCCTTGTGCAGACCCCGTGTCTCCAGTATCAGACGGTGGAATGTCGCAATCACAGATAACAACGTTTAGATTGCCCCTGTTTGGACCACATCCACCGAGCAACACAAGTCCAGCAATCACGGTCAGGCTAGCTCGCATCCACCACCTCTACTTGAATGATGCACGGCTCGTCCGAGCGCAATCCGAGTTCGTTGATGACGTTGAGGCGCACATCGTACAAACCCACCGCGTCTCCTTCGAGGACCGTGGCCTGTCCAGTCAAGGAACTAAGCCCGGCAAAACTACCTTCGGGTTGGTCCAGAATCGACCACTCGTAGCCGACGAGCTGAAGGCCGTCCGGCGAGAAGCTTGCAGACCCGTCAAAGGCAAAGAGCGCGTCAGGTAGAGACTGTTCAGTACTGTCCACGTCACACAGGGCCGCCGGGTACTCGACCTGTACTGCGGTGTCTAGGCCGTCCGGAAGGTCACCACGTGGAGGTGCGCACAGGGCGTTGTCTGGGCAGTCGTCACGACGTAGACCGCCGCATCCCACAAGCAGGATGCTCAAAACCGCGCAGTGAATCCATGTCATGGCTGTCCTCGGTGAAACAGGCGTCCACCCAAGTGTACAGCCAAACACCGCATCCATCAACTAGAAAACTCGCAGCAAGAGCATGGGACGAAGCCACGCTCTTGCCAGGGGTTCCGCCTACTTGGCAGGAATCGCGACTTCCGCCTCGACCGTCACCTTTGGGCTGCTGAACAGGGTCTCGCGCTTGAGAATGCGCACCATGTCCTGGCGGTCCGTGAACATGGCCACGATTTCCTTGGGCTTGCCAGGCTTCTGGTCCACGTTCTGGAAGACAACGTCCACAGCAGGAATGTCGCCTTCGCGCATGGTGATGCTGGCCAACATGGGTCGGATATCGATGCGCGCCATACTCTTGAAGCGGCGCTTTCCCTTGCGGAGCTTGGTCTTGCGGTCCACCACAATGGTTTCCATTGCTTGGATTTCCGCTGCCTTTTGCTCCACTTCAGCATGGGTCAGGTTCGGGAAGAAGAAGGTGTACTCAGCACCACACATGCTGCCCATCAACGACGGCGCACGCTGGTCTACTTGCCGCACACCGAGCAGCTCAAAGCCGTCTGGCAAGGTCATGCGCAACCGAGCCATCAGCTCTTGCGGGTCGACCTCTTCGGTAAGACCAATGTCCATGTAGTCGCCGGTGGTCTCTTCACCGCACGGAACGGCAGCACTAAAGGCCAGCTTTGGGTGCGGGTGGAAGCCATGGCTGTACGCCAGCGGAGTGCGGGCGCGGCGCAGGGTGCGTGTCCATGCGTTCTTCGACTCAAGGTGAGACAAGAAGCGAGCCGACCCGGTACGCGCGTAGCGGAAGACCAGGCGCTGCACCGGCATGAGCTCTACACGAGCTGGCTTTTCAGGAATCTGGAACTCAGGCAGCGCACGGGCCTGGACGTGGTCGCGCAACATCGTTGCGCACAGCTCACGTTCTTCATCGATCACGCCGCACTTGTGGCACTTCCGGTGGCGACAGTCCTGCGCATGCTTGAGCAGCGTGGCGCGTTCCCAGTCCTGCTGAAACCAGCCCTTCGGAATGAGAATGTCGATGTGGTCCCAAGGCAAGCGTTCGTGAAGGTCGCGCTCGCGCATGGCGAAGTCTACGTCGAACTCGAGCTCTTCGATGGCTTCCATCCAAGCGCCGAAGTTCAGGTGCTCACTCCAGGCTTCGAAGCGGGCGCCCTTCTTGAATGCCAGCTCAATGAGGTCTCCAGCGCGCCTGTCGCTGCGACTGACCAAGCCTTCGAGGAAGGTCTCTCTGGGATTGTGACGGCCAAACTTGATGGCGCCCTTCTTGTAGAGCATCTTCGACAGGATGTCCTGACGGCGCTCAATCTCGTCAATGGGGAGCTGCTGCGCCCACTGAAACGGGGTGAACGGCTTGGGCACGAAGGTCGACACACCCAGATTGATGCGAGCGCGCCGATTGATGCTCTCGCCCTGCTTCCATGTGCGAATCGCAAGGTCTGCAATCGCCTCGACATCGTCGTCGCGTTCGGTGGGAAGACCAATCATGAAGTACAGCTTCACCACGTCCCAGCCCAAGCTGTAGGCACCGGCAGACATGTTCAACAGCTCATCATCGGGGATGAACTTGTTGATGACGCTGCGAAGACGTGGACTCGCCGCTTCTGGAGCAAAGGTAATGCCACTCTTGCGGGTCTCAGCGACCATGTCTGCGAGCTCAACACTGAAGCTATCCAGACGCAGCGATGGCAAGCTGATACTGACCCGGTCCTTGCGCGCCACTTCTACGGCGGCTGCGACCATCTTCTGCACCTGGCTGTAGTCACAGGTGGACAGCGACACCAATGAGACTTCCTCGTAGCCGGTGTTCTCGAGGGTCTTCTCCATCAGCTCGGTAATCTTCTCAATCTTGCGCTCGCGCACCGGTCGAGTGGTCATACCGGCCTGGCAGAAGCGACATCCTTGGGTACAACCCCGAAGCACTTCAAGGCTGATGCGGTCGTGAACCTGCTGGGTAAACGGCACAATGTAGTCGGTCGGGAAGGTCGCAGCGTCCAGGTCGCGGGTGATGCGCTTGCGGATCTTAGGGTGGTCCACCTTGGGCAAGATCTGGCCATCTTCCAGCGTGTCAAACGGGTACAGAGCCGGAACGTAAACGCCCTCAACAAGTGCCAAAGCAGCGAGCTTCTCTGCCCGCGGACGGCCCTTGAACTCGCGTAGAACATGGGCCACGTCCAGCACAGCATCTTCACCGTCACCAATGACGAAGAAATCCATGAACGGCGCAATCGGCTCGGGGTTGAATACCGAGGGGCCACCAGCGAAGGTGAGCGGATGGCTGTCGTCGCGGTCGGCCGTGCGAAGTGGGATGCCGGCCATCTCGATGATGTTGAGAATGTTGGTGTAGGTCAGCTCGGACTGGAGCGTGATGCCAATGCCGTCCATCAACGCCAAAGAGTCCTTGGACTCCAAGACGAACAGCGGCAGATTGCGGTCGCGAAGGAGCTTCTCCATGTCCACGCCAGGCGAGTAGGCACGCTCGGCCCACAGCCACGGCAAGCGGTTGCACACGGCATACAAGATGTGCAGCCCTAGATTGCCAAGCCCCAAGTCATACAAGTCCGGGAACACCAAGGCCAAGCGGACCTCGACATCATCGAGATTCTTGTAGACGGCGTTGACCTCGTTTCCAAGGTAGCGAGAGGGCTTCTCCACTTGGGAGAGCAGCTCATCGTTCAGCACGTCGGTTAGGTTCATGGGAGCTCCGCAGTGCGTGCGACTATGTTGCCCGCGCCCCCCGGTCAAAGCCCAGATTCCCCAAGGTCTCGTCGTGCCCCTCGCATTGCTCACTCTCGCGTTGTCTGCCGTTGCTGCACCTCACGCCCGACCGGCCAAATCGGACGCGATTTACGACGTTGTTGTCGTCGCTGGTATTGGCGCCCGTCGTATCGAAGGGCAGACCGCACTCTCGGCCCGTCGGCAAGGTGGAGGCGTCTGGACGCTTCAGACGGTGCGCACCAACAACACATGGGACGACGCCGCAGAACACCTCTCCTACGACTCCGACGCCCCCCAGCCAGGAGCCCCCTGGCCGCTCATCACCCAGCACGCCGTGGCATCGGTGCCTGTTGACGTCGTCTTTGACCGTTCCGGTCGACCCGAGAGGCTGGTCAGTGAGGACGAATGGCGCCAGCAGGCGACCACCGCACTCGAGGCATTAGACCTCCCAGATGCAGGTGTACGTTCCGGTGAGGCGCTGGTTGACCCACAAGGCCTGCTCGCAGACCTCGGACGTACCTTCGTTGGCACGCCCAATAGCGAGTGGACACGTACCGACCGGCTGACAGGCGTGGATGTCGAGCGCCGTGAGACCTGCGAGACCAGCAAGCAGGCAGGCATCACCACCTGGACCTGCACAGGCGACGCTGTTGCCGTCACACAAGACGACGGGCAGCTGCAAGATGCGGAGACATGGACAACCGTTCGCGCCGACCGCAGAGGCCTGCTGGACATCGAAGAGGGCTGGTCTGGAACCTTGGTCCACCTGACACCCGACGGTCAGACTGTCACCGACTCGCCCATCGGCGGGCGTCGCCTCGTTCGGAGGCGCTAGCCCATGGCCATTCGCGGACTCGGAGACGCTTATGCGTTCCGCCGGCTGTTGTGGCTGGTCTTGGGCACAGTGGTACTGCCCACCCTGTTGTTGGCAATGTACGGCCTGTATGCGGTACGGAACCAGCGCGTAGCTATGCGGCAACAAGCGGAACAAGCGTGGACCGAGCAGCTGGTTGTTGTGGGCGGAACCCTACTCAATGATGTCGCGCGCATGGACGAAGACGTACACACCGCCGTGCAAAACTGCCGACTTCCACTGTGCGTTCTCGACGTCCCCAACGTCATCATTCACGAGCTGTGGCATGAGAGTGAGACCCGAACCGGCATTGCTGGACAAGCACTGTCGGAGGAGACGGTCTGGCTGAGCACCGGGGAGAAGACCTTCGGCGTGTTCATGAACGACGGCTGGCGCGTGTCGTGGTCCCCAGAGATCGACCTGCTGATCGAACGCGCGGCACGGCTTGCAGACGACGACACCCTTGTAGAGTTGTCGCCCATCCCCCAAGCAGATGGCTCTGCTCTGTCCTCCTTCGCAAGCTGGCGAGCGGGCTCCCACAGCGCGACCCTTCCTCTCGAAGGGCCACTGTCGAAGTTCCGACTCACCCTCGACCCCACCGCCGGCTCCGAGCTCGCACGGAGCATGTCCTGGCTGTACCTATTGGGACTTGTAGTCCTGGTGATGACAGTGCTCATTGGCGTGTACACCACTCTGTCCAGCACCATGCGGGAACTTCGACTATCGCGCTTACAAACCGACTTCGTGTCCAACGTGTCGCACGAACTACGTACACCCCTGACGTCCATCCGAATGTTCGTCGAGACCCTCCAGTCGGGTCGACTGCAAGACCCCGAGCGCGTTGAAGAGTGCTTGGACTTGCTGAGTCAGGAGACAGACCGCCTGTCCCGTCGCATCGAGCGCGTGCTCAACTGGGCACGAATGGAAGCGGGTCGGCGCGTGTACGACCTCGAGCCTGTCGCCGTGGCAGACGTCGTCGCTGACGCCCTAGACGCATTCAAGATGCACAACCTGCTCGACGACGTGTCGGACCGGGTCAGCGTCGACCTGCAAGACGACCTGCCCGCACTCAACGTCGACCGCGACGCCATTGCCGAGGCTCTGCTGAACTTGGTGGCAAACGCGATTCGCCATGGCGACGACACCACCCGCGTGCACATCACCGCCGACCGCCGAGGCAGCACAATCGGTCTGACCGTCGCAGACGACGGGCCGGGTATCGCAAAGGCACACGTTCGCCGCATCTTTGAGAAGTTCTACCAGGTCAATCCCCTGCTCGCAGCAGACAACCACGGCAGTGGACTGGGCTTGTCCATTGTTCGCGCCGTCGTGCAAGGCCATGGCGGCCACGTTGCGCTGAACACCGAAGAAGGCCGAGGCAGCCAGTTCACCCTGTGGCTGCCGGTCAAGAGCTAGAGACGACGCCGCCGCTAAGGAGTTTCGATGTCCCGACACACACCCCGCCTGCGCTTCTTCAGCGAAGCCATGGGACTCAAGCCATTCCCACAGTGGCTGCGTCAAGCACGAACCGCCATTATCGGGGAGGAGGACGTGCCGCCGTCACGGGCCGGCCTGTCCAGTCTGGCCCAGTTCCGCCCGAAGTATGGCCCGATGCTGTGGGCCGGGCGCTGCCCCGTCCCGCGCACCGCTCTGGTGACCAACCTTTTCAACCACACCCAGACGCCCATCCACGAGGGGTGGTCCACCAAGAAGACGCAAGTGCACGACTTTCGCGGAAGACGCCTCACGTACAACAGCCACAACGGGACCGACATCAGCATCCCCATCGGCACCCCTGTCCTGGCCGCCGCACCCGGCAAGGTCGTGCGCATCATTCGCGAGTACAACCGCGGTGGCCTCAAGATTTTCATTGACCACGGCGACAACCTGATGACGTGCACTGTTCACTTGGCGCGGGAGCTTGTCTCGGTTGGCGACTCCGTAAAGCGTGGCCAGACCATCGCTATCAGTGGCTACAGCGGACTGGACGCCCTCATCACCTTTCCGTGGGGCACGCCGCACATCCACTTCAACGTCTGGCTCAATGGCGTCCCGGTGGACCCCTTCCCGCACAACGGACAGCCAAGCATGTGGCGCTCTGGCGACCATCCAACTCCCCAGCGAAGCGTCACCAGCGAGTCAGCCGACGAGAGCGATGTCGACGAAGACGCGCTGAATCAGGCGATTTCTGACTGCAAGACCGCCTCCTCTCGTGCGCGCATGCAAGCCATGCCCGAGGTGTGGCGACGCGCAGCCGAGTTCATTGCCGAGCAGAACTACTACCCGACCCGCTTTCCGGCGCTGCGCAATCCGTACTCCACGACAGTCGAACGAACGGCCCGACTGGACCTGCCCTTCTCTGCGGAACACTTCGATGAGCTGGTGTTCATCGACGACTTATAGCCAACCCGTCTGGAGAGCTGTTGACAATGCCGCGCCCTACCCGCGACGCAGCGCCGCCATCGCCCGCGCGATTCGAAGGCCGTCTCGCACCGCAGAAAGCTTGCTCTGCGACCCCTCTGGGCGGCACAGGTACACAACACCGCGCTCGGCGCAGCGGGCGCCAGAGCGAACCGCATGAACGACGAGCTCGGTCTCGACCTCAAAGCCGTCATACGAGCTCGGAAACGACTCTACAAAGCGACCTGACAGGACCTTGTAGCCGCTGAGGGGGTCTCGAAAGGGTGAGCCGAACAGCAGCCGTAAGCCAGCCGCAATCCCTCGATTGCCCAGCGTATGCCTACGTCCCAGCGCACCCTTGACCGGTGTGCGCGCTCCGTTGACAACGTCGAGGTCCTCCGAGTGCAGCATCTCAATGAGTCCGCCCGCGTCGGACGCAGCGTAGGTTCCGTCGCCGTCGAGCAAGACCCAGACGTCGGCCCGCTGCTCACGAAAGGCACAGCGTAGCGCAGCGCCCTTGCCGCGACGGGTCTCGACCAGGACCCGAGCCCCAGCCCCACTCGCCACTCGCGCTGTTCCATCGGTCGAGCCGTTGTCCACCACGACCACATCCGCACTTGGCAGGGCGCGACGAATGTCGGACACCACCTGTCCGATAGTGGCCGCCTCATTGAGACACGGAATGATGACGGCTGTGCTACTCACCGCCGACCCCGCAAGCGCGCCCAGCCGGCTTGGGCAACCCGTCCCATGAGCACCAGGGACACCGGCACAAACGGTAGATGCCAGACGATTGCGTTCATGTGGACGTGGATGAAGCTGTGGCCCTTGAACAGAATGAACCACGACAGCGGTGCCAACACGGAGCACACCGTCGCCGCCACAAGGCCACGCAAGGAAGCGGCAGACTCCTTGTTCGAGCGGGCCAGCCACAGCGCCAGGCCACACACCACTGCGGTCACGATGCACCAGGTCCCGTAGGACCACCACGCCTCCGCACCGTGCGAAAAGGGTCCGAGCCTGAAGACATACGGTCGCGTCGACTCCCACACCGAAGCGGACAGCGCAGCTTGGTACACCGCCTCATGTGCGCTGGGGTCTCCGTGGGTCCGGTTTCCAAGCACCGTCAGCACATGCTGAGCACCGGTTGCCCATGAACCACTCTGGAGTGCGTTCTGGCCAATGAGCACCCCGAGTCCCACAGTCCCTGCCGCGATTAGGCCGCCCAAGTAGGCGGTCGCCGAACGCACTGACGCATGAGCAAACCGTGAGGCTGCCCAGGCGTAGACAAAGGGAACCATGCCCGAGATGAGCACGGCAGTGACGTACTCGTAGCCGGTCATCGCCACTTTGATGGCCATGGCGACCGCCGCCAGAGCGGCCACAGTGCGCAGCGACGGACGGCGCGCGACACACCACGCAGCTCCGAGCATGGGCAGGTACATCGCCCACAGCGACCACCACAGATTGCGCGAGAACAGCGTCACCCACGGCGAGGCCAGCGTGCCTGCCAACAAGACCAGTGCGGCAACGAGGCCAAAGCGGCGCCATGTCAGCGCAGTTGCCCCGGCAAAGACCAACGCGGAAAGCGCAGCTGTGCCTGTCTGCAGGACACCAAGGTGCCCGCCCACACGACGTGGCATCAGCCCATCCGCCGCAGCCGCCAGCCAGCCGTTGGCGCCGGGATGGCTTCGATACGGTGTGAAGCCCGACGCGGGGTGTCCGTCGCGGTACAGCTTGTACTGGAACGCTGGGGTTCTCCTAGAAGGCTGGCCTCGGCGGCCTGCCAGCCCCCCTTGGCTAAACATCCCTTCAACCCGGGTCTGAACAATGCGGCCCATGACCAGGCTCTCGGAGTCCCGCTGAAACTCCCAGAATGCCCGTTCACTCACAACGCCAAGCGCATTGCTCGAAAAGCTAGCCGTCAGCAGCCCCCATGCCACTAGCCCAAGCGCGCCAGCGCGAAGAAGGTCCGTCTGGGGCCTCTCCGCTGCTGTTGCAACACGAGTAGCCGCGTCCTGCCTCACCCGTCCTGCGACCGGAACACACCAGCACCAGCCCAGGCATCCGGGCCGCCTTCGTTGACGATGAGCGTGCCGGAGCCTTCGGTCGTGAAGACCTCTTCGAGCAGGCTTCCCGCGCGGCGACCGTCGACCACATGGACCTTGGGAACACCGCCGTTGAGCGCCTTACGAACCGCAGCGACCTTGGGACGCATTCCGCCCTTCAGTGCACCGGCCGCATCCAAGCGGTCGAGAGTGGCCAGATCCGCCCAGTGAAGCACGCTCGTGACGTCGTCTACGTTCGACTGAATACCTGGAGCGCGAGTGAGCAGAACCAGCTTCTCGGCACCCAGAGCAATGGCGATCTCGGCTGCTACCGTGTCCGCATTGACGTTGAGCACTTCACCAGCGGTGCCCTTGGCGAGCGGCGTAATCACAGGGATTACGCCCAGATCGAGCATGCCGCGAATCAGTTCACCGTCAACACTCGTGATGTCTCCGACCTGACCGTAGTCGACCGTCTGGCGGGCGCCGTCATCGTCCTCCACAACAACCGGCGGACGACGACGCGCTTGCACGAGTCCCCCATCCACTCCGCTGACACCCATGGCCCGCTCGCCCTGTTCTTGTAGGGCGGTCACCCACGCGAGATTGCACGCACCGCGCCACTCGCGAACAGCGGCTTCAATGAGCATGGGAGACGTGATGCGGCGACCACCGACCCGCTCAACAGGCAGGTCCATGCGTTCGCTGACAGCATCGAGCTGTGGTCCGCCACCGTGGACGAGCACCACGTTGACGCCCAGACGGTGCAGAACCCCGAGGTCGCGCGCAATGCCGTCACGCCACACCGGACGCTCCAACAGCTCGCCCCCAGCCTTGACCACAAACACAGCACCTGACGAGTAGGCCCGCAGAAACGGGACGGCTTCAAGTAGACTTAGCGGCCGTTCCATGGGACCTCCGACAGCATGCCTTCCAGAAGTGCCGTGGTCGTCCACAAGCGCAGACCGGCTTCTTCGTAGACCCAAGACCGATGGCTGTCCATCACAGCATCGTCGACAACAATGTTCCGGCGAACGGGCAAACAGTGCATAAAGCCGCCGTCATCCGTCAGGTCCAGCTTGCGATTGGTGATGCGCCAATCTGCGAGGCTCGCACGACGTTCCGCCTCTTCGGCACGCCGTCCGTAGCCGCTGAAGCCGCTCCAGCTCTTCGCAACGACCACACGGGCACCGCGAAGGCCTTCTTCTTGGTTGTGGGTGATGCGAACCGACCCACCCGCGCCATCTGCGAGGTTCTCGGCGCGAGACACAATGGCGGGATCGAGGTCCATGCCTTCTGGATGCGCCACAGTCACATGCATGCCTTGAAGGGCAGACGACATCAGGACTTGATGCGGTACCGCCAGCGGCAGTGCCTTGGGGTGTGGGGCCCAGGTCAGCGTGATCGGCTGGCCTTGCAGGTCCGGTCCGAGACGGCTCATCCACGTGGCGGTGTCAGCGAGACCCTGGAGCGGGTGGAAGCGCGCCGACTCTAGGTTGACGACAGGAACCGGGCTGTAGTCGGTGAACGCCTTGATGACTGGGTCGGCTTGGTCGACATCGCGGTCGACGAGGCCAGCAAACGCGCGCACGGCGAGAATGTCCACGTACGACGACAACACGCGGACCGCGTCACAGACGTGCTCGGCGGCATCTCCGTTCATGACGGCGCCTTCGCGCAGCTCCAGGGCCCATGACGTACGTCCTGGCTCCAGAACAATGGGATGAATCCCAAGCACGCTACACGCAGCTTCTAGCGAGGTTCGCGTGCGCAGCGACGGATTGAGGAACATGGCTGCGAGACGAGCACCTGGACGGCGAACGGGAGCAGCACCGGCACGCAGCTCTAGGGCGCGCAGGGCAATATCGCTGACGCCGAAGGGACCTGGCTCGGTACCGTCGATGAAGTGGGAAGGCATGGAGGCTCCAAGGCGAGGCAGACTAGGACGCAGACAAGACGCCACGCATCGCATCTGCGAGAAGGTGGACCGCATACTCCGGCATGACGGCCGGTGGGGCCAAGCGAAGGACGTGAGGATCCCCCGCTGTTCCGACCAAGAATCCCTGGTCGCGTAAGGCATCAACAACAGGACGCGCGGGGCGGTCCAACACACAGCCAATCCACGCACCGGCTCCGCGAACGGCAACCACACCATCCAGCTCGATCAGCGTGTTTCGCATCACCGTTCCGAGGGTCGTTGCCTTGGCCATGAGGCCCTCTTTTTCGAGTACGTCAAGCGTTGCCTGAACCGCGGCACAGGCGAGCGGACCGCCACCGTAGGTCGTGCCATGTTCGCCCGGAGACACGGTCTGTGCGATGGCTTCGGTCATCAACACGGCGGCTACCGGGAAGCCGGCGCCAATGCTCTTGCCTACGCTGACAATGTCCACAGCCAAGTTCTCGCGGTGCGTCTCTAGCGGCAGGCCGGTACGCCCCATTCCGCTCTGGATTTCATCCGCAATGAACACAGAGCCATTGGCATGCGCCAAGTCGACGGCCTGCTTGAGAAAGCCAGCCGGCGGCTCCACAATTCCACTGATGCCAAGCATGGGCTCACAGATGATTGCAGCGACGTCGTCCGTCAGGGCTTCCTTGAGAGCGTCGATGTCTCCATACGGAACAAAGCGTGTCGTGCCGTGGGCAGGCGCATGTTGGTCCCGGTACTTCCAGGTCACGCCAAGCGCGCCCATTGTCCTGCCGTGAAAGCCCTTTTCCATTGCAACAATCACGCTACGCCCAGTTGCCTTGCGCGCCATCTTCAGCGCAGCCTCATTGGCTTCGGCACCCGAGTTCACAAACCAGCAGGTGTGCATCTTGGTGAACGCACAGACACTGTCTGCCGCTTTGGTGCGAATGGCGACGTCTGCGAGTTGCGTGAAGAAGCTAAGCTGGCGTGCCTGCTGCTCAATCGCCGCGACCCACGTTGGGTGGCCTTGGCCAAGAATCGTGACGGCGTGGCCACCGTAGAAGTCCCAATACGTACGCCCCCCCGTGTCCCACAGCAGGGCGCCTTCACCGGAGTGCAGGGTGATGGGGAGTTTATTTGGACCAATAGTGTCGAGGTGCGGCATGGGCGCGTCCTTCAGGGAGTTGCGGCGAACACGCCGATAGCTGCGTCTTCACGCAAGCCGAGAGCAAGATTGAGGGCCTGCATAGCTTGCGCAGCAGCCCCCCTTCCCAAGTTGTCCATAGCCGCTAGGACTACAGCGGTGTCACCGTCTTGGTGCACACTAATGTCGCAGAAGGCAGTTCCGCGAACATGACGAAGCTCAGGGGTGCCATCGCGCAGCCGAATGAACCGACGATTGCCATAGGCCGTCCGTACAATGGCGTCGGCGTCACAGCCTGGCGTCATGGGAATGAAGCTGGTGGCGAAAATGCCGCGGTCCACAGGAGCAGACCATGGCACAAAGTTGAGCGTAGGCTGCGTTCCCAAGCCGGCCAAGAAGGCCAAGACCTCGGGCACGTGCTGATGATTCAGCACCTTGTACGCCTTGAGATTGACAAAGCGTTCGGGGTGATGCGTCGCTGCAGACGCGCTGGCTCCCGATCCGGTAGAGCCCGTTGCCGCAACCACTTGGATGTCGCCAGCAACCACGCCTGCGTCAACAAACGGAGCCGCCGAGAGCATCAGCGCCGTGGCGAAACACCCTGGAGCGGCAATGCGCGTTGCTCCCACGAGCTTGTCCGCGTGCCACTCGGGCTGGCCAAAGACCCAGCCTTCCGCATGACGGTGGTCGCGACTGCAATCCAACAGGACCGGCGCGTCTCCCAGCTGTGCGGCCAGACCTGCTGCCGCCCCATGGGGTGTCGCGAGAACAACGACATCGAGAGCGCACAAGGCAGCAGCGTCGAATCCGGAGAAGCAGACGTCGGTGGCACCAAGCAGCGCTGGAACAGCAGAGGAAAGCGGCTTGCCAACGCGCGAGCGTGACACGGCCATGCTCAGCGTCATGTCCGGGTGGGCCAGGATCCACCGGCACATTTCACTGCCGACGTACCCGGCAGCCCCCACAACACCAACGCGAATGCTCATGACGTTCCCAGCTGTGCTGGAATGCGAACTCCGAGGCTACGTACCACGCAGTCGGCAAAGTTCTCGGGCTCCTTGAACGCGTTGATGGCCGGGGTTCCGGTCCGGCTCTTTATGGCGTTCGTACCGGCGCTGTTGTCCGTCGCAGGCCCCGTCACCACGGTGGTCTCATAGCCCAGCTCTTCGAGCAGCTTGACGCCGCCCCAGCCAGCGACAGGGTCCGTCGCTGCCAGGATGATGGCTTGGGTCTGCTCCCGGATGTCATCCGCTGCGAGAATGTCGGCCACTCCGTACTCTCCGAGCAGACCGTCGCCGAGTTCTGCCACAATGACGTCCACTCGGTGGTCCGCAACCGCCGCTAAGCAGCCACGCGCAGGGCAGACAGCATCTTGCCCGGTCGTCGACGCCAAGCCGGCATCGTTGAACGTGATGGCACACACCGCGCCGTGGTCCTGCATCTCGAGAGAGTCCCGACGAAGTGCCACGCCGGTGACCTTGGTGGCCCCCACACGCAAGCCACGAGCCGTCAGTTGACGAATGAGGATGGAGGCGGCTGCAGTCTTGCCAGCATGCATGCACGTACCTGCGACGAACACCAATGCCGGAAGCTCTGGAACCACGTCACGCAGGGCAACCGGGCCCGGGAAGATGTTCGCCGGCTGACCGTCGCGTCGCTCACCGCTCGGAAAGGTCAAGACCACACCCAAGACTTCCGCACGGGCTGGTGGTCCCACTTCTGGGTTGGCCGAGGTACACTCGCCAATGATGCCGCCCAGGTTCAGAAGGTGCAGGATGTCGCCCTTCTTGATGGTCTTTGGAACCACGCCGCTGTAGCCACGCAGTGCGCGGCGCTCACCGAGCACACCAGCCACAACGTCGCCCTTGTGTACGGTCATCATGCGACCGTGCACGTCCTCGACCTTGTTGTAGACCGCTTTTTCATCCAACACGCGCACCGCAATGATGACGCCAGGCTTGGCCGGAATGTCTTCTCCGAGCACAACCATGTCGTGAAGCGGGACGTTTCGTGTAGAGGACGCCACTTTGTCCAGTTTGACCCTCATGATGTAGCCTCTGCTTCGCGTTTTGCCTGTGCGGCGAGCCACTGGGAAGTGCCATGGATGAGGGAGAAGCCCTTGGCGTCCGCACCCGTCCACAGTGCCGTGTGTTCGCCATAGGCGGTCTGCTGCACAGCGTGCATGGACCACTTGCTGCGCACGCCTGTGACTTGGACGTTTCCTTGGCGCAGGTTGACACGAACCTGCCCAGCAACACGCTCTTGTGAGCTCGCCAGGAAGGCCTCGATGTCACGTGCCAGTGGGTCGAGCAGCTTGGCCTCATGTACAAGCTGACCGTACAGCTCACCGAGATGGTCCTTCCAAAAGCGCTGCTGCGGCGTCAGAACCAGCTTCTCGAGCTCACGGTGAGCAGGAAGCAGGATGAAGGCCCCCGGAGCCTCGAACGCAATGCGTCCCTTGATGCCCAAGATGGTGTCACCCAAATGAATACCGCGTCCGACTCCGTGTGCAGACCCCAGCGCATTGAGTGCTGCGACGGCGCGCCAGCCACGAATGGCTTCACCGTCAATGGCTACAGGTAGACCATCTTCAAAATCCAAGATGATGTCGACGCCTTCCACCGGAGCCTCAGTGGGCTTGGTGGTGCGGATGTACGAAGTCTCTTCCGGGGCCATCCATGGATCATGGGTCTCCCGTCCACCGGCTGTCGTTCCCCACAGACCGTCATTGATGGAGACCTCAACGTCATCCTGCATAGGCCCAAGACCACGCTCAGACAGCCACGATGCGCTGTGTTCACGCGAGATGGCTTCGTCACGAATGGGCGCAAGCACGGTCGCTTTGGGGGCCACCGCGCGAAGCGTCACGTCGAATCGGACCTGGTCGTTGCCGGCGCCCGTGGAGCCGTGAACCAGCAGCTCGATGTCTCGCTCGGCAGCTGCGTGTGCAAACAAGCGGGCTTGCACCACGCGCTCAACGCCGACGCACAGAGGATAGACTTGGCCGCGCAACACGTTGCCGCGGATGAGCCACGCGATGTGGTCGTCATACAGAGAATCGCGCCCATCAATGGCGACGTGTTCGGTCGCTCCGAGAGCCTTGGCATGGGCCGCGAGGGCTCCAATGCCATCGTCTTCCCAAGCACCAGTGTTGATGCTGATAGCGGTGACGGCATGCCCGGCTTCGGCCATGCGTGCGACGAGCCAGCTAGTATCGAGACCTCCAGAAAAGGCCACGGCGACGGGTTGTTTCAAGACGGCTCCAAAACGAAGGGTTCAGTTGGCTTCCGGCAGTCCAACCAGCTGACGCAAGGCGCGAACAGCGGTGGAGGTACCTAGAGCGACCATGACGGTGTCATCCCCAGCAATCGTGCCTAGCACGCCTGGGAGGTTCGATTGATCAATGGCGTGAGCAACTACGGCTGCAAAAGCGGGTTCGGTGGTGACCACTGCGAGTCCTCCCCCGTATGCCACGCGCAACGAGTGTATCGGTGCTCCGAGCGACGGCTGACCCGGCATGCGGTAGCAGCCCGCCACCTTCTTCACACCCAGACGCCGCAGTTCACGCGAGACGGCCGACTGGTCAATGGCCGCACCGCGATGCACGAGCGCCTCGACAATCTCTGCTTGGGTGCGGAAGGTTCCCGCTGTCAGCAGGTCCGGCAATGTTGCGCGCCATGTCATGGCCGCGCGCATATAGCGGACACATATTATGCGCCAGCGAATTCAAGCAATCGTTCAAAGGGCCCGACCAGCCAGCTGACGAAGACGAAACAACAGCAGCCCCCCGACGGTCGAAAGGCCGGCTACCAAGCCCCACCACACCCCGGCCACACCCCAATCCAAACCGAAGGCCAGCAGGGCCGCTGTGGGGAGCCCGATGCACCAGTGGGCCAGTACATTGAACACCATAGGTACACGAACATCCCCGACCCCACGCAGCACGCCATGGGCGGTCACCTGCAGGCCGTCGACCACCTGAAAGGTGGCTGCAATCGGAAGAAGAATCACGACAACAGCAATGACACCTGCGTCTGATGTGAACAACCGAGCAATGGGGCCTGGCAGCGTTGTAAACACCACCGCCGCCACGACGGAGATGCTCCCCCCCAATGCAATCGCGAGCCATCCGCTGCGTTGCCAAGGGAATCCAGCTCCGACGAGGTTTCCTACGCGGGTGGTCGCCCCACTCCCAATTCCAAGCGGAATCATGAACGAAATGCTGGCAACCAGCAGTGCGATGGCGTGCCCTGCAAGGGCCGTGGTGCCCATCCAGCCGACCATGACTCCAGCGGCGACAAAGCCCCAGATCTCGACGCCGAGCTGCACCGCGACGGGCGCTCCCATGGACACAATGTCTCGGGCGTGATGCACAATTCCGCGGCGTGAAGGTTGTCTGATGAGCCGCGACAGCTCGGCCCGACACAACCACACCAATACCAAGGCCATACACCACGATGAGCCGGCCGTTGCATACCCAGCCCCGACCACGCCAAGTGCCGGCGCGCCTAACCATCCGTGAACAAAGCATGCATTCAGCAGCACGTTGAGCAGGTTGGCGACGATGATGGCGACGGTCGCAGGTCGCATGACCTCAACGCCCTGCATCAGCTGACGCACGGCCCAGAACACCATGAAACCGGGCACGCCGAGCGCCACCGCACGACAATACAACGCGACATCCGGCAGGATTTCTGCTGGCTGACCGAGCGCCTGTAGCCCCGGAGCGGCCAGCTGGTAGCCTGCCCATAGTGGGACGGCGATGAACACTGCCAACAGCAGAACAGCCCGTGTTGCCCCTGCAATACGCTCCGAATCTCCCCGGCCGTAGGCTTGGGAGACGATGGGGTCCACGCCCATCATGATGCCTCGGCCAAACACCCCAAGGCCATGCACCCACATGTTCGACGCGGACAATGCTGCGAGGGCCTGCTCCCCGAGGGGGCCGACCATCGCCGTATCTACCGCACCCATACCGAGCATACCCACGCCGCCAAGGGCCACAGGCCAACCAAGGCGCCACAGTGTTCGCACCTCGTCGGCGTTGCCACCAGGAGCGACAATGGGCGAAGCAATCGGCTCGGACACGAATCCCCCAACAAACGGGCCGCGTCACTAGCCCTTTGCGAGAGTCGCCGCCTTGTTGGCTTCTAGGAAGCCCAACAGCGTGTTCTCTAGATCAACGAACACGAGAGGCTTTGGCAGGAATCCCGTGAAGCCCGCCTCGTTCACTCGCCGTTGGATGTTGGCGTCCGCGAAGGCAGTGCAGGCAACAACAGGAATGTCACTGAGTTCTTCGCGCTCCTTGAGCATACGGAAGACCTCAAAGCCATCAATGTCCGGCATCATCAGGTCGAGCAAGACCAGATCGGGCAGTAGACGTCCAATCTCCAAGCCGGCAAGGAAACCGGAGTTCGCTGTGGCGACCTCCAACCCTTTCGAGTCGGCCAGCGTCTCACGCACGAGAAACAAGAAGTCTGGCTCATCATCGACCACCAAAACGCGTAAAGGCTTACCCGCTGCTGGAAACAGGGCGCCAGGCAGGTCGTAGTCCAGGCTTTCCGCAAACGTACGGAGATCTAGTGAGCCAATCCGGCGATGCCCCCCTGGCGTGCGGTGCGCAGGCACGCGGCCGCTGTCTACCCAGTTCGCTACCGTGCCAAGCGACACTCCGAACATTCCAGCGACCTGATGGGTCGTGTAGTACAGAGACTGCTCTGGTGTGGTCTTAGACAGAAAAATCCCCCCGCCGATGGAAGAACCATACCGCAGGGGGACTCAAATCATCGCAGTGATTTCTTACAGCCCCTTACAGGGCCGTCCAATGATCAATCCATGATCCGGAAGCGGAAGAATGTCTCGCCAATGATAATCTCCTCACCACCGAACAAACGACGTTCCGTGATGAGTTCACCGTTGACCAACGTTCCGTTCGCGGACTTGTTGTCTTCAATGTAGAAGTTGCCACTGCGGCGGTACAGTTTGCAGTGGTAGCGAGAGACCTTCGAGTCATTCTTGACCTGAATGTCGTTGTCCCGGCCGCGACCGAGAGTCAGCACATCGTTGCTGAACGGGTAGATCTGCTCTTCGGCAGTTCCCTCTTGGTACAGCATAACGGCATGCCGTTCGCCGCCCTCAGAGTCGTCTGGGTCAGCGTCGTCATCGTCTTCGCTGCCGTCACCCATCTCGACGAGGTCGTCGTCTACGAGGGTGTCCATGTCGCCGACTTCAAGGTCTAGACCGTCGTCGCTGTCATCGTCTCCGAAGACGACAGAGACGTCTTCGGTGATGCTGACGGACTCGGCAAAGATACCTTCCGTGCCGTCAGAGCCTTCGAAGCCGCTCATGTCGGGCTCGGGCGTCTCATCAGCAAGGATGTCTTCGTCCGACTCGCCCATGTCAAAGTCACCGAAGAGTTCTTCTTCAGAGTCGTCTTGACCAGCAAGCTGAGTCTGGAAGGCCTCGTCTTCAGGTTCCGGCTCGGGCTCGGGCTCGGGTTCCGGCTCTGGTTCAGGTTCTGGAGCACTGCCCAGACCATCCGCAACGCCTGCGTTTGCTGCAACCTCAATCCAGCGGTCTAGTTCCGTCTGGATGGTTTGCAGTCGGTCATCGATCGAGCCGATTTCCTTATTTCCCTCGGCGACTTCCTCTTGCAGGTCAGCGGCTTTGGCGTCGAACTCATCTTGTGTGAGCTCTTCAATAGCCAGGCGGAGCTCAAGCTCCTCCAACTCCCCTCGCGATGCCTCTTGACCGGACACAATGCCGTTCTTGTCTGTCTCGAGCGCGGCGACAGAAGACTGTACCTGCTCGATAAGAGGGAGGAGTGCTTCGACAACTACATCGCGTTTAGCGGTGTTATCAGAAACGACTTTCTCCACCACTTTCGCGGTGAAGCTGCTTGCCTTTGCCGTAGCCTTGTCGATGAAGTTCTGGAACTTAACTACATCATCGACTTTGCTTTGGAAGTCCGCCAACAACTCGGACTGGTCCATGGTTCCCGCCTTCATCTACAGAAGCTAGTGTGCGTGTCTGCGGGTCCCCCCCGCGACGGCCACCATTGCTACCGGAGCAAAGGCGTGCGGTCAAGGCTGTGAGGAAGGGTCCGTCAATTTCGGGACCCGACGGGGCTTAAACCGTTGCTTCGCGCCGCTAACAACCGCCCGCAACACGTGCGTGCCGCATGCATTCCACAGCGAAGTGGCGCACAGGGCTCACATTCCGGCGAGCCAGTCCCCTTCTGCAACGTCATTGAAAAGGGTGTACTGTTTCTGAAAAGCGAGTTTTACCGTGCCTGTTGGCCCGTTTCGCTGCTTTGCAATGATAATCTCGGCCAGTCCCTGATCCGCACTGTCCGGGTTGTAGTACTCATCTCGGTAGATGAACATGATCACGTCAGCATCCTGCTCAATGGCACCCGACTCACGAAGGTCCGACATCATGGGGCGCTTGTCTTGCCGCTGCTCGACACCACGAGAGAGCTGGGACAGTGCAATGACAGGAACTTCCAAATCTTTCGCCAATGCCTTCAAGCCGCGACTCATGTTGGACACCTGCTGCACACGGGGCAGCTTTGGATCCATCGCGCCCATCAGCTGAAGATAGTCGAGCAAGATGAGGCCGAGAGTCGGATCCTGAGCCTTGAGTTGCAGCGCCGAAGCGCGAATCTCAGCCACATTCAGGCCGGGCTTGTCGTTGATGTGGATCTTCAGACGACGGAGCTGCTCGGACGCCTTGTGCAAACGCTCCCAGTCGTCGGCATCTAGGTCACCCGTACGCAGCTTCGTGCCGTCGACCATGCCCAGGCTACAAAAGAAGCGATCTACGAGAGAGTGCCGACCCATTTCTAGCGAGTAGATTCCGACGCCAGCGCCATCCAGAATGGCCGCATTCAGCGCAAGGTTAAGCGCGAGAGCAGTCTTGCCCATCGACGGACGCGCCGCGAGAATCAGCAGGTCCCCTTTCTGAAATCCAGCGGTCATCTTGTCCAAGCGCTGAAATCCGGACGACAGGCCAACATTCTCACCGCCGCCCTGCGAGGCCAGCTCCTCGAACTTCATGATCTCGTCGTCGACGATCAGGCTGATCGGGTGCCACTGCTTGCCGGCGCTCCCCTGTGTAGACAACCGGACGAGCTCGCTGGTGGTCTTGTCCAACAGTCCGTTCACGTCGTCAGGATGACGCGATGCGTGGGTGGTCAGCTCGTTGCCGAGGGTCATCAACTGCCGCAGCATCGACTTGCTACGAATCAGGCCCGCGTAGTGCTCTAGGTTGACTGTAGACGGCGCGTGTTCCGGAAGCTCGATGACGTAGGCGATACCGCCGTACTTTCCGGGTTCACCCGTGCGCAGTACGCGCTCGGGGATGGTGATGAGGTCAATGGCTTCACCGTTGAGCTTCATCTCCATGAGGAGGGTGAACAGCAGTCGGTGGTCATCTCGCCAAAAATCCGACGCATCCAAGTCGCGACGAATCTCTTCGAGCACATCAGGACGTTGAATGAGCCCGCCCAACAGTGCGCGCTCCGCCTCAACGGCATTGGGGTGCAACGAATGGCGGTTGTCATCAGGACCCATGTACCCTCACAAACAGCATGAGCCCGCTGCACAGATGTGCAGCGGGCCCAAGACGTATCGACGTGGCCGAGCAATGCCCAACCTCATCTCTACAGATGCATCACGCCCGGATGACGTAAACGCGAACGCTGGCTTCCACATCGCGGTGCAAGCGCACGGGAACCGTGAACAAGCCGATGTTGCGGATTGGATCTGCAACTTCGATCAAGCGACGGTCCAACTCGACGCCTTCAGCGGCAAGCGCTTCAGCAATGTCGCGGTTGGTGACCGAGCCGAACAGCTTGTCATCATCGCCGGCTTCGCGGCGGATGGTGACGGCAGTTTCGGCAAGCTTCTCGGCGATAGCCTTGGAGCCCGAAAGCTGCTTACGACGAATGGCGTCAGCAACCTTGGCCGCATGTGCGGCTTGAGCAACGGTTCCTTCATTCGCCAGAACGGCAAGGCCGCGCGGCAAGAGAAAGTTGCGTCCGTACCCCGCGGCGACTTTGACGATATCGCCAGCGTCACCGAGGTTCTTTACTTCCTGATTCAGGATGACTCGCATGAGTATGTCCTCGTATTCGGGGTTGAACTAGGCGCTGGCGGTTTCGCCAGATGCGTCGTCGGTGGTGTTGGTAGCGTCGTCGTCATCACTGGCGGCGGCGGCGGCGGCAGCCTGAGTGGCTTCGAACTTGGCAGCAGCTTCGCGGGCAGCCTTGGCTTCCACTTCGTACTGAGCCTGCGCGGCAGCTTCAGCTTCGCGCTTTGCAGCTTCTTCGGCCAGCTTGGTGCGCTCTTCAGTCGCTTCAGCAAGGCGGGTTTCAACGTCAACAGCACCTGGCTTGCGGACGGTGAGGAAGCGAATCACGCGCTCTTCAATGCGAAGGCGACGTTCGATCTCGACGATGAGGTCGGGGCTCGAAAGGAACTTCTCGAGAACGTAACGACCTTTTTGGTGGTTCTGGATCTCGTAAGCCATCTTACGTTGGCCCCAGTCGTCGCGGACGAGGAGAGTGCCCTCGTTGTCGGTGATGTTGCTCTCGATCTTTTCGAGAATGTCCGTCGTCGTCGCCTCATCGAGGTCGGGGCGAAGGATGAGGACGAGTTCGTATTCGTTGATGGTCAAAAGACCCTCCACGTGGTCAAAATTCGGGGAACGCCGTTCGGCGCTCCCGAGGAGGATTCAGAGGTCGTTTGAGCTGCAATGCAACCCACACGCCAAATCAGTGATCGGTAGTCCACTACGAGCGGACGACCCTAAAAACGTTGTGCAGTCATGAATCATATGGAGCCGCCAGCGCTTTGCTGAGCCCGGCCACGAGTATTGAAGTGGTTCATTGCCGCCATGGCGCCGTCCCTAAGGACCGCTTCCGCAGCATCTGCTGCGTCATCGACGACATCGGAAAGGCGACTTGCCTCATCCGTTGTCCACTTGCCAAGCACGTAGTCGGCGGTGTCCCAACCCTCTGGAGGGCGAGAGACACCTACGCGAATCCGGGTGTAGTCAGCACCAATGCACTTATTCAGGTCCCGCAAGCCATTGTGTCCGCCATGTCCTCCGCCGACCTTCACCCGCACGTCGCCAAAAGGAATGTCGAGATCATCGTGGATAACGACGACCTTCTCATTCTGAACCTTGAAATAACCTTTCAAGGAGGCAGCGGGTTGACCGGAGAGATTCATAAACGACTGTGGCATGGCCAGTGTGGCCGGTTGGGACGCGATGAGCGCCTTGCCGACGAGAGCACCGAGATGCTTCTTGTCAGCGGGTGCGGACCAGCGCTCAGCAAGGCGTTCAATCGCAAGAAACCCGACGTTGTGACGCGTCGAGGCGTACTTGCGACCTGGATTGCCAAGGCCGAGCACCAGAAACACGACTAAGCCTTAGCGGCCGCAGGTTCTGCTTCTGCTTCGACCTTCTTGTCTCCGCCCTTCTTGCCGTAGACCGACAGGACGTTGAAATCAGACTCGTAGACAATCTCAACACCGGCTGGAACCGTGATCGCTGAGACAGTGATGAAGTCTCCAATGACCATTGGCGTGACGTCAACCGGCAGGGTCGCCGGAATGGCAGACCAGTCCGAACGGACCGAAACGGTGCGACGGATGACGCGCAAGCGACCACCGAGTGAAGCACCAGCTGGACGGCCGGTAGGCTCGAGCGGCACGTCAACCAGAACAGACTGGCCTTCTGCCAACCGGTAAAAGTCAACGTGAAGGATTTCACGTGTCAGTGGATGACGCTGAGCGTCACGCACTAGGCACGGAACCGATTCACCGTCGATCTCGAGGTGGATGATGGTGTTGCGGTTTTCCGTTTTGCGGAAAATCGTAGTGAGCGTCAAGGGGTCGATGTGAATCGGCGTTGCTTCCGCACCTTGTGCGTACACAACAGCGGGAAGGCGGCCAGCGGCACGCAGCTTACGGGCTGCGCCCTTGCCTACATCGTCCTGGCGAACAGTGGCGTTCATGTTGGTGTCCATGGAGTCTCCTTGGGGCTGCTCCCGACTCCCATCGGCAAACCACGACACCAAACCAAGACGCAAGTTGCCCTGGAGAAAACTCCGAAGGCTACTTCCGTCCCATGGACTCGCGGGTGCGCTCTGGGCGTACCGGGACAGCTACAGACCTGTAAAGCCGAGACCCACGCCTCGGCAGCGGCGCCGGCTTAACGCGCCATGCGGCTGTGTCAATCGCCCGTCTCTCGTGTATCCAGAACCATGGTGAGCCTGACTGCCCGCTCTCGGCCATCATCTCCCAGGCATCGCCGAAAGGCCGGCTCTGATACCAGAAGTCGACAAGCCTTCCATTTCCACACCGCAGCCCTTCACCTACGAAAAGCCAGGTGCCACCAGCGGTATCATAGCGCCGCGAGGAGAACTCTCTGACGCCCGACCTCCAGCATCACCAGATTCTCCGACCACGCTGCCGTCTACATCAGCCGCCTTCTACGAACAGTCGGCTAATGGAGTCGTTGAAGTGAATGCTGCGGATGGCCTGGGCGAACAGGTCAGCCACAGAGAGCACCTTGAGCATTGGCAATGCGGCCAGCTCCGGGCGCAGAGGAATGCAGTCTGTGACGCAGAGTTCCTCGAAGACCGACTGCTCGAGTCGCGAATGCGCCTTCCCTGACAGGACCGGATGGGTGGCCACAGCAAACACAGACTTGGCGCCCTGCTCTTTGAGTGCCACACCGGCTTTCGTCAGTGTTCCGGCAGTGTCGATCATGTCATCTATGAGGATGCAGCGGCGCCCCTTGACGTCGCCAACAACGTTCATGACTTCCGACTCGTTGGCACGCTGGCGCCGCTTGTCGACAATCGCAATCTCGCGACCGAGGTACTTGGCGTAGCTCCGAGCGCGCTCCGTGCCGCCAGCATCTGGCGAGACGATGATGGTGTCGTCAGTCAGGAGATTCTCACGGATGTACTTGAGCAGCACGGGCTGGGCGTACAAGTTGTCGACAGGGATGTTGAAGAACCCCTGAATCTGCCCAGCGTGTAGGTCCATGGTCAGCACACGCTCAACGCCCGACGCCTGAATCAGATCGGCCACCAGTCGTGCGGTGATGGGAGCCCGCGGTGCCACCTTCCGGTCCTGACGTGCGTAGCCAAAGTACGGCATGACTGCGGTGATGCGACCCGCCGACGAGCGCTTGCACGCCTCGGCCATGATCAACAGTTCCATTAGATTGTCGTTCGCCGGCGCCGAGCTCGGCTGGATGATGAACACATCCCTACCGCGAACGTTCTGGCCCAACTCCACCCGGGTTTCCCCATCGGAAAAGCGACCGACGTTTGCGGCTGCCAACGGGTGACCAAGACAACCGGCGATGCTCGCTGCGAGCTTCGGGTTGGCTGTGCCGGTGACCAAGACCATTTCACCGTGCATAGCGTATCCCGGGGCAAGCGACGCGCCCGTACCCCGAACGGTACGGACGCTTCATCGCGGGAAGTGGCTGGGGCGGTAGGATTCGAACCTACGCATACCAGGATCAAAACCTGGTGTCTTTACCACTTGACGACGCCCCAGAACACGAGCCGTATAAACGGTTTCGCCTCAGTCGTCACACAGGGACACGAAGCGTTTTTACCGCGTCGCGCATTCCAGAAACCGTCAGCTCATACATAGGGAAGATCCCCCCTATTGCCGACACGGTCGGATGACGCCACAGTCGGGGCGGATCGGGGTTGAGCCAGACAGATGCGGAACAACGCGCTTTAAACCTGCGAAGCCACTCGATCCCAGAAAGTGCATCTTCGCCTGGCCAGCTCATCCCGCTGAACAATTCGTAGGGCGCCATGGACGCGTCTCCTACAAAAACCAAGCGCGTGTGCGGCTTGAGATTGGCCAACACTTCGTGTGTCGGCATGCGGTCCCGCTGCGCATCGTCCGTGTACAACCAGCGATAAATGCAGTTGTGGAACGTGTACGACGCAAAAGACTTGAACGTATCCAGCTTGCTCGCTGCAGTGAACAGTTGCTCCACACGTCGTGCGTGAGGTGCCATAGACCCACCAGCATCCATCAACAACACAACATCTAGGCGGTTTTTCCGTTCGCGACGCTCCACGATCTCGATGTCGCCAGCGTTCTTTGCGGTCTGATCGATGGTCTCGTCTAGGTCCAGCTCGACACGTCCCACCCGGCCTAGGTCTCGCAGCGTTCGCAACACGACTTGCAGGTCGCGAATATCCAGCACACGATCGGTTCGATACCCTTCCCAGCGGCGCTCCAAGGCCATGTTCATGGCTTGCCGGCCGCCCCCTGCTCCACCAACCCGCATGCCACCCTTTGCGTGTCCGCTGTGGCCAAACGGACTGGTGCCCTTGGTACCAATCCAGTGATTACCACCATCATGCCGCTCTTTCTGCTCAGCTAGACGCTCTAGGAACTTCTTGAGCAACTCCTCGCGGTCCAGGTGAGTCCAGTCGCCCTCGGCCTTCGCTTCGCGCTCCGCGGCTTGTTCCAACCATTGAACCAGGTTCTCGCGCAGGTCCGGCGGCAGCTTGGCATCCTGAAAGGTCTCGGCAAAGGCAAGATCCCAGGCATCGTACTCCGTCTCCGAACGGCAATAGATGGCACGCCCGAGATGGTACAGGCCGTCGATATCCGTAGCCACTCCCTTAGAGAGGGCTTCCAGCAATGTGAGGTGCTCGCCAATCCCCACGGAGAGCCCGCGAGCGCGTGCACTGATGAGCAGCTCTACGAACATCTAGTACAGGGTCCGACGCTTTGGAGCCGTCGCCGCGACCAGGTCTTGTTCCTGCTTGAACAACACGCCCAAGAAAGGGTCGCCCGTCTGAACAGACTCCACGTCTACTCCTGCATGGGACAACACCGTCAGCCAATCGACGAGCTCCGAGGTCGACGGCGGCTTGCGCAGTCCTGTTGTCTTGCGGAACGCGAAGAACCGGTCCAGAGCGCGGTCCATCAAGGCCTGGTCGAGTCTCGGATGGTGAACTCGGACAATCTGCTCCATCTGCACTCGCTCTGGGAATGAGATGAAGTGGAACACGCAGCGCCGCAAGAAGGCATCCGGTAGTTCCTTCTCTGCGTTCGATGTGATGATGACCACAGGCCGGTGCTTGGCCGCTACGGTCTCGTCCAGCTCTGGGATGTGAAACGCCATCTCGTCGAGCTCCCGAAGTAGGTCATTCGGGAACTCCAGGTCGGCCTTGTCAATCTCGTCGATGAGCAGGACCACCCGCTCGTCACTTGCAAACGCCTGCCCCATGACGCCGAGTCGGATGTAGTTGCGAATGTCTGAGACGTCGGCATCACCGAACCGGCTGTCGTTGAGTCGCTGGACAACGTCATAGGTGTACTGCCCGTCGACTGCCTTGGTCGTCGACTTCACATGCCAGGACAGCAGAGACATGTTGAGTGAGGCCGCGACCGCACGCGCCAACATGGTCTTGCCGGTGCCCGGTTCCCCCTTCACGAGTAGCGGACGACGCAACGCAATGGCCGCATTGACAGACGCTAAAAGGCCGTCATCTGCGATGTAGTCGTCGGTTCCAGCAAAGGCATCAAAGGACACAGGACCTCCAAGAGTGAACTCCGAGTAATGCTGGACAGAGACATCCGCCGGTCGCAGTGTGTCCGCACGGATTGTGGTGCAACCGATCGCACCGGATTATGTCCCGCGCGTGTTGACACTAGACGGGCTCAACACACCCCCCAAGGCACCGCGTACGGTTGTGCCACTCGTACCTGACCTCGACATTGGGGTTCGCGCTACGGGCAGTGGCCTTGGGGAAATTCAACATACGCACCGTCGTGCGGAGCCATGAAAATGGAAGCCAATTTAGCAGTTCTGATCGATTTTGAAAACGTAGCCGCGGGTTGTGAGAAAGAAAACCTAGGCCGATTCGACATCGACGCTGTTCTCGAACGAATCAAGGACAAAGGCCGCGTACTCGTTGCCCGCTCCTACGCTGACTGGGGCCGCTTCGCGCGCTTCAAGCAGGGCTTGCTCAAAGCCAACGTCACCATGTACGAGCTGACCAGCCACGGCATGCACGACAAGAACCGCGCCGACATCGCTATGGTCGTAGACGCGTTGGAGCTCGCCTTCACCCGCGACTACATCGACACCTACGTGATTGTCAGCGGAGACAGTGACTTCACCCCTCTCGTACTCAAGATGCGCGAGATGAACAAGCGCATCATCGGTGTAGGTACGCGCTCGAGCACCTCACGCCTGCTCATCCAGGCCTGTGACGAGTTCATCTTCTACGACAGCATCGTTGCCCACAAGAAGAAGTCCCGCAGCCGTTCACGCGTCCGCACCGAGGCTCCAAGCTCCAAGCAGGCTGCCTACGCCATCTTGGTTGAAGCACTCGAAGGACTGCTTCGCGAGAGCTCCAACACCCCGTCCGCTTCCGTGGTCAAGGGCGCCCTGCTCCGCCGGGTTCCAGACTTCTCCGAAGGCGACTACGGCTTCAGCACTTGGACGCGCTTCCTTGAAGCCGCCAAGAAGGCCGGCGCGATTCGCCTGAGCCAAAACACCAAGCAGGGTGGCTACTTGGTTGACCTTGCCGACAACGGCGGCGAGAGCGAGCCAGATGTCGACATTGCTCCGGCCCAAGAAGGCCCGTACGTCGACCCCTACTGTCCGAATGGCATGGAATGGGTCATCGAGGCATTGGCCAAGGAAGGCTACAACCCCCTCGCCGCTCCCACGCGCATGTCCATCCTGGAAGCCCTCGAAGCGGTGGTCACGGACCGTGAGCGTCGCAAGCGTCGCAACAACATCCAGTTCGTCCGCGAAGATGTTCGTCGCCGCATCTCCAAGACCCACAGCGAACTTCCTGCAAGCGCACTGCGCAGCGTCTTTGATGCGCTGATGAACACACACGTGTTCATGCACCGTGACGGCACGCCCGTTCGCACTGCATCCGCTCCGTTCAACTTGCAGAAGAACCCAGAGCAGATGAACATTCTGCTCACGAATCTGTACCTTGAGACTCTCAAGTCGATGGGCGCTGACCTGACCAATACCAAGGGTCTTGCCGACATCTTCCTGGGCAACTCCGGTCGCGACCGCACTATCCAAGAGACCTTGGCCTGGCTCGACCAGCCGAGCGACGCCGACCTATCGGCCATCGATGATCTGCTCGAAGTCGACGGCGATACCGCTGCTGCGTCGGCCCCAGCCAAGGCACCCGCCAAAGCTCCAGCCAAGGCACCCGCCAAGAAGGCAGAGACGGCAATCGACCCATGGGCCGAAGAAGGCCGTACGAAGAAGCCTGCCCGCAAGCGCACCGCACCTGCCAAGAAGGCAGACACGGTCGACATGGATGATTTGTTCGTGATTGAAGACGACCTGCTCGTCTCCGAAGACGAACCGAAGGTCGAAGAAAAGCCAAAGAAGAAGCCAGCTCGCAAGCGTAAGGCACCCGCCAAGAAGGCCGCGGCCAAGACCGTTACTGCAGACGACGACTTGCTGGTCGCTGACGACCTCCTCGTTGCTGACGACCTCCTCGTTGCTGACGACCTCCTCGTTGCTGATGACCTCCTCGTTGCTGACGAACCGGAAGCAAAGCCCCCCGCCAAGGCCAAGGCAAAGCCGGCTCGTAAGCGCAAGCCAGCCAAGAAGAAGGCCCCGGCCAAGAAGGCTGCGGCAAAGAAGGCCCCAGCCAAGAAAGCACCAGCCAAGAAGGCTGCCGCAAAGACCGACGACGCCACCGACGACCTACTTGTTGCTGACGATGTGGAAGAGAAGCCGAAGGCTAAGCCCCGCCGCCGTCGCGCGCCGGCCAAGAAGAAGACCGCAGAATAGGCTCACCGCCTAAAGCGAGACGCCGCGTTGCCAGTCATGGCAACGCGGCGTTTGTCGTTTCGGCGCATGATTCACTAGGTGCAAATCGGGGCAGTGTGCAGGTCAGCCAGGACCGAAAGTCCGTCCGAGGCCGCACGGCAAGCAGGTTGTCATGCCTCCATAGGTCTCGACCTACAACTTCTGGCCACCTCATCCTCTGCCGGCTTGCTGGCTCTAAAAGCTGAAAGAGCGACGGTCTCTGCGGACCACCGCTCTTCCTACTGGGACGGTGTTGTTCTGACGAACAACACGCTTACCAGCCACCTTCCGGTACCTGAATCTGGCGCACGCTGCGCACGGCCTTGGTGTCCTGAGACAAGGAATCGGCATTAGCAACCAAGTTGTCGAGCTCGGCGCTCGTGAGTGGTCGGTCCAGCAGACTCAAGTCGTAGGCAACGCCGATGTCGAAGTCACGGTGCGTAGAACTGAGGTTGTTCGCCTCGGCTGCGTAGATGGCATCATCGACAGCCTTCTTGGTACCGCGAGCGGTGCTATGCGTAACGGCGAGCAATGTCTTTCCACGGGCGTTGTCCTTGAGCGACAGTGTCGCCCGCGGAGCAAACACACAGTCGCGAACCGACCCATAGCGGCTGAATTCGCCAATCGTTGTGGCGACGCGACGGGCAATGCGAGGCTGTGCTTCTTGCGTCGCCGCTCCAATGTGCGGAGTGCAGATGACACGGGGCTCGTCTGCGTAGGGGTTGGACCACGACGCACCCGGACGCGGCTCCGTAGGGTACACATCCACGGCTGCACGGCGTACCTTTCCGCTCTCGATGGCGTCCTTGAGGGCCTCGACGGAATGAACATTGCCACGCGCAAGGTTCAAGAACAGTCGAGGTCCGTTGTCGGCACGGTCGGCGCCAAGCTGGCACAGGTAGGGGTCCAGGAAGCCGTCATTGTCCTTGCCCCAGAAGTCCTTGGCGCTTGTGTGGACCGAGGCCATGTCGCAGGTACGGAACAGAGTCTCCAGGTCCGGACACGAGGTCCAGCCCATCTCAATGCCCACTTCAACCGCGACAGGGCGGGAGTCGAAGAACGTAATCTCCATGCCTAGGGCGGCACAGACGCGCGCCACTTGGCGACCGATATTGCCCAGACCAATGATGCCGAGGCGCTTGCCGGCGACTTCGTAGCGACCGGTCGCGTTCTTTTCCCAGCGATTGTCGTGGGCAGCAACGTCTGTCTCGTACAGACGACGCGCCAAGGCGATGAGGTGAGCCACAGCGAGCTCCACCACGCTCCGACCGTTGCTGACAGGGTCGTTGAACACCATGACGCCATTGGCAGCAGCAGCCTGCTTGTCGACGCTGTCGTCGCCGATACAACACAGCTGAACAGCATGCAGGGACGCACAGGCAGCGAGGACCTCTGCGGTCACCGGCACGCGACTGCGCTTGAACAACACTTCGGCATTCGTACGCCGAATCGCATCAATGAGCGCTGCTTCGTCCGGGACCTTGTCGATGCGGTGCGGGGCAATGCCCACCGCCCGCAGATGGTCGTCGAGATTTAGATGAGGCCCTTCCACAATCAGGGCATTCGAGAACGGCTGGGCGGACACGCGCGGCACAGTGCCTCCTTTCGGCAGCGCGCGCATAACCGGGTCAGCGCTCTTTGCAGAGCCGCAGGCCTAGCCTCGGCCGTACCACAGTGGAAAAATCGCTGGAATGCGCCGACAATGGTCAGCATACGTGGCACGCCGCCGGTTCATACGTGCATCAATGAGGGGCACGCTGATGGTCACAAACAACAGGGTGATGCCAGCCGCCCCAACGAGCGTCCACGGTACGCCAGCAGCGACGCCAAACAGACCGATGCCCCACCAAAATCCAATTTCACCCAAGTAGTTTGGGTGGCGGGACCAGGCCCACAAGCCAGTCTTGAGGAAGTGCCCAGGCTCGGGCTTCGTCTTTCGGTAGGCGCGAAGCTGTTCGTCCGCCAACGTCTCAACGCCGAGGAAGCCCAGAGCGACAACGACTGCGAGGGCATCGATGAGTCCGACCGGGGCCGTGCTGCCCGAGCCTTGAATGACCGGTAGCATGGCTCCAAACACCATCAGCGTAGGCATGGTCATAAGGCCGACCAGAGACAACGCCCAGTACGGGGCAACACCGAACCGGCGGTACGCGTCATAGCGCCAGTCTTCGTGCCCCAGCCCGCTCCACCCTCTCCAGAAATTCCATGTGAGCCGGGCTCCCCAAAGCGCCAGGCAGACGCTGGCCAACAGCGCCCGTGTTCCGCCGCCGTCCACCCACGTGGCCAGGGCCAAGGGCAAGGGCGCTACGGACCAATACGAGTCGTAGATGCTGGTGTTGTCGACGGCAACACCGGCTAGCCAGACCACAGCTGTCGCCGCAAGGTCGGCTGCCAACAGACGCCACCACAATGCGGCATCCGGCATGGCCAACGCGACCGCTGCTCCCACAGCAAGTGCCACCCCGTACACACCAACCATCACGGCTGTACTGGGTCCCTTTCCTGTCAGTCCTCGACCGGCCATCTCAACACTCCGTCAGATGGCGCCGCCCTACTCGCCCTCGGGCTCTTCTACAACTGGCTCTTCCGGGGCCAAAAGCCACTCGGGCAGTCCCGGCGCGTCAAAGCCGTCCCCGTCTACATCTACCCAGATGGGATTGGTCAGAGCGTACGGATGAATTGGGTAGGTCAATGGCATGGGAATCGATGGGGACAAGAACGTGGCCACGCTGCCAACACCGCCCAAGGCCTCAATGACAATCTCGTCGAGCGGGATGTACGGGATCTCAACGGGTGTGAACACCGGACTCATGGAGTCGTCTCCGGTGGCGATGGCGACATACCAGGAGTCGCGGTCAATAGGCCGCTCCAACGTCGTAGACAGGCGAATGACTTCGTCTGGAATGTCCGCGGGTAGCACCTCGATCAGCGTTCCGTTCTGGTACAGCTCGACGCGATCAACGTCCATCCATGTCGGAGCTTGAACCTCGATAGTGATGTCGATCATGCCGTCTTCATCGACGACTTCAGAGCCGACCATGTCGCCGTTGATCCACATCTGTAAGTACGGACCGTACGACGCAATGACCCTGTGGTCCTTCACAGCGTCCGCCATGGCCTGGTCGTCAATGAACGCCGGGTCATCGGACTCGGACAGGATGAAGTTGCGTGGACAGCCTGCCTCGGTGCTCGTCACGCCATGAGTGTCCGAGTTGCCGAGTGCAGTGAAGCGGTACCCAAGGTTGAGCAGCGTAAACCAATCATCAATCTGGCCTTCAATACCGTAGCCAAGCCGGAACTCGCCGTCTCGAAGGCCCTGCTGCTCCTCGAGCGTCCGCGTCATCACATTGATAATCTCAAGGTCACCACCGGTCCGGTGTTGGTCCAGCTCGGGCTGGGTCGGTGTGCGCAGGAAGATGAGGTCTTTGGTGCCCATCAGCTCGATAGCGTCGAACTCAAGGGACAGTTCATCGGAGCTGATGAGCGGATTGGACGCGGTCAAGATGCCCGGGCGCGCGACAATATTCTCAACGGTTCCGCTGTATGGATCCAGGCCATATTGGTCGAAGTACCCTAAGATACCGGCCCGCGGATGTCCGATGAACACCACGGGGTCAAGGCCCGCTTCCTCGCCAATCTCGCGAAGCTGTTCAATCATCTCTTCAGGGGTCAGTCCGGTCCAGTCCACAGCACCGCCGGCGTCGCCTAAGAAGTCCTCTGCCAACGGGAAGCCCAGGAAGTGACCAGTCTCAATGGTCGTCACTTCATTTCCTGGAGCACTCTGTACCCACTCGCCCATCTCCAACATCTCGATTGTAGGCGCGTAGTCAGTGATCCAGTCATGGTCCGTGGCCGCGAAGAACTCCACGCCTTCACACACCATGGTCCGTACACGGTCTGCGAGGGCCACTCCGCTGTCGTGAGAGCGCACTGCGTGAACGTGGAGGTCAGCGCTCACCCATCCGTCGGTTTGTACAGACCGAATGACGTTGAAGTCGAGGTGGGTACGACGGGTTGCATCAATGATGAACGGCTCGCTGATGTCGATCTCGTACTCCAAGCCCCGACTGGCGATTGCGTAGTACTCGCCGTCTGGCAGCTCAGCTTCGCCACTGCCGTACATGGGGAACAGCACCGCTTCCGGGTTTCCGCCAACAAAGGCGTCGCCAAGGGTCGGGTCGCGGCTGACGTCATCGTCGACAGAGAACAGGGTGACCTTGGCGGGTACTGGCAGCCCTCGCTCATCGCGAATCGTGAACGAAAACAGGCCCGGGCGTGGTGAGACGAGCACGACGTCTTGCTCACTGCCTTCCGTCACGGTGACGGCCATTCGCTCGCTGTCTGGACGGCCCTGTTGATGGACCATCAGCTCCCAGTCGCCAACCGGCAAGCTACCGCCGAATGAACCGTCTGCGACGTCGTCGCGGGGGTCCACATCCGTCCGCCACTGGCTGTACGGAGCGTCGTCTCCAGCGTGGTAGGCGAAGACGTCGTACCCGCTACGCGGTGAGCTGGTTCCCTCTTCCAAAACCACGCCGTGAACGCTGCCATGGGGAATGGCCTTGGCCTGAATGATACCGTCGAGAATGCTGCCGACATCACCGGTTCCCACAAAGAAGAAGCGACTGTAGCTGAGGCTCTTCTGTCCCGAGCGCGTTGGCGAAAACTCGTAGAAGGTAGCGGTCTGAGAGGCCGTAAACAGCGGAACGTAGACGTCTCCAACTGCGCCGGCAATGCCGTAGCTGACGCCATCTCCCACACCAGCCAGAAACTCAAAGCCTGCGGGGTCCAAGAACAGATTGCGTTCCTGTTCGCGTTGTTCGGCAACGAATCCGCTCTCGTCAAAGCCGATGCCCGGGCCGAACACATTGACCGAGCCGCCCTGAAGGTAGAAGTCTCCACCAACGATGCCGTCCTCAACCGCCGCCTCGATGAGGTTGAAGCCAGGGGCAATCGGCAGCATGGGCTCGGCTGCAGGAAGCTCACTCTCTCCATCCCATCCAAGGACCACGGTGCTGTCCATGCGCACCCAAGACTCACCCGGCGACAGCGAATAGTCGGTAATCAGGTGAAACTCTGGCTGATTGACCAGGCCCCACAGTGGGTTCAACAGGGTGAGGAAGGGCTCGGCTAGCGACACAACACGGATGACCGCCGGTCCCCCATCCGACCCATCGGAGAGGATGCTGACGTCTTCGTCTTCCAGCGGGGCCAGCACGTTCATGTTGGCGTTGGCAAAGACTTCAGCCAGCTGATCTTTGCCCTTTCCACCGCTGAACCGTGGGTCGTTCCACTGGATATCGGCATCTGCCAGAGATCCACCGAACACCGATGGCCCCATACTTGGATGGGCGCCCAAGATGGACACGCGAATCCGGTCGTTCTCCAACATCAAGTCACCGGGACGATCGGTGGACGGGTCCGCGGGACGCGCCAAAGACTTTGGCCCCCCAATGGTCTGGTCCAGCCGTGTGATCTCATAGGCGCGAGCGTAGGGTTCTTGCTCAGCACAGCTTGGGATCAACACAAGGCTGATGGCGAAGAGACCGAAAAAGGTCGGGAATGGACGGCGTGTCGGACGTAGGGTCTGCATGAGGCTATCATAGCGTCCAACACGCGAAGGATCTGCATCATGACTGCACTCGTCACACTCCTGACATTGCTTGTGGCCCCAGCCCAAGCCCAAGACCGCCCCAATGGTCAAATCGTCCTGAACGTGCTCGAGAACAACCTGGTCTTGCAGCCCACCGCTCGCGTCCAGGTCTGGGCAACGGCATTCGATATGGACGAAGACCCCCAGGCCGACCCCGCTGGCTACGGCGACCCCGAAGCGGACATTGGCTTCTCCATTCGGCGCGCGCGCATTGGTCTCACCGGCAACATGGGCGGTACCTTCTGGCGCGTCTCCATGGGAACGGGGGCGCCGTACGACGGACTGTCGTCGTCAGAAGACCTCATTCAGATTGTCGACGCCTACGGCGGCTACGGCTTCGGTGAGGCTCGCAATACAACGCTGTCGGCCGGTATCGTTCCGGTGCCGTTCGCCCGTGAAACACTGATGTCGTCTCTGGACCTGACATTCCAAGAACGGGGCGTGGGAACGATCTGGACGTCCCCGATTCGTGACGTGGGCGTGCTGTTCGACACCACCCAAGGCATCTTTCGCGGTCGTGCCGGCGTGTACAACGGCAACGGAGATATTCTGGGTGACAACAACAACGGCGTGATGGGTGCGGCTCGTCTCGAACTCGCCAGCGGTGACACCTACCGAACCTACTCGCCAGACGGTGAAGCCGCCTACGGCGTCGCAGTCTCCGCGCTGTACAACGACGACATCTCGACCACCACCCTGGGACTCAACGCAGATGCCCTTGGCCGTGTTGGCCCCATCACGGCGACCGTCGGCATTACCCGCAACGCCACGTCTCCAAAGGATGACCTGATTGCGGCGCCCGATGTCATCTCCGACACCACCGCCATTGGCTTCACCAGCCAACTCTCCGCTGCCTTCCCGTTGCTCGAAGGCGGCTTGGAAGTCGCAGCGCGGTACTCCAGCTTGGATGACGCTACCCAACTAAAAGACAACGGCGATGTGTCGATTGTTCATGTTGGCGCAAACTTCCACGACATCGCGCCGGGAATCGATCTGGGCGCCGGCTACATCCTGCGTCTCGAACGTCAGGGCCGCTCGGTGAACAACGACACGGTGCGAATCTGGACCCAGTTCCGGTTCCCGCTAAACGACCGCTCCGGCGAACTTCTGTAGATGCGGGCGCTCGCTACCGCACTGCTGGTTGCCTGTGGGTCGACAACGCCACCTGCCCCAGCCCCCGAACCGGTCGCGATGCCGAGTCCTGTGGCACCTATACCGGTCGGTCCCGCGCCTTCCGTCTCGGTGCCCGTCCCCGAACGGCTCGTTCCATCCGGAAGCTACGCTGCATCGCACATCCTCATTGACTACGCCGGCGCCCACGCCAGCCTCTCAACACGCTCCGTGGCACAAGCACGAACCCTTGCGGAGTCCGTTCATGCGCAAGCGGTGGGCGGCGCCGACTTTGACCGTCTCGCCGCAGACCACTCAGCCGACCCCAACGCGGGCCGTGGTGGCAGAATTGGCGTCTTTCTCGCTGGCACCATGATGCCCGAGTTCGAGGCCGCGGCTGCCGTCGTCCAGCCCGGTGAAATCGCCGCATTGACCCAGACTGCCTACGGCTTTCACATCATCCGACGCGACGCCGTCGTTCAAGGCAACTTCCGCCACATGGTCGTAGGTTTCGACGGTGCTCGCAAGCGCGACGGAACAACCACATCCGGCATGGGACGCGACAAAGAGGCAGCACGTGCCCTATTAGTGGCGGCACAGGCACGCTTAGCCGATGGAGACACCTGGACCGATGTGGTGTCAGACGTCAGCGAAGACAACCTGGCCTCCTTCGCAGGTGACCTAGGAACTGTGACTCCTGGACAGATGGTCCCAAGCTTCGAAGACGCGGCCTTTGCGCTACAGCCTGGCCAACGCAGCGACATCGTAGAGTCGCCCTACGGCCTGCACCTCATCGAGCGCTACTGAAGCACACCGCGCACGGGCATGCTCGCCGGCGGCAGGTCGACCTGGCCAAGTGACCGACGCAGGTCACGCTCAATGACGTTGCACAGCTGAGACAGTGGAAGGTCGTTGACGTCGGTCTCAAACGGGTCCTCAATCTCCGAGCCCACGGCGTCCAACCCAAAGAATGCGTAGCTGACAAACATGGTCACAACCGGCGTCAGGTAGCCGACGACGGTGTGCAAGCCGAAGGGTAGCAGCAGGCAGTACAGCCCAACGATTCGGTGGGTGAGCATGGTGTAGGACGCAGGCAGTGGCGTGTTCTTGATGCGCTCGCAGGCCCCCTGAACATCGGTGTCTGTTGCCACACAGCCTTCGACCGCAGGCAGGTGGAACAGGTCGACATGACCGTCCTTCCAGGCATCCCGCAGCCGTTCACCGAGCCGTCTGGTGATGGCATTGGGTACATTCGGCTCGTCGCTGAATGCGTCCATCTCCGCCTGTGGAAGTAAGCCTGCGAGCTGCACTTGCCAGTCGGTCTCGCCGCGCAGGTGCATACGAAGCGCGTGGACAAACGCCAGCTGACGCAAGACCAGCTCGCGGCGAAGTCCCTCGTGGTCGGCCACATACAACGACACAGAACGCGCAAAGGTTCTGCTGTTGTTCACCAAGCTTCCCCAGTGCTTTCGCGCTTCCCAAAAGCGGTCGTAGCAGGCGTTGTTTCGGAAGCCCAAGAAGATGGACAGCGCCAATCCAATCAACGAAAATGGGGCGAGACCCAGGCTAAACTTCTCGTCAAGCTCGAACGTGGTGTAGGCGAAATCGACACCCAGGGACGTGACGCCGACCAACAATACCAACGGCCAGATCTGGCGCAGTGCCGAGCCGCGCCAGTGAAACACCGCGATTCCAAAGGCATTGTCGCGTGTTCGAACGAGCATCTATCCCTCCCAATGTGCAACCCAGGGCCCCTGCCAGACCGCGTCGCCGGGGCCTGTAACCAGAGCGGGACAGTCTAGAGCCGAGCCGTCTACAGCTGAGCGGGTGCGGTCCGGTCAAAGACACCGGCATGGAAGTCCTCGACAGCCTGCTCAACCTCGGTTGCCGTGTTCATCACAATCGGGCCGTAGCGACAGATCGGCTCACCGATCGGAACGGCACCAATGACAAGGAAGCGCGCACCCTTGTGGCCGGACATGACCTTCACGACGTCGCCCGAACTGAGCAGGATGAGGTGTCCACGTCCCACCATTTCCCCGGTCGATGTCCCGGTGATGCCGAACATGGCCTGTCCCTGAAGTACGTAGATCATCGCGATCTTGTTGGCTGCGACATCCAAGGACGCACCGCTCCCTCGTGGCAGGTCGACATCCAGCAGCATGGCCTTGGTGCGGTCGGCGACAATCGGTCCTGAGACGTTCTTCTGAGTGCCCGCAATGACTCGTACCGTCCCGCCCATTGGCAGCTTGAGCAACGGAATGTCGGTTGCTGCAAGGGTCTGCACCTCGGGGGCGGACATCTTCTCCCGACCCGGCACATTCAGCCAGAACTGAACCGCACGAATGGGAGTGCCGTGCTTGGGCAGCTCTTCATGAATCAGCCCGGCTCCAGCATGAGCCCACTGGACCATTCCGGGTGTCAGACACGCCGAGTTGCCGTGGGTATCTTGCACGTTCATCTCGCCATCGATGATGTACGTGACGGTCTGCAGACCGCGGTGCGGATGCTTTGGAAGACCGGCGTCATGCTCACCGGGAGAGGCGGACTTCAGCTCATCGAAGAGCAGCACCGGGTCAATGTGCTCGAGTCTCTTGCCGCCAATCGTCCGGCGAATCGGCACTCCGCCGCCGTCCGTCACAGGCCGACCCGGAAGTATCCGAGAGATTGTGCGCGTCTCGCTCATGAACCCCCCAGTCAAGCACCGACGTCATGGTCGCATACTCACAGGGTGAGTCACTTCAATTGGGAGGAAAATCTCTGTCACTCCGCAGACGAGTTCCTCACACGCTCCATGACATCGGCGTCAAAGCGGCCATCATCGTCGTCAGCCAGCCACTCGTAGGCAACCTGCTTCCCATCTACCAACATGAATGATGGTCGCCAAGCGGCGGTGCGCGTCCACAAAAAGGCCCCACCCCAGAGGGTGGCGGCCTCGGCAGCAACAAAGCCCAGGGCCGCTGAGAGCACTGCTTGTGCGGCGCCGCCCAAGTAGTTGGACAGCAGCAGGGCTTGGATGGCCTCGCGTGCCCCTTCGCCCGCAATGGTGGGGGAAAACAGCGTTCCTAGAATCTGAATGAGGCTGCCGAAGACAATCGGGAGGAAGCTGACCCCCACAACACCAATCGCCAGCGCGGTGAAGAAGTAGACCATCGCGGTGGTGAAGTGAGTCACGAACTTGAGCAGGAGGGCGCCAAGAACAATGCCAAGCTTGCCGCGGTAGGCGGTGGCGGCGTCAATGAAGCGACGGACAAAGCCAAGCCGACGGAGTGGCGCGGGCAGTCGGTTCTCGATGAAGTTGAGAGCCCACAGGTACAGCTGCGGAAACACCAAACCAATGGTGACTCCGGCCGTGATGGTGATGCAGAACACGCCAATGAGTCCCGTCAGCAACAGGGCCCGGTCCCCCACCACGTCTGCTAGGACAACGTACCCAGCGGGAAGAGTGAGCAGCATTCCCGCGAACAGGCCGGCGATACCGATGAACTTTTCAAGCGCTTTGGCCGTAGTCGCTCGGGCCCATTCATTGCTGTAGCGCCCGGCTTCGAACAGCGTGTAGCCATCTAGGCCAATCGTGGACGGCAAGAAGGTACCGATGAAGCGACCGATGAGGAAGGCTGTGACGATTTGCTGCCAGAACGGAAAACGTAGCCCCTGTCCGCGCAGCAGCAAGTTCCACGCCATGGCGCTGGACAGCACACCAACGAACTTGATGGCCATGGCGATGAGCGACCAGAACACAAAGACGCGCGCATCTACCTTGGTCACATAGTCGGCAATGGCAGAGGCAATCGGCAGCGAGCCGACCTCTTCCCCACTGGACAGTTCCAGGTCTTGCTTGGCCGGATTGGCGCCATCCTCCAAACGAATGGTCACCAAGTCGTCGCTGCTAAACCAACCGACTGCATTGGAGTCGGTGAGCATCTCGGAGCCCAGCTCTGCAAGCTCTTCGCCATCGACCGAGACCGAGTCCACCTGCACGGTAATCGGCACGGAGTACGCACCACTGCTCGTGCGCACCCAGGTCGAGACCTCGTGGGTAAGCAAAAGATAAAAGCCGCCAATCGTGATGAGCAGCTTGAGTAGGTTCATCGCCCAACGGCGACCAGCGGACGACTTGGCCATGTGGCCCTCCCCAGAGTCCGCGCGCCCTAACCCGTGCGCGCACTCGGGAGAACCGAGAGCCTAGCGTTGGCTCCAGCTGAGCAACAACGACGCCAGTGCTTGCTGGATGCTGCCCACGTTGCGCTCCTTCTTCCCGTCCCATTCATAGACGAGCGAATCGCGCTGAGTCCAGACACGGCCTTGTTCGACGGCGAACAGCTCCCCTTCTGAGTTCTTGTTGCGACGCCCGGTCATGGCCTTGGTCAGTTCGTCGAGATCTGCACCACGACGCCCTGCTAGTGCACGTTCTTCTTCGATTGCCAGACCGGTCTTGGTGGGGTGGCGGTGAAGAGCCACAACCTCGACGAACGGCAGTCCCCAGCCCACAGCAATGACCTTGCTGGTCTGACGTTGTAGGTCCGGCCAGCCCCACAGACTCATCTTGTTCCGTCCGATCTTCAACACAGCTTGCTCACCGGCGGTGTGCAAGATCTGCAGGACCGGAGCCAGCTCATCAATGTTGTTCGGCAGTTCCTCACGGCGGTCACGCAGAATCTCGGCGCCGTGCGCCTGGACCCACTTTTGCCAGCCTGGACCGAAGTTCATGCCGGGAACGGCACCGTCTATCGACTGTCCAACGCTGCGCATCTCGGACGACCCAAGGCTAAATCCTTGAGCAACGGTCGTGTGATCAGGCTCGACAGGAGCCTGCTCGTCTTCTTCGACGACTTCGGCAATCAACTCCTCATCGTCCTCTTCCACAGCGGCGTCTACGGCAACCGCTTGGCCACCACACAGTGAAGGCAGGGCTGGAAGCACGAGACCCAGGACCAAGCTTGTCGCGTCGTCATCTGCTGGAACGGCGATGACGACGGCATCATGCGAGCGTCCCATCGTGAAGCCTTCTCCCAGTGCATTGCCGCCCGCCTGGCGGAAACGACGCACGGCGTAGACCGCCGAGAGCACAGGCATCGGCGCGGACAACACGCCGCTAATGCTGGCGACCTGCTCTAGGTCAGCCCCAACAACAAACACAACATCCACCGCACCCGCAGCACCAAGTGCCGAGACGTGACGCATGGCGTCTTCAACGGAACCGGTGTGGCGGTCGGTGACGGTGTGGCCAGCCGATTCGATAGTTTTTGCCGCCTGGACTGCGGCGGGTTCGGCGTGCTCACCAATTGCAACCACAACGGCGTGGAACGTGTCGGACATGTCTTCCTCCGGCGTGGACTATACTCTGCAACATGAAGACCACTCCAATCATCGCCGTCCTCGCCGCGGGCTCAGCCCTGACCCTTTCAGCATGCAAGGGCAAAGTTGAGCCTACGACAAATCCTCCGCCACCCATCATTGAGCCTGCCGGCAATCCGCCACCGCCGATTCTCGAGCCAACGGAGAACCCCCCAGCGCCAGAGCAAGCCACCCTGCCGGCATGGGATGATGTGTCGAGTAGCCACCCCGAAGGTGCGACCAATCCACCCATTCCCTTCTTGTACGTGACGCCCGAGGGTGACTGCTACAAGGACTTCGTCTCGCCGTTCCGCGCCGGCGGCCCCGATGGCATTGGTGACCGCGTCCGCGAAGACTGTGCGACCGAGCCCTGCGGAACCCAAGTCGCATGCCCCGACCGTGCACAACCTTTGTTAGACGCCTACAAATCGGCTCCGGCGCCAGACGTTGAGGACGGCACCACCGGTGAGTAGTGCGAGCCGCCGCGTGCTGGCGGAGTGGAGCAACCGAGTCGCCGCCGAGTACACCTCTGCGACGTATGCGGCACAAGCACTACACCGTGCGATTCAGGTCGGTCTGCCGGATGAGCTGCACCGTACAGCGCTACGAATCGTCGGCGATGAGCTGGACCACGCACGCCTTTCCCACGATTGCCTGACCGCTTTGGGCGGAGCCGATGAGCCGATTCCCCTGGAGCTGAATGCGCTGGCCCTTCCGAGTCCTGAAGGCCCGTTAGCGGCACTCGTGGACAACGTGGTGCGCAATTTCTGTCTGGGTGAGACCTTCGCGGTCCCGTTGTTCGACGCCATGCGACGTACAGCAACCCATCCCGCTGTACAGCCGGCGCTGACGCGTATTCTACGAGACGAAGCCGTTCACCGAGCCTTCGGTTGGTCGGCCCTAGACGCCTTGCTACAGGTCGATGAAGCCGGCGTTCGTGAGCGCATCATCCATCAACTACCGGGCTGGCTCGAAGGATTTCGGAAGGCCTACGCAACAATGCCGGACATCAACACCCTGACTGCTGATGAGCTGGCAATGGGTCTCATTCCACTGTCGACCTATGCCGAAGTGCATGACCAGACGGTCGCCCAAGACATTCGCGTACGCTTCGCAGAACGAGGCATCAACCTCCAAGGGACCGCATGACCTCGCTGCAAGAGCTACGCGCAGAGCTCGATGCCGCCGACGAAGCCCTGCTCGTCGCAGCCGCTGAGCGACTCGCAATCACTCGCCGTATCGGTGCATTTAAGGCCGCCACGCGCACAGGCACCTTCGACCGCAGTCGCGAAGAGGTGGTCTTGGACCGGGCGCGAAAGCGAAGCGTAGACCTTGGCTTGCCTGCTGCTACAGGCGCCGCAGTCATTCAGGCGGTCATGGAGGCCGGCCACACCGCTCAAGAGACCGTTCAGCACAGACCCGATGACGGCCCATCCGTGCTCATCGTAGGTGGAAAGGGCGCCATGGGCCAGTGGTTTGCACGCTGTCTCACCTCTAGAGGCGCCACGGTAGACATCACGGACACGGACGACCCTCGCGACCGTGCCGCCCTTGTGGCAGCGTCCGATATTGTGCTCCTATCGGTGTCTATGCGCGCGATGGAGCCCGTACTTCATGACGTCATCCCCCACATGCGACCAGACGCGCTGCTGTGCGACATCAACTCACTCAAAGCGAACGTGTGTGCCGGATACGCAGGAGCAGGCTGCGAAACACTCGGCTTGCACCCCATGTTCGGTCCAACAACCTCCTCACTGCGGCGCCAGAAAGTCGTGGTGTGCCGTGTGAACTCCGGCCCGCGCACAGGGTGGATGCTCAACCAGCTGGCCGCCATGGGCGCAGAGCTGGTCGAGGCCACACCCGAAGACCACGACAGCATGATGGCGCTGGTTCAGGTCATCACCCACTTTCGCACTATCGCCACCGGAATAACCCTTGCGAGAACTGGGGTTTCGATAGTCGAGAGCTTGCGCTACACCAGTCCGATCTACCGCTTGGAGATGTCCGTCATTGGCCGACTCTTTGCGCAGGACCCAGAACTGTACGCGTCCATTCTGTTCGACAATCCAGATGGTGACCGCGTTCGGCACCTGCTGAGCGAGGCGACCGCGGAGCTGCATACCCTCATTGCAGGACGCGACCGCGATGGGTTCTTGGCCTTGTTTAAAGAAACCGCGACCTGGTTCAGTGACTTTGCCGAACAGGCGCAGCAGGAGTCCGACCGAATCATTGAAACCTTGATTCGCGAGCCGTAGACGTGCGAACTCTTGCCGAGCAAGCCCTCGACAACTTGGTCGACCAGTTCGCACGCCCGCTCGATTTCCTACGCGAGCTGGTCCAAAACTCTCTTGATGCGGGGTCTCCGCGCATTGAAGTGCGCACGGACTACGACCCTGCGGAGGGTGTGTTGGTGCTGTCGGTGACCGACTTTGGCCACGGCATGACCCGTGAGATTGTCGATCAGCAACTGACCCGACTGTTCGCGTCAGAAAAACAAGGTGACCTGACACAGATTGGCCGCTTTGGGATTGGGTTCGCGTCGGTGTTCTCCCTGAGACCCGATGACGTCTGGGTACGGACCGGACGCATTGGGGAGTCGTGGGACATTCACTTTGATGCCGAGCGCACTTTTGCGGTCACCCCCTTGCACCCGCCAATTCTCGGCACTGTGGTCACCCTGCACAAGCGCATGGACATCGACACAGCCCGCCGGACCCAGCGGCAAGCTGCCTACGTATTGACCTACTGGTGCGAGCACAGTGACCGTCCGGTTGTACTCATTGAGGATGGCTCAACTCCCGCCATAGCCACTACGAATGACGACCCCTTCGCCGCGTTCGAAGAGCCGATTCAGATGCTCAAGACCGTCAGCCAACCGCTGGGCCTCACTGATCCCGTCACCGCCACACTGAAGCGAGACGGCCTCACCGTGTTCGTGGGTGCCACCGACTCACCACGCTTTGGGTTCTACAGCCACGGCCTGACCCTGGTCTCGACGGAAGACGTCGCGGTTCTCGGAGTGTACGCAGGCAGCGTCAGTCACCTCAATATCAAGGTTGCTGGACCGGGACTCGACCACACGCTCACGCGAGACAACGTCATTCAGGACGACGTCTGGCACCGCGCCATGCAGCTGACCCTGGACGCTCGGAAAGTTCTGCGGCAACAGCTTCTGAGCGCCTTGCAAGCAGCAGCCCTCTCGGGAAAAGACGACGACTCATTGCTTCGGTGGCTCGCCACAGATCTCGCGCCAGAGGGTTCGCGTAGCCTTCCCGACGACCAGGCCCTGTTCCGCGACACCACCGGCACAGTACGCACACTTGCCGAGGTGGAAGCCCAGGAAGATGACCTTGGAGTCCTGCTCATTGGCCAGGCAGAACACCCGGTGGTCCATGCACTGACCGCACAAGGGCGCTTCGTATTGCCGGACACACCAGCGATTCGCTCGGTATTTGCAGCTTTTCCGCGCAAGCGAGCACTCGCATTTCTGCCGAGGCTTCGCACACTACGCACGGCCACGGAGCGGTTCTTCCTGCCACAGCGCATTGCAGACACCGATCTAAGCCTGACGGACCGGACGCTTGTGACCGAGCTTCAGCGCATTGCTCTGAACCACGGCTTTCGACACCTTCATTTTGGTCGTTTCGGTGGCATTGCGGCTGCGCGACATGAACCTGCGGTCATTCCCCTGCCCAGCGAGCAGGGAGTGGTCCTGCGAAACCTCGATACGCCGATAGACGACCAGGTTCTCATCAACCACGGACACCCCACCATCCGTGCGCACCGACTGTTGGCCCGCGTTGCTCCGACTGCCGCAGTGCTCGCCATTCTGCAGCTTGTTCTCACAACGCGCGGCGCTAGCCAAGAAGAGCAAGCCCGGCTGTGCGAGGCGGTCGCAGGTGGCTGAACGGCAACGCTTCACGATTGCTCGCGACCAGGCCATCGCCAAGATGCGCGAGTACGCCATGCGTCATCCCGACCAATATGTGTTGGAGTTGATTCAAGCGGCGGTCTTTCGTGGTGCCCGGTGGATCAGTGTAGACGCCACACCGACAGAGTCTCTCGTGACCTGGGTAGGCGCGCCACCCGTCCCACACACCGAGCTGGAACAACTGTTCGACTACCTGTTCGTCGCACAGACTCGGGCCGAGACGCGCTCGCTACAACAGCTCGCCTTGGGCGTGAACGCGCTCCTCTTTCGCAAGCCGCGCAGTCTGGTCATTGAGTCCGGGGATGGGACGGTTGAGGCGTCGGTTCGGGCCACGATTCGCCGAAACGGCGACATCGCAGTTGCCCCATGCGCCCCCATCGTCGGCACCTACATCCGAGCCACGTTCGCCAAGCCGGGCTGGCGCCCCTGGAAGACTCCCGCCGTCCCCGACGAAGCCACCCTGATCTGGCAGCACTGCTCCCATCTACCGGTCCCCATTCTAGTCGACGGTCGTCCCACCCTGGGCACCTCCCCAAACACAGCCTTGTGGGCACCGGGCCTCGAGCGTTCTGTCTCCTTCGACGAACAAGGCGTGCGCGGTGTCCTCGGCATCGTCCGCCCTGGCGTCTTGCCACGGGTGCAAGTGGTCGTAGGCGGGGTGACGATTGCAACCCTGCGCATCCCGGAGCTGGGTGAGTCCACTGGCGGTATCTTGTGCGACGACCGCCTACGCAAGTCGGCCGACGGCGTCGACATTGTCCAAGACGACGCCTGGGCCAACATGCTCAGCATTGCACAGCCCCAGATTGTTCCGCTGCTGCGAAGTGAGCACGCCTCCGTCTCAACCGCAGACTTTCGGGCCCCCGAGGCCCCGTCCTCCAGCACCGGCGCCGTTCTGGTGGAGCCCATGCGGCAGGTCAGCGTACGCCCCGATGTGTCGGTCGCTGACCTACAGATGCTGGAGCCGAGCCATCCGTTGTTCCTGGTCAGCCCCGGCAACGTCATCGAGACCCACAGCGCACTGGACCCACAGCGGTTTCCCTGGCCTGTATTGCTTCTCGACGAACAAACCGGGGCGTTGCTCTCTGACAGGCTGCCCGACCGTGTCATCGCTCGCCTACAGAGTGCAGAAGATGCCCGGTTCGTCGCTGAAATGCAGCGCAACACTCATCCCGCCTTCTACAGCGCACGCATCACCCACGACACCGCAACCCTGTGGATTCGGGTGTACGTGGACGGACAAGCGCCACAGCCCGCACCGGGAAGCGGCACGCCCCTGCTGCACATTGTCGACGGCATGTCCCGCTCGCTAACAAGACTCTCGCTCTCTCTGCCCGGCGTGTGGGCCTTTGTACAGGCAGACGAACAGCCCCCAGAATCGCTCTGTACAACGCTCACAATTCAGGCACTGGGCAAGCTGTTCGACGATCAGCACGACGCCGACCTGACGGCCCTCAAACGCGCCGCGGTTCTTCAGTGCAGTCGGCCCCAGCTCGTCGCCACTGACCGAGGGACACAGCTCGACCTGTGGCTACCGCCCGCTCTTCAGCCGCATGCAGAGCACCTTCACGCACTCCCACTCGCTGCCGGAATCTCAGCCAGCGCACTCGCCGCTGTGCAAGGAACGACCACGGCTCTTCCGGTCGCGAGTACCGAAGAGCTGGACAGACTCGCACCGCTGGAGCGTCGCTTAGGCTGGGGCCACCTTCAGCACCCGTCCCGAGATCAGCGCCGCCTGTTTGCAGTGGGGACCACCGACGGCCACTGGATCTGGCTGGAACCCGACGACGACTGGACACGAGATACCGTCACAAACCTGCTCATTGTGACCGCTTGCGTGGTGCCGGATGTGGTCATCGACGGCTACATTGTCCAGGAATCACAAGGCCCATTCGTCACTCACCTAGTCCGGGACGGCCATCAGGCGCGTCCGACCTTCGCAGGAATCGCCCTGCTCTGCCGTCGCCTGATCGACCTCGAACGTCACAACACGTGGCCCGAAGCCGACGTAGACCTCCACCGGAGCATTGGGCGCGTCGTGTGTGCGTCCCAGGAGCAGGCGGACAAGCTCCCGCTGACCATTGGCACACGAACACGACCCGCGCAGGACGTCATCCACGATGAACGACTGCGCATTGCTACTGCCTACGGGCTGACCCACACCGACCACTGGACAGCCGCTCTGACGCTGGATGAAGCGAAGTACTTGTTCATCGGACGCGACATTCCCCTGCGGTTCGATGACAACCACAACACGTGGAGTGAAGACCCTGGCGATTGTGTGGTGACTCGACCGGTCCACCGCGACTGGGGCGACGGCTGGATTGACCTGCCACGTCCCTACGACGCTACCCTTGGGATTCTGGGGGTCTGGCAAGGGGAAACATTCACGCTTCGTGGCACGGAAGAGGCACTGCCCTGCCGTGGTTGGCTCGACCTTGTTGTCGAGCAGGCAGACGAACGGGCCGCCGACCTCGGCATCGAGATTCGGGCCCTGTACGCAGACCTCGAAGACCACCTTGCTGAACACCCCGACGATGATGACGCGACCCAGTACCTACAGCGGTGGCGCGACCGGGCACTGGCGCCGAAACAGCTGAATCAAACAGACCTACAATACCTCCTACGAGGCATCGCGCCCTGTTCGGTGTTGGCCAGCAACTACATGAACTCCCAGGTCTCTCCTGGGGCATCGGTGGTCATCCATCTCGGCAAGTCTGACGCGGAACGCCTGAAATATCCCGGCGACGACCTGTTGGTCTTGTGGTCCCTGGCGCAGCGCCTGTGTCATTCCACCAACACCGACTTTGTTTCTGCCTCCGAGGTCCTGAGCCGGTCTCTACTCAGCCGAATGGGTGGATAAGCACGTCATTGCCGAGCCATTCGCGAACCGCGTCAACACCCGGACGGAAGACCGCCAGACGACGTAGACGAGTCCGGTGAAGCCCGACCGCCGGCGTGATGCTCACAGGCGCTAGGGGGTCGTTCGTGACCGTACGAGGGACATCATCGCCCATCGCTTCGTGTAGGGCGTGCAACACCAAGGTCTTTACGACCGCCGGTGGCATCACGACGGCTTGCGGACCACCGGGGTACCAAAACGGTCCAAGGCTAGCCCGCGACACCCGGCAGACCCGCGCTGTGGTCAGCCCCTGAAGCGCGACGAGCAGCGACGGGAGAGAGGTTAGGATGTGCCGCGCAAAGACGTCATGAAGTCCAGGTTGCACAACGATTCGTGCCGCCGCGTCGACCTGAACAAGCCCCAGGTCACGCGTGCCGGCGGGTGCGCTCAGCTCAACCCGCGTTCGCACCCAACGCCCCGCTGGATCAATGTGGTCGAACACCAAGAATGCGCTGGTTTGCCGGTCGACACGCCGAACACGACCGACCAATCGCAGCACCGGCAGCAGCTCATGGGTCGCCAAGTGCGTCGCCAGACGACACCGCGCATCCATTCTTGCCGCCAACGCTGGGTCCAAGCGGCGAACAGTGTCCGAGACCGGCTCTGCGTGCCGCCCAAGCGCCTGTTCAGCCGTCGCCCGAGTCATCCACGCCAGGCTTGGCATTCCCGAGTCTGGGTCGACCTGTGCAGGGGCCAACACGTCTGCCGATAATGATGGAGATAGGCACTGTATGTGGGCGACAGCTGCGTCCATGGGGACAAAGTCGTTGTGCGGTGCAATGGCCTGAACAGCCGCCGAGAGAGCCCGCAGCCACGGCACGACTCGCTCACTGGGAAGCACACTCGCAGATGTCATGAGCCCAGCGCATCCACTTCGGATTGCGCCGCACGGCGGAGCGCCTTCTCCGCTTGAAGTTTTGTGTGTCCAACGTCCAACCGCCCCGGGCCGTTGTCGACCAACCGACGGGTCTCGTCTGCGGCGGACAGCTGCGCGTCCAGGTCCGGTAGGACGTTCGCCACAAGGTCTTGCGCGAGCTCCATCGCATCATCACCACCGACCAGCGACTCATTCAGGGCCGCCAGCGCTTGCTGTAGCTCCAACACCACCAGCGGGGCGTCCGCAGCAACACCGAGAGCTTGAATGCTGCGCCCGGCTTCGTTCACTGTTCCCGCCGCATTCAAGACGTACTTTGCCGTCTGTGCGTGAAGGCGCTGAACCGTGTCACGCAGGCGACGCGCGGGGCCTAGCTGATCTCTCGACAGCTCGGCCATTCCCTCAAGAAGCTCGAGACGCGTGCTCTCATTGGCCAGCTCAAAGTGCAGCCGGTCACGCGCTTGCGCCGACTCTGGCGACGTCAGGCCAGCCTCCAACACCAAGACACGCGTTGCCACCTTTGCCGCATCCGCTTCGGCTTCGCTCTGCGCGCCATGCAGGTCGTCCACCGCACCCTGAAGCTCAACCGCACACACCCGCAGGTCATCCGCCAGCGCCGTGGCGCGACGCAACGCCGTCTGTACAGTCTCGTACTGCGCCATCAACGCCGCAGTGGCACTACGGCGAGCCAGGGCGTCCCGACGGGCGGTCAACCGGCGCACCAAGCCAGCCAAGACACCCGCGTTCGCGTCTTGCTGGAGCTGACCGACAGCGCTGCCACGCTCGGTCAAGCCAGCGAGGTCCCGACGCAATGAGGACCCGAGCTCTAGCTGCGCCTCAGACAAGTCCTGAACGCGGTGAACCGAGCTTAGGCCACGCTCACGAAGAGCGAGGCGCCGCTCCTCAAAGGCTGCAACAGTCGGCTCGCGTTGTAGTCGGACCGGTTCGGGCAGTGCCACCGACGCCTCCTGGGGAGTGTTCCTACCCTAGTTCCGGTGGAAGCGTCAGGCCACGCGCACTCAGACGCTCTCGTTCAGCCTGCAGTGCCGCGTCATCTACGCCCCGCTCCCGCAGGCGTGCCAGTGGGTGCGGCCAGCCCGTATCGGACCACCGGTTTGCGTTGCGCAGGTCCGCACCGGGCAACGTGACGGTCGTAGCAGCGTTCAAGAAGCGGCGGACGGCATCTCCGCGCAGTGCAGCGGCGGCGGCCAGATGTCCGACGGCTCTCGGAAACAAGCCAAAGAGAGGCTGTTCGCTGATCACAGCGCCACTTGCGTCGTCCAAGATACTGGAGTCGTCCATAACTCCACCGGGACGTGCAGCAGCGAGTAATCCTTGTACATCCACGGCTCTGAGGTGCACAAGGTCCACGGGAACCACAAGGACCATGGGAGTGCGACTCCACTGACACGCCGTGGCCAGTCCGGTCAGTGGATGCTTCGGCGTGTTCTCACCCTCCCAGATGTCGTGGATGACTAGGCCGGGGGGCTCAAACCATGGACTCGCAGACGACCCGTCCCGGCGCACAATACCCACGCGCGAGCAGACGCCCGACAGGATGCGAGCCATGTGGACCGCCCACGCAAGACCGTCCGGGGTTGGCAGTCGCGCCTTGTCGGCATCCATGCGAACAGACCGCCCTCCAGCGAGGACGACGCCATCCATCAGGCCATGAGCCCCAGGTCAGACCGATCGAGGCAGGAAGGGTCGAACAGCTGAATCTTCACCCGAGCGCCCGACTTGACGCCTTCGCTGTCACTCGGAATATGAAGCAACGCATTGGCACGTGCGAAGGTTGAGACCATACCGCTGCTCTGCTTGCCAGCAAGACGCGCCACGAGTCCCGAGTCCGTTGATTCAACCACTACGCGGATGAACTTCGACCGACCTGGGCGGACCGAGATGTCGTCAGCACAGATGGCCGTCAGCACGGGCATGACAGGCCGGCGGATGCCCATTGCAGCGCGGACCATAGGTCGAACGAACTGAAGGCAGGAGACCGCAGCACTGGTCGGGTTGCCGGGAAGTCCAAGCAGTGGTGTACGACGACCGGTCATTTCCACCACGCCAAACGCGAGGGGCTTACCGGGCTGCATGGCCACTTTCCAGAAGTCGACTCGCGCACCAATGAGGTCAAAGGCCCGCTTTACAGGGTCAAAGGCGCCAGCCCCGACACCGCCGCTGGTGACCACAATGTCCGCTTCGGCAACACACCACTGTAGACGAGTAGCGACGCTGTGCGGGTCATCCATGGCATTGCCAGCGTAGACCCCGTCGCCGCCTGCTTCGTCGACCATGGCCTTCAACAAGACGGCGTTTGAGCTATAGATTTGCCCACGACCAAGCGGACGACCAGGCTCTACAACTTCATCTCCGGTCGTCAGAATAGCGACGACTGGCTTTCGACTGACCATGACACTGGTGAGTCCTTGAGACGCCAACAGGGCAAGGTGCCCTGGACGAAGCTCGGTGCCAGACTGAATGAGAATGGAGCCCTTCTGGACGTCCTCTCCCTTCCGGCGAATGTTCTGGCCGACAGTCGCGCGGCCACGCACAACAACGGCATTTCGACGGCTTGCATCGGTGTTCTCTACAATCACAACGGCGTCGGCGCCGTCAGGAAGAGGCGCACCCGTCATCAGGCCGCACGCAAAGCCTGGTGGAACAGGCGACTTGGGCATGTGGCCAGCCCCAATCACTTCCGTCAGGCGAAGGGTGACCTCGCCGTCCTGCGTGTCCGCAGCACGCACGGCATAGCCGTCCATGGCGGAGTTGTTCCAGCGTGGCAGCGCCATGTCCGCGGTGACATTTTCGGCCAAGACACGCCCGAGCGCGACGTCGAGCCCAATGGACTCAACGGGTACTGAAGGCACTTCTTGCAGAATGCGCCGAAGCGCGTCTTGGACCAAAATCATGTCATCGCCGGACGCGCAAACGTTGACCCGGATGGATGACCGAGCCAGAGATGTCATTCCATTCACGCAGTTGAGATACCGATACCCCTTCCCGCGTTGCAATGCGTCCCAAGCTGTCACCATTGCGTACCGTCACGCTGTTCCACACCGGTCCACCGCCGCGAATCGACAAGCGCTGTCCGACAGTAATGTGCGAGGCATTGCTGATGTTGTTCCAGCTCTTCACGTTCGCCAGGGACACGCCGTAGCGGGCCGCAATCGTAGACAGGTTCTCGCCACGGGCCACAACATGCGTACGGCTGCTGCCACCTGAAGATGCGGTGGAGCCCCCACTTCCCGACAACGTCAGGACTTGGCCCAAACGCACGGTGTCTGACCGCATAGAGTTCCAGCTCTTGAGGTTGCTCTGTGACACGCCGTAGCGAGTCGCAATCTCAGAGAGGGTGTCTCCACGTCGCACAGTGTGCGACGACGGACGGGACGGTGTGCTCGAGCGTGTCGAGCGCGTGCTCGGTGCCGGACTCGTAGACGCGAGCGCAGCACTCGACCCATTGCGCGGAATGCGAAGACGCATCCCTACGTAGATGTGGTCGGCGTTTCGAAGGCCGTTTGCACGGGAGATATTCGAGACGGAGCTTCCGTAGCGACCGGCGATGACCGACAAGGTCTCACCGCGACGGACCGTATGGTACGTGGTCGTCACACGACGGCTTGCAGGAACAGCCTCAAGGGCTGCGGCAAACTGACGCTGAGTTCCGGCAGGAACGTTGATGCGCGTCTCGCCCGTAGGGGTCGTGAAGGCGCGCAGCGATGGGTTCAAGTGCTTGAAGTCGTCAACAGACAACCCTGCACAGCGAGCGAGAACACTGATCTCGACCTGGCCTTCGACCATGTCTTGCTCAACCGACAGAGGCGCTTCGTACTCGATGTCGGTGAATCCGTACCGCTCTGGGTGCTTGCCAATGATGGCAGCGGCCAGAATCTTGGGCACGTAGTTGTCGGTCTCTGGGTGCAAGTGGTCGCCCGCTTGAATCGTCCAGAAGTCCTCCGAGCCGGAGTTGCGAACCGCGCGGCGGATGCGTCCCGGGCCGGCATTGTAGGCGCCCCATGCCAAGTACCAGTCGCCAAACATGTCGTTCAGCTCACCGAGGAACTTGATGGACGAGTCTGTAGACATGTGCGGGTCACGGCGTTGGTCAACCCATGAGTCGACACGCAGTCCGTACATACGTCCGGTACTCGGGATGAACTGCCAGAGTCCAGCAGCAGCGGCATGACTGTAGGCGTGGGCGTTGTAGCCACTCTCAATCATGGACAAGTACACAAGATCCCGGGGCAGGCCGGCTGCATCGAGCTTCTCATACATCATGGGACGGTAGGCGCCAGACCGACGCATCCACCGGGCATAATGCCGACGTCCGGGTCCGGTGAAGTAGCGAACCCACTTCTCCACCGACTCGTTGACCACAACTGGAATGTCGAACTCAGACGGGTCAACCCTGTCTAGAAACAGCGGGTCCGTATGCAAAGCTGCAGACGGATCTGTGTAGTAGTCGACTGGAATTGCCGCGACTGCGAACTCATCCGTCAACACTGCTTCTTGTCGTTCTTCTTCCAGCGATTCTTCGACAGCCTGTTCCATCTCCGGATCCGCTTCACCGCGTTCAAACCTGGAAACCCAGGTCCAAACGCCGTCACCAGGAGCTTCACGAGCGGGTTCATCGGCATCCGGCAAGTCGTCGGCGCTCAATGTCCCCTCCGCAGAGGTCGGGGTGTCGGGACCTTCCGATGACGCTGGCGCGTCCACAGCCGGGGAGGCTTCGGGAAGGTCATTTGGAGGTGTCTGGGCAGCTGCTAGGCTAGTCCAGACGAGGCCAGCAAGCGATAGTGCCGCCACCAGCGAGGTACGCATTCTAATTCTCCTGACGAGGACCCTCCCTTCCCGCTGCGGATATTACCGGAACTTGGGGAGGCGTCAATGGGTTTAACCGATGAAACACGCGGACTACACCAGCAAATCCGTGGGCTGTACGGCATAGCAGATGCTGGCGGGCATGCAAATGACCCCGAAGAAATCGCCATATCCTTGCTAGAAGGCGGATGTCGGCTTATTCAACTGCGCTGCAAGGGCTGGGCCGAAGATGACATCGTGCGTGTAGGAGTACGTGTTGGACGGCGTTGTAGCGATGCTGGTGCCATGTTCATTTTGAACGACCATGCGCACCTGGTGAGATCGGTCGGAGCGCAAGGGGTTCACGTCGGCCAGCTTGATGTAGATACGGTGACCGCACGGTCGCTCATGCCCGCTGGCTCCATATTGGGCAGGTCCACCCACAGCCTCGACCATATTGACGCCGCGCTGCAGGATGCCGACTACCTGGCGTTCGGACCCATCTGGGCCACCACAAACACAGACCGCGACAAGGGGTCGCGCGGTCTGGACGAGCTGGCAGCTGTCCGTGAGCGAGTCCCGAGCCACACACCCCTCGTGGCGATTGGTGGCATCACTGCAGACCGGTTGCCGGCACTACTCACCCACGGCGTAGATGCATGGGCCGTAATTGGTACGATTCGCGACGCCGAGGACCGCGTCAAAGCCACGCGGTCACTGCTCCACCCCTAAGGCGTGGACTGCAGGCTCACCGTGCGCTCCTGCACACCGGTAGCGCTTCCACCTTCACCGTAGTTGGTGTCCAACGTCCCTGTCTTGCGGCGCTCAATCGTGATGTCGGCTTCGCAGTTCGTCGACTCCTCTCCGGTGTCCTCAAGCGAGCCGCCTTCAAGAGTCCACGTTCCGGGGTCGCCGGACAGCTCGTCGATGCGCAGCAAGAAGCAGTCGCCATCCACAGTCACACGCATGTTGTCGCCGCTGTCCGCGGGCGTCCATGTGATGGTCAGGTCCTCGGTCGAACGCGCAAACTCGGTGACCGTAGGCACGTCGATGTCGAAGGCTGCGGGGAGCTGAATGACCGTGTTCGGTGCGCCATCGTCCAAGGAGCGTTCGAGAGCAATGACGTAGTCAATAGCTGGCTCATCTGACTGGAACTCAGCGACAAAACTGTTGAGGTTTCCCAGGGAAATCTCGTTCATGACGACGGTCTCTTCCATCAGCGTGGCCGTCAGGACGTCGTCGCCTGTGAGCTCTACGAACGTAGTGGAAAGCGCGCCACCTGCGCGCAGGGTGGCTCGAACATCTGAGGTTCCCTCACCATCCGCTGAGACCACGACATCCGCGTACATGCCGGAGGTGAGAAGGTCTTCGGACTCGATGGCCGAGCATCCCAACAACGCAACAAAACCAGCCGTAACTACTGTAATTCGCACCATGGAATCTCCCTGTCTGACCGCAACACAATTGGACCGTGTGTCAGTTGGACTCTCAGCATAGCTGGCGGTACCCCTAGGAGCGATGACAGCCGATGACGCCGCCACTTCCCGAACATGTGTTTTCGCATATTTGCGAGCTTAGTGGTTCGGTATGGCTTGATGGAGGGGCGTCGCCTAATGGCTGGTCTATCCTCACCTGGTCACCGACCGAGGTGCACACGTCGCTGACCGACTGGCAGTCCTTTGCGCGCAGCCAAGTGCGTCCGGCTTCTTCCCAGGGCTGCCCGTTTCAAGGCGGAGTTCTTGGGTACCTCGGCTACGGCGTCGGACACACAGTCGAGTCGGTTCCCGCCGACGGCGACACTCCCGAGCCACCCGTCTGGCTCGGCCGCTACGACGGCGGACTGTGCTGGCATCACCCCACCCGGCAGTGGCATGTCGCTGGGACGGACGCCTTTCGCAGCCAGGCCAACCACATGCTGCAAGCAGCCCAACAGCCGCGCTTCCCCAGCCAGCCGACAGGAACGGCCACCACACAGTCGAGCGACGACTACGAGGCCTCGGTACGCCGGATCTTGGCGTTTATCGGTGAGGGTGACTGCTACCAGGTCAACCTGTCGCGCGTGGTGCATGTTCGCGGAGTGGGGTCTTCCGCAGACGCATACCGACGGCTACGGAACGCCTCTAGCGCACGCTTTGGTGCCTACCTACGCGTTGCGAGCGACCTCGCGGTGCTCTCAAACAGCCCCGAGTTGCTCGTGCGAGTTCAAGACGGCATGGCCTTGGCGGAACCCATCAAAGGGACCCGACCACGGGCCTCGCACGAGCAGACCGACGCTCGCTTGGCGCGCGAGCTGGAAGCCAGCCCAAAGGAACGGGCAGAGCTGACCATGATTGTTGACCTCTTGCGCAACGACCTGGGCAAGATTGCCCGGCCAGGGTCCGTCGTCACAGGCCATCGTCACATTCAGGCCCACGCCAACGTCCACCACGCCTCCCAGCGCGTTCGAGCCGAACTACGGCCAGGAACAGACGCCTGGGACGTTCTTGCCGCCGTGCTGCCCTACGGCTCGGTGACAGGGGCGCCCAAGGTCCGTGCCTGCAAGCGTATCCATGAGCTCGAGAGTCAGCCTCGCGGCGTGTACTGCGGAGCCATCGGCTTCGTGTCCGACGGCGGTGATGCGCGCTGGTCCGTCGCTATCCGTACCGCCGTGGTTCATGGGAACAACGCCCGGTACCATGTGGGCGGAGGCATTGTCGCTGAGTCAGAGCCGCGCGCTGAGTGGCTAGAGACGGAGGCAAAGGGACTCGCCCTTGCCAAGGCGCTGCATCCAGAACCGGCATTGGCCAGTGAACATTTCGAGCCGGACAATTTCTGGTCGGAGCGCTCTTAGATCAAGGGGCATGAAGCTCCTACACCTCACAGACACCCACCTCGGTATCCGGCGGTCCTATGAAGGTGCCGACACCGGCTGGACGCGTGCCGACGACCACGCCAAAGCCATGGAGCGCGCGCTCCAGCCAGCTCTTCGCGGGGAGGTCGACGCCGTCATTCACAGCGGAGACGTCTTTGACCGTTCCCGTCCGCCGCAGTCGGCCATTGCAACCGCAGACAGACTACTTCGTGCGGTCGCACGACGCGTCCCTACCTTTGTAATCCCCGGAAACCACGACAGACACGGAGTGTGTCGCACGCTTCCAGTCGGAGCCCCAGGGTTGACGGTCTGCGACCGGCCTTCACGCATCGTCATCGGCGGTGTTGCCATCGCTTTCGTCCCCTACCGTCGCACTCCAAGCGCGTGGATGTACGCAGCACAGCAAGCCATCGGAGCTGGCGCCGACTGGCTCGTGGCCCACCAAGGATTCGACGGCCAGACAGTCCCAGGACTGACCTTCCGAGTCGGCAAGCCTGCGGACACCCTGGGCGCCCAGCACATCCCAGATGGCGTGTCGCACATCCTCAGCGGTCACCTACACCCACGGCAATCGGTACAGCTCGGGTCGAGTACCGTCGTGACACCGGGCAGCACCGAACGCACCTCTTGGAGCGAAGCCCACCAGACCAAGGGCTTCGCCATCTGGGACTCCGACAACCCCCGTCCCTGGCGGTTCGTCGATGTACCCAGCCGTCCAATGGTTCACGTGCGCTGCCAGGCTGATCTAGCCCACATTGTCCCTGGCAGCCTCGTTCGCTGCTCACCCACACTTCGTGCAGACGCCTTGGCGCGCGGCGGGTGGCTCACCTGGCCACGAGTCGCTCACGCACGGCCAGCAAGACCGCCGAGCGCGCAGCTGTCGCTCTTGATGGCGTCGTAGGAGTACGCTGTCTAGCTGTGGGCCTCGAGCCACGTCCGCCCCACACCAATGTTCACGACGAGTGGAACATCCAGTGGGTACACCCCTTCCATGTGCTTGCGTGCCAGTGCGCAGACGCGGTCCACCTCAGCATCCGGGGCCTCAAACAGGAGCTCGTCATGGATCTGAAGCACCATACGAGCCGCCAACCCTTCGCGAATCAACGCTTCATCGAGACGCAGCATGGCCCGCTTGCACAGGTCTGCCGCCGAGCCTTGAATGGGGGTGTTCGCAGCAATGCGTTCGCCGTAACTTCGCGTCTGCGGATTCTTGCTCGACAGCTCGCGTATACGACGGCGACGGCCGAGCAAGGTGTCGCAAAAGCCCGTCTCACAGGCATGAGAGCTGGTCTCGTCCATCCATCGTCGAACACCGGCGTAGCAGTCGAAGTACGCCGCAATCATCGCCTTAGCCTCACCCCGAGGGACGCCGATTTGAATCGCTAGCGCACTTGCCCCCTGGCCATACAGCGTTGCGAAATTCACCGTCTTTCCAACCCGTCGCTGCTCGGGGGTGACGTCCTCTTCAGCCACATGAAACACCCCTGCAGCGGTCCGTGCGTGTACATCCGCACCCTGTTGAAATGCGCTCACAAGCACGGGATCACCGGTGATGTGAGCAAGCAGTCGCAGCTCGATCTGACTCCAGTCTGCGCTCACCAGCTGGCAGCCGGGCTTTGCTACGAAGGCATCCCGAATGCGTCTGCCGTCCTCCGTTCGAATGGGCGTTCGCTGAAGGTCTGGCTCGGTGCAGATCAGGCGCCCAGAGACACTGGTGGTCTGACCGTACGTCGGATGAATCCTGCCGTCTTCGGCAATCGCCTCGCGCAATACCCGGGTGTAGGTGTTGACGAGCTTGGCCAGAGACCGCCATCGCAGCACCAATCCGGCAATAGGGTGTTCATGGCGCAAGCGTTCAAGAACCGAGGCATCGGTCGAATAGCCAGTCTTGGTGCGCTTGAGCACCGGCAGCTCAAGCTCGTCGAACAGCACAGTGCCAAGCTGTGCCAGTGACCCTGGATTGAAGACTCGGCCGGCAGCGGCATGAATCTGCGCGGCAATGGCGTCGCGCCGGGTAACGAACTCATCCTGCAGAGACGTCAGCACGGCTGCATCCACACCAATGCCAAGGTCTTGCATGCCGGCAAGAACGTACGACAGCGGCAGTTCGTGCTCCGCCATCAGGTCGTACTGGTTCGCCTCGCGCAGCCGCAGCTCCAAGAGGCTCCACGCCTCACGCACCTCCAATGCCATCTGACCGGCAACAGCAGCCATCCGCTCGGGCGCCACATCGTTCAGACTGCGACCTCTTGCCACCTCTTGGTCCAGGGCCGCCGCCGGCCGCTGCAACGCTCGGCGTACCACCTGCGCATGACCGTGAGGCATGTCCGCGGTGGGGTCCAACAGGAAGCTTGCCAGGCCAATGTCCGCTTCGACCCCTTCGAGCGGCATGTCGAGCCGAGCCAGCGCCGACAGGGCGTCTCGAAGGCCACAGACAACAACAGCGGACTCTGGGTCCGCCAACCACTGTGCGACTCGGTCTCGTCCCGGACTCGGGGAACTTAGGTCCAGCCATCCCACGCGTTGTTGTCCAAGCGCCAGACCCTTGGTACTTCCGCGGACAGCTGATGGGCCTGTGGTCACAACCACAAGCCCGACAACGGACGCATCTAGGTCGGCCAGGAATGCCTCTGCAGCCGTCAGGTCGCCCAGGTCCACAACATCCGCTGTGACAGGTTGCTCTGGGGCCTCGGTCAGAAGGCTGAAGAACTCAAACTCGGTAAACAAGTCGCGCAGTACACGGTCGGGCAGCTCGCGTATGGCCAGGTCATCCGTCTCTTCGAGCCCCTCAACATCCGTTCGAATCGTTGCCAATGCAAGCGAACGCCGGGCCTGTTCCGCATGCTCAAGCAAGGCCGACTTCTGCCGGCCCTTGAGGGACTCAACGTTGTCGAGAATGCCTGCCAGGCTGTCATACTGACCCAGGAGCTTGGCGGCTCCCTTGGCACCAATGCCTGGAACACCAGGGATATTGTCGACGCTGTCGCCCATCATTGCCAAGACGTCGGCGAACTGGTCGGGGCGTACACCCCAGCGCTTCCGCACCCACTCAATATCCATGCTCACATCCCGCAGCGGCTCGAGAAGCGTGATGCTCGGTGAGACGAGCTGGCAAAAGTCCTTGTCTCCACTGACGATGACAACGTCGTCCCCGTTGGCCTCTGCGCGACGAGCGAGCGTTCCAATCACGTCATCGGCTTCGACGCCGGGCACACGCAGCACAGGAAAGCCAAAGCCAGCCACCAATCGCTCAATGGGCTCAAACTGCGCTGAGAGTTCGCTGGGCACCGCCGGACGCTGCGCCTTGTACGCGCTGTCGATCGCATGGCGAAAGTTGGGCCCGGGTGCATCAAACACCACCGCTCCCCACGCAATGGAGCGCCCCGACAACACCTTTCGGAACATCGTCGCAAAGCCGTAAATCGCGTTCGTCTGTAGCCCCGAAGAGGAGCGAAGCGACTGAGGAAGTGCATAGAAGGCCCTAAAGACCAACGCGCTGCCGTCGATCAGGACCACACGACGCCCTGCCATATTTTCCTCCCGCATCCGCCTGCTGCAACAGTCGGCCCTCTTTCCGGGTAAGACGATGCCATGTTTCTCGCCGTACTTCTCGCCGCATGCACCCCAGCCCCATCCGATGATTCGGACGACGTTGGGACCGAGCTCACCCGCACACCGGTAGAGATGTCGATGGTTGCCTTCAACGTAGAGGGCAACGAATCTACGACCGAGGGACTCGCTCTGACGGTCATGGACGACGTCGTTGGCGAAGCGTTTTGGGGCCTCTCTGAAGTTCCGAACCGTGCCTTCATAGAAGACCTCGCGGCTATCGCCAGCGGTGACCCGGAGAATCCGTACGAGTACGAGATTGGAAACGGAAGCTTCATCAAGCTCGCCATGTTGTGGGACCCCGCTCAGCTCGAGCTCATCACGTCGTACGAGCTAGAGTCCATCAACGTGGGTGGTAGCGGCCGTTCACCGTTGGTCGGTCACTTTCGCGCTGTCGAAAATGGTGCTGAGTTCCTCATTGTCACCAACCACTTCTGGCGCTCAGAAGACCGTTACCGGCACGAGCAAGGCTCGCTGATGAACCAGTGGGCAACCGAGCAGACCCTTCCCGCCATCACTATGGGCGACTTCAACTTCGACTGGGTGGTTGAAGGCGGGGATGACGACCACGACCTAGGCTACGACAACATGGTGGCAGACGGCGTTTGGACCTGGGTGCGTCCTGAAGAACTCATCATGACCCAGTGCAACTTCGACTATAACAGCGTGCTGGACTTTGTCTTTGTTGCCGGTGATGCCCAAGAATGGACCGCCAGCACGGAAATCCTAAACACCAACCACAGCTACTGCCGTGACGACGACGAGCGCTCGGACCACCGTGCAGTCCGAGCCGACTTCGTCATTCCGTAGCCAACGGACTACTTGTCGACAATCGGGAGTACGGTGAGTGAGGTCGGGTCACGAACCGGCTCTTCGGCATCTACGGCGTCAACGATAGCCGACACTGCCCCACGACCCACAACAGACAACGCGTACCGGAAGATCTCTGCATCGGCTGCATGGGTTTGTTGCGCATCACGCAGGGTGATGATGGACTCCCCAATACCAATGAGGCTATCGGTTGGCGTTGCCGCGACGGGGGCTGCGTTTCCGTTTGTGTAGGCGAACGTGTCGGCCCAGTTGAGCGTGCTCTGGTTCTGTCCAACCGGTTGTGCTTGCCCGACAAAGCGCCCAGTCTCGGAAGCGACAACCTGTATCGACGCTTCGACGCGCGCTTGCACGACGGATGTGTGCTCGAGGTATGTGACGGGCACCGTCTCCAGGCACGGAGTGTTCAGCTCCCCTTCACGGCAGGCGCGTACACGATTTCCACTCACACTCCGCGAGGACGTGGCCACATCAGGCTTGCGCAGCCACGCTTCGTTGATGGAACCTCGCACTTCGTAGTCGGCAGCCACGGACTTGTTGTCACTACTAGCGATGAGGTCGACGAACTCGCTTGATGCCCCCGGGAACTCCCGGAGCACGTAGCTTTCTACCCAGTCGTCCACGACAACCCCCGCAACGCGACGGCCGCCGGTGAACGGCGCAATCTGAACGGTTCGGTGGGCACACTCCTCAGCGGCATGCAGCTCTGCACCGAGCTCAGTGGGGAACTCGGCGTGGGCAATACGAAGGTCGCGTACCGCCTGGCGGCAGGTTCCCGACGCGAGGTGGTGTCGGCCGAGAGCGGTGTACAACTCCAGCGAGCGAATGGCGCTGTCTTCAAGGGGGCCCGCTCCGTTGACGGCTTGGGTAAACCGCACCGCCGCACTGCGAAACTGTCCGCTGGCTACGTCATCTTCCGCCCAGCCGTAGTGAGCCGCAGCGATTCGCTCACCGGTGTCTTTGAAGTTCGGCACAATCTGCTGCGCCGCCTTGAAGAAACCAATCGCTTGTTCCCAGCGACGTGCCATGACGGCTTCATCTCCGTCCGAGTAGGCCTCGTACGCCGCAGCGGAGCGCATCTCGCCAATCTTGTCCTCGAAGTCTACGGAGACCGTGAAGTCGAGATGATTGAAGCGCTCAAGCCGGCGTGTGTAGCGCTGCATCTCTTGGTACCACTGCATCGCGGCCAAGAAGTCTTCATCCGCTTCTTCGCGCTGGGCGAATCCAACGGCTTGAGCCAACGCGTCTTCACCAATGCGGTCTAGGCCAACATTCGCATCTTCGTGGGACGACTTCTTGTCCAGCGCTTCCAGATAGTACTGCGCTGCTCGCCAGGTATCTCCTGACGTCTCCGACTCGTAGCCAGCTTTAAACGAACGCTTAGCCGCACAACCAGTCATCAACAATGCAAGCAACACGACGGTACGAACGTTCACCACTAGCCTCCAAGTCACGCCCGACTATCGCAGTCGAGCGCATGAGGAACCATACAGTGGTGGACCTCGCCTAGGCCATACGCGCTACTCGCCGGCTTCTTCAGGATCTGCCGCAGGTTCTGCGGTATCGCCTTCATTCTGACCCGGAACACTTGGACCGTCTCCAAGGATGTTCGGCCCATCCAGCACGCCACCTGCGCGTTCAATACCGGTCGTTTGGCCACCGCGGAGACGGAGCTGCTCACGGGCAGCTTGTGCTCGGTCACGAGTCGCCTGGCTACCCCTCGGAGCCGCAACTTCAGGCTCGTCATCCGCGTTGTTGCGACCGCGTCCACTGGGACGGGAGGCTGGACGGGGACGCGTACGACTCGCGGTGCGGTTGCGGGCCGGGCTGAAGCTCGGGCGGTTGAAGTTTCCACGAAGCTCGTAGTGGTATTTCTCGTCCGTGTCCCACTTGGCGCTAGCCATCATGCTGGCAATGCCTTGGAGCGGTTCTTTGGCGTCAATCACCAGATCGAGACGCAAGCGGCTGTTGGACAACCGGTTGGTGAGAACGATGTCCCCTTCAATCGTCACATCCGCGAGTGAGCTGACCAATGTTCCGCGCCGAACTTCGGCCTTGCCCTCACGAATCTCAAACTCAAGGTCGAGGTTCTGTAGGGTCGCTGGCAAGATGCCGAATCCGGTGACAATCGCGTTCATGTCGCCGCTGACACCCGACAACTCAATGTTCGCGCCGGAGAGCGATGCACGGCCATTGGACTTTGCGTAGCCATCGGGGACATCAAGGTCGACAACCAAGTCAAAGCCACCCGTGCCCAGAATTTTAGTGCCCTGGATGGGCGGAAGTGCGCTCAGAGGGAAGCCTTGTGCATCAACGTCTAGAGCGCGCATGTCGTACACGCCGGCATCGTCACCAGCAATCGTGGTGTCGAAGTTCAAGCGCCCATCACCGAAGCGTGCGTAGCCTCCGACACTGGGAGACCCGCTAATCAGGCTCATGAGACCGCCGGCCACTTTCACCTTTTCAACCGCAAGTACAGGTGTCGCGACACCCTCTTCGACGGACGACAGCAGCAGCTCGTGACCGGTCAGCCCCATCCAAGCTGGAGTGGCCGAGGCCATCTGCAAAGCCATAGTTCCACCCGTGGCGTTCGCCACCTCGTACGAGGCCCGTGAGACGAGGGCGTCAGACGGGAAGGTCAGCCGGAACACGACAAGAAAGACGACCGCCAACCACACCGGTGTCAGCAGGACAAACAGGACACGTTTCATCCGGACTCCTCAAGGGCAAAGGTCACAATCTCAAGCGTCACACTGGCCAACCGTTCGCCGCCACGCTCCTGGATGCGCCAGGACGCACTCTCAATCTCAAGCGGGTAGTCGCTCACTTCAATGTCGTAGACGTAGTTGAGCGACAGATCGACAGGGACGCGGTTCAGCTCTACCCGGTACCGGGTTCGCTCTAGGTTCCCGTCGATCTCGGTGCCCTGCTTTTCGACACTGAACTGCTCACGAACTTCGACCTGCGTCGCGGCGCGCTCAAGGAAGGCACTGGCCGGCTGATTGCCGTACTCACGCAGCTTCTCTTCTGCCGCATCAATGCGCGCTTCCGCGACCAAGTATCTCTGATGAAACCCCTGAATACGCATCAGTGCGAGCTTCTTATTGGTGATGGTCTCGGCATTGGAACTTAGCGTGCGGTTCATTCCGAAGAACACCACAAAGACGAAGGCCAAGCCAAAGAATAGGAACAGGCCCGCCAAGAGCTTGCGGTCGCGCGGGGAGAGTGCATCGAGTTGGTCAGATAGAACACCCACTATTCACCCCCTTCTGTAGCGGAACCGTTGAGCGGAATGGTCATGGTAAACGTCACCTTGTCGCGAGCGCGTCGTTCGTTGGACTTCACCGCATCGGCAAAGGCTTCAACCGCCTGAATCGAGGTCTCAATGGCGGCCGCAGACTCGTAGGTGTCGGTCTCGGCATTGAATGTCAGGCTTAGGCTACCCACGGTCAGGTCACTCACGTTTACGGTGACCGTGTCGGGGTCTGGAAAGGCATTGGTGAGCGTCAACAGCTGGTCGACGGTCGGCGGTACGCGGCCTTCGCCGGCCAATACATCCGCACGCTCTTCCATGCTTAGAACACCCGCTTCCATCACGGCGGCAGCGTCGTCACCGACAGCGAGAATACCGTCCGGGGTGTCCGTGAAGTCAGACAGGACCACGGAACGAATCTGTGCGTCCACTTCGTTGAGTTCACTGCGAAGCCGCATGAACTGAACCGCGAAGACGACCGTCGCCGCTACCAAGAAGAACGCCACGCCGGCAGTTCCGTAGGTAACCACCGCCCGCAGGACATTTACGCCGCCCTTAAAGGCGAGCGGGCCGGTGCGCAGGTTGACCGCATTGGAGTTCTTGGCCAACACCTGTGCCAACGCGCGAGCCACACCGTGCTCTGGGGGAATCCCCTCGCCATCTTCTTCCGCCAACCACTCGACATTGAGCCCTAGGTCGCGTTGTAAGTACTCAGGAAGTGGCTCCAGACGTGCGCCGCCCCCTGTCAAAAAGACCGAGTCGATCTCGAGGCCGTGTTGGTCTTCTGCCGCGATGAGAGTTGAACGAATCTCGGCCAGCAACAGGCCGAAGACACCGTCCAGAGCCGTGCGCGCTTGTGGAGAGAGACTCGCTACACCGCTCGGCAGTCCCCCCTCAGTCGGCTCTTCGTCCGGGTGGAATTCGCCGTGCTTCAATCGTTCGGCATCTGCGAAGGACAGGTCCATGGCCGCCGCAATTGCCTGGGTGAATCGGCGTCCACCAACGTCAATCGCCCGTTCACCGACAACCACACCGTCCAACAACACACTAATTGCGGTCGAGCTGTGGCCGACATCTACGACAGCCACGCCGCCGGAGCGTGAGACCATGACGCCGAGCGCCTCACCGTCTACGACAACTTTTCGCGGGTCGACACTTCGGCTCTGGAGGGCTTCGAGTACGGTACGCAAGCTCTCGGTACGGACCAAGGTGACGTGCGCCTTTGTACCTTCATGGTCGCCTGGAATGGCACGCCAGCCGAGAAGCATCTTGTCCATGTCGAACGGAACCACTTCCTCAACCGTAAACGGCAGCGTCTGTTCGAGCTGGGTCTTGTCGGTGAATGGAAGCTGAATGACGCGTGTACTGACGTCATCTGTCGGCCAGACCAGCCCAACGATGGTCGCTGGAGACTGCCACGTGTGGTGCTCAGACAGAAGCCGGTCGAGTGCGGCGAGACGCGCACCGAGAGACGGGCCACGCCCTTCGCCATCATCCGCAACACGCTCGGTGAAGTACCCTTCCAGGCCCACAGAACGACCCGCCGTTTCGTACACAGCAGCCTTTGCTGCGTGCCGACCCAGGTCAATAGCGACTACGCGAGCCATAGAATGCTCCAGGACTCACAAGGGGAAATCATAGGATTCTCCAATACACAATCTCGCCAATGGGGCTGTTGGAAAAGTCGACGATGGCGTCAATCGTGACGACCGCCTCTCCAACTTGCCCGGTGGACGTGAGATGAAAGACATTCGATTCGGTACCGACAGCACGCTGCAGCTCGGGATTAACCGTGGCACCTAGGCTCTCAAGATGAGTGACAAAACCCTGGCCGTTGGTGTACGGACTGATCGACTGGTACAACGAGATCTCGGCAAGCAAGGTCCGGATGTAGTCGGGATTGTTCGGTGTAACGTAGGCCCGCAACAGGGCCGAGATGACCTCTGGGGTGGCCGAGTTGATGTTGACCTGACCGTTTCCGTAGATGGTCAGCTGCTCACCGAACTTCTCCCAGATGTCGTCGCGGTGCCAGCCATCGACCAACCGAATTTCGCTCATGCTCTCGAAGCCGGCATTCTTAGGTCGGTAAGGCTCGTCTAGACGGTCGTAGACGGAGATTTCGGAGCCGCCTTGGTACAGACGCATGTCGTCGACATCTGTCCAGTCCGCCAAGTTGCCGATGAGTTCCCACCGGTCAATGTTCTGGTCGTAGAAGAACTGGTCGTTGTCAACGCCGCTCATCAGGCCGTACAGACGCAGTGCGACCGGGTCTTCGAGCATGTCGGCGTAGGTGGTCGCCCGGAATGCGCCCACATAGATACGGCTGTTCTCGTCTGTCACTTCCGCAAAGAAGTCGCCGTCAAAGTCGAGGAAGTTGCGCTTGGTTGTACCCTGGCCCTCTTCACGACTCTCGGCAATTTGCTCGTCTGTGAGGCCTTCGACGGCGAACTGTTCCACGTCGTCTTCATCTGGACTGGAGCCAGCCGACAGCAACATACGCATCATGCCGGTGTTGATGAACGGCATCATCTGCCACAGCTCGCCCGTCATTCCGAATTGCTGAAGCATGGGTCCAAGCTGCTGCCCCATGCCCTTACTTGCAACCAAGATGAGCCGGTACATCTGAAAGCCAGTCTCTGCCAGTGCTTCAGCCTTGGCTTCATCACGCTGGTTGGCGGCGAGACGCAGACGAACAATGCCACCCTTGGTCATCTCCGTTCCAATGATGGTGATGAACATCAGGCTGGTGATGACCATCAAGAGAGCCACACCGCTACGGGACTGTCGACCGCCGCGGTAGTACCGACGCTTGCTCTGCCCACGTGGGCGGGTCAGCTCATGCCAGATGCGTTGCGCGAGGTTCATCGACGCCCCCCACCCAGAGCACTGGGATTGCCACGTGGAATGTTCGGCTGTGCGCCGGGGCCACGACCGCCACGAAGCGGAGCTGTAGGCGCTGTCGGCTGCGAACCACCGCCTGGAGGTGCCGCGAGAGACATGCCTTGGCGTGGAAGCGGGTCCGCATACTGGAGCATGACCGTTGTGAAGAACGGAATGTCGACTGTACGCGTGTCGTCTTGTGGGTCCACGCCAATCAGCACTAGGCCAATCTGAACAGCACGTGGAAGCCGGTTGGCGAAGTCTGGGCTGCGGCTGTCCCACTCGGTCTGCCACTCGTCGGTGATGCCGTCGAGGTAGCGCAGTTCAAAGCTACGAACGTTCATCGCCAGCGGGTAGACCCTTCCACCCTCTCCGGGCTCGCCATCCACCCGTGCCGATTCCCGATGGTACAGCGTGTAGCCACGCGAGCCATCGCGCGCTGACTCGGTCCAAAGCGTCACTTCAGACTGGTCGCTCTCGCGGGTGTCCCGGTACAAGCGCTGATGACCCCGCGTTGCAAAATACAGGGTATCCGTGCTGCCATCCAAGCCAACAAACACGGTCTGGTAGAACTCGAGCGACTGGGTCTGGTCGGTCAAGTAGGCCAGCTGCAGCTCGCGACGAATGGTCGACAACGCTGCTCGCGCCGCACGGGTAGCGACGTCGCGGTCTTCAAGAATCGTACGAAGTTCAATGCCAGACCCAAAGACCGCACCGACGGACACGCTCATCATCAAGAGAATGGCAATCGAGACAATGACCTCGACCAAACTCAGTCCCGAGCGGGACTTACGACGGGCAGGAAATGCTCGGGCAGTGGGTCGGACAGCGGATGATGCGCTTACACCATCAGTATTCGCAAGCTGCTCAATGCGCGCTTTGGTACTCATTGGAGCATCTCCGCAGCACCACCCTCTTGGGTCAGGTTGATGAAGCTTCCAGCCGGGTCCACAGCGTGACCGGTCAGAATGATTTCATTCTTGCGTTCAGCAGCCTCGCGGCTGTCTTCTCCCCACCACACCCGCACGCGAATCTCGCGAATGTACTTGCCGAGCATGTCGGTAATCATGTCGTTGCTGACACCCAGCGAGGCCAGGTCAGGCTGGCCACCTTCGATGTCTGGCTGGTCGGGAGTATCCGCAGCCCCGCCACCAGGAATGAGACCGGAACCGCCCAGACTATCCGCCATTCCACCAAGGTCACCCGCGAGTCCAAGGTCAATCTCAGAGACGGTGTATTCCCAGTGGTAGTCTTCAAACTGACGACCGAACTCGAGGTCAAGCTGGTCATCTCCCAGCTCGTCAAAGTCCCCGTGCTCCTCCATCTCGCTCTCCGTGATTCCTTCGCGCTCAATGAGCAAGCGAACCTCGGTCATCTTCTCTTGCGCGAGCTGAGTAGACGTGACCAAGCGCTCCGCGACCTGGGTCATTTCGACCGCGTCTCCTTGAATCTGGATGAGCGTAGTGAGGCTCATGACCAAGATAGCCATCGCAACAACGGTCTCAAGAAGGGAGTAGCCTTGGCGGGTCGAACGGTTCATTGCGGGAAGCTCGGTCCTTCATCAGGGTGGTCACGAAAGGCGTCACGGGAGTCAATGATTTCCGGCTCCATCCGAACCGAACCCGTCATGGCGTCCACAATGATGGTGAAGCCGCGGCGGTCATTGTCTTTGTCGACCAACTGAACAACGGTCGGTTCGGTGAAACCGGTAGGAAAGACGTACGAGTACACAACCAACGGGTCTTCTTCGTCTTCTTCACCGCCGCTCGGACGCACCATGTCGTTGTACTGCGGAGTCTTGATGCCGCCGAAGACGGTGCCGCCTGGTAGGTCCACACGTTCGCCTTCGAACGGTGCTACTGCCATAAATCCACCGAGAGGGTCATCGGCCTCCACTTGTTCGGCTGTCTGCCGGGTAAGCTTGGAGTGACGCTCGCTCTCGTAGTCCTTGCGCTGGTCTTCGTCTTTGAAGATGAGCACGTTCGGGTCGCCCATCTCCACTTGGTAGTAGTTACCATCCAGGTGGTAAGCCACGCGGAAGGTCTGGTTCCGCAGAACCGCTTCCTCTCGCAGCAGCGTGTAGGTGATGGCCAGCTGACTGGCCGCACTGCGCTGATTGAGCGAGAACATCGAGGAAATGCCCGCGGCCATGACCGCGGTGAGCACCAAAGCAATGGCGATAACCACGATGACTTCGAGCAAGGTCATGCCGGAACGCCAGCGCGACCGAGCCAACGAACGCCGACCGGACGACCCAGCAACCACGTTCCCAGGCAGTGGGTCAAGCTGACCACTGCGCCAAGACGCTTCTACGAGTTCATGCCGGGCAGGTCCGAAGCTCATCCGTGTGTTTCCTAGTTGTCCGACAAGCGGATGTCAGCGGCTTCACCGGTGCCGCCTTCGGCGCCGTCAGAGCCGAGCGACACAATGTCGTAGGCCTTGCCATTCGCACCGGGAGTGACGTAGCGGTACGGGTTGCCCCAAGGGTCATTCGGCACTTCGTCCGGGGCAACAGCGGCAGCAAGGCCGTCACTGCCGCTCGGTACCGAGCCGTTGCGCGCCATATAGATCTGAACGCGGGACTCCAGGCGGCTCATCTGAACCTTGGCTGCGTCAGCCTTGGCCTGTCCGAAGACAGAGAAGATGCCGAAGGCCAAAATGCTGGTCAGAACCAGGATGATGGCGATAACGACGATGATTTCGACGAGGGTCATACCGGCGCGCTCGGCATCTGCGGCGTTGCGGTATTGAAGGCGATTGCGAAGCATTGGGGGCTCCTCCAGAGCAAAGAGAGTGATGAGTCTAAGAATTCGGTGAGTTGGCTGAGAGCTGTGTGCTTCAGAGGTCGGAGTGATGGATGTCCGCGTCGTTTCCACTGCCGCCCGGCTCGCCATCCGAACCATGGGAGGTGATGTCAAAGCCAGCCCGCACGGGAGCATCTGCGTCGTACTCGTAGGCATTGCGCCACGAGTCCGTCGGAGTCTGGCCGTCGTCAGACAGAGCAGCAAGACCTTCGGCCTGGGTGGGAACCGCGTCATGGACGAGCTCGTGAATCACGACTTGGTCGCCTAGACGCCTGATTTCAAGCGATGCGACCTGGGTATAGCTGGTCTTGTAGATGTTGAAGATGCCGAATGACAGCACGCTGGTCAGCACCAGAAGAATGGCGACAACCACCACAATCTCGACGAGAGTCATGCCCGCTCGGGACGGATGAGCAGAGGTTCGGTACTTCAATCGTGACATGACATCTCCAAGGATGGACCACCAGAGTCAAACGGCCCAAGAGGCGACGAAGGCGGCGTCGAGTGCAAGGAGCCAGGCCCGATGCGCACTCCCGTACGCGAGGGCCGCAGCGACGCAGCAATCCGCGTCACATCCGTCGTCTCTCTTCGTGAAAGCCAAGTGTTCATCGGATCATCTCGGTCATGCTGCGGAGTGGTAGCAACAGTCCAAGGGCGACGAAGAACACGGCCCCGGCGAGAATCAAGATCATGACCGGCGCGAAGATGCTCGTGAGTGCGGTCATGGCCGACTCGACCTCGTCTTCGTAAGCATCTGCGATGGAAGTCAGCATGGTCTCCAGCTCACCCGTGCGCTCGCCAACGGTCACCATGTGCACGACCATCGGAGGGAACTGGCCCGAAGCACGAAGCGGCTTTGCGATGGAGTGGCCCTCTTGGATGTTGACCGCTGCGTCATCCACCGCTTGGGCGATGTGGGTGTTGCCAACGACATCTCGGACAATGTGCAGAGCGCTGACAATCGGCACGCCACTGGCGAGCAACGTAGACAGTGTGCGACAAAACCGACTGACTGCGACCATGCGATTGAGACGGCCCAACACTGGTGTCTTGAGCTTCCAACCGTCAATACGGAACCGACCGGGGTCCGTCTTCGACCACCAGCGGAAGCCAAAGCCTCCCGCCACCAACGCCATGATAATGACGAGAATCCATGGGCTCGTCAGAATGTCACCGAACAGGAAGACAGCGCGACTGATCAACGGAAGCTGCGAATCTCCACCACCGAGGCCATCGAGAATCTCGCGCATCTGCGGCACAACAAACAGGAACAAGCCGCCAATCATCAGCGTACCGACAACGGACATCAGCAGCGGGTAGGCAAGCGCACCAATGAGCTGGCCTTGGAGCTTGACCTGCCCCTCACTGAACTGCGACAGGCGCTTAAGAACTGTGTCCAGAGCACCACTTCGCTCGCCAGCCCGCACCATCTGAACGTACAGCTTTCCAAAGAGCTTCGGGTGCTTCTTGAGTGCGTCCGCCAAGGTAGCGCCCTCAACAACGTCTTCTTTGACTTCGCTGAGAATCACCTTGAGCTTCTGCTTGTCCGTCTGGTCCACCAGTGCGGTCAACGACTCGGCCATGGGCACAGACGCCCCCAGCAAGATGGACAGCTGCTTGGTGGTATTGGCAATGTCGCGCACAGTGATGAACTGGGTGTACTTCGTGAAGTCGATTTCACGGTTCAGCCCTGTTCCTCGGCTTCCCCCACCTTCTTTGGTCTGCTCGTACACGTCCGTCGGGAACAGCCCCTTCTGACGCAGGCGAGACCGCGCGACCTTGCCATTGTCGGCGTCTACAATGCCATTGACTGCCTTTCCAGAAGCATCAAAGCCCTTGTATTCGTAGACAGGCATTCGCTACTCCTCCGAACTGTCGTCACGGGTGACGCGCAGGATTTCATCGAAGGTGGTCACGCCATTCACGACCTTGCGGACGCCGTCTTCCCACAGCGTGGTCATGCCCAGCTCTTGGGCCTTACGAGCGACGCTACCGGCGTCTGCGTTGGCGATAACCAAGGCCTTGACTTCGTCATAGGCCGGCAAGAACTCAAAGATACCGCTACGACCGCGGTAACCGTGGCCACTGCACTCGTCGCAGCCCACCTGACGGCAGACCTTTCCAGGAACATCCACACGAGTGAGACGCATCTCTGCGAGCTCTTCGTCTGTCGGCATGTACTCAACTTTGCAGTGCTTGCAGAGCTTACGCACCAGGCGCTGGGCCAGAACTCCGAGGATGGAGCTGGCTACCAGGAAGGGCTCGACTCCCATGTCCACAATTCGGGCGAAAGCACCCGCGGAGTCATTGGTGTGAATGGTCGAGAAGACCAAGTGACCTGTGAGCGAGGCTTGAACGGCGTTGCCCGCTGTCTCGCCGTCACGAATCTCACCCACGAGGATGACGTCGGGGTCTTGCCGAAGGAAAGCGCGCAGAGCAGAGGCGAACGTCAGGTTAATCTTGTGATTCACCTGCACCTGACCAATGCCAGTGAGCTCGTACTCAACCGGGTCTTCGATGGTCAGAATGTTCTTGTCTGGCGAGTTGATTTCGCTGATGGCCGAGTACAGCGTGGTCGACTTGCCCGAACCGGTGGGGCCAGAGACGAGCAAGATGCCATGCGGCTTGCGGATGAGATTGCGGAAGGTCGTCAGGGTCTCGCCTTCCATACCAATGGACTCGAGAGCCAGGACTTCGCCCTTCTCCAAGATTCGCATGACAACGCGCTCACCATGACGGACTGGAACCGTTGAGACGCGGAAGTCAATCTCACGACCACCCATACGACGGCGAATACGACCGTCTTGTGGCAGACGCTTCTCAGCGATGTTCAGGCCCGACATAATCTTAATGCGCGAGACGATGGAGTTCTTGAACTTGCTCGGCGGACGAATGCTCTCGTACAGCACGCCATCAATTCGGTAGCGAACAATGAGGTCCTTCTCAAACGGCTCAATGTGGATGTCGCTGGCGCGCTCCTTGATGGCCTGGGTGAGCAGCGCGTTCACAAAGCGGATGATGGGCGCTTCATTGGGGTCATCGAGAAGGTCGGCGTCATCTAGGAAGAGGTCTTCGCCTTCTTTGACGGCACCGTCGACGTCTTCCAGCACGGAACTCGCGGACTGACTGGCCCGGTCGTACGCGATGTTCATGGTTTTTTCGAGAACGTCCACCGGCATGAGCACGGGCCGAACTGGATAGTTGAGCAGAACACGCAGGTCGTCTAGCGCACGGACGGAGGCCAGCTCCGAGATAGCCACAATCAGCTCACCGTCGGACACGTACAGCGGCAATACGCCCATGTCGCGGGCCATGCCCATGGGCAGCGGGCGAATCAACTCGGGGTCCAACAGCTCGGGGTCGAAGCTCTCCAGCACGGGTAGGCCAGAGAGTTGTGACAAGGACTGCGCTACTGATGATGCGTCAACACCATCCGTCCGTTGCACAGCCTGGAGCAAGGAAATTCCCTGCTCATCCGCAACTTGCCGCGCGGTGGTGAGTCCCACGTTGCTGTCCTCTGCGCGACGGATTGCCATGACTACTCCCCTTCCGTTTCGCCGTCAGTCGGCTCAACGCGTGGTTCAACGGGAACTGCGAGTGCTTCCTCAATGGCGCGACGGGTCTCGTCTTCGAGGTCATCACCCGGGACAACCTGGCCGGAGTTCGGGGTGCCAGGAATCATGTACCGTTCGACCTCTTCGTCCGTCAGCTCGCGGGGAGCAATGGCAGACGTGGGCACGTACTCTTGGTCCACGTACTCGGAGTCGCGGTCCGGGAAGTTCATGGAGTAGGACAGCAACTCTTGAAGGGCTTCTTCCTGCTCTGCCTGAGACTTACCGTAGAACCGGCGTTCAAACTCGGAGCGCTGGGCCATCTTGATACGCATGACTTCTTCGATGTCGTCTTGGCTATCGATGATGTGAGGCGTGAGGAAGATGAGCAGGTTGGTACGACGCGCAGTCTTGCGCGAGCCGCGGAAGAGGTTGCCAATGAGCGGAAGGTCGCCAAGGATTGGCACCTTGGTCTCGACTTCACTCTCGGTGCTACCAACCAAGCCACCCAGCACCATGGTGCTGTTGTTGCTGACGAGCGCGGTGGTGGTCACTTCGCGCTTACTAGTGACGGGACCGCCGCCAGCCGCGTTGAGACCGGCATCATCTTCTTCAATGTCACTCACTTCAACGGTGAGCTCCAAGGTGACTTCGTCCGACGAGTTGATGCGCGGCGTGACCTGAAGGGTTGTTGCGACGTCTTCTCGCTGGAAGCTCTGAAACGCGCCACCGACCTGGCTAAGCGTGGTCTGCGTCGGGAACGGAACCCGGCGGCCTACCGTAATTTCAGCCTCTTGGTTGTCCAAGGTGATGAGGGACGGCGAGCTGACAATGTTGACCAGCGAGTTGGTCTTCAGCGCGCTCAACACGATGCCGAAGGACGGGATGGACAGGTTCGTGGTGGTGCCGGCGCCAGTGGAAATCGGCACTTCGATGCTCTCTCCGAACACGCCAAGAGCGAGACCGGTGAGCAAGTCCTGAGACAAGCCCAAAGAACTGGCGCCGAGCTGAGCGGAGCCAATGCCGAAGCCGCCACCGCTTCCGTCTGGGTCAAAGCCCGGTGCGTGGTAGCCAATGCCCAGCTCACTGCTGTCGTCGCTGGCAATCTCAAGGATGACGCAGTCGACGTACACCTGCTTGCGGCGAACATCTAGGCTGCTGATGACCGATTCCACAATGCGGAAGTCGTCATTGCTGGCAATGATGACCAGGCTGTTGGTGTTCTCGTCACTGGTGATGCGCATGCCGCTGTCGAAGGCTGCGAGTACGCCACCGGCGCTCTCGCCCTCGCCCTCGGCTGCGTCTGCCGTGGCTGCTGCTCGCTGAGCCGCCGTCTGTCGGGTGGCTCGCGTGCCCGCCGCTGCGCCCGAATCGTTGCCAGTACCCGACAGGTTGGACAGAACCGTTGCAATCTCGTCTGCTTTGGCGTGCTCTAGGTAGACCACGTGAATCTGCGACCGGCTGGTGAGGTCAACGTCGACGTCAATCTCGCCAATCAACCCAAGAATCTTCTCATGGCCGGTCTCATTGGCGAGAACGATGAGACTGTTCGTCCGCTCATCCGCGATGACCTTGCTGATGAAGGCCGATGCCTTACCCGCGGTGACGCCACTGGCGCTCGTAGCTGGGGCAGCTTCCGCTTCCCGTTCACGACGACGACGACGACGACGCTCTGCCGCGGTCTCCCGACGTGTCGTTGCAGCCGTCGCAGAGTCCTGACTACCACCCGCAGCGGTTCCATAGATCTGCTCAATCATCTGAGCCACTTCAGACGCCGATGCGAATGCGATGGGGTAAATCTTGAGGCTGCTGCTCGGAGAGGCAACGTCCAAGCGCTGAAGCACGTCATAGATCTTGCGCAGGTTGTACGCAGAGTCCGTGAGGATGAGCGTGTTGGTCGGCGCGTAGGCCACAACCTTGGCGTCCGCACTGGCCATGCTCGTGATGACCTGCTGAACGTCTGCCACCGCCACACTGTCGAGCGAGATGATCTGCGTGACGTAGGACGCGGTGAAGGGAATGTCTCCGCCTTCACCAACGCGGATGGGCGCTTGGCTTGCCTCAGAGCTCTTCACAATGTGGGTAATACCGCCCACTTCGTAGATGCTGTAGCCCTTGACCTCGAGACCAGCGAGCATTGCCTGGTAGGCCTCACCGTAGCTGACAGTACTGCGCCCGATGAACTGGACGGTGTCCGTCAACGTCCGTGGGTCGTCGACCAGAATCGTCTGCTCAAAGCGCGACGCGAAGAAGTCGATGAGCTGGGCAACGGTGTAGGTGCCATTGAGTGTGTAGCGACCACCGCGTTGGGCAGTTGGCCCCGTCTGACTGACGGGCGATGTTCCTTCAGGGCCATCCGGGCTCTGGGCAGAAGCCACCATGGGGAGTCCAAGGAGGGTCGCCACCAACAGGGGGCGTGTGAGGCGAGCGAGCGAAGTGCGCATGCGGGGGTACTCGTGTGTTGGTGTCGTCATTGGACTGCGTAGGAAAGGGTCTGGCGTTGGCCGCGACGGGAGAGTTCAACGGTGAACTCGTCCGCGTCCTTGAGAATCATGTAGGCATCCATGGCGCCCTCCATCGAGTCCAGGGTCTGGCCACTGACTGAGTGAAGGATGTCGCCATTTTGAAAGCCGAGGGCGTCGCCGGTGCGACCACGACGGATGCCGGAGATGCGGTATCCAACGGTGTTGCCTTCGGTGTTGTGGTGCGGAATGATGCGCGCTTGGCGCATGAGACCATCTAGGTCCGTCAGCTCAGCAACCATGAAAGAACGGTCGATGGTGTACGACCCTTCGTCCACCATAGTGATGTGACCCTCATGGTCCGCAGGCTCGATAGGTTCACGAGACCGAGCACCAGGTCTACGTGAAGAGGTCTCACGAACCGGACGTGTTCGCTCAATGAGGATGAGGTCGCCGTGACGCCCAGCTGGAAGCCCCTGCTCGGTCAGGGTCTGAACGATGAGGTCTGCGCAGAGCTCGATGCTGAGCGGCTCTTCGGTGCTTGAGAAGTGGACCGTCCGGCCCATGTCCCGATGGTCAAGCGCTTCAATGCGAACATCGAGGTTGTCGTGCGAGAACGTGGCTAGATTCTCCACCGTGTAGGTCCCATTGAGCGTAAACGTCACCGCTTCGTCGACAGGAACATTGTCAGCACTACACCCGGTCGAGCCGCCGATACTCAACGTGCCAGCAGCCAACGCGGCCGTCATCCATGTGCGAGCGACGGTCATCACTTGACCTCGTAGGACATGGTCTGGCGTTGACCGCGACGAGTGACTTCAAAGGTGAACCGACTCTCGCTCTGAAGCGTCTGGTAGGCCGCCATGGCCCCCTGCATCGAGTCGAGGGTTGCCCCGTTGACGGAGTGGACGATGTCACCGTTCTTGATGCCAATCTTGTCGCCAATCGAGCGGCGACGCACACCGGAGAGACGGTAGCCATCGATCTCGCCATCCGAACCACGGTGCGGAATGGCACGGCCCAGGCGGCTAATCGCGTCTAGGTCGGTGAGGTAGCGGTCCACAAGCTCGCGGTCGATGACGTAGTTGTTGTCGTCGATCTTCTCGACGCCTTCTTCGTCATTGCTGCTGGTCGGGCGAGCCGCAGGCGTTGGCGCCGGTGCGTCTTCGCCCATGGTGAGCGTCTCTACCGTGTCGTCACCCCGGCGAAGAGTGACCTTGTCAACGCCAATCGCGATGATGGTCGCATCTTCAATCATGTCTTGAATGCCGTACGACAGGGCCTCTGCTTCATCGCCGCTCTCGGTGATGTAGGCCGCGCTGTAGCGGGATGGCACAGCCACCAAGGTGCCGATGAGGCTCAAGTTCAGGTCAGCCAGTGTTGTCGACGAGTCGGTGACCTCAGAGGCACGCCCAATGGCCGATGCATCGAAGATGTTCCGGGCCAAGATGCCGTCAATGTACTGACGCTTGCTCTTGATGGTTGGGGGACGTTCAGGTCGTCCGCCCTCTGTGGCGTCCGGCGTACCGACCGCCACAATGTCTACCTGCTCAGCGTCGTCCGGCAGTGCTAACTGCCGACGAATCACGCGATTGACGCCAAAGGCAGTCAATGCGACGAGCAGGGTGAGAACCCCGACAATGATCCATGGTGCAGCGCGTTTCAAGAAGCCAACCTCCGATTCGAGTGGCGGCGAGTAACGTAGAGCAAGCATCGTGCCAGCTCAAAGAGCCCGCTTCTACGCTGTCAGACGCGCCGATTTCGACAAGTTGTCACTGGCGACGAGACCGTCGCCCGAGCCGTGACAGGGTGTCATCAACCGAGGTCAGCCGTGGGTGCGCTTGAAGTACAGCACAGCGGTGCCAGTCTCTTCTGGGTCAATCCCAACCAATTCCCACCCCTGTGCACCGGCTTCAGCCAGGTACTCGAACTTGTCTGGGCAGCTCGCGACGTCTCCGTCTTGCCCCTTGTCGACCAGTCCTTGCCAGTTGCCGTTGGCGGTCAGTACGCGGTTGTTCTCTTGGTAGACGACAAGGTACTCAAATCGCTGCATGGGGTTCCTCCGGCCGGCATCTAACCTGTGTCGTACGTTTTGTTTTCCGGTTCGTACCGGTCGTGTGTCTCACTACACACTGGCGTTTACCAGACCTACTTCCGCCACACTTGCCATCGCACCGCCTATCTGGAGACTCCATGTGGATGCTCGCCCTGCTCGCCGCCTGCTCAAACACCCCCGACGAGCCCTTGCCCTATGTCTACGACGACACAAGTGAGACCACCCCAGCCCTAGAGCTGACCGAGCTGGAGGCAGCTATCGAGGGCTTCTTCGACGTCGCCTTCACCATCACGGCGCAGTCCTTGGCCGACGCCTACCTTGACCTAGCAGCCGACCAAGATGCGTATTGCCCGCCGCAGTACACCGATGACGGCAACGCCTATTGGTTTGGTGAATGCACGACCGAAGGTGGGACCGCCTACTCTGGCTACGCCTTCGCCCAAGAGTACGAGGACGTCGCAGATGGCGACTACCTGTACCAAGGTGCCGCTATCTTCGGAGTCTTCGACCTTATCGGTGCGGAAGGTCAGACGCTGACCGGTGGGGGGCAAGCCTCGTGGCTGGACGCGGTCTACACGGGTGATGACGTCGCCCACACGACCCACCAGAATATCGTCAGCGGCACCTTCTATTGGGACGCGCCCAGCGCTGCGGACTCGTGGCTCTCCGGAGACGTCAACCCAGACATCCAGATGGTTGCGACCTACATACCTGACTACAGCGGCGGTAGCGTTCAGCTGAGCGGCGGTGTGTCAGGCCTCGGCGCCCCCGCGGACACCGTGGTCGTCGACGAGCTGGCCATGGTCCATCCAAACCTGACGGCCTGTGGCATTGAGCCGGCTGGGGTGATTGGAGTGCGTGCCGAAGACGGCAACTGGTTCGACGTGGTCTTCGACGGAACGGTCGAGTTCGGCCAGCCATCCCCCGACGCGTCCTGCGACGGTTGCGGCGGCGTGTACTGGCGCGGAACCTACTTAGGCGACGTCTGCCCAGACTTCTCGGCGCTCAGCGAGTGGGAGAACACCCCATGGTAAGACCCCTTCTGTTCTGCCTTGCGCTGACAAGCTGCAGCACGACGGACACCGTCCAGCCACTGCCAGCCAACGAGCTGTTGACCCGCCTGTCCCTTGATATTCGCGGTGTGCGCCCGTCCGTAGCCGAGTACGAGCGTGTGTTGGACGACCCAGAGGCAATTGACGCACTGGTCGACGACTACCTACAAGACCCCGGATTCGGCCCGCGCGTCATGGACCTGTGGAGTGAGGTCTACCTGACCCGAAGCGAGGGCTACAACGTCGGCCCCGACAGCTTTGGTGTCACAGCCGCGGCCTTCTACTCGTCCATCGGCGAAGAACCCCTGCGCATCCTAGAGCGCGTGGCCACCGAAGACCTGCCGTACACCGATGTGGTGACCGCCGACTGGACCATGGCCAATGAGACCACGGCGAGTCTGTGGCACACCGACTATTCGGCCACACAAAGCGGCTGGCAACCCGCCCAATACACGGACGGACGGCCCCATTCCGGTGTGCTCACCACCAACGGAATGTGGTGGCGCTACGGGTCTACAGACAGCAACGCCAACCGCAAGCGCGCCAACCAAGTCAGCCGTATCTTCCTCTGCAATGACTACCTGGTCCGCCCGATTGACTTCGACCGCAACGTCAACCTGCTCGACCAAGATGCTGTCGAGGATGCCCTGCGGACCAATCCTGGCTGCGTGAACTGCCACGTCAGTCTAGACCCGCTCGCTAGCTACTTCTGGGGCTTCTACTACGTGAACTCAGACTCGGCAGCGGACATTGTCCCCTACCATCCCGAGCGCGAAGCACAGTGGCGCAGCCGTACTGGAGTGGCCCCCGGCTTTTACGGAGAGCCCGGCTACACGCTGGCTGACCTGGGCCAGCAAATCGCCGCCGACAACCGCTTTCCGGAGTGCGCTGTCCAACAAACGTGGGAGCTGTTCTTACGCCGCGACGCAGCCGAGCTCGATGCCGCCTCCCTGTCCCGTCACCGAGATGCGTTCCTTAGCGAAGGCATGACCCTGCGTTCGCTGATTCGCTCGGTCACAGACAGCCCCGAGTACCGTTCAGGCCCGACCGATGACGCTGGCTATGTCCCGCGCAAGATGGCTACGGCGTCGTTGCTATCGTCGCAGATTGAGGGACTGACCGGGTTTTCATGGACCCGAAACGGCATCGACGTCATGTCCAGTGACCGTGTCGGATTCCAGACCCTCGCCGGTGCTCCCGACGGTGACACCGTGACTGCCAGCAGCCGCCATCCGAACGCAACTCTACTCTTAGTACAAGAACGCCTAGCGGAAGCGGCGGCAACGACCGTGGCCGAGCAAGACCGCCAAGACCCGTCGAATGCAAGGCTCTTTGGCCGCATAGACTTCAGCGAGACCCCAGATACCGACCGTGCGACCATGGCTGGACAAGTGCAAGACCTTCACTTGGCCATCTACGGCAGGCGCGTGGACGCTGACGGACCCGAGGTCGATGCCAACCTCGCTTTATGGACCGACCTGTACGGCGTGACCAATGACACACAGACAGCGTGGGCCGGTGTGCTGGCCGTCCTGCTGCGTGACCCCGACTTCCTCTTCTACTAGGAGCTGACCATGACTTCATCTCGACGCCAGTTCCTTCTGGGTTCCGCCGCTGCTCTCGCCGCAGCCGGCCTTCCCCTCGGTCTCGCAAGTGCCCAAGCCATGCCTGGAGACACCAAGTTCGTCTTCGTCTTCGCTGGTGGTGGGTGGGACCCAACCCGCGTCTTTGCGCCCGAGTTCGACAACCGAAACGTAGACATGGAGCCAGGCTCACAACGCGCAATGGCCGGTCGGATTCCGTTCGTCGACAGCGCAACCCGACCGTCCGTGTCCACCTATCTACAGCGGCACTCCGCCAAGACCGCAGTGCTCAACGGGGTCATGGTTCGCAGCATCGCGCATGAGATTTGCACCATGATTGCGCTCACCGGCAGCTCAGCGGGCACCCAGCCCGACTGGCCAGCCATCCTCGCTTCGGCCCGGCAAGACCGGTACACCCTTCCACACCTTGTCTTGGGCGGCCCCAGCTTCCCGGGAGACCTCGGAGCGGCTGTTGCGCGAACAGGTCGTAACGGCCAGCTAGAGAGCCTTCTCAGCGGCCAAGCCACCCGAGATAGCGACATTGTGGTGCCGGGATTCTCGCGTCCTGCTGAAGGCGTGCTCGACCGCTACTTGGCGCGGCGAAGCAGTGCACGACGTGACGCGTCATCGTCGGCCTTGGACCAGCGCTTGCTGGATGACTTCACCCTGTCACACACCAAGGCCACCACCCTCAAAGACCTGCAGTACGTCATGGACTTTGATGGGGGTACCCAGCTCGCAGGCCAAGCCAGTGTTGCCGTGCAAGCGCTGTCCCTGGGGCTGTCGCGCTGCATCCCCCTTCAGCACGTGGGGCAAGGCGGACAAGGCTGGGACACCCACGCGAACAACGACGTACAACAGTCGGCAAACTTCGAGGACCTCTTCGCAGGCCTCAACTCCCTGATGCGCCTGCTGGAGACCACACCTGGAGAAGCAGAGGCCACCTTGGCCGAGGAGACCGTTGTCATTGTGTTGTCTGAGATGGGCCGCACCCCCAAACTCAACGCCTTTACCGGCAAGGACCACTGGCCGTACACGAGTGTCATGATGACAGGCCCAGGCATCACCGGAGACCGCGTCATTGGCGGCTTCGATGACTCCTACTACGGGAAGTTGGTCGACCCAGCAACAGGCGACTCCACCGAGTCCGGTCAGATTCTCTCGGCAGAAGCGGTCGGCGCCACACTCTTGGCCCTGGCCGACATCGACCCCGGTCCCTACGTCAGCGGCGTACTGCCCATCTCAGGGATGCTCACATGAGGGCCGCCATCTTGTTGGTCCTGGTGGGTTGCGCAGAGCCTGTCATCTGCGACGACGCGCCGCCCACCACCTGGGACAACTTCGGCGCTGGCTTCATCACCGAGAACTGCCAGAGCTGTCACGCGTCTACGTCGAGCAACCGCTACGATGCGCCAGTGGACGTCTTGTTCGACGGAGAAGATGACCTGTGGGAGCACAGCGCCGATATCCTCAATGTTGCCACTGGAGACCGTCCAATAATGCCTCCCCGAGGCGGGGTATCCGAGGCGGACCGCGAGCGACTCGAGATCTTGCTCCAGTGCTCACAGTAGCGAGCCGGTAGGACCAAGCGTTCCTACCCGGGCAGCCCTTCCGAACCGTCCTGGGTTGCCCCCCACCGTGGACCTACGGGTCGAGCTCTGGGTAGTGACGAAACAGGCCATGGTTCGTGAACGGGACATGGCGAATCGACTGACGGTGGCCACGAACTGTTGGAACGGCGTCGATACGACCGCGCAGCTTCAACAGCTCCGGTCGTGCCGCGTACTCACGCGCCATGGCATTCGGGAAGGCGTAGACCAGACCATCGAGTACCTGCAGCAGAACCACGTCCGCGTAACAGAACCCACCAAACCAGAACCGGTCGCCTCCGCCTACAGCGGCAACCCAGTCCAGGAACAGCGGCAGCCGGTGCGCGAGGAACAGGTTCGCGGCGCGTTTGGCCTCGCTGACCTGGTTGTCATAGAACAGCTCGGTCGAGATGGGATGGTGGGTGTGGTGGACTTCGCTCACCAAGTCCATCAGGGTCAAGACCGCCATCTCCGCCTGCTCGGGCGAGTCTCCCGTCAGGTCGTAGTGCTCGGCAAGCGTGCGCAAAATGAGCGGGCACTGTGCCAGGACTCGGTTGTCGAACTCAAGGTATGGAGGTGCAAACCCGCCGAAGCGTTCGCGGGCCTCGGCAATGGCTTTGGCGCCATCCCGGCGTCCAACGTCTACGTAGTCCTGCTCGGCTACCGCCAACAACAAGCGAATGAACTCGCCGCGTCCTGGAAGGCCGGGCCAGTAGTACAGCGTAATCACGACGTCTCCTTAGGTAGAGTGGCTGCCCACTCCATGACCGACTGTACCTGACCTGCCTGACCGCGAGAGAACGGCAGCACAGAATCCGCCAAACGACGCACCTCACGCGAGTCGTGGCTCACCAAGATGGCGCACAGTCCGCGTGAATCTACCGCAGTCCGCAGGTGGCGGCCAAGCTCGGTACGACTCGCGTCATCGAGCGCGGCGAAGGGCTCATCGAGCAGCAAAATGGACGGTTCACAAGCGAGGGCTCGGGCGAGGGCAACACGCTGACGTTCACCGCCAGACAGGTCAACAACCCGGCGCTTGAGCAGGTGCGCGATACCCACTTCTTCACACAGCAGGGCAACCCTAGGGTCCGCCAAGGTCCGCCGCACTCGGGGCAGCCCGAAGGTGACGTTACCGAGCACGTCTAGGAACGGAAACAGCGCGTCCTTTTGAGGGACCCACGCGGTGCCACGTTTGTGAGGGGCAACACCAACAACGTCCCGTCCGTGGAGGGTCACGGTCCCCGTCGCCGGCGTCAACCCGGCAATAGCGCGCAGCGTCAACGTCTTACCGCTGCCAGACGGCCCAACCATCGCCAGCAGACCCGCGCCGTGCTCAAACGCAGCGTGAACACGAAAATTGGCCACGTCGACCGTCACTTCCACCGAAATCATCGGCGCCTCGTCAGCGCTGCAGCGACCACTACGACCACCAAGGACAGAGCGGTCAGAATCGCTACGTACGCGAGTGCTGTCTTCTCGTCCCCTCTCTGAAACGCAGAATACAGCTCAATCGGCATGGTGTTGGTGCTGCCCGGAATGTTCCCAGCGAACAACAGCGTGGCGCCAAACTCACCCAGCGCCCTAGCAAAAGCCAAGACAAGCGCGGCGAGAATGCCGGGCCAAGCAACCGGTAGGACAACGCGCCAGAACAGCGCCACCGGCCCAAGGCCAAGGGTCTTGCCAACGTCTGTGAGTTCGGTCGGAACGGCCGCGAGAGCCGGTTCTGCGGTCTTTACGAGAACCGGTAGAGCCACAACAGCGGCAGCGATGACGGCCGCTGCGGGTGTGAAGATGAGCCGAATTCCGAGCTGTGACAGCGCACTGCCCACAACTCCCTGGCTGCCAAAGACCACAATGAGCGCATACCCCGTGACCGACGGCGGCAGGACTAGCGGCAGCAGGACCAGAGCGTCGACCACGACTCGCGAAACCCCTCGTCTTCCCGACAAAAAGACCGCGAGAGCAATGCCCGGTACGGCAACCAAGGCAGTGGAGAGCAGCGCCACCAGCAGCGACAGCTGAACCGGGTAGGCACTCATTGGGGCGGAACCGCGAAACCATGCGACGTCCACACCGACCGACCCGCTTCACTCGTCAACGTCTGCACAAAGGTCGACGGCCCAGCAGGCACCCCTGCGGCCACAACCACCGGTACCTGTTCGTCGACGAGGGGGTCTTCCTCCCAGACAAACAGCTCGGGTGCAAGGCGCGCATCGGTGCCGTACACCACGGCGGCCTGCACCTCGCCGCGCCTCACCAACGCCAGACTTGCGGCAACATCTGGCACAGCGACTGCCTTCGCCGCAATCTCGTCCCAGTGACCATAGTGCTGCAGAACTTGGCGAGCGTAGGCGCCAACTGGGGCCACGTCCGGGTCTGCGATGGCAATGTGCGACAGCTGGTGTAGGTCCGAAAATCCGACCCGAATCGCGTTGTCCGCCCCAACCAAGACCAGCGTGTTTGTGGCCACGACCTCGGGTGTGCCCTGAATCAGCCCATCGCCGACCAGCCCGTCCAGGGGAGCCTGGCCTGCGAACACCACCACGCCGACCGGTGCACCTGCACGAACCTGGGCTGCGAGCGCCCCACTGCCGCCGTAAGTGACGCGAACCGGCTCTCCCGTTCGCTCCGAGTGCAGAGTGACGAGCTCCGGAAGCACTTCACGTAGGCTGCTCGCTGCAGCAACGGTCATGGGCTGTTCACCCGAGCACGCCGCAAGCAGCAGCCAGGCAATCACGACGACTGCCAGTGAAGAATCCGCGCTGCCGCATCCGCTGCCGACACCGGGCGGCCTTCGCGGTCGAACTCAATGATGAAGTGGCACCCTTGGCGGTAGCGATTGCACCCCCACGCAGCACGGCCCTTCACAATGCGACCCTGGCGGCACTTTGGACAGGTCATTCCGACAGGGTCGGTCGGTGGCCCCGGAGGCATGGCCGACACCGTCTTTGTGGTGCTGCGCGACTCGGTTCGCGGGGCGAAGTGCAGCCCAACCGTGCCGTCTTCCCGAATTTCCAGACCCGCCTCGAACTGATTGCCAGCCTTGCTCTTCCAGCCCTTCACAATCGGCGTCCTGCCGTCTTTCAGCAGCGTCTTCACCATGCGAACGCTGATGGCACGGCCCGTCATCTTCTTGAAGACGACGAACGTGCAGTTCCGCCCCGTCTCGCAGCTGTAGGTGCCGCGAAGATCACGAACTGGCGTCGCACAGACCGGACAGGTGCCGAGCACAGGGCCCGTTGGCTTCTTCGCAGCCGGCATAGGAGGTGGGTCAGCCGCAGCAATCGCGTCAATGACGTCACGAAGGCGTGCCACGGCGTCTCGCATGAAGACCTCAGCGGTCTCGCGCCCCTCGGCAATGTCCGTCAGCCGCTTCTCCCAGCGGCCCGTCAGCTCAGCACTCTTCAGCTCATCCACAGGCACTGCCGCAATCAGCAGACGTCCCTTCTTCGTTGCGTGGACGTGCTTGCCTTGACGTCGGATGTAGTTGCGCGAGATCAAGGTCTTGAGAATCGCTGCACGTGTGGCTGGAGTTCCTAGACCCGCCGAGCGCATGGCACGCGCCAGTTCCTTGTCGTCTAGAGTCTTTCCGGCCAGCTCCATGCCGCGCAGGATGCTCGCGTCGTTGTGTGGACGAGGCGGCTTGGTCTGTCCTTCGTGGACATCACTGCTGTCGGTCGTGGCCGTCGCACCTTGCTGTACCGGAGGCAGCAAGCGGTCTTTCTCGCGACCCGGCGGGTCCACGGCACGCCAGCCTGGAACGGCCAAGATGCGGCCCTTGGCACGAAATCGAGGCGGGTTGGCGAGCGGTTCGGGCAACGACTGTACAGGCACCGCCACCACAAGCTCGGTCAGGTGGAGCTCAGCGGGTGGCGACAGGACCGCAAGGAGACGACGAGCGACTAGGTCGTAGATGCGCTTTTCGTCCGGAGAGAGGCGGCCCGGTACCGGCTGACGGTCGGTCGGCAAGATGGCGTGGTGGTCTCCGACTTCAGCGGCGTCGACCACGCGCTTGCCTGGACGAATCGGGCTCTGCAGGATGTCCGCTGCGAACGGTGCGTACGGGGGAAGCGTCTGAAGCGCTTCAACAATTCCCGGCAGAGTATCCACCTGGTCAGGCGTCAGAAAGCGCGCATCTGTACGTGGATAGGTCAGCAGCTTGTGCCGCTCGTACAACGCTTGTGCCGTATTCAGGGTCTGGTCCGCCGTCATTCCATAGCGCTGGTTGGCGCGACGCTGAAGGGACGTCAGGTCGTACAACAGCGGCGGCGGCTCGACCTTCTTGCGACTGCTTGCGGTCTCCACCACGCCATCTTGACCGCGTACCGCATCCGCAATGGCCTTGGCGTGGGCTTCTTCAGACAATCGCTCGGCGACCGGTGTGTCCTCAAAGCGCTCGTTCTCGGCCCGAACATCCGAGCCAAACCAAGTACCCGTCCACTTCGCTTCACCGCTGGTAAAGTCGGCTCGGACCTGCCAGAAGGTCTCCGGCACAAAGGCGTCAATCGCCAGGTCGCGGTCCACAATCATAGCGAGAGTTGGCGTCTGGACACGCCCAATACTCAGCAGCTCGTCTCCGCCCCCCTTTCGACCCAAGCAGGTCATGGCACGGGTCGCGTTCAGCCCCACCAGCCAGTCCGCTTCGGAGCGACACCGGGCCGCGTCTGCCAAGGTGTCATACTGGGCGCCATCCCGTAGGTTGCTCCAGGCTTGCCGAATCGCAACGTCCGTCATGGAGCTCACCCAGAACCGCTTCACGGGGGCTGTGCCTCCGGAGAGTTGGTAGGCGTAGCGAAAGATAAGCTCGCCTTCGCGGCCCGCATCACACGCATTGACGACCGACGTGACCGCACGGTCGGACAGCAGGCGCTTGACCACCTTCCACTGGTCAGCGGCCCCATCCCTTCGTGGCCGCAACGCAAAAGACTCCGGCACCATGGGCAAGGTGTCCAGGGACCACCGCTTCCAGTCGGGATTGTAGTGGGCAGGTTCCTGCAGTTCTACAAGGTGACCAATGCACCACGTGATGCGAATACCGTCACCATCAATGTAGCCATTTGCATTGCCGCGCACGCCAAGGACCCGGGCAAGGTCCCGTGCGACAGAGGGCTTTTCGGTGATGACAAGCTGCATCGGCCGGTCTTAGCCCGGTGCAGCGTCGGGCGGCATGAGGTCACTGAGGAACGCTGAACACCCGATGCTTTCCGGGACGGCCGCGGACCTCGATATCGGTCATTGCTTCCAGCACCAGCGAGCAGCCTTCGTCGGAAGCACGCTTGACGACCTCTTCGGACAGCAGCACCTCTACACCGAGCTCTTTCGTGGCCGCTTCTAGGCGACTCGCGTAGTTCACCGTGTCGCCGACAACCGTGTATTGAAGCCGTTCAAGAGTTCCGACATTGCCAGCGACCGCTGTGCCGTAGTGAATGCCAATGCCCTGTCTTAGTGGCGGCAGTCCCCGCTTGGCCCGAGTCTTGTTCAACTCGGTCAGCGCACTCTGCATACCGGCGGCAGTGCGGACAGCGCGCGTCGCTTCGTCGCCTAGTTGCTTGGGAATACCGTAGACCACCATAATAGCGTCACCAATGTACTTATCGACCACTCCGCCATGCTGACGGATGACGCGAACCATGGTCTCAAAGTACTCGTTCAGCTCAGCAATGAGCGCCCCCGGCTCCGTATCGACTGAGTACGTTGTGAATCCGCGCAGGTCGCTGAAAAGCACGGCAACTTCGCGCGCTTCTCCACCGAGCTTCGCGGGTTCGTCCTGAATCATTAGCGCTACTTCTTCGGAGACGTACGCGCCCAAGACCTGTCTTGCTCGCGCCGCATTGCCCGCAGACGTTGCGGTCGACAGCACCAACGAGCGAACCCACACTGCGAGGCGATAGCCCAAGATGCCCGCCGAGATGAGCACAGCGTACGCCATGATTGCGTCACCGTTCTTGTACGTGACCCGCTCAACATTGTAGGCATAATCCCAGCCTATCAGCGTAGAGACGGCAACAAGTGTGGCCAGCAGGCCAGCGAGCGCGGTCCCCTTTGACAGCCGGACACCCGCGGCCAAGACAACCAGCACCCACACACCAAATTCCGGGGCTCGAAGCACACCCAAGTAATTGTCGTGCGGCCAGATCACACTCGGCGACACCACAATGAGCGTGAGCATGACGTCCAAGAGAGCCGAGGCAATGAGCCACGGTGAAGTCTGCCGCACACGGCGAATCTGCACCCCGATGAACCCGCTCAGCGCGAATCCGACGATGAGGGAGCCAATGGCGATGATGTGCTTGATGTGCCCATCGCCAAACTCAGACCAGCGAATGAGCAACAGGCGGAGAAAGACCAGAAGGATGAGCAGGCCGCGCACAATCGAGATGCTGGTCTCAATCTGACGCGACGCCTGCTGCATGAAGCGCTCAATGTCGGTCCGCTGGTCCATACATTCCCGTCTGAAGCGGTCGGATGCACACCGAGCACTCGGTGGCAGTGTACCAACAATGAACCCAACGAGCCCTTGCAGCGCAACCCACCCTCGAAATCGAGCCCTGTCAGTCTTGGCAGTCTACGTCCCGGCCGTCGACGTCACCGTCGCAGTCATTGTCAAGGTCGTCGTCGCACAGTTCAACGGCATCCGGGCTGACGCCGTCGTCAGCGTCGTCACAGTCATCGCTGTTGGCCACAACACCGACCGAGGAACAATCGAAGGTTTCCATGTCCGGGTCGCCGTACCCGTCGTCATCGTCATCGTCATCTAGGTACACGGCTTCGTCACGTGCGTACTCAATGCACAGGTCCGGAGCCGGGGCTTCTTCGCCACAGGCGCAGCGAACGTCGTCTCCTTGTTCTGAAGAGGTCTCGTTCGTGCCACTGCACGCCATCAGTCCAACTAAAAGAATCAATCGCATGATGTCCTCACCGGCCCCACATTGGTATCGCTTATCAAACCAGCGCTGTCGATAGACATTGTGAGAGTCCACCGTTGTCACCGCTTGTGCGTGGTTACTCGTCTTCGGCTCGGAAGCCCAAGTCGTCGACGACCAGCGAAGTGTAGAAGTCCCGGCGACGACCTCGCGGGTCATCCGGATCGATACGTTCTTCTTCGGTCCACACCGCAAGCGTTGAGTCGACGGCACGCTGTGGGGCGCCCCCGAAGGCACCGGCAAAGGTCACGGGCTCCCCGCGAACGAAGTCGTAGTACCGAGGCTTGGGCTCAACTTCCGGGGTGGCCTCCGTATAGACCCGAATATTGTAGGGCTCTCGGTATGTGGACTGCCCCGCATTGTTGGTGAACGGGTAGGTGAACCGCTGTTCGTCCCACTGCACAGGAGTGGTGTTCTCAGACGTCATATGCATGACGACCATGTTCCGACCCACCTCTCGCATGTGAGCGCGCTCGTCCATGTTGCCAATCGCGGGCAGGGAGTCCAGTCCCTCAACCTGCTTGACGAGGTCGACGGTAATGCGCACGCCGTCTAGCTCAACGGTGTCTCCGACGTTCGCGAGCTGACACTCAACCCCATCGTGCTCTTCGCTCAGCAGCTCACACATCTCAACCGCGCGGTCACTGACGTTGGGTCCGAACAGTCCACCACATGCAAGTTGAGTCAGAACCACAGCGCAACCCACTCCAACCAAGACCATCTGCATCAGTACATCTCCGGCATGTTCGGGTCCATCGCCTTTCATCAACGTTTAGGCACTGCGGGCACCCAGATTTCCCTACTCTCAGCAGTCGGTACCGACAGCACCAACGGCCCAGTTACACCGCCGTCCTTGGAGGCTCCCTTGCGCATCAGTCTGTTTGTCCTGCTCATGTCCGGCTGCTCATGGCTCGAAAGCGATACGGAGGAACTCACTCCGGTCACGGTCGTCCCCGACTCCCCGATTGCACCAGACGATTGCCTGGAAGAACCCCTCGGCGCTGAACAGCTTCGTGTTGCCATCCCGTCGTCAAACATGGCCATCGTCCTACCCAAAGCAGACGACTGGGAGACGGACTGCACCCGGTCTGTCGACCCCGACGGCAGCGCCCAGCTGATGAGCGCGTCGTCCGCCAGCCAGAACAGCTCTGCGTACATCTTGTCTCTACGTGGCCCCGACGACCCTGACCACGAAATCATGCTTCAGGCCGCACTGACCGAGATGCGTCAGGTGTGGGAGATGAGCGGCTCAGTCGACATCGACCGCCCCTTTCCGAGCCTTCCCGTCGCCGTCTTGCGCGCAACGGACAACGAGTCAGACGACGTCACATGGCAGGTCGTGACGGTGAGCAAGTCGCAGGATGGTGAGTGGGTTCGCATTCATCAGACCTGGAGCTGCGACGGTTGCGGTCTGGACGCCATGGGCACCAAGTACACGATTGACGCCATGGTCAGCGCAGCGAGTGGGTGGGGTTTCCCGCAGTAGTGCATTACGCACCCGGCCATCGCTGCGGGTGGCCCACAACGGGCCTGAGATCACACCGCAGGACCTGATCCGGTTCGTACCGGCGGAGGAAAGCGACCATGGCTACCGAGCCCACACAAGAAAGTTTGCTACCTGGAACCAAGATTCTCGAAGGTGACCTTGGCGTCCCTGTTCGCGAGATTCCGCTGTCAAACGGCGAGACCTTCCGCGTGTACGACACGTCCGGACCGCAGGGCCATGCACCCGAAGTGGGAATCCCCAAGAAGCGTGCGGCCTGGGTTCAGGCACGTATTGACCGGGGAGACACCAACTTCTCGCAGATGCACTACGCCAAGAAAGGCATCATCACCGAAGAGATGCGCTTCATCGCTCAGCGTGAAGACGTGCTTCCCTCCTTCGTTCGTGACGAAGTGGCCCGAGGCCGTGCGGTCATCTGCGCCAACATCCGTCACACCGAGCTGGAGCCCATGATCATTGGGCGAAACTTCAAAGTGAAGGTCAACGCCAACATCGGCAATAGCGCCGTCACAAGCTCCATCGCCGAAGAAGTTGAGAAGCTGACCTGGGCCACGACCTGGGGTGCCGACACAGTCATGGACCTGTCCACTGGCAACGACATTCACGAGACCCGCGAGCACATCCTGCGCAACAGCCCAGTGCCCATCGGCACGGTGCCCATCTACCAAGCGCTCGAGCGCGTAGACGGCAAGGCCGAAGACCTGACCTTCGAGATCTTCATGCAGGTCCTGCGCGAGCAGGCTGAGCAAGGCGTGGACTACTTCACCATCCACGCTGGCGTTCTGCTTCACCACATCCCGCTGACCGCCAAGCGCATCACCGGAATCGTCAGCCGCGGTGGCTCCATCATGGCCAAGTGGTGCATGCATCACCACCAAGAGAACTTCCTGTACACGCGCTTTGAAGAGATCTGCGCGCTGATGCAAGAGTACGACATCACCTTCTCACTCGGTGATGGACTGCGTCCTGGCTGCATTGCAGACGCGAACGACGAAGCCCAGTTCGGCGAGCTGCGCGCGCTCGGCGAGCTCACCAAGATTGCCTGGAAGCACGACGTGCAGGTCATGATCGAAGGCCCCGGCCACGTGCCCATGCACAAGATCAAAGAGAACATCGATCTTCAGCTCGAAGTCTGCCACGAAGCCCCCTTCTACACCTTGGGGCCACTGACCACGGACATTGCTCCCGGCTACGACCACATCACTAGCGCCATTGGTGCGGCCATGATCGGTTGGTGGGGAACGGCAATGCTCTGCTACGTCACCCCGAAAGAGCACTTGGGTCTGCCGAACAAGCAGGACGTCAAAGACGGCCTCATCGCCTACAAGATTGCCGCACACGCAGCAGACTTGGCCAAGGGACACCCCGGCGCACAAAAGCGCGATGATGCTCTGTCGAAGGCACGCTTCGAGTTCCGCTGGAACGACCAGTTTGATCTGTCCCTCGACCCCATCACCGCACGCTTGTTCCACGACGAGACGCTGCCCGCCGCTGGTGCCAAGGTCGCTCACTTCTGCAGTATGTGTGGGCCGAAGTTCTGCTCGATGAAGATTACCCAGGACGTCCGCAAGTACGCCGCTGAGCAAGAACTCGCCGCTGAAGAAGCGCTCCAGGCAGGCATGGCAGCCAAAGCCCGCGAGTTCGCAGAAGCGGGCGGCGAGCTGTACACGCCCGCCAAGTAGCGGTGCCCTGCAGTACGCCGTCTCACTCGGTGGGACGGCGTACCGACCAGGCGTCTACAGGCCTCACTTCAGCCTGGGAGGACGCCATACTCAGCGGGCACAACGAGAGTGTCTGTGAACCAACGTCCAAGCGTAGCCCTTGCGCACCAGGGTTCAACGTCTGCTACCGCTGCGCTGAGCTCCAGTCGGGCAAGACGTAGATTTCGCGTTAGGGGCGCGCCTTACACCGGTCCAGCGCCATCCGCGCGGACGATTATTAGAGGGTACCCATGGCCACAGACGCACAGTACGAGCAAGCACTCCATGGCATGCGCGACCTGTCCTACGACGAGCGCAAGCAGCTGCTCAAGACGCTCAAGCGTGAACGGTTGGATTCCGAAGGGCAGCACAAGGAAGCCATGAAGATGCTTCCGAACTCCCACTGGAGCAAAAAGCACCTGCTCGACCGCATTCCCAACCCCACCGGGGACGCGTACGAGCAGAAGATTCTCATTCCCGAGTTCACTTTCTTGGGAGTCGCGAACCAGCCAGACTACGGCGAAGTCTTGCTGACGTTCTACCCGAACGAGTGGACCATTGAGCTGAAGTCCCTCAAGGTCTACAAAGACGCCTTCCGCGACGCCATGGCCAGCTACGAGCGCCTCGCCAACGTGGTCTTTGACGACCTCATGGCTGCATACGAGCCCCGCCGTCTCCGCCTGATGATGCGTCTGCGTCCACGCGGCGGCATCAGCAGCTGCTTGACCATCGACTCCGACTGGAAGATTCGTGGCGGCGAAGAGAACTTTGCGGACTGGGCCGGAAATGTCGACGGATTCGGCTTCCAGGTTCACAACTCAACTCGCATCTAATCTAAGCCCGAGCCTGTCGCCCACACCACACTGTGGGGCGGGCGACGGGCATCGCGTCCACATCTCGCCTCAAGGCCGCCAAGGCCAAATCGAGTCTAGGTGCAAGACGCGAAGCAGCACACATCGAAGATGTGGAGCGACGCAGATGTGGCGCACAAGGAAGCCCCCAAAGAAGAAGGGGCCACCTCCCACACCGGCCGATTTGCTCATCGCCACTGTGAAGAGTCGCCCCTCCAGCCTGTCCTAGGACACATGGAGTGTCATTCGCAGCTCTAGTCTGCGGATGCTTCTAGTTGCAGGCGTCTTCAATCTCGCCATCACAGGCATCGTTTCCCTGGCAGCTCGATGTCTGGCAGATGTCGCGGCACTCGGCGTCACCGCCGCAGCCCGCTTCGCACTGCGCTTCGAACACCGCCACTTGGTCCCGACACTGCTGGCAGTCGTTGTTGCAGTCCGACCCACAAGCCACCAGCAACGAAAATCCAGCAGCCACACACCCCATCAAGAGACCACGCATACACACTCCATTCGATTGGCGTCGCGAGTAACCCGTGACCAAACCGACGGAGCGCTAGTTCGCGTTCATGGCCAAGAGCCAGCCCTGGGGCCAGCTCACGTCGAGGTACACCAACCGGCCCTCGTGGCAGGTCACACAGTCGAGCCATCCGTCTTCGGATGTGGTCATCTGGCTCGACTTCGGTCGCACACTCAGAAGCTGCAACACCAGCTCACGCTCGCGGTCGTCCAAGACCACAATCGCAGTCTGTGGGGTCCGACCGTCACCAGAACCCAAGATGGCCTTGATGAGTCCATTGGCCACGGCACGCTGGGTACTCGCCTCCCACTCATCATCAATCCCGTCCAGCGCATGTGCGTAGGCCAAGCGAAGGGTGATGGACAGTGGGTCTAGCTCGATCAGCGGCTCAATCGTGTGAATCGCCGCTTCGAAGTCCAGCCCAGCAAGCTGGGTATTCAACGTCTCGATAGACGATTGGTCCCGACCGAATGGGATGTAGCAGGACGAGTGAACGTACAGGGTTCGCAGCTGGTCGTAGTCCACGCTGTCTGGGTCGAGGAATGCGTCTTCCAACAGTTCCGTGAAGGTGACGACAGACACGACGCTACTCGGGGCGACGCAGGCCGACAACAGTCGTACCTGCGACGATACGGTGCGACTCGTTCATTGGAATACGCTTCTCGGCGCGTATCAGACGGCCGTCATCGCCGCAGAGGTAGGTTGCGCAGCGAGGATGCAATGGAGCGACCATGATGCCCGAGTCGTCTAGCTCAACAGAGACCTGCCGACGGCCAGCAAGCGCACGGTCCAGGGTGAATCCCCCACTTCGCGCACGAGCAGCCCGACTACCGGGGCACCAGCGAATATTGTCTTGCCCACGACGGTCCGGAAAGGCCAACCCAGGGTGGTTGGGTTCACGCCCCAGCTCGGCGATCTGGCCCCTGGACACTCCGAGACGCATCTCGGTATCCATCAGAATGAGGCCCGCATAGCCTTGGTCGACCGCCTGAAACGTCAGAACACCGACGGGTGTCTGCACGGCTGCGCCATCTGCCAGCTTTACGGTCTGGCCGCTTCCAAGACCACGTCCGCCAGCAACAATGCCCGGGTGCAGTGCGTGTAGGTACACGCCGCCCGATTGGACTTCAATGCGCACAACAGCTCGGTCCGAGCGATTGACCCAGCGCCCGTCAGGGAGCAGGTCGTAGGCGTAGGTCGCGACCACATCATGAAGTGGGACCGCTGGCAGCGCCAAGCCACAGATGAACAGCTCGAAGTCCGCATCCACACCAACGTCTAGGACGATTGTGTCAGACCCAGTCGAGCGCGACACGACTCGCAGTGTGTCTTGAATCGCAGCATCGATGGCGTCGGGCATGCCGATGACCATTCCGCGACCTTGGTCAGTCCAGCCCAAGCGGTCAGACTGCGCGATGTTGTACGTAGACAAGTACAGCGACGCCGGGTTGAGAACAGGCAGGTTGTCGATCAGGTCAGACAACTCTTCGCTGCCGGGCGTGAAGCCTTCCAAAAGAATGGTGGGCTCAGGGGGCAACATTCCGGGACGCTGTCCGTGCTGCAACCGAACCAGAGCGCCAGCACGAACAGCAGCAGCCACCCCGTCTGGCAGCCAAGCGCGATGCCGCGGAACGGCGCGGAAGATCTCGCGGTCGCCAGGGATGCCCTTCAGGCGAAAGCGTCCCACGCTCTCCCACGGGATCTCAGCTTCGTTCATGCAGATCTGAGTGCCCTTCGAGAACCAGATCTCACCGGCAGGCGCCTTTGACAAGATGCGTGCGGCAAGGTTGACCGACTCACCAAAGCAATCACCGTCGATCTCTTCGACATCGCCTGTGGTCATGGCCAGACGGATGGAGATCTCGCCTTCTTCAGTCACAACGTGCTGGATGTCCAGAGCCGCGCGCAGACCATCCGTTGCTGACTTGAACAGACACAGAAAGCTATCGCCAAGGTTCTTGACAATGCGTCCGCCGTATTGCTCGACGATGGGTTGAACGAGACCCTCATGCTCGATGAGAATCTTGCGCAATCCTTCGCGATCAGTACGCGACACTTTGGCCGTGTAGTTAGCGAGGTCTGTGAAGACGACGGTGCGGGTGGCTGTTCCCACGCAGGCTCCCAAGGCCCAGCTTTGGGCTAGGACAGGGTACCGGAATAGGCGGTACAAGTCGACCCAATGCACACGACTCTGTTCAGTTGGTGCAAACCTACGGTCTGGAGAACGCCATGTCCCGAGCCCTGTTGTCCATCAACGTCAACAAGTACGCGTTGGTGCGAAACTCACGGGGTCGCAATGTCCCGAACCTTCTCGAGTGCGCAGACGCCTGCATCGCCGCTGGCGCGCGGGGCATCACGGTACATCCGAGACGTGACGAGCGACACATCCGCATGGCGGACGTCCCAGTGTTGGCGCAGCACCTACGAAAGCACCATCCGACCATTGAGTACAACGTGGAGTGTGAGCCACATGACGCCGTCCTCGACATGGTGCTGCAGGTGCATCCAAACCAGTGCACGCTCGTTCCTGTCTCTCCCGGCGAAGTGACCAGCGATCATGGCTGGGACCTACCCAATGACAACGCCCTACTCGCTCCGGTGCTCAAGCGACTTCGGGACGCGAACATCCGTTCTTCGATCTTCATGGATTGCACCCCCGAAGGAATGGCGCATGCAGCGGAAGTGGGAACCGACCGGGTGGAGCTGTACACCGGCCCGTACGCATGGGGCTTTGGCACAGACAACGAAATCCGAGAGACCGAGCGCATCTTCGCAACAGCAAGAGCCGCACAAGCTGCTGGCGTGGGTCTAAATGCGGGCCACGACCTCGACCGGTTCAACCTCGTGCCGCTTCAGACACTTCCGGGTCTGCGAGAAGTCAGCATTGGGCACGCGCACGTGTGCCGTGCTCTTGAGGTCGGTACAGCACAGTCGATTGTTGAGCTGAACACAGCGCTGGGCTGGCCAACCGTCTAGCGGAAGAAGGGCTGCTGGACGAGAGTCGTTCCCCAGCCGTCGTCGTAAGACAACACCAAGAACGTACCGCTGTTGTGCTTCACCAGGCGGTACCGTGGATCTGCTTTTGCCGACTCCAGCCAGCCCAAGTCCTCCGCTGCCATTCGTTCGAGGTCAGCAACCCGGCGACAACGACTCAGACGTCGGACCGCCTCCGGGTGTGCGTCGGCGTCGAGGGGGGCAATCAGGGCAGCAAGAGAGTCTTTGAAGCGCATGCCCACAGTGTATGCCACGACGCTCTACAGCTCGTCGAGCTCTCGGTGGGCGCGGGTCGCTGCCGCCGCCTGTGAACGCAGTTTCTCCATGACCAGACGACCGGAGTCCTGTGTCCGAGTTGCCGCAAACAGCTCGTGTCGAACGGCATCCACCGTGGCAATGATGTCGAGAAGCTGGGCCGATACCTGGGTCTGTTGGTCCTCCACCGCATCACGCCCGACCATCGCTTCCATGCGCACACGAAGACTCTCCCGAAGGCCAGGAAGCACCGCGTTATGACGCGTCTCTCCAGCCATCACTAAGGTCTCCATTCGACGAATCCGAGCTTGCAGTTGCTCAACCTCAGCGGGTGTTGAGCCACCGCTCACGGCGTTGGACAACGACTCCAGACGCGCCGCATCCGTCACGAGGTCCAAGGTCCGTTCACGTAGGTCGCGCAGGGTGTCACGTAGCTGTTGCCGGACGACAACAGGCAGATCGGCTCCGGCGTCACCAATCGCCTCCTGGAGCCCCTCAAGACGTCCCAAGGCGCGGTCGCCCAGCGTCAGTCGCACACGGGTGGCGGTTCCATCGGACGCTTCCGCGTAGTGCGCAAACTCGGGCTTGAGCCACAGACGGATGTCGGGGCCAAAGGCCAAAGGAAGTGCTGACACCTCCCTCGCTCTCGTGGACACGAGCAACGGGACCAACAACGCCACAGCTGGCATCCATGCCGCCCACATCGCAGCAAATGCATTGATTCCTAGGGCCGTGAAGCCGGCCATGACAAGCGCCACCCAGACGGTCCATCCGATGACCAAACGCCGACCATTCGACGAGGTCAAGGGTTCGCTAGAGACAACGCGGGAGATGTAGCCGAGCTGACTTGCGGATTCGGCAAGAGTGGTCGCAGTCCCATGATCAACACCCGTGACGAGACGGCATTGCACCCGTTCGAGCACAATTGGAACCTCGAGCGCACGCGCTGGTAGCCCGGCACAGGTGGCCACAACGCCAGCAAGACGCTCCTCATTCGACGCACTGGGAGGCACGCCCAGCCAGCCCTCCAACACGGTCTCCCGCAGCACATTTCCCGCAGCAGCGACGGACTCCTCAAACTTACTCTTGCGACGCTTTTCCCCGCCACTGCGGGTGATCTGCACGGCGAAGTCACCGGAAGGAAGTCCAACGGGCCCCAGCTTCACGACAGGACGCTTCGAAGGAACCGGAACACGGAGCGCCAGCAGCACCCCTTGAGCCCCAGGCGGCCGGTCTCCCGCATCTGGCGACATCAGCGCGTCGATCGCAGCAGTCACCGTTACCGGCAGGTCAGGACGCAAGGAAGCCACCGGCTCACGCTGATCATCGAGCTGTCGAGACAGGATGGCCATCGCGTCGCGCCCTTCAAACGGCGGACGACCGGTCGCGGCGAAAAAGAGCGTGGCCCCGAGTCCGTACACATCAGACGCCGGACTTGCTCGGCCGCCACGAATCACTTCGGGCGCGGCATAGCCAGGCGTGCCCATGGCCGAGGTCTTCGTGACCGTCTCATCCCCTTTGATTCGGGCTAGGCCAAAGTCAGACAAGCACGCATCTGCCCCATCCATCAGGACGTTGTTCGGAGTCAGATCGCGGTGAACCACTCCCGCACGGTGAGCCGCTGAGAGTCCGCTCGCTAGCTGCTCAGCGAGCCGTCTCAGCGCGGATGCAGACAACGGACCGGACGTGGCGACCTGCTCGGCAAGCGTCACGCCAGGATGGAATCGTAGCTTGAGGGCCAAGGTGCCGTCCGTGTCTACCAGCTCGTCGGCCACCAACAGATTGGGATGTTGTAGTCGTTTCGAAGCGGACACTTCTCGCGACAGACGCGCGCGAACACTCGCCGTAGATGCCAGGTGCGGATGCACCACCTTTAGCGCTACCTTCTCGCCGGTTAGCTCGTCGATCGCTAGATGAACCGTAGCCGTACCGCCGCGACCCAGAACCCCGAGCAGCACGTATCGGTCAGCAATGCGGACGACGGACATGCGTCCCTGTATCGCCGGGTTACCCGCGGCGCCGATGAACGACCCCCTCTCCCGAAGTGCGGTGCTCGCAGGCGCCCAATGTGTGCGCCGATTGTGGCTGGAAGCGCATGCGACCAATCCCACCGGACACCCCGAAGCACGCCGTGTACGACGCGACCAGGGCCGTCGTGTGGAAGCGCTGGCCCAGGAGAAATTTCCGGGCGGCATCGCGATTTCTTGGGGCCCCGAGGCCGCTGCCCAGACTGCCGCCGCCATGGCCGACCCTGCCACACAGACCGTGTACAAGGGCGTGTTCGACACCGGCGACATTCGCGTGCGCGTCGACATCATGCGCCGTCGGGCAGACGGTTGGGAGCTGGTGGACGTCCGCTCAGGCCTCAAGGTCAAACGCGGCAACCTGGTCGATATTGGCCTACAGATCGCGGTCTTAGGCGCCCTAGACATTCGCGTTGTTGACGCGCACGTTGCCCACCTTCGCCGCGGCGCGAAAGCCGGTGCCATTCATCCAGACACCCACCTGCGCGTGGTCCGAGTCACAGACCGGGTCATCCCGTTTGTCATCCCCGACACCGCACCCTGGCGTGCGGTCCTGTCGCTCGAAGATGAGCCGGCCATTGAGCCAGGTGTGCAGTGCGGAGTGCCCTGGCGGTGCCCCTATCTGTCTCATTGTGGCCCCAGCGCGAGCAGTCCCCATGCCAGCCCACCGGCGGGGGCACGCGAAGCGGCAGACCGTGGCGAAGACTGGTTTGGCCGAGATCTTCTGGCGGTTGTTCCGCAGGGCCCCGTCCACTCCCTGGACTTTGAAGCCTTCCAGCCGTCACTACCCGAACATCCAGACATCGTCCCCTTCGACGCCGTCCCTTTCCTGTGGGTCATTCGCACCACAGGTGAGCCGCTGTCCACGTCATTCCTAGGCGTGGAACCCGACCCACGTCGGGCCTTCACCGAGTCCCTACTCGCAGCCCTTGCCGATGACCTGCCCATCTTGGTGTGGTCCGACTACGAGTCCAAGACCCTAGGTCGAATGGCCAAGCTCTTCCCCGACCTTGGCCCAGCCATTCACGACGTCCGAGAGCGTATCTTCGACCTACACGCGCCGGTCCGCTCAGGCTTCTGGAGCGCAGCCCTCGGCGGGATGTACAGCGTCAAAGCGGTGGCCGGCGCGTTCGACCGCGACTTCTCCTACCGAGACCTCGCCATCCGCAACGGACGAGACGCCGCCTTGTTGGCACTGGGCATTCGACGAGGCCTCGTCAGCGAGGACGTGCGAGCGGACCTTGTTGCCTACTGCGACCGAGATGTTGTGGCCGTTCAGGTCATCCACGAGGGACTGCTCAAGGTGCTGCAAGCGCCGGCACAAGGCGATTAAGCACAAACCACGTTGTGGCGGACGCCCCCACGAACAGCAACACAAGCAGGGTCACCGCGATGGGGTTGATGGGTGCCATGCGCGCTGGAGGCATGGGTCGCCGCTCGGAGGCTTCGAGGCTCGGCGCTTCCAAGAAGCGCTCAGGCGTTGGAGTCGACGGAGTCGCTGAGTCTTCGGTCGGCTCGTCTGAGCGAAGACCTGGCGGCCAGGTCTCATCCATGGGTGGGATGGACGGCGGAGCCAGATAGCGAAGCGGTGCCGTGCCCGGTGTATGCAGCGTCTCTGGGCGGAACACGGGAAGCTGCGCACCTACCTCACACAGCGCGTCTGCCATTGCAGCGGCAGACGGGTAGCGGTCATCAGCGCTGGGGGAGCATGCACGCATAGCAATCTCGGCCAAGCGAGGGTCAATGTGCTCCAGCTCTTCCCGGGCGTCAGCCACTTCATGCCCAGCGAAAGGCTGGCGACCCGACAGCATGACGTACAGACAGAGGCCCGCGCTGTAGACATCGGAGCGGGGGCCGGCGCTCTCAGAGTTGTGAGCCTGCTCGGGGGACATGTACGTGGGCGTGCCCAAGATTCGATTCCGCGTGCGCGGAGTCATGCGGTCATCAATCCTAAGGGCAACGCCAAAGTCGGTCAGCAGTGGCACATCATCAATGCCAAACAGAATATTGTGAGGCTTGACGTCGCGGTGAATGATGCCGCGCTCATGCGCCGTCTGCAGCGCATCCAGCACATCGATCATGGTGTGAACCGCGGCAGTTGGCTCCAAGCTGCCAAGCCGATCAATGCGCTGCATCAACGAGCCGCCCGGCGCATAGTCCATCACGATGAACGGCTTTCCCCGTTCCGCATCAATGTCGTACACCGTGACAATGTTGCGGTGACGCAGGCTCGCGATGACTGCCGCCTCTTCTTCGAAGCGATGCCGGGTCTTGATGTCGCGGCGGTGCCGGTCGTGGAGCAGCTTGACCGCCCGATAGACCTCGAGACGTGTGTCGAACGCACGGTAGACAGTCGCAGACGCACCAGAGCCGACCATCGCTACCAATCGGTAGCGCCCGTCTCTAAGTGGTGGCGCAACGTCTCGACTCAAAGGACCCCCTGTCGGAAAAGAATATCCGGTCAACCGAAAAATTTACTCCAAAAATTCTGGCACCGGCTCTTGTACACCCTGAGAGGCCAACAACAATGTGCTCGACCGAGCGATCAATGCGTCCCCTAGCAGGTCATCAGCGGAGCATGCCGGTCTGGCAACCCCATGAACACGTCCGGCGTCATAGGATGGCCCCATGATTGCCCTACTACTACTCATCAGCTGCGGCCCTTCCGGCCCTACCTTCGCTCTGTCTCGCAGCGGCGAAGACGCCAAGATGTTGGTGTTCAACAACGCCACCGAACCGGAGTACATCGATCCAGGCCAAGCCACAGGTCACCCGGACGGGCGAATCATTGGCGCTCTGTTCGACGGTCTGACCGAGTACGACCCCGTAGACCTATCGCCGCGCCCGGGCATTGCAGCGTCCTGGGAAACGCACCCAGACGGCCGGGGATACACCTTCCACCTTCGTCAAAACGCCACCTGGACCAACGGACGCCCGGTGACCGCACACGACTTTGCGTGGAGCTGGGAGCGCGTAGTTCATCCCATCTTTTTGGGACGCTATGCGCAGCAGCTGTACTCGGTCTCGGGTGCCCAGCGATACAATGAGAGCCGACTGCATGTGCTCGCAGAGAATGTTGGCGACGTCGTTGCAGGCGAGACCTTAGAGCTGGTGGGCTCGAACGTGGTCGGCCTCGGAGACGACGCTGTCCTGCTCGCCTCTGTGAGCGATGCCGACGGACAGCCAGCGCCCGTGGATGCCGTCGTCGAAGTCGTAGAATCGACTGAAGATTTTGTCCGGGTTCAGTTCAACCCGGCCTGCCCGAGCCTCGGCGACCAAGTGGCGCTGATGAACTGCGAAGGCGACACCCTGACGACAGGCTGGGTGTCACGCGAACACACCCGAACCGCCTACCCCATGGCCGCCGAGCGCGTGGTGACCACCACCTCGGACATTCGCAACGACGATGGTGCGGTGGTCTCAACGCTCGACGCCGGCGACACCGTGGTTCTAAGGCGCATCAGCGGTGCCAATGCGTTTGTATACGACGGTAAGAACCAGCGCTTCGGCTGGCTAGTCACGTCCGCACTCAGCCACCCCCGAGCGGACCGGATTCGGTACGACGCCATCGTGCGCCCACCTATCGACTTCGTTGGCGCGCTCCCCGAGGTCGCTGAGCCCGACGCAGTCGGCACCGACGACGTCCCCGTCGACATGGCCGTGGCTGAGCTCGTCCAGCCTCCACCCGAGCGTCGCATCCAAGTGACCGCAGGCCAGCTCATCACCACGCCCAGTGCGTTGGGCATGCGTGCGACGGACGACCACACCCTGTCCGTCCGCTTGGAGGGCGTCGCCCCCTACTTCTTACAGCAGACGAGCCACACCACCCTGCGCGCCGTTCCCAAGGAAGCCGTCATGGCCCATGGTGCACGATGGACACGCCCTGAGAACATCGTCAGTAACGGGCCCTTCACGCTACAAGAGCATGTCGTTCGCGACAAGTGGGTCTTGGACAAGAACGAAGAGTGGTGGAACGCAGACGACGTGCGCATTGACCACGTCATCGCCTACTCCATCGACAACCAGACCACCTCGGTCAACCTATACCGTGCTGGATACACCGACTTCGTCGTCGCCAACGACGTCCCGGCTGTGTTCATCCCCATGCTGTCCGAGAAAGAGGACTTCCACAGCACACCCAAGCTGTCGACCTACTTCTACCGCCTGAACACCACCGTCCCACCGCTGGACGATGCCCGGGTGCGACGTGCGCTCTCCATGGCCATCAACCGCGACGACGTTGTGCTGGTCAACCGCAAGGGCGACCTACCGGCGAGCCACATCGTGCCGCCCGGTTTGCCTGGCTACACCGGCGCTCCAGGACCCACTTTCGACCCCGAAGAAGCCCAGCGCCTGCTCGCTGAAGCGGGCTTTCCAGGGGGCGAAGGCTTCCCCTCGGTCTCCATCTTGTACAACACCCTCGAGTCCCACAAGCTCGTGGCCGCGGTCATTCAAGAGCAGTGGCGTCAACACCTGGGCATTGAGATTGAGCTCGAGAACCGCGAGTGGAAGACCTACCTCAAGACGGTGCACGCGATGGAGTACGACATCGCTAGAGCCGGGTGGATTGGTGACTACCTGGACCCGAACACCTTCCTGGACCTGTGGGTCACGAACGGCGGAAACAACGAAACAGGCTGGTCAAACACCGAATACGACGCCTTGATTGACGCCGCTGGACGCGAACCCAACCCGGAAGCCCGACTAGAGCTGTTGCGCCAGGCAGAGCTCATCTTGGCGGATGAAATGCCCTTCCTACCCATCTACTGGTACGCCGACGTTGAGCTACGGCAGCCGGACGTCCGCGGCTACCACAGCAACCTGATGGACCAGCATCCCCTTCAGCATGTGTGGCTGGACCGGTAGAGCGCCCTATGCGGGACCCGGGGTGTCCTCATCCACATCCCGGGTGAAGGCGCCACCGCGGCCGAATGGAATCAACAGGTTTGCCGAGAGGCCCATCAGACCCAGCGCTACAGCGGCGCCGCCCATTGCAAGGGACTGACCTGTGGGAATGCCGTAGTACAGAACGGTCAAGTCGGGCTTCCAGGGAATCGAGGACTGGTAGGCGTAGGCGTACCCGTAGGAATACGCACTGCCACCAAACCACGACGACTGGTAGATGACCCAGTTCCAGATCTGCTCAAAGTACGGGCCAGCAATCATGGTCATGATGGTGGCAATCGGGATGAATGCGGCGGTACCCGCGAGGCCGACAGCCGACGGGAACCAGCCCTTGAGGACGGCGCGCAGGGCTGCAACCAACACCACGCCCGAGCCCATGAACAACGAGAGCACCGCACCCAGCGCCAGGGCGAACTGCGGACCGGTGTACCAGTCGATGTAGAATTGCCCGAAATACATCGCCATCTCCCTTGTGCTGGCCCCACTATCCGCCTGCGGGACTGGTGACGTGACTCCACGACACATCGATTGCACCAGAGCGCCCACTATGACGCCCGACAGCGTGCTAGATTGCCGCCGTGCTCGGCTACATCATCAGACGGGTCCTCATCATTGTCCCGATGGTGCTGGTCCTCGCGCTTGCGACCTTCTTGCTTCTGCGTCTCGCCCCCGGTGGGCCGTTCGACGCAGAGCGGAGCATTCCGCCTGAGATTGTTCGTCAGCTCGAAGCGCGCTTTGCCTTGGACCAACCTTGGTATGTACAGTTCGGCAGCTACATCACCGGCCTGATTGATGGGTCGCTTCCAAGCATGAAGCGCCCCGGCGAGACAGTCGGCGAGCTCATCAAGACCTCCTTTCCCGTTTCACTACTGCTCGGCTCTCTGGCGCTGACCTTCGCTCTGGTGACCGGAACAGCCGCTGGAATCATTGGTGCCATCCGCCAGAACACGGCGTGGGACTGGGCAACGATGTCCGTCGCCCTGATTGGTATCTCCATCCCCAACTTCGTCTTGGGACCCCTGCTCGTCTATGTCTTCAGCCTGAGTCTAGGGTGGTTTCCCCCGGCTCGCTGGGACGGCATCGCGACAATGGTGTTGCCAGCGGTCACGTTGGGACTGGCGTATTCGGCATACATTGCCCGCTTGACTCGTGCCGGCATGCTTGAAGTCATCCGGACAGACTTCATTCGTACGGCTCGGGCAAAGGGACTGTCGGAACGGCAGGTCGTGTTCCGCCATGCGCTACGCGGCGGCATTCTTCCGGTCGTTACTTGGCTAGGTCCCGCCACCGCCCGCATTTTGACGGGCACAGTGGTCATCGAGAGCATCTTTCAGATTCCCGGTCTCGGCTACTACTTCGTGCAGTCTGCACTGGACCGCGACTACAGTATGGTCCTCGGCGTTGTCTGCTTCTACGCCGTCATCCTGATGTTCCTGAATCTGGCAGTAGACGTCGCCTACACCAAGCTAGACCCAAGAGTGAAGCTGTCATGAGTGACGTGGTTCAGGGCACCAGCTTGTGGAAGGACGCGTGGCGCCGGTGGAAGCGCCACCGGATGAGCGTTGCGAGTGCTGTCATTGTGCTCTTCATCACGCTCTTTTGTGTGTTTGGCCCAACCATCGCCTACTACACCATGGGTCTTGACTACATCAGCCAAGACCTAAGCGCGTCATCCGCACGCCCGTCGTTCGCGCATCCGTTCGGTACAGACGCTCTGGGTCGTGACCTGATGGTGCGCACCATGCAGGGTGGCCGGGTCAGTCTGCTGGTCGCGTTCGTCGCCACCAGTGTCTCGCTGGTCATCGGCGTCACCTACGGCGCTATCTCCGGGTACATCGGGGGACTCACAGACGCAGCCATGATGCGATTCGTAGACGTCGCCATGAGTGTGCCCTACCTGTTGCTGGTCATCGTCCTCATGGCCGTTGTTCCGCCCGATGCAGTCAGCTTCGGCGGCCTGGACGGCAGCTTTGTGCTGATGTTCGCGGCCCTTGGACTGGTCAGCTGGCTCACCTTGGCGCGAATCGTCCGTGGCCAGGTCCTAAGCCTCAAAGAGCGCGAGTTCGTTGAAGCAGCCCGGGCCATTGGCGTTCCTCCACACCGCATCATCGCGCGTCACATCGTCCCGAATACCTTGGGCCCCGTGATTGTGTACACCACGCTGACCATTCCCGGCGTCATGCTCTCCGAGGCCTTCTTGTCCTTCTTGGGACTCGGCATTCGCGAGCCACAAGCCTCTTGGGGAACCCTCGTGAGCGACGGCGCCAACGCGATGACCTTGCTGCCCTGGCTGCTGATCTTTCCCGCCGGCACAATGGCCATCACCCTGTTCTGCATGAACTTCCTCGGCGACGGCCTACGCGACGCCCTGGACCCGAACGCGAGCGAGTCATGAGCGAGCCTCTACTGGTCGTAGACGGTCTGAAGACCTGGTTTGATACCGAGTACGGCACCGTAAAGGCCGTGGATGGCGTGTCTTTCGACGTCCGCCCCGGCGAGGTCATGGGCCTTGTGGGCGAGAGTGGCTCGGGTAAGAGCGTCACCAACCTGTCCATCCTCAAGCTCGTCCCTACTCCGCCCGGTCGCTACGCCGGCGGCTCGATTCGCTTTGACGGTGTGGATCTGTTGACCCAGTCCGAATCACAGATGCGCAAACTGCGTGGCAACCGCATCGCCATGATTTTCCAGGACCCGATGACCTCGCTGACTCCGTACATGCGCATCTCGCGCCAGCTGTGCGAAGTCATCGAGTTGCATCAAAAGGTCTCTCGGTCCGAAGCACGAAAGCGAGCGCTCGACATGCTGGACCGCGTGGGCATCCCCGACCCCAGTGGCCGCATCGACCAATACCCGCACCAGTTCTCGGGTGGCATGCGTCAGCGCGTCATGATTGCCATGGCCCTAGCGTGTAAACCGGCTCTACTCCTGGCTGATGAGCCAACAACGGCTCTCGACGTCACCATTCAAGCGCAGATCTTGGAGCTGATGCAGGAGCTGGCCCGCGAAGAAGGCACAGCGGTCATCTTGGTCACGCATGACTTGGGTGTTGTGGCCGGTATCGCTGACAAGGTCGCAGTCATGTACGGCGGACGCATTGTTGAGCGGGCGTCGGTGTTTGACCTGTACGCCAACCCACAGCATCCATACACGCAGGGCTTGTTGGCGTCCGTGCCGCGGCTGGATTCTCGCGGCGCACTGACCCCCATTCCCGGCTCGCCTCCAAACCTCGGCAACCTGCCCACCGGCTGCACCTTCCACCCACGCTGCAGCGTTGCCGATGAGCGGTGCCAGACGTACCCGGATTGGGTCGGCAATCAAGAGTGCGGCACAGCGTGCTGGCGTGCAGTGGAGACCACGCCATGAGTGCTCCCCTTGTCGACGTCCGAGACCTGAAGGTCCACTTTCCTGTCTACGGCGGCATGATCTTCCCAAAGAAGACCGGTGCTGTCCGCGCTGTCGACGGTGTGAGCTTCGGAGTTCATCGCGGAGAAATCCTCGGCCTGGTCGGCGAGTCTGGGTGCGGCAAGTCCACCACCGGGCGCGCTCTGCTGCAGTTGGTTCCTCGAACCGCTGGCACCGTCTCCTTTGACGGCAAGGACACCGGGTCCCTCTCCCGTCGAGACCTGCGCGCGCTTCGTCAGCGCATGCAGATCATCTTCCAGGACCCGTACGCCTCGCTCAATCCACGGATGACGGTCGGCAACATCATCGCTGAGCCGCTGATTACCCACAACATCGTGACGGGTAAGTCCGCGCTTCAGGCACGGGCCCAAGAGCTGATGGCCCAGTCCGGTCTCGACCCGAGTTTTGTCCTTCGCTACCCTCATGAGTTCAGCGGCGGACAGCGCCAGCGCATTGGTATCGCTCGAGCACTTGCCAGCAATCCCGAGTTTATCGTCTGTGACGAGCCTATCAGCGCACTCGACGTGTCCATTCAGGCGCAGATTCTCAACCTGCTCGGGGACCTCGCCAAGAAGCGAAACCTCGCGTACCTGTTCATCGCTCACGACCTGTCCGCCGTTCGCCACATCTGCGACCGCATTGCGGTGATGTATCTGGGACGGATTGTCGAGATTGGCACCTACGACCAGATCTGCGACAACCCGCGGCATCCGTACACCCAAGCACTCGTCTCCGCCATCCCGGTCCCAGACCCGGTCAAGGAGCGCAAGCGCCAGCGCATTGTGCTGACCGGAGACGTCCCAAGCCCGCTCAACCCACCCAATGGTTGCCGCTTCCACACCCGGTGCCCCGCACGCCAAGCAGAGCGATGCCACACCGAGTCGCCGGTTTTGCGCAACCTAGACGACGGTCGGCGTACCGCATGCCACTATGTGACAGAGGGGTCACCTCTCGGGGAGGAGTCACAAGCGTGAGCGTCGCCATAGAGAGAGAGGTCTACCTATCCGGAGGCGATACCGCGCTCGCGTTTTCGGTAGATGCTAAGCGCACGCTGGAGCCCGGAGGACCGGGATGGACCAACGTGCTCGCTGCCATCACCGAGATTGCTGGACGACTGCTCACGGAGCATGGCCATGAGACCATTGCATACGTTGGGGAAGGCTCGGGTATCAGCGAAGACGCCCCCCGCTTGATGGTGTACTTGTCCTGTGTCGATACCATCACCGACGCAGACGTTGATGCGGCCACTCGCTACTTCAGTGAGACGGACCTTCCGTGGCGTCCGGAGGGGGTTCGCCGCATTTCGCCGGAGGTAACGCCCATCGTATGTGCCCAAGAAGGAGAGCTATGGCACGTCTGGCACGTTGAAGACAGCCAGACCGTAGTGCGCTTCTACGGCCTAGATGTCGACCAGGAGCTGGCCCTACGGTGTGAGCCCGCATCGGAGACCGACCCCCGTGTATTTCCGGCTGTTCTTCGGCATGCTCTGGGTATTCGGACCCAACTTCCCCAGGAAAACGCGCCATCGCTCATCGAGATGATGAAGGTCGCGTGGACCTTGGACATGGCAGAGCGGGTCATTGAGGCGGACGGCTACGCACATGACACGGAGCTGGAACTGCTTCAGCGCACCTTCTCCCCGCGCCGACTCGCCGCTCTAGGGCTTGTGGACCGCGCGAGCTGCGTCCGATTGCGAACCCTTGCACGCGTTGAGCTGGCGACTCTGACCACGCTGAACGAAAAGCACTCACTCTTGGGACTACTGTTCCGCATTGCCCAGGCCGACGGCAAGGTCGTAGACCCGGAGCTAGCCGTTCTCAAGCTGGCTGCCGCGGAGCTCGATGTGCCGTGGGACATTGCCCAACAGTACATGCTCCAGCAGTGGGGCTAGCCGCGAGATTCGGGGCTACCAGACGCCCAGAGTTCGCTCCAGAACACTGATTCCGAGACGCGGCTGCAGGCCATCGGGTGTGTAGACGCCGGACACCTCTAGGCGCATGCCAAAGCCGGAGAGCGCACCACCAACCACCGGAACGGGGTCTGACTGTCCGGTGACGCGAACCCTGGCCACGTCTCCCGTCACTGTGCGGTACAGCGCCACTCCTCCGTGAACACCCACGGAAATTGCTGGCTTGCGACGGAGCACAGGCTGGTCCAACGACAACGTCACCTGACCGGTGGTGACCGTCGAGCTGCCCGCCTGAAGCGCATCCCAGCGCACTCCGATGGGCAGTGCCACGTCCGCACGCAACCACAGCCGGTCGCGCAGGGACACCCCCAAACGTCCACCCAGCGAAAAACCGCCGTTGTCTTCGCGCTGGCTGAACCCGACCGGCGCTACCGCAAAGTGGCCGCCCCACATGTTGTAGCGACGACCACGGTCGTCCGGCCCGACGCGACCGGCCAGACCAATACCGTCGCGCCCCAGCACCCGGCTGGCGACTCCGACCAGCTCACCGGTATCGTCGCTGACCAACGGTCCACCGGAGTTTCCTGGGTTGAGTGGTGCGGTGGTCTGAATGGCGCTGTCGCCCACGGCTGAGACCACGCCCTGACTCGCACTAAAGCGCAGGGTTCCGGCGAAAAACCCTGAGGGAACGGGGCTTCCGCAAGGATGACCAAGCGCCCAGACCGTCGTCCCTTGCTCAGGAGGTTGCTCGGCAATGACCAGCGTGGGGCGGTCTACCAGCGTCGGCACATGGACCCACGCGAGGTCTCGCCGCTTGTCTAGCCGTGCGACCCACCCACGATGCCGCACTCCGTCACGTTCCTCGATCCAGACTCGCCGGCCGCCAACTACGCAGTGGTAGGCCGTGAGCACCTCGCCGCCGTCCGTGACGACACTACCGGCGCAGGTATGACCGTCTTGCGAGACCACCACCAAGCTGTCCATACCAGGAGGGTCTGCATGTGCGACGGACGCCCAGAGGACCAGCCATGCCAGGCTCACTTACGGACTGACAAGAATGTGCTTCGGTGAACGACGGGAGCCATCGACTTCATCGCCAGCGGTCACGTAGTACTGAATGCCCGATGCGAATCGCTCCGACACCTGAATGGTCTGGACGTACTTGCCCAAGCGGCGCGGCATGCTGACGCTCTCCCAGGCACTACCGTCAGCAGGCTTGAACCACAGAATAACCGGCGTTCCATCTTCGCTACACAAGCTCGCGCTGACCGCAATGCTTCCACCCAGCGAGGTGCGCCCGGGCGACGAAGCCGTCACGCACTGGGTGACTGCGACGGGCACTGGAACGGGAACCGGCGTGGGCTGTTCGGTACGCGGAACAACAACAACAACCGGACGCGGAGTCGGCTCAACAGGGACAGGAGTCGGCTGAACAGGGACAGGAGTTGGGGTGACCGGCGACGGTTCCACGGGACGCGGAGTCACAGGTTCTGGACGCGGATCCGGGCGTGGGTCGGGTTGTGGAACCGGGTCAACGGCGGGAACCGGGTCAACGGCGGGAACCGGTTCAGGCTGAACTGGCGGCGCATTGAGGCCCGAGTCTGTCGGTTCCGGCTCCACTGGAAGCGTAGGCTGTGGAGTGGGGTCGGTCATGACCGGTGGCGTGTCCACGCCGGAGGGTGCTGTAAGGGCTATGTAGATCCCGGCGCCACCTACGCCGGCAAAGACCAGCACCCCAAAGGCCAACAGCACCAGGATTCCGCCCCAACCACGCGATTGTGTAGAGGGCGGAAGGGTGTTCTGTGGAATGGGAGCTTCGTGAAGCGACACCTGGCCTTGCGGCGGCATCGATGCCTGTCCCGGCTGCCACACCCCTCGCGACTGAACCCCAGCGCTAGCAGACGACCCTGGCTGCGGCGGCAGCGTGGCCCCAGGCGGCAGAGATGTTCGCGTGTCGTTACCCATCGGGGTGATGGTTGGCTGCGCAGGCCCCAGCCCTTGAAACCCACCGAACGCATGCGACACGTGAAGTGACGGGTCCGTGGTCTGGGCTGGCACTGGCGTTAGCGCGTAGTTCGTCGGGTCCGGCCGCTCAGGCGCAGGCCCAGGGTCTCGAGCGAGTGGCGGTGTTCCCTTAGGAGTGTCCGGCAGCTCAGGCAGGATTTCGCGCAGGGCATCGCAGAACGCCTTGAGGTCTTCGTAGCGATCGTCCCGGCGGTACTCGCTCGACTTGATGATGACATCGATGAGTTTTTCATCGACACCTTCCATCATGGTGTCACCCCGCTCAGCCGCGAACAGGTCCATCGGCATGCGGTCAACGAGCAGCGTGTACAGCGTGGCCCCGACCGCGTAGACATCTGCGCGAACGTCCACTGCCTTGGCGTTGGTGCGCTGCTCGGGAGCCATGTAGCCCCACGTGCCCATGACAGCGCCCGTCTTGGTCATCGAGTTGTCGCCGTCTCCGACCCGCGCAATGCCAAAGTCGGTGACTCGGCACATGCCATCTGCGGTGACCATGATGTTGTGCGGCTTGATGTCCCGGTGAATGATTCCCTTGGAATGTGCCGCAAGAATGCCTTCGGACATTTCAATCGTGGTCTCTACAGCCAACTTTGCGGGCATGGGACCATGGTCTTCCAGCCAATCCACGAGCGAGCCGCCCGTCACAAGCTCCATGACAATGTACGGACTCGGACCATCCGTTCCAACGTCGTACACCCGCACAATGTGCGGATGTTCGAGAAGCGCCATGGTCTGGGCTTCAGTCTCAAACCGAGCGCGCAGCTTGGGCTTGGTCGAATACTGCGGTGCAAGCACCTTGATCGCCCGCCACACTTGGAGCCGCTGGTCAAACGCACGATACACCGTGGCCATGCCGCCCTCACCGAGCGGTGAGACCAGAAGGTAGCGGCCATTTGCGAGAGCGATGGGTGCGGTCATGTCCCGAGGGGGAAGCGGCGTAAGAGAGCGCTCAGCATACCGCGAAAGCGCCCGCGCCGGCTAACGCGGGCGGGCCGGATGTCTCGCAACACTTCGCGGAGATTGTCGCAATACTCGACGGTCACGTCCTGCCGACGTCGCCCCTGTGGGGGTTGCGGCAGGTCTCCGGCGCACACCCAGGCCACCATTCGGTCGACATCGGTAAATTGAGGGACGTCTGATGAGAGCTGCCTGGCGGTGCGCAGTTGGTGCGCATCCACGTGTTCGCCGCGCACAGGGTCCCGGGGCACCACAACGGGCAGCACGCCAGCATCAATGACCTCGGCCAAGGTCGACGGCCCCGCGTGCAAGATGACAAGGCGTGCTCCAGCAATTGTGGTTGCGAGAACCTGCGGGCTCAACCAGTCCGTCCGTTCGCAGTGGGGCGTGGCTACTTGGCTGGGTCCCCCCTGGACCACCACGCGCTCATCCAGCGCAATGGCGAGGGTCTCAGCCGCCGCAACCAGGCGGTCGAAGGGCTGCTCGTGCGTGCCAACGGTGACGAGAATCATGCGGTCACCACAGAGGGCCCAACACGGTTGCCGACGGGTAAGACGCAAGCTGCTGCGGGGTCTGCACCACAACGCGGGTAGCCAGAGGTGCGCACAGTCGACCTGCCAGCGAGGCACTGTCCGTTCGGTCCACCACTTCCATAAACACAGACGGAATGCCCAACGCGCGTGCAGCCACAAAGAACGGAGGCGCAACTCCCGCGCCATTCGACAGCACCCAATCTGGTCGCACGCGACGCAGGGTTCGAAATGCCAAGCGCAGGTTTCGGAGCAGCTGGTCTGGGCGGCGATTGGTCGGCCCATGCGCCCACACCACCTGCTCGTCTGCCAATCGCGCCCGAGCGTCGGGCTTGTCCAGACAAACCCACACTCGGCCCATCTCCGACCACAGAGGTCGCAGACGCATCAGCTGCTCCAGGTGCCCGCCAGCCGAGCACACCAGCATCAGCCTTCCATCAGTCTCCGGTATGCCTCGTTCCACTGCGTGCCGACCTCGTCCCAACCGTAGCGCATCGACACCTGTCGGGCGCGTTCGCCTACCTTGGTGTGTTCACCTGCGGCCAGTTCCTGAAGAATCGGTCCCGTCTCAGCCGCTCGAAACTCGAGCGCCCATCCGCCGCCATCAGCAACGCGTTCCTCGAGCGCTGTCCCTGCGGAAACGCACACCGGCAAGCCCGCCCCCATGGCTTCAACGACAGCAATTCCAAAGCCCTCTGCGTGCGACGGCGCCACCAACAACTGTGCGCGTGACAACTGCTCGGCCACTCCAGACCGACCCAACTCGCCGTGGATGACCAGCTTGTGCGCGCAGCCTGCATCGGCCAATCGATCCACAACACGCGCCACATGATCTGCATCTAAGACCTCACCCACCACATGAAGCGTGACAGGTAATACCGGCAACCAACGTGCAAGATCGGCAAGCCCTTTGTGTGGCTCGACCCGCCCGAGCATCACCCAGCGGCCGGCCTCCGGCTGCCGCTTGGCGACAAACCGATCCACATTCACACCATTGCCGAGCACTGAGCCGGACACCCCCGCTGGCAGCAATCGCTCGCGGTCACGCTCACTGGTAAACCACACGGCGCGAGCGCGGGACAGCGTGGAACGGGTCAGCGTCCGCAGCCAGATCTGCTTGAGCCGCCACTGACGGCGCGTGTGGAAGAACCCACCATGGGTAGACACACCCACCGGTGCGTCCAGAGTGCGAACCGCGACGTCCGCGATGCCATCGAGGCCGTGAACGTGCACCAGATCAGCCTCTCCAACGGCGCGCTTGAGCCCAATGGGGACTGGATAGCGGGCAGGTCCCACACTCCGAATCCGCTCATACGCAACGCCGTCGCATTGCCCATCTCGAAAGCGAGGCTCGCCAGAGCGAAGGCGGTCCAACGTGATGACGCGCACCGTGTTGCCTTGCCGCTGCTGCCAACATGCGAGGCCATGAACCGCCGACTCCATGCCTCCCACCCGAGGCCATCCGACGCGACACACATGAACGATACGCATGGTCTAGATCCGCTTGTCTGCAGGCGGTAGCGACACCGTCCGCGATGTGCGCTCCACCGAACGCATCCGGTCCAGTCGAAACACACGCTCGCCCTCGCGCAAGAAGCACCAGCCCTGCACATACGGGAACTTGATGTGTCGGATGCCAACCTCACGAGTGAGCACGCCCCGCTCTGGGTTCTTGGTGTCCTGGTAGTCCATAATCACGGTCGAGTGTCCATGCATAGCCGCACGAAGCTCTCGCTTTTGACGCAATCGCAGGGGACTATTGGGGGCCAGAGCACCGATAAGGTCATTGAGTTCCCCAACCGTCATGGTTCCTGGGGGGTCCAAGATCTCCAGCATGCGCCGTAGTACTCGCCACGTGACCCCCGCGTCCGCCAGCGCACGGTGGGAGACCTCGACCGTCACCCCCAGTTTCTGCGCGACCGCGTACAGAGCATTTCGGGGAAAGGCGAACAACCGGCGAGCCATCCACAGAGTGTCCATGGAAATTGGCGCGTGCAGTGCCTCGTCGAGCGAGTCGTACTCAAGGTGCAGGAAAGCCAAGTCCGTCTCGACGTTGTGACAGACCAACACTGCATCGCGCAGCACGTCGTACAGATCACCGGCAATCTCGCCGAACGTCGGTGCGTCAACGAGCGACTCATCCGTGATTCCCGTAATCTCACGAGCCTCGTCGCTCATGGATACTGGCGGCTTCACGAGCGTGTCGAGGGAACGTTCGACCACGCCCCCATTCGCACGGACCGCGGCCACTTCGCACACACGGTCGCGCTCAATGTCGAGACCGGTCATCTCAAGGTCTACGACCACGACAGGAACCGTGGCTGCGGGCTGAGCTCGAAGCTCGGCCGGTGTCATCGCCCGCGCCGCTGGGCCTTGCTCGTACGGCCACCACCCTGGAACCCGCCGCCGAACGGTGTATTGCCGCGCGATGCCTGCATCTGACGAGCCAGCTCTTCGGGGAAGAACTGGTACCAACCCTGGCCAAAGCGCGCCGTGTCGATGCGCTTCTTGTTCGCAATACGCTTCTGAAGGTCGAGAAGCTGACGGTTTCCAGGGATGTGGGTCAACCCCTCGTTGACCACAGTCAGCGCTTCATCGCGCTTGCCATCTTTGTTCAACATCACTGAGCGCACAATCCAGGCCAGCGGCTCTTTCTTGCCCGCCTTGGTCGCGCTTGCGTACATGGTGAATGCCGTGTCCTTGTCACTCTTCCGATAGTGAATGCTGGCAATGCAGCCTTGGGCCATCCAGTTGCGCCACTTGCCCTTTTGAAGCAGTGGAAGTGCGCCATCCCAGTCTTGCTTGACGTAGCGAAGCATTCCACGCTGGGCGAAGAGCTGACCGGTGAGGGTCGGCATCCACTTGCCCCACTTGCTCTGGGCATCCAAGAGCAGAGCCTCGACCTCGTCGATCTTGCCGGCCTGCATCAACGCCTGCATGGGAGCCAGGGCAATCTGCGCACCGTTAGTCGCACGACGTAGCAGGAGAATGCCAACAATGCCCATGGCCAACACGGCCGGGACCATGGCAGCGACCGGATTCATCAACAACGACACCAGTACAAATGCAATGACAGCGGCACCGACAGCGGCGAAGATCGAGTACATGCAGGCCTCCGAGACCCTGCCTAGTAACGCGGAGCCCCATGCGTGGCTGAAGACGTCCGACCCGTACTGACACGCCTCGCCGCTGAGGTCGGCTTGTCCACTGTTCATGTGGCGCGCTTCGCAGACCACGAACTGGCACCAGACGCCGATGCCTACGACGCTTGGGTGGCAAACGGAATGCACGCAGACATGGGCTATCTGGAGCGCGGCGCCGACGTCAGACGCAACCCAGCCCAGCGCCTGGCCGACACCCGGTCCGTTGCTGTCTTCTCGCTCCGTCACGCGCACCAACGTCCGGCAGATCCAGGTGGGCCCACAGGCCAAGTCGCGCGCTACGCCTGGGGCCGCGACTACCACAACCTGTTTGGCAAGCGCCTCGTCCGCCTCATGAAGCGGCTGCGTCTTGAAGGGATTGATTGTTGGGGAGGTGTGGACACCGCACCCATCTTGGAGCGCAAGTGGGCGCGGCTGGCGGGAGCAGGATTCACCGGCAAGAACTGCGTGACCATCGTGCCCGCCAAGACCTCTTGGATGTTCTTGGGTACCGTGTTCTTGGCTGCCGACGCTACACCCGACCCGCCGCTGGTCAAGAACCACTGCGGGACCTGCACACGCTGCTTGGTCGCCTGCCCCACGGACGCCTTCACGGGCCCTTTCACTCTCGACGCCCGACGCTGCATCTCGTACTGGACCATCGAATCACGCGGCCTAGCACCAAGATCTCTGCGCGCAGGTTTCGGACGCTGGCTCTTTGGATGCGACGTCTGTCAGGAAGTCTGCCCGCACAACACCCGACCGCCCCCGCCGGACAGCGACGACCTGCTCCCGCGCAATGCCTGGTTGGACTGCGTGACTCTACTCAAGAGTTCCGATGACGCCCTCAAAGAGCGCTTCACGGGCACCCCGCTCCGTCGTCCGGGTGGCACGGGCCTCAAGCGCAACGCGCTCATTGTGCTCGGGAATCTCGGAGACGACGCCGTTGTGGACACGGTTCGCGAGCAGCTGGCTCATCCGAGCGACGTCGTGCGCGCCGCAGCCGTGTGGTGTCTACAACAACTCGGAGACAGCCGCGTTCAGCAGCACGTCGACAGCAGCGACGTGGTCAAACAGGAACTACGCGTCGCCTACGACGGATGACATGCTCGCAAGCGAGATGGCAAGCTGCTCCACAAGCGTGTTGCCTCGGTCACTAAGCCGCTCCATCACGGTGTACCGGCGACGCTCCACATCGTCGCGAAGCAAGCGTACGGCCAAGTCGTCCATCAGCTCATGGTCCGACAGCTCCACCAACACAGCGAGCTCATCACCAATGACGGGCGAGAGCATTCCGAGCTGGATGAGAAGGCTGCGAAGCTCGTTAATCGGGCGTTCGATGCCATCTCGCACAACCGAATGCCCTTCCGCACTGACCAGCCGAAAAGGCTTGTCCGTGGTCATCTCTCGCACCAAGTGCGCGGTCTGCACGTACTCGAGAACAATGTTGCTCCGACCGTCCGGAAAGGGCTTGACCTGGACGAGCCGACCCACGCCAATCTCGGGGTAGATCAGGGGTTCTGTCTCTGCCGGTGGTCCACTCGCAGGACGCAGGGTCGCAACGCCCATCAAGCCATCTCCGTCCATACAGTGCTGAACCAATGAGCGATACCGAGGTTCAAACACATGTAGTGGCAGCAATCGGCCCGGCATCAAAACGAGTCGGGGCAGCGGAAAGATGGGGAGTTGGTCATAGGTCGTCGCCACGTAGCAGTGTGTCCTGTGAGACAAGGGCCGTTCGGTCTACTGTGGGCTATCCGTGCCGAGAGGAGTCTGCGTGGTTGACGTCCGTATCGGTGACATTCATGCATCCCTTTCCTGGGACGAGTGGGAAGACTGGGTCCGCACCGGTCGCGTCCCACCCGATGCAAATGTGCGTATTGACGCCGTCACTGGGGATTCCTTCGTCCGGGCAGACAGCCTAGAGAGCTACGCGGACCTCAAGTTTGATGGTGCATCAGACCGACGCGCCTCGGCCTTAAACGCCACGCCCCCCATCCTGACCGCTCTGCTTGTTGGCATCCAGATCCGCATTTGGTGGTTCTCGTCGTTCAATTCGGTCGAGAGCTGGATCACTCGAGATGGCGTGAACTTCGCGTCTCCGGTTCTGGAAGACGGCGAAGGCTGGCGGCTGCTGACGATGGGCTTCTTGCACCTCGACACCGGCCACATCCTACTGAACATGCTGTGGCTCGCGTACACAGGGTCCGCCCTTGAGCGCATCTTGGGGCGTCTGAACCTGCTGACGCTGTACATCGCCTCGGTCATGGGCGGCAGCCTGCTGTCCATGTGGTTCAAGCCCGAGACCAGCAGCCTAGGTGCCTCGGGCGGCGTCTTTGGACTCATCGCCGCAGTGGTCGTCTTTGGCTTCATCCGTCCTGAGATGCTGCCCAAGGGTTCACGACGGTTCTTCGGCGTAGCCATGTTGCCGTACCTGGTCCTGATGTTTGCCAGTGGCCTACGCTCAGCGAACACCGACAACTGGGCCCACTTTGGTGGCTTGCTTGTGGGCGCTGTTCTCGCCCTCCTTCTTGCGCCACCGGGGCCAAAGCACCGTGTTCGCAACCGCGTCATCGCAGGGTCAACAGCTGTAGCCAGCGTAGCCCTAATGCTCGGCTTCTCGCTGTTCGGCCCTTACATCGCGCGGCTCGCCCCAACAGATGTCGTTCACTCACGTAGGCCCCGAGCTGTGCCCGTCGAGGTCACCGACCGCTACGAAGAAGCGACTTGGCAGGCGCCACTCGGCTGGCGTTCATCCATCCTGAGCAGCGGACTAGCCGGGTTCAACTCCCCATCCCCGGCCAGTGGGCAGCGTGGATTCGCCGTCGTCAAGACCGACCACGAGAGCGCACTCACCGCAGAGGAGCTCGCTGCCCTCTTCACCGAGCGTCTTGAACGCATCGGGTCAGAGGTCACAGCAGGAGACACCGAGGTGACGGCTGTCGCTGGATACGACGCCACACACATTCGCTTTGACGTCGGTGAGCGTCAGACACACTGGTACGGCATCGTACGGGGCACCCAATCCCTCGAAGCGGTGTGGGAGACAGACGAAGTCGACGGAGACCGGCTGAACCCCCTGCGCGACCGCCTACTCAACCGCATCGTCTGGCGACTCCCCTACGCGCTCATCGACGCCCAAGAGCGCGTCGACCGCAACCCAACGTCTCGCAGCGCACGGCTAGACCTGGCCGACGCGCTCGCACAGACCGGCTCGGCCCCCGAGGCCTTTGCCCTGCTTGAAGAGGTCATCACCGACAACGCCAACAATGCAGAGGTATGGCTTCGCTACCTCGCCGTGGTCGACCAGTACCCGTCGCAAGGCCCAACTCCCTCTGAACTCATCGACCGAGCTCTCGCTGCTGCCCCAAGTCCAGGCTTGGTTGTGGACATTGCGAAGCGCCTCAAAGATGCCGGTGAGCATGCTGCGGCCATTGGGCTGCTTGAGATGCAGTGGTACCGCTCACCCGGAAACACCGCTATCCGACGTGCCTTACGCCGCTACGGACGCTCTACCGACCTTGAGCAGACGCGCATCATTCCGCTGTGGCGCTTGGCAGACGAAGACGGGATCATCCGCCCAGACGCAGTGATTGAGCCCCCGGGAGAGCAGCCCCTCACACTCGCTGACGCTACTGCATTCGGAGACCGACGACTTGCCATGCAGACCGCTCAGTGCATCGCCTTGGCACCCGACTTGGCTTTCATGGATGCCGAACAGGCCGCTGAACAGCTGCTACGGGTCAAGGTTGGCTATGTACACCCCTCTCCTGAACCGTCCGACTACCGAGCGCTCGAGCGAGGCATACTGGCCGCTGGAGAAGGCCGCATCCCGTTGTGGTTGTGTGGCGAAATGGTCGCAGCGATCGATAACGAAGCACCGGTAAGGGCTTGGCTAGCCGAGAATGCCGTAACCGAGCCGTCCGATACCCCGTAGTCAAACGGCCTGTTGACGGGCTGGTCCTTGCCACCGTCACTGCAGATACTTACCCCCTCGCCTTCTGAACTTGGAGACCCCCATGTCCCACCGCGTTGTTGTTTTAGGCTCTGGCCCTGCCGGCCTCACTGCCGCTCTCTACTTGTCCCGCGCAAACCTCGTTCCTACCGTCTTCGAGGGCATCCAGCCCGGCGGTCAGCTGACCATCACTACGGACGTCGACAACTTCCCTGGCTTTCCTGAAGGCATCATGGGCCCAGAGTTGATGGAGCGTATGAAGGCTCAGTGCGCACGCTTCGGCACCCAGTACTCGTACGACGAAATCGTCAAAGCGGACCTGTCCAAGCGGCCGTTCATCCTCACGACGTCGTCTGAAGAGACGGTCGAGGCAGACGCCTTGGTCATCTCCACCGGCGCTACCGCGCGCTGGCTCGGCATCGAGAGCGAGAAGCGGTTGATGGGCCACGGCGTCAGTGCGTGCGCTACCTGCGACGGCTTCTTCTTCCAGAACGTGCCCGTCGCCGTCATCGGTGGTGGTGACTCGGCCATGGAAGAGGCTACCTTCCTCACGAAGTTTGCCAGCAAGGTCATCATCATCGTCCGGCGAGACGTGCTTCGCGCCTCCAAGATCATGCAAGACCGCGCCCGGAACAACCCGAAGATCGAGTTCATGTGGGACTCGGAAGTCAGCGAAGTGCTGGGTGATACCAACGTCAGCGGCATCCGCGTGAAGAACCGCAACGATGGCACCGAGCAGGTTGTCGACGTCTCCGCGTTGTTCCTCGCTATCGGCCACGTCCCCAACACAGGCCCATTCAAGGGCCAGCTGGACATGGATGCCGACGGCTACCTCGTCACCACGCCCGGCAGCACCGTCACCAACATCCCTGGCGTGTTTGCCAGCGGCGATGTGCAAGACACCGTGTACCGCCAAGCCGTCACCGCAGCGGGGTCCGGCTGTATGGCCGCCCTTGAGTGTGAGCGCTGGCTCGAAGCCGGCGAATAGGGCTGACACAGAAGAACGCCAAGACGAAGGTCAGGAAGCGCCGCTCCAAGCGGCGCCGGCCTGCCACGTGGCGATTGTGGGCCAAGCGCCTGCTACTCGCCGCCGTCATCGCGTTCTTCATTCCACCTGTCCAAGTGCTGGTGGTCCGCTTCATCGACCCGCCGTTCACCTTGACCATGGTGGGCGACGCATGGAGTCGCTCGCGTGCAGCCGGTGGACCGCTGTGGGTACGTCATCGTAGTCCCGCCATGGACACGCTCGGTGAGGTCCCCCGAATGGCTCTGACGGCAGAGGACGACGCGTTCTTCTACCACTGGGGCATCGACATGGGCGGCGTCTGCACGGCCATGAGCAAGAACCGTGAGGCCGGAGAGGTGGTTGCAGGCGGCAGCACCATTACGCAGCAGACCGCAAAGAATGTGTTCCTGTGGCAGAAGCGTAGCTGGATTCGCAAGGGACTAGAGACCGTCTACGTAGGCTGGATGGAGCTGCTCCTACCCAAAGAGCGCATTCTAGAGCTGTACCTTGGCGTCGCCGAGTTCGGTCCTGGCGTGTACGGCGCAGAGTCCGGATCTCGGTACTGGTATGGGCGCCCCGCATCCTCTCTGTCGCGCAGTGATGCGGCGCGACTGGTGTCGATTCTGCCCTCCCCCAAGACTCGCACTCCCGATGGGCCACGCGCAGCCGCCAAAGCAGCCCGCCTGCTGCGCTACCCAGCCGTCTTCCCGGGTGAGACTGGCTTTGAAGACGTGGGCCGACGGTGGAAAGAACGCAATGGTGACCTGTGTCGTTGAAGCTGCCATCGTCAGTCCTTCGCGTATTGAACGACATCGGAACCCCCGGTTGTCTAGACGCCGCAGCTCGGTTGGCGTCGAGTGGTCACCCGTCTGGAAGCTACACGCTGCACCTACGAAGCTCTGGTATCGGCCCGTCCCAAGCAGACCTCTTGGCCCAGGCCATCGAGCAGGACGCCCGGGTCGGCGCTCGCCTAGAGTCGTTCAGCATCAGCTACAACTCACACGTGTCGGACGCGGGTGTAGCCCGACTCGTAGCTGCGTTTCCGCCGTCGCTGACCCAAGTGGGTCTCGTTGGGTGCGGTCTGGGTGACGTCGCTGGTCAGGCTCTGCTCACCTGGGTGCGCACGGCTCCAGCGCTTCGCATGCTCTGCGTCGAGGACAACGGATTTTCGTCCGCCGTCCGAGCCGGACTTCAATCACTCGGCCAAGGCCGGTCGGTATTGATGGTGGTGGTGTGAGCCACCGGACGCTTCGCTACGTCCACCACGAGAGCTGCAGCTCGGGAAAGACCCCGTCCACCGCCTGGCAATAGGCAAGCGACGCACTGGCCTGCACCGGAACCTCCGCTCCGGCCAAGACGTCTTCAACGCCGGCACACAAGTCGTCAAAGCGAGCATAGTGACCGTACACTCTGCGCCATCCGTAGTCAGGAGCACCGTTTGTTGTGATCACAAACGGCCAGTCGGACGCCTGTAGAAGCAACAGCTGACGCCCTGCCTCAGTGAGCAGCTCACTCACCGTGTCGTCCGTTCGCCACGGTGCTCGGTGCCACAGGTCAAGGAAACGGTCTTCCGCCCGGTACGCCATTTCCCAGTACTGCTTGGTCTGGTCTTGGTTCCACACCCGCTCGTCGCCGGCTTCCCCCCAGGTGCCACGCGGAATGGTGACCGCTTTGTCAGCGGGGGTGTGTGCCAGCGCTTCGGACACGGTCCGCAAGACGACGTCGCCATCTTGTAGGCGACGAGCCACTTCCAGCAAGAACTCGGGGCCTTCCGCCCACCAATGGCCAAACAGCTCGGCATCAAAGGGAGCACACACGATGCCCTCGCGGCCCGTTTCCCACTGATGCTTGGCCAAGCGGTCGCGAATCATCCACGCGAAGTGGTCCGCGTGTGTACGAATCGCCTCTCGAGCATCATCCGGGCTGTACACAGCCTTTTCCCCAAGGCCAACGTCCCGACCGGTCACTCGCCAGTAGCGCAGTCCACGCATGCCGTGCCGCTTGTGAAACTCGCGGTAGCGCCCGTCTCCTGGGAACCCCACTTCTGCGTTCCACACTTGCTCTGCGATGTCTTGAGCGCGTCCAAGCACCGTCACCGGAGTCACGACGCCGCGCTCTACAACACGGTGCGGCTCCAACCATGAGCCCCACGCACGACCATCCGACCGGTCTGGCTGTCCGCCAATCGACCGGTCACCATCGAGCGCTGTGACGGGCGTCGACCCTGTGATCAGGTGGTTTTCCACACAGAAAAAGCGAACGCCTTCGTCGCCAAACAGTGTCGCCACACCCTCGCGGTCGCGCATGTCACCGTGAACTGCAACAGGCTGCCACGGTCCATCTGGACGGTACGCACACTCAGGCAACCAGATGCCGGATGGCGTGTGTCCCAGGTGCCGGGTGGAGGCTGCAAGTCCAGCACGAATCTGCGCACGCGCACAGGCATCATGCAGGATCAGAGGATGAAACCCATGCGTCGCATTCGACGACAACAGCTCTAGGCGACCTGCCTCAGCATGGCGGACCAACGCGGCGGCAATGTCGCTCTCGATGGCCTCAAACTGGACCAACATGTCCGCATGAAGTCCCACCTCACGCTGGGCGAGCCACGACAGCTCGCCATGTCCCCACGCGTTGAAGTCATTCTCGTCTTTTTCGGCTTGGTCGCGTGCGTCCTCTAAGTAGCGAACGAATCCATTTCGAAACGCTGGCGTCGCCAACTGCTCAAGTAGAATCGGCATAAGGCCGAGGGTCCACTGGATGCGCAGCCCCTCGCGTTCTGCCGTGTCCAACACCCTGAGAAGCGGAAGCCACGTCTCAGCGGCCGCCTCAAAGAGCCAGTCTTCGCCATGCGGCCAGCGTCCATGATGTGCGACCCATGGCAAGTGCCCATGGAGGACCAAACAAAAGCTTCCTACTGCCATGACGTGAACTCCCCGGTGTTGTCAATCGCAGCCGACGACTCGAATCGCAGAGGAACTCTCGCGTCGATGAGTGGAATGTGCACCACGGTATCCCAGCTGCAGGCCACAATGCGTAGCTCTGCCTCGTTTCGCAGACCACAGTCAGTGTCCCGTACCCACGGTCCAATGCCGTTCTTGTCCAGCTCAAGCAACAAGCGCTCATGGGCCTTTTCACGACCAAAGTCTCGCCAGTCTAAGGCCACGATAGCAACGGTTCGGTCGAGCGCCCGGTCATCTAGGAACACCGGTGCGAATAGTGCGACAGCTGCACCCAGCGCCGCCATCGCAAACACTGCGACAACACCGCCAAGCACCGCCAACACACGCCGCACGGTCACCCGTCTTGCCCAATCTTGAGCACTGCCAAGAAGGCCTCTTGCGGGATTTCCACCGAGCCGACAGCCTTCATACGCTTCTTGCCCTTCTTCTGCTTCTCAAGCAGCTTGCGCTTACGCGAGATGTCGCCGCCGTAGCACTTGGCCGTCACGTCCTTCCGGTACGCCTTGACCGTGCTTCGAGCCACCACCTTGCTCCCGATAGCCGCCTGAATGGCCACTTCGTACATCTGACGAGGGATGAACTCTTTGAGCTTCTTGGTGAGCGCTGCACCCTTGTAGTGGGCTTGTTCACGGTGGCAGATCATCGACAATGCATCGACCAGCTCGCCGTTCAGCAGAATGTCGATCTTGACCAGATTGTCTTGCCGGTAATCGATGATCTCGTAGTCCATCGACGCATAGCCACGCGTGATGCTCTTGAGCTTGTCGAAGAAGTCAAACACCACCTCTGCGTACGGAATGTCATACGTGATGACCACGCGACCGGTGCTGCTGTAGTCGAAGCCGGTCTGGGTTCCGCGGCGTTCTTGGCACAGCTTCAGAACATTGCCGACGTACTCTTCGGGCACGTGAATCGTCACCTTACTGATCGGCTCTTCGATATGGTCCAGGAACGCACCTTCAGGAAGCTGCGATGGACTCTGAACAATGACCTCTTCGCCCTTGTTCGTGTACGCGTGGTAGACGACTGAAGGCGCTGTGGTGATGAGGCTGAGATTGTACTCACGTTCCAGCCGCTCCTGAACAATCTCCATGTGCAGCAAGCCCAAGAAGCCAACCCGAAAGCCCATGCCGAGAGCATCTGACGACTCCACTTCCACGGAGATGGCAGCGTCGTTCAGCTGAAGCTTTTCGAGGGCGTCGCGCAGGTCCGAGTAGTCCGGGCTGTCTACCGGGAAGATTCCGGAGAACACCATGGGCTTGATTTCTTCGAAGCCAGGGAGCGCTTCGGTGGCACCGTGCAGCGCATGCACGATGGTGTCACCAACACGAGCGTCTTTGAGTTCCTTGATGGAGCCCACGACAAAGCCGACCATTCCTGGTGTCAGCTCTTTCGTCGCCAAGGCAGCCGGAGTGAAGACACCCAGCTTTTGAACCTCATGAACGGCCTGTGTGGCGAGCATCTTAAACTTCTCGCCCTTCTTCAGCGTGCCAGCAACCACACGAACCAAGGTGATGACGCCCACGTAGGTGTCGAACCATGAGTCCACGATGAGCGCCTGCAACTTCGCTTCCGGGTCACCCTTGGGTGGGGGGACGCGCTTGACGATGGCCTCGAGCACGTCTTCGATGCCAATACCGGACTTTGCCGAGCAATAAATAGCCTCGGTGGCGTCGATCCCAACCACGTCTTCGACCTGTTGAGCGACGCGGTCGGCGTCTGCACCTGGCAGGTCGATCTTATTGATGACGGGGATGATCTCCAAGTCAGCATCCAACGCCAAGTACACATTGGCGAGAGTCTGTGCTTCGACCCCCTGGGCGGCATCGACAACGAGCAACGCGCCTTCACACGCCGACAAGCTGCGACTCACCTCGTAAGTGAAGTCGACATGACCAGGGGTATCGATGAGGTTGAGCGTGTAGTCCAACCCATCTTTCGCCCTGTACACCATGGTCGCGGTCTGAGCTTTGATGGTGATTCCACGCTCACGCTCAATATCCATAGAGTCGAGCAGCTGAGCCTTCATGTCACGGTCCGCAACGGCACCTGTGAGCTGTAGAATACGGTCAGCGAGAGTCGACTTGCCATGGTCGATGTGAGCGATGATGGCAAAGTTGCGCATCCGGGACTGTTCGTTCACCATGCCTCCAAGACGCCGCCCCTATACGGGTTGGCCTCCAATGGCACGGGGTACGCAACCGAAGCACCCTCCCTGCGTGCTTGACACTCGCTCCTGCCCGGTTAGCTGCGCAGGTCGTTTCCATCCGAGAACTGGGTGGACCATCATCCCGGAGTGAATCGTGGCCAACCACAAAGACGCCATCAAGCGTTACAAGCAAAGCGAAAACCGTCGCATTCGTAACCGTGCCATCCGCACGACTATGCGCAACCAAGTCAAGATTGTTCGTGCTGCTATTGAGGGCGGAGACGCTCCCCTAGCGAAAGAAGCATTGAACACATTGACCAGCGTTCTGCATCGTACCGTCAGCAAGGGTGTGATCCATCGCAACCAAGCTGCTCGCAAGATCAGCCGCATGAACGCAGCAGTCAAGGCCATCGGCTAGGCTGACTCGGTCACCTAAAAAGGGCGCCAGTCTTCGGACTGGCGCCCTTTTTGTTTGTGGAAGCCCCCCCGTCACGGGCTGACGGCTGAAAGCCAGACCCGCTAAGAATCCAGCTCCCCTGTACTCAGCGGCACAGCTCCAACACGAGCTCTTCTAGAATGCGCACGTCCCCGGCCTTGTGCTCGTTCATCGACCGATTCGCGCGTGCCAGACGCGACAGGGTCGCTGCGGCCGTCGGTGCCTTGTCCCCTGCAGAACGCACAGCACGCAGCACGTCAAAGCGTACGCGACCCTGCTTACGAATCTCGGCATCCGGCATGCCAGACGCAACGAGCTCAGTGAGCTTTACGATCTCTCGCATCTGCCACGCAATCATCCCCAGCAACCGGCGAGCATCGTCGCCAGCAGCGGTGAGTCGATGAAGTGTAGCCAAGGCCTCGTCTACGTTCTTGGATGCGATGGCTCCCGTGAGACTCCAGATCTCGGCCTCTCCCAGCAGTGCAGAGCCTTCGCGAATGTCATTGGCGCTAATCGTCCCGCGGTTCCCCACAAACAGCGCGAGCTTCTCCACCTCAGAACGGACGCGTCCAAGATCCGTTCCCAGCCACTCCACAAGAACCTTGGCGTCTGGCATCGAGAGTTTCTTGCCAACCGCCTGAGCCGTCTCGATAGCGAATCGAGGGACATTGACGTTGGCCGCCTTGTGCTCGATGACCTGGCCCGTCTTCTTCACCGCGTTTTTCAGACGGATGCCAAAGTTCGGCTGCCCCTTCACACTCGACGGCAAGCCTGAGCCAACCAACAACAACAGCGTCAGCTCAGACGGCGACTGGGCGTACTCCACCAACGCCTCTAGCTCAGCGGGCTTGGCGAGATGCAGGTCGCGCAGCTCCACCAAGCGCAGGTCCGACATCATGGGAGGGGTCTTGGCCGCTGCAATCGCATCCAGCCCCTGTTCACCGGCGCGATAGCGGGCGTGGTTGAACGCAGGAATCCCGCATCGAGACACCCCGTCAGCAACCACGGCGGCAGCTGTCTTGTCGACCAAAGGTCCTGCATCTCCGAGGACCAGCACGATGGGCGGCGAATCACTGGCCATGCACACTCCGACAGTTGCCCTACAGGTTCGATTGACAGAGGGGCTGCACTGACGGTAGCTATGGCGGTCACAGGGGTCACGCATGTACCGTTCGCTCGTCTTCACAACCGTTCTCGCCGGCCTATCCACGCTGGCTGCTCCCTCCGCGCAGGCCAGCGCGCCGGACCTCAACCCGTCGTGGGCACCGTCAGCACTGCACTTCGTGCAGGAAGTCCCTGTCGAAGCCGCACCAGTGACCGACAATCTAGACATCGACCTCATTGCCGACCCAGAGGGCAAGAGCCGAGACTACGACATGGAAATCAGCTTCCGTGGCCGCATGATGGGTGTTCCGAGCAGCATCCTAGACATCTGGTACTACAACGAAGACGACCCGAGCTGGGGAGACTCACGCGACCGGCCTCAAATTGAGGCCTACGCCCTAGGAATTGAGTTCGTCATCAAGGGCGAGAGCGCCAACGGCATCTTCTATATGGAGTACGTCAAGTCCCGCATGAAGGAAGGCTACTGGGACGACCGCGAAGAACCGGCCGACAACCTTGATGGTGACTTCCTGCTTCCGAGCAACAACCTCGGCATGGCGGTCTTTGGCGCCAACTACGCGTACGAAGCCCACTTTGTCCGCACGTCGCAGACGAACGGTGCCTTCGGTCTGTCCTTCCTCGTTGGCGGTGGACTCGGACTGGGTGTGTTGTTCGGCGATCTCGAGCGCTGGGGCCCGGGCGATACCGGCGACTCGGCACACGTCAGATTCGACAACGGCGAAGAAGCAGACGGAAACAAGGACGGCATACCGCCAGTCCTGCCCATGGTGGACATCAACGCGGGCTTGCGCTTCAACTTCGGCGACCGCTTCGTCCTGCGGTTCGAAGGCGGCCTCCACACCATGCTCTACTACGGTGCCACCGCAGGCATCATGTTCTAGAAGCACGTCATCTAGCGTGTCTCACACCCGAGCACGCACACACCTCAACAGCGCCCGCTAGGTCCTCAACGACACTAACGGGCGCTGTTGTTGTTGAAGAGCCCAGGAACAGCCTTGACGAGGGTTCTCCTACCGGTGATACGGGCGCGTCGCATGGAACGTTTCGTGCGTGCGATGGCATCTCCCGAAAGGGAATTGGCGAAATACTCGCCGGTGCAAACAGCGTTCTGCTTGCTAGGGTCCGTCAGACGATCCCGTCAGACTTGGCAAACCAAGTCACACGAAGTAAGAGCGCGGCCTTCGGGGTCATTCTTATCTACCCCCGCAACGATTTAGCGAAACGCTTCAGGAGCACCCCTTGATTCTTGTCACCGTCCGTGAGAATGAGCCCTTCGAGAAGGCCCTGCGCCGCTTCCGCCGCAAGGTTGAGCGCGAGGGTATTCGCAAGGACATCAAGAAGAACAGCTTCTACCTCAAGCCTGGTGAGAAGCGTCGCCTCAAGCAACGCCTCGCCGAAAAGCGTCGTCGCAAGGCATCACGCCGCGCAGTTCGTCGCGCAGCCAAGCAAGCTACCCGCGCCCGTCGCGGACCACGCTCGTAAGGTAAGACTGACACCCTGCTCGCAGGGTGTGGTTGAAGCAGCAAGCCAGCTCATTTGAGCTGGCTTTTATTGTTTGTACCGCATTCATCCGTGCGACAACCGCCCTTGCTACGGGTCGAGTGGCATTGCCGGTGAGACGTTTCCGGTGCGCATGGCACGCTGAAGGCGTTCGATAGCCCCCTGCTCTTCCGGCACGTCCGCTGTGCGCGCGATCAGCTGAGCCCCGCGCTCCTGTAGAATGCCGGGATCACGCACAGCGCGTACCCAGAGCAACCGGTCTACTCGCCGCACAAGATCCTCTGGAGCTACCCGAATCGCTTCTGCGAACGAGGCTTCAGCGGCGCCAAGGTCGTACAGGCTGTCGACAATAGCCACCGACCACGCTTGTAAGCCGAGCCTGTCCGCTGGCATTGCCCCAACGAACTGTTGGATCGGCTCGTCGTCCAAGGCTCCAGCGTCCCCGACCACCTGGCGCCAACGTGTCCAAGCGAGGCCTGTCCACGCCACACAGTCCGCCTGAATGCCGTCTGCTCGGCCCACGGCTTCCGCCCACTCGCCTTGCCGGCGTGCCGATGCGAATCCAGGAACGGTGTCTAGACACGAGATGCCGTGTCCCCGAGCCGACGAAAACAGCCGCTGTGCGTCAGAGTCCACGTCGGCGACCATGCCCTGCGCAGTCTGGATGCGTGACATACGCCACCGCACTCGCGGGTCGTCACGGCGAAGCTCCCAGGCGGGCTGCAGAGCCTCGTGGGCGGCCAACAGACCGTCGGTACCACGACGCTCCCAGGCAATGTCCGCCGCGCGTAAGAGCGCGTCCATGGGATCCACCGGACCACGGTTGCGTAGGCATCCAGACAACACCAGCAGTAGTGGTAGCAGCAACCCTCGCACAGACGCCCTCCACCGCGGACGTAACTCTGTGTGAGCGGACTGGATACGGCGACCACCAACCGGCTACTCCGCGTGTGGAGGCTCCATGTTTCGTCCATTCCTTGTCGTCGGCCTGATGGCTTGCTCCAGCGCTCCCCCCGAAGTCCCAGCCCTCGCAACCGGCTGGGTCGACGTTGACGGAGCCGGCCTACATGACGAGCTCACAGCAGCCCGAGGCAACGCGCGCATCGTAAACTTCTGGGCCACCTGGTGCGGACCGTGCCTACGTGAGCTTCCAGTTCTCACAGCGTACGACGACGCTCACGACAACGTCGATGTGTCGTACGTGTCCATAGACCACCCAAGTGTCCGCTCCCGAGGAGAGTCTGTGCTGACAGACCATGGCCTAGGGGGGCGTCGTGTGTTGCATCTGGGCGAGCCCGACCCAACAGCGACCCTCGTTCAGAACATCGAGGGATGGAACAACAGCATTCCTGTCACCCTCATCATCTCCCCAGCCGGACAGACCATGGCCACCTACACCTACGCCGTAGACACGAGCATTCTCGACGCCGCAATCGCACGTGTCACCCCATGAGCGACGATGACCTTCCAGACATCCCAGAGCTGCTCAACACCTTCGCAGCCGGTATCGCCCGTCGCGGACGAGCACGGGTGCGCAAGCGCCTCGGAGCCACACGTGCCCACCTAGAACGGCGTCAACTAGAGCAAGACCGCCAACACTTCTGGGTCCGCTTGGGCAAGACCGCGTACCAGCTCGCCAACGACGGCGAGATCGACCATCCAGCGATCAGAAAAGCTGTGCAGCGCATAAAAGAACTTGAACAACAACTTTCGGAGACGGCAGAAATAGACGCACCAACAGTTGTTGCCCCGGCAGATCGGAGCAATTAAATACGCCGGCGTCGGGTCAATGACCCTGCCGGGGCTGTAGCTCAACTGGGAGAGCGCAAGGATGGCATTCTTGAGGTAGTGGGTTCGATCCCCACCAGCTCCACCATCTAGAACCGCCGAGAGTCTGACTCTCGGCGGTTTTTCTTTGTCCGCTCTCCATCAACCCAACGGACGCGCGCCCTACGGACCCGTCGTTGGCTTGGCCTCAGCGAACTGCCGCCAGCGACCGGCGTAGCGGAACACCACCGGCGACACGGGCCCATGCTCGCTGTCGAACATCTTGTGAGCGCCTACGGCAATCACGTGGTCCAGCTCGGCATCTCCAGGCGACCACGCCAGTACCACCCCTTGAACAGGGACGGTGACGTAGAAGGTCGGTGTGCCGGTGACCGTCGCAATCACCTCTGGCACGAGTACCGCGCCATGAGCCCAGCCATCGGGGTCCGGAGCCATGAAGTAGCTGCCTGTCATGCCGTCCACAGGGACTTCCGTCCAACCGGCCGAAAAGTGCTCGCGTGCCGTCACGGTCGCTTGTTCGACCAATGCTGCGTGGGTCGTGTCCCATTCGCGCAGCTCGCTGGCGGTCACCCACTCCCCAGTCGCGCGCTGCCAACACAGAAGAGCGGCACTTGCCCAGAACGGTTCACAGGCAAGAACCTCGCTTCGCCCCTGGCTGCGCGCATACTCAGCAAACTGTTGGGGGGCATCGATTGGCGCAAGACGCGGACGCAGATCGCCCGGCGGTTGGGCAGACGCAAACGCCACAAGTAGCAAACCCATCATCAGGCAGTCTCCACACATCAAAGTACAGGGAGCACAACACCGCTGACGCTGTCAGTGGTCCGTTGGTCCGTCGTCTAGCAGTATCGGCAGTGACTCTGCTCCGGCGAAGGCTCCGTCCGCGTTCATAGAGCGGATGCGGGCTGCCAACAGCAGCGCCATTCTATGCACGAGCTTGTAGGCCGCCAGGTCTCCCTCGCGCAAAAGACGATTGAAGCTAGCCTTCGGTACACGAAACAGAGTGCCCTCGGAGGTCGCTTTCGCCTTTGCCGAGCGCGTATCGCCGTCCAATACGGCCATCTCACCAAAACATCCACGCGGCCCTAGCCGTGTCAGAACACGCGTCCCTTCAACGCCAAAATGCGAGATTTCGACTACGCCTTGGTAGATCACAAACCACGCATCTCCAGGATCCCCCGCACGAAAGAGAGCATCCCCTTCCTGGAACTGCTGCAGTTCCAGAACGTGAACGAGTGTCGACAGTTCGTCCTCGTTCAGGTGCTCAAACATGGGCGTGTCAAGCAGAAAGTGGATGACTTCATCCAGTGGAATTTCGGCGCGCATACGATTCCTCATCAAGAGTCTACCCGACTGGCAACCTGTCCACCAAAGACGACAGCAACACCGCGAATAGGCTAATCCCCCGCCGCGGAGGAATGCATGTTTTACATCACAGACTTGGACGACGACACTCAAATCGTCATCGAGGCCGCAACATCGGGTGCGTTCGCGAAATCTGACCTAGAGGTTCGCCCCAATCCAAGCCTTGCGCTGCAGAATGCGATCACGACTACCGGTCAAATCGCTCAAAAATTCGCCACTGAGCTGCGTCCTACAATGGTAGCGACCGGAGCAGATGCCGAGGTCTCCTTCTCCATGAAGTGCGACCACACTGGCTTGGTCATGATCGCCATGAACCCCGGGGAAGGGCAATTCAAGGTCACCATGTCATTCAAGAATCCCGGCGCCGTAAGAGCGGCCCAACCGGCAGATGAACCGTTCCCGCTGCTAGAGGCGGAGCCCAGCTTTGACGACTCACAGGACGCGACAGCCCAGTGAACGTCGGGGACGCTATCGGCCCCGCCGTCCTCACCGAGCACATCAGTGCAATCGGAGATGTACACCGATTCCGCGGCACCTCCGGCAATGATGCTGTGGAAGTCCTCATTGTTGCCCCGTCCGCATCCCAGCCGGACCTAGACGGCTTCAAGGCCACCCACGCAAGCCTTCAACAGGCCTCTCATCCAGGGGTGTTGACCACCACCTGGACTGGCAACACCCAGTCTGGAGCGTTCGCAGCCATTCGCCCGTGGACCGAGCCCTTGCCCATTGGGCGGGACGCTGCTCTGGCAGAACAGCAGCTTCGGATCTTGGTCCCCGCAGTCCTCGCAGCGGGCCCTGCACTCCAGTCGTCGACGAACTCACGCGACCTGCGTCGGCGCGCTGACGGAAGCCTCGTCGTAGCGCCAATCGGCGCGGATGCCGTCACAGACCTCACCACAGTCGCCCCAGAACGCCACGTCGGTCAGCCGCACTCAGCAGAAGCAGCCTTGTACGGACTAGGCGCGGTATTCTACACCGCCCTCACGGGAAGAACTCCGCTCGATCCCGGGCTGCGGACAGACGAAGGTACCCCAGAACTCGCAACGACATGGCGAACGGACCTTCCGTTCAACCTCACCCAGGGACTGGCAGCACTTCTTGCCAACGCCCCGAGCGAGCGCCGGCAGGTCACAGCACGCCTAGACACAGCAGCCCCCAAGGCCACCGCCGTGGTGGGGACTGTGAAGCTGACCACACGCACCAACCGCGACAGCGACCCGGTTCAAACGAGCGACAACGCACGATTGGACGTCGTTCGCGACAGCGCTCGCGCTCTCATCGCCGTTGAGAATGACGACCTGCAGCGACTCTCGCCCGCGGACCTCAGTGTGCTCGCTGGCTGGTCCAACCGCTCCGTTTCGTATGTCCGAGACGTTGTACAGTCCGGCAATCCCCTCATTGTCTCGGGATTCGCCACAGCGCAGACTGCTTCAGCGCGCATTCAAGAACTACAAAGCAGCGCTGCCGTTCCCTTGACCGTGCTCACTCCCCCTTCGGCACTGCGAATCTTGGCCTCCTTGGGTGCCAGTGGATTGGGGTTCTTGGTGATCGGTCTAGCACTCATCACCGGCGCGTACTGGGCAGCACTGCTGTCCGTCTTGTTCTTCGCCACCACGGTCTTGGGTCTGGCGGTTTGGGGGGCACGCGCGCTTGCCTTCCGGTCCACCGCAGCCGCTCTTACGGGCGGCCCGAAGCTGTCTGCCCGCTTGCAGGACGCCCAGACCCGCATCTCCGCCATCCGAAGCCATCTGGCGGCCATCGACCTACCCGTCGCAGCCGATTCCGACGTCCGAGATGCCCTCACGGAGCTGGAGCGTCGCCTCATGGACCTCGCTGCAGTGGACACAGGCTCGGGACCCGCACACAGCGCCTTAGACGACGAAGTCGCGGGCCTCAATCAAGCCATCGACCGTCTACAATCGAGTCTACCTGTGCGTAGCGGGCTGCCCATGGAACCCGTCCTACAAGCGGTCCACGAAGCCACAATCGCGGCGCGAGACGCAGTCAAGGACGCCTCCCTATGAAGCGAGCAGGACGCGCACGCCGGTTCGCTATTCGCGACCTTTGTCCTCCCGACACACTGATCATCGATGTCGGTGCGGACCACGGCCATGTGGCCCACGCACTTGGCGGGATTGCCACAGAACGCATGCCGCAGCGGTCGGGTCGCACAGATGTCGACTGGGTCATTGCCGACGGCCTGCTGCCCTTCCGAGACGTGCCATGCGCCGTCATCGCCGGCATGGGCGCCGAGACCATCGTCCGCATTCTCGACAACGGACCACGGCCTTCTGTCGCCATTCTCCATGCGCAAGATGACCCACCCAAGCTCCGACGCATGTTGGCCACACGCGGCTGGCGCATCGATGCAGAGGCCCTCGCACCCGAAGCACGCAGGTACGCGGAAGTCCTTCGAGTCGTCCCCGGAGACGAGCCGAGCAGCGGCTTCACCCTCGAATTTGGTCCACGGCTGCTCGCGGATGGACACCCTTTACTGCACGACCACTTGCAGCAACTCTGTGGTCACTACGGCCGCATCGCAAAGCAAACCAAAGGCAGCGCCACCGACGCCCATTCATTGGCAATGGCCCGCCTCGCTTTCCTACAGAAGAAGTTGACCGACATGGGAGTTGATACCCAGGACAGTTGACGGCTATCGTGCGCCACTGGTTCCACCGGAGTCGCTAATGTCCGCCCTTCTCCTCGCGTTGCTAACTTCTTCCTCTGCTATGGCACAGGTCCCGCACGGTGCGGACCTCGATGACGCCATTGCTGTAGACCTGACAGCCGCCGGATTCGTCGAGTTGCCTCGCGTGGTTGGCAATCTGATTCCGTCGAACATCCCTGTTCCGGCCGTGGAACTCGGTGACCGTCGCGTGGACTGCATCATCCCAAACCCCTTCGGTGGATGCTGGGTCGATGTTGTGACGTACGACTACTTTGTGCGAATCGACAATGTCGACGTCAACGTACAGCTGACCAACCTCACCATGACACCTGCCGACCAGGTCATCGAGCTGGACGCCACAGCGCGCATCAAGATCAACACCCAGCAAGCGCCAGCGACCATCGCGGCGGGTGTCGAGATTGTTGAGCTCATCGACATCAACACCAACTGTGGTTTCTGGCTCAACCCAGTAGATGTCGACATCTTCACCACCGTAGAGATCGACATCGTCGACGACATCGACGGCCAAGGTGTAGTGGACGCCACCGTCTCCCCCATCTTGTGGGAATGGAACCTGGAGGCGGAGGACCTTCAGCTGTCCGAGTGCGGCCTTGCGGACATTCAGGATTTCTTCGACGGCGCGCTGTTTGACCTTATCAACTTCAATCCTTGGGAACTGGCGATTGGTGCCATTCTCGACACGGTTGAGGACTCGGTAGACGGTCCCATTCAGGAGCTTGCCGTCGCCATTGAACCGGCCCTCGAAGACGCCTTCGCCGCGGTTCAGATCAGCGAAGAGATCGCGCTGGGTGAGTCGATCCTGTACCTCGACGTCTGGCCCGAAGACATCGACATCCAGCCTGAAGGCATGCGTATTCAGCTCGGAAGCTCCATCAGCTCCGACATCCATCCGTGCATGGACCCCTACATGCCGAACGGTTCGCTCTCCACTGCCGGAGATCTGCCAGCACTCGGCTCCGCTCCGCTGGATGTTCGCGAGGGCCACCACGTCGGCATTCTTGTCGACGATGACCTGGTCAACCAAGCGCTCTATTCGGTCTGGGCCGGTGGACTGCTCTGCTACACACTGCAAGATGGCGATGACAGCTTGCCCGTGGCCATCAACACCTCCCTTCTCGGAATCGTCGCTGGAGATGCCTTTGAGGCATACTTCCCCGAGACCGAGTCCATGGAGATCATCACTCGTCCCACCATCCAGCCCTACGCTGTACTCGACGGTGAGCACGACATCACGGCACGCATCGAAGGGTTGGGCCTGGACATGTACGCCAACCTCGACGGCCGTATGGCCCGGATGATCGGTGCTCAGATCGAGACCGACGCAGGTGTGGACCTGGGCTGGGTCACAACAACCGGCGAACTCTCCCTCGACATCACGTTCGACGCCGCAGACATTGAGCCAACCGTCACCTACCTGGAGCTGGCTCCTGGAAACGAAGCCCAGGTTGAAGATCAGCTCTCCGGCCTGATGGGCACCATCGTCGAACCACTGGTCGGCGACTTGCTGACCGACATTCGTTTCGGCATGCCATCGCTCGAGGGCTTGGGCCTCACCACGCTCGAGTACGCCGCGAGCGGCAATGGTGGAGACCACATCGGCGTGTACAGCGAGTTGGGACTCGTTCAATACAACAACGGTGGGTGCGACGGCGCAGGGTGTGCGGACACCGGCAGCAGTTGTGGTGGGGGCTGTGCAGTCGGCGGAGCGACCGCCCCGGCCCGAGCCGTCTACGGCGCCCTCTTCCTGCTGTTCATGGCCCGTCGCCGTCGTAGCTAGCGGGTGATGGTGAGCGACCGCAGGACCGGCTCAACAAGCAGGCGACCGCGAAACCCCTCGCCAGGTGGGTAGATGGCCTCCAGGTGGACCTCTTGTCCGCCCTGGATGCTGTACCAGCCCTGAACCAGAGTGCCGTCGGCCTCCACACAGCTGTGGCTCGCCGCAGGATCCAGTGCTGGCACTGCCCGGTACCGGCCACGGTCATCCAGAATCGGCTCACATCCTGGTCGGGGTCGCGCCGCAGGACGTCCGGTTGGAGCAAACGACCACAGCTCAACCTGCGACAGCGACACCGGCTCCGTCACGCGCAACAACAGGGAGGCCCCCGGGGGGCCGGTCATGCCCGACCACCCATCGGGAAGCGTCAGCCCTACCTGCCCGTTGGACCACGGACCCGAGGCAACGGGCTCGCCAGTCGCAGTCGTCACAATCGCAGTCTGCGGCAACGTAAGCGAAGCGCCATTCGGTGGGGTTTGAGCGACACGCGGGGCACAGGCAAAGCCCAACAACAGCCACCACACCCTCACGGGCGGCCCCATGGAAGACCCGCTAAGCGCGCAAGATGTCCGGTACTGCCCCACACTGTGGCGAACGCGTCAGGTTCAGTCGCTGTTCCCCGTACTTGGGCCACAACGGCGCGAACAACATCCGGTTCCAACGCCAAGACAGCATTGACCATCGCTGTGGCCTCTGCATCTACATCATCCGAACACACCGCGATTCCCATCTGTTGTGCCTGGATTGCGGAGAGAACGGGCGACGTGAGAAGTGTTCGAAGGGCCTGCGTCTTGCCTACACGGTCGATGAGCCGCTGCGCACCACCCCAGCCGGGTGCAACGCCACGCTGAGCCTGGACGAACGCCAAGCGTGCCTCTGGAGCCATCAGGCACACATCACCACAAAGGGCGAGCTCCGCTCCTCCACCGACAGCCGCTCCGTGGACAACCACAATGCCGAGCGCTGGCAGATTGGCCAGTCGTTGAATGGCCTGTCCCATCAGCGTTGCCATGTGATGACCGGCCTCAGGCGTACCTAGGTGCGCACGGACATCCCCCAGATGTCCGCCGGCGCAGAATGCAGCACCTCGTGCTCGCAGCGTCCACACGACGGGCGGATGGGCCACCCAGTCGTCCACTATTTCAACGAGCTCGCCCATCATCTTCGTGGTCAGCGCATTGCGAGCCCGATCATGGTCGAGAGTAATCTCCGCGTGAGCGCCGTTCCGAGTCGCAGTGATCTGTCCTTCGGGAGACGTCGTCTCGAGCGACTGAAGCCAGGCCCGAGGGCTCACTTCGGCTCCTGTAGGATCGACTGGGCAGGAACCTGTCCGCTCCGCAGCCGTTCCCGGTCGGCGGGACCAAGCGCAGCATCCGCCGCGGCACGTGCACGCTCACCGATGAGGTCTAAATACAGACGAACCCGCGCGTCTCCTCGACGCCGTTCCCAGGTCTCCCGCCCCTCGTCCATGCACCAGCGTAGGTGGTCGGCGGCGGCGTGAACGACAGCGTCAATCCCCGTGCGCTGTGTTGCTGAGGCAGTAAATACCGGAGGCTTGTAGCCAGGCGAGTCATCCAGAGCGATGGACCGCTCCATCTCGCGAGCGAGCCGCTGGGCCCCCGGACGGTCGGCCTTGTTGACCACGAAAACGTCGGCAATCTCAAGCAGGCCGGCTTTTAGTGTTTGAACCGTGTCTCCGGATTCGGGAGTCAACACAACCACTACGGAGTCCGCAACCTCCATGACTCCTAGCTCCGACTGCCCCACCCCGACCGTCTCCACCACAATGAGATCGAAGCCTGCGACGTCCAGAATATCCACGACCTCTTGCGTAGCACCCGACAAGCCACCCAAGTGGCCTCGTGCCGACAATGAGCGCACGTAGACCCCGTCGTCTCCTGTGTGAGCTTCCATTCGCACCCGGTCACCCAGAATCGCTCCTCCTGAAAACGGTGAGCTGGGGTCGACTGCAACAACAGCCACCCGCTTTCCTTCTTTTCGGGCCATTGCGACAATACGGTCCGCAAACGTGGACTTTCCTGCCCCCGGTGGACCGGTCAAACCAATCACGTGGGGCACACCAGGACCTGCGCGCCGGCGCACGTCATGGGACGTGAGCGCCTCGCCTATTCCTGGCAAACGAGCTTCAATCGCGCTGATCGACCGCGACAGTGCAAGGCGCTCTCCACCAGCGGCTCGAGCGACCAGAGCAGCGGCATCCAACGGCATCGAGTGGCCTCCCGGGCAAGTGGCGGGCTATCTAGCCGGTCCGCAGCGCCTCGGCGCGCCTGCACGTCCGGAGAACCCTATGCGTACCGCCCTGCTAGCCCTACTCTTGACCGCCTGTGGTGGTCCTGCCACCGTTGCTGGTGACATCGGCGGAACGTCCTTTGAAAAGGCAAAATCCGCATGGTTCGGCGGCGGCGTCATCGTCATCGTGGACGAAGATATCCCCTGCGACCAGATGGGTTGGGTGCAACGCTTATACACAGAGGACACGCCTGCAGATGGTCGGCGTGAGTTTGCCGCTGTGCAGATTGCGTTCCGTGGCGACATCACCGAAGGGCCCTTTCTGACCGACCGAGTTCAGGGTGTCAGCGCTGACGGTCTGGTGAATCTGTCCGACAGCGTCGAAGTTCATCATGCCCGCGAGGGCGAGATCATGATCGACAGCATCAGCCCAAGCAGCATCACCGGTAGCTTCTCAATGGCCTTCGGAGTCGGCGGTGTGGCCGGCGATTTTGACGCGAAGTCCTGCGTCAACATCCGCTAATCACCAGCCTCAAAGGTCCATAGCGCCGAGTCACCAAACGACCGCGCGCGAACCAAGCGCAGCACGCCCACACTCTCGGGTGCGCTGCGTTTTGCGTCGACCTCCATATGAACCGTTCCGACCCGCCCCGACAGCGCGGCCAGGAACGGCTCTGGCTCCAGCTTGTACGGCGGGTCCACAAATGCCACGTCCCACTCACCAGACCGGATGCGTGTGGCGTCCTGAATCCGAAGATCAATTGACGTGTCAAGCGCGTCTAGTCCTTCGCGAATGCGTGACGCCGTTCGGCGGTCTTTTTCAAAGGCCGTGACCACCGCTCCACGCGACCACGCCTCGACCGCGATGATGCCCGAGCCGGAACACGCATCTAAGAACCGAAGGTTCGCGAGGTCTTGACCAATGATCGAAAAAATCGCCTCGCGCATGCGAGTAGAGGTTGGCCGTACCCCTTTTTGAATGGGAGCAATCAGCCAACGCCCGCCGGCTGAACCACCTGTAATTCGCAATCGCGACACCACGCCTCCGACGCTTGTTTTGCAGGTGCTCTAATTCACCGTAAAGGGGATGTACCCCTCCGGTGTGATCGAACAGCAATGCAGGCGGATTTCAAGCTCCCACCGGGGTCGGTGCCGCGAAAGATTGCGTGAGAGTTGAATGGGCGTCTCTGGCCGCTTACAAGCGCCGCCCTCACGTCAATTATTGTGCCCGACGTACGGAGGACTGATGAGAAACCTCCCTGTTGTCGCTCTTGCGACCCTAGGAACCGGCTTTGCCTTGATATTGGCCGCGTGTGAACCCTACGCGCCTAAGACACCAGAGCAAATGGAGCTCCACCCCATTGCTGCGCGCCCGATCGAAGGCCCGCAACAGAAATGGGAGTGGGTAGACGCCCCCGCTGATTCAGCAACCCCAGCTGATGAAGGCGACCACGCTGCAGAAGGCGACCACGCCGCAGAAGGTGACCATGCCGCCGAAGGCGAGCACGGTGGCGAACACGCTGAATCCGGCCATTGGCGCCAGATTGGTCAGATTGGAGCCGGTGCTGTCACCGGTGACGTCATTGACCAACCCATCGCCTTTACCCACTACCGGCATGTGACGGTTCTCGGCATGGATTGCCAGTACTGCCACACGTACGCTCGCGAGAGCAACTACGCCGGGGTGCCCCCTGTCGAGATGTGCATGGGTTGCCATACCCACGTACGGACCGAATCCCCAGAGATCATGAAGCTCACCGAATACTGGGAGAACGACGAACCTGTTCCCTGGCAAAAGGTGCATGACCTTCCTGATTTCGTACACTTCGCCCACAAGCGGCATGTGCGGGCCGGTGTTCAATGCACCGAATGTCATGGTCAAGTGCCCCTGATGGGACGCTGGCCAGACGGTGACCCGTCACAAGCCGAAGTCATGGTCCGTGAGGCCCCCCTGCAAATGGGGTGGTGTCTGGACTGCCACGCTGAACATCCGTCCGTAGATGAGAACTACGGCGAGGACGCATCCGTGCGTCGCGCCGAGCTCAAGGACTGCTGGACCTGCCACAAGTGATCCTGGAGCAGCAATGAGCCGCCTCAATCGCCGTGATTTTTTGAAGACAGTCGGGCTCACCGGCACGGTTTCCGCCGCTGCCGCGTGTCGCTGGGACGACAATCTCTACATCACCCCTATCGAAAACCTGTTGCCGTACGTTCTCAAACAAGAGGACCAAGTTCCCGGTACACCAACGTTCTATGCAACGACGGTGACCACGGGACCGCACGCGCATCCGGTCAATGGTCGCAACCGTGAAGGTCGTGTCGTCAACGTGGGTGTAAACCCCGAGGCGCCTTGGCAAAACGGTGTTCCCGCGGCAGCCCTTCTGGGACTGCAGCGACACTACTCACCGGACCGTATCCACGAGCCGATGAGTGGTGCCGGTGAGGCCGCTACGGCCGTCACCTGGGACGACGCAATGACTCGCGTCACCAGTGCCGTCCAGGCCGCTGGTGGCAAGAAAGTTGCCTACCTAGGCCCCTACCGCAGCGGCGCTATCGTCACGCTCATCAATGAGCTGACCGACGGCAACGCTGTATTTTGGGAACCGCTCGGGTACGACGCCGAAGCTGACGCCGCCGAAGCCCTCTTCGGTCAGCGTATTCTTCCCGGCTACGACCTCACGAAGGCACACTACGTGCTGTCCTTTGGTGCGAACTTCCTCTCCGGTTGGGGCGGAACCAAGCTCGCGTCCCAGTACGCAGATGCTCGCAATCCGAACATCGGCAACTTCATCGCACGCTTCGCCTACGTCGGTCCTCACTTGGACCAGACCGCAGCGAACTCGGACGATTGGTACAGCTGTTCGGCAAGCGCACAAGCCGGCGTTGCACTCGCTCTCGCCAGCCTTGTTGCTGACAAGAAGGGAACGCGCGCCTCACTCGGTTCCGCTCTCCCCGCTGTTGACGTCGCTGCCATGGCATCCGCCGCTGGCCTGACCGCCGAGCAGCTTGAGAGCATTGCAACTCAGATGGCCTCCATGCCGTCTGTTGCACTCCCGGGCGGCGCTTCTGGCGCTACCACCGGCGCTGTGGACCTCGCTGCTGCGACCTACTTGCTGAACCTCGCAAGCGGTGCCGCTGGCGTGACCTTCGGTATGGGTCGTCACTACGAAGGCCCCATTCACGGCTACTCGGACGTCAAGGCCCTGCAGTCGGACCTGGATGCCGGCAACGTCGCCGTGCTGTTTGTTGATGACACCAACCCTGTCTACAGCTTGCCTTCAAGCTCCGGCATGGCTGCGTCACTGCAGAAAGCTGGCATGCTCGTCAGCGTCAACAGTCACCCAGACGAGACCCAAGCGCTCGCTGGTCTGACCCTGCCGACGCATGACGCCTTTGAAGACTGGGGCGACGAGGTTCCCGAGGCCGGATTGGTCTTGGCTCGTCAACCGACAACGTCTCCGCTGTACAACACCCGTTCGCTCGGCGACATCTTGTTGAGCATTGGTAAGGCAACAGCCCCCGCCGTTGCAGAAACTGCCGCCAACGAAGACGGAACCGTCATCGACGCCGCTGTTGCAGCCGCTGCTGCTGCCATCGGAATTGACGGTGAAGAAGCCGTCGAAGTCGCACTCCCCGCTCTCGGCTTCGCCGCAGAGAACTGGCGCGACTACCTCACCCAGACCTGGCAACGCTCGGGATTGGTCACAGGCTCGAACTTCGAACAGGGTCACTACGAGGCACTCGCGAAGGGCTTCCTGGCAGCTCCTGGTCGTTCGCTGACCCCGCCGGCACTCACCGGTTCGCACAGCTTCGGCAGTGCTGGCGCCTACACCGGCTCCGGCGACGTCGTCCTTCATGCCTACCCGCACCCGTTCCGTCAGGACGGCCGCTACGCAAATGAGCCATGGGCGCAGGAAGTTCCTGACCCAATGAGCGGACGCACGTGGGGTTCCTGGGGTGAAGTTCATCCCGAGACCGCAGCCTCGATGGGCATCGCCGACGGCGACCTCATCACGGTGAGCCAAGGTGACGCGTCGATTCAGGTCGCCGCAGAGCTGACTCCTGGCATTGCTGCTGGGACCATCGCCATTGCCTTCGGTCAGGGACACACTGCACAGGGCAACTACGCCAAGTTCGGTGCGAACGTTGTTGACTTGATGGCTGCTACGGCAACCAACGGCTCTGGCCTCGCTTGGCAAGCCACGCACGTCAGCGTCTCCAACACCGGTGAAAAGGCCAACGTGCCCTCCACCCTCGGCGGTGACAAACAAGGGGGGCGCGACCTCGCTCCCGCCGTTCCTGCCGCAGAACTTGCAGCAGTCGGTGACTCCGAGGCCGCTCACGCTGGTGAGCTGACCGGTATTCATCACCTTCCGCGTGACCCGCGTCTGGTCGAGACTGGAAACCTGGACTTCTACCCGGTTCCCGAGCATCCAAACTACCGCTGGGCCATGACCGTCGACACCAATGCCTGCAATGGCTGCGGTATCTGCGCCGTCGCCTGCTCGGCCGAAAACAACCTCCCGGTTGTGGGTCGTCAGTTGGTTGCCCAAGGTCGCGAGATGAACTGGATTCGCATCAACCGCTACTGGGAAACCAACCCAGACGGTTCGCCAGATGCGCGCTTCCTACCCATGATGTGTCAGCACTGTGGTCACGCCCCCTGTGAGAGTGTGTGTCCGGTCCTAGCGACCTACCACAACCTCGAAGGCCTCAACGCAATGGTCTACAACCGCTGCGTCGGCACTCGCTACTGTGCGAACAACTGCCCATACCAGGCACGTCGGTTCAACTTCCACAGCTACATTTGGCCAGAACCCTTCCAACTCCAGCTGAACCCCGATGTCAGCACGCGCCAGATGGGCGTCATGGAGAAGTGCACGTTCTGTGTCCAGCGTACCCGCGAAGTCAAGGGCGCGTACCGCGACCAGGGCTTCACCAACAAGGTGCCGTCCGCCGCTATCGAACAGCTCCCGGCCTGCGCCGAAGCTTGTCCTTCACAGGCAATCACCTTCGGCAACCTCAATGAGGAAGGTTCGAAGGTGGCAATGTCCCGCAAGTCCGCTCGTAGCTACATCGCACTCGATGAGCTGAGAACGTTCTCTGCAGTCAACTACCTGGGTCGCGCAAACTTCCATGTGGAGCTGGGTCACCATGGTCCAGAGGGCGAGGGGCATGGCGATGACCATGCCGACGCCGGGCATGGCGATGACCATGCCGCCCCCGTTCACGCAGATCCCTCACACGATGATGCTGGCGAACCTGCCGGTGACCATCACGACGACGCCGGCCACACCGCCGGCGGCCACTAGGAGACCGCAATGCTTGGTAATCGTCCAGCGACTTATGCGGAAACCAACCGCGATATCTTGCGCGTGCTGTTCAAGCCGTCACCGCTCTTCATCCTGGCGTGGCTTGTGTCCGTCGGATGTTTGGTGTTCGGCGCATACCACTGGTACCGCCAGATCTTCTGGGGCCTCGGCACCGACGGTATGAACCAGGCCTCGTTCTGGGGCACGTTCATCGTCACGTTCGTCTTTTGGGTTGGTATCGGTCATGCCGGTACTCTCATCAGCGCCATTCTCTTCTTGGTTCGCTCCAAGTGGCGTACCGGCGTCTACCGCGCATCCGAGGCCATGACGGTCTTCGCGGTCATGACGGCTCTTCTCTTCCCGATGCTTCACCTCGGCCGCGTCTGGCAGGTGTACTGGTTCTTCCCGTACCCCAACCAACGCCAGCTCTGGGTGAACTTCAAGTCGCCGCTGATGTGGGACGTGTTCGCTATCAGCACGTACTTCACCGTCTCCGCGGTGTTCTTCTTCATCGGGCTCATTCCTGACCTCGCCATCGTGCGTGACCACAACACCGGACTCATCGCCAAGGTGTACAACGTGCTCGCTCTCGGTTGGCGCGGAACGAACCGTCAGTGGCGCCACTTCATGGCTGCTTACGGCTTCTTCGCGGCCTTCGCGACTCCACTGGTGCTCTCGGTACACAGTGTCGTCTCCTGGGACTTCGCCATGGCGACTACGGCAGGTTGGCATTCCACCTTGTTCCCGCCGTACTTCGTCGCTGGCGCCATCTTCAGTGGCTGCGCGATGGTCATCACGCTGCTCATGCCCATGAGCTACTTCTTCGGCTGGAAGAAGTACGTCAACATGTGGCACTACGACGCACTCGCCAAGATGTGCCTCCTGACCAGCGCTATCCTGACCTACTCCTACGCCACCGAATACTTCATCGGCTGGTACTCGCAGAACCCTTACGAGTGGGAAATCTTCCAGTGGCGTGCCACCGGTGAGCTTGCTTGGGCCTTCTGGCTGATGATCTTCTGCAACTGCATCGCACCATTGCCGCTGTACTTCAAGAAGCTTCGTCACAACCACATCTTCTTGTTCATCGTCACCATTCTGATCAACGTCGGAATGTGGTTCGAGCGCTTCAACATCGTTGTCAGCTCGACCGCACACAGCTTCGACCCATCGATGTGGCGTGCCTACAACCCGAGCTTCAATGAGTACGCAATTCTCATCGGCTCCGCCGGTTGGTTCTTCTTCCTCTTCCTGTCCTTCAGCAAGACCTTCCCGTCCGTCGCCATGATGGAAATCAAGGAAATGGTCGCACCGCCAGTCCGCGGAGGTCACCATGAGTAGTCACGCAGCAGCTGCTGTCGCCCCGGCGAACCGCATCAAGGGAACGTACGCACACCTCGACTGCTTGCTTGCAGGAATTGAGCGCCTCCGCGCTGCCGGCATCCAAGGCTTTCAGGTCGTCTCTCCCCTTCCCCGACACGAGATTGAAGAAGCCTTGTACGGAGGCGCCCCGTCTCCCGTCCGATGGTGGACGTTGACCGGAGCCATCACCGGCTTCACCTTCGGCTTCTTGCTTCCGTCGCTCACGCATTCGCAGTGGCCAATGATCAACCCAGGCGGAAAGCCGGTTGTCTCCTTGCCTACCTTCGCCATCATCATGTTCGAGTGCACCATCCTCTTCGGATGTCTGGCCACCTTGGCCGGCTTCATTGTGCACGCCGGATTGCCGTCTTTCATGTTGGACAAGAGCCTGCAGGACCCACGCTACTCGGACGACCAGTTCGGAATCGTGTTCCTGAACGCCAACGTGACCCAGACGGACGCCATCACAAGCATCCTCGCCACCTCCGGCGCGGTCGAAATCACGACCGGAGACGACACCGTCTACGAGGTTCCCAATGCGTAAGTTCCTCCAAAGCCGACTCGTTCAGGCCGTGGCTACTGTCACCGCTCTCGGAGTCGCCTCCACCGCTTCCGCCCTGCCCTGGGACGTCGACCTGGTCGACCAAGAAATGGTGAAGCCCTTTGAGCAGCGCATGGCTCTGACGCCGGAAGGCTCAGTCGCGCAGCCGAACATCCTGACTCCTCGTATCGGTGGCTACTTCAACATCGACACGGCCGCGGCCATCAACGCCTTCCCAGAACCGTCCACCATGGCTTCTGTCGCTCAAGGCGAAGAGCTGTACGGCGTGTACTGCTCGGTCTGTCATGGCTACGGCAACGAGAAAGGCACCGCCATGCAGAGCGGCCGCTTCCCAGACAGCATCATTGGCCGCATGCCCACGCAATCAACCCTGAACGTTTGGCCCATGGGCTTGACGTACAAGGCGATTCGCTACGGTAAGCTCGGCCCAGACGGCGTCACTTCGTCCATGCCTTCCTACGGCTGGGCAATGACCGAGCCGGAGATGTGGTCCATCATCCACTACCTCAAGCAGACGAGCAATCCGCCTGTTGACGGAGGTGCACAATGAGCGCCCATTCCATCGATACCAACGCCATCATTGATGGCATGGCTGGCCGTACCGCCAACAAGACCGCTGGTCTAATTGGCATTGTCGGCATCGTCCTCGGAGTCGTCGGCTTCGCTCTTGGCTTGCTCGTCTTCAAAGAGCCGAGCTGGACCTGGGGTGCCTACATCGCGGGCCTCGTGTTCATTCTTGGCATCGCCCAAGGTGGCGTCATCTTCTCGGTCATCATGACCGCGACGCATGCCCGCTGGGGCCGTCCGCTCAAGCGAATCGCCGAGACCTTCGGTCTGTTCCTTCCCTTCGGCTACCTCGCACTCATCGTGCTGCTCGTCGTTGGCTTGAAGGTGTACCCATGGCATCCACAGACGTGGTCGCCCAACGGTGCAGTCGACCTGGCTCCACACAGTGGCCTAGCCATCGACACCAAGGCCATGTGGCTGGACCCGACCTTCTTCATGCTACGTCAGCTTGTTGCAGTCGGCTTCCTGTTCATCTTGGACTTCTTCTACCTACGCGGCTCCTTCGGACCCGACCTCATCATGGCTGGCGCCCGTCTCAAGTCGAAAGACGCGAGCTGGAAGGCTCCAGGCTGGTGGTCGCTACTCGGCTACAAAGAAGGTGCTGACCAAGCTGCTGCCATCGCAAGCGGCAAGAAGATGCAGGGCGCCTTGTTCCCGCTCATCGGCTTGTTCTACGCAGTCGTGTTCTCGCTCATCGCGTTCGACCTTGTCATGTCCTTGGCCCCCTGGTGGTACTCGAACATGTTCGGCGCGTGGTTCTTCGCATCTAGCTTCTGGATCAGCATGGCCGCCCTCGGCATCACTGCTGTCCTGACCAAGCGCTGGCTGGGCATCAACCACCTCATCACGCCAAACGTGACGCTGGACCTTGGCAAGCTCATCCTCGCCTTCTGCATGTTCTGGGCCTACACCTTGTTCGCTCAAATCCTGCCCATCTGGTACGCCAACATGCCAGAAGAAACCGACTTCCTGCTCATCCGCATGACTCTCGGTGAGTGGTCTTGGATGTCCAAGACGGTTGCAGTGATGTGCTTTGTGATGCCATTCACGGTTCTCGTGTCCCGCGGCATCAAGAAGATGGAAGCGCCGTTTGTGCTCATCCTGTCGGTCATCCTCATGGGCGTGTTCATGGAACGCACCCTCTTGGTCATGCCGAGCATCTGGTTTGAACACACCTTCCCCATCGTGCTGTTCCTCTGCGTGTCTCTGCCCATCTTCGCAGGCTTCGTCGGCGGGTTTGTCCTGCTTGTCAGCCGCGTCCTTGCGAAGGTCCCGCCGATTCCCGTCAGCGACCCCGAGCTCGGTGCGCACCCTTGGGACGTCCACGTTCACGCCTACGAAGGCGATGTGCTGCCCGCCTCCAAGTAGGCTCTCGGCACACTCCTCCCCTCGGGGAGGCATGAAGCGGCTCTTCCTACTAGGATGAGCCGCTTCTTCCGTTTTGGCATCTGAAACCTCGGCCCCTGTCCCCAGAGAGACCTCATGCAACGTGTGCGTGCAGAAGACCTGACCTTGTCCTTTGAGGGCGAAGCGGTGCTCGTTCGAGCCGTCACCCGAGGCATTGGCGCCAAGGTGCCGGCCGTCGCGGTCGCCCTGCTTGCGTTCCATTCCACTCCGAAGACGCCCGAAGACGTTCTCGCAGCCTTTGGTCCACGCATGGCGCCGCTTGCCGACGGCCTGGCAGACGCCGGGCTGCTTGTGGCTCCCGATGATGCCGCAACCACCCCCGTATTTTTTGGTGGATTCGGTCGCGTAGACGTCCACCGGCGCATGCTCCAAGACGCCGTACGGGTCGACACCTACGCAGCAGCCATTCGGTCGGCCATCAAGCCAGGAATGGTTGTTGTCGACGCAGGTACCGGCAGTGGTGTTCTCGCAGTCATGGCCGCAAAGGCCGGTGCCACGGTCTACGCCATCGACAACACGGACGTTCTCGACATCGCCAAAGAGGTCGTGGCCGCGTCGGGAGTGGCCGACAAGGTCACCTTGATTCGTGGTGACTTCTCCACCGCAGAGATTCCACAGCTCGCGGATATTGTGGTGACCGAGACGTTTGGCGCCCTGGCCCTCGCTGAAGGCGCTGCCCGCGACCTGCAAGCCGGTTGCGAGCGCTGGCTCAAACCTGGGGGCCGTGTGCTTCCAGGCACTGTAGACCTGTGGTTTGCCCCTATTGGAAGCCACGATGTGTTCGCGCGTTCCGTCGAGGTCTTCGACATCAAGCACGGCGTGGACCTGCGTCCCCTCCGTGGCATCGCGACAACTCGCGGCGCAACCCTCTCCGTGACCGCCAGTGAGCTCGCCGCACCTGGCGCACTGGCCATGTCGTTGTCCTTCCCACGCGATGAGGGGGGTGAGGGTCAGATCTCGGTCGAGGTAAACGGCCCTATCTACGGAATGGTCGGCTGGTTCTCCTTAGGCTTTGGAGACGACGCCGTGCTCCCGACCGGCCCCAGCGACCCACACACCCACTGGCGTCAGGTGGTGCTGCCTTGGGCCACCCCGCTCGAGCTGTCTGGCACGCTTGTGGCCACGTTCACCGTCACACCCGACCCAAGTGACCGGCGAGGCCTAGAGGTGGCGTGTAAGTGGTCCTGTGGCGACCAACACGGCACGACCATGCACCGTGTCCGCTAGGACTTCCGCAGAACCGCTTCGACAATGCTCTCCGTAGCCCCGTAGAAGCGCCCTTCAGCCACAACACGCACGTCGAAACCAGCGAATCCCAGCGTATCTGCCAGGGTATGGCTGGCACTATCCGTGCGTGTGCTGATCAAGACCTTGCCGCCGGGAGCCAGAACGTCGCCCACTGTCGCCGCGAAGCGCTCGAGCACGTCTTCCCCCTCCCACGCCAAGTCAATGAACGTAGACGGACGCCCGACATGCCGCGGTGGGTCGAAGGCCACAATGTCGAAGCGCTCCCCAACGACCGCGTCGAACAGGTCACCTTGGCGCACATCAACCCGGTGCTCCACATGATGGAGCTGAGCGTTGAGGCGGGCATTTCGAATGGCTTCGGGGTTCAGATCCACCGCCACGACTTCGGCGCCTCGCAGAGCGGCGAAGACCGCGGAGACTCCACAGCCCGTTCCAACATCCAGCAAGCGGGGTGCAGGTTGCCCCGGTGGACGCACGGGGATTGCATCTCGCAGAACGCGGGCAAGCATGCCACCGGTGCGGTTACTGACGGGATTGTAGACGTCAGGCAGCACAACAATGGCAACGCCGTCCAGCTCCTCCACAGCGGTCTGACGCGAACGTCGTCCAAGACGTGCACGCATCTCTGCCGCTCGACGAACCGGTCCCAGAGCGGCACTCCACAAGCGCGCACGACGACTCATTCTTCGACCTCGTCCGACCATGCCGATGCAGGAAGAGTGTCCTCGTCTTTCGACATCGCACGGTAGCGGCGGCGCTCATTCGCTGTCTGGTAGGGCGTCACAAACCGGTTCCACAACCAAGGAACAACCAAGGCGGCGCCGATGGACAGGATCAACACCCAGCCGCCTCCCCAGATGAGCGCCATGCGCCAGGAAAAGTGGATGCCCGTAAAGACGTTCAGCGCTGAGAGCGCCCCATACAGCAGCACCATCATGGGGATGATGAATGCGAAGACGAGGCCTCCTTGCATCAGCCACCACGACACACTGTTCTGGCGCACGTCTTCGATGGGTTCACTCACGCGGCCGCCGGTGCTGAAACAGGTTCACCGGAACCATCTAGTCGTAGTGGCGTGTGCGACCGACGTGTCACGTAGACGAACAAGGCCAACGCTCCGATAAACATGAGAATGGAGCCGTAGTGCCCTGGGGTCAGCCCGAAGTAGCGACTGTCGGCGCTGGCCAAGTCCGTTGCCCGGAGGAAATCGAGGCCAAAGCGAACCGGTGCATACAGCATGCCGAATGCCGCCAGGAAGAAGCCGGGAGGACGGTCTCGTCGGCCCCACATGTAGAAGAGAGCCGCAACCAAAACGGTGTAGGCAGCCTCATACAATCCCAGCTCGTGGCGAACGCCAAGACCCGGGAAGTCCATACCCAAGAAGAACTCGGTGGGACGACCGATATGGTCGTGCACAACCCCACAACCCACCCGGCCAAAGAACCAGCCGAACGGAAAGCCGTAGGTGATGGTGTCTGCATATCGAAGCCCTTCGAGCGGTGCTTCACGGCGTACAACCGATGGAAGTTCCTTCTTGTACCCAAGCCAGCCGATGTAGGCAGCAAGAGCCACGCCTGCAGTCAACGCAAGCTGACGCTGTTCAGGTGCGAAGATGGCCACAAGTACCGCTGCTAGACCGAGCATCGCGTAGGTCAGGATAGACAACCAACCTTCATACCAGCGAAGCAAACGATAGTAGACGAACGCTGCGAGCACCGCTCCAATGAAGCCGCCCATCGAGGAAAAGCCTTCCCAGAAGCGCAAGAACGCGAGCAGCGACTCGACTGGGGCGTCCATGCTTAGGCGGTCGTTCTTGTAGGCGAGGACCGTGAAGATGTGTCCGACCAGAAATCCGCTGATGACGACGAAGATGGCGCCATCCACAAGGTGACGCACGTCTAGCGACAGCTTGATGGCCCGCGAGCGCGCCACCTCCAGTCCGATAACAAACCCAATGCAGACCAGCGTGAACCACGGATCAATGGGCAGATTCCCCAGACCAGGGATAGGAATATTCCACACAGGGAGGACAAAGTAGGGAATCGAGGCGAACACCAGCACTCCGGATTGCCGGGCTCCTAACCGCCCAGACTGGCCAAGGCGTGGCGGCTAGCGCTGCACCGCGTCAAACTCATTGATGGTCACACCACCATTGCCGGCAGTTCGGGTGGACGAGAACGCGAGTCGCGGCTGGCCGGCCTCCTCACCCAAGAACCCATCCAACATCCATGTAGACGCATCCACGCCAAACAACGTGTCTGGGCACATGATGTCGAGGCCCTGGCCGTAGCACTCCATTGTGGGGGCGCCGGAGTCTGGCTGTAGGTCGGCAAATCCAAGAGACGTGCTGGTGAACGAAAAGCCAGTGAAGGGCGCATCGCCACGGGTTCGCCAATCGGTGTCACCGTTCAGAAAGACAGACAGAGCATCGTCGGGGCCATCTGCCACGAGTGGATCCAAACCAAAGCGAACCTCACCGCCGTCGCTCAATCCGTCGTTGTCCGTGTCTTCGTCGAGGGGATTGGTACCAGCTGCCAGCTCCCCGTTGTCACGAAGACCGTCACCGTCCGTGTCCGCGTTGTTGGGGTCCGTTCCCAAGTCCCGCTCGTCAGACGTCACAATGCCGTCCCCATCCGGGTCCGTGACATCGCTCACGCCGCATCCACGCGCCAACACCAACAAAGTGATCCAAGTCGCCACACAACCTCCACGGTTGAACCTAGGCCGTCAGATTCCGACCGTCAGTCTACTTAACCGGAGAACGCGCCGAACATCGCTGCTGCGACCACGTGATGAATCGAACCTTGAGCGAGAGGCAGAACGGACGCATCCATTGCCACCTGCTTGCTACCCAACGCACCATTCTGTTCACTGCTTTCAGGCGTGTACGCCTCACACAGATGAACGCCCGCATCTTCCGCCGCGAACATGCGCGAGGGATGACGCGTGAGAGCCAGCTCTGGCCCCATCATCTTGACGGCCTCGTGCTGGCGGTACCAAGTGCTCACCGAGGGACGCTCAATGTCCCGACCGAAGATGTACGACAAGTAGGCAATCGACGCCCCTCGTTCATACGCTTCCATGAGCTTTTCGCCGTCCCGTTGGACTTCCATGACGATCCGCTGCGTGTTTACGACGGGGTCCGTGGCGTCGTAGTAGGTGCGGCCAGCGCCGTCTGGGGCGGTGTGGTGGTGGCGCGCTTGCCACGGCGTGCCGGCGTACCGGCCACCCTGAAACACCATGTCGAAGCCTTGCTCGGGACCGGTCGGTCCACCAGCGCCACTGGCGCTTGGCAACAGCTGAAACAACCCAATCGCACCCGTTCCGTTCGGGTAGTGCAGGTCGCCGTAAGTGAACACGTCATCCATGCGTGCTTGATTGTCGAGCGCGCTCTCCGACTTGGAGTTGACGATGGCTGCGAAGGCGATGGCCTCTGGCAGCCCGGCCTCGACGAAAGTCCAGTAGATGACCCGGGCGTTTTCAATCTCGTTGAAGGGACCGTGGTCGCCAATCTCTTGGTCAACGAGCGGCCGAAATCCTTTGGTGACACGCTGTAGCCACTCGCCACCACTGAGCTTCATCTCCGGATCACACTCGAGCTCGCTCTGGTCCAAGGACCCCGGATCTGCCGACGCCGCGAGCGGTGTCAGAAGGGCCACGGTGACCGTGAGTAGGGAGCGCAGATGATGCAAAGAGACGACCTCTGGGATTCAGGGTCCGCGCTTACTCAGTCAGTTTGCACGGTGCAAAAGGCCAACGTTAAGGCAGTACATGAAGAACGTCACCCGCATGCACCACCAAAGCGGCATCATCGTCCGTTCTGACAATCAACGCACCATCTGTCGTAATCCCAGTGGCTACGCCCTCGGTGCCCCCCACTCGCACGCGATGGCCGATCGTGACGGCGCCCTCACGCCACTCTGCCATGACCGCCGCCGGATCCGACTCAGCCAGTTCAAGCACCGTCAAGAACGCAGATGCGGTGGCCATGGCCACGCTTGCGACATCCACCTTGTGGTCCAAATAGTCGGCCAGACACGCTGCGTGAGGCACATCATTCGGCGCCTCGGTGACGTTGACTCCAATCCCCACCAAGACCACATCTACACGACGGCCGGCCGTCTCAAGCTCGCACAACACTCCAGCGACCTTCTGTCCGTCGGGTCCCAGCACATCATTCGGCCACTTGATGCCAAAGCGGCTGCCAATGGCGCGTTTGATGGCAACAGCAGCAGCGAGGCTAACAATGCCGATGTCCGAGACGTTCATTGCTGGGCGCGCGATGATGGTCATAGCCAGACTGCCACCTGGTGAGCTCCACACCCGCTGCAGACGCCCCCTGCCTTGGCTCTGCTGGCCAGCGACCACGACCGTTCCATGACCGGCCCCCTGTGCCGCGAGCTGCCGTGCGTCATGCATGGTGGACGTCGTCTCGGGGACGTAGACAACAGTCGCTGTATGGCCAACCCGCTGGGCCGCCGCATCAAGCGATGCCTGCGACAGCGATGTCATCGCGTTCCAGCGACCTGTAGCGACAGATCTGCCCAGCGAGCCTGGTGAATCAAGCCGCCAGCACTGGCGACATCGAGACCAAAGTCGCGGATCCGCTCCAGCCGAGCCGGATTGATGTTGCCGCTCGCTTCCAGGAGGACGCGTGGGTCAATCGCTCGGGCCTCGGCAATCGCCAGCTGCAGTGTGGCGTCGTCCATGTTGTCGAGAAGCAGAACATCTGCCCCCGCATCAATGGCAGGGCGGATCTGGTCGATGTGCGTGACCTCCACCTCAATCTTGATCAGGTGGTGTACAGCTTCGCGCGCTCGCTTCACGGCCAACGCGACGTCTCCGCCCACTCCAGCGATGTGGTTGTCCTTGATCATGACGCCATCGTACAGACCAAAGCGGTGGTTGTGACAGCCACCGTGCCGAACCGCTGCCTTCTCGAGAACGCGCATCAAAGGGGTGGTCTTGCGTGTATCCACAACGCGAAGCTTGCCCTGGGCAGCCTTGCTGTAGGCCTGGACGTTCGTAGCAATGCCACACATGCGCATCATGAAGTTCAGCGCGAGCCGCTCTCCAATCAGGATGGTCCGAAGATGCCCTTTGACGTGGGCAATCTTGGTGCGGTCTTCTACGTGCGTGCCGTCTGCGGCCAGAACCTCGTAGGTGACATGGCCACCAAGGCGCCGAGCCGTCCCCTCAAACGCCGCGCGACCAATGTCGTGGCCACTGACCACCATGGGCTCCTTCGCTACGATGAAGGCCTCGCTCACCGTGTCGTTCGGGATGGTCGAGAACGTGGTGAGGTCGCCGTTGTGCAGGTCTTCGTCGAGGGCGGCCTCAATGAGTGCAGCGTGGTTCATAGTGCCTCCGCCAGGCGAGCACGGCTCGCGGCCAGAGTGTCATAACGAAGCTTGGCGGCAGCGAGCTTCTCGCGGAACCCGTCTACAACGTCCGCTGGAGCGCGGTCGGTGAACCCCTTGTTGGACAGACGCTTTTCAAGGGAGCTGACATCCTTTTCAAGCTTGGCCAACGCCTTGTCGAGACGTGCCACCTCTTCGCCAATGTCCACCACGCCATCGAGGGGAATGATGCACTCCACACCGCGAACCACGAAGGTGGCGACGCCAGCGGGACGCTCGGTCAACTCCGCAATTTCGGCACTTGCGAGCTCGGTCATTGCACGAGCATGCGGTGCCAGCTTTTCACGCAGCGACGCATCAGCGATGAGCACAGGAAGCGTAATCTTGTAGGACAGCTCCATCTCACCGCGAATCCGACGTATCTCCGTCACAATTTCTTGAATGAGCGCAATCTCGTCGAGTGCCTGGGGGTCTTCGCCAAAGTCAGAGGCCTTCGGGTACGGCGCTGTGGTGACAAAGCCGGTGGTGTGCGGCAACAAGTCCCAGATTTCCTCGGACATGAACGGCATCATGGGGTGCATCAGCCGCGCGATGGCATCGAAGGTGTGGAACAACGCCTTGCGAGCACCGTTACGACGGGCCTCGGTCTGGGCCTTGTCGTAGAATGCCGTCTTGGTCAGCTCCAAGTACCAGTCGCAGAACTCGCCCCACACGAAGTGGTACAGCTCGCTTGCGGCTTCGTTGAACTTGTATTCGTCCAATGCTGAGCGAATCTTGCCCACGGCCACACCGGTTCGCACGCGAATCCAGCGCTCGTACGGTCCTTCTTCACTCTCTAGGGACGGGTCCCAGTCGCTGCCGTTCATGAACGTGAAGCGCAGGGCCTGCCACATCTTGGTGGTGAAGCGACGACTGTTGTCCACGCGCGAGTCATCCCACTGGATGTCACGGCCTTGAGCGGCGAAGGACACCAGGGTGAAGCGGAAGGCGTCTGCCCCCCACTCGTCGATGGTGGTCAGCGGATTGATGACGTTGCCCTTCGTCTTGCTCATCTTGTCGCCGTTGGCGTCGCGAACGAGGGCGTGGATGTACACGTCCTTGAATGGCACGCTTCCGGTCAGCTGAAGCCCCGCGAACATCATGCGAGCAACCCAGAAGAAGATGATGTCGAAGGCCGTGGAGAGCACCGATGTTGGGTACCACTTGGCAAAATCATCACCGCCGTCTGGCCAGCCGAACACCGAGAATGGCCAGAGCGCAGAGCTGAACCATGTGTCGAGCACGTCTTCTTCTTGGGTGAGTGCAACCCCCTCACCGGCCTTGGCCTGTGCTTCTTCGAGAGTGCGGGCCACAAAGATGTTGCCGTCGGCGTCGTACCAAGCGGGAATGCGATGTCCCCACCACAGCTGACGGCTGATGCACCAGTCACGAATCTCGCGCAACCAGGCGTAGTAGGTATTCTCCCACTGCTTGGGCACAAAGCGGGTGAAGCCATTTTCGACGGCGGCGAGGGCGGGGCCGGCAATCGGCTCCATCTTCACAAACCACTGGGTCGACAGAAGCGGCTCGACGACGGCTCCACTGCGCTGTGACCGCGGCAGGGTCATCATGTAGGGGTCACAGCCACGAACGAATCCGAGCTCGTCGAGCTTGGCCTTGACTGCTTTGCGTGCGTCGAAGCGGTCCATGCCGGCGAACTCGCCGCACACGTCGTTCATCGTGCCGTCTTTGTTGAGGATGTTGATCATGGGCAAGTTGTGCCGCTTGCCCACCTCAAAGTCGTTGAAGTCGTGGGCCGGTGTGATCTTCACACAGCCGGTGCCGAACTCGGGGTCAACCAAGATGGCGTCTGCCACAATCGGGATGTGTCGTTCCACAAAGGGGTGCTTGACGAACTTGCCGATGAGGTGCTTGTAGCGTGGGTCTTCGGGATGCACGGCCACAGCGGTGTCGCCGAGCATGGTCTCGGGACGCGTGGTCGCCACAACAATCTCGGTGTCTCCGCCGTCAACCAGCGTGTAGGCAAAGCTAAACAGCTCGCCCTGAACGTTCTCTTGCTGCTCGACTTCGAGGTCTGAGAGTGCTGTTTGGTCTTCCGGATCCCAGTTGATGAGACGCTCACCACGGTAGATGAGGCCACGTTCGTGCAGGGTCACGAAGTGCTCGGTCACCGCCTTCTGAAGCTCAGGGTCCAGTGTGAACCGCTGACGGGTCCAGTCGCATGACACGCCAATGCGCTTGAGCTGGTTGGTGATGTTGTCTTGGACCTCACCCTTCCACTCCCAGACGCGCTTGGTGAACGCTTCACGGCCGTACTCACGGAAGTCGAGCCCCTCCGCTTCAATCTGGCGACGCACAACCCATTGGGTAGCGATGCCGGCGTGGTCAATGCCTGGAATCCAAACGGCGTTGTAGCCATCCATCCGCTTGTAGCGAATCAGCACGTCCTGCAGGGTGTTGTTGAGGGCGTGGCCCATGTGCAGGCTGCCGGTGATGTTCGGCGGCGGAATAACAATCGAGTAGGGCTCGCCGGGCGCGTTGGGGTCCGCGGTGTAGACCTCGGCATCGGCCCAGGCTTGGGACCACTTGGTGGCAGCGGCGTGGGGGTCGTAAGTGCCGGGTAGCTCGGGCGCGCTCATGGGTCTCTCCAACGAAGGGGCGCCCCACTAACGCAGTTGATGGGGACGGGATACCGGGGCGCTCTACTCGGAGACGTCATGAACAAGCGCACCTTCGCCATCCCCGTTGCTGGGGCTGCTGGACTCTGCCTCGCTACTGCCTGTGGCTCGGACCCTCTCGCCGGATCGTGGGAACTGACCAACTTTACCGACGGCGCCGTTGTCCGTGAGTTGCCCCGGTTTACCGACAGCGGCGACAACTACTACAACGAGTTCGGAAGCATTGTTATCGGTGACGACCTGCGCGGTGCTCTGACGCTCATCAGCTACGTCAGCGACTACTACGGCCCACGCGAGCAGTTCTTGTCTTCGATCTTTTCGGGTACCGAAGTCGACAAGCGCACCTACGAGCTCGTCACCCGCGGCGACCTTCAGGTCACCTTCAACTGTGAAGTTGGCGAAGACGCTGACGGCGACGACGAGCTGACCTGCTCTGGACAGCAGACCAATCTACAGGCCGCGTCCATCACCGCCCGGCGCTTCGCCGAAGAATAGCCGTCGCTACACACGCGCCCTAGCGCCACTTGACGACGTCGAGCACCGCTCGGCACCGGAGTTTTTGTGCATTCCGATCTGAGTTTTGTCACGTCCACCGCGGGGTTCGACGAACTCAAGACGGTATTGATCATTGGGCGCCGCCACCTGCTCAACCATGACGTCTGCGCCAGCGTGCTGCCCGAGCACCTAGGCGAGACGTTGTTGACGGCCCTCGTCGGCCCATCGCGCGTTGGGGATACTGGCCGAACGGCATCCACCCACTTCGGGGACCCCGTTCAAAAGTGGGTCTTCGGCGTGCTTCCAGAAGCCTGCTCACGACACAATTCGCCCAGTCGCGCATGGGCAATTCCAGGGATTGTCCGAGCAGCTGGTGCCCCACGCTCCTTAGGAATCATCGCCATTCTTGAGGACGCTTCCTTTGCCAATGCCGTGGCTGCGTCCATTGCCAGCGCGCTCCCCACGTACAGCGCCGCTTCAAAGCAAGCAAAACGCGCGACTACCGTGCTCTTGCTTGGACCTGACGGGTCCGTCGTTGACCCAACTGCCGCCCAGGTCGTCGCAGCAGCTACCCGCGACGCCGCACAGTGGGTCGACATGCCCCCCGATGTCCTGCACCCTGAACGCTTTGTGGCCGAAGCACAGGCTGTCGCAGCTCGGTTGGACAACGTCGCCGTTCACGTTGTTCAGGGAGAGGCGCTGCGCGAGCAGGGTCTCGGCGGGCTGTATGGGGTGGGCCAAGCGTCTACACATCCACCGGCCTTGGTCGTGCTCGATCACGGCCCAAGCGACGCTGGTGCGCCGATTGTTCTCGTCGGAAAGGGCATCACCTATGACACCGGCGGATTGTCCATCAAGCCCAAGACGGGCATGCCAGGAATGAAGACCGACATGGGGGGAGCGGCCGCCGTACTCAGCGGCTTCGAGGCCCTTGTGCGCCTACACCCCACTCTGCGCATCACCGCCATCTTGTGCATTGCCGAGAACGCCCTCGGCAGTCGGGCCATTCGTCCAGATGACGTGCTGCACATGCTCAGCGGCCGCACGGTTGAGGTGAACAACACAGATGCAGAGGGGCGATTGGTCTTGGGTGACGGTGTCGCATGGGCCGTCAAGTACCGAAATCCCGGCGTACTCATCGACATGGCCACCCTCACGGGTGCCCAGATGGTCGCGACCGGCCGACTACACGCCTCAGTGATGAGCAACAACGAAGCTCTAGAACAGCAGGTCGTTGTGTCCGGGCGCAACAGTGGCCAATTGGCACATCCGGTTCCCTTTGCACCAGAGCTGTTCAAACGCGAGTTCGCAAGTAGCATTGCAGATATGAAGAACTCGGTGAAAGATCGAAGTAACGCTCAGGTCTCATGCGCTGGGCAGTTCATTGCGAACCATTTGGGCGACTACGCCGGCCCTTGGCTTCACATCGACATGGCCGGCCCTTCCGTCTCCGGCAGCCGTGCCACTGGGTATGGAGCCGCCCTACTTCTCGACCTTATCCCGAACTTACGTCTGCCACCTGGCAACAACGAAGCTGGTACACTCGCCACGTGAGCACAGAAACCAACACCAGCCCCTCCAAGGCTCCAGAGACCTTGGCGCGTGGCCGATACCAACTTCGCGAAGTCATAGGCGAAGGTGGCATCGCCTCGGTGTGGAGTGCTGTTGACCGCACTCTGGGTGTTGAACGGGCGATAAAGCTGCTCGATGAGCAGGCCGGGCGTTACCCAGCATTCCGTTCTCGGTTTCACACCGAAGCCCGCATCATGGCCCGTATCGAGCACCCCACCGTCATGCGGGTGTACGACTACGGAAGCGAGGCGGGTCGCTACTACTTGGTCATGGAGCTCATCGAAGGTGGCTCGGTCAAAGACCTGCTGGTCGCTGGCAAACGGATTCCACCGGACCGGGCCCTCCGAATCGCCTTCGACGTGGTCAGCGCCCTCACCGCCGTTCACGCAATGGGCGCCATCCATCGCGACGTCAAGCCCGGCAACATCCTTCTCGCGACAGACGGCTCAGCACGACTCTCTGACTTCGGCATTGTCCGCTTAGTCGACAGCAAACCCTTGCACGAGACGCGCAGCGACGACCGCTTAGGAACAGTTGGGTACATGGCACCCGAACAGAGCGTGGACCCAACCAATGTTGGGCCTCCCGCAGACCTCTATGCTGTGGGGGCCACGCTATTTGCCATGGTGACAGGCCGCCATCCAAGTGTTCTTTCTGCTCTTTCACGCCGTCCCGAGCTACTGGCCAAGGTCCATCCGGCTGTCGCCGGCGTCATCATTTCTGCCACCGAGTGGCAAGTCGAAGACCGCTACCGCGATGGGCGAGCCATGGCCCAAGGCCTTGCGGACGCCGTTGACGCTGTCTCCGATGAGCCGCTTGGGATGAGCTGGATGGCCAAGCTTGATGTCTCACTAGAGAACTGTCTCGCTCGTCGCGGGCGCAAGCCACCGGGCCCCACGCCGCCCATCCTGTCGCCGCGCAGCCTCGCTCCCATCACCCCAACACGGGCAGATGAACGCACGCAGCCGGGAAGTGGCCGCCTACCCGACCCCGCCACATTGCCAGGCGACACAGACAAGCGCATCCCGCAGGCAACCGTCAGCATCACTGCGCTATTCGGTGCTTTCGGCCTGGGCATCATTGTCATGGGTGCCAGTGCATTCGCCCTGTGGTTCTTCTTCGGCTGAGTGCTCGTTACTCGTCCCAGGCGTCTACGAGCAATGGAACGAGCTCCCCAAGCGCAGACAGCGTAGCGTCGATGTCTGCCTGGGTCGTGCTGGGTCCTGTCGAAAACCGGACACCACCGCGTGGGTCTGGGTCTGCCATTGCCAGCAAGACTGGGGACGGATCCAAGCTGCCCGAAGAGCAGGCTGCACCGTGGGACACACAGATACCGCGAAGGTCCAGCGCTTGAACAACGGCCTCCCCCGCAACCCCGGGAAACACAACGCACGTGACGGCGTGAAGCCGCGAAGCCCCACCTATTTGACGCGCTCCGAGAGCATTGAGTCCGGCACGAAGGCGGCTAGCGAGGCGTTCGCTATGGTCTGACCGCACCGCTCGGTCACGAAGGGCTACTGCACACGCAGCGCCGAAGCCGACGACTCCTGCCACGTTCACCGTACCCGCGCGGCGCCCTCGTTCCTGCGCACCGCCGGTCAACAACGCTGGAAACGGGTCGCCGTCTGTCAGGACTGCACATCCGACCCCAGGGGGCCCGCCCATCTTGTGCGCGCTCATGACAACGGCGTGCACACCACTGAAGTCCATGTCCAGGCGTGCGGCGGCCTGGACCGCGTCTACATGAACAAAGGCCCCGGTCTCGCGAGCACGGGCGCTGACGGCCGCAATGTCGTGAATGACCCCCGTCTCATGGTTCGCGGCCATGACGCTCACGAGCCCCACCCGTTGGGGGATGTCCGCGACGCGAATGGCCCCGTCTCGGTCCACACCAATGACGTCGACGGGCAGCCCCGTGAGTTCTGCGGCCCCTCGAACACACGGGTGTTCAACCGCACTCACCGCAATTGACTGCTCGGCACCGAGCCGAGATGCGGCACCGCGAATGATGAGGTGGTTCGCCTCGGTGGCCCCTCCGGTAAACACAACCCCCGCAGGATTGCCGCCCACCAATGCAGCGACCTGCGCACGCGCCTGCTCTACGGCGACGGCAGCCGCTTGCCCGGCTCGATGCACCGAGGCAGGGTTCGCTGGACGGCCCCACCACGGCTCCATCGCGTCACGAACCTCGCCAAGCATGGGACTGGTGGCGTTGTGGTCCAGGTAGATCACTCAAACACTCCTACCGAAGCCAGGCGAGTGGCTAGGATGACACCAATACCGTGCACACGCTGCAAGTCACGCGCCGATGCAAACGGGCCGTGTTCGGTACGCGTAGCAATGATGCGCCCCGCCAGAACAGGCCCCACACCCGGCAGCCCAACAAGGTGCGACGACTCTGCGGTATTGAAGTTGACCGGGGGCGGAGTCGGTCTTGCCGGCGGCGACGGCGTCCACACCAGCGGATGCATCTCGGCGAATACCGTTGCCCCAATGCCCCGGACCTCACGCGCATCATGAGGCGTCTGCAGGCCTTGCGCCTCATGCAGTCGCTTGGCGAGAGAGGCTCCGACCCTAGGAAGATGCATCAGGGCCTGGCGGTCATCGCGGTTCAGATCGACACGCTGGCCACTCAGCAGCGGAGACGCGCGCTCCAGTCGCACGGAGCCATCAGCTAAGACGCGAACGCGAGCTCCGTCATCCATCATCGCGTCTGCGTCGGACACTCCACCAGCCAAGCCCACGGCTTCGCCTACGGTTGCATCGGGCGCGAGTGAAACCCACCCTGGGTACGGAACCTGGCCAACAACCTCGACAGTGACTGTCTTGGGGGCGGGAGCGACCGTGTGCCATGCAATCAGTACCAGGGTCGACAAGACCACGACCAACACCATGGGTAGGCGTTCACCCGGCAAGGAGCACCAACAGCGCCTCATGCTTGGGACCACTGGCGGTCACGGTGACTTTCCGTGCCTCGGTCGTGTCGTCCATCAGCTCCAAGTGGATGTGCAGCGCATCCACGGGCAGAGCATCCGGGAACAGTTCCGCCCACTCCAGAACAACAACCCCGCCGGCCTCGAACAGGTCGTCGATGCCCAGCTGCTCTAGGTCATCATCACCAGACAAGCGGTACAGGTCGCCGTGCCACAGCGGCAGTCGCCCCCCTTGCAGGGTCTGAATGACCACGTAGGTGGGTGATGGAACACGACCTTCGATCCCTAGGCCACGGGCGAGTCCACGGGCAAGCACCGTCTTGCCCGCCCCCAGATCACCGCTAAGTCCAATCGCGAGGCCTGCAAAAGCGCTCGCCCCCAGTCGTTGACCGAGAGCGAGCATCTCTGTTTCTGTATGGCAGATGACGTGCATGACCGCCGCAATGCCCTGTGGGAGACGACACTGCAAGGAAACCTACCGGGAGTAGTCCCGGCGACCTCCTACTCCACGCCGCCTTCTGCGCCGTCGACGCCCACTTCCTCGGACTCACCCACCTCGGCATCTGCCACAACATCTGCGAGAACCGGGAGCATCAGCTCGTCACCCGGGCGCAGGCGTTCCAAGTCGACGCTGGGGTTGTACGCTTCGAGCAACCACACGGGGATATCCTGGTTGTTCTTTGCGATTCCCCAAGCAGTGTCGCCTGTGCGCACTTGGTAGAAGTCGTTGCCGACCGAGCCTCCACGCAGGGACAGGTAGCCATCGACCCGAACCTCGCGGTGAGAAGCCCGAGACAACTCGACCTGGCTCAACGCAGCACCGGTGACCGGCAAGAAGACCTGTGTTCCGACCGCATAGGCCCCATCCAGGTCAAGTCCCGACCACAGAGCGACGTCTTCGACCGGCAGCTCAGACCAGCGGGCGAAGTGCGCCAGCGTCTCGCCACGACGCAGCTCGAACCAGCGCCCTGGCGGCAATGCCTCGACAGTCTGGGCGACTACTTCCGGCTCGGCAACCGGTTCGACGTCGACAACAACCTCGCTGATGGGCGCCTCCGTGCCCTCGGATGTGGAGACCCAGGGGTCGACAACAGGCTGGACGTACACCGGGTTGCTTGCGACGACCGTTTCGCTCGGCTCAACGTCCGCACAAGCCATTACGACGGCGAGCATTCCGAAGAGAGGGAGAGTGATGCGCTTCATGGGACCTCCTAGTGACCCTGTGTGGGTCTACATTGGAGGTTGCACATGCCGTGCCAACTTTCCTCGATACAATCCACCGTTTATGCGCTAATTTATAGCATCATGGATAGATTGATAGCATTGCAACGATTGCGGAGGCTCTGATGTCAGATGTCAGAGGACAGATGTCAGAGCGTGCCAGCCCAGCTGGCCAGCGAAGTCAGGTTTCCGGCAGCGCAGCGGTTCACGTAGACCAAAGACCTGCGGTCGCACCTGGCGCAAGCCGGTTGCTTAGACCTTTGATTTCCCGTAACACCAGGAACTATCTGAAGTCAGACGACAGTTGTCAGAGCGTGCAAGACAAGCTGGGCAGCGAACAGAAGTCCCGACAGCGTTGCGGTATACGCGCATCGAGAGACCCCACTCGCAACCGGCGCAAGCCGGTTGCTCTGACCTCTGACCTCTGACCTCTGACCTCTGATTTCCCGAACCACCAAGATCTTTGTGAAACGAGACTCAGAGCCGCCACGCAATCCGCACTGCCAAGCCTTTCGCAGAGACTAAGACTCTAGGAACGACCGAAGTGCCTTGAGCGCCGACTTCCAGCTCTTGTCGAGCGCAGGCCACTCTTCTTCGTCATCTAGAATGCCAGCGCCGCTGTGGATGACGCTCACGCGAGTCTCGTCACCGTCACGGGCTACCTGAAACTGGATGCGCGTGCCCTTGGTAGGCGCCGGGCTGTTCGAGTCCCACGAAATCTCGAACTTGCTCGTAGGACGGCAGGTGTGGATAAATCCAACCTCTTCAACCGGCTCACCGTCGTCACCCTCACTCGTCAGCACAATGCGGCCACCCTTACGAGCGTCCACCCGGGCTTCGTCGACCCACCAGGAGGTGAGGCCTTCGGCGGTAGTGATAGCGTTCCACACGGTGCGTGGCGCTGCGGCGATGTTGAGCTGCTGACGAACTGACGGCATTCGGCGACGTCCTCCGGAGGGTCCGGCGTACCTCGCCTGTGACGGGTCCGCCAAGGTCCGCCCCCGTTTGTTGGTCACGCCGCGTCGCGTGGCGCCTTTCGAAGAGTCTGAATGTGCTGCAGAGCCATCCAGTTTTGCCGTGCAAACATTCCCGCAAGCATCGCAATGTACAGACTCGAAATGGTCAGGCCGTTCAGCCCAATGACAATGACTCCAAGGGTCACGGCCAACACCAAGCCCACCGCATGGGCGCCAGTAGCTGCGTTGATGGGTGTGAGTACCGCCGACAGCACGTTGCGCAGCGCCTGTCCCCCATCCAGCGGGAAGATAGGAAACATATTGAAGATGCCCCAAGCCACGTTCAGGCGGAACACCAACCACAGCCAGCTCTCGGTGACCTCGCCCAACGGTAGTGCCACGATGGCCGCAAAGCACAACAGGGCAATGGCGAAACCAGCGCTAACACCAGCAACATTGATGGACAGCTCTTTGTACCAACGGTCCGTCAAACGGTCCCGTCGGGTGTGTCCGCCCATCTGATGCAGACTGATCTCAACGTTCTGTAGACCAAACGAGCGCGCCGCGAACGCATGTCCAAGCTCATGCGCCATCAGGCTCCCCACAACAATGGCAATGCCAATCACCGTGTCGAGCATTGTGTAGTCGAGGTACAGCCCGAACAAGAACAGCACAGAGAGCAGCAAGAAGGCGCCGGTCTCTATGGTGACGGGAAAGCCGAACAGTTTGAACGTCATGCGCGGGGCTATCGCGCGCTCACCCTCGCGGCGACGACAGCGACAGGTCCAAACCGTTCTTGTAGGTCTCGCAGCACTCTGTCGTGCAGATGACCATCTGCGGCATCTGCAATGACCAGAGCCGCACGTCCAACCACGGCCTTGGGCGCAAAGTGCAGCTCGGCAATGGGCGTGCAAACCGCACAGCGCGGACAGGTCAGACGTGCAGCACCCGTCGAACGAAGTTCGGCGAGCACAGGTGCGAAGACCGGAACCACGTTCTCAGAGCAGCTCGGGCAGGACACGCGAAAGCCGCCCTGTTGGTTGGCGTACAGAGTCGGCACCAAGGGGACGTCCACGCGAATGCGCACGAAACCCCCAGCGACCCAAGTGCTCGCCGCGGGGCCCGGAGCGCCGGTCGGCAAGCAGACCTCAGCGTCAACGGCATGCGCAAACAACGCCCGGGCAGATGTAACCGCACCCTCCATGGGCGGTACCACCATCAGGTCTAAGCGTGACGAGGGACGGGGCAAAACCACTCCATGTGAACGCGGGCTGTCGGGGAGACACCACCAAGTACCTTTATGTCATCTACTCACTCGCCACACTCCGCCCAGACGGATCAAGAACTCGCCGAAGCTGCTTCTGCTGGAGATAGCCTCGCCTTTAGCGAATTGGTGGACCGTCATACCGAACGGATGGGACGACTGGCCCGGCGCTACATGAGGAGCGACGTAGACGCCCAAGATGCCGTGCAAGATGCCTTCCTCAATGCCTGGACGCATGTTCGACGATTTCGAGGGGACGCTGCGTTCGGCTCGTGGCTGCATCGCATCACCGCGAACGCCTGTCTCATGGCTATTCGCAGGCGCAAGCGACGCCCCGAGATGCCGCTCGATGCCTCTATCAACGAGCTTCCTGCGGCGTCGCGACGTCACCCACATGCGTTGCTTGAGATGGAGGAGCTCGGTGAAGTGCTTCGCGCAGCGATTGCCGACCTTCCCCCTCACTACCGTGAGGTATTCGAGCTCGCTGATATGCAGGACTCCACCATGGCGGACATTGCACGTCAGACCGGTTTGACCGTACCGAACGTGAAGACGCGACTGCACCGCGCTCGCCTGAAGCTGCGAAGCGCGCTGAGCGAGTACCTCGACGCGGCATAAGCATCGTTCGATGGTTTTTTAGTCGAAAGAGAGGCAGTGGACGTTGAGCCATGAGCTGTCTAAAGACTGGACTGCTGCGTCCGACCATCCTGACCATGCATTACGTTAGGTGGGCCGCAGCGATTTGCTGGGCCACTACACCTGCTGAGAGGCGTGACTCCCCTGCCATCCCAAGTCCCATCGCCGTCAGTGCATGACCGTGCAACACGGACCATTGGAGGCGTGCGTGTCAGTGAACGGGAAGGACGTCGCAGTCGAGAGAGACTGCGCTGGACACTGGTCGGCTCCACCTGGCTTCACCTGCTTGCCGTGCTTGCGTTTCAGTGCAGCCCGAGCCCGTCCGACGTAGACGACCCGTCGACAGCGCTGACACTCATGGCAATTGAGCAGCTGCAGGTACAGCCGCAACAACAAGCCGTCGATGACGCGGGTTCAGCGCTACAGGCCCTGACTGACCGAGCCTCTGTGGTCCAGGCCGATGCTCAAAAGGCACTGCGCGAAGTGGTCGCCCTTGAACAAGCGCTGCCCACCGCGGTGGACGACCCCGGAAACCTCAGCGCCGCAATGGCAGAAGCCTACGCATTTGAGGCGGTCCTAGAGGCGACATCCCCGCTAGCTACCGACACCCTAGCCGCCCTTACTCTCGCCGAGTCCGACGTCTCAGCAGCGGTAGAGGAACTACAGGCCATCGCGCTTGCCGCCAACGTGCTCTCCACAAGTGCCGCTCGACTCACCGACCAATCGACTGCTGCGCAGGTTCCGGCAAGCCGCTTCGCACGGCCAGAACAAGCGCTGGCACAGCTCGTCGAAGAGGCGCTATCTACCCTGGCCCCAGCCTTAGCGACGGCCGACCCAGGACAGGCAGCGGGTCAGGCCAGTCAGACCGCGAACGACCGCCCCGTCGCTGCACTGGATGCCCCCCCGACAAGCCCAGATGTGGCCGTCACCGACGCCGCAGCCGAAGAGCGTCCCGAGGCTGTTGAGTCCGACGAACCAGAAGCCCCCAAGGCCATCGAAGAGCAGTCGCCGCCACAGGTGCTCCAGAAGTTCATCCACAGCGATGAAACCGTCCTTCCAGACGCGCCTGACTACGCCGACTACATCTCCGCCGCAGACGCCAACGACGATGACATGCGGCGGCGCCAAGTGACCGCAGAAGACGAAGGTGCTCACACCCTCTGGCAAAACGGTAACCAAGCCGCTCCGGCAGCTCCTCAAGTCCAGGCTGACGAAGGCGAAGCGGCCGACCCCATGGGTGAGCCAGAACAAACAGCCGCTCAGGAAGTCGTTGAGGACCGCCCCCAAGGTGGTGGGCAACAGGGCTTAGAGTCGGGTGAAGGGGCACAAGGTACCCAAGGCCCTTCCGCGGACGGCGGCGCTGCGGCGGCGGCGGCGACCGGTGGAGCTGAAGCGCGAATCGCTGCTGGGCAAGGGGCTGTCGCCGCACCAGGCCGAACTGGGAACGTGGCGGTGGCGGGTGCAGCTGGAACTCCGACCACAGGCGCTGACGGCGCAGCCGAGGCCTTTGCTCCCGCTGCTGACGCCAACGCAACCGGCTCCGAGAGTGGCTGGTGGCGCCCTATGGCCGCACGCATGGTCGCTCCAGCACGTCCCTCCACCCCTGCTGCCGCTGCCCCGACCGAAGCTGCCGTCTCTCCCACCCAGTCCGATGGTGTCGCTGAAGTCGAGCGCCCGCAGGAGGAGGACGACTTTGGCGGAACGGAAGACGCCGACGACACACCAGCCGCCCCCACAGACACCGAGACACCGGCAGAGACCATCGGCGAGACCGAAGAACGTCAGCCCGCCACCGACCCGATTGCTGACCTGCGAGCCGACCTTGGTTGGGGCGGCATCGACCGCACCCAGCTAGCGCCGCGAGCACGTCCGAGCGGTCAAATGGGTGTGCCCGGAATGCAGGCGACCTCGCAGCAGCGCGTACTCGACCCTGAGTTCGACGTCGACACCGTCTCCTACGTACAAGCGCGCGGCACCGAGATTGGCGAGTACACCGAGAAGGTGTACGACATCGTTCAGACCGCTTGGTACGAGGTGGACTTGTCCGACGACGAGAAGGCGCTCGGCATCCAGGGCGACGTCACAATCATCTTCCACGTTCGACGCAACGGCCGGGTCGAGGATCTGTCCGTTCTACGGCCCTCTGGAAACGCCCTGCTCGACGGCATGGCCATCGCGGCTGTGCCCAACAAATTGCCGCGTATCCCAAGAACGATTCCCAACAATGAGCTGCTGCAGCAGATCACCTTCCACTACCGCAACCCGCTGGTGAGCGCGCCCTCGGCCGCGCCGCGCTAGGTCGTGCGCCCCTGTCGGAGGCGCCATGATTCTGCACCACCTCGAACGCTCACGCTCCCACCGCATTCTCTGGCTACTCGAAGAGCTAGAGCTTCCGTACGAGCTGAAGACCTACAAGCGCCACCCCAAGACCATGCGTGGGTCGCCGGAACTTCGCAAAGTCCACCCACTTGGCAAGTCACCACTTCTGGAGTTTGACGGAGAGGTGTTCGCGGAGTCAGGCGCCATCGTTGAAGCGGTGCTGGACCATGTCGGCGGTCGTCTACGTCCTACCGAGCCAGAGGCCTTAAATCAGTACCGGCATTGGCTGCACTTCGCAGAGGGAACGCTGATGACGCCGCTGCTCATCGCCCTCATTACCAGCAAGATGGGCGGTCCCGACGTCCCCTTTCTCATCCGTCCCGTCGTCAAGAAGGTCGCTGCCACCATCGACGCGACGTTCACCACCAATGAACTCAAGAACAACTTTGCGTTTATTGAGTCCCATTTGGCCAACAACACCTGGTTCGCCGGCGATGAGCTGTCAGGCGCCGACATCATGATGAGCTTCCCCATCGCAGCAGGGGTCACTCGAGCCGGCATCAAGACCGACTCACACCCACACACTCAGGCCTGGTTTAAGCGTGTTCAGGCACGTCCAGCCTACCAGAAGGCCCTACAAGTGGGCGGCCCGGTGTTGCTCTCCAGCTAGGCCCGCAGTGGCTACGCTTCGCGCACCTTGGTCGTGAACAGCCACGCCACACCAATCGAGATGATGTACAGAATGATCATGGGCACGCCCAGCAGAGTCTGGGTGAGGATGTCTGGCGGTGTGATGATGGCTGCGAGAACGAAGATGATGACGATGGCATAGCGGAAGCTCTTCACCATGTCTCGGGCATCCACCAGTCCCAGGCGAGCCACGAAGAACACTGCAACCGGCAGCTGAAAGCAGGCTCCAAAAGCCAGGAGCAATCGGACCAGCGTGCTGAGGTAAGCCTGGACAGACAGGACCGCTTCAGCAGGAAGCACTGTCAAAAAGAACGGAAAGGCCACCGGCAAGAGCACGAGGAAGGCGAAGCTGGCACCCGTCAGAAACAGAAGCGTCGATGCTAGGGTCAACGGGAAGACGTACTTTCGTTCTTGCTTGTACAGCCCAGGCGCCACAAATCCCCAGACTTGGAAGGCCAAGACGGGCGACGCGAGCAAAACACCCGCAATGACGGTCGTGTACAGCCAGACATAGACGCCTTCCATCGGGGCGTGTACGGCGAGCGTTCCATCGACAGTCACATCGGTGAACTCAGGCGGAAAGATGCTGCGAATCGGACCCGTGAGCCACAAATACAGCGCATCCATCTGCGGATACGGCTCAGCGTCAGTCAGCAGTAAGCGCATGGGGGCAGTGAGAAAGCCGTAGATGGGCTTGATCATGAACGCTGACGCAATCATAGCAACAACCACAACACCAAAGCTGACCATCAGCCGGTTTCGGAGCTCCCGAAGGTGCTCCAGCAGTGGCATGCGGTGTTCGTCTTCCGGTTGAACATCACTCATTGGGTTCTTCCGGCGGAAGCAGTGACGGGGTGTCGTCTTCCGGAGGTGGCCCAGGGAAGATTCGGCTCTGGCCCACGGGTTTGTTGGTCATCAACGTAGGCTCCGCTGGCGCAGTACCATCCGCAGAGGCCTTGGCAGCAGCGGCATCCGCGACCTCCCGAGCGGCCTTCTGGCGCTCGCGCAGCTTCTCCAAACGCTCTTCGGCATCTTGCCGGTCCGCTTCCAAGACGAAGGCACGGCGCAACTCATCTGCAGTGCGACGCAGCTTTCCGTAGTTTTGCCCAGCCCATCGAAGTGCCTGCGGTAGCCGATCTGGTCCAACGACCACCAGCACGAGCCCGCCGATGACGAGCATCTCGCCTATGCCGAGCCCAAGCATGTCTCTCCCGAGGTTGCGAATGTCGGACGTACCCTGCGGTTCGAGCACCGGCAACGCGACGCTGCCGCCTCAGATGCGCTATCTACCGGCGTCCGACCATGAGGTGTCCGGTGTGTCGATTGTTTGGGTTCCGCAGTTCAGTGCCGGGTCGCGCGCACCGGTCGCTGCTTGAGGCGGAAAACGCTGTTGCTAGACAGTCTATCCGCCACACCAATGGCTGGGGTATCGGCTGGTACGTGGATGATGACGCCTACGTGGTCAAGGCCGCAACCGCCGCCCACGAGAGTGAGCGGTTTCAGCGCGCGAGCCGAGGACTGACCAGCCACACGATGGTTGTTCATGTGCGCCGGGCGACCGTGGGCATCATCGACACCATGAACGCCCACCCGTTTCGCTACGGGCGCTGGCTGTGTGCTCACAATGGTACGATTTTTTCTTTCGACGAGCACTTCAAAGACTGGATGCTCGAACAAATCGACGAAGGCTTCCGTCCGCTCATCATGGGCGATACCGACAGCGAACACCTGTTCTACTACCTGCTGTCTGCTCTTGCTGACAACGGCATCTCCCGTTCTGGACGACTGCCCAGCGACGCCCGAACCGTGGGTCGCGTCATGCGAGCGGCACTGCTCGCCCTCGACCACCGGGCTGTGGAGCTGAATCTCGAGCGCCCCATCGTCAACGTGCTGCTGACCGATGGCCGCTGCTTCCTTGCACACCGCGCCGGAATGCCACTTCATCTGTCCACACAGAAGCACTTCTGCCCAGACTTCGGCACATGCCCAGAGCCCAGCAAGGTGTGCATGCTTGCGCGCAGACCCGAAGACAAGCCCGTCAATCACCTGCTCGTCGCGAGCGAGACCATTGGCGAAGAGAACGTGTGGGAGGAGCTCGAAGACGGCACGACACTCGTCCTAGACGAAGCCTTCTACGTCTACCGAACCGCCCCAGAGCCCGGCTGGACGGAGCCAGAGCTACCGGAGCGCTTCCGCCGGTCGCTCACAGAATAACGGGGATTGAAGCGCCGAGTGTCAGCCCATCTTCCGCAACAATGATGCGGTGGGCAATCACCCCTACTCCCTGTTTCGCAGCAGCGCGTAGTGCGTTGCAGTAGGCCGGGTCGACCTCATCTGCGGGCCGAACCTCGGTGACGTCTTCGCGTGCGACAGCGAACAGGAACGACGCCTTTCCACCGTCCTTCACCAAGCGCAGCAGCTCACCAATATGCTTGAGTCCACGAGCGGTGACGGCGTCGGGAAAGGCAGCCATGCCGTCCTCTGCTCGCAGCGTCACCTGCTTGACCTCTACCCAGTGCGGCACGTCGTCCATCGTCACCCGAAAGTCGACACGACTGTCCCCGGCAACGACCTCACGCTCGATAAGCTGTGCATCGACGAACTGCGGAACAACACCGTCAGCGAGGCCCTCGGCAACCACATTGTTCGCGAGTCGTGGGTGAACACCAATCCAGATGCCATCGATCTGAACCTGCTCAAGCGTCCACGCCAGCTTTCGCTTGGGCGACGGCGCATGCTGCAAGCGGCACGGCGCGCCATCCGCCAGACAGCTCGTCATACGGCCCGGATTCGGGCAGTGAGCGGTCACCACAGTGCCGTCAGCCAGCTCAACATCAATGAGGTAGCGCTTATAGCGACGGACGACGCTGCCCAAGACCAGCGGCGACGGGTACTTCAACTGAACACCCGGAACACACCGACCTTCAGGTAGCGGCCCTCTGGGAACGTGGTCAGCCACGGGAAGTCCGAGGCCTGACCACCCCAGTAGATCTCCTGTCCCTTCCGACCCGCCTTGGCGATTCCCTTGTGAATCAGCCCGCGAAAGTCACGCGGTGACAGCTCGCCACGGTTGCTACACACCACCAGCCAGCCGTTGTCCGACGCAACACGAGCCGCTGAAGCGACCAACCGAGGCATGTCCTTCTTCGAGTTCCAGATGCGTCCGTCTTTGGTGCGGCTGAAACTGGGCGGGTCCAGGATGATGCGGTCAAAGGTCTCGCCCGAACGGCGAAAGCGGTCCAACACATCGAAGGTGTCCGACTCGATGAAGCGATGCATTCCAGGGTCGAGGTCGTTGGCACGGAAGTTGTCTTCAGCGCGCTCAAGGTACGGCCCAGCCAGGTCGACCGTGACGACGTCGGACGCACCGTTCACCGCGGCCGCCACGCTAAACGCACCGGTGTAGGCGAAGGTGTTGAGCACTGTAGTCCCGCCCCAGTGCGGCTCCAGCCATGCACGAACGTCGCGCATATCGGAGTACACCCCAACATCGGGGCCATCTGATGGACGAGCCCGCAGCCGCAGTCCGCGCTCCAGCACGGTCACATCGGACGACGCTGCGACACCGGACACAAGCCCAGGAGGCGGCGAGAAGTCGGCCACCTTTCGGTCATCGCGTGAGTCGGGGCGGTAGCACAGATACACCCCACGGGCGTTGAGTCGGTCGGTCAGCCATGCAGCCACACCGTCGACCAGTCCCGCAAGGGATGGCGTGTCTAGAATGACCACGCCATAGTGACTCCACCAGTCAATGCGAATGCCGGGTAATCCGTCATTTTCAGCGTTGCAGATGCGGTAGCCGGTCGTATCGGGGCCGAACAATTGCTGACGCAGGCCGAGCGCACGGTCCAGCACACCAAACAGCCAGTCACGGTCGACGGGCCCGTCATCGTGTCGCAGTACACGGACCGCAATCCAGCCATCATCCGCAATGCCGGTGCCTAGGTAGGTTCCGTCCGCATCTTGCAGGTCAACACGCTGCCCCTTGCGCGGGCGTCTCCCGTGGACTTCCTTCGGGTAGACCCAAGGAAAGCCTTTGCGCAACCACCCCGCACTGTACGGATTTACGTGAACGACTCCGCTCATGCCTACTCCCTGCTCGCAACTGTAGCGACCGACTGACCCGGTCGAATCCATGACTCATTGGCCCAAGCGACCAATAGGCCGGGATGGGCAGCACGCAACTCTTCGAGAATCTCGCCCGACAACGCCCGAATCCGCGCGAGCACAACCCCACGGGAGTACTCCACACCGGGCCGGACTAAGGGGCGCAATAGGCCCTCATGCCGGACCCGCGGACCACTACGCCGACGCCAGGGTCCAGCGCTGACCGGCGCCGCTGCCGGTTGCTCCGCGACGCAGCCCAAGTGCGCCAACACTCGCAGAACGGTCTGTGCGGTCTGTCGTTCTGCGGCCGGTGCCAACGCTCCACGTGGGCCACACTCGAGGGTCAGCGCTGGCACCCCCAACCGGTTGACACAGGCACCTGCCAGCGAACGGTCGAGGCCAAACCGAACGTAGTCGCGTTCCGCATAGTCATGCAGGACCACAGCTCCAGTCGCCCCCGCGATAGCCGCCATCTGTTCGGAAATGCGCGTCTTAGCCTGGCCAGAGTGGCTCACTGGACGGTCCACAATGACGTACGGCACGGCATCGTAGCTGTCCGCATGCAGGTCTAAGACGGCCGTGGGTGATGCCGCCTTGATGCGCTGCCAGACCCAGGCCACATACCGACTGGCGGGCGTCCCACTGTCGTCTCCAGGAAAGACCCGGTTGAGGTCTTGCCCGTTCGCGCCGAAGGGGCGGGTCCGTTCGAGTAGCCCACGCGGGTTGATGGACGGAAACACCGTGACGGTACCGCGCATAAGCGTGCTTTTGAGGATTTCAATCAGCAACAGAACAGCGCCCGTACCCACCGTCTCATCGCCGTGGACGTTGGCACACAACACGACCTTCGGACCAGGCTGTGTGGCCCGAAGCCTCACCTGATGCAGGACCACCTCTGGCCCACTCTCCGACCACGTCTCCGCCATGTGTTCGACGCGCATAGGTCGCTCCCCACGCGCTCGTAACACCGAACCGCCAGCGCTCTACGCGCCCACCAAAATCAGGGCAACGCAGCCTCTGCACGGGCCCGTGCAGCACGTCGCTTCAGCTCGCGCTTCGACACCGTCTTAGTGGTTCGGACCACGATGTCTCGCCCGATCAGAGCGTTGACAACGACCGCGCCCATGGTCATCCCGAACACAGGTGGAACGAAGCTAGCGCTTCCCTGAATCTGGAACCGGCTCTCGCAGGTGTTGACCTGGTTGCTGTCCTTGTCAGGGCAGATGCAGCGGAAACCCGCTTCAACGACGGGGTCCAGATCATTGGGAGCCTCTTCCGTCCACACTGCCGGAATGTCCAGGTCTACCTTCTTTTCGCGCAGAAGCCGCCGAAGCAGGCGCGCGAAGGGGTCATTGCGCACGTCTTCCAGCGGTGTGATGCGCACACGCGATGGGTCGAGGCGTCCACCGGCTCCCATTGCCGAGACGACGGGAATGCCTCGCTTCGCGCACTCGGCCAACAGATGGACCTTGGCAGTCATGTTGTCGATGCAGTCCAAGACGTAGTCGAAGCCCGGCGAGAGCATCTCTTCTGCTTCTTCAGCGCAATAGAAGCGCGGAATCGCGATGATGTCTGCTTTGGGATTGATCTGAAGGCAGCGCTCTTCCATCAGCTTGGCCTTGGGCTGACCCACCGTCTTCCGCGTCGCATGAAGCTGACGATTGAGGTTGGTGATGCACACCCGGTCGAAGTCAATGAGGGTGAGATGTCCAACGCCTGAACGCACCAGTGCCTCAGCCGCGTAGCTGCCCACTCCGCCTAGGCCAATCACTGCGACGCGAGCGGACTTGAGACTCTTAAAACCGTCGATTCCGACGAGCAGCTCTGTCCGGTGAAACGGGTGCATCTTCATGCCGACCTCCTACGAGCCTCCGCCCTAACCTGCCGTCCGCCCGGAGAGAATCAGCAACCCCGTCACGAGCTTCAGCGCTTTCGCAATTGCAGTGGTGGACACTGGACTGACAGGCGGGAGAACACCTAAATCCACGGCATGGACCACTCGCGCCTGTGGCCCGGACCGCTGCGGCTGTGGAAAGCGCGCATGACGCACATCGAGCCCATCAAAGCCAAGTGGAGAGGCGGATGGGTCGAGCCACTGCAGCGCTAGAAACAGCAACGGACGGTGGGCCTCCAAGTCCATCTGCTCGTCGGTGAAGTGCGCTCCCATCCAGTCGGTATGACGCGGTCCCTGGCAATCTCCACCAATGGACAGCAGCGCCAACACCCGGTCGCGAAGCTCTGGGCGGTCTACGAGCACACGCAGCACCGCAGCCACGCTGTCGCCGGCGGCCACAATCACTAGCCGGTCCGCTGCCGTAGGTGCGTGTTCCAGCAGCTCGTTCCCAAGGTTCTCCTCATCAAAAGCTCGGTGAGCACCCAAGCCAACAAGGGCATCGAGCACCCCGGGGGCCTTGCCATCTCGTCCGACCACAATCCAGGTTGCAGGCACTGCACGAGACAGAGCCGTCTGTACCGCTGTCCCGTCGTCAGCACCCCAGTCCCGGACCGCATCCCAGCCTGTCGCCTTACCCAACAGTCGCGCGGGGTCGTACGCAGCGCCCAGATCAGACGGGTCTGACAAGCGAGCCCGCCGGCCGGCGTGATCCCGGTCGAACAGGGTCTGGTACCGCCCCAGTGCGGAGGGCTCTTCGCGCAGTGCAGCGAGAAGTGCAGCGCTCCCCGCCTCCGTGGACGGCAGGGTGTGCGTGTCTGCGGTCAACCAACGCTCAGCGCGGTCCACCCACGGATGAAACGGTACACCTGCAACAACCTCGGACTCCCAGGCATCCAAGTCGCCGCCGCGCGCTTCCACGACGCCCATCCACAGCGTGGCCAGGCAGGCCTTGAACCACCGTTCTTCGGAAATCTCTGGGGTGTCGGGCAGTGAGTACCACCCCGCCACCAACGCAACTACAGCCGCCGTTCCGGCCAATGTCAGGCTGAAAGGGTCCGTCACCGGCGGCGGCGACCCTTGCTCGGAATGGGCACCGGAACGAGTTCCGGTTGGGGAGAAAAGGCCTCGTCAACGGCATCACGCCATTCACGCAGCTTGTCAGCGATTGCGTCCCACACCGTCTTTCGTTTGTCCGACTGAGTCATGCGTCTCCTCGTACTAGACTACGGTACGCGCAGACGGTCCGAATGGCCACACCCTAAAGGGGTTTGGTGACGAAATGCGGCATTCTATTGACCAATTCCTGCGGGCATCGCAACCCGTCGCGGCGTGGAGGCAGGCCCCTCAAATCCAGTGAGATCGAAGCTTGTAACCCGCCACCAGAGTCCCGAGACGCGGTACGGGAGGAACAAACGATCGGGTCGAAGCTCCGGGCGAGGGCTCTCTGTCGCGTAGACAATGTCGGAGAAGTCTGGAGCAATAGACACCTGCAATCGGTACCCGAGCGCACCGTCCACACCTGTCCACTCAAAGTCCGGCGTGCGCAACGTGCCCCCGGCCGTCGGAAGTGTTGGGTTGCCCGGTGGCAGCAGGTCAACCGGAGGCGACGGCGCTTGTCCAGGAATCGTCCGGCTGCCCTGCCCGTTCGCCACTGCGACCTCTGCACCGCTGCCCATGACCGCCACATCTCCACCGATCGCTTCTGTGCGTGCAGAACCCGCATCCTCCAAGGCCACACGGAAGCCCCCGCTGTCGCCGGTGGTCACACCTGCTTCGGACAGCACCGTGACATCTCCGCCCCCGCCGTCGATGGCGCGGATTTCAACGCTGCCCTGGGTCACTTCTACGGCACTGGACCGCCCGCTCGGCCGATTCGTGACGGCCACAATTCGGATGCAGGTGGAGGGCAACAAGATCAGGTCATCGTGCCCGTTGACCCCATCTGTTGCGAGCCGCAAGGTGGCGAACCCATCCGCGTTGGTGCACGCGAGGCTTCCTGGCGGCAACGTCATCTGCACAAAGAGTGGGGACGTGCCCGACGGAGTCGTCACCTCACCCGAACCCGAGACGGCCGTCACGATTGCCTCTTGGTCGACGTGACCAGCGATGGGCGGCAACGTCAGAACTGTCCCGGGAGGTACTTGGGCTCCTGCCGCAAGGCCATTCTCGCCACGCACGACCGCCGCGAGCGCTGAATCCCCGAGCTGCGCGGCAATGGTTTCGATGGTCTCGCCATCGCGCACCACGTGTACGTCTGCAGACAAAGCGAACGCCATCAACAACGCAATCATGGAGCACTCCGAAGCGGTGTCAGGGTGACCCTGCGTTGCTGTGGCCCCGGTGGACCGTCTGCGATTTCCGATTCACCAAGGTGAACTTGTTCTGGTGGGGCTCCGGCAGCGATGAGCGCAGCGCGCACCGACTCGGCCCGCCGGCGTCCCAATCTTGCATTGGCGTCGGCATTGCCCTCCGGAGACGACCCACCACGAAGCAGAAGGTGGCCGTCCCCCATGGCCTCCGCGATGGCTTGTATTTGGCCTAGTACTGAGCCGGAAACCGAGGCGCTGCCGGAACCGAACAACACGCGGACCGGCTCTGGAGGTGGCACGCGCACCCACAGCGCCATGCCGTCGCCTACATAGGCATCTACTTGGGCCACTCGACCGTACCCGACCACGTCCAGAAGCACCGGTCCAGGCGGCGCGTTGGTGACGACGACACCCGTTGGGTCCGTGGAGACCTCATCACCATCGAATCTCACCACATCACCCGGCCAGCCCACGACCACAATGGCTCCCTGTTCAGGGGCACGCTCGAGACTCACAGCACCACCGGCGGCATCGACGGTACCGGGTAGAAAGCCAGGCGCACGAACCTGAACGGGCTGCTCTCCGCCGTACTCAGCCAACAACGCCCCCGCCTCGCTCGCAGGTGCCCAGGCACACACCGGGTGTGGAATCCACACCATGGCGCCATCCGGTTGCACGGTGATCTCGGGTAGGTCCTCAGGCACTTCGGCTAAGACCGGTTCCGCCTCAGGCTCTTCGATGGGTACCGGTTCGGGCTCCTTCTCCGGACGTGGAATTCGCTCGCCCTCACGCTTCCACAGAACACCGCCAACGCCAAAATGTAGGGCATCGAGACCTGCCAGCCCAATCTCAGCCCCCGCCTCGATCCGAAATCGAGCGCGTCCGCGTCCAACCGGAACGCCCGCAATGCCAAGCGTCAATCGGGGGTCGAGACCGCGTTCATCCAGCATGGCGCCGGCGCCGAGCAAAACACCTAGGCCGCCATCCTCAGTACGGTTCGCGAAGATACGACCGGCAACTCGGGCAGCAGCGAAACCACCGGCCGACGTAGCGCCACCTTCAAGCTGACCTTCCACCGCCCAAGCAGCACGCGCCGGAAAGCCGACGGTGACCCGTGCACCTGCGCCTGCGGGACCGTCTGAGCGCACCAAACCAATCGCAGACGCTCCAAGCTCCGGAGACACTCCAAGCTCCGGAGACGTTCCAAGCTCCGGAGACGCTCCAAGCTCCGGAGACGCTCCAAGCTCCGGAGACGCTCCAAGCTCCGGAGACGCGTGCGCAGTCATGAATAGGGCAAGCCAAAGCATCACAGTAGCAGCATCCTTCGCAAGTGCGCCCCTCTAACGAGGCCGTGCATCAAACGACGTGATGTGGGTACCACGACGGTCACGGAACCGTCCCGAGAAGGACCGTCCAGTCCACTGCGCCTCAATCGTGCCCGCCCCATTGAACTCCGTTGGGTCAGAGAGCTTGAGGGTAGACGTGGCGTCGTCCCATGTTCCAGTCATGGTGCGAGATTGATGGTTGTCCGTATCGTTCGACCGATCCGCTTCAGAGAACCACGTCTTAATCGTAGCGTTCAACGCCTCAGAAGTCCCCGTCAAACGCAGCTCTACCGGACGGGTGTCCAGGTAGCCCGCATACCGACCGATCGGAAACGGTCCTGTCGCAGGAGATGGGGCTGGCTCAGTCCGGATGGGCACTGGAGCCGGCCGCGGCGCCACAATGGGAGCAGGCTGAGCTACGGGTTCCGGTTGCACCACCACGGGCGGTGCTGTGTCGATGTCTGAGTCGACGTCCGAGTCTGGCTCGGTCCCCAAGTCAACATCTGCGATGGCGTCCATCCCATCGGTTCCCACCATGTCCGCTAGGCTCGCGTCGGATGGCTCACCCATGTTGACCACACCCTGTCCGCTGACACACACCACAACCGCAATGATGAAGGCTAGAACGCCAAGTCCAACGCCCCAATACACCCAAGCGGAGCGACGAGTTGTCTGGACAATTGGCGGCGCCGGTAGCGGCGTAGTCCCAGCAGCCGGCGGAATCAGCGTGGGCTGGGCAGACAGCGTTGTTGAGTTCGGCAGGCGTACTAGCGGCGTCATTGTCCGCATAGCTCTTGCCGTTACATCCGCCGGAGGCCAGATACGGGACGCGAGCGGGCCCGGTGTCGCTGTTCGAACGCTGACCGGAGGGACAGCGTCATCCTGCACGGTAAACAGCGGTACTTTCGAGGCGTTCGGCAGCACGGCCCACAGCTCATCGGCCATCTCGGCAGCCGTGTCGTAGCGCTCTTCCGCCCGGTAGCGAGTCGCCTTGAGAAGAATCGCCTCTAGGTCCGCAGGCAAGCCTCGCAGGCGCTTGTCGCCCGCTTGAACAACGAAGAGGTCCATAGCGCTGCGATAGGTCAGCAGGGAGTACAGGCTGCTGCCCACGGCGTACAAATCCGCAGCTCGGCTGACCGACCGCGCATCCAAGCGCTGCTCAGGGGCCATAAAGGCCAGCGTTCCCATGGCCACGCCGGTGCGGGTACTTCGCTCTTCGTCCGTGCCGTCGCGCATGGCAATGCCAAAGTCAGCCAGACTGGCCACACCCTTGGCATCCAACAAGACATTGGACGGCTTAACGTCGCGGTGAACAATGCCGACCGCATGCGAGGCGGACAGCGCAGCGAGAACTTGCAGCATCCAGCCTAGCGCAGCGCTGACCGCCAGCGGTCCGTGTTCGCCTATGTCTGCGAGAGTCCCGCCAGACAGGTACTCCATGACAATGTACGGACGACCTTCGTCCTCCCCAACATCCACCACGCGCAGAATGTGCGGATTGTCCAGATTGGCCATCATCCGGGCTTCGGCGGCTAGCCGGCGACCCAGGTCAGCATTGCCAACCCGGAGCACCTTCAACGCACGCAGGACATCCAACAACGTGTCCCGCACCAGGTACACCGTGGCAGTGCCACCGGTACCCAGGACCCGAATCACCTCATAGCGGTCGCCAGCGAAGTTCTTTGGCGCTCCGCCTCGGGGAGAGTCGGTCAAGCGGCAACCCTGTCTCTAGGGACACGAGATGACGCACCCGATGGGTGAATGTTGGCCTGTGGCATCACGCCACTCTACCGCATGAGCCGTTCAATCAGGCCCCGGTCCCCTTGCAGAGCGACCCGTTGCCAGTAGAAAGAAAGACCCCGCTCCCCTCCAAGCTCCTCTCCGCCGCCGGCAGCTCCCGGTCCACCATGCACGAAGTTGGGCAAAACGGTTCCGGGTCCAATGCTCTGGTCGTGCACCTTCTTCGAACCCCACACAATGCGCCCGTGCCACGGCATCAGCCCTGTGATGGTCGGACGTGCCCACTTCAGGTCGTTGCTGTAGATGCTGCACACAAGCCCACCACCGCCAGCGGCGACAATGCGCTGGGCTGATTCCGACGTCCCATCATACGGAATGACCGTGGCAACAGGGCCAAAGACCTCGGATTTGTGAACCAGGGCAGCATTTTCACCACCCTTGGCCAAAAACAGCTGAGGAGCCACGAAGTAGCCAGTGTCAGGCCGCGCACTGGGGTCTCCCCAGACACGCTCGTGGGCGTCCTCGAGAGCCGCAATTCCGGCCAGAATGTCCTGGTGCTGCTTTGCCGTAGCGAGTGGCCCAACGCGGAACGCCCTGTCGGCGGGGTCTCCAGCCTTAAGGTCAGCCAATCGCTCGCCTAGCGCTTCGACCATGGCCTCCGCATGAGCTTCGGGAACCACAATACGACGGACAGCTGTGCATTTCTGCCCAGCCTTCTGGGTCATATCGCGCGAGATGTCCGCTACAGCCATGATGAAGGTGTCTGACCCAGGTTCGACATCTGGACCCAGCACCGCTGCGTTTAGACTGTCAGCTTCAACATTCACCGGAATGCCGAGCGCCAGAACACGGGGATGGGTCCGAATGACTCGGCCTGTGTTGCCACTACCCGTGAAGGCCACGCAGTCCTGACCTTCCAGATGGTCAAGCAAGTCGCGTGGTTCGCCCACCAACAACTGAAGGACACCGTCAGGGATAAGTCCTTGTTCATGCCACAGTTCAACAATGCGTGCGGCGACCAAGCTGGTCTCCACTGCCGGTTTGGCCAGAACAGGAACGCCCGCCAAGATGGCACAGGCCGCCTTCTCGCACAGACCCCATGCGGGGAAATTGAACGCATTGAGATGCACCGCGATGCCGTGACGCGGCACGTTGTAGTGGTGTCCAACCATGCGAGCCGATGAGCGCGTCAGTGGCTCGGGCTCCCCTTCTGCGAGAACGCGAACATCACCGAGCGTCTTGCCCACATACGCGTAGTACGACAGTGTTCCAGCAGCGCCATCAATGTCGAACTTGCCGTCTGAACGGGTGTTTCCGCTGTCAATGCGCGCGAGGTCCAGCAGCTCATCGCGGGCTGTATGAATGGCACGCCCCCACCCCTTTAGAATCAGGCCGCGCTCGGCGAATGTCATGGAGCGCAGGGTCGGGCCGCCAACGGTTCGGCCGTAGGACAACGCCCCAGCAAGGTCTAGTCCTTCGTCGTGAACCTGACCGATGCTGTCGCCGGTGGTCGGGTCGAGCAAAGTGAGTGGCGTACCGGTTCCGGTGACCCACTGGCCGTTCAAGAAGCTGGATGGGGTGTGCATGCGTCCTCCGAGTTCGGGGCGCTTTAACGTCCGCGACGAAGTACGCGCTCATAGACCCGAATGACATCGAGCGCTCTCGAATCCCAGCTCCAGCGATTTACGATATCTGCCCTGGCCAACGTAGACAATCGCTCTCGACGGGCCGGGTCATGAACCAGGTCCTGAATCGCAGCGGCAAGCCCCTCGACGGTGTCATCCGCTGCCACAACTACACCGTCGATCGGCCGAGCCGACCCCGGCGCGCACACAGTGGGCACCCCAAGCCCAAGCTGATTCAACAGCTTGATCGGGAATCCTCTACACAATCGGCGTGGACACACCGCGACTGTTGAAGCGGCTAGGGCGTCTTTCATATCGGAAAACCCGGCTCCTCCGACAACCCGCAGCCGCTCGGCTCCGAGTCCGAGGCGGCGGCCGAGGGCCGACCACGGCTCTGGGTCGTTACCGGTAACCACCAACAATCCGGCCAAAGGGACGAGGGTCATGGCCTCAAAGAGCCTGTCGAGGTCTTGATACGGGTCCGTGTTTCCGGCGTAGACAACCCACGGTCGGGAATCGAGGCCGTACCGTAGTCGCGCGCGCTGTGGCTCCGCTCCCTCTAAATCCGCCAGACGCACGCCAGGAGGACTGACCGCTGTCATTCCCGACAATGTCTCCACTCCACCGTGCGACAGGGCAATCGACGCATCGGACACAGCCGGAACGACAGCATCCACAAGCCGTCCGACGTGACGCACCCCCCGGAACGGAAACCACTGCTGCAGTTCCTCCGCCATTGCCGTGTGCTGGCCATACACAACCGGGCACGACACACGTGCCAAGCGCGCGACCAGAGGGCCCTCCACATTGTGCCCATGAACGATGTCCAGTCCTGGGACTTTGGACACCGCACGCGCCAGTAAGGCGTCCTGAGCCAAGCGCGACCAGTGGGGACCACTGCGCGTAAACCCACCCCCGGGGACCTTTCGGGCGCGAACGAGCGTTACCCCTTCAGGCCCCTCTCCACTGCCCGAATAGCAAGCCAGATGAACGCGCACACCGGACCGAACCAACGCCGCGCACAAATGGCCAACGTACACTTGGGAGCCGAAAGTGGCAGGAAAGGGCATTGGGGCGACATGACATACGCGCAAAAAATTTCATCCGATAGGCAGCGTCAACGCCGCCACACAGGGAATTGTGTACTTCTAGCAGAAACGGACGCCAGCGATTGCCGACGGCCGTTCCTCCCCAACCTACTAGCCCGGACCGGTCTGGCTGGGATAGCCTGCGCGTCCGATGCCTCTTGAAGGGGCTGCTATGCAATCTTTGGAGGCAAATGATGTTGCTGTTGACCTTGGCACTGAGCATCGCTCAAGCACAGGACGCGGACATCGAGCTGAACAGTCAGCTCTTTCACCCCACCATTGATGGTTCACGAACCATCTGGACCGATGACAGCGCCAAAGCGGAGAGCGGCACTGCTATCGCACGTCTGGTGTTCAGCTACACCAACCGCCCCTTCATCTACGAGCCGTCGCCAGGTGCCGAGCCCATCGCTTTGGTGTCGGATGCGCTTCAGGCAAATGCGCTGGTTGGCTACACGCTAGGCCCCGTCCGATTGGGCGTCGACCTACCAGTCTACCTGTTCACTGCAGGCCAGCAAGAAGACGGCGGCGCTGGCATTGGCGACCTGTCCATTGACGGAAAGGTCTCGCTACTGGACCGTGCAGGCGGCCTTGGCCTCGCACTCGGTGGACGCGTAAAGCTAGACACCGCAAGCGTGGACCTGGCTCTCGGAGAGAGCGGTACAAGCGGTGAAATCTTCGCTATCGCGGACACCGAAGTCAACAACTGGCTGTTCACCGCCAACCTCGGCGCTAGGTTCCTACCGACCGTGGAGCTGACCAACGTGGACCTGGGTGACCAGTTGTTCGCTCGGATTGGTGCCGGCTATCAAGTCGTGGAAGACGCCGGAATCTCTGTCGACATCGTCGGTCATACCAACCTGTCCGCCAAAATCAGCAACCCAGCCTCGTCACCAATCGAAGGCATGCTGGGCGGCTGGTACCGCGTCGCAGATCCGTTCGTGCTTCGCGCGGGTGCAGGCACTGGCTTTACCCGTGGTGTCGGCTCCCCTGTCTTCCGCGGCGTGCTTAGCCTTGGATACGAGCCCAGCGGCAAGCCCCTGGACACAGACGGCGACGGCATCTCGGACAAGAACGACAGCTGTCCCACCGAGCCTGAAGACATCGACACTTGGGAGGACAACGATGGCTGTCCAGACCCCGACAACGACGTCGACAGCATCCTGGACATCAACGACTCGTGCATGAACGAACCGGAAGACTACGACGGCTGGGAAGACGAAGATGGCTGTCCAGACACCGCTACCCAGGTCACCTTCCGCGTAGAAGACCCGAACGGTGGCCTCATCCCGGTGGCATCGACACAGCTCACCGGAACCGGCATTGACCACACGGACGACAGCGAATTCCAGCTCGTCTTGGAGCCCGGCCTCTACAGCGTCGACACCATGGCGGAAGGCTTCACGCCGGCTGATGCACGCATCAACGTTCCGGAGTTCGAGCCCTTCAGCTACACCCAAGTGCTTCAACCAGACGTACCCATGGGTCGCCTGCGTATCCGCGTCATCAGCGCTGACGGTGAGCCCATAGAGAACGCCTTCTGGTTCAAGGAAGGCCAGACGCCCACACCGGTAACGGACGCAGAGATCAGCATGACTCCCGGCGATTACCCCATCCAAATCCGTGCCGAAGGGTTCGCTCCAAGCACGGCCGAGGCTGCGATTGTCGACGGTGACCTGTCCCGCATCTTGGTCATGCTCCAGCCATCGCGTATCGAGATGGTTGGCGAGCGCATCAACCTGCGTGAGAAGGTCCAGTTCGCCACGAACCGCGCGACCATCAAGCCCGGCAGCTTCCCGCTGTTGGATGAAGTCGCAACGACCATGAACGACCATCCGGAGCTTCTGAAGATTCGCATCGAAGGGCACACGGATGAGCGCGGCAGCGCCTCATACAACTTGGACTTGTCCGAGCGTCGCGCAGCAGCAGTGCTTCGTTACCTGACCGACCGTGGCGTCGCATCCAGCCGTATGGAGAGTGCCGGTGTTGGTGAAGCGCGTCCATTGGACCCTGCTAGCAACGACGCCGCTTGGGAGACCAACCGACGCGTTGAAGTCTCCATCATTGAACGCGCTGACTAGCTAGTCGCTCGCTCACCGCAAGAAGGCCCTCGCACACTCGTGCGGGGGCTTTTTCGTGGGGGTGCTCTCACCGCAGTCGACCATGACACCCATGCCCGGTTCTGTGGCACGCCCGCCATCCGCCAAAGCCCAACACCACGCCACCATGGGCATCGTAGGACTTGGCACGCCTGTTGCAACGATTACTTTGAAATCACTCACTCCCCGGAGGCATCATGACATTCTCAAACGCCCTCTCCCGCGCCCTTCTCCCTGCTGCCTGCCTGGCGACCATCGCCCTGAGCGGCTGCGACAAGACCATCGAGCCAGTACCTGACGGCGACATGGCACTGCGCACCTTCCAGACCTGTGATGACCTGGAAGACTACGTCGAAGAAGCCATCCTAGAGACCCTCGTCCGCAACGCTGGCGGCTACTGGGACTTCATGGCTGTCGACGACGCCGAAGCTGACGGCGGCGGCGGCGGCGACGAGCCCACCGACTTCACCACCACCAACAACCAGGAAGAAGGCGTCGACGAAATCGACATTGTCAAGACGAACGGCACGCACATCTTCAGTGTTGAAGACGGCAAGCTGTACATCACCAAGAGCTGGCCCATCGCCGAGACCGGGTTGGCCTCCGCGCTGGACATCGGTGGCTACGCCCGCGGCCTGTTCCTCCAGAACGACACCGTTGTGGTCGTCTCCCAGCTCTGGAACAATGAGATCGAACAGGACGACTTCATCGCTCGTAACTGGTCATCCACCCGCCTTACCTTCGTCGACGTCTCCGACCCCGAGTCCCCGACCGTCACCCGTGAAACGGACATCGAAGGCTACTTGACCGACGGTCGTATGATCGATGGGAAAGGCTACTTCGCCATCAATAGCTACCTACCCATCCCACAACAGTACTGGGAGTTACTGTGGAATGAAGACTTGGACCTTCCACAAATCGAGTGGGAAGACACCGAGGAAGTCCGCGAAGAAAAGCGTGGCCAGATTCGCGACATCCTTCGTCCGCTCATTGCCGACATGTCCACAGACATGGAACTGACCGACATCTTGCCGCTTTCCCGCGACCAACAGATTGGCGAAGCTGACGCCCCCATCGAAGCCCTGCACGCCTGCAACGACCTGTACCGTCCGGCCGAAGTCTCCCAATACAGCGTTCTGAGCATCGTTGAAGTCGACATCGAAGGCGACAGCGAGCTGGAGACTGCGGGTCTGTTGTCGGACGGCTGGACCGTCTACGCCTCGCAAGACAATCTGTACGTCGCACAGACCAGCTGGTGGTCGTGGTGGGGCTGGGGCGACCTCGACATGACCTCCCAGATTCACCAGTTCAGCCTCACGGACACCGGCCCCCGCTACACCGGAACCGGACAGGTCGAAGGCTGGCTACTCGACCAGTTCAGCTTCAGTGAGTACGACGGCCACCTGCGCGTTGCGACCACGGACATGGACTGGTGGTGGGGAACCCCAGTTGACGAAGACGCACCCGAAGCCGCCAACAACATCTTCGTGTTGGAGAACCAAGATGGGGCCCTCAATGTTGTGGGCGAAGTCCGCGGAATCGCACCTGGCGAGCGCATCTTCGCAAGCCGCATGATGGGTGAAAAGGGCTACCTTGTGACCTTCCGTCAAGTAGACCCACTGTTTACCATCGACCTGTCCGACCCCACCAACCCCACGGTGGTTGGCGAGCTTCACCTGCCCGGATTCAGCAGCTACCTGCACCCACTTGGCGACGACCACCTGCTGGCAGTCGGAATGGACGGTGAAGAAGACGGCACCATCAACGGCCTCGCGGTCAACGTGTTCGACGTCAGCGACTTCGCCAACCCGCGTCTGGCACACCAGTGGACGCTCGAGAGCGACGACTGGAGCTGGTCAGAGGCTCTGTGGGACCATCACGCCTTCACCTACCATCGCGGCGTGCTGACCTTCCCGGCGTACACCTGGACCGACATGGGCAACGGCGATTGGGACTACTTCAGCGGCGCCATTGTCCTGGACGTTGACGAAGACGGCATCGAAGAGCTCGGCCGCATTGACCACCGCGACCTGGTTGCCGAGTCCGACTGCCTGTACGACTGGCAGTGCGAAGGCGAAGACGCCTACTACTACAGCTACGCATGGATGCGTCGCACCGTGTACATCGAGGACAACGTCTTCACCTTGTCCAACTACGGAATCAAGGTCAACGACCTGAACTCTCCCGAGATTGAGCACGCATCGGTCGTCTACAACCCCGTGCAGTAGTTCTCCCCACGGCATGATGGGTAAGGCCCGAGACAGTCCCTCTGTCTCGGGCCTTCGTGCGTCGGCACCGAGTCGGGATACAGGCCAGACCCACACTCTGGAGGCCCTCATGGACCTGATTGGCGCACTGACATCACAGCTTGGCATTGACTCAAACAAGGCAGAAGCCGTCGCAGGTGGCGTGCTCGGCGCCATTCGCGGACAGGTCGCGGACAGCGCAAGCCCGGAAGCAGCAGCTCAGCTCGACAGCGCTGTTCCCCAGCTCGGCGGCTGGATGGAGAAGGCCAAGAGCATGCTTGCCGATCCGTCCGAAGGCCCAGCAGTTCCTGACAACGGTGGTGGAATTGCCGGAATGCTCGGCGCAGCACTCGGCGGAGGTGGCGGAGGCGGACTTCTCGGTGCCGCAGCCGGAATGCTCGGTGGCAAAGAAGCCCAGGACATCGCCAAGGTTGGCGTGTTGATGAACGGCCTTGGCCTAGACGCCAGCAAGACCGCAATGGTCGCTCCCATCGTCGTCGGCTTCCTCAAGGACAAGCTCGGTGGCGGTACCTTCGACATGATTCTCAAGGCAGCACCCATGCTGTCGGCGCTCAAGGGCACGGGTGGAGATGACGGTGGTGCAGCCGGTGGAATCGCCGGTGCCATCGGTGGTCTGTTCGGCTGATATGGCGGCTCGGGGCGGGTTTGTCCGCGCATTCCTATCATCGGCACTCGGGACAGGTCTGTCTCGAATCCTCGGTCTTGCGCGCGACATCGCCATGTCCAACTTCTTGGGCGCGGGCGTCCTAACAGACGCCTTCCAGCTCGCCTTCACCGCCCCCAATGCCTTCCGACGCTTCGTCGCGGACGAAGGTCTGACCGGCGCGCTCATCCCCACCCTCGCTGATGCTGAGCGGAAGGACGGGATTGACAGCGCCCGCACCTTGGCAGATGCAAGCTTCACGGTACTGATGCTGTTGTGCCTGGTGCTGTGCGCTGTGGGCATGTTCCGCCCCGACTGGATGGTCCTTGCCTTCGCAAATCCGGAATGGCGGGCCGTAGACGCACAGCGAATCCTCGCAGAAGACCTCACACGAATTCTGATGCCGCTGCTCATCTTGGTCAGCGCAACGTCTTTTTTCGAAGGACTCCTCAACCTACGCGGCCACTTCTTCGCCCCCAAGGTCGCTCCTGGACTCATCTCCGCCGGCATCATCGGCGGGCTGCTCATGGTGAAGGGCGCACCTGAAGACTCGCTGCTGCCGGTCTACGCCGCATCGTGGGGAGTCATCGTTGGTGGCATCCTGCACGTACTCGTGAACGTGCCCTGGGTCCTCAAGCTGTGGGGAGTGGTCAAGCCCAGCTTCGCATGGCGACGCCCCAGACTCGGCAGCTTGCTGCGTGAGATGAGCAAGGTCATCCTGATCGGTCTCGCTGCTCAGCTGAACATTCTCGTCATTCGGCAGATAGCAACCGGCATAGGGACCGGGGCGCTGTCCCAGTATATGTTCGCCAATCGGGTCATTGACCTCGCCCAAGGCATCGTTGCAGTGGCCATCGGCAGCGCGCTGCTTCCCGTTGTCTCCAAGGCTGTCGCTGACGCAGACTGGGACCGGTTTCAGAGCTCGCTCAACGGAGCTCTTCGCCTCTTGGCCTTTGTGCTCATCCCGGCGGCCGTCGCAATGGCTGCGTACGCCACGCCGACCGTCGCCATGATCTTCAGGCATGGAGACTTCACCTGGGAGGACACACAGACAACCGCCGCTGCTGTCCAGTGGTTCACGCCGTTCATGCTGGCCGTTGCCGGCATCGGTGTGCTCAAGAAGGTGTTCTTCTCCCTGGACAAGCGCAACGCACTGCTTGTCATTGGTGTATTCAGCGTGGGCCTGACCGCTGGCCTTGGCTTGCTGCTCGCAAAACCGTTCGGTATTCGTGGCATTGCCGCAGCACTCTCCGCCGCTACGGTGGTTCAGTTGCTCATCTACATCGGCGTGCTCTACCACTACCTTGGCGACAAGATGGCTCTGGGCAAGCTCACCGTTCCGCTGTCGAAGATGCTCCTCGCGAGCAGCCCCATGGTCCCCGCTCTCATCTGGGTCCAGGCCTACGGCGACTGGACCAAAGGCCCCCTGTCGTCGCAGAACTGGGCAGTCTTCTTGGCGGGAACAGCCATCGGCGTGTTCACCTACAGCGTTGCTGCCTACACCCTTCGTATCGAAGAGCTGACATCCGTCACAAGCCGTGTCAGCGCTCGCTTCCGACGCTAGACGGCGACGGTCGCGTTGACCCAGCCCGTACGCGCGCAGCCGACCTTGACGGTCGCTGTGCCGGTGCCACGAACCAAGAAGCTCACAACGCGACGGCCGGTGCTTCCACGACTGCGCAGAGCATACAGTGCGTCCGACCCATCAAACTTGCCGCGGCCCCAGCCATCTAGGTGTCCCACCTCTGTTGTAGGCAGACCAATGACGTCTACGTCACAGATGGTGGCGATTGGCTCCGAGTCTACCGACAAGCCCTTCGCGCTGTTGAGGATGTTGGTGGGCAGGTAGCCGTAGTTCTCGACGGTGCAGACGACGCGGGTCAGACCATCTGCCAGTTCCTCGGTGCCGAGCGTCAGGACCAGCTTTGGTGCCATGGCGCAGACACGGCCAACGACCTCGACCATGGCGTCGCACATCTCGGGGATCAGCGCTTGTGGTGGGTTCCACAGGCCCACGATGGGATCAATCCCACCGACGTCGACTGAGCCGAGCTGGGCGTGCTCATGGGCAGTCCAGCCGACGAAGACACGACCGCCGTTGTGCTCAGCGTCCCACTTGGCCAAGGCGAGCTGGTCTTCGCGGGTCAGGTGCGTGTAGAAGTCGACGAAGCGCTTTGGACGCTCCATACCAATGCGCTTGAACAAGTCCCACAGCTCCACCACGAACGACACACAGCCGCGCTCACGGTAGGCCCACTCGGACAGGTCGCCGCGAATGGGTGTGTCTGGCGAGTAGGTAAACTCATCATGCCCAGACACCATGGGGTAGCCGGTAAAGGTCTCCAGCCAGTCGCCTAGCTGGCGGTAGATAGCGAGGTCTGACGGGTCCATCTTGCTGTCGGGCTGGTCGCCAAGGGGCCGAATGCCAACGCCGCCGAAGGTGTGCAGGTTGACCCACGCAAACAGGTTGGGATTGTCACGAGCAAACTCGTGCAGAGCACGGCTCTCTGGCTCGCTTCCTGGGTAGTCCCCTGCTCCGGCTTGGTCGCGCTCTCCGCGCCAATCGTAGGAGAAGTTGCGGTTGAGGTCTGGGTAGTTGTCCGAGAAGTAGTCGGGCGACGGAACGTGGTGACCGTCAAAGCTCTGAATCACCCCTTCCGGCCACACCTTGTAGAACGGCCCCTCGTCTCCGAGCTGCCGCAGGTGGAACAGGCCGTCGACCGCGTCACTCGCCACAAACTCGCCCGTTGGGTCTTCTTTGCGAATCAACAGACTGCGGCCGTCATCGTTGATGTCTCCCGCAACCCACTTGGGCTTGCCCGTCTCAGGACGGTCATCACGGGGAACCGACCGGACCCAGCGGCCCGTTGTGTGAACCGCCTCAGCGCCATCCGGGCTTACCCGTGGACACACGTGAATCAGGCACTCAGTGATGGTCTGACGGGCAGCTGGCGGAAGGGTGTCCAGCGCGCCAGGCTCACCGATATGCAGCGCCAAGACGGCCTCTGCAACAGCCAGCGCCACGTTGGAGCCCACAAGCTCGCTCGCGTGCATGTTGCCGTCAATCCACAACGCAGGGCGGACCCGATCGGGCTCCGGACCAATGGTCATCACCCACACGCGCCGGCCTTCTGGGGTGCGAGCGAGCTCCTTGAGCCGCACGAGGTCTGGATAGGCCCAGACCCAGCCTTCGAGCTGCTGCAGCAGCTGCTCGTAGTCGAGGTAGTCGTTTCGGAAGCCGCGATGCAGCGTGGACAAAGAAGGTCGGTTGCTCATGCCACATGACCTAACAAAGCCGAACGCGTAGTGCGGCACAGCGTGAGGTGAAATCCCCACGAAACCACACCACCGTCAGTCACGGTCGTACTCGGGCGTCAACAACTCGACCTGTCCTTCGTAGCGCAGGTCCATCACTTCGAGCTCCCGCCAGCCACTCGGCGCCTTAAATCGCACCCCGTCGCCAACTTGCTTGCCCATCAACGCGCGACCCAAGGGACTAATCCACGACAGAATGCCCTTGTCGACGTCAACTTCATGCTCTCCGTAGATGCGCCACGTCTTGGCCACGCCCTCTTCATCTTCAACGGTGACTGTTGCACCAAACAGCACCTTATCGGCCCTGATGAGCCCGATTTCAATCGGCTCAATCTTGTTCAGGCAGCTCATCAAGTAGCGCATCCGCCCATCGATCTGTCGCAGACGCTTCTTGCCATAGATGTACTCAGCATTTTCGCTGCGGTCGCCCATGGCGGCAGCTTCACCCACTTCCCGCGTAATCTTCGGTCGTTCCACCGTTTGTAGCCAATGCAGCTCGCGCTGAATCCGTAGCAATCCGTTGGCAGTGATGTAGTTTCGCGACATGAACGCTCCGAAGGCAGGTAGACTACCAACTGTGAAGCTCAAGTGGACCGGCTCAAACAAACGGAAGACCAGCGCCTCAGGCGGTCTGGTCACGTCCATTGGTGTTGGTATCAACAGCACAGCGCTGACTGTGGTGACTGGCGGTGGCGGCCCGACCCGAAATCCCGGACGCCCTAACCTCACCGTTACCCGAATGGATGAAGGGCCAATGCAGCCGAGCAGCGGGCGATTCAAGCTGGACCGCTAACTGAACCGGGTTCTTGCCATTTCAGACGTCAGAGCGGACCAGCCAAGCTGGCCAGCGTGCATGCTGAATTCCGCTGTCCGTCGCAGGTCGAATCACGCCAGATCAGCGCAACGCAGGCGTCGCAAGACGCCTGTTCTGACCTCTGACCTCTGACTTCTGAACTCTCCAATCACCGAGGTCTTAGCTACAGAACACCGTCTTGGATATTCCAGCTTAGGTGACGCTCGCTCTCCGAGCCAATGGTTCCAATCGTTGTACGAACAAAGGTCGAGCCATCCCATTCATAGCGACGCAGGGCTTTTTGGTCGTCCGCAGCCACGTAAATCTCAACCGTTCCGTTGCCATCCAAGTCGGCGATGTGGGTAGCGTGCTCGTAGCCGCTGCTGCCACGGTCAATGACGGAGGTTGAGAACGTTCCGTCTTCGTTGGGCTCAAGCTTCCACAGACCCGACTTGAAGCCCGCACCCACGAACTCGATGACGCCGTCGCCGTCAATGTCTCCGGGGACAAGGAAGCGCATCTGATGGTCGTCGATCTCGGCTACCTGAACCGGCGTCCATGTGCCGTCCTCCGCTCGGTCCAAGCGAAAGATTTGTACAGGGTCAACAAGCGTTGTGCGGCCGCCACGTTCGACGGAGTGTCCCTCGCGCACGGCAAACAACTGGTCCCCGTGTCCAAGGTTCGCCACAACGATTTCTTTGGCGTGGGACTCTTCCCACTGCACCACATCCGAGCGGACGGCGCGGCCCTCTACGATGTCGTAACGAACGACGCCTCCGGGCTGCGAGGTCATGTCGGCACGGTTGCGGGCGGACGGCGTTGCGTAGAACTCCATCTTGCCGTCGCCGTCTACGTCTCCCACTTCAATCTCGTGCACGAAGATGTCTGGCGTCTGGTTGTACTCGGCGAAGGTCCACACACCGTCCACCTTGTCACCAACAGCCACAACACCTTGGTCGTGGGTGGCAATGATCAACTCGTCCTCGCCGTCACCGTCTACGTCGCCAATCTCGAGGTCCCGGAGACGGTCGAATTGCCCGCCCCAGGACGGTGCCCAAAGGGTCTCCGCGGTCCAAGTGCCGTCTACGCGGGTCCAGTGCTTGAGCTTGGCGCCTGTCGCACCAATGGTCAGAATGCCGTCATTCCACGCAATCGCCTTGTGGAAGACGTTGGATTCGGGGTCGAGCAGTTCTTCGGTCCCGAAGGTCTCACCAAACTGACGGAAGATGGTCAACTTGGCTGGTTGTGGCGTGGGCCTTCCGCCTTCGTTGGCGAACCAGGCCTGTGCCACCAAGAGTGCAGGAGCTTCTGCGATCTGTGGAGCCGGAACGGCACCTGTGGTCTCGACAGGTGTGGGCTCCACCTCGGCCCCACCGGAGCACGCTGTCCCCCCCAAACCCGCAACCACTGCCAAACTCGCTACTGCTCCAAACCAACGGGTCATGCCGCCTCCGAGCCGGGGTCTGCCGGCGGCGACCTTCATATCGTGTCACCGCGACAACGCGACACTCACCACCACGTTCAAGAGTGGCTATGCACCGACATGCGCGTCAAAAAGTCACGAACAAGGCCCTTCACCTGGATGCTCGGGTTCGCCCTGCTGGCACTGACGGTGTTCGCCTTCCTGTCCATCCAGAGCCAGAGAGCTCGGCTAGAGACACGGGTCCAGGAAGATATCAATCGAGAGGTGGCAACCCGTATTGCCGCTTGGGAGAGCAACCTGGGGGAGAGCCTCGATGGCTGGCTCGGTACAGCCGCCAGCGGCGATGCCCGCACCGCACCGCTGCTTCAGGGCCATCTGCGCGGACGGCATCGCTGGTTCGACAGCCTGTACATCTGGGCGCCACCCATCCAGAGTCAAGAGCCATCCAACCGTCGCCCCGGACGCATGCTCTTCCCATTTCCAGCACAGCGCGAAGACCCCCTCACCCGGTCACATCCATGCGTGGCGGGAACCCAAGCCTACGCCCAACGCTCACGAATTCGGCCGTCGCTGGCTGCGGTCGCTGAGCAGTACGTTCTGCGCTGTTCGGGTGCGCCGCTGAACGTACGCATGCACGCCTACGGAGAGGCAGCACAACTGTATGAGCGCGCACAGCGTCCGCAAGATGCCCTAGCCGTCTTAGAGATGGTAGGCGTGCCGCGCGACCTGCCCGCCCTTGAAGGCGTCAAGCTGGGTCTCACTCCTTTCCTTCTCACCATTCACAAGCTGCGCACCGCACAAATGTTGGATGGTCTAGGTCGGGTGGAAGAGGCCGCAGGGGTCTGGGTCTCCGTCGCCCGGGACATCGCATCTCTCGATGCTCCTGCTGCAGGCCCCATCTTGGGCTACGAATGGGACGTGATGCAAGAGCTACGTCTTCACGGAAGTCCAGAGGTCCAGAGGCGTGTCGCCAGCCTCTTGTCCCGCGCCAACCGACGTGCAGGGGCTTGGGACGAAGTACGTCAACGAACCGTTCGCGAGAGCGCGCTCTTCGACCCCACGCAACCGGGCAGCTTCGCCTACGACCAGTACCAAGACACCGGTTTTCTACTTTACTATCGGGGTATTCCCACGGACCTCACAGGCCCTGCGGAACCACCAGACCAGCGAGCTGGCGCTATTGTATTGGACCAAGCGTCTCTATTGCAGGACTTCATGGGCACAATGGGCCCAATGGGTAAGCACATTCGGGTGACGGACGCCGCCGGCAACTTTGTCACCGGTGCCGAGGTGCCCAATGTGGCACTGCGCCAGACCTTCCCAGCCACGCTGACCCACTTGCGCATCGAGATCGACAACGCTGCGGTCACCGAGCAGATTGGCCGCTTCGGAGGCCAGTACTACAGCTTTCTTGCGGCTCTAAGTGTGTTCGTCACTATTGGATTTCTCGGTCTCTTCGCTCAACATCGCGCCTCCGTACATCAAGAGCACCTCTTGATGCGCCAGCGTGAGTTCACCACACGAATCACCCACGAGCTGAAGACACCCCTCGCCGGTATTCGCGTGACCGCCGAGAACATCGACATTGGCGCGTTCAAAGACCAGCAAGACTTGTCGCTAATGGCCGGCCGGATTGTGACGGAGGCGGACGCGTTGACGGAACGGGTCGACGAAATCTTGGCTGTCTCCCGGGAGCGAACCATCCCGAAGGCCGAAGTGTTCGACGTCGAAGACATTGTCCTAGAGACGCTGTCCACTTGGTCTCCACGGTACGACCAAGTAGGCGTCACCCTCCATGCCGACCTACACGTCACCGACGAGGTCAAGGGCGACCCGGTCGCGGTCAGAGACGCCATTAGTTGCCTGCTCGACAACGCCCTCAAGTACCGCAAAGAAGCGAGCGAAGACAGCGCTGTCTGGCTGACTCTCAAGCAGGACGGCCGCTGCGTGGCTATCGACGTGTCAGACAACGGACTGGGCGTACCCCCAAAGCTGCGCAAGAGCATCTTCAAGCAGTTCGTACGAGTGGAAGGCCCAAATCGTGGAAAATCCGGTGGACATGGACTTGGGCTAGCGCAAGTTGCGCGAGTGGCCAAAGCCCATGGCGGCACCTGCGTCTGCACCGCTTCGGACCACGGTGGCGCGCGGTTCGTGCTCAAGCTGCGTGGCCAAGGCTAGGCGAAACCCGCGCTACATCCGATTCGGGGACACAGCGAGCCGGACTGAGCGACGCGGTAATTCTGGAGCGAACGTCTGAATTCATCGCGTTCCATTGCAACGACCCCTCACATCGTTACATCGTGTGCCAAACATGGAGATACGCAGATGAGCGAGCCCACGCAAAACATCTTGGTCGTCGAAGACAACCCCACAATCGGGGCCGGACTCGTCACCGCTCTAGAACATGAACGCTTTGACGTCCGTCACGTTGAGTCTGCAGAAGACGGCGTTCTAGCCCTGCAAGCGCGCGCGCCAGACCTCGTCATCTGCGACATCATGCTGCCCGGCCAAGATGGCCTTTCGCTCATGCGTCAAATCAAGGCTGACTACCCGGGCATCCCCGTCATCATGCTCACAGCCAAGTCGGAAGAAATCGACCGGGTCATGGGCCTGGAGATGGGTGCAGACGACTACGTCACCAAGCCATTCTCCGTCCGCGAAGTGATCGCTCGCGTCAAAGCCCGCTTGCGCGTCCGCAGCACCGAACCGCGTACCCCCGACTACTTCGAGTTCGGCAACGTCAAGGTAGACTTGCGCCGCCGCATCCTGTGGAAAGACGAAGACGAGCGCGGCCTGACCACACACGAATCCGGCACCTTGGCCTACCTCATCACCCACCGTGGTCGTGACGTCAGCCGGGACGAGCTGCTCGAGCAGGTCTGGGGCTACACCGCCGCGCTGACCACACGTACCGTCGACAACCAGATCCTGAAGCTCCGCAAGAAGATCGAGGACATTCCAGCGCAGCCGCGCCATATCCTCACAGTTCACGGTACCGGCTACCGCTTCGAGCCGTAGCCCCTTCGTGAGACAACGTTTCCTCCAGACAGGCCCCCGCGGCCTGTCGCTTTGTTTGTGCGAGTGGGGCCCCGAATCGGGTCGCCCCCTTGTCATTCTGCACGGATTCCTTGAACAAGGCGCCGCGTGGCAGACTGTTGCTGAGCAGCTGGGTCGGCGGGTCATTGCCCCAGACCACCGCGGCCATGGCCGCAGCGAGCACGTCGGGGCCGGCGGATTCTACCACTTCTGGGACTACATCCCTGACGTAGACGCCATTGTGGACGACGTGAGCAATGGCGAGCCTGTTGACCTCGTTGGCCACTCTATGGGCGGAACCATGGCCTGTCTTTACGCCGCTACTCGTCCTGAAAAGGTACGACGCCTAGGCCTCATTGAGGGCCTCGGCCCTGTGGACATGGCGGACCAAGCAGTGACCCGTCCCAGACGATTCGCCGCCGCTCTACAGAACCTGCCCACCCACACACCCATGGAATCTGTAGCGTACGCCGCGAGTCGCATTCGCAGGTTCACCCCTTCGATGTCAGAGGCGACCTCACTTCGACTTGCCGAGCGGGTCACCACCCCCCATGACGACGGCTGCATCTGGTCATGGGACGCGCTGCACCGAAGTCCCAACCCCTTGCCCTTCTCAGCAGAGCGCTTTGCACAGAGCACTCAGGCCATTGAGTGCGAAGTACTCCACATCGACGGGTCGGACTCGATTTTTCGTCCGCCCGATCTGGCACAGCGCATGACGAAGGTGACACACTTGACTTGCGATACGCTCCCAGGTGGACACATGCTGCATCACGACGTACCCGGAGCCCTCGCGGAACGCCTGATGCGGTTCTTCGAGTAGAGAGGTCTCATGGAATCCGAAGCCATCAGCGACACCCTAGAATTGCTGTCCAACGCCGACCTGGCACGCAAGCGGGGCAAGGACATCCACACGTTGCGCGGTATCCGCGGAACACCGGACGGTGAGGTCGCTCGAATCGCAGCGTCCACCTGGCTCGATGACCCACCCCTGTGGCCAGAAGACATTGACCAGTTGACTTCACTGTTCAACACCGCCTTCGAAGACGGCCTCGTCGCCATCTCGCTGCTCGCAGCTCTTTTGCCTGATCATCCAGGCCCAGTGTACGACCTCGGTCTGGACTGGCTGGACCGCGTAGACGATGTGCTGACCGCTGACGCCCTCGGCAGCGTCATCTTGGGACCAGGCCTGTTGGCCACCGGCGGACTGGCGGACCTGCTCTCCGTCGCAAAGGCCGCAGCGCGTCCAGAAGCACGTCGCGCAGCCGTCATCGCTGCCCTGCCGGCAACCAGCGCCGTCGTGACCGGCCCGGCCATGTCGGCTCTTCGGCAGCGCACCAATGAGCGAACCTTGCGGTTTGTCGAAGAACCCCGCCATGACGTCGTCAGCACACTACTGACCGCCTTCATCCGCGACCCAAACCCCGGGGTTCAAAAAGGTATCCGTCGGATTGTGCGGGCTTGGCGGAAGATCGACAAAAAAGCGGCAACCGACTGGGCGAATGGTGTGTCCGGTGGCATTCCCAAGACGCTGCGCGCTGAGCTCGGCGGAACCAAGAAGAAGAGGTAGACCATGCGCATTTTCACCCTGCTCGTCGTCCTGTCACTGGGCTGTGCACCGCCCGCTGCCCCAACCACAGCCGACGCTCCAACGCCGAGCGCGCCCCAGGTACCGACTGTGGCTGCTCTCGCAGATGTCTCAGTGGCGGACGTAGGTGCCATGGACCCCGCGCAGATCGTCCTTATCGACGTGCGTACCCCAAGTGAGTTTGCAACGGGCCGAGCTCCCGGTGCGGTGAACATGCCTTTGTCGACTCTGCAGGACGAGCTGTCTCAGATTCCAGCAGGTGCCGAGCCGTACATCATCTGCCAGAGCGGCGGCCGCTCAGCACGGGCCACAGCCCTTCTCGCCGGCAACGGAATCGCCGCACACAACGTCAGTGGCGGCATGTCAGCATGGGTCTCAGCGGGCCTGCCTACCGAGTAGCAAGCTCCAGAGACGTACGGAATGGCGCGAGGGATGTGAACAATCACGCACAGTCTCTGGGCCACTCAAACAAATGACTTGCGAGAGAATGGCAAATCACATAGTTGATTTGTGCCGGCCAACGTATGTGCCGGCGTTTAACCATAACTCCAAGGAGGTCTCCATCGAGGCCCAAGTATCTACCGTTGAAAATCTACCCACCTTTACCCTTGAGAATCGTCGCGGAACGCAGACCATTCAGGGGCGCCGCGCGTCCATACAGACAGCAAAGACGATGAGCACAAGGGGTGGGCCAACGCAGGTCAAACGGTCCGATGGGCTGGTCAGTATGACCTTCCGAAGCGGAAATCTGGTGCAGTACAAGCGAGAGAGTCGCCGGCGTCGTTAAGGGACTGGCCCTCAATTGCTTGCCCCGTAAGGCGGTGGACCTTCATAGTGATGTAGGCCACCCTATATGACACCCCGCAGCTCTCTACTTGACAGACAAGTAGGCAGCGCGGGTTTTTCTTTTGGTGCGTTTCTCTTCATCAAGAAGCCCTATTTCAGATACTCTCCACCCCTACACAGGGTTGAACCTCCCCCGCACTGCAATCCACCTGATGCCACTTCTAACTCTACCTATCTTTTTACCCGACCAATGTGGCATTCGACACAGTCTGTGTACCTGGCGCGCTGGACTCACGCCCCACGCTCAACTCCACCTGGACGCGCCGAGGGGGTCGATTCCTTCGCGTTGCACGGGCAAGAGCCACACACGGCAACCTTGATGTCGAGGTCGCTGTCCCGCTTGGGTTAGGGTCGCCGTCCTGTTGGGGTGGGTCATGGAAGTCCTGAACGTAATCGCGCCGTTAATCTTGCTGCCCCTGGTGGTGGCTCTCGTCATGTGGCGGCTACCCAAGGTCAAAGAGGTCAATCACTCACGAGAGTTCAAGCTCCGGCGCGTGATGAACTGGTTGCCTCTAGGCCTGATGTACGCGTTCTTCTACATGGCTCGCTACAACCTCAAGGTCAGCAAGTTCGCCTTCGAGGAAATGACGGACGTTGCCGGCAACGCCCTGATGAGCAACGCCGACTTCTCCAGCATCTTCTTCTGGGGCACGCTTACTTACGGCATCTCCTTCCTGATCAATGGCCCTCTCACCGACCACTACGGTGGCAAGAAGGCCATCTTGGTCGGCGGCGGTGGCACAGCCGTGATGACAGCCCTCATGGGCCTGGCGTCGTACTCGTTGCTCGAAGGTGTGGGGCCCTCAGACTTCCTACGCGCCAACTTCGTCGGTGTGTTCTCTGTCTTGTACGCCATCAACATGTACTTTCAGAGCTTCGGTGCTGTAGCGGTCGTCAAGGTCAACGCGCCCTGGTTCCACATTCGGGAGCGCGGCACCTTTGGCGCCATCTTCGGAATCTTGATTAGCCTCGGCGTCTTCTTGGCGTTTGACGGCGGTTACCTGATTGTTGAAAAGTTGCCTGTCTACTGGGTCTTTGGCATTCCATTCGTGGTTTTGGCCATCCTGTGGGTCGTCATCTTGCTCATGGTGGAAGACACCCCTGGGCAAGCCGGATTCGAGGACTTCCATCTGGGAGACGCCAGCGAAGACGGTCCCCGCTTGCCCGTGCAGAAAGTGTTCATGAAGATGATGAGCAACCCCATCATCATCACAATCGCTCTTATCGAGTTCTGTTCAGGCTTTCTGCGCCAAGCCATCATGCAGTGGTACCGCACCTTCGCCAAGCAAACGGACGTCATTCTTGGACTGAAAGAAGGCTTTGTCTATGAGCACTGGGGACTGCTCCTGTGCTGCGCTGGCATCATGGGTGGAGTGTTCGCAGGAACCATCAGCGACCACATCTTCAAGTCCCGTCGCGGCCCCGTCGCAGCCGTCCTGTACGGAGGCATGCTGATCGGCGCCATCCTGTTGACCCTGACCTACCAATCCCCCCTTCGCCTCACCCTAGGCGACTCGTTCTCCCTGTCGATTGTGGGTGGGCTGGTCGTCTTCATGTCCATGTGCGTCATTGGCGTTCACGGCATGCTCTCTGGCACCGCGTCTATGGACTTCGGCGGCAAGCGGAACGTGGGAGTCGCCGTCGGCATCATCGATGGATTCGTCTACTTGGGCACTGCTGTCATGGCCATCACCTACGGCTGGGCGCTGCCAGAAGAGCAGTTCGACCCCACCGGAGCGCTGACTGGCCCTGTGACCGACCCCGCCAACTGGCTGCCTTGGCCGGCGATTATGATTCCGGTCGCTCTCGTTGGTTTCTTGCTGGCTACGCGCGTGTGGAACGCCAAGCCGAAGTCGGGTTCTGCAGAACCGCCAGTCGTGCCGGTCGAGGAGCCCGTGGCCATGCTGCCTGGCGCACCGGTCTCAACACCGCAGCCTTTCGAACCGCCAGCGACGTGAACAACCTCGGCAGATGACACACACAGGGGCAGTCGCGGGTCTAGGTGTTCACGGCCCCCTGCGTCCCCTTCCTTCGGAGCTCTTCTATGTGGCTTGTTCTCGCTCTCTCGGCTTTCGCACAAGACCCCGACTCCGATGTGGACACTGACACCGAGGTGTTGGACGCGTCGAACTGCGGTCTGAGAGTCACCCGTGAGGTGCTGCCAACCATCGAGACAGCGCTTCCTGCGGGCTCCCTCGGCTGCGAGGTCCGTATGACGGTCGACGAGCGCGGACGCGTAGCCAACGTGGAACCACTGAACTGCCCAGAAGACGTCGTCACCGATATTCGCCCCACCCTCGACCGCTGGCGCTTCGAGCGTACCGACTGCCCAGTCGATGACCCCTTGTCGTTCGACACCACCTTCGAGACCGACTCCCAGACCTGGCTGATTCCGCCAACAGAGCCCGTGCCTGTCGAGGTCTTTGTGCCGCCCCCCGGAACCGAGGGCTGCCTGATGGCCGCCACACTGCTTCCAGACGGACGGCTAGAGCACATTCGTGCCAGCGACGAGAGCTGCGCCGTTTCTTTGGGCGGATCAGGCTGGAATCCCGAACGCTTCTGGAAGGCGGAAATCGAAGGCCTACGCTGTAGAGCCACCTTTGATGCCCGAAACGGACACGCAAACAACGTGGTCTTTGAGGGATGCGGGGGGCCGTCGCGCTTGGCCTTGGTCAGCTTTGTGGAGCGGGCTGCGTGGAGTCAACAGAGCGACGAGGCCGTGCCGTATGACGTGCGTTTTCGCATGCGTGACGACGGCAGCGCACCCCTAGAGCGCGCCTCTCAAGAAGCCCGGTACATTCGCGACACCTGTGAAAACCCGCAATCTCCGGGTTCCCTGACACGTCGTACCCAAATCCCGGCCATGCCCGCACGGTGGTCTCTCGACCAGTCCGAGCTCGCTGCGTACTGTCGACTACGTATCCACCTGACCGAGACCGGAGAGCCTCGACGCATCGACGCTGTGCTGTGCTCCGGTGTCTACGGTCCCCGTGCTGCATCCGCTGCCTCGCAATGGAACTACCAGTCTCCCACCTGCAATGACGAGCCTATTCCCAGCGAAGTCGTCGTCCTCGTCCCCTTCGCCAAGCGCACGCGGGACGGCGTTGTCAACGTCTTTGGCAGAGGTACCCAAGTCGTAGACTTGGTTGGCGGTATGCTGACTCAACCCTCCCAGCTTGAGCACTGCGAGATGTGGATTGATGTGCCAAGCAACGGCAAGGTGCGCATCACGACCAGTGACCGCGACCAATGCTACGTCACGCCAACCAGCGTGCCATCCATTCCAAGGCGACAACTCATCAAGTGGGCCGACCTCACCGAAGAGTGGAACATCCGCTGCGACAGCACCTTCACAGCGGAGACCGTGCGCACCGGGAACGCCGATATCGGAGCCTGCTACATGGGCACCCGCGAGCTAGTCCAAGAAGCAATCCGTGACTGGAGCTGGTCGGTGTTGGGTCGTGAGAAAGAGACCTACACCGTGCATTGGCGCTTCCGCCTCGACTGAGCGCCGCTGATTGGTGCGGGCCTCATCCGTACAGACTGTTAGCAAATGCCCGGCGCACCCCACTTGGGGCTGAGGCGCACGCCCTCGTCTCATCGTTCGGAGCTGTCTGCATGTGGTCTGTCCTTGTCTTTGCCGCCTTTGCTCAAGACCCTACCCAGGGAGACGCTGGCTCGGTCGGCTTCGATGAAGAGTTCGATCTGGACCTAGACACCGACCAAGTCATCGACGCGACGAACTGTGGGCTTAGAGTCACCCGGGAGGTAATTCCAAAGATTGCCACGGCTCTACCCGCAGGTAGCACCGGCTGTAGTGTGCGCATGACAGTGGACGAGAACGGACGCGTCGCAGATGTCGAGGCGCTCGAGTGCCCCGAGGACGTGACCACCGAGATTCGTCCTACTCTAGACAAGTGGCGCTTCGAGCGAACCAACTGCCCGGTCGACGACCCATTGTCTTTCGATACCACCTTCGAGACCGACTCCCAGACGTGGCTGATTCCGACCCAAGAGCCCGTCACTGGCGAGATCTTCGTGCCGCCAGCAGGCACCGAGGGCTGCTTGATGGCCGCCACCCTCCTACCTGACGGCAGCCTTGAGAACGTCCGCTCGAGCGACCCAAGCTGTGGTGTCTCTCTGGGTGGCTCCGGATGGAACCCAGAGCGCTTTTGGCGTGCTGAGATTGCGGGTCTTCGCTGTCGGGCAACGTTCGAGGCTCGCAATGGCCTGGCCAATAATGTTGAGTTCGATGGCTGTACCGGTCCGTCCCGCCTGCCCCTCGTGAGCTTCGTGGAACGTGCGGCATGGAGTCACACCAGCGACGAGGCCGTGTCCTACGACGTGCGATTCCGCCTGCGGGACGACGAGAGCACGCCGCTAGACCGCTCGTCACAAGAGGGCCGCTACATCCGCGATGCCTGTGAAGCGCCAGACGCGCCTGGCTTCCTCACTCGGCGCACTGAAATTCCGGCCATGCCGGCCCGCTGGACCTTGGACCAGTCCGAGCTCGCAGCGTACTGTCGCCTGCGGGTGCATCTGGACGAGAGCGCCACACCGACACGCATCGATGCTGTGCTGTGCTCCGGCGCGTACGGTCCCAGAGCCGCCGCTGCCGCCTCCCAGTGGACCTACAAGGCCCCTACCTGCGGCGACAACCCCACCCCCAGTGAGGTCGTGGTGCTCGTTCCCTTCGCCAAACGCAACGGCGTTGGATTCGGCCAAGGCAATGCAACGATTGAGCTGTCCAACAGCACACGTGAGCGCCCCTCTGACCTGGACCACTGCGAGATGTGGATCGATGTGCCTAGCAACGGCAACGTGCGCATTGAGACCAGTGATCAAGACCAGTGCTACGTCATTCCAACGGTGGTCAACACTCTTCGGCTGAACAAGCTGCTCAAGTGGGAAGAGCTCGTTCAAGAACGCGGCATCGAGTGCGTCTCGACCTTCACCGCCGAGACCACCCGCATCACGGGTGCAGAGATCGGTTCGTGCTACTTGGGCACCCGCGAGATGGTGCAGCAAGCCATTGACGAGTGGAGTTGGTCAGTGCTCGGACGCGAAGCCGAGATGTACACGGTTCACTGGAACTTCCGCACCTTCTGATGACGTCGCCGCGTCGCGGCTACAATCCGTCGCAGTTGTCGATGTAGCCGAGCGCCATGAGTGCTTGGCACTCGGCCAGCGTCATGGTGGCCTCCCCACCCGACACGCCGGACGTCACAGCGTCAACGATGATAGCGCCAAGCTCCGCTCCGAGGTCCTCGGACGCGCTGTCCATGTACCGGCCACAGATCTGACCACCCGTGCCCACAAGATTCTCTGTCTCGCCTGGGTCGGTGGCCACGTGGAAGACCTCTTCCTGGGCCAGTCCACGCGGGTTGCCGTCATTGGCACGAATGAGCTTAAAGCCACCGGTCCGAATCGCTCCGAGGACATTGCCCTCAAAGTCTTCTTCGGCAATGACGATGCGGCTCTGTGGCCAGACGTAGCAAGGGTCCAAGGTCGGGTCGACGACCACAATCGGCTCATCGACAGGAGCTTCGTCCACAGGAACCTCGTCAACGCCACCCTCGTCGACGGGAACTGCGTCAACGGCAACCTCGTCGACAGGAACCTCGTCAACGGCGGCCTCGTCAACGGCGGCCTCGTCAACGGCGGCCTCGTCCAAGGCAGCTTGCAGCTGTGCTACCCAATCCACGACTGGGGGCATGAGGTCTTCACCGGCCCACGCCGCGTCTGGCGCAATGCCCATCGCCGCCGCTAGTGTCGGTGCTACGTCGATATTGCGAACCTGCCACGGCACAACCGTGCCTGCGAGGGCATTTCCAGCAGGTTTCACAACCAACGGCACATGAAGCTGCTCATCGTACAACGTGGTTCCGTGCCACCAGCCGCCATGCTCGTAGAACTCCTCGCCGTGGTCCGCTGTCAGCACAATCACGGTGTCGTCGTACAGGCCTTCCGTCTTCATCCACTCTAGGAACGGCGCCACTTCACGGTCGAGCCAGCGCACTTCGTCTGCGTAGACTTCACGTAGGTAGTCGGCATCTGCCGGGTCTGGGTGCTCGACCTCGGCGCGCGCAAAGCCCACGCCATTGAACTCGGCGGCTTCCGGGTCTTGCAGAGCCGGATGCTCAAAGTACGGGTCGTGTGGCTCCATCAAGTGCACATACAGAGCCCAGCGACTGTCGTTGTTTGCCTGGATGAATGCCTGGGCATCGGCCAGGACAACGGGAGCTGGCTGGTAGTAGCTAGTGACCGCTTTGTTGCCGCCAAACACCTTCTCAGCGACCTTGTGAACAACCTTGTAGAAGGTCAGCGCAAACACCGACTCGGTGCCGCCAAAGCTGTAGTCAGGGGACTCGTACAGGAACGTGTCGAAGCCTTGGTTGAATCCGAAGGACTCGGTGAGGTTGATGTTGTTGATCAACGCTCCTGTGGTCACGCCAGCATCCTGAAGGGTCTCGGACCACAGCACCGCATCTTCCGATAGACGCGAGGCCTTGGTGTCGGCATTGTGGCTGCTCGGTAGGCGACTGGTCCACAACGACGCACCCGATGACCGCGTCCACGACGCCTGAGCAAACGCCTGCTCGAACACCACACCATCGGCGGCCATCGCGTCTAAGTTCGGCGTCAAGCCGGCACGCAAGTGGTCGGCACGCAGGGTGTCCACCATGATGAACAGGACGTTGGGCGCATCTTCCAGCGCTTGAGGGACCGGACGCTCGGCAGCGAAGTTGTTGCGTGGGTTGGCACTGAGTGGAAGCAAGGCCAGCACCAGGGCAACGAAGGTTGCGGTACCCAGCAACAACAGGGTGCCAGCAGGCTTGAGCAGAATCTTGCCCTTGCCCTTGATCAACTTGCGCCCGAGCACAAGATTCGCGACGGCGAGGACTCCAAGAAGCCCCAGAATACCGACCAATCCAGTCAGCGGCACGCCTTGTTCGGCGTACACCAGCTTGTTGCCCAAGTAGTAGAGCATGAATCCCAGCATTGGAATCGTAGCCAGGACCTCACCGGCTACGAACGGCAAGAACTCGTCGATCTTCCACTTGGTGTTGTGGAACAACCGCTCAATGACGCTGATGCCCACCCCTGCGGCAAGTCCGAACGGAAGCCCAATAGCGCTGTACAGCACGATTCCGTAGACCGGCGACCACAGGTCAGGCGCGCCGCTCGTGGCCAGGTGAAACACAGCCTCTATTAGACCAAGCTCAGCGCCTCGAATCAGGCCGCCAAGGGCACCACTCGTCAGGTTGCGACCGATATGCATGGCGAACTCCTTCGGAGGGCGGAGTTAAGCGACGGATCGAAGGCGTGCCAGCCTGTAGACGCGGCCTCTGACGTGCCGTACGCTACCGTCGTGCTTACCGTCCACGGCCTCCGCAAGTCCTTCAACGACCGCTCTCGCGGAACGTTCAACGCCGTTGACGGCGTGTCCTTCACGGTCAAAGCGGGCGAGGTCTACGGTCTGCTCGGCCCCAATGGTGCGGGCAAGACCACAACTCTGCGCATCATCGCCACTCTCACAGACGCCAACGAAGGCTCCGTGACAGTCGACGGCGTCAATCGCATGAAAGACCCCCTCGGCGCACGCCAGAAGCTCGCGTACGTGGCGGCTGAGTCGGGTCTTCCCGAGAAGCTCAGCGCCCGTGAAGTCGTGCGCCTCTTCGCCGGTGTTCAGGGCACCCCGAACGGAAAGAAGCGCGCGGACGAGCTGCTCGAACGCCTAGGCGCCAGCTCATTCGCCGACACCCCATGTGGTGAGCTGTCTACGGGCATGAAGCGCCGCGTTGTCTTGGCCCGCGCCCTCGTGCACAACCCGAGTGTGTTGTTGTTGGACGAACCCACGGACGGCCTTGACGTGCCTGGCCGCCGCGAGGTCTTAGCCCTCATTCGCGAGCAAGCAGCCGCAGGACGCGCGGTCATCTTATCGTCTCACATCATGGGCGAGGTTGAGCGTGTGGTCGACCGAATCGGCATGATGGCCAAGGGAAAGATGGTTGCAGAGGGCGATATCAACGCCATCCGTGAGATCTCCGGCGCCGACAACTTGGACGACGCATTCATGGCCCTCGTGGGCGGTTCGTGACGTCCCTCGGTCAGCTCGGCCGGGACTTGCGCGCGGTGGTTCTGCTCACAACGGCTCTGTTCCGTCGCTTGTCGCGCGAAGGCATCGTGGTTCGCTCGCTGACCTTCCCGATTGGCCTCGTCATCGGCACCTTAGTTCTGACCATCGGCGTCGTTGCCTACATTCGCTTCACCCCCGTGGTCGCCTTGACCCCGGAATTGGCCACAGCAGCGCTCATTGCCGAGCTCGAAGAAAACGAGTTCCGTCCTCTGATCACCGAGACTCCCCAGGCAGCGGTGGACGACAACGAGGCCTGGGCCGCGACGGACGGTGAGACCTTGTGGCTGCGAGGCGGAGGGCCACAGACCCTGGTGGTTGAAGCCCTCATCCGTGAACGCATCAACGCCCCGTGGCGGCCCAATACCCAAGTGCCAAAGCCGGATCTCTCTGCTGCGACAGCCATGGGACGAAACATCGTGGTGCTGCTCGGCGTTCTGTTCTCCTTGTATGGCGTGGTGTTTGGCGCAGGCATGGTGGCACGCGACCGCGACGACTTCACCTTTGAGGTCGAGCTGTCTCTCGGCGTGTCCCGCTGGGTCCACGGAGTGGTCCGAATTCTGGCAGGTTCGAGCATTCTCGCGGCTTTTCTGTGCCTAGGCGTAGCCTTGTGTGCCGCGATTCTTGGGCTGGACGACCCCGCATCCATGGTCCGTCACGCCATCGCTTGTGCCACGGGAGCCACCTGCATTGGCCTGCTCGCCATTGGTCGGTCCGGAATTCAGAGCGGCTTTACCGGCGCCTTGGCTCTGGGAATGTCCCTCGCAACCGGCTGCTTTGCACTAGGCGCAGCGGTGCCAGCCCTCGGTCAGTGGGTTCCGATGGCCTCGCTGGTTGCAGGTGAATCTTCCGGATGGCAAGCACTCGCCGGAACCGTGGTGCTCGCGTTCGCGGCCCTCGTGGTCTTCACCCGTCGCTCGGCGGCCGTCTGATGCGCCTTCGCCCAAGCCGAATCATAGCCATTGCCCGCCGCGACGTTGCCCAGACCATCCAGGGACGCCGTGGACTCACGCTCAACGCAATCACAGCCCTGCTGTTGATCCCGGCTGCGTCCATCCCCATCACCCCTCCCACACAACCCTTTGAACCCCAGAGCATCGTGGTCATTGGCGACGTGCCGGACGAGGTCTTGGCTCTCGACGGCGTGGTCCGGGCCAGCACTGACTACGGTCACTTGGTCTTCGATAGAGATGGTGACAGTCGCGTGGTCATGGGGCCGAGCATTCCGCCACAGGTGAGACGCGCGTTGGACGGTGACTCCCCCGCACTCACCATCGTACGGACAACGCCAACATTCCCGATTCCAGGACGAACCGCTCTTCTTGCCCTCATCTCCGCCTCCGTACTCACAGGCGGCATCAGCGAGTCGATTGGCGGCGAACGCAGCCGAAAGACCCTTCAGGTGTTGCTGGCAGCGGCCATCACACGCGGCGAGCTCATTGTGGGCAAGTGGTTGGCGTGGTCCGGCTATGCGGCAATTGCCGCCTACTTTGCCGCTACCATCGCCATCTTGACCGGTCGAGCAGACATTGGATGGTGGCTACTACCGCTCCCCATGGTCGCGGCGGGAACAGTGGCGACCGGCCTGTACTTGGTGCGCCACACCAGCGATGTTGTGAGTGGTGCGGCAGTCAGCCTGCGTGTATTGCCTGCGCTGCTCACCATTACAGGCCTAGTGTCCTGGTACTTTGCGGACATCTCCCCTATCGCTGCCGCCGCATTGCCCGTTGGAGGAGCCCTGCTCGCCAGCGGCTCCACATGGCCGGGTGCGACCGCTGCAGTCGTCTCCACCCTGTCCACAATGCTGTTCTGTGCGCTGCTGTTGTGGCGGACAGCGTCGGACCTTGAGCAACCCGCTCGACCCGCACACTCTTGGATTCAACGCCTGCGCGAATCCGCCGGAGTGACGCTGGTCGCCGCTCTGTGCTGGTGGATGCCCATCACTGCTCCACTCCTGTGGGGCGCCGCCGGAAATCAGGGCCTTACAGACCGCCTGCCGACCACACCGGGCATTGTCGCTGCAGCCCTCGCATTGCTGGCCATGAGTGGTCTACGCATGGGGCGCGTCTCAGACCCGCTGCCGTCTATGGGCATCAAGCGGGCACCGCTGTGGTCTTGGGCGTTGGCTGTCGTCAGCGCAGTGGTGCTCGTTGTGGCCATGCACATTCCGGGCTTGTCGCTCGGGGGCCTACCCGACCTACTGACATCGGCTCAGGGACGCCTACACGCTGCAGTTCAGCCCACCGCCGCAGGACTCGCCGCGGCCTTGCTCGCAGTGACTGCGCAAGAGCTCGTGTTTCGAGGATGGCTACAACGTCTGGGTGGCCCCCTCGTCGCAGCCGTCGCCTTTGTCCTGGTCATTACGCCGCTGGAGCCGCTGTACGGCGCCATGCTCGCCGGGCTCTTCGGCGGGCTCACGTACCTGTCGAAGGGGTCGGTCCTACCGAGCCTAGCCGCGCGCTGGCTAGCGACCCTCGCGGTCTGGGCCTGGCTTGCGGCCTAGCGCGGTGACATCGGGCGTAACGGACTGACATCGGGCGTAACGGCGGCAACAACGCGACCGCAGCATGAACTCACCACTGGAGTGTCGTCATGCTTATTCTCATCACCTTGTTCGCGTCTGCGTCTGATCTGTCCACCATCACCGAGGTCATGGCCCATCGTGACGCGCGAATGGCCGACGGCGCGCCAATCGTCCCTCAGTCCGCCTACGAAGATGCCCTGGCTGGCGAGCGCGTCGCCCAGATCTCTCGGGTTGACGGCATCGCAGCAGCGAAAGCGTGGGGAGTCGCAGTGGTCGACGCGCCTATTGAGACGGTGTGGATGGTCGTCAATGACGAGAGCGCCCTTGGTGAACATCTGCCTGTCTCCACCGCGCAAGTCGTCCAGGGAACAGCGCGTAGCGCGCCACGACGGGTCTTCGAATACCTACCTCTCCCCATCATCAGCGACCGCTGGTGGATGTCGGATGTGTCCCACAACGGCCCGCTGTACACCGCAACAAATGGGCGAGCATGGGAGCAGGTGTGGACCGATGCGACGGGTGAGCCGGTGCCAAGTGCCCTCGCCACCACCGCAGAGGGAGGCATTCCCGTGGACTGGACAACAGGCTCGTGGCTGCTAATCTCGCTGCCAAGCGGGAAAACCCTCGTTGAATACTACGTCTGGACCGACCCAGGTGGGTCGCTCCCGGCCGGCCCCGCGACCCGGTTCGCATCTGGCGCGGTCAAAGACACGCTCAAAGCTGTGCAAAACCTGAGTCCATCCGCTGGGTCATGGCCACGCGTCGGGTACGTTCGACCCGACGGCACAGCACTATAGTGGGGCGTCTCCCAAGCCTATTGCAGACACTGCGGCACGTCGCAGTCGGCTATCCCCCACACGCACCAGCGCACGGACGACGATTGGGACGTCTTCACGTCCGGAAATGCCAGCCAGGGTCGTCTCCATTCGGGTAGTTGCGTCGTCCGACCAGTTCGTGCTCTCAGCATCGACCCACGCGCGTGCGACCGTACCAATACTATCCACCCATTGGTCGCCGACTTCAGCCATTCGCGCGAGCATGCCATGCAGCAACCGGCGAGCGTCTTCGAGATGGCCTTGCTCCGCATGACAGGCTGCCGCGAGGGCCATTGTCGCCGTCTGCACACGTGGCTCGCCACCACTATGAAAGCAGGCTACCGCCCTACGATAGTGCTCTAGTGAACGCTCGGCGCGACCCGCTTCATGATGCAGAATTCCGAGACCTCCATGAGCGAGTGCCTCCACGCTGGCGCTTTGAGTATCCGAAGCAAGGGCCAGCGCCTCATTGAACGCTTCGCGTGCAGCAATGGGCTCCCCCTGCTCGACCAAGACCATGCCCATACGACAGGAAATGCGCCCCAAGACACGGCGCTCGCCCGACGCACGGGCCAGTGACCGCCCCGCACCTAGCAGGGCCTTTGCTTCGGGAAGACGCCGCTGTTGTGCGGCAACCGCGCCCAATTGCTCGCGTGCGACCGCCTCTCGACGCTTCGAACCCGATTGAATGTGGCTGGCCAACGCCGCTTCCAAGTCGGACCGAGCCGCAGTGAGCTTTCCAAGACGACGACGCGCTGTTCCCAGTTTCACCAGGGCCAACGCTTCGTTACGCGCGTCATGGCCGGCACGAAACCCCAACACAGCAGCAGCCAAGTGTTCTTCCGCCCCCCTTGGGTCCCCAGACTGCGTCAAGATGGACCCCAGAGCGGCACGAACAGAAGCCGTCTCACGGGGTGCATCCACTGACATCAGCCGCATCAGCGCGAGCCCGAGAAGCTCGACAGCTTCCGACAGGCGTCCCCCACCAGCCAGCAACTGTCCGAGCGACCCCAGTGCAATGCCCTCACCTTCTGGGTCCTGGAGCTGTTGCCCCAGAGCGCGTGCACGCTCCAAGTCACTACGCGCCTCTGCCAGACCAGAGCGCAGGTATCGAACACGCCCACGTGCGCACAAACAGCGAATGAGGGCGACCGACTCAACGCCACAAGCGGCGGCGCCATCAATGGCCCGATCCAGACGGCCCTCGTGGGCATCCGGTAGGCCCTGCCGCGTGGATACCGCGTCGAGCGCCAGCAAAGCATCGAGTGCTAGCTGAACCGCCATTGGGTCTTTGACCGAACGAATCAGACCAACCTCGAATGCCACCAGCAACATGCGACGATGGCGAGCGAGCACGGCGAGGGCTTCTGCGCTGAATGGGCCATTGACCTCGGCCATCCAGGATTGAGCCGATGCAATCGCGTGACGAACATATCGGTCTTCGGCAGCAGCAAGCTCCAGCTCAGCGCCAGAGTCGCGCAGATGCGTACGAACGAGCGGATGCAAGACGTACTCGGCCACCACAATGTCGTCGGTCGCGCGGACCGGACCAATCAATCCGCGCTCGCACAACAACGCCAACGCATCTGAGATGGTCGGTGCTGCCACCCACTCTTCAAGGGCGGCGACCATCTCCGCGGTATCCGTCGCAAACGCCCCTTCAATGACCGAGAGCCGCTGGAGCATCCCGCGCATCCAAGACGGTAGATGAGCCAAGCATGCATTGAGGACTTCACCAGTGGTGGCTTGGTGGCCGGTCGCACTCAGTTCCTCAGCAAGCACCGAGAGTGACCGTGTGCCCACCTGTCCCGAGATCATCTCCAGCGCGAGAGGTACCCCCCCGGTGGCCTTCACCAAGCCGCGAATCGCGTCATGGTCCTCTGGCGTGACGGTTCCAGCACGCTCGCGGACACGCCGAATCAGGAGTCGAGCACTGGGCGAGCGAAGCCCACCCTGAGCTGTTGGCAGAGGCCCGAGTCGGTATTGAATTTCGCCGTCCAACCCCACGGGTCCATCAGACGTTCCCAGGACTTGCACGCCCGGCACACGTCGGAGCCAAGCGGTGACCGCTGCGCGAATCTCCGTATTCCAGACTTCAAGACCGCGAATCACCAGCAAGACGGGCCCTCTGTCCGCAAACCACCGGGTCAGCTGTTGAACAGCATCATGGGCGCTGCTCTGACTCGACAAGTTCATGTCGACGGCACCCGCGATGACACAGAGGAAGTCATCGAGGTCGTTCACAGACGGACAGTCAGCGACCCACACACCCCCGCCCTGTTCGCCCGTCCATCGGCCCGAGAGCTGGTCGAGCAATGCACTTGCAAGCCGTCGGCGTCCTGTGCCGGGTGGGGCTGTGATGACCAAGGATCGTACACCAAAGTCAAGCAATTCTGCCAGAGCATCTAAGTCTGCGACCCGCCCAACGAATGCGTTGCCCTCAGCCTGATGGTTCGTACGCTCCACATCCCGTGTGCGCGGCGGCGGGAAAGACCGCGCGGCCACTCCCGGACTGCGCACGTCGAACAAGGCCACCGCCCCAGGTACACCACGCAGCGGGCGTCGGCCCAGAGGGCGCATAGCCAAGTCCGCCCCAATAGACTGCGATACCGCCTGTTTGACATCCTGCGTGGCCAGAATCTGCCCGCCGTGTCCCGCCCGAGCCACACGGACCACACGCCGTACAGACGCACCATCGAGCGTGCCCGTCTCGCTGGGCCACACGTTTCCCAAGTGAACACCCATTCGCGTTCGTAGACCCGCCATGACTGGCGCTCCGGATACCCCGAGAGCTACCGATGCTTCAGGCTGCTCTAAGAGAGCGGGCGGCCACTTCGCCTTGGCGAGTCCTTCCTGTACGGCCAAGCAAAACTGCACGGCGCGAAGGGGGGAGTCCCACGCCAAGAGGGAACCCGTTCCGAGGGGCTGTCGTGGAGGCCCTTCAAAGACCGAAAGCTGCCCATGGACTACGGAGTCGTACACCTCGACTGCTTGACGCATTGTGTCTGGGTCGCGCGCCCACAATCGGGACGCCCCGGCGATGTCCAGAAAGACCAAGACCGAGACGGCGTTGTCAGGCTCATTCATGACGCGAGTGTACCCAAAAGCAGGAGGAATGTGTGGCGCCCACGCACCCGGCGCACCACCCGAACTGCTCGATCTCCGCTGTGCAGGTGATATTTCGACGCGATCGCCCCGGAAGGCAAGTTGTAGCGTCGGCGTAAACAATAATCACCCTGGAACGCCGATAAGCTGACAGCCGCCCGTGCACCCCCTCGCACTGTGGATATGCGGGAGTGCCCCCCTTACGATCCCCTGAACGTGCACATCGTTTGTGACTTGCTAAACTCAGTTCGGCTTTCACAGCCAATCTGCTTTCCCTACCAAGGGCTCCCTGCCCAATTTGGAGCAATTCATGAACAAGAAAGAAATGGCAGCTAAGCTTGCCAAGAAGACCGCGATTTCCCAGGCCAAGGCAGCCGAGGTCATCAACGCTTTGTTCGACTCCCGTCCAGGTCACGGCATCATTGCTGTGGAGCTCGACGCTGGCCGCAAGGTCACCATCCCAGGCTTCGGTACGTTCACGACTCGCAAGCGCAAGGCTCGCACCGGAACCAACCCGTCCACCGGTGACAAGATGGAAATTCCTGCACGCAACTACCCTCACTTCAAGGCGGGCAAGACCCTCCGTGAGCGCGTCTCCGAGTAAGCCAAACACGGCCTACGCAAGCGCGCGGTGCTGCCCCTTGGGGTACGCATCGCGCGCTTTGTCGTTGTAGAGTGAACCAACGGAGAGTCGATGCGTCATCAAATTCCGCATAGCTTGCCTATCGAGACCGCACGGCGTGCGACCAAAGCCGCCCTCGATAGCTACAAAGCACAAATGGCCGAGTACAATCCACAAGGCCATTGGCTGTCCGAGGACCGGGCCCGGGTGTCCTTCACCGTCGCCGGCCGCACCCTCGATGGCGCCGTGACCGTCACAGCAACTTCCGTCGACATGGAGCTTGATGTGCCCTTCCTATTCCGTCCCTTTAAGGGCGTGGCCATGCGTATTGTGCAGGCCGAGATTGAACAGTGGCTCGTGCGAGCCAAAGCTGGCGAATTCAACGACCAGTAGCTGACTCCACCGTCCAGGAACGTCTCATGTCCGACACTCAGAACCTCTTTTCCTCCAGCTCAATCCAGACCTTCATCGCCGCCGGCTTCATCCTTGCGTTGATGGCGACGGGTATTGCCACCTACAACACCGCCCGGTCTGGCCAAGTGGAATCTGCCGTGCTTGACCTGCGCATTGAACAGACTCGGCTCATGGAGGCAGAGCGCCACTATCGCGCGCAAACAGCCGCTCTTGAAGGCCGCATCCAGGCGCTAGAAGCGCAGCAAGTGTTAAATACGCAGCAGGACGCTGGAGCCCCAAGCGCCGCCGAATAGCGCAGTAGACCTCGACCAACGCTGTCTCCACGTGGTGCAACGCAGCGTTCGAGATAGGTGCGCTGCAAAGGAGGGTCTATGAACACCCTACCCGCCCTACTGCGCGCCCCAGAACTGCCTACTCTCGCATCCGTTCAAGCGCATCTTGAAGGACTGGCCCCACAAGACCAGTACCTCCTGATCCGTACCCTCGGTCGTAAACAACAGCTGCGCCTGTACGACCTGTGCGCGGATTCGCCTCCGCTCACGCGCGATGACTTCGTTCCAGCCGGTACTCCGGTGGGTACAACCGTCGAGCACCTAGGCTGGAATACTCTGCCTCTCTTCAAGAGCTGGCGCACCTTCGCAAAGCCCATGTGCGCTCTTCCCGCAGAGACGGAAATCGCAGGCTACAACGACAGTTCCACCCGCTGGCTGCTCGGACCTGGCTACTTCATCTGCCGTCCGACTGCCCCCGAATACGCACAGCGCGGCGCGTGGGTCGTGGACTACTTGCGTGTACCCACTGGCGATGTCCCCGGTGAATGGCCGGACATCAAGCCCAATGAAGAGGGGCTACAGCGCTTCGTGTACGGCGGAACCCGCGACTACATGCGCAAAGTCTGCGACGGCGTCTGCATCGGGATGCCGTACAAAGGCGACAAGCGCATGGCCTTCCCCTTCGCACTCGTCCGAAAGTAGTCTCAGGGCGCGGCGTGCAGGTCGGTCCACCACGCCGCAAAGGCATCGGTCTGGACGGTCGACGACAGACGCTCGGCGAGCAGCTCAACGGTCGACTCAGTCCACACGTCGCGCAGGCCGACTTCCTCGAGCCACGCACCAAAGGTACCCGTGCCCACTTCGTCCATCAGCGTCTGAAGTCGGCGGGTGGTGTCGTCCACGAAACTGTCCGCGGCAATCGCGCCGGTGAGTCCCTGAAGAACGACGTCAACGTAGGCCATCGGCCGGGCATCGAGGGCTTCCGCAGCGAGTTCCTTGATGGGGATGTCCATCACGGTATTAAAGATTCCGGTTCGAACCTCGGCATACGACTCTGCATGGGCCTGGTCGGCAACATGACGCGCGACGACTCGCAGCGCTTCGCCCGTTGCTTTGCTCAAGAACTCCGAGAGCCTCCGGTCAAACTGGTGCTCCACTTCGCCCGCTACAGCGCCAACAACCGACTCTGCGACGCCACCAAACAGTCCGCGGCCACGCTTGGCTGCACGTCGGCCGAACCCACCCAGAAGCTTGTCATCCACTCCGCTCATGCGGGACCGGAAGCCCTTGAAGCTGTTCTCCAGAACTTCGGACATAAGAGACATGAACACGGGCTGGTCCAAGATGCGCCACACCAGCTCTTCCGACGGCACATAAGGGTGAGACAACGCCTTCAACAACGGTTCTACGAGTTCTTCGGGCACTTCGCTGCGAAGGGCAGCATCACTGTGTCCCCAACGAGCCATCGCCTCGTCCAGGGCTTGTTGTGCCAGCTCACGCAGTCGGTCGGTCCGCGTTGCCGCCTCTAGACCTGCCGCCAGCTGACTCGCCAGCCAGTCCGGTCGGACAAGCTCGGCCATTGGCGTGTCGAGCGCGTCATCTACCAACAATCTGGCCAGCGCCTTCGTGGCCTGTTGTTCGGGGTCGCGCAGGCGTTCAAGGGCGGTTTGCGATGACATAGATGCCTCCGCCGCCAGCCTATTCGGCAGGCGAGCTTGGATCACTGTCCAACGGCTCGGAATCGTCCAAACGATAGAGAATCCGCACCGCCTGCGCCTCTAGGAGCGAGCGCAGCGCGTCTTCCGGCATCTCTTCGCTCTGTAAAGTCCAGTTCTCTTCGGCCCCGAGCGTGCTTCGAGCATGGCGGTTTGCGACCGACACCACCCAGCCGGTCGGCAAGAGCGCTATCGACTGGGCGGTTGACTGTACCGACTGCGCCTGCTGCCACGAAGACCCCACAGCATCGCCTTCACCCGTCAACCAAGGATGGACCGCCATCACCTCGAAGGGGCCGTCCACGACGACACCCTCGGGCACATCAGCACCGGCGACCACGAGCGGTACATGCCAAGCGAGTGGGTCCGCCGTCGGCTCTCCACATCCCGTCGTCATGTCCAGTCCGTGCGTTCCCACAACAACAATGATGGGGTCTTGCCCCATGTCGCGAAGTCCGCTGGTGAGCCTCTCAAGCTCGTAGTCGAGAGACGCGAGGGTGCCACGATACCGGCGGTCGACATCCGATTGGGTGGTTGGCAACGGCACTGAGAGCACGCACTCCACCACCGGTGTGCGGTCGTCGCTGATGAAGCGCTGGTCAAACGGAGGAGGCGGGTCGAGCGGCCCCTGTAGGTCAGCCAGATGGACCCAGGCTACGTAGGGACGTTGCTGCCGTCCCACCCACCACAGCACGCGGTCGACAGTGCCAGCAGCACTTCGCGGCGCGTACTTCCCGCGGGATAGGCGGCCTACCGGCATATGGGTTGCGCCAACTAGCCACGTATTCTCGCCATCGACACGACCCGTGTCTGTCTCCCCTAGGTACGACGCTGGAGCGAACGCAGCGGTGTCGAACCCCTGCTCAGCCAGTGTGGCCATCAGCGACGGTGAGTCACCGCTCGACGCTTCCCATGGGGCCCGGCCAGAGAACAGAGCGGCGAGTGTTCCAGCGTCTGTGTCGATAGGCGCGGTCGCTTGCTGAAAGGTCACCCCATCCTGAGCCAGGCCTTGTAGCGAGGGCCAGTCAGAGGCCGCCTGCGCCCCCACGCCCGCCAACGTCACCAACACTATCGACGGTGAGTCTGGCGAATCTGGCTTGGGAATCAGCCCTGTACCCACCTCGACAACGGCGTAGGTAAGGGCAAGAGCAATGGCAAAGCGCAAGCGAAAGCGCTCTGGAACCACCACCGCTCCGACCACGGCCACCGCAGCGACGGTCCACGCAATCCACTGGCCCGGAAGCAACAGAACGGTCACAGCCCCGCCCAACAGCGCCAGTTGTCTACGCCCCAAGCCCAGCACTCTTGCCGAGGCCCATCCCAGGACAACCAGAGGTAGAGTTGGAAACAACGAAGCGATGACGAGGTGGGCCATCACGGCCACCACACCCGGAGACACCGGACCGCCTACAACGAGCCCCAGCAAGGCAACACCGCTCGCAGCAAAGCTGCCTAGCCCGGCCCAAAGTGCTGCTTGAGGAGCGGATGGGGGGATTTCGGGTGTAAGAGAAGCCACGCCACCCCGTTGCCCATCCACCAGATGAACGCAAAGCATTTGTCCGCGTACTTGCGGGTTCGTAGCTGCCGGGTCAAGTTCGCCTGTTGTGTCTATCGTCTGGTTTGGGGATTTTTCATGTCATTTCGCAGTTCAATCCTATGCTCCGCCCTTGTGGCGCTGTCGTTCACTCAGGCCGCCATTGCCGGTGGAAACGCCGTCATGGCGCCTTTGCACAACGTAGGGGCGTCCGATCAGCAAGCGATGAACGTCAGTTCCTTGATCGCGAGCGAAATGTCGTTCTGGCCAGAGTTCGATGGTTTCGACGAGCTGGACACCGGCCCCACCAACGCGTCCTGTCTGAGCAGCAGTAGCTGCCTGGCCGGTCTCGCAAGCGGTGGCGACGTTCTCGTCACTGGAACCATTGGCAGCACAGGAACCCAGTTCGAGCTCGACTTGGTCTTCTTCGATGCCTCTAGACGCACCACCATTCGTCGGCAGAGCTTCACTCTGTCCTCCCGTCCAGAAGCGGTAGCCGACGGTATGAACGCGGTCATCCGTGAGCTCATCACCGGAGTCAACCCAGACGCCGCGGCTGACGACGAGCCAGCCGTTGCCGACTTCGGCGCAATCGATGACGGCGAAGACTTTGCTTTCGCTTTCGAAGAAGAAGACCCCGCCGATGTTCGCCGCGCTGCGGATGCTAGGCGAGCAGCAGAAGCGGACCGTGCGGCCGAGACCCGCCGTGCAGAAGAAGCACGCCGTGCAGAAGAAGCACGCCGTGCAGAAGAAGCACGCCGTGCAGAAGAAGCCCGACGCGCAGAAGAAGCCCGACGCGCAGAAGAAGCCCGTCGTGCCGCCGAGACTCGTCGTGCAGAAGAGGCACGTCGCACACAGGCTGCAGCCGTTCCTGACGTCGCGGAGTTTGACGCGAGCTCCATCAGCTTTGCCTCGTCCGCCGACCAAATCACCGCCGAAGACATCGACTCGGCCATCCAGTTCGCTCCTCCTGCAGCCGCAGATGAGATGGACCTAGACGACTTTGACCCGAACCGCTTCGACACGCCCTCGCGCACCGACACAGCCTCGTTGTCCGGTACTCGCGGCGGCGTCCCAGACATCGTAGATTTGGATGCACCTGACGAGCCTACGGGCCGCCAGCGCACCTCGCGCGACCGGACACGAACCGAACGTCCACAGTCCACGCGCACTGCCCGTACCCAACGCACGGAACGTCCGAGCAACAACGGTGACTCCCTGCAGCAGAACGCCGTACAGATCAGCGCACGCGCCGGGTACAGCACCTACTACGACCTCGGCTTCATCACCTACGGCGGCGAAGTCTCCGTCCCAGTCGGCCGCGCTCCGGTGAGTGTCATCTTGGGCGCAGAAGCGTACAGCGTTCGCCGCGACCTGCCTCCAGAGCTCGCAGTTATCGCTGGCACCACCACAGAGTGGAACACGATGTTCCCATTCAACGCCGGCCTACTCTACAAGGCCAACGCTGGTGGCTCGGTGGAACCGTACTTTGGCGCAGACGTCATTGGCGCCCAATACTACGTGGACAGCGCAACCAACTCAGGCTCCTGGGCGATTGGCGGGCGCGCTCGCGCCGGTGTCAACCTCATGGTCGCCTCTGCATTCGGCTTCAATATCAACGGCTCGGTCGGTGGTTGGAGCGGCAATCGCTGGGCCGTCATTGGCCCAGGCATCAAGGAGAAAGGGGTACTCCCCCAGATCTCCGGTGGCACCGTCTTCTCCTTCTGACAACGTGAATTCACGTTAGCCGGCCCGTCATGGACACCCTGTTCCCATCTGTTCTGTGTCTGCTGCTTGGCGTAGCTCTGCCCGTGACCATCGGGGTCATCCTAGGTCGGCGCGTTCACCAGCAGACCGCAGCACCTGCCGCGTATCGAGCGGTCGCACGCAACCTTGGCCTGGACGTAGACACGCGCGGTGCGTCCGTGAATGGCTACCTGCCAAGCTCAGGGCGAAAGCTGTACATCGGCGAAGTGGTGGTCGGCCACGGTCCAGAGAGCACCACTGAGCATCGCGCGGTCCTGTCGTTGTCTCGGCCGCTTGGACTCGGTCTGGCCGTCCGCAAGCAGACTGGCAGCCGCTGGTTTCGTCGCGCGCGTGGTCACCACATCGACATTGGAGAAGAGTCCTTCGACAAGCTGTTCGACGTCACCGGAGACGACAGCGAGCGTGTACGTGAGCTGTTGACGGAGGACATTCGTCAGCGAATCCAGGCTTTGGGCACCGCGTATCCAAACTTGCTGGTCTCGGACCACCACGTACGGGTCCTGCTGACCAAGCCCATCACCGAGGCCGAAGCCTTGGCCGCGTTCATTGACACCTTGACCCAGCTTGCAGACGCACTGTCCGCCTCACGCCAGCGCGTCTCTCCACCCAAGCGACTCGAGGCACAGGTGACTCTCTTCGGTGACGTAGCCACCGAGCGAGGACTCACCTTCGAGCCTGCCTGGCCTGCCGTCTCCGGCACCATCAACGGCCACGACATCGAGCTTGTCATTGGACGAACAGATGACGGCTACCGCGCCACGGCGACTGGTCGTCTACGCACGCCACGCAAGATGGGCTTCCGTCTGCGTCGTCAGATTGAACCGGACGGCTACTGGAGTACCGGGCAAGACATTCAAGTCAACGATGCCCCATTTGACGAAGCCTTCGTGATCAAGGGCTACGCCCCCGACACGGTTCGTCGCTGGCTGAACCCACGAGCGCAGCGACACCTCATGGCGCTTGCCGACCTCGGCGACCTCGTCGCTGACGACCACATAGTCCGTGTATCAGGCCTCTCCTTGGACGGTGCCTCGCTCCGCGACGCCCTCGACCGTGTCTTAGACAGTCTGAGCGCGCTTGAAGACCGCGTCGAAGACCGCGTCGGAGACACCGTCAAAGCCACAACGCCAGAGCCTGTCAGCTAGTCGCGTCCGGTTCCACATCTGCCTTGCGGCGCCGAACCGTTCGAATGGCCTCGGGAATGGGCATGGAGACGGTCTCGTCTTCGGCCGCAGGGGCACTTGGTGCCTCATCTGGAGAGAGCGCGCGAACGGCAGTCTTTCCGTCCACTTCGTAGGTCTCAGCTCGCCCAATATCCATCAGGCGCTGTACCGACTGCCGCCGCTCTTCCGGAATGTCCGGGATGTGGTGCCCCTTCCACCGGTGCACAAAGTAGTGCGCGCCAACAAAGCCCCCGCCCGCCTCAAAGTGAGCCTGTGCGCGGCGAAGCTCTCGATGCATTTCCTCGTCCATCTGGTCGGGGTCCTGCGGCACACGCGTGATGGGTGCCGTCCCAAGGTCGCTGAAGCTGAAGGCCGGTAGGTGGTCGAGCAGATTGATGAGTCCCCAGGCCGAGCGCGACAGGGTCCGGGAGAGGTTGTCATCGCCAAACGTAGCCACCCACGCTTGCTTGCCGAGCGAGTGAACCGCAGTGATTGCTGGAGCAATGTCCAAGTCGCCGCTGAAGACAATCGCAATGTCGTACGCATCCCGGGTGGCGAGCATTATCATGTCGGCCACAATCGAGGTGTCGACCATCTTTTCTTCGGTGTACGCAATCATGTCGTGACAGTGCGGGCACGACCGCGCACTCGCCCGACGATTGAAGCGCTTGACGAAGAAACCCGGGCGACGGTCCAGCTCGTCGAGCAAGTCCGACAGCGCATGCCGGTCATTGTCTTCATGCGGACTGGGAACGCCGGTGTAGTAGTAGGCCGCAACCATGCGCTCGCCGCCAACATGCTCGGTGGCCCACTTGGCGAGCGCACCATGGTCCAACCAGCGGTCGGAAGCGGTTCGGCGCAGGGCCTTCATATGGTTCTTGCCATCAAAAAACAGAGCAACGCGCATCACAAATCCTCACTGCACCCAGAGGGGTGTGGGCGTCGTGTAACGCAATCGCATCCATCCGGGGATGCCCCAACAATTCGACCCGTTAGGGACCGCATCTGATGTCTCCATCTCCGAGGTCTCCATGACGCCCCTAATCGACGACTTCCTCTCTTTCCTCGACGACTCTCCCAGTCCCCACCACGCCGCTGCGAACGCCGCGCAACGCCTCGAGGACGCCGGCTACACCCGCGTGGATGAAACGGCAGAGCCCAAAACGCTGGCCGCTGGTTCGCGTCATTTTGTCCAGCGCGGGTCATCCGTCGTGGCCTTCCGAATGGGTACTGGCGCGCCTGTAGAGCACGGCTTCCGCATTGCTGCTGCACACACCGACTCCCCCAACCTGCGCATCAAGCCCAACCCGTTGATTCGCAGCAACGGCTACATTCGCCTGGGTGTGGAGACATACGGCGGTGTGCTGCTCGCTACCTGGGCCGACCGTGACCTTGGGTTTGCCGGTGCTGTCACCGTGCGCACAGCGACCGGTACCGAGAGCCGCTTGCTCGATATTCGCGAGCCCATGTGTCGCATTCCAAACGTGGCCATTCACCTGAACCGTGGCGTGAATGACAAGGGCCTCATCCTGAACAAGCAGACCCACATGCCGGCACTCTTCACCTTGTCAGATGACGAGAACGAAGACCCCTTCACCGCGTTGCTGGCAGACCGGCTCGATGTTGAACAAGCCGACATTGTGGCCTGGGACCTGGGTCTGTACGACCTCACTCCTCCCGCCGTTGGCGGGCTGCACAACGAGTTTCTTTACTCGGCACGCCTAGACAACCTCGCCTCCACCCACGCAGGTCTCGCAGCTCTGTTGACGTCAGACGACACGGACACGCCGACCTCGACCGCAGTCTTGGGTTTGTTCGACCATGAAGAGGTCGGTTCACAGTCGTCGACCGGGGCCAAAGGTCGCCTTCTCGAAGACGTGCTCGACCGCATCGTCCGCGACGCCGAAGAGCAAGCACCCGGCGGCCAGCAGCGCGCCATCGCAAGCTCGTTCATTGTTAGCGCGGACATGGCCCATGCCATCCACCCCGCCTACGCCGACCTACACGACCCCATGCACATGCCGAAGATCGGCTTGGGTCCTGTCATCAAGCAGAACGTCAACCAGCGCTACACCACCAACAACGACACCGCCGCGCGGTTCTTGGGGTTGTGCGAAGCTGCTGGCGTTCCAAGCCAGTGGTTCGTCACACGCAGCGACCTGGCCTGCGGAAGCACTGTTGGCCCTATGATCTCGTCCAACCTAGGTATTGAGAGCGTAGACGTCGGCAACCCCATGCTGTCCATGCACTCGGCCCGCGAGATGTGCGGAACGGCCGACCACGCCATGATGGTGGGTGCCCTGACCGAGCTGTTCAAGGGAACCTGACGCTCACGGCCTGGGGCCTATCCACCGCACATTGAAGCGCTCGCGCAGCTCGGAGACGGGCTGCGCGTACAGGCGTTCCCAGTACACTGTGAACATGGGCTTCGCCTGGCGACCGGCATCGAAGGCCGTGTAGCAGTCGCGAAGCATCTTCGGCCGCAAGGAGTCGCGCGGAGACAGGAACGGTCCGCCGAGCATCGTGGTCACTGAGAACCAGTTGAAGAACTGGCCGAGCTGGAACGCTTGCAGCACAATCTCGTCATGAACGGAGGTCTCAACCCCGGTCAAGACATGGCGAACATCATGGGTCTCTCGCCAGCGAATCTTGGCGTACTCTGCCTGCTCTGATGCTGGGTAGGGATTGTCAGGATGACGCTCACCGTGCAGCAGGTCGTGGTCGACCAAGTGCCGAAGCAACTCACGGCCAAGCGTTCCATCCGGCAGTTCGGCAAGCCCCTGTAGGTCCACCGTCTCCAGCTGAAAGCGAGGCCGCTCACGCAGTAGCTCTTGCCAGCCTGGGTCGCCCGCCACAGAGGCGGCCAATCGCTCGAAGGTACCGACGTCCACACCATCCTGAACAGAGGCCAAGTTGCTGCCAAAGTCGTAGTGACGCATGGTGTGCAGTCCGGCACGGAGCACATGACCGGTACGGTGAAGCAGCCCCTGCCGGGGTGATGACGTGTTCATAGACCACCGTCTTACTGGACAAGCCGGCCGGTAGCAATAGACGCCACCCCATGAAAACACTCACACTCTGGGCGGGGCTGTTGTGCCTCGCCGCCTGCGGTACCCCCATCGACAACACGGAGGCCGACACCTCTGACGCCGATACGTCCACCGACACCGAAGCCGATTCGGACGACGACACGTCTGACGACGACACCTCGGACATCGATCCCGACTGCCCGTGGGCGTTGAGCGACGTGGACGACGTCTACCCTGCGGATGGCGCAGACAATGTCTGGGTCTCTCCTACCTTTGACGAGATTCAAGCGGATGTCGGTGTTCTGACGGGTGCTGTGGCGTCTGTTCAGACCAGCGCTGGCGTCGACGTCCCAGGCTCGAGCAGCCTGTCGGGAGACCGCATTGTGTGGACGCCGACAGCGGGCACCTTGTCCGCGGAGACCACCTACGATTTCATCATCACGTCCGAGCAATGCGCCCTCGTCGTCAGCACCTTCACCACGATTGACGACTCGACCGTGACCTTCGGAACAGACCGTACTTACGTGCTCGACTGGTCCACCGCCCAAGGACAGACCGCATTCATCAGCGACTTGCTCTTCACCGATGCTGGCTTGGCGTTGTGGCGCTACGAAGCTGACGAATTCCAGCTTGTCCCACTGTATGACGACGAGCAGGACGAGTGCCTCCCCACAACAGGCGCGCTCACCACCTACACCGCTCCCGAGCTGTTCCTGTTCCGCGTCACCCAGCCCTTGTTGGACTGGGATGAGCCGGTCTACTTGGTTGAGGCCGACATCCGGGCAGTGACCGATGGCTCCGATGATGCCCTGGTCAACGTGCACATCACCGGCTTCCTCGACTTCTCCGAAGCCGGAGACATGGATATCTGCCTGGTCGCCGATACCTTCGACCTCGCTTGCGTGCCGTGTCCAGACTTTGCCGACAACGACTGCCTGCCAATCGACCTGTACGGCATGACCGCATCCGCAAGCTCCAGCATCACACCGGTAGACGTCGACACATCCGACCTCGCCGAGTGCGGCGGAGTCGAGTAGCTAGAACAATCGGTCAGCGGGTGATTACTCGCCGGCCGCAATCGCCTCCAGCTCGCTGTAGCCGGGCAGTTCCGACAGGTCCGGCACCACGGTAATCTCGATGCGACGGTTGTTCTTGCGCCCTTCTGGCGTCCGATTGGTGTCGCGTGGCTTGGTGTCCCCGAACGACGCCGCACTCACGCGACCCGAGTCGAGGCCACCACCGGTGAGCACGTCCAGGACTGCAATGGCGCGCGATGCTCCCATGTCCCAGTTGCTCGGAAAACGGGCCGTTGAGATGGGTACATTGTCGGTATGACCCGCGACCTGAAACTCACGGTCGGGAATCGCCGCAAGGACGGTGGCTACACCGCGAAGTGCTGTGGCACCGTCGGCGGATAGTGTCGCGGAGCCCGCCCCAAACAGGATGTCGGTCGCCAGCTCCACGACCATGCGTCCATCAATGACCCGCACGGACAAGGTGCCAGCGTCAATCATGTCCTGAAAGCGCGCAACCAGGGCCCGGTACTCGGCCAGAGCTGCGTCAGCGGCGAGTTCGCGCTGCTCGGCTACTTGAAGGGCAGCCTCCATACGCGCGACATCCCCTTCCAGCTCACCCGTCTGAGCAATCGCTGCGGCGAGACGACGATTGGTCTGCTCTAGCACCGCGTTCGTCGCCTCAAGCTCGGTCTGTAGACGCCCCGCCTGGTCCGACAACGCAATGCCTTCTGCGGTCAAAGCATCCCGCTCGGATGTCAGCAGGGAGTTCGCATCCAAGGCCTCTGTGTACTTTCCACGACCCACACAGGACACGGAGAGCAACGCGACAACTGCCAAGGTTCGGCAGGTTCTATTCAACAATGCGTACTCTCCACGTCGCTTGGCGACCCTCGTCTTGTCGAACGAGCTCACCCGGCGCCTGTTCGCTCATCTGGGCGCGCAGGGATGCAGGGTCCATTGGCAGGGCATCGGGCCCCAAGATGGCGTAGTGTCCAGCAGGCAGCACCGGTGTGGTCAGCGTGGTTCCAGTCGGCTGAAGGCGCAGGGACCATGAGTCGCCAACGTCAGGCAAGCCATACACATCCACGGCCTCTAGGCCTTCAACGCCAAGCTCCCATGTCTGTCCGGTGTTCGGCACAATCTCGACCGAGACAACGTCCGCTGCGGCTTGCACTGGAATGACCGGAATGCCGTCACAAACGCCCTTGATCGCGACGTCTCCCGATGCACTACCCATGTACACAACGCGCGCTTCGGCAGCGAGGTCTTGCACGCGAGTGGCCACAATGCTGCCAATCGAGACACGGCACGACTCGCTATCCGCCGCACGAACCTCGATATGGCGGGAGGGTGCGCGTATGGTCCAGTTGTCGCCATTCGCGGACAGCTCGGCGTCTGAGTCGCGGCACAACAGCTCTGGGATTCCCGTCGGAACGCCGACCAACGCGCTCCGTGCACCCGGTTCGCAGGACAGCGCCGCACGCACCGTCAACCCGCCACCGAGGTCCCACTGCGCCCGCCCAGAGCAGGCCGTGTTGCAGGCAATCGACACCTCATGCAGCCGTGAAATCTGCACGTCAATGACCTGCCCTTCGTCTGCCGGTTGGTAGTTGCGACGGAAGGTCGAAGCGCCAATATCAAAGCTGACGTAGGTGTCCGGCGCTTGGTACTCAACGGCAAAGTGACCGTCACTATTGGTGATGGACCGCCCTTCCAGACTGACCACCTCCACATCTGTGATGGGAAAGCCGGTGTGGTCGAGGACACGGCCCGCCATACCCACAGAAGATGTCTCGGTCGGTTCCCAGCAGCCCGCCAACAGCAGCATCCACAACACCAAAGCACCTCGGTTCATGCAGGCAGACGTAGCACGTCAAAACCCGTCGGGTAGGAGCCAGGGCCCCTACTTCGCGTTACCCGCGCGCCTTGTCTAGAGGTTTCTATGTCTACTGACCCGACCACACGTCTCCATACCGCCATGAACGAGCGCATCCTGCTCATTGATGGGGCTATGGGCTCGCTCATCCAGACCTACAAGCTGGAAGAAGAAGACTACCGCGGGGAGCGATTCGCTGACCATGAAAGCGACGTCAAGGGCAACAACGACCTGCTCTGCCTGACCCGTCCGGACATCATCCGCGACATCCACATGGCGTACCTGGATGCCGGCGCGGACATCATCGAGACCAACACCTTCAACGCCAACCGCGTCGCCATGGCCGACTACAACATGAGCGACTTGGCGTACGAAATGAACGTCGAAGGCGCGCGTATTGCCCGTGCTGCAGCGGACGTCGCCGAAGCCAAAGACCCGAGCAAGCCGCGATTCGTCGCCGGTACCTTAGGCCCCATGAGCGTGACGCTGTCCATCTCTCCAGACGTCAACGAGCCCGGCTTTCGTGCCGTGAGTTGGCAGACCGTGGTGGATGCGTACATCGAGTCCGCACGTGGACTGATCGATGGCGGTGCGGACATTATCCTCATTGAGACCGTCTTTGATGTGCTCAACGCCAAGGCCGCTATCTACGCCGTTCTCGACCTGTTCGAGACTCTCGGCAAGCGCCTTCCCATCATGATCTCGGGTACCATCACCGATGCCTCGGGCCGTACCTTGTCCGGCCAGACCACCGAAGCCTTCTGGAATTCGGTCTCCCACGCACAGCCCAGCCTCATTGGACTCAACTGCGCTCTGGGTGCAGACGAGCTCCGCCAGTATGTGGCCGAGCTGTCGCGCGTGGCCGACACCTACGTCTCCAGCCACCCGAACGCCGGTCTTCCGAACGAGTTCGGCGAGTACGACGAGACCCCGGAAGAGATGGCCGACGTCATTGAAGAGTACGCAAAGAGCGGCCTCGTCAACGTGGTCGGTGGCTGCTGTGGCACAACACCTGCCCACATCAAGCTCTTCGGCGAGCGCATTGCTGGCGTCAAGCCACGGCAGATTCCAGAGCGCTCCCCTGCCACACGGTTGAGCGGTCTAGAGCCTGTGACCCTCGAGCAGGACAGCCTGTTCGCGAACGTTGGCGAGCGGACCAACGTCACCGGAAGTGCCCGCTTCGCGCGGCTCATCAAAGAAGGCGACTACGACACCGCCCTGAATGTGGCCCGTCAGCAGGTCAACAACGGCGCCCAGATCATTGATGTCAACATGGACGAAGGCCTGCTTGAGTCGAAGGAGGTCATGGTCACCTTCCTCAATCTGGTAGCGAGTGAGCCGGACATCACCAAGGTTCCGGTCATGGTGGACAGCTCCAAGTGGGACGTCATCGAGGCCGGCCTTCAGTGCTTGCAGGGCAAGGGCGTCGTCAACTCCATCTCCATGAAGGAAGGCATTGAACCCTTCCTCCAGCAGGCGCGCGAGGTCCGAAAGTACGGCGCCGCAGTCATCGTCATGGCCTTCGACGAAGACGGCCAGGCAGATACCAAAGAGCGCAAGATCGAGATCTGTGAGCGCGCCTACAACCTGCTGGTAGACGAAGTCGGCTTCCCGCCACAAGACATCATCTTCGACCCCAATGTCTTCGCCGTTGCCACGGGTATTGAAGAGCACAACGCCTACGGAGTTGAGTTCATCGAGGCCGTTCGCGAGATCAAGGTGCGCTGCCCCCACGCACGCATCAGCGGCGGAGTGAGCAACGTCTCGTTCAGCTTCCGCGGGAACAATGCGGTCCGCGAGGCCATGCATTCGGTGTTTCTGTACCATGCCATCGAAGCGGGCATGGACATGGGCATCGTCAACGCTGGCCAGCTCGCGGTGTACAAAGACATCGCCCCAGAGCTGCGCGAACGCGTCGAAGACGTCATCCTCAATCGCCGCCCGGACGCGACGGACCGCCTGCTCGAGATTGCCAACAACTACTCGGGCGGCATGAAGGCGCGCGCTCAGGACCTGTCATGGCGAGAAGCCCCGGTCAACAAGCGTATCGAGCACGCCCTCGTCAACGGCCTGGACAAGTTCATTGTGGAAGACGCCGAAGAGGCTCGCCTACAAGCCGAGCGCCCGCTGCACATCATTGAAGGGCCACTGATGGATGGCATGAACGTCGTTGGTGACCTGTTCGGTGCCGGCAAGATGTTCCTTCCGCAGGTCGTCAAGTCCGCCCGCGTCATGAAGAAGGCCGTCGCCCACCTCATTCCGTTCATGGAAGAAGAGGCGGACGGCAAGACCAAGAGCGCCGGCAAGATTCTGATGGCCACAGTCAAGGGTGACGTTCACGACATTGGCAAGAACATCGTTGGCGTTGTGCTTCAGTGCAACAACTTCGAAGTCATCGACATGGGCGTCATGGTTCCAGCCCAGAAGATTCTGAACATGGCCAAAGAAGAGAACGTTGATATCATCGGGCTTTCCGGCCTCATCACCCCGTCGCTAGACGAGATGGTGTACGTCGCTGCCGAGATGAAGCGCCAAGGCTTCGAGTTGCCGCTGATGATTGGCGGTGCCACGACCTCAACGGTTCACACCGCGGTCAAGATTGCACCGAAGTACGACAGCACCGTCGTTCACGTCCTGGACGCCTCACGCGCTGTCGGCGTGGCGAGCAAGCTGCTGTCGTCAGACGCCGGTGCCTATGACGCAGAGCTCAAGGCCGAACAGGAAGCCACACGTGTCCGCCGAGCAGGCCGTACGTCTCGTGTACGCATGGTGGACTACAGTGTGGCCAAGGCCAACCCGCTCAAGCTCGCGTACACGCCAGATGCCCCCCTTGTCCCCGGTCGCACCGTCTTCGACGACATCTCCCTCGCAGAGCTCGTCAACTACATTGACTGGACCCCGTTCTTCGCCGCCTGGGAGATGAAGGGCGCCGCGTACCCGAAGATTCTCAAGCACCCACACATGGGTGAGCAAGCCACCATCTTGTTCAACGAAGCCACCGAATGGCTCAACAAGATTGTAGATGGAAAGCTAATCCGAGCCCGTGGAGTGGCTGGAATCTGGCCCGCGAACCGCGTGGGAACGGACGATATCGCGGTGTACACCGATGACTCGCGCCAGAACCGCTCGGCTACCTTGTGCAACCTGCGCCAGCAGAGTGAAAAGCCCCCTGGGCGTCCAAACATGGCGTTGTCAGACTTCATTGCACCGGTGGGCACCGAAGATTGGGTGGGTGGCTTTGTCGTCACCGCTGGCGAGGGCATTGAACCCCTGGTCAAGAAGCTCACAGATGAACACGACAGCTACGGCGCCATCATGGTCAAGGCCCTTGCCGACCGTCTGGCCGAGGCCGCTGCCGAGTGGCTCCATGAGCAAGTCCGCACAACACTGTGGGGATACGCGAAGGACGAGGAGTTCACCAAGCATGAGCTCATCAAAGAGAAGTACCGCGGCATCCGTCCAGCGCCTGGCTACCCCTCGTGCCCAGACCACACGGAAAAGCGGACCCTGTTCCAGTTGTTGGATGCCGAGGCCCTAAGCGGCGTTTCTCTGACCGAGTCTTGCGCCATGTGGCCGGCGGCAAGCGTCTCAGGCTGGTACTTCGCGCATCCAAAGGCCAAGTACTTTGGTCTGGGCCAGCTGAAGAAGGACCAAATCGTCGACTACGCCACTCGCAAGGGCATGACGGTCGAAGAGGTCGAAAAGTGGATGGCTCCGAGCCTCAACTACGACCCCGATGCCGAGCCTGTCCCCGCGTAGTGTGAGGGGCACTACCGGGCCTCGTCTGCCGGAGTGCACAAACACCATGGTCACCGGCCCGCCCGCCACATGGCCCAAGACTCCAACGCGGTACTGCTGGATGAACGCGTTCCGGCCGACACGACCGAGCGTCTAGACGCGCTGGCTACGTCCGCGGATGCCGTTCCCCCGCTCTAGACGAGATTCGCGCGGCGCAAGAGGCCTTGGCCCAACGTGTAGAGGCACTCGAAGCCCTGCATCGCGCAGAAGATGCAGCGCCCGACATCAACAATCCCGACCCCTCATCCAACGATGACGGCTCCGGCGACGCCGACGACACTCGCAGACAACACCACACCCGAGACGCGTTCGCAGAACCGACGTATCGAGATCGTGGTGGTGCCCGACTTGTCAGACGGGCCTGGATTCAGTGAGCTGACGAACCCGGAGTAGTGGCGGCTTCAAGCCGTCACGGCCCGGAGACTCAGCCAACCTACCGGACGAAAATTGCAAACCGACGGCTGCTTGAACAGGCTGTAGCTGTGTAGATCTGGGGCGACTCGGTGCAGTAGTCGACGTTGCTAGCCGCGTAGCCCGCGTACATCGGGAAATCACTGAATCCACCAACCGAACCCTGACTCGTGTTGGACTTCAGGCAGATCTGGCCCCACTGGCTGCTATTGCCCTCGTCGCACTCATCCGAGAACGATGCCGTTCCAACACGCATTACGCGAGCATGGCTAGTCTGGTCGGCAATACGCTTGAATGTCGATGTGATGTATTGCGCCCCCGTTGCCGCCATGGGCGTCTGCGAGTGCAGCAACGTCGGAGTTGGAAAGCTCCACTCATTCGTCGTGCTGCCTGTCGACGGGCTGGTGAAAGCGACCATCATCTCCGTTGAGTTGGAGATGACCGAGTCAGGACCTGATGTATTAGGCAGGTAAGTCAAGCCGGTATCATTGTAGTTGTCGGTGACCGCAACCCAAACCCGTGTCCACCCACCCGAGTCCACGGTCATGTCGCAGTACGCTGTGAACGGAGCCGTTCCGCCAGACCCGTCGGGGTCAATGGTGTAGTCACCGCTGACTGTCTGGCCGCCGTCCAAAAGCGTCTTGCAGGTGATGGATGTCTCACAGCCGCCCGATGGGAATGTCTCACCACCGACAACCCGCTCGCCAGAGAGCAGCTGTTCCCCTGAGCACAGCGTGCCGCCGCGCTCAACGACAGCACCATCTTCTACTGTCGCTCCACCAGCAACAACGGCGTTGGTGCCCACCCGGCCACGAATCGTCGCGTTCGGGAAGATGTGGGCGCCTCGACCCACGCGTGCGGAGCCTTCAACAACGACGTCTGAGTCGATGGTGGCGTTCTTCCGAATACGCGCCCCCGAATCAATCGTGACGTGTGTACCGATAGTGGTGTCGGGCCCGACGATTCCGTCGATTGTAGACGCCTGGCCTAACGAGCCGGCATCATCCACAAAGACAGAGCGGGCCAGAACAGCGTTCGTTCCTACGGTGGTGAAGTCACCGATGTTGGCCAAGTTGCCAACAGTTGCGTTCGCTTCCAGCGTCACGTCATGCCCGAGCTGTGCTGCGTAGCCAATGGTGGCACCAGTCTGGGTCGTCAGATTCGCCCCGATTGTCGCGGCGCGACCAATCGTTGTGTCGTTGCCAAGTACGTGGTCCACGCCGATTGTTGCCTGTCGTTGAACCACAACATTGTCGCCGACTGGCAGAGGGTTCGTGCCATGGGACTGATGCCCAGCCAACGTTGCGCGGGGCGCGACCGTCACGCCCGTTCCGAACGAGATGTTCGGACCGATAGTGGCCTGAAGCGACACACAGCTACCGTCAGCCTCGTAGGCATCCACACAGTCGTCGGTAGGGTCAGCAGCGAGGGCTGCCGGTGCGACCAACAACGCTAACAAGACATTCCACTTGGACATTCGTTCTCCCCGGTAGGGCCAGTGGGTAAATGCTGTCATGGCCCAAATGCAAGTTAACCGCTTTGCATGAGGTAAACGCCCCTCTCTGGCCTCGTCTTCGGCTCTACCCGCTACTACCTACTCAATGACGTAGGCACCTGACCGAATCCGCCGGTCGTGAATGAACGACATCACAAAGTAGTAGGCCGGGAAGTACAGCGACACCCAAGCCAGTGTCTCAGCCCATGTACTGCTTGGGTCGACGCACATCACAATCAGGCCAACGCTCCAGATGGCACCGAGGCCCAGCGTCAGCGGGCGCAGCCAGCGGGTGCGCGACGGGTACAGGTAGTGCGTGGGAATGAACACCAACAACGCAAAGACGGACAGCAGCACCGCACTGAACCACGGCGGGCTGTCCAAGACGTACAGGTAAATGACAACCACATTCCAGTACGACGGGAACCCGATGAACGACTCGTCGGTCTTGGCGGTGGCCTGACAGAACTGGTAGCCGCTGGCCATTAGCGGGAGAATTGCCCACCAAATCCAGTTTCCAGGAAGCAAACCAAGTGCTGGCAACGCCAGAACAGGTAGGAAGACGAACGTCAGAAAGTCGATGATATTGTCGAGCAAAGCACCATCGAACTGGGGCACCACTTGCTTGACGCGAGCCTTTCGGGCCAGCGTGCCATCCACACTGTCAATGAACGCCGTGGTCCACATGGCTCCAAAGAACAGACGGGCGTCGCCCTGGGCCAACCCAACAGCCGCCACAAAGGCCAGCGGGAGTCCGAGCAGAGTGAACACATGCACGCCCCAGGCGCGCGCTCGGGCACCTACGGAGTGGGTCTCAAGGATGGGCTGTGCAGACATGCTGGGCACTCTAGCCCGGTATCGGGCCTTGGTCAGTCTCCGAGCAGCCTGGCGACGGTTTGGCAGTGTTCCGAGGTGGGGAACGACAGCCGGTCGGTCCCGGTCATGAGATTTCCAGGCCTGTGCGTGTCGCGCTCACCGGAACCTGCGCGCAGGTTCAGCCCAGCGGCTTGGGAGGTGCGACAGACGCCGTCAATCGACTCACAACCAACGCAACAATCAGGCCCGAGAGCATTGCCACGGTTCGAAACGGGAACTCCAACTCGTCCGCCGTCCAGTCTGGGTAGCCCAAGAAGCTGGGCAGACCCAAGGTGGCATCGCCTCCCCCCAGACGCATGAACACGCTCACCCCAAAGCCCGACACCGCACCAATCCAGTTGGCACGCTTGTCGAACAGGGCCATCGCCAGCTGAGGAAAGAGCACGCAATAGATGACGTCACCGCACAAGTACCAGAGCGCGGACACGTTTCCGACCGTCAGCGCAATGATGGTAGCGACGATGCCCAGCCCGACAACCAAGCCGCGAACCAGCTTACCTACGGTCTCTGCACTCGCTTTCGGCGCCAACAAGCGACGGTAGCCGTTCCACGCGAGCAAGGAAGCCGCGGACAAGATGGACGAGTCCACCGACGACATCACAGCTGCCGCCACAGCCCCCAGTCCCACGACACCAACAGCCGTCGGCACGGCGTAGCGGAGCAACAACGGCAGGACCATGGTCGGCTGACTCACCACCAGGTCGGCAATCTCGGGACTCGCCACGGTCGCCCAGTCCAGCTCGCGGGCCGCAAGACCCAGCAAGACGGGCGGAATGGCCATGAGCAAGCAGGCAACCGCAGCGCCGATCGACAGCCCAGCCGCGGTGTTCTCATTCTTCGCCGACAAGACACGCTGAAAGTACACATTCCACGGGATTCCACCGAGAATTAGCAGCAACGTGAAGTCGCTCCACATGACCGTCTCACGCGCACTGCCGAACGACAGAGCCCCTGCCGCACTCGTCACCGCTCCGAGCCCGCCGGCCGCGCCAATCACAAACGGCAGCGCCACGCCGAGCCCAACTGCAATGAATCCCAGCTGGATGACGTCGGTGTACGCCACCGCTCGCATGCCACCTAGGACCGTGTACCCAATGGCAATGGCGGCACTGATCGTGATGGCCAGCGTCAGGTTGGTCACGCCAAGAACCGTAGCAAAGGTCGTGCCCAAGGCGACCAAAATGGCAGCAGACCACAGCGTCTCAGCGAACACAGCCGGAAGCATCATCAGCACCGCGACCTTGTTGCCGTAGCGCCGCTCAAACGGGTCCACGAGCGTGGCGAAGTTGTGCCGTCGCATCACGCGAGCGAACACCAGACCGCCGAGCAGAAGCGACAACGCGTAGCCCACACCCGCCTGGGCCCCCCACAGAATGCCTGATGTGTAGGTGGTCTGAGCCGTTCCGTTGATGTAGCCACCGCCTACCCAGGTTGCGGTCATGGTCAAAAACCCAACCCACAACGGCAGAGAGCGTCCGGCCAAAATGAGCTCTTCGAGACCCCCCTCACCTTCGGTCTCTCCGCCTTGCTTGGACGCCCAAACACCCAGCACAAACACAACGCCGTAGAAGACCGCAATGGCAATCAATCCGGGCCAAAACACTCCCGCCATCCACAACCTCCAGGTCCGGCGCCGTAACCGCACGAGACCGCCGAACGCACAGTACGACATCCAGCGACCTCACTCCTGGACACACCGGATTACTCGCAGCCCATGAATATTGCTGCCGTCAGTACCGCGCGTCCGACCCACTACTACGACCAGGACCAGCTCCTTGCCGCCTTCGAAGCCATGTGGGCTATGCAACACCACAACCCTCGTCGCGTGGCCCAACTCCACAAGGCCGTACGTGTGGGGGGCCGTCACCTGGCACTCCCCATGGAGGCGTACGATGACCTCGACTTCACCGCCGCAAACCGGGCATTCATCGACGTTGGTACGGACCTAGCGGCGCAAGCGGTGTCCAAAGCACTAGCAGATGCTGGCCTTGAGCCCACAGATGTCGACGCCCTGTACTTTGCATCGGTCACGGGCATCTCTGCTCCCTCGATCGACGCCCTGCTGGTGAACCGTCTGGGCCTGCGCAACGATGTAAAGCGGGTTCCAATCTTCGGCCTGGGCTGTGTCGCAGGTGCCGCTGGAACCGCACGACTCGCCGACTACCTCAAGGGCCACACAGACGGCGTAGCCGTTCTCGTATGCGTCGAGTTGTGCTCGCTGACGCTGCAGCGAAAGGACCTGTCGATTCCGAACCTCATCGCATCCGGCTTGTTTGGAGACGGTGCGGCGGCAGTGGTTGCGGTCGGAGCCGACCATGCGTCCGCTCAAGCAACATCGGGCCCACGCATTGTGGACACCGAGAGTCGCTTTTATCCCGATACCGAGCGCGTTATGGGATGGGACATCGGCACCACAGGCTTCTCCATCGTGCTGTCGGCAGATGTCCCTCGAATGGTCGAAGAGCACGCCCGCGCAGATGTCGACGGATTCTTGGCCAAGCACGGCCTGACACGAGACGACATCCACACTTGGGTCTGCCACACAGGCGGACCAAAGGTTCTACAGGCCTTCGAGACCTCCCTGGAACTCGAAGACAACGCCCTTGAGCTGTCGTGGAAGTCACTGGAGAACGTTGGCAATTTGTCGAGCGCCTCTGTGCTTCACGTCCTTGCAGACACACTGTCTGAGCGGCGACCGCCCCCCGGCACCTACGGAGTCATGATGGCCATGGGACCCGGCTTCTGTGCCGAGATGCTGCTGTTGGAGTGGTCATGAGCGCTTGGCTATACACCGCATTCATTGCCTTGATTGGCGTCGAGCGCCTGGTTGAACTGGTCGTCAGCAAGCGCAACGCGAAGTGGAGCTTTGCCAACGGCGGAAAGGAGATTGGCTTTGGCCACTTCCCGTTCATGGTCGTCCTACACACCGGCTTCCTGTTCGGCATGGTCGCCGAGGTCTGGCTTCTCGGTCGCCTGTTCACACCGGTGATTGGCTACTCCATGCTGACGTTGGCACTGCTCACCCAGGGGCTTCGCTGGTGGTGCATCCTGACCCTCGGAAAGCGCTGGAATACCCGCGTCATCATTGTTCCGGGGCTACCACGTGTGACCGGTGGGCCCTACCGTTTCTTGTCCCATCCGAACTACGTCGCGGTCATCTTGGAAGGCATTGCCCTGCCCCTGATTCATGGCGCCTGGCTGTCAGCACTGCTGTTCAGCGCACTGGACGGTATCTTGCTGTGGTGGCGCATCTCGGTGGAAGAAGACGCGCTCAATGAGATGGAGCTGACATGACTGTTCGAGACCAAGTCATTGAGATTGCCAAGACCGAGCTGGGTGACGCCGCCCCAGACGAGACCGCCCAGCTTGCAGACGCCCTCGACTCCATGCAGCGTCTACAGCTGGTTGTGGCCATCGAAGACCACTTTGAGATCTGCTTTGAACCCGAAGACGACGACTCCGTACTCACCCTAGATGACGTCGCTCGTGTCGTGACTGAGCGCCTTGCTGATGCCGCATGAGACCCTGGTCCATGCGCTAACAGTCAGCGCGAAGACCGCTGAAGGGTTCATCTTTGTAGACGGTCGCGAGGCCGAGACCTCGATGTCCTTCCACACCCTCGAAGAGCGGGCCGCACGAGCCGCCTCAGCGCTGAGAGACCGTGGCGTGGAGCCGGGTGACTGCGTCGCCATCATCTTGCCAACCGGCCCAAGCTTCTTTGACGCCCTGCTCGGCTGTCAGCGACTCGGAGCCGTTCCAGTCCCGCTGTACCCTCCCGTTCGCTTAGGACGCATGGACGAGTACGTGGACAAGACCGTGGCCATGCTCAACGCCGTGCGCGCCACTGCCCTCATCAGCGACAAGCGGGTACGACGCATCCTAGGACGCGTGGTCGAGCAACGCCCCACCCCCTCCATCCGCGCCGAAGAGCTGCTCAGCGGTGAGCTGTACGACGGGCCATTGCCGAGTGCTGACGACCTAGCCATGGTCCAGTTCTCGTCTGGAACCACCGTCGCTCCAAAGCCTGTAGCGCTCACCCACCGCCAGGTCATTGCCAACGTAGACGCCATTCTATCGTTCGTTCCTACGAATGATGGCGTGCGACGGGTCGGTGCGTGTTGGTTGCCGCTGTACCACGACATGGGGCTCATCGGCTGCGTCTTCAGCGCCATTGTCTCGGCTGGAACACTCGTTCTCATCCCACCCGAGCAGTTCCTCGCCAAACCACACCTGTGGTTACGCGCCATTAGCCGCCACAGCGTGACCACCTCGCCTGCCCCCAACTTTGCGTACGCCCTGTGTACCGAGCGAATCAAAGACGAACAGATGGACGGTGTTGACCTGTCCATGTGGGCCCTCGCTCTCAATGGCGCAGAGCCGGTAGCCCCCGCAAGCTTGCGTGCATTCACCAAGCGTTTCGCCCAGTGGGGCTTGTCCCCGAACGCCCTGACCCCCGTGTATGGCCTGGCCGAAGCCGCCCTGGCCGTCACGTTCTCGGACCCCACAACCCCGTTCACCACTCTGCACGTCGACCGTGATGCTCTCGCGGCAGGTCACAACATCGCCGCCATCTCGCCGAGCGCCACCACCGTAGAGCTCGCGAGCGTGGGCACCCCCCTTCCAGGTTTCGCTATTCGGGTCTGCACCGCCACAGGAGATGACGCGGCCGACGGAACTATCGGACGCGTACTCGCGAGCGGCCCCTCCTTGATGCGGGGCTACCTACACCGAGACGAGCAGCCGATTGAAGACGGATGGCTCGACACCGGCGACTTGGGAGTTGTCCTCGGTGGCGACCTGTTCATCACAGGCCGAGCCAAGGATGTGGTCGTCCTGCGCGGTCAGAACCATGCCCCCCACGACATCGAGCGTGCTGTCGACGGCATCGAAGGCGTACGCACAGGCTGTGCTGTCGCCGTCGGAGACGTGAGCGAAGACGGCGAACGACTGATGGTGTTTGTAGAAGCCCGAACCCCCACAGACGACATGGCAGCAGCCTGCCACAGCGCGATTCGCTCGCGTACCGGGCTCGAACCGTCGCTCGTGACGATTCTTGAACCGGGTACAATTCCGCGTACATCCTCTGGAAAGCTGCGTAGGGGCGAGACCCTGCGTCGCTTTCATGCAGGCACCCTCGCAGCCCCCGAGTCAATCTCAGCCTGGAGAATGGCCGGCCACCTCGCACGTTCTGCGGTGGGTTGGGCACGCGCACGGAGGTCTTAGTTGGCAGTTCAGGTAGATGTCATTGTTGCAGGAGGCGGTCCTAGCGGACTGGCTGCAGCACTGAACGCAGCGCAGAAGGGTCTGTCTGTCGTTGTTGTGGAGCCAAAGCCCGGGGTCATCGACAAAGCGTGCGGTGAAGGACTGATGCCCGCTGCGGTCCGCGCGCTCAGTGCACTGGACGTACACCCAGAGACCTCCTTTCCCTTCGCAGGAATCTGCTACCGAAACAATGGGCAGTGCGCAGACGGCGCCTTCGCGGGGGAGCCAGGCCTTGGCGTCAGACGCACCGTTCTCCACACAGCCCTACGCGAAGCCGCGGAGCGTGCCGGTGTTCAGCGGGTCGAAGGCAAGGTCAAGGACATCGCCCAGACCGATTCGAGCGTCACCGCCGCCGGACACACCGGCCGCTACCTAATCGCTGCGGATGGCCTGTCTTCGGGCATCCGGGCAGGCCTAGATCTAAACCTGCCGTCCAAGCGCGCAAACCGCCTGGGGCTGCGCCGGCACTACACCATGGCTCCGTGGTCAGACCGTGTAGAAGTGTTCTGGTCCGACCGCGCCGAAGCCTACGTCACGCCCGTCGCAGACGACCTGATTGGCGTGGCCGTCTTGTTCGACGGAGACCCGATTCCTCCCGGCAAGGGCGCCGAAGCCAAGTACAACACCCTTCTTTCCGAGTTTCCCGAACTCATGGAGCGCCTGACTGGAGAGGCATCCACCGTTGTTCGCGGCGCCGGTCCGTTTGAGCGACGCGTCCGCACACGGCAAGCGGGGCGGGTCCTGCTCGTTGGCGATGCTGCCGGCTACCTAGACCCCATCACGGGCGAGGGCATCCGCATGGGACTCGCCACCGCTGAGCTAGCTATTGAGCACATCGTCCGCGGAGATATCCACAACTACGACCGCGCTTGGCGGCGCGAGACCCGCGCGTACTGGTGGATGACCGGTGGTCTGCTGTGGGCGCGAGACCGCCCCGTTCTACGTCGCCAGATGGTACCGTTGCTCCGGCGTATGCCGTGGTTGTTCACACGTATTGTCGGAGTGCTCGGTGGCTGATCTAGACGAACCCCGCGTCATTGGACCCGGCTTTCGCGACAAGGTGTACACCGTCGTACGCCGCATTCCAGCTGGCTACGTGTCCACCTATGGTGACGTAGGCTCAGTGCTTGGCAGCCCTCGGGTGGCCCGCCAAGTAGGCTTCGCCCTCGCCGCCCTTCCTGATGGCACCGATGTTCCTTGGCACCGCGTCATCAACGCCAAGGGCATGGTCAGCGCACGCGGCGACGTAGAGCGCCCCGTCGAGCAACAAGTACGGCTCGAAGACGAGGGCATTGTGTTCGATGAAAACGGCCGCTGTGTGCTAGCCGCTTACCGATACACGTACGAAGACTAGGGCAGCTCGTAGGCTTCGATTAGGTAGTTCGTCGACGTGATGTCCGAGAAGTCTTCCAGACGACGCCAGCTGAACGGCTCTGCAGCACCGGCTTGCCCAGAGGTAAACCAGTTGTTGTCCCCTTGTGGGCCATCTTGGCAGCCACGCAGGCACGTACGGCCGTTGCTGGTGGACTCGACCTGAACAAAGACCCACAGCTCATCGCTACCCGACAGGACGATGGGGGTAGTTAGCTCAGTGATCAGGTAGTCGCGCGTAAGCACCGATTGCGGCGTCAGCTCATAGGTCTGAATGCCGGGGATGGTGGACGGACGCTGCACGGGGTCGCCGCCGGCCTGCTTGGCCACGCGCACGGTGCGGGCCGTGGTGATGCGACAGCCATTGTCGGTGGGGTCGTCGTACAGTTCAATGCTGATTGCATCGACGGTGAAGTCTTCCGCACCCGGGACCAGGCGAGACGCAGCCCAGTAGTTGTTCTCGAATCCTTCCACCGGGTAGATCACATCAAAGGCGCTCGACGTGCAGGAGCCCTGGGCGGACGACAGCGACTGGTTGTGCAGAATGTCGTCAGCGTACGACGGGAAATCGAGGTCGTCCGTCGAGCCGGTATCGCCGGTGCCGTCCGTTCCCTCAACATCAGTGTCGGTGCCCATATCGGTGCCTTCGTCCGAGTCCGTTCCCAGGTCGGTGTCTGTTCCCACGTCCGTTCCTGTTCCCACGTCCGTATCTGAGTCGTCCTTCGCGTCACAGGCCCCAAAACTCAACAAGCAGACGATAGATAGCAGGCGCATAGAAATCCTCACGGTGTACAGGCAATGAGCAAACTGTAGCCACCCAACCAGCGAGTCGCTGACAGCGGAGCCAAAGAATGAACAATTTGGCGCGCCCTATCCGACACTTTACCGCGCGTCGATGAGGCGGCTACCGGTACTCGGTCGGTTCGCGACTGCACAATCGTAAGGCCTGCATCGCGGACCAGCGCGTGGGCTAGGTCGACAGTGTAGACATGCCGATGCCCCCACTCCTGACGCGCCGCCAACATTCGCGCAGGTCGCAGCGCATCGAGGGCCGAGATGTCCAACGGGATGCGAAGTAGAATGTGGGGTGCAACCTTCGCAAGACGCGCAACGAACGCGATGTCGTCGGCCACGTGCTCCACCACATCTATGGCCATGACCATGTCAGCGGTGCCAGCATCGGCCACATCACCGACACGGTACGTCAGCCCCTCTTCTGACGGGGTCCTCGCGATGGCCTCGCCCGCAACGTCGACCCCCACTCCAGTGGCCCCAAGCTCCCTGCAAACGCCCTGTAGAACGCGACCCGTGCCACAGCCAATGTCCACCACTGAAGTTGGCTTCCACCCGATGTCACGGACAAAACGAACCAAGCCTGCGACCTTGAACGGTGCATCCGATTCGTGCCAATCGGGGACTGCCTGCCCGTAGCTTCCGCTCGTGTACCGGTCCATTGGGTTAATCTCGCCGGCCAAAGGAGGGGTCATGAAGGGGCGAATGCTGTTCGTCATCGGTTCGCCGCGGTCTGGAACCACGCTGCTGATGCGGATGTTGAACGTGCATCCTGAAATCCTCTCCCGTCCCGAGCCGCACTTGCTCACGCCGCTCGCGAGCCTTGGGTACTACAAATACGTAGACAAAGCATCTTACGACCCTTTCCAGGCACATCAAGCCGTCCGTACATTCGTAGACGACCTTCCAGGCGGTGAGCAGACCTACCTCAACGCCCTGCGCGCCTACACAGACACCCTGTACGGCGAGATGCTGGCAACGACCGACAAGACGGTCTTCCTGGACAAGACTCCGGCCTACGCACTGGAACTCCCCTTCCTAGCCAAGCTCTACCCAGATGCCATCTTTGTGGTGCTCACACGACACCCCTTCGCCATCTTCAGTAGCTTCGCGAAGAGCTTCTTTGACGACGACTGGCCGGCCGCTCACCAATTCAACCCCGTGGTTGAGCGCTATGTACCCGCTATTGCCCAGTTCCTACGGGACAAGCCTGCCGAGCACATGGTCCATGTCCGCTACGAAGACCTGGTCGCGAATCCAGACGAGCATCTGCGCCGAATCTGTGCAACCGCGGACCTTGAGTACCTGCCAGAGATGGTCGATTACGGTCAGGTGAAGGTCGACGGCGCAGGTCTCGGAGACCCCATCGGCGTGGACAAAGCGAGCCGACCGAACACAGCATCTGTGCACAAATGGGCGCGCGCTGTCGCTCACAACACCCCGCGAACCGCCTTGTTGCACAAGATGGTCGCCAGCATTGCAGACGAAGACCTCGCAACATGGGGCTATGACCGTGAGTCATTGTGGGCTCCGCTCGCTGACGTAGACGAAGCCACGGCTCTGAGCGCACAGAACAAAGCACGTAAGTGGGACCGCTACAGTGTCGAGCGTCGTACACTGCTGTTCCTACGCCGAAACATCCACAACAACTTCATTGGTCGGGGCTTGAAGCGACTGCGCTTTGTCCTGGACGTCCTGCTGCGAGAGTGACCGTGTCCCGTCTGCCTTGGCTTCTTCTTTTTGTTGCATCTGATGCCCTTGCTGGCGGCTACTTCTTCCCCGACTCCGGCGTGGTCGCGACCGGTCGAGGCGGTGCCTTCGTGGCGAGCGCGGACGACACCTTCGCCCAGTACTACAACCCCGGCGCCCTTGTCCGACTGGACCGCTGGACCATTGATCTCGGTGTCTCTGGCGTACAGCAGTCCCTGTCCTTCGACCGCCAGATGGATGACGGCAGCTTCGCTCCAACCGTGAGCAACGAAGGCGGCATGTTCGTAGTGCCGCAGATTGGTGTGGGCGGACCGCTTATCGAAGACAAGCTGCATATGGCTGTTGGCCTGTACACTGGCTACTCGCCGTCCTTCGCCTACGAACAAGAAGGTCCTCAGCGCTACACGCTGCGCGACAGCCTGATCTGGCAGGCCTTCGCGGGTCCAAGCGTGTCGTACTCCCCCATCCCGCAGCTCTCGATTGGCGTGGGCCTTCAGTGGCAGTTCCTTCGCGTAGAACAGGAACTCACCGTCAGCACCATCGGAGGAGACGACCCCGGCTCAGATGTGGATATTGCCGTCAAACAGGCCGACCCTTTCGCACCGTCAGCGAATTTCGGCGTGTTGGTCCGCCCAGTAGACGAGCTGTCCATCGGTCTGACACTGCAGCTCCCATCCAGCTTTGATGCCAACGGTTCCATGTCGGCCGACTTCACCGGCTCCGCTATCGAGGGCATCTTGGTCGACACCATGATCCAAGACGATGCCGTACGGCTAGCCTTGGACATGCCCCTCATCCTAAAAGCCGGCGTGGCCGTCCACCCCACCAACGACAGCGTGGTCGAGGTGGCTGTTGTCTACGAACAGTGGAGCAGTCTGACCGAGCTAGCCCTCTCTGACATCGACTTGGAGCTCGAGTTCAACAATGGCTTTCCCGCACCTGAAGTGGAGAGCACCCTGTCGCTACCCGCTGGCCTACGAGACGTCGTCTCCCTCCGCTTGGGTGGAAGTGTAGACGTGATGGATGCGCTGACCCTTCGCGCCGGTGGCTTCTACGAGACCGGCTCACAACGCGACGACCAGCTCAACGTCGGCCTGTACGATCCCGCCAAGTTCCAGCTGAGTGGTGGTACCTCGGTCCACCTGTTGGATGACCGCCTGCACGTTGATCTATCGGTAGCCAACGTGTTCTTCGGCAACCGTGAAGTCCGTGACTCCACGTCCAAGCAGGTCGTGCTCCAGGAAGGCGACGCCTTTGAGCCGAGCGTTGTGGGCAATGGCGACTACCGCAGCAACGGCTTGGTGGTCGCCGGCGGCTTGTCCTGGTCGTTCGGAAAGGGCTAAGGGCCCGTTCCCAACGAGGTGTCCATGGCCATTCCCGCTCTCATCGTCTCCGGCTTTCTCGGCGCGGGTAAGACAACCACTGTGCAACAGCTTCTCAAGCAAGCCCAGCGCGACGGTGTACGCCTCGCGATTGTGTCGAACGAGTTTGGTGACACCGGCATTGACCGCGCCCTTCTCGATGCTGGAGAAGAAGGCTTTGTGGAGCTGGACGGCGGATGTGTCTGCTGCCGCCTATCGGATGCGCTGTCCGAGACCCTGGAGAACTTGCTGACGACGGTCAAGCCAGACCGGCTCGTCCTAGAGACCAGCGGTGTGGCGCTGCCTGGCGAGATCGTCATTCAGTTCTGGCGTGAGCCGCTAGACGCGCTCATCTCCGATGAAGTGGTTGCTGTGGTGGTGGACGTCGAAGCCTTGACAGACGGCATTCCACAGGACGAGACCTTCCGCGAGCAGCTCGAAGCGGCAGACATCGTGGTGCTCAACAAGGTCGACCTCGTAGACCAAGACACAGCAGACAGGGCCGAGGCTCTCTTGTCTGAGGCCACACAGGGACAGCCGGTCTTGCGCGCGGTGCAAGGCAACGTAGACGCCGCCCTGTTGTTCCCGCCAGACCCTGAAGGCGCGCGCCAAGACCGCCGCGACCCAGAGGCGGAGATGCACGCACACACTCACGAACAGTTCAATACCCTCGCGTTGAACTACGAGGGTGAGCAGGACATCGAGGCACTACGGACCGCATTGGAGGATCGCAGCGCGCTTCGCGTGAAGGGCTTTGTTCGCACGTCAGATGGCGTGATGCTGGTGCAGGGCGTGGGGCCGCGCATTAACATTGGCCCCCCCGACACCACCGTTCCCGAGCACCTCATCGGAACCGTCGTGGTCATCGAGCGACAGGTCACATGACACCTGTGGTACTGACCATCGCCGGAAGCGACTCTGGCGGCGGCGCTGGGATTCAAGCCGACCTCAAGACCATGGCGGCGTTCGATGTCTTTGGCACAAGCGCGATTACCGCCATCACCGCACAGGACACCTGCGGAGTACACCGCGTCGACGTCCTACCAACAGACGCCGTTCGGGCTCAGATACGCGCAGTGCTGCAAGACTTCTCCGTCGCTGCCATCAAGATCGGAATGCTCGCGACCGCCGACATCGCTGTCGCCGTGACCGAAGAGCTGGCCGGCTACTCCGGTCCCATCGTTCTCGACCCGGTCATGGTGGCCACGAGCGGAGACCGTCTACTGACACCCGATGCGGAGTCCGCGATTCGCACGCTGATGTCCCAGTGTGCCGTGGTGACTCCGAACGTGCCCGAGGCCGTTGTCTTGGCAGGCACGGCGGACGACTCTACCATCGCACAGTGGGCGAGAGCGTCTGCTGTCCCCGTACTACTCACAGGTGGAGATGCCGACGGAGACGACGTTGTCGACCGGTTGCTCGGTGGTGGACACAACCGCGAATGGCGAGGCCCCCGAACACCCGGCGGACCGTTTCACGGGACCGGCTGCACTCTGTCGTCTGCCATCGCATGCGGGCTCGCAAAGAACCAGCTGCTTGCTGACGCGACCCACAACGCCATTGAGTGGGTCCGTAAACAAATCACGGCTGCCGAGACACTAGGTCAAGGCAGCCGCGTCTTGCGCCACCGCTAGGGTGACGCTCGAATCGGGTTCGAACTAGCGGTTCGAGCGACGCCGACGAAGCAGGCCAAGGGCGAGCATCGGCAGCAGCATCAGTCCACCGGCAGGTGCACCAGAGCTGTCACAGTCACAACCGCCGCGAGTGCGTGGGTTGCCGTCCGAATCGGTGTCCGTGTCAGTGTCTGGGTCTTCCGTATCGGTGTCGCTGTCCGGGTCTTCCGTATCGGTGTCGGTGTCCGGGTCAGTGTCGGAATCCGTATCAGGGTCCGTGTCCGAGTCGGTATCGACGTCAGTGTCCGAGTCGGTATCGACGTCAGTGTCGGAATCCGTATCCACGTCAGTGTCCGAGTCGGTATCCACGTCAGTGTCGGTATCCACGTCAGTGTCGGTATCCACGTCAGTGTCGGTATCTACGTCAGTGTCGGTATCGGTATCCGTGTCCGTGTCGACATCGGTGTCCTCTTCGAGGTCACACTCTTCACCGCTGATCAACGCCGGGTCCCAGCCTGGAAAGTCCGTGGTGAACGCAACGCCAATGCGGTCTAGACGGGGCGTGCCAGAGGCAGCCTTCGCAGAGAAGTACACAAGGTAGTCATCATCACCGTAGCGAGCGGCATCGAACTGGGTCCAACGGTCGGCGTTGTTGCCAATCGCGTTGCTCCAGGTCAGCACGGGGTCTGGCAAGAATGCGATGCGCAGTGGCGTCTGGTCAAACAGCTGCCAAGTCGACGTGCCCCGGCCAAAGTGGGTGGTCGTCGCCGACGTTGCACACTCTTGTTCAGGTCCGTCACAGCTACGAGCACCGACATGGAAGTCGAACACATCGCGGTCAAACTCGGAGTTACAGGTAATCGCCGAGTGAAGGAAGCTCTCTTCCAGCCACTCGGTGGTCTGGTCTGCTGGTACGGTTGAGAGACGCCCAGGAGCAATGGAGAATCCGGTGTCAGCCCATGGCCCCAAGACGTTCGCTGCGGAGGTGAAGACCTCAATGATCGGTGCGTTGATGTACGACAGGTAGAACACCTCGACGCCACCATTGGGAGCCGTGACGGACGTCACCGACGGGAAGCCAATGGCCGAAGGGTTCGCACGCTCTTGAATCACCGGAAATGCGTCCGCCCGCCACGTGAGCAAGTCGCTGCTGGATGCGTGACCCAGGCCAGTGAACTTCCGGTTGCACTGGAAGTTGCCCTCGCCGTCCGGCTCGTCACACCACGGAGGAATGACGGCGTCAACGGGCTCCAAGTCACGGTCGTAGATGCGCGCTTGTGCAGATCGGAACCACAGGTGCCAGACACCGTCGTACTTGGCGAGGTGGGGCTGAGCCGCAACACACCCGAAGAAGGTGTCGGGTTCCGGCACGAACAGCTCGCCTTCATGCGTCCAGTTGATGCCGTCTGGGGAGCTGGCCAAACCAATGGCGAACAATTGCAGCGCGCCATTGTTCAGCGTGCAGTTCGAGTAGTCCTTGCCTTCGAACATCGAACCCGGAGGAAGAGCGTCGAGGTAGGACTGATCGATCCGCGCTTCGAAGGCCATCACGAACTGATCCGTCTCCGAATCGTAGGTGACGGAAGGCCCGGCCACACCGAAGTGTGTGAAGGTCCCGGCGCCCTGAGACTCCAGGATGTAGTCCGTGTTTCCGTCGACGTCTTCCAGGATCGTGTAATCCTGCGCCGAGGCTGTCAAAGGTGCCACTGTGACAGCCATACAGGCTGCCAAGCATCCAAATGCTCGCATCATCAAGTTCGTCTCCGCCAAACGCATGAGTCCCAGCCTAGCACCCCGTCGCACCATTCGACACGTCCCTGCACGAAATTGCGCATGGGTTGTCGGCGGACTCGGGGAAAAGTCCTATGTGAATCCTGGTCGGACCAATTGACAGTGTCCTTAACCACCCTTGTCGACTCCGCGCCGCCACCGGTGCATGTCCGCGATAGAATGCCGTCCTGCAAGAGGTTTGTTGTGCTCCACTGGCCGCAGTTTTTTTCGATCGCCCCTGTCATCCCCTTTCTCCTGCTTGTTGCATGCCCTGCTGAACAGTTGGACACCGCGCAGCCCGCGGAGCGGCCGGAATTTGTTCGAAACTGTACGGTGAGCGTGACGCGTGCGGGATCGGGCGCGTCCGTCATGGCCATCGCGGGGTCGTTCAACGAGTGGCAGCCTTCGACAATGACCTCGACCGATGGCGCCTGGTCCATCGAGCTGGGCGAGCTGCGCCCCGGCGTCTACCCCTTCAAGTACGTGGTGGACAGTGAATGGGAGGATCCTCCCCCCAGCGTGCTGACAGCCTGGGACAACGGCATTGAAAACCGCGCCCTGACGGTTGGAGACTGCGACGTGCCCGAGCTGGAATTGTTGGAGGCAGCGAGCGATGGCGCAGACGGCCTGCACGCCACCTTCCGATTCACGAGCGCAGCCGACGAAGCCCAGCTGAACACGACAGACGTGCTGACAACCATTGGCGGGCTTGCCATCGATGACCTGCCTAGCGGTGCCGTCGTTTCCGTCGACACAGACGCCGTCACCGGACACATCCGCGTAGACGCGAGTGGCCTGCCGAGCGGCAAGTGGACCGTGCGCGTAGACGTTCTCGACACAGAGGGGCGCGCCCCGGAGTCCGGCAACGGCTTCGCTCCAATTTGGTTGGGCGAACATGATGTCGAAGACGCATACAACCGTGGCTTGCTGTACTTCGTCTTTAATGACCGCTTCCGCGATGCTGGCGGCACCTTCCCCGCCATTCCCGGTACCGAGTTCGACGGCACCAACTACCTAGGCGGCGACCTCGTCGGGGCAAAACAGGCCATGGATGACGGATGGTTTGATGACCTGGGTGTCTCCAGCATCTGGCTGTCTCCAGTACCTGACAACCCCAACAGCGCCTTCGGTGGGTCGGGTGGCTACAACTACACCGGCTACCACGGCTATTGGCCGATTCAAGCGCGAGCCGTCGACGAGCACTGGGGAACGGACGAGATCTCAGGTGAGCAAGCCCTGAAGGACTTCGTAGACACCGCTCACGAACATGGCATCCGCGTGCTGCTAGACGTCCCACTCAACCACGTCCATGAAGAGCATGAGTACGTCACTCAGCACCCTGAGTGGTTCGGCGCCGCCCCCTGCCCCTGCACCACGGACGCAGGTGAGTGCAACTGGGACACCAATCCGCTGTTCTGCTGGTTCACCGACTACCTACCGGACCTCAACTACCGGGACCCCGACATTGTGACCGCGTCCATTGACGACACCCTGTGGTGGATTGAGACGTTCGACATTGATGGCCTACGAGTAGACGCCGCTAAGCACATGGATCACGTCATCCTGCGCTCCCTCGCCCTGACCCTGCAGTCCCGCTACGGCGCAGCAGAACACGGCGACTTTTACCTCGTAGGCGAGACCTTCACTGGCCCTGGCGGCCAGCAGCTCATCAACGACTACATCGCTCCATACGAGCTCGACGGACAGTTCGACTTTCCCCTGCTCAACCCCATCCGAGACGGCATTGGTCGCGAGCAAGGGTTCCGCGCGCTGGCGTCCGAAGTCGCCGCCTCCGAGTCCGTCTACGGTGAAGCGATTCACGACATGAGCGTGTTCCTCGGCAACCATGACGTGGGCCGGTACGCGACCGAGATTGCCGGCTGCCCCAACTACCAGCTGTTCGGCGGCTGCCCCGACCTCATGGCCGAAGGCGGCGACACTGAACCCACAAGCGCCCAGTGGGAAATCATCAACAAGCTGGCCACCTCCTTCGCCTTTGTTGCAACACAGCCCGGACCGCCACTGCTGTACTACGGCGACGAAATCGGTCTGGCAGGTGCAGGAGACCCGGACAATCGGCGGCTCATGGACTGGACCCGCTCCCGCGCACAAGACATCTTGCTGGAGCGCTACCAACAGCTCGGGCAGCTTCGTGCCTCAAACACGGCCTTGCAGCAGGGTGAGCGTGTGGAGCTGTGGGTAGACGACGACTTGTACGTCTACGCCCGTGGAACGGACTCAGGTGATGTCGCTATTGTCGCCTTGTACATTGGAGACTCCCCGCGCACCCAGACCATGGCTCTGTACGGCAATGCGCTCGTCGCAGACGGCACACTCACCAATGCACTGCCGTCTGACCGAACCGCGGATGTGGCGGATTCCCAGCTGACCATCACGCTCAATCCTTGGGAGTACGCGGTCTTTGTGCCCGGCGAATGACTGAGACGCTGCTGGAACTCAGGGCCTTGCGCGCCGTATCCCTACGCCTACCGCGCTGGCCCAAGATGCTCGGCGTCGCAAACCACGTGATTCGCGGCTTGTACACCCGATGCCCACGACCTCCTGCAACGGTAGACGTTCTCGGCCATGCCATGCAGCTCGACCCACACCAACACGTGGATGGGCTGTACCTGTTCGCACCGCACTTAGTAGACGCACCTGAGCGAGCGTTTCTCAAGCGCGCCCTGCGCCCAGGAGGCACGTTCCTCGACGCCGGGAGCTACCTCGGCTTCTACGCGCTGCAAGTGGGCCCCAGCGTCCTGCCCGACGGACGCATTGTCTGCGTAGAGGCTGACGACAACACGCGCGACAAGCTGCAGTCGCACATGACCCGTTCAGGCTTGCCGGCGACCCTCTCCGGCACCGCCCTCACGGACCATGGCGGCTCAGTCCAGCTGGTCTGCTCCGACCCTAGCAACCTAGGCAGCCGACGGATCACCGCGGGCACGGACCGTCCTAGCGAGACCCTGCCCGCATTGATGGACCGTCTCGGGGTTCACCGCTTCGACGCCGTAAAGACCGACCTGGAAGGCGTAGATGACGCTGTTGTTCGCCACGCGATCTCGACTCTGCCGCCCGAGCGATGGCCCGCTGCGTGGGTGATCGAGACCCCTCCCGAGTCGGGGCTAGCGGCGTTCCTTGCACGGCACGGGTACCGCACCGTGAGGTTGTCGCGACTGAACCTGGGAGCATCGCTTGACTCAATCCAGGAGCCACGCTAACTGCGCCCGTCTCTACCTATCAGAACGAGGTCTCTCATGAAGGTCGCCAACTCCCTGCGCTCGCTCAAGAAGCGCCACAAGGACTGCCAGATTGTTCGTCGTCGCGGACGCGTCTACGTCATCTGCAAGTCGAACCCCCGCTTCAAAGCACGCCAGGGCTCTTCTAAGAAGAAGTAGTTCTGGTTCGGAGCATTCGCTCCGATCGACTCGACGGCCGCGTACGGACACCCCGTACGCGGCCGTTGTGCGTTGACCCTTCCCCTGTTGTAGGCTGCACACATGGGCGACACTTGGCTTCAACTACCTCCCGAGATGGGAGGCACACGGTTCGGCCCCTTTCGTGGGGGAATCGTACAGATCGGCACGGACAACCGTCAGTGCCAGATTGTCTTACAACCCAACTCTGGCATTGCTCCGGTTCACGTGACCGTTGCGGTTCAGGGCCCCGGGTCGTACCTGGTGCAGCCCATTCAGCGTGGTTTCGGGCTGTTCTTGGTCCGTGCGGGTGGCGGAATGTCCCCGGTTGCCGCCGCTGTCCAAGCCAACGCAGGCGACACCTTGGTTGTGGGAACACCATCAGGGCCTCGATTCACGCTGTCCTACGAAGAGGCCACCGCTCAAGCCAGCGGACCGGGTCGACAAGCAGGACGCGCAGCAGGCGGTGGATTTGCGGGCAAGCTTGGCCAAGAGATGATGCGCCAGCAGAAGGCCCGCTGGTTGATGCGCAACCCGCTGTACCGAGAGTACTACCGCCTGTCTCACCGCTACCGTTCCGGCGCACTCACCAATCCCCGAGTCATGGCCGGACTCCTGCTCGGCGGTGCCGGCGCACTGTTCGCACTCGGTACAGCGTGCATGGGCGGCATAGGTGTGCTGCTGAGGTCCATCTTAGGGTAGCCCGGTTCCCCAGCGCGTTACAGCGCCGACCATCGGGAGAACGGCATGGAACGCAGTACGATTGGTTGGCTGGCCGCAGGCGCCGTTGGGTTGCTCGCAGCAGCAGGAATCGGCTTCATGCTGAGCGGCGACGCCCAGCAGACAACTGGGCAGCAGACAACTGGACCGCAGACAACGGTTCCATCCGCACCTCCAGCTACCTCGTCGACAACTCCCCCACCGGAAGACGCACGACGCCCGGAAGAAGCACCAACAGCCATCGCAGAAGATGCATGGACAAAGAGTGAGACCGGCCTTCGAACCTCCGACCTCATTGTTGGCGACGGTGAAGTAGCAACGGACGGCTCCCCGGTCATCGTCGAGTACACCGGCTGGCTTGAAGAGTCTGGCGAGATGTTCGACAGCAGCAAGCGCCGAGCAAGACCGCTCCTCTTCACGATGGGACACGGCAACGCTCCGATTCCAGGCTGGGACGAAGCCGTTCTGGGCATGCGAGTCGGCGGCAAACGCGCTGCTGTTTTTCCACCCGAGCTCGCCTTCGGGCAGACCGGTCGCCCGCCGCGCATTCCGCGCAACGCCACCGTCCGCTTCGAGTTTGAGCTGGTGACCGTTGGTTCAGCACGGGAAGCCCCAGAAGCACCGCCTGCCTTCGATGCCTCAGCAATGCGAGCTGTCGGAGGTGTTCAGGTCATCGACCTTGAGCAAGGCACCGGGCAAGCACTCGCGCAGGGCGACACCATCTCGCTCGACTACAGCGCGTTTCTCAAGGCAGACGGCAAGCGCTTTGATAGTTCGCTGACCCGGTCCGCACCGGCCACCTTCGAGTGGGGCAAGAACGAAATGCTCGAAGGCGTCGAGATGGGCATCGCGGGGATGACCGTCGGCGGAACTCGATTGATTGAGATTCCACCGGAGCTTGGCTACGGCGAGAATGGCTTGCGCAACTACGTGCCGCCCCAAGCCACGCTGCTATTCTTGGTGCAACTCGTAGAGATCAAGGACGAATAGCGTGTACGCTGTGGGCAATGATTGCACTGTTGCTCGCATCGCTAGCTTGGGCCGACGAGCCCGAACCCGTTGACCCCTTCGAAGAAGCCGACGAGAGCGAGCTGTTCGCCCTCGACGAGCAACTGGTCACGGTCGCATCTCGCTACGCCCAGACGGTACAAAAGGCCCCGAATATCGTCGCTTTAGTGACGGCTGACATGATTCGTGAGCGCGGGTACCGCACCGTCACCGACATTCTGCGCGACATGCCCGGGCTGTACGCAACCAAGAGCGTGGAAGGCCGAGACCTCGTGTCTTTCCGCGGCATTGTCAGCCCCGACAACAACAAGATCTTGCTGCTCGTCGACGGTGTCGCCTGGTACGACGGCGTGTACACCCACGCGTTTACCGGAGACTTCCTACCGGTCAGCCAGATTCGCCAAGTCGAGGTCATCAAAGGACCTGGGTCGGCCATCTACGGCACAGGCGCCTTCGCTGGCGTGGTCAACATTGTCACCTACGCGCCTGGAGAAGTGGATGGTGTACGCGCCAACTGGACGCTCGGTGGCCGCAATCGCTCCGATGTCTCGGTCATGGCAGGCACCCGAACCCGAGTCGCCGGTCTAGACGCCGGCGTGTCTGCAACAGCCCGCATCATGACCCAAGACGGCGACGGCATTGACATCACACCACGCGGCGAGCGCGACCTGCTCGGGCAAGACCCAAAGCGAGCCGCCTTCATCGCCGCTCGACTCGACCTTGAAGGTCTCACCATTGGCCTGGAACACACCGACTATCGCCACTCGTTCTTGAGCAACCCGGCGTCAACGCCAACGGACATCATTCAACGAGACATCGATAACTACGGGCTTTTCTACCACTACACTACGCTCCACGCCCGCTACGACATCGACGTTGCCAGCCGCGTCACCGTGACCCCACGAGTCTGGTCACACCGCTACGACAACCCTGGTTCCTACTTTTTCGATACCGGATTCACCACTACCGAGCAGGCGGACGGCACCTTCGACACCACCCAATCGCTCATCACCGTGGAGACGAACAAGGACACCCGACGCCTTGGATTCGCTGTCGACATGGACGCCCGACCTGTTCTCGACCACGTGACCGTGGTGGGCGCTGGAACCGAGCTCACGCGAGTCATCCCCGGCCCTGACGACCAGTCCGGGGTCATTGACTTGCAGTTCTCAGCCGGGGACAGCATTGGCCGCAGCACCGGATTCGAGGCCTCTGGCAGTCTGCTGAACGTGTATGCCTACGCCCAGCACACCTGGACTGCCTTGCCCGAGGTCGAGTTTGTTCTTGGCGCCCGCTACGACCAGCGTTTCCCCGTCAACAGCACCGATGACGCCGGTGCCGCCGTGTTTCAGCCCACGGCAACGCCACGAGCAGGCGTACTGCTCGTCCCGACGGACTCGGTGACGGTCAAGGTGCTCTACGGACGGGCCTTCCGTGCGCCCAATGTTCGCGAGCTGCTGGTTAAGACGACCGAACAAGATGAAGACGGCCAGTTCGTCTTTGCTTCGGGGTCTCTGGACCTACGCCCGGAGAGTATCGATACCGTTGAAGGCGAGGTCACCGCGAAACCAATGGATGGCGTTGAGCTGCGCGCCTTGGGAAGCTGGTCCCTCGTCACCAACGAAATCGACAAGATTAGCCCGCCAAACGAGTATCAAAACCTGGCTGGCAACCTGTCCGTGATTGCGGCCGAGGCCGAGGCCACACTGACCTACGCCGCATTCACCCTGCGCCTCGCCTACGCGCTCACCCTGTCTAACTACGGCTCGGCTGGCCCCTACGCTGGCCGTCAGCAGTTTGAGGTTCCGCCACACATGGGCAAAGGCTCCCTCACCGGACGCCTCGGCGAACACTGGTCAGCCACCGTGCTCTCCGAAGTGTACAGCGCGCGACCTCGCAGTGACTGGGCACCCACAGTCGGCATTGAGGACGGCCCCGCTTACGCACTTGTTCATGTCGCAGGGCGAGCCAGTGATCTGGGTCCCGGCGGGCGCTTTGGCGTGGGCTTCTCCATACGCAATGCCTCCAACACTCAGTACCAGACGCCGCTCCATCGAGACGAGGTAGACCGCGGCGCCCCCGGGGACCCACGCTTCCCACGTGGAATCCAAGCCGAAGGACGCGCGGTATTCGCCACCATCGATGTCGAGCTGTAGACCTACGGAACGACGCACAGACGTGGGTCGTGCAGAGCGATGAGCGCTACGTCTACCGGTGCTACAGGCCCATTCGCCAGCTGACGGACCCGACGCGCCGACAACATCAGCGCGTCCGCTACGTCGCGAACGCTCCATCCACACGCCCGAGCGAGCTGCGTGAACAGGGCAAAGCTGCGGCGGTCTGATGGCAACAGGCCCAGCACCGACGCCGATAGGCGCATCAAAAAGCCTACTGAAGCGCCCGCTTGGGGCTCGACGATAGCTGCAGGAAGCGCTCGGCCACCGCTTCGCAGGTGAACCCGCTGAACATCAATGCGCGACCGAACCCGCTCAGCATCAAAAAAGCTCGCCGTTCGAAACCCCATCACGTCGCGGTGACTCGTCCACGGGCTCGCCAGCGGTCCAAGTGCGCCATCGACTTGTGAGACCTGGTGGGTCCACACCAGGGCATCCTCTACGCACGACGAGCGCCACCGCTTGGTCTCGCCGAGGCACACGACAGTCCCCTGGCCACGCAGACTCGCAATGGTACCGACACGTACGCCTCGCATGGCATGGGCGATGGCCACCGCACCGCCCTCAATGGCAAAGCGTACTTGGCGGTCGGCGAGGCCGAAGCCCAGAAGGCTAACGCCCTGTTTCGCACAGGCACCGGACAACCGCACCAAGAGTGCGTACCGCTCGCGACTCGTCGCCAGTTCTTCCCAGCCCGTGTCCAGCGCAATCTGAATCCGTTCGACCATTGACCACCTCCTGCGAGGGGTCAAAGCAACAAGGGTGCCAACTCAAACTAGGCGTTGGACCGTCGGACACGGTGTGACAACTGACAACTGTCAGCCGACAGTTGTCAGTTGGCTGGCGGTCTAGACCTTTGGGGCCCACCACTTTCCCTGCTCAAACACAATCTCGGTCGGCAGTCCAGCAATGGCAGCGTCCGGGTGGTCCGCATGCCCAGGTAGGGTCAACCGCACAGCACCTTCAGCCAGCTCCAAGATGGGTAGAATCTTCTCAATGGGGCGGTCATCCGTATGCGCAAGGACAGCCTCTACATGCGCCAAGCGCTTCAGTTCCTGCACTATCCACCATGTCGGCGGCGCCATGCGAACCTCACCGGCGTCCACCGCAGCGAGAGCGTCCGCAGGGCGGAACCAGCCGCTATCCACTGTCTCACCTTCATCATGCGAACCATCGGCATCTGTGGTGGCCACAACAAAGCGGGTGTTGTACCGACGAGGCTCACTGACCGGAGTCACCCACCATCCCCAGGGCTTCAGGACGTCTAGGTCAATGGACGCCTGATGCGCCGCAAGCAGGTCACAAAACCGTACCTCGCCATTGTTAAGCGGGTGACGTAGCTCATCGGGCAGTTCGCCCTTGCCAAGCCAAATACCGGCTTCCTCATAGGTCTCACGCACGCCAGCGACCAAGAACCCGGTGGCCTCCTTCTCGGACAGACCCAGGCGCGCGGCGGTGTGTTCGCCCCCGCTGACCATGCTCTCGGGCATCAGGTGGTCCTCGTCATCGACACGGCCACCCGGAAAGACCCAGGCACCCGGCATGAAGCGGCTCTTTCCATGCCGCTTGACCAAGAAGACCTCAACACCTTGCTCGCCTTCGCGTAGTAAAAGGACCGTTGTTGCTGGACGCACGTCGGGAATGCTCATTCGTCAATCTCCACAATATGAAACTCAACGCGCCGGTTGACAGCGTGAATATCGGGGGCGACGCCTTGCTGCAGCAGACGCTCTTCGCCGTAGCCAACGGACTCGAGACGCTCGTCAGCAATGCCCACCGCCTTGAGGTAGCGCAGCACGGATGCCGCACGACGGTCGGACAGCTCGCGATTGTAGCCAGCATCTCCTTGGGAGTCGGTGTGGCCTTCAATGCGAATGCGTCGGACTTCAGGGTGCTGCCGGAGGGCATCCGCCAACACGGCAATCACGGTCGTGGACTGGTTGGTGAGCACGTCGCTATCGAGCTCGAAAAAGATGGTCTGGGTGGTGTAGATACGCCTGGACACCAGGTCAATCTCAACCGCTTGCGGGCGCAATGACGCCACGACGACCACTCGCTGGCCAGCGTCGACACCCACATCTGCGAGGGTCCAGTTGTAGCCATCCGCCTCGACTAGGACATCGAACTGACCAGGGTCCAGCTCAACAATACTAATGCCAGATGCGTTCGTTCGCGCTCGCTCGGGGCCAACTCTCACACTGGCATTGCTGACCGGCTCACCGTTTGGCGCCAGAACACGAACTTCGAGCATTCCGGTGGTTGCCGCTGGGGCCACCTGTGGGAGCTGCTCCACAATCACCGGGTCCTCAGCAATCGCTCCGAAGCGGTAGCGACCGCCCAGGAACAAGCGGAAGTCTGGGGCACCAAGTCCTTGGGACAGGGCACTTCCGCCACCTGCGCGCAGCTCCAGCCGCGGCAAGGGGTACACACTCGCGACAGCACGCCACTCCGCAGGACGACGTCCCGGCTGGTCGGCATTGGACATCCAATACTCGCCATCCGCTTCGAGGGAGACGCCAACGCGTCCATCACGGACCCCTGCTCCCATGGCCCACACCAGAGCGGGTGCGACCTTCAGTGCGCCTACGCTCGTGGCGGTACCTGTACGGAATCCAATGTGACTCGCCAGCTTGACCGGGCCAAAGGTTCGGCTGACGGCTCCGCCAAGGGTCAGGCGGGTGCGTGAGGCGCCAAGGAAGTTGCGACCACTCCCTGTGGGCAATGTCACGTCGAACAAGGCGCCAATGTTCAGCGGAAGCGTCCCCTGCTCTGCCAAACGAAACTCGGAGGACAGGCGCAGGTCCCCAATCTGAACGGGTCCATTGACCTCGCCCCCACTCGCGTACGGGTGCACCGGTAGATCGACGCCCAGTCGTGCCGGTCCAAGGTTCACGCCACCCAGCAGGTTCGCTGTCAGAACCGAGCCGACCAGGCGTTCTTCGCCGCCCTGGGCGTCGTCATACTTGTACACGAGAGGGTCGTCTACGTAGTTGAACAGCAACCCCGCCCACCCGGTCTTGCTGTCGCCAACAACGCCGTCTTCGACTCCGAGCAGTACGCCCTCGTCAACCGATGGACGGAACCGTTGGGCGTCAACCTGCTGGGCCGAAGCGGTTGTAGCGGTGAGCGCCAAAGCCACAGCGGCGGTCCGACGACGACGCATCAGGCCGGCCAAGACAAACAGCAGGCTGAAGCCACCAGCCCCTGAGGCGCCGGTCATTGAGCAGCCACCGCCGGCAAAGTAGCCCGTGCGTGTGGGGTCAATGTCGATGTCATCGGAGTCCATGTCCGTGTCCACGTCGGGGTCGTCGCACAGGTTGTCGACATCGTTGACGTCGAGCCAGTTGGGAATGCCGTCGCAGTCCTGGTCACCGACCTCTTCGTCTTCGTCTAGGGTTCCGTTTCCGTCGGCGTCCGTGTCCAAGTTGTTGGGCAGGCCGTCGTTGTCAGCGTCTCCGCCACCTTCTTCGCTGTCTAGGTAGCCATCACCGTCGCTGTCGTCGTCAACGAAGGCGGGAATGCAGTCACCATCGGGGTCTGCGAGTCCTTCGACGGCGTCCGCAACACCGTCGCCGTCACTGTCGACGTCGTCGATCACGCCATCGGCCGCACGCAGCTCCAGAACATCGGGAACGCCGTCTCCATCTGTGTCGACGTCGTCTGCGGCGTTGTTCGGGTCGGTCTCCCAGCAGTCGACGTCTACCGAACCATTGCCGTTGCGGTCCTCACGACCGTCGCCAAAGCCCCCGCCGTCCGTGTCGCGGTCTCGTGGATCTGTGGTGAAGCCGTCCGTGTCCGCGACAAAGCAGCCCGCTTCTAGGTCCGTGTCCGGATGGCTCTCGGTGAGTCCTGACTCAGTGCCGTCGAGAATCCCATCGCCATCGCTGTCACAGTTGAGCGCTGCTGGAGCTCCGTCCGGGTCTAGGTCCCCTGCTTCTTCGCCATCGGTGAGGCCGTCGTCGTCTGAGTCGGCATCGTCCGGTTGGGTTCCGAGCGCCAGCTCTTCGAGGTCCGTCAGGCCGTCACCATCGAGGTCGATGAAGAAGGGTTCGGTCTGGATGGGTAGCAGCTCGGTGCAGGCAGAAGCACAGCCAGCAACATCAAAGCGGGGCGAAATCCGGCCATCTCCGGTGGCACCTGCAATGGATAGTGGTGTGTCATCATCCAGCCCCAGAGTGGCGTTGACTGCGGTGCGAAGAAGCTGAACATCGATGAAAAACGTGCCGTCGGCCTCTTCCGTGACGCGAATGTCCCCACCGGCCAGACTTCCCCAGGTTCCGCCTATCGGTGGCGCGACAGGAACCGCGCCGGCCGGACGAAGGCCTGGATTGTTGAGAACGTTCTCGCGCACGGACACAGTTCCAGGTCCCGTGACGCTCACCTCAAAATCGTAGGCCGCATCGCCTGCACCCGGTGGGTCGTCCGAATCAACGAGGAACGCCCAGACACCACCGCCAGGCAGCTCACTCAAGCCGTCCAGAGGGTCTTCGGCCACGCGAATGCCCAAGTATAGGTAGGTCTCATCCGCACCAATACGAAGCGCGGTGCCCGCCCCATCCGTCAAATCCAGACCGCTAAAGTCGGATACCATCAAGTCGCCCGCCGCTTCGGCCTCAGCAGTGGCCAGCTCAGTCCATTCATTGCTTTGCGGCCACGCAAAAGCGGGAGCAGCTCCGAAAAGTGAAAAGAGAACCAAAGCGCGCATAAATGACTCCATTACTTGATCCGCACCCTATCCCTCATGTAGTGCAACAGACAACACAGTTGACACGTCAACCAACAACGTCGGCTCCCAACAGGCTAGGATGTGCACATGCGACACATCATCTTTGCCACCATCGGCTGGTTGCCCATCGCTGCGGCCGCAGCCCCGGTCACGGTCACCGAACACACGCTCGACGTCCGACTGGACCGTCGTGGTGTCGGAACCGCCCAACAATCGTGGACTGTTCGTGTGGATGACCCCGCTGGTTGTGCCGCAGGCGTGCTTGCTCCCCCTGGCCTGCACGGGTCGGAAGACGGTGAGGCTCGTGTCCTGCAGACCGTCCTGCTCATCCCAGAAGACGCTGTAGAAGGCTCCACCTACACTCTGACCACTCGGCGTCGGGTGTCGCGGCAGGACAGCGGCGTGTTTGAGCTAGCCCCGGACGCCCTGACCGAGTCCGCTACCGTCACCGTGGCTTCGTCCAGCCGAACCGCTCCTTTAGTCTGGGCAGATGACCAAGCATCCCTGTCCATCGACCGCTCGCGCGGCACTCAGACTGTGACAACCGAGTGGCGGTATGCGGACTCAGGCAACGCCATGTGGTCGACAGAATCCGCGTGGACGTCCCCCGGCGAACGGCTCGAAACGCTGGTCACCCAAAAGCTCGCATCACGCACGGACCTGGGTCGTGAGTTGGTCAGCGCTGCCCGCAACGACGGTATTGGGATGGGCGGCCTACTGGACGAGGTTCGCTCCAGAGTCTCAGTTCAGCCGGGAGACATCGGCACTCTGGACGACGCACAAGACGCCGCAGTCACCCTAGCCGCCCAGAGCGGAAGCGCGACGGAACGCGCGCTGGTACTTGTGTCTGTTCTGCGAGAGTCCGGCTACGACGCCCGGTTGGCATGGGTTCGACCGAAGTCTGAGGCAGACGTCTCGCCCATTCCTCCTGTACCCTCCGCCTATCCGCTGCCCGCAGTTGCTGTTGTCACTGACGAACGCACTCTCTGGCTAGATCCGGCCAGCGATTTTTCGGTATCCAGCGGCATACCCGCGGCGTTCAACGGTGGTATTGGCTGGGTCAGTGGTCGCTCTCCAGAGCGCATCCAGGGGGCAACCTCTACGGACTCGGACGTCACGATTATCGGTAGCGCCACGCTCTCCCTGACTGGGTCACTCGCGTGGGACGTCTCACTGACCGCCAGTGGGGCCACCCAAGAACGTCTGAGAACAGAGCTCGCTCCACTTAGCGAAGAGGATCGCCAGCAGACCTTCCGAGACCTTCTCTCCTTCGCGCGGCCGTCTGACCAGACGCGCTCCACCGTCCGGTTCTCGAACCTCACACGCAGCCAGGAGCCACTTCGCATCGAGTTCCAGCTCGTGGAGCCGTCTGCCTTTCATGCCGTAGGTCCGGGTATTGAAGGCGATATCTTGGCCGTACTGGCTCCCGCACTCGTCGAGTGGCTCGGTGACGACACGCGCATCATCGAAGACATTGCCATCCTGTTGCCCGGAAGTCTGCGCGCACTGGGTACGCCCGTGCCTCGCTCGGTCAACGACACGATGGGTACGGTCGCCCGTTCGGTCGTGAACGACGGCCCCACAGTGAGGTTGCGAACCGAAGTCTCCCGCAGCGCTGGCCTTCAGACCGACGAGACCGAGCGCTTCTTCCATCGCGCTGCACAAGCGCCGTTGCCGTTGTTGCTGTTGCCGCCCATCACGCGCAAGCTGGCCAAGACTATCGCCAAGACACCCTGGCTCGACGACGTCGCGGACCAGCAAGCCTTGGTAGTCATCGCGAGCGTCCGGGCCGGCGACGTCCGGCGGGCCCGCAAGGTGATTCTCACCAACAAGGAGGACGTAGACAGGGGCACCTTGGCGTGGCGAGTGGCGGAGCGATCTGACTCGTCGCACAACCGAGCGTTGGACGTACTGTGGGAAGTCAGCGAAACAGACGACCAGCGCCTAGAGATCGCCCGTGCGTTGGCTTCTTGCGGTAGTAAGCGCGCATCCTGGCTCCGCTTCTCACAGCTAATTGCCACTCCCAATGCGGCGGACCGACTCGAGGTGGTCTTGGCGGTGCTCGATGCACAGCCCGCCACGCAGCCAGACCCCATCACCGATCCAGACGGCAATCAGGCTTGGTTTGCCCCGGACCTACTGATGCGGTGGGCCGTAGAGTCCGCTGCTGCTTCTCCAGATACGCCAGAGGGCGGCGACCCCCGCATCTTGCGTCTGCAGGCCGAAGCGGCGCTAGCGGCGTCGGACCCCGAGACTGCAGAGACGTTGCTCATCCAAGCCATGCGCACCTCAACCGCGCCCGACCTTCCCATCCTGTTCGCACGCGCCGGTGCGGCAATGGGAGTCAACGTTCAGGAGACCATTCTGACGGTGGACGAAGCGGTCGAAAAAGCCCCTGCAGACCCATCGGTGCTCATTGCAGCAGCGGATGTCGCCTTGGACGTTGGACGGCCCCAGAAGGCCCTGGCCTATCGACTAAAGGCCGCTCGATTGATTGGGGACGACCCACGGCTGTGGCTTGACGTCAGCCAGGAGGCACTGGCTGTCGCAGACTTGGGCACCGCACTACAAGCGGCACGGCGCGCTTCAGACCTGTCGCCCAACATTGGGCCCGCGAGCGAGCGACTCGCACAGCTCGCCTGGTTGGCCGATGACACCCAGCTCGCGAGCGTAGCCACATCTCGACTAGGCACTCCGCCACGGGCGCCGCTAGAGCTTGCAGACACGCTGTCCAACACCACCCTAGAAGAGCGAGCAGCCATCCTGGAGTGGCGCGACAACGACGTCCGCCACAATCCAGACTTGCTCGCCGATCGTGCTCTGGCGCGCTTGGCACGCGGTGATGTTCACAAGGCCGCCTTGGATGGACTGTGGCTCAGTACCGTTCACGACGACTCCCGGGGAGCTAGCCTGACGCTTGCCGCAACCACAAGCCGAATGACCGAGACCCCAGTCGGTTCAGACACCTCGGACGTCTCCGCTACCGTCGCCCTGACCCGCGGCATTGTTCTCGGAACTCCAGGGCTGTCCAGAGCGGCAACTACGCTAGAGGACCACGCAGTCGCTGCGGTGGTCCGTGACTGGAATCGGTCCCCCAACGCGGTCGCGGAAGCGAGTGGATTCACCGCAACGCCAAATCCCACCGTGCGCGCACCTTCCGGCTACTCACGCCACTCCGTCTTGGCAGACGCAGACGGTGTTGTCGCGTGGGCCCTGCCAGGACAGGGCAAGGCAGTCGTGGTCATTCGCGGTGGAGAGCATGGGCTTCCCCCACTATTGGAATCCACTACACAGCGTGTTTCCCCAGCAGAACGCCGGATGCAGGGCGGAGTCATCGAGCGGCTGACCGGACTTGCGATGCCCGTTTACGCGGCCCGGATTCGACTAGACGGAGGGACTGCCTGGGGACTCGGGTTCACAGCGACTGCCGCCGAGCAAGCCGGGCGAGACATCCTGGACGCAAATCCGCGCCAGTAGCGCCCCTACTCGACCACAACATCCACAAAGTCGAGCAGCAACGGGTCAATGTCCACCTCGGCGAGTGCCGCCGCTCGCGTGCTCAGGATGACCTGGGTGCGCTGTGGGGCCTCCACTGGCAAGATGGCCGGAGCCGCGCCATCGAGCACACGCTTGACCAGGGTCGCTGCTTGGCGCCCCACTCCCGCAGAATCGGGCACCACGGCGAACAGCGCTCCAGCCGACACCATGTTCTCAGTCTCGACCAACAACAACAGCCCACGACGGCGTGATTCACTAGTCAGATAGCGAAACGTCGCCGCATCTAGGAGCTCTCGGTCAGGCTGCAACCACAACGCCTGCACCTCGTCCGGAAGCTGCCCCAGAGACCGGCGGACATCCCTCGGGGACGTGGCTTGCACAATCGTCAATGTGATGCCCACCGTACCCGCAGCGTCCTGCATACGCGTCTGGCGTTCGGGGTCGCTACCTGGGCCACGGATGACCGCAACCTGGTCCACATCAGGGAAGAACCCGGAGAATTGGGAAAGGAACAGCCCGGGGTCGACGGTCGCATCAATGCCAGTGACTTGGTTTCCGGAGACGCCGTACCGGCCAGGTTCCAAAATAGAAGCGTAGATCACGGGTGTGTCCGGCATTTCTCGCGCCAGCGTCCACGCGGCCTTCGCGCCTAGGGCAAACACAGCGTCGGGGTCTTCCCGTCGCAGACGAACAATCGCCGCATCTGCTTCTGCTCGCCGTCCGTGAAGATTGACGACCATCGCAGGTTCGCCAAGCTCTTCCATGAATGCCGCAACGGGTGCCGTATACACATCCAGATCATCCGACTGAACCACTGCCACACGCGGTCCAGCGAGTGCAGACGCCGACCACAGCAGACCCAACATCAGACAGCGCATGTGTTCTCTCCCTATCTAAACAGCGCGTTGGTCACGAGACCCTCGCGAACGGTGATGGTTTGCGCAGCGTGCCCATCCACTTGCACCGTGTGTGCCCCAATCGTCGCCTGCATACTGGCCGGAGTGACCCTTCCGGTATCCACACCGTCGATCGAAATGGCGAGATTTTGTGTGGATGATGCGATTTGAATGATTCCAAACACAGCCTCGGGTTGGGCCGCTGGTTCCGGCACAACCGGCTCTGGGACATTGACGACCGGAACAGGCTGCGCGACTTCTGGGTCGACTGGGTCTGGGACCACGACGGGGTCTGGGACCACGACGGGGTCTGGGACCACGACGGGGTCTGCCTCAACAGGCTCTGGAACGTCGACGGGCTCTGGAATCACTGAGTCTGGAACGACGACGACTGGAACCACTGGTTCTGGAGTCGCCAGCTCACCCACAACAGCTGGAACAGGACGCGTTTCGCTCGGTTGAGGAGCGGCGGTATCGGCCCTGGGCTCCACGAGCACAGGGTCGACGGAACCCGGTTCCACAGTCACCGGCAGCGTTGAGCCAGCCGTTGTGTTCGGCGGGTCGACCGCTATCGTGCCCTCACCAGGCAGTGAATAGACGTAGACGCCGACCAAAACAGCGAGCAATGCCAGCACACCCAAGAGTGATGCAGCGACCGCAGCGCCACCAAAGGCAATGCCAAGCGACCGGACGGACGTTCCACTTGTAGAGCTGTCCAGCGACATTGGCGGAGGAGCATCCCGAGTGATGTCCGAAGGCTGAAGCGGTTGGACTGGCGCGGGTTCGTGCACGATTGGCGGCAAGGTGAGCTTGCCCGAAAACGTGGTGATCTTGTCTTGCAGACGTCGCTCAATCTGGGGGTCCAACCGCCTCAAGAAGGCCATCAGTTCCAGAGCAGTGCACAGACCCCCTACTGTCTCTGCCACGGTCTCCAAGTCCTTGCGCATGGCGTTGGCATTCGGGTAGCGGTCTTCCTTTTCGGGAGCCAAGGCGCGCTCATGTATAAGTGCCAACGCATCCGGATTCGGCAGGTCGGAGACGGGCGGAAGCGACGGAAGCCGACCCGACATCAACTTGTGCAGAATCTGGACTTGCGACAAGCCTGCAAAGGGCCCCTTGCCGACGACCAGCTCGTGTAGGGTCAGTCCAATCGCAAACAGATCAGCTCGCTTGTCAATGCCGCTGCCGTCCACCTGCTCGGGCGCCATGTACGCGAACTTGCCTTTGACGTGGTCGGTACGTGTGCGCTCCAAGCGGTCTTCCGCCTTGGCTACACCAAAGTCAATGAGCTTGACCTCACCACGGGTGCTCAGCATGATGTTTCGCGGGTTCACATCGCGGTGGACAATGTTCATGCTCTTGCCAACGTTGTCCACGCGCGAGTGAGCGTAGTCCAGGGCTGAGAGCACGTGGCAAAGGATGGTCAGCGTCACACGAATAGGCAGGCGCTTCTTCTTTTCGATGACCGCATTCTGAACCTCTCGCAGGTCCACACCCGGGATGTACTCCAGGGCTAGAAAGTACTCGTCATCTACCTGACCAAAATCAAACAGTTGGGCAATATTCTGATGATGGAGGTGCGACGTGATGCGTGCCTCGTCGCGAAACATGCGCACGAAGCTCTTGTCATCATGCCGATCTGCCTTGATGCGCTTCAACACCACCAGTCGGACGTAATCCTCTGGGTCCGATGCTCGGCGAGCAAGGTCAACTTCGCTCATTCCGCCCACACCGAGGCGTTCCAGCAAAATGTAGGCGCCGAAGCGCCGGGGGTATCCACGAGACATCGTGATCAGTCTACCGCGAACCAACGCCAATGACAGCGCCTACCACAACCCGTGTGTTCAGGAACCGATGCCGAGGCCGTAAGTCTGGCTATGGAAAGCCAATCCCGAAGCCAACGCTGTAGCCAGAAAACCAACGAGCATCGAGAGGTCCGGGCGCGTACCCCAACTTGCTCTCAAATGCTGCATCAGCCAAGTGGGTAATCATCCAGCTGCCATCAATGACGACAGGCCCCACCCGAATGTCGAGTCCAATGGGGGTGATGCTGTAGGTCTGTACCTGGTCACACGAACCAGCCGTCGCACAGGTGAGCTTTCCCTCTGCCAACACACCCGTCTGCACCATTGGCGAGTAGCCGGCGCCAGCGAAAGCCGACAGCGTGTTCGCTCCTCCAACCTCAATCGCTGGAGCGTACAGGCGACCACCTACGTGCCCACCAACGCTCTCCGCAATGAGGTCGTAGCCAATGCCAGCATCTAGGCCCAAACTGATGGGTCCTACAGGAATCCGCAAGAGCGCCATGGCGCCACCACCGTAGGTCGCACCGAAGCGGGTTCCGGCCCCGACCAAGACTGCAGCGAGTTGGGGGGTGGGGTCATCATCTTCTGGGGACGCTTCCCGAGGCGGACGGGCCTCACGAGGCGGGCGCGCTTCCCGAGGCGGACGGGCCTCACGGGGCGGACGGACTTCGCGCGGCGGTGGCGTCTCACGAGGCGGACGTACCTCTCGGGGTGGACGCTCAGCAGGAATGGCTCCACGAGCATCGATCTGGACGCTCTGCACACGTGGAATGACTTCGATGGTGTAGGGCCCGAAGGTGTAGTTGCCTGCTGGGAGATGCCCCTTGAACAACCCATCCTCTAGCAAGTCTGCTTGGGCAAAGCGGACGGACGCCGCCAAGTCCGGCTGGAAGGGCATGCTCTCTGCGGCGAGCTGGAGCGCGCCGACGTCGCACGCCAGATCGACTCGGCCGTAGGTAGAGTCAAACTCCCACGCCCAATCATACGCTTCCGAGTTTTCACCCAGCTCAATGGCCGCCTCTAGACGTTCGCGCACCGCAGCAGCATTGCCGACTTCCTTGGCCGCACGGGCACCGTACAGATGGTCGGCCTGCGACGGCGCGGTGGGGTTGGCCAGAATGGCTTGGTAGCTGCGCTCTACGCCTGACCACCGATTGAGCTCGGCAAAGCGTTGGATCTCACGCGACAAGCGCACGTACTCGGCTTGCGCTGCTTCTTCGCTGACATCGTCTTGGGCGACGGCGACCGAAGACAGTGCAGTCATCCCACCGCATGCGAGCACGCCAGCAACTACTGCCGTCATCAGGGTTGATCGAAAATCCGCAAAGCTCGAAAGTCGCATCACTACATCCTTGTGCGGCACACACCGACAAAGGTCGGCCTGTGCACCGCGATTGTGCCACGGTCGCCGCCGAATAGCGCACATTGGTGCATGTGGCCATCGGCCGCCGTGCTCAAGCCCACAAGGACCCGCTCGAATGGGCCGACTGCGGCGGCCGTCGTCGCCTAGAAATGCCCGCTAGAGCCCTCACGACGATAGCTCGCGAGGTGCAACAGCTCACCGTCCGCATCCGCAAGTACGTACGACAGCGCATCCTCACTGTGCATTGTCGTGTGGGTGGCGAGGCCTCGGGTGGTCACCTCAACGGCCTCACCGCCGACGGCTGACTGAAGGAAAGAAGCCGCAACCTGTTGGGTAGGGGCAGTCGTCCAAGTCCCGTAGGTCTGCTGCGTCATACCATCTCGGGCGGCAGCAGCGAGCGTTGTGTCACGCACCTGGTCCCAGACCTCTGGGTAGCCGTAGACCTCGGTTCCCACAATGTTTCCGCCGACTGCAACGACCACACCGACAACGTTTCCTTCCTTCGAAATCTCTTCGCTAAGCTCGCCAGCAGCCTTCGCCACCTGCCGCTCCAGAACACCCGAGCGCATGGAGGCCATGTACGTGCCCGTGCTCGGCGCCATGGCGTAGCTGTCGTACCCAAGCGCGTTGAGCATGCCACCCTTGCCTTGATTCACCGAGGCAACCGCTTCCCACGTGGCATCTTGATTGCGACGAACTTGCACCACACGTCGAAGCCCTAGCTCTGCACGTCCACCGTAGGCGAAGCCACTTCCACCGCTCCAACGCCCACGCTCTACGCAGTTCACTTGGACAATCACGGGTTCATCTGACGGCTGGAGCAACAGGTCCTGAGTGATGACCCGGTCCTGCTGGCCCCCCTCTACGATCTCACCAGCCATCACCAACACCGCGTGCTTTCCGCGGTTGTGAACACGCAGTGACGCGACCTCCATGTTGTGCCCCGCTTCGGTGACGGTGAGCGCCCCCTGAAGCAATGCATCGGCAAACGGAAGGATCTGGTCGTCTTCCATCAGCTTGGCCGAGCCTGACGCAATCACCGGGTACACCGTCACACCCGCGCGCGTGACGCCGGCGCCAACCGTGTACCCACCACCAAGACCTGCATCCGAAGCGCCCACCGTTGCGAGAGCGACGGACGGAACAGCAAGAGCCACACAAAGGGCGGTGCGTAGAAAGGACATTGGAACTCCAGAGCATGGGGGCGGTCACAGTGGGACACTGTTTCAGACGCGCGGTTCCCCATTCCCATTCACTTGCTGACATAGTGTGACGGAACCCCTTGCTATTGTTGAGGTGTTGACCCTCCAGGAGAAAGCGTGCTTACCTTGCTATTGCTACCGTGGGTCGCGGCGAATCCGCTGGGTGAGAGTCCACTGGTCATGATTCAAGAGACGGCTGCGGACGTCGCACAACGCCGTGATCTCCCACTGCTTATGCCCATTGTGGCCGTCTCCTTCACCGAGGACGAGCTGCGCGACCGAGTACGCACCTCCCTCGACGAAGACTACCCAGCGCAAGACATCCGAGGCGACACGGCCACCTTGGTCATCATGGGATTCGCGGCGCCAGACATTGATCTACGGCAGACCTACTTGGATGTCTTCGCCGAGCAAATCGGTGGCTTCTACGACCCAGAAGACCGGCAGCTTGTGCTCGTGCAGCGAGAAGGCGGCGACCCCAACGTGGAGTACATCGTCGTCGAACACGAGCTGGTGCACGCCCTGCAAGACCAGAGCTTCGGTCTAGCGGCCCTCGAAGATTTCGAATTCGGGGACGGCGACATGGAGACCGCATTGCGCTCGCTGGTTGAGGGGGATGCCAGCTTCTTCAACGTCATGACCATGGCCGGCGATTTCGTTGGAAACATCAGTGGTTTCCCACTCGGCAATGGTGGCGCCCTCAGTCCAGCAGACCCAGGAAGCGCCATGGCGCGTGCTCCGGATTTACTGGCTCGAAGCATCATCTTTCCGTACGTGCAAGGAGCCGCATTCGTGCAAGCGGTACACGCCAACGATGGCTACCGCGCCGTGAACACCGCGTATCGGTCGCGACCTCCACTCTCGACCGAACAGATTCTGCATCCACAACGCTACCTAAGTGTCGCTCCCGACTGGCCTATCGCTCTCAAGCTTCCGTCCGCCGACGACCTGTTGCCGGACGGCACAGAGAGAGTGGATGAAGACACAATGGGAGAGCTCGGAGTGTTGTCGTGGCTGGAGGGCGTTGGCGGACAAGTCGTTGTAGGAACACCGCTCGGATGGGGTGGCGACCGCTACGCAACCTACATCCAGCCCGACGGTTCCGTGCTCTTCACCTGGCTCACTACGTGGGACACACCCGATGACGCCCAGCGCTTCGAGCTTCGGGCACGCGCAACGGTGGAGGCAATCGCGGGTGGGTCCTGGCGCCGGGATGGGTGGCTGCGTACGTCGAGCAATCGACAAGCAACCATCCGCCGGGAAGGCGTAGATGTAACCGTGATTCTGGGCGCTTCCCGACGCCTTGGCCGAACCCTCGACGCCCAACTACGGACGGACGCTATTCGCGACATTCGCTCGCACGCCGAAGTGTTCACGGCTCCGCAGAAGTGAAGGCGTAGCGTAGCTCGGCCGCAGCACGGACGGCCGCCTGCCGGTACACAAGCAAGATAGCAACCAATAGAATCGCGGACACCGGCGCCCCAATGTAGGCCTCCCCGCGCATGACGCCCAGAAACGCCAGCCAGAGTATCGCCACCAACGCGACCCATGGCGGCGACCAGCGCACGTCCAGCCCCACCCTTCCGTCCGAGCGAGGCTGCAGGGACACCACTCCGTGAAGCCCAAACGGCACCCGTCGTCCACGAGCGGCAGCCCAGAAGAACACCTGAAGCTCGCGCACTTCCCAGGCCACCGTCGCCGTCTCCCCCTCGCCTTCCGGTAGTTGGGAGATCGGTACCAGCTGCTCGCCAAGAGGTACACCGATGCCTAGGTACCAAGCAGGACGTAAGGCCGGAACCACCCACCGCTCGAAGATGAGCCCACCCCCCAACACCACGGCGGCAAGGACCGCCGGCACCCATCCTTCCATCAGCCCATTGTCCGGCGCCACGTGGCGAGGTCAGGCACGTTGAGAATCGGATTGGTCTGACGGACTGTTCCAAGGGGTGCATGCGGAACCGAGCCGTAGTCATGCCCCGGATACAACATCAGGTCGTCGGGCAGCGTTGAGAAGCGCTGGGTCAGCGTGCGATACATCTCTTCAGAGTCGCCGCCTGGAAAGTCAACGCGCCCACACCCGTGCAGAAACAATGTGTCGCCGCTGATCAAGGCACCCGCACAGCGAAAGCACTGCGAACCGGGTGTATGGCCGGGAGTGTGCAGGCACTGGACCTCGACATCGCCCGCCTTCACAATGTCGCCACCGCTGTGCCGCACCAAGTCTGACTTGGACAGGCCCGTCAACGCGGCAACGCCCTCTGCTTCGTGCTCGTTGACGTGAACAGCACACGGATTCAATGCCATCAGCTCAGCCAGCCCTTCAACGGTGTGCCCAAACAGCTCTCCGCCGACATGGTCTGGGTGGTAGTGCGTGATGAGAGCCCCGGTGATGCGCATGTCGTCTGTATGTGCGGCGCTCAGAATGCCGCTGACGTCCCACGCCGGATCAACGACGAGGCACTCACGGGAAACTCGGTCTCCGATGAGGTAGACGAAGTTCGCCATCTGACCGGCAACGGGGTCCGCGACCGCAAAGTCACGTCCCGCCTTGAGCTGTCGAATGTACACCTGGTCGCTCACAGCACCTCCAATGCCCCATCCATAGCCTGGAGCCCCCATGGCGACGCTGCTTCACACACCAGATGCCCTTGAATCCTTGGCCGAACAGACGGACGAGATCGGCGCCTGGGCACGACAACGGCTCACGGTTCTCGCCCCCGAACGTGCACTCGCCACCGGTCTTGTTGGCCCCCTTGCTCCGCTGCTCGGGAGCGCGGGTGTGCGCGCGGCCTTGAACAACAAGACAGCCTCCGAACGCGGCGTGGCCCTGATGTACACCGCCGGCCTTGGCGGACTCAACCCAGATGACACTGCACTCATGGACGGCCTGCTCGCACAGCTAGAAGGCCGAGACGCCCCCTCGGTTGTTTACGCTGCCTACTTGCTCGCTTGGTGCGGACGCTTGCCGAACGCAACCCTGGCCAAGGTGGTGACCTGGACCGCCAACCGTCCTCTCACGGCCGCCACCGTTGTCCTGCACTCACCAACCGTCGCCACTGCAACGGCTGTGGTCGCAGAGCTCGACGACTCCCAGCTACTGCCGTTCATTGAGTACCTCGGTGCACCGAGAGTCGACTTGGACACGGTCTTGAGCGACGACGACACCGAACCCGCCGATGTGGTCGCAGCCGGACTGACCCTGGGAAGCCAGACGCCCCAGGCTACCCTGCGCAAGTCTCTACTCAGCAAGCGCAGACGCGGAAGCACCCACAGCCGCGGACGCAACGCCGGCCTATCCGTGCTGGCAGACGCGGAAGGTGCACTCGCCGTGGCATTGCGCGCCGTCTTCTCCGCCAAGCGCCACACCACTCTTGGCGAGTTTGGTCTTCTCTACGCAGGCTGGGCACGTGCGTTCACCACTGGCGACCCTGTTCAGGCCGTCATTGGTGACATCGCACACGGAAGGCCTGACGTTCTGGGCCGTGCGCGAGCACAAGCGGCCAACACCGACGTCATTGTCGCCGGCCTCTTGAGTGATGTCCCCGGCGCCCTCGCTCTGTCACTAGACGTGAACGACGAGAAAGTAGCCCGGGAAGTCCTCGCGTCCTGGATGCGCTGCGGTGGTCACGTGGCGAGCGGCCCCCACTACCTACACATGGCGTTGCGCGCGGCTGCCCAAGCCCCCGATGCCCTGATCACCTACTTGGCTCAGCCTGAGACCCGCGTTCTTGCCTACCGACTAGCAGGTGTGGTCACAACGGAAGCGGTGGTCGAGGCCTTGCTCGCACTCTCGGTGCCCGTTGAGCCCCATGAGCGGGTTGCCTACGCACGCTGCCTGGTGGAGACCGGCGACCGAGCAGTGGTGCCAACGCTGCGTCCCCTGCTTCAAGAAGGCGTCGAGCGGGACACTGCCACGCTGGCCAACGCGCTGTTCAGCTAGCAGACGGTGCCTGGAGCGATGCCACCCAGCATTCTCCAGACAAGCAAAAGCCCCGAAGGCCGAGACCTTCGAGGCTTCTGATCAAGAAACGTTCGACTAGCGAGCGCGCTCAACCATTTCCGTGGCGAGTTCGATCTTCTCGATCGCCATGTTGCTGCTGTCGGAGTCCATTTCAGGGACGTACCACTTGGCTGGCCAGGCTTCGTAGAAGTTGTAGCGAGCAACTTCGGTCTCAAGGTCCTGGTCGAGAACGATGATCGAGCCACTGCGGCGGTCAATCAAACCCTTCTCGATGTTGTTGCGCCAGGTCCACAGGTCGTCCGTAGCGGTGTAGCCACGCTCGAGAACAATGTTCGCGTAGGTGGTGCGACCTGGTTTCTTACGAACAACGCGGTCGTTGCCTTGCTTGAACTCGATGACTTCAGTCTCGGAGTCCATGCCGCTGACGGACTTGAAGCCGCCGACGATGGTCTTGGCTTCGCCGGTGATGCCCGAAATCTCGAGCAGGAAGTTGTATGAACCGAAAAGTTCTTCTGTTGGCATGCTTGCCTCACTTACTTTGGAGTTTGCCCTTCGCTGACGGCTCTACGAATGACGGTTGCGTCCGGAGGATGATGTTGCGATTGCCGTCGCCCTTCAGACTCTGGAAACCTACACGCCCCCCGCGACCCGGTCAACTCCATTCTTCTAGAAATCCGCGGCATTTCATAGATACAGCAGGTCAGCTGATCGTAGCGGTGTGCTCCCCCCACCAAAGGTGCGCCCAATCACGAAGTTTGCGTACCGTCGCGAGCGAGTCGCAGCAGGACACCCTTCGTTGAGGGTTACGGCGTTCGTTGGAACCCCACCCCACCTGTCGGGGTCTGGGGGTCAGGAGGTCTTCATGCTGTCCCTACTCGCCCTCGTCGCCACCGCTGTTGCTGCCGACGGCTACTACGACACCAACTCGATTGCGGCGGCATCGACGACGTTCACGAACGCCAACACCATGCAGACAACGTACGCCGACGTCTCAGGACGAAGTGCCGCGATTGCCGATGCCCTGAACGACTACCAAGTAGCGCTCGACCTTCTAGGAGACGCCGCTCCAAATGGTGAGCAAGCCCACCTAGACCAGCTCAAGACGACGTTCGCGCGTGAACAAGCCACTCTCCAAGGATTCGTCGGCGACCTAATCGACGAGTTCGACGGCACCTTCGTCGCCTCTATGGAGCGGGCCATTGCCGCAAACAACGGCACCGCTACAGAATGTGAAGGGCGTGTTGCGGTCGGACGGCAGCTACCCGGCATGCCATCGCGGACCGAAGTCAACCCCGACTGTGTCGGTGAAGATCTGAACGCCAGCATTGCAGCCGCTATGGACGCGGACCCCGCACTCGCCCCGGCCGTAGAGGAGCTCATGACACGTGAATGGCCTGCTCTGACCATTTCACAAGAGGCCCGAACGGCAACCGGAGGCACCGCAGTCGTTCCTGTCCTACCCTTCGCAGAGCGCGTCATGACGGACACCCTTCGTCGCATCAACCGTGCGGATGACGAAGCCCGCCTGCCCGTCGAGGCGGCACTGGAAGACGGCACGGATGCCTCCGAGACCGCCCGACTGCGCGAGCAGGTCATGGTCATTGAGGCCCAGATCGCCGGCCTACGAACGGACGCCTTCATGCCCGTGTGGACTGCGGCAACCAAGCGCTTCGACAAGGCAGTCAAGAAGGGGGGCCCACAGGTCGGTTGGTGTGCAAACCCCGCTTTCTTCGGTGGTTGCACACTTCCGATGCTCGACGATGCAGACTGGCGAGCGGTGGCTGACCACAAGAAGGTTCGCAAGGCAGCTCGTTAATACAGAGTCCTTCGGAACGACTTCACTGCCCACGAATGTCCAAGCTGCAGCCCGGCCCATGCGGTTTGGGTTAGCTAGCCCCGGCTTTTGGAGGGCATCATGGCTGGAGTCGACCGTCGCACCCCTATTCGGGACTTGCTGACAAACGCCAACGCTGGAGCAGACGTCACCGTCACCGGCTGGGTCAAGACATCGCGTTTCTCTAAGAACGTCAGCTTTGTACACGTGTTCGACGGTTCAACGCCAAAGACCGTGCAGATCGTTCTGAACGCAGAGCTTGCCGAACAGTTCAAAGCCGAGCTTGGAATCGGTGCCGCCGTGCGTATTCATGGCGCCTGGGTTCAGTCCCCAGGTGGTGAACAGTCGCTCGAGGTGAGCGCCACAGACGTCACCATCGTCGGCCAGACACATCCGTCTGACTACCCGCTCCAGAAGAAGCGTACGTCACTCGAAAACCTGCGAACCATGGCTCACCTGCGCCCACGCACCAACACCATGCAGTCGGTGTTCCGCGTACGAAACGCGCTGGCCAACAACATTCACCGGTTCTTCCAGGACCGTGGCTTCATGTGGGTTCACACCCCCATTCTGTCCACGGCAGATGCAGAAGGCGCCGGCGAGATGTTCCGCGTACTCCACGGAGACGACCCCGAGTTCTTCGGCGGTCCCGCGTACCTGACCGTCTCAGGCCAGCTCAACGTCGAGACCTTTGGCCAAGCGTTCACGGACGTCTACACCTTCGGCCCCACCTTCCGCGCCGAGAAGAGCAACACGCCCCGTCACGCGTGTGAGTTCTGGATGATCGAGCCAGAGATCTACTTTGCGAACCTCGATGACGTCATTGCACTCGCCACCGACTTCGTGAAGACGGTGACGAAGGCCACGATTGAACAATGTCCGGACGACTTCGCCTTCTTCAACAAGTTCATTGAGAAGGGCCTGCTGGATTCGCTAAACGCCGCTATTTCCGCCGACTTCGCACGTGTCACGCACGACGAAGCCCAAGACATCTTGGTCGCAACTGGCAAGAAGTGGGAGTTCAAGGTGGGGCGCGGCGAATCGCTTCAAGCCGAGCATGAACGCTACTTGGCGGAAGAGCACTTCAAGGGCCCGGTGTTCGTCACCGACTACCCCATGGAGCAAAAAGCGTTCTACATGCGCCTGAACGATGACCAGCGCACAGTGGCTGCTACAGACCTTCTTGTGCCCCGAATTGGCGAGATGATTGGGGGTTCACAACGAGAAGAACGCCTCGACGTCCTTGACGACCTGTTCCGTCGGCACAACGTTCCTGGGGAAGACTACGAGTGGTACCGTGACCTGCGGCGCTTCGGCTCGGCACCCCACGGCGGATTTGGGCTCGGATTTGAGCGCATGCTGATGTGGATTACCGGCATGAAGAACATCCGCGACGTCATCCCCTACCCCCGTACCCCAGGTCAAGCTGGATACTGACGGAGAGAAATCGTGAGCGACGAAGCCCGGTGGGAGCGACTATCAACAGGGCGTGTGGTGGCAGTTATCGCCCCACATGCCCCGGCATTTCCCGACGGCTTTGGTCACTCGCCAGTGGTCATCGAGCCCGAAGGAAACGCACGCTACACAACCCTTCTCGACGGGTTGGATGGGTTGGTTCGCGACCAACGCTTGCCGCCCTACCACCCGCTCTCCCTATACGTCGCTGGCGGGCCGCGTCGCTCGCTGTGGGGAACGGCTGACCGTGGCGTTGAGCACGCCCTTGTCGAAGCGCTGAACGACGCCGCCACGCAAGGAGACCCCGTCGTCTTGGTCATTGATGGCGCCGAACGCAGTGATCCTGCTACCTTGCGACTCGTCCTTCGCGCGGCCAATAGACCCGGCTGGCTGAAGGTCCCGCTTCTGCTCGTGTTTCACGAAGTCCCTGACCAGGGTCCCGTCAAGAACGCCGCAGACGCCCTCGGTGCCGAGCCCATCCGCCAGGCCAAACTGGGTCCAGTGTCGGTGGACGTTCCCCAGGAGCACAAGGTCTTGCTGCGCGCTGCCGCGTGGCTCGGCTCCCCGTTTAGCGCCAAGGCAGTCGCTGCCCTGACGGACAGGACCCCACTGTCGGTTCTACTCGCGCTTCAGGACGCTGCGGACCAAGGAGTCTCCATCCAGGACAAGGGTTCGGGTCAGTTTGTCCTCCCAGAAGCACTCGCAGACGCGCTCGGCCGTGACCTGCTTCCGAGCCTCACCGAAGCCTGGGTCATCGCAGACCTTGCCGGGCAAGCCGACTTGGAAGGGGACGCCCCAGAACGGGGAATCAGTGCGGCTCGCCGCGCGTGGCTGTCGGACAGGCGCGTCGACGCTGTGGCCTTTGCCGAGCAAGCGGTCGACACAGATGACGACGACGAAGCAGTCGCAGCCCTAGCAGACTTGGCGTGGTTCCACCTGTGCATGAGCAACCTGGTCGAAGCGACGGAGAGCGCCAACCGCTTGGTGTCGCTGACGCACCAAGATGTCCCGCCACACGTTCACACACAGGCGCTGCTGCTGCGTGCCATGGTGCTACAAGCCGTTGGAGGCGACCACATCGCAGGCGCCTTGGCTGATGTGCGCGAAGCCGCCAAACGCACCGACGACGCCGTTGAGAAGGCCCTTCGCCTCGCGGACGAAGCCGCTCTGTCAGTCGCAGCAGACGACGTTCCGGCTGGCGCCCGCTGCTTGTCCCGCGCTCGCGCTCTCCTCAAGCAGGACACAACACCGCGCGCCGCTCTTGCCATCGCAGAGACCAATCTCCTGACGGGTCGCTTGCCCCTGTTCGCGAAAAAACGAGGAGAGACAGCGGTTCTTGCCTCAGCAGCACGGCATGCGCGCAAAGCCGTAGACGTCTGGCAGCCCCTCGGGCGCTCGTCGGACCTGGCGATTGTCTCACGCACTCTCGGTGACTTGGAGCGCTTGGCCGGTCGAGGAGTCAGTGCCATGAAGCGCTATTCCGAAGCCGTTCACCTACAGCGAGACATCGGTGATGACGTTGGTTTGGCCATCACTACCCATTCATTGGCCGAGGTTCTCGCAGATGTCGGCAGCCTCAACGAAGCGGTCAGCGTTCTAGCCGACAGCGTCGGTTTGAATACGCGAACTGGCGCGGTGAGTGGATTGAGTCAAAATGCCCAGACGGTCGAGAGCCTGCGCGCTCACAGCCTTGGCAATCAAGGCGTACAGCGCGCACTCGATACGCTCGCCGGACGCATTGACGGGGCCATGGAGCGCGGAATTATTCGCTAAAGTCGAGCGGCATGTGGCCGATAGCGGTTGTGCTCCCAACAAAGCTGCACAGCCCCTACTCGGTACGACCGTTGAAGCCCCCCAACGAAAACAGCTTGTCCAACTCGTCCCGCCTCTCAACTGAAGAGCGGCGCGGCATGGCATTCATGGCGTTCGTGGGTCCGATTGGGGCAGCAGTATGTTCAGCATGGATGCTGTTCTACCTCTGGGTGGGCTACCCTTGGCTCCTGATTCTGGGCAACCTACCCATCATCGTCTACGGATTCTTAATGCCACTAGGCGTTCGGACAAGAGTGGGTCCAACCCTCTTGGCCACTGTCGCCGCACTCCTTCTAGGTCTTGCTGTGCTTAGCCAGTTGCTCTTCACAGGTGGAATGCGCAGCTGGATCTCCGCCTGGCTGCTCTTGGTGCCCTACGTGGCAGTGATGGGCGGAGCGCGTAGCAAATGGCCATACATCATGGGCGCCATCGCGCTCGGTAGCGTCGCCATCGCGGTGGTAGAGAGCACCGGCAATCTGCCCGCCTCCTACGCCCCATACCCAGTGGCCCAACCGCTGCTGTCTTGGCTGTGTGCACTGTTCGTTCTGACTCTAGGTATCGTTCACCATCACCGCAGTGTGCAGCAAGCGATTACCCAAGAACAGTCGGTGAGCGCGACACTCAAGCAAGAGATGGACCTACACCTCGAGACACAAGTCCACTTGGCCTCGACCCAGAAAGACCTCATTGAATCAGCACGAATGGCTGGGATGGCCGAGGTCGCAAACGGGGTGCTGCACAATGTTGGCAACGGCCTAAACAGTGTCAACGTGAGCGTCGCTCTGTTGGCCGAACACGCCAATCTCGGTCAAGTCGAACGACTCATCAAACTCGCTGACGCCGTGGAGTGCCCGGAAACACCTCGGGAGGTGGTGGGCCAGTATCTACGTCGCGTCGCACAGGTAGCGACCGAGCAAAACGCACTGCACAAATCGGAGATCAGAAGACTGCGCCAGCAAGTGGAGCACGTGAACACCGTCGTTCAAGCGCAACAGCACTTCGCGCGCCACGGTGGGCTTATCGCCGACATTTCCGTTCCCGATCTCTTGAAAGAAACTCTCTTATTGGTGGCTTCCCGACTGACAGGTGTGTCGCTCGACGTGTCAGAGCCGCCGAATGTGGTTCTTGCAGCCGACCGCCACAAGACCATGCTGGTCCTGCTAAATCTCATCAACAATGCCGCAGACGCCGTGGAATCCTATCCAAACCCCACAATCGGCATTGCGATTACCAAGCTTGGCCATGAGGTGGTGTTCACCGTGAGTGACAATGGCATTGGAATCCCCGAAGACAATCTCCAGGCCATCTTCAACCACGGATTCACGACCAAGCCAAAGGGCCACGGCTTTGGCCTTCACTCAAGCGCACTGGCAGCGAGAGAACTTAGCGGCCGGCTAGAAGTTGCGAGTGCTGGAATCGGTCATGGCGCGACCTTCAACTTCACGGTGCCCATTGACGCGACATCGTCCGTTCCTCCGAAGGACATACCCGTCGAGGCATCCGCCGCATAAACTCGCCTGCACTGCCGCACGTTTGGCGACGCATCCGCACGTGTAGTGCTGCAGGTCATGGGTTACGCGCCGCTCCCTTCCCCGGAGTACGCCATGGATACCAAGTTCATCTACCAGATGCAGAACCTGCGAAAGAGCTGGGGTGACGGCACCGAGGTCTTCAAAGGCATCCACCTGTCCTTCTACTATGGTGCAAAGATCGGCATCGTCGGACAGAACGGTGCGGGTAAGTCGACCCTGCTCAAGATCATGGCCGGCCTCGATGACGACACTGAGGGGCGCACTTGGATCGACCCGTCCATCACCGTTGGCTACCTGGCCCAAGAGCCAGAACTCGACGCCACCAAGACGGTCAAAGAGAACGTAGAAGAAGGCTTGGCCGAACTACGCGACCTCATCCTTGAGTACGAGCGCGTCAGCGAACGTTTTGCTGAAGAGCTGACGGACGACGAGATGGACAAAGTCATGAACCGCCAAGCGGAGCTCATGGACCAGATCGACGCCAAGAACGCCTGGGACATCGACCGTACCGTCGAAATCGCAATGGACGCCCTGCGCGTACCGCCCGGCGACAGCAGCATCGAAAACCTCTCTGGTGGTGAGAAGCGACGCGTCGCACTGTGCCAGCTGCTCCTCGCTAAGCCCGGTCTGCTGCTGCTCGATGAGCCTACAAACCATCTGGACGCCGAGAGTGTGGCCTGGCTTGAAGACCACCTCGCCGCCTACGAAGGCACCGTCATCATCGTCACACATGACCGGTACTTCCTCGACAACGTCACCAAGTGGATTCTCGAGCTCGATAACGGCAAGGGCATTCCCTACGAGGGCAACTACTCGGGCTGGCTCGAGCAGAAGCAGAAGCGCCTTCAGCAGTCGGAGAAGAGCGAGTCTGCCAAGCAGAAGACACTGTCCCGTGAGCTGGAGTGGTCGCGCATGGGCGCACGTCAGCGAAACAACCGCAACCTCGCGCGACTCAAGCGCTACGAAGAGCTGATGTCCGCCGCACAGGACAACTCGGAGAACCGGCGCACCAACATCGGCATTCCTCCAGGACCTCGCCTGGGAACCAAGGTTGTTCGCCTTGAGAACGTGTCCAAGGGCTTTGGTGACCGACTACTCATCGACAACCTGTCCTTCGACCTGCCACGTGCCGGCATTGTTGGCGTCATTGGCGCCAACGGTGCGGGTAAGACCACTCTCTTCCGCATGATCACCGGCCAGGAACAGCCAGATAGCGGCACCCTAGAGGTTGGCGAGACTGTTGAAGTCGCCCACGTGGACCAGTCGCGCGACACGCTCGACGGTGAGAAGTCCGTCTTTGAGAACATTGCCCAAGGTCGGGACCAGCTCCAAGTGGGCGGTCGCGAGATCTTGGCCCGTGCCTACGTCAGCGCGTTCGGCTTCCGCGGTGGCAAGCAGACACAGACCGTCGAGACCCTGTCCGGTGGTGAGCGTGGCCGCGTTCACTTGGCCATGCTGCTTCAGAGCGGCGGCAACCTCATCCTTCTCGATGAGCCCACCAACGACCTCGACACCGACACCCTCCGTGAGCTGGAGGGCGCGCTAGACGACTTCCCTGGTTGTGCCGTCGTCATCAGCCATGACCGCTGGTTCCTCGACCGTGTGGCAACGCACATCTTGGCGTTCGAGGGTGACAGTCAGGTGGTTTGGTTCGAAGGTAACTACGACGAGTACGAGCGCGACAAGAAGAAGCGCCTCGGTGCCGATGCCATGAGTCCAAAGCGCATCAAGTACCGCCCGCTGACCCGAAGCTAATTAAAATCGGCGCTAGCTCGCGAAGAGCACGGCGCCGACAATCGCACCCAAAACCAGCAAGACCAAGACGGCGATGGTGACCATCATCCCCACCGACATGCCAGAGGACTGAACGGCCTCGAACATGGGGGTGGGTGCTGCCGCTGGTGGCTCGGGTTCATCCTCAGCAACGTCTGTCTCGGACTCCGATAGCTCCGACGCAGGCAGTTGCGCCCCAGGCTCACCCATGCGGTCGTCGCTGGAGTTGTCGTCTTCGAGTCGGTAGTCCTCGGAGGTATCGGGGTCCCCCACCCAGACATCCCCTGCTCCGCTCGCAGAGGGCAGCTCCATGGCGTCCTCTTGAACAGCGTCGTAGGAGAATGAGAATGGCTCTGCTCGGGCGGCGTCCTCTGTGGAGTCGTCCGGAAGATGACGACGAACATCTGCAGGTGCGTCAGTGTCTGGGAGAACTGCGACGCCGCTGGTCGCAAGCTCGCTGGCCTCATCCAAATCGTCTGGAGAGTCGGCTTCATCGTTGAAGGTCGTAGACTCAACCGGCTCAACCTCAGCCGCTACCTTGCTCGCTTCCTCCGTCGCGGGATCATCTCCCAACACGGAGACCACACCGGAGAGCTGGGCTTCGTCTTCAAAGGGGTCAATGTCCGCAACTCCAGCGACAGACAGGACCTCGCTGTCCTCAAAGTCGTCTACTGGAAGGTCGCCTAAGGGTGTCGCGACTTCGCTGACTTGGTGGTCTGCTTCGAGTGGGGGCAGAGGTGCATCCGACTGCTCGGCGAGCTCCGCGGCGGCCTTTCGTGCCTCTCGAGCGGCTGTTGCACGCTGCTCTTTGGCGGCCTGCTGTTGTTCTTCTACAATCTCGGTGGCCAGGTCGGCTTGCAGGTCGGCCAGCTCAAGCCCTTCGCCCAGCTGGTCGAGCAAGTCGCGGACCGCCAAGGCAAGCTCTCGAGCGGACTGAAAGCGCTTGTCGATGTTGCGACGGGTGGCGGTCTTGAACAACACCCCGACAGCTTCCGGTAGGTTCAACAAACTTGTTGTAGACGTAGGTTTCGACACTTGAGTGGCAGCCGCTTCAACGGTCTTGGCAGTCGAGGCGTGCTTGCCGGTCACGATGTAGTGCAGAAGAAGCCCGAGGCAGTAGATGTCCGACCGCGGCTCCAAGTGCACCATTCCCTTGAGGTGCTCGGGGGACGCGTACCGGGGCGACACCACAACGGCGGGCATGCCGTCAATCTCAACCGGATGGGCCAGAATACCGATGGTCCCGAAGTCCGTGACCATTGCGCGCCACGTGGTTGGGTCGCGGAACTCGCCCTGAATCAGAACGTTCTCGGGCTTGATGTCTCCATGGACGATTTCCTTGGAGTGGGCGTACTCAATGCCTTGCACAATACCCAGAAAGACACGGAGCGCCTGCGCCAACGGCACGCCCGTTCGGTACTCACGAGACATGACCCGGTGCAGCGTCAGCCCTTCCTTGACGAGGTCCAAGACCAGACCAATCTGATGGTCTTCTTCCAGGACGACTTCGCGCGCTGCCAACACATGGGGGTGTTTGAGTGTAGTCCCTGCGAATCCTTCCGCTTCGAAGCGCTTACGCCACGACTCGTCTCCGTGGAGCTTGGGATGCAGCACCTTGAGCGCACACGTCGTGCCGTACACGGAGTGGCGGGCAGCGTACACAGAACCCATACCGCCGCCGGCGATGAGTCCTTCAATAGTGTACGCGCCGAACGGCGTACCGGGTTCAAGGGTGTCCATGGCGCGGATCCTACCAGCCGCGGCGAGATCGGTCGATCAAGGTCCTGAAAATGGCCGAAAGCCGGCCTTCCAGAGTGTTCACAACAGCCATCAACCCCATCACCAAGAGTGGGTACCAGAGCATGGCCGCAGGTTGCCGCCGCGGCCTAGTCGACTCCGTGCTGCCGCTCCCACTGACGCATCTGGTGGGGAGGCAACAGCGGCCGGTCGGTGGGATGCCCGGATGCGGTTCCAAGTCCCGCAACGGGACGGTTGTGCCACGAGTCATCGAGGTACACGCCAACGAGTAGCGCCAGTGACGTCAGAGCGCCGGCCAGCAGTCGCGCCGCGAACCCTTTTGCCCACGCGCTGTTCTTGTCATCACCGCTGTACTGCCAGCGGCGAGCATGAGCATCCACCCACACGAACAGTGGCAGAAGTACAAGTACGGCGCGAGGAACCCAGCCGATTGCAGCACACAGCACCGCCCCAACGAACCCAGCCCACATCCACAGTCGCGTTGCTCGAACAGCAGCCGCCATGCCATGTCGTGCGACCAAGGTTCGATAGCCGCGCTCTCGGTCCTCGTCTCCCTGAAAGGCCTGAGCTGCGTAGTACGCCGCCATCACACCGCACAGGCCGATGACCAGTGTGACTCCAGCACGCGGAGTTGGGGAGACGCCAACACACGCAAAGCCTGCGATGGGCGTAAGAATGCCGTAGCCGAGGCCGTTGACAACGGGGCCGCCAAGAGCGTGGCCCTTCCACACGGTCGACGAATGGCTGTAGGCAACTGCGAGCACCGCGCATCCCACCGCACACGTAAACACGACCGGACCGGCCACGGCAGCAATGCCAACACACGCGACCAGTGCCGCGTAGGCCCAGCGCTCGATGCCCGGCGGTACAGCAGCAGCCGTCCCCCAGAGCACCTCGCCTTCGTCCCTGTCCAGACCCGCATTCAGCCACAGGGTCCCCGCGTGAAGAAACGTCCACGCCAGCAGGGTCACCAAGACCGCGGTGCCCCCCTGCCCGGTCAACGCGCGGTCCCAATGAGCAAAGCCAAACCCGCCCAAGACAATGAGCCAAAGGTAGGGCGCCATGCGAGGACGCGACAGGTGCCAGAGCGAGCGGAGGGTAGTCACGCCGCCGCCTATTGCATCCGTCGCTCACGAACCCAAACGCGATCAGCGGGCCAGCCTCGAGCCGTATCCAGTCCTGCTGTCGGTCCATCACTGGCCAACGACACAAGATGCGCTGCAAGCACAGTCGCCAAGACCATCAGCCCGAAGAGACAGACCCGCCGAAATCCCGTAGACGCCCACTCCGAACTGACCGGACGTGCAGCGAGCTGTGAATCGACCCACAGCCACACAGGCGCGCACAACAGCACGATTCGTGGATACCAGCCTATCGCCGTAAATAGGAGCAAAGAGAGCGTACCGAGTGCAAAGAGAGCACGAGATACGTTTGCCGTCTTCTCCGCCCCCCACAACACAACCGGCGTCCGGTAGCCACGAGCTCGGTCCGCGTCTTCTTGGAATGCCTGAGCAAGAAGCGTGGCCCCAGCGACCCAGACCATGAGTGCGAGCAGGCTGCCAACACCTCGCAGAGTCAGAGTGACTTGGGGCAACGACCACCCAGCGATCACGGACAGAGCGCCATACCCAACAACGTTGACCGCGAGTCCCATGACCGGATGGCCTTTCCAAGCCGTGGTTGGGTGGCTGTACAACACGGCTAGAAGGGCACAAAGCGCTGTACACCATCCCGCCACAGTGCCGGCCGCCATCGCAAACCCGACCGCGAGGCCGAGCGCGACCAACGCAATGGCAGTTGTCCCCCGGGGCGCTGTTCCAGAGCCGCCCCAGAGCACCTCGCCGTCGTCACCGTCCAACACAGCGTTCAGCCACAGCGTCCCGGCATGCAGCAGCGCCCACGCAACGCACAACATCAGCACGTCTGAGACTGCTCGTGCGCGAAACGCACCATCCCAATGGGCAAATCCGTAGCCGATCAGGGGCACCGACATCACCCAGAACAGTCCGCGCGGACGCGCTAGATGCCAGAGCTGCCGAATTATTGAGACAGTGACCAGAAGCGAGGTCCCTTGAATACGCGGTACAGCACCACGAACGAAGGCACCAGTACCACGCTACCGATGGCGAGCAGGCGCAGTGTGTTCACAAGGATGTTTCTCGGCGCCGCAGCATCTGCCAGGGTCAGGTCTGGCGGCAAGATGTACGGAACATGAGACGCCGCCCAGCCCAGTTCCACGGCCACGACCAGCAGTACAACAAGGACTCGTGCCATCTTGTAGCGACGACTCCACAACGAGGCGGATAACCCAGTACCCAGGGCAAGCGTGAGCGCCTGAAAACCCCACGACCACACATGCTGGGTCAGGTCGGTAAACAAACTTGGCGCACCCGAGGCTGCAAGCGCCAACGACACGTAGGCACACCCAGCGGTGACCACAGCCGCGACCAATGCCCGCGACCGGAACGCCTCACGGACATCTGCTTCTTCGGCTTCTACCGTCAGATAGGTTGCTCCGAGCAAGGTGAACAGGGCCACGGTGAAGGCGCCCACTGACAGCGGAAACGGCGCAAGCCACTCGCTGACAAAGTTGGACTGAACGTGCCCAGTCGCGTCGAACGCAAAGCTCCCCGAGGCCACCGCGCCGAGCGACACGCCCAGAAAGAACGGGGTCCACACGCTGGCCAGCGCGAACACCCGACTCCAGCTGTGGTGCCAGCGCGGCTGGTCGTAGTGTCGGAAGACAAAGGCGGTTCCACGCAGCACAATCCCAATGAGCATCAGGGTCAGTGGGATGTGCAGAACCGTGGAGACAGCGGCAAAGGCCCGAGGAAAGCACACGAACATCAATACGATGACCAGAATGAGCCAGACGTGGTTCGCTTCCCAGACCGGCCCAATGGCGTTGTCGATGACTTTTCGCTGTGCGCTTCCAGTCTTGCCGCGAGCAAATAAGTCCAGCACACCGCCACCGAAGTCGGCGCCGCCGGTCAGCGTGTACACGACGAGCGCCACCAAGATGACGCCTGCGACCATCCACTCAGGGCTCATGGTCCACCGTCGCAAAGACTTGATTCTTGAGCAGCACCAGCACCACAATTCCGAGGAACAGGTACAGGGCGGAGAACGTAAGGAATGGGACGACGAGGTGCGGTACCGGCGTGACAGCATCTGCGGTGCGCATCACCTCGTAGATCACCCATGGCTGACGACCCACTTCGGTGACAGTCCAGCCCGCCTCGACAGCAATGAAGCCCAACGGCACCGACAGGGCCAACGCCCAAAGCAGCGGTCGGCTGGTGGGTACGCCGCGGACTCGCCAGGCCATGAATCCCGAGACCAGGGCCAGCCCCATCAACCACATACCGATGCCAACCATGATCTCAAAGGCGACATGGACCACCGCGACATTGGGACGGTCCTCTACCGGAACGCTGTCCAAGCCTTGGACCTCGGCGTGAAAGTCGTCAAAGGCTAGAAACGACAGAAGGTACGGGATTTCTAGGCCGTAGGGTGTGGTCTCGGTCGCGGCATCGGGCAGGCCCCCAATGGTAAAGGGCGCGTCTGTGGTGGTCTCCCACAGAGCCTCCATGGCCGCGAGCTTGACGGGCTGGTGTTCCGCAACGTGCTGTGCTGAGAAGTGCCCAGTGGCGGGCTGAGCGACGGCTGCGATGCCACCAACGGTCAGTGCGATGGCCAACGCCGCCTTGTGAAACGCGCTGTTTGGGTTGCGCAGAAGCACGAACGCGTGGATTCCCGCCACTGCGAAGCCGACCGCTTCGAAGGAGGCCACCGTCATGTGGAGTCCCGTCGGCAACATGCCCGGATTGAACATGGCGGCGACCGGATCGATGGACGTGACCACGCCGTCGGCCATCTCGAAGCCAACCGGGTTGTTCATCCACGCATTGGCGGCAAGAACGAACACGCCGCTCAGCATTCCGGAGACCATCACCATGATGCCTGCAAGCCAGTGCAGCCGCGGCGAAATGCGGTCCCAACCGTACAGGTAGACCCCTAGGAAGATGGCTTCGGTGAAGAAGGCGAAGCCCTCCAAAGAGAACGGCATGCCAATGATGGGGCCTGCAAACTCCATGAATCCAGGCCACAGAAGGCCGAGCTCGAACGACAGAACCGTCCCGCTGACCGCACCCACGGCGAACAAGATGGCGGTGCCCTTGCTCCACCGACGCGCCAGCTCGCGAAAGACTGGATTCCCAGTGCGTAGCCACAACCCCTCGGCAACCACCATCAACAGCGGCATGCCAATACCCACCACCGCGAACACGATGTGAAACGCGAGGGACATGGCCATCTGGGAGCGTGCGGCAAACAGGTCAGTCATAAGATCTGTGGTACAATACCACTGCGCCAGCACCTGCACAGACTCGCGCAATCATCGGTTGCACAGCGCCGATTCGCCCCTACAAGCCCTCGGCAACCGTCTCCCATGGGCTGGTCAGATCTAGCTGCCGCTCAGAGGTTCGGGTGGTGTTGAACGCGGCGACCTCGTCGTTTGAAAACCCCTGCTCGCTGTTCTGAACCACGGCACGGATAAACCCTTCGACCGTCAGCCGGACCCGGTTGCCCCAAATGGTGTTCGTGCGCGAGTCCCAGAAGGCGAGGATGGCGGCCTTCTTAGCGTCCGGCCCCACCACGGCGACAGCCTCTTCCCCACCTTCGAGAGGCACGCCTTCAAACCACAACTTCTCGAGCTCATCAGGCAGGACAGCAATGCGACTGCCGACTTCGCGGTCGGCAATCCGGTCGCCCCACACGTCCATCTCGGGGTCGAGGAACTGGGCAATGCCGGTCTTCTGGGCCTGCAGCTTGCGTCGTCCAACCGTTTGGCCGCCTAGACGCGTACAGAGTGGCAGCAACAACACGCAGGACGCCGTACCTAGCGGGGTTCCCGCCTTTCCAAAGACGGGTTCGACCTGAACCGGTTGGCGACGAATACGGATGTAGCCTTCGTCATACATACGAACGTCGCCACGCCAGTTGTCGGGGTGCCGGTAGATGACGTAGCCATTGCGTTCAATACGTTCCGAGTAGCCAATCTCGTCCAGCCGCTCGACTACCGCCTGGCGGGCAAATTCCGCGGCGACGTCGTCATACACAATGATCTCGTAGGCATCATCGTCATCTACGACTGACGCACCATCAGAGTCCGGGTCTTGCGCCAGCGCGAGCCCGGTAAGCACGAGCAGAAGAGTACTCACCACGCCTCTGCACTCACCGCCAACGCTCCCAAGGTGGCGAGAAATGCATTCGCGTCTTCTTCGCTGCCAAAGGCCTTCACGTCTCCTCGCGGGTGGGTCGGCAAGAGCGTTGGTGAGGAGACCAAGAGCCGCGCCACGAAGCCAGTGTCGTGGTCCCGCACCAAGACAAAGACCGTCTCGAGCGGGTGTGGCCCCGGATTTCGTTGCCAGGCGTCTCGCGTCCAGCTTGCGTCAAACCTGTACAATCCTTCGTGATCACGAAGGAAGATTGCAGCCGGTCCGGCCGTGGAGAGATGTTCGTCAAAGGCGTTGCAGAATCCCATGCCCTGGGGTCTATCGCTTGTTGAGGGACCAGTCGTATGGCAAGGCCTCAATCGACAACTCACTGGCTGTGAGTGGGTGCCCAGAGAAGTCCGCACCGTACGCCTGCAGGAACGAAACGGTGTCTTGGTGGTCAGCCGTTGGCAGCTCGCGGGTCTCGGCCCACTTGACGAAGTCTTCGTCGTACCAGGTGAAGATCTCGTTGACTTGAAGGGTGCTGCCCGACCAGTTGTAGGCGTTGGTGGTGACCCATCGTTGTGCGGCGCGGTCGAGCTGACCATCGAGTCCTGAGGCGGTGAAGGCATCCGGCCCGAGTGGCGGACAGCCTTTGGACGCACAGTTCACGGCGGCGTGAATGCGGGCGTCGCCCCACCGACGGACGCGACGATGTTCCATGTCATTGAGCGTCAGGCTCTCTCCGGCGACCGGGAAGCGGACGGCGTCCCATGGGTTGCCACCATTGAGGTCGCGGATGCTGGCAATACTCGGATTGTCCAAGATGAGTGCGAGCGTGTAGCCGTTGTAGGCGTTGATGTAGAAGGCCAACTTCTGGTTGCGCGAGAAGCCGGAGACGTCGGCATTCGCGACGTCTTCGAGGTACGCGTCCAGCTCTGCGCGACGGCCGCCGAGGGTCCCGTAGTTCACGCCAGCGTTGCTCACCGCACCGTCCAGCACTGAGTCGAAAGCACCGTGCGTGTGGTCGAAGCCGCCGTCATCTGCCAGAGCGGTCGTCGCAAGAAGGAAAATGGCCGTCAGCACGTGTATCTCCAGAATTCGAGTGGGTAACCCACCACGTTGGGCATCCAGTCCGTGTATGCCCGAGCGACAACTTCGTTACGCTTCGGGGCAACGCTGGGCCCAGTACGGTATGGACTCGACCAACAACGGAGACCCAAAAATGAGCGCAATCTACGAAGTGACTGGCCGGATGATTCTGGACTCTCGCGGCAATCCAACCGTCGAAGTCGACGTACTTCTCGACGATGGAAGCCTAGGCCGAGCAGCCGTTCCGTCCGGCGCGTCTACCGGTGAGCACGAAGCGGTTGAGCTGCGTGACGGTGGCGACAAGTGGCACGGCAAGGGCGTCAGCAAAGCCGTCGACAACGTGAACGGCGCGATTGCCGACCAGCTCGTTGGCCTGGATGCCCGCGCACAGGTCGCCATTGACGAGATGCTGATTGAGCTTGACGGAACCCCGAACAAGGCCCGTCTCGGCGCCAACGCCATGCTGGGTGCGTCCCTCGCTGTCGCCAAGGCCGCAGCCATCGCATCCGACCTGCCGCTGTACACCTACCTAGGTGGGCCAACAGCGAACCTGCTGCCAGTTCCGCAGATGAACATCCTCAACGGTGGCTCCCACGCCGACAACAACGTGGACATCCAAGAGTTCATGATCCTGCCTGTCGGTGCGGAGTCCTTCGCCCACGCCATGCAGATGGGCACCGAGATCTACCACCACCTCAAGGCCGTTCTCAAGAAGGCCGGCCTGGCCACTGGCGTTGGTGACGAAGGCGGATTCGCGCCCAACCTTGGCAGCAACCGCGAAGCACTCGACCGCATTGTCAGCGCTGTGGAAATGGCCGGCTACAGCCTCGGAACCGACATCGTGTTCGGTCTAGACGTTGCGGCATCCGAGTTCTTCACAGACGGAAAGTACAGGCTCGAAGGCGAAAACGCTGTCTGGGGAAGCCAAGAGCTCATCGCCTTCTACGAGACCCTCGTCGCCAACTACCCGCTCGCAAGCATTGAAGACGGCCTCGACGAGAACGACTGGGACGGCTGGAAGGCACTCACTGAGGCCCTTGGCGACAAGACTCAGCTGGTCGGAGACGACCTGTTCGTCACCAACACCGAGCGCTTGGCAACCGGCATTGAGCGCGGCATCGCCAACAGCATCTTGGTCAAGGTCAACCAGATCGGAACCCTCACCGAGACCATGCGCGCCGTCAACATGGCCCACCGTGCCGGCTACACCTCCGTCATGTCCCACCGCTCCGGCGAGACCGAAGACACCACCATCAGCGACCTGGTCGTGGCCACCGGTTCTGGTCAGATCAAGACAGGTGCTCCCTGCCGCAGCGACCGCGTTGCCAAGTACAACCAGCTGCTTCGCATTGAAGAGCAACTCGGACTCGCGGCGGCCTACGCCGGACACAACGCCCTCAAGTCGTAGTGTCTGTGATTCGGACCATGGCCCGCGGGGACTTACCCGCGGTGCTCGACCTGTGGCGTCAGCTGATGGCGAACGGCGCGGCGGTAGAGTCGCGATGGTCTGTCGCGCCCACAGCGGATGCGTGGATGGCGGGCTGGGCGCGCGATGTGTTTCTAGACCCGTCCCCTTTCCCGCACGGCCATGTCTACGAAGACGACGATGGCATTGCGGGATTCGTTAGCGGATTTCCCGACCCCGGGAGTCCGGTCTTGGACGAGCCCAAGGGCCTGCGTATTGGTGATGTGTTCGTGGCTGAGCGCGCGCGACGCCAAGGGGTTGCGCGGCGCTTGGTCGAGCAGCAAATCGCTGTGGCCAAGGCGGTTGGCTACACCAACATCATTGTCGAGACGCTGACGCGGGACACGCGAGCGGTGGCGTTCTGGCGTGCGATGGGCTTTGTGGACATGCGGGTTCAGCTCAGGCGGAGTGAGGACTGAAGGGTGGGTTTGCCGGAGACACTGAGGCGCATCGGGAGCTCCCATGCGCATCTGTTCTTGCCTGCTTGTCTTGGCCGTTGCCTGTCACCCCAACTCGCGGGATGCCATTGACGTGGGCGTGATTGAATCGGTCCCACAGGTCGTGAATACACCCGACCTCCAAGCCGCATGCCAGCCCACAGACGTCGTGGTGACAGGCACGAGAGCGATTCGTGGCCCCTGGGAAGACGACAGCCCCTCATTCGCCCAGCACGTAGGTACAAGCATCGTTCTGGAAACGAGTGTCTCGAGCTATGTGGTCTCACTGGACGGCGACGTGGTTGACGTGGAGCGACCGGGCCTACGCCAACTGTCGTCCGATTGTACCGCCCGTCGCTACGCTTACGACGTCGAGGTCGACGGTGACAATGGGACGCTACGCTTTACCTCCGACACCCCTACTCGCAGTGTGAGCAACCGCACCGCGAATGGCTGGATGCTTGTGGTCGAGGACGTCGCCGCAGCGGTTCGCCTGAACCAGAACCAGACGGCGACAGTGCTGGCGAAGGTGAGCCGTTTCGGAGACCCCGTGCCGTATGCCGTGAGCAGTGATGGCCGAACCGTGTTGTTCTACGACCAGGTCTACGAATGGCTGGCTCCATCAGAGGCTGACATCACCCAGACCCACTATCGCTGGCGGCGGTCTAGCCGAAACACCCAAGCAATCGGCAGCGCAAATGCGCACCCCACAAGCACGACCACCGCCGGCTTCAACGGCATCACCTACTCCGCCGACGGCACGACCATTGCTATTGGCAGCAATTCCTTTACTCCGTACAGCAGCTTCGGCGGACGCACAGACACCGTGTACCGGGGAGTCACTCGACTCTCGCTGGATGACGTGTACATTCTTGCCCTTTCAAGCGACGGCCGATGGCTGGCATTCCGAGAGAACGGACGTCTAAACATCCTCGACGTTGACTCCGGCGAGAGCTTCGAGGTTCCACAGACCGACACCGACTTCCTGTGGGACGTGACCTTCGTTGGAGCCGGCGAGACCATCGCGGGGCTCTCAACCGGCAGACTGTACGTCGTGCCCAACCCAGCCTTCTAAGCCAGTCGCCCTACTCTGCGGCAGGCTCGGCTCGTGGGTCGAGTCCCGACTCCACGACCACTGCCTCCAAGAACAACATCTGGTCGCCGAAGTAGTAGTTACTACGACGACCCATGGCGATTTCGACCTCGTACGGAATATCGTCTGGCGTCGAGCGTGACAGCCACCCCTCCACCGTCATCAGCTCGTAGGTGACCAGGTCTTCGGGGGGAACTTCGCTACGGACCATTACTCGGACAGGTCCCTGTTCGGTGTCGTACGGCTCGGTCAGTGGAAACAGCCAATAGTGTTGCTCTTTTCGCACCAGGTTTCCGGGAGCCGTCTGCTCCATCACAACGCCGTAGTGCCCCATTCCGCTGGTGCGAATGTACTCTTGCGAGGCATCCAGCTCAGCGAATGGCACCCAAGGTACGTCTGTGGGTGGAGTTCGAGAGAACAACCAGCCCTGTATGGCGAAGACAAGACCTGCTCCCAAAAGCACAGCTGAAAATGGGAGAATGAAGGGCAGATAGCGTTTCATAGAATGTCCGTTGGCGTCATGAGCGCTGCCCTAACTGGATGCTCCCCTTCCGTTTGGCAGACGCGCGGTTACGTCGGCTGCAAACCTAGAGGAATCCATGCACACCCTGTCTCCCGAACGCTGGTTCGAGCAATTCGGCGTTGATGACGCCCTTACTCTCCGGGTGCTCGCAACCGCGACTCAGCACGGCGCAGATGACGCCGACCTGTACTTTGAGCACAGCGTCTCCACCTCGGTTGGCTTGTCCGACCACAAGGTCAACCGCGCACACACCAGCGTGGACCTCGGCGTTGGCGTCCGGGTCGTGATTGGCGACCAAGTCGGCTACGCGTACACCGAAGACCTGTCCGAAGTCGCCATGAAGCGCGCCGCAGCCATCGCCGCTGAGATTGCGCGAGACGGCCACGCAAGCGTACCTCCACAGCAGATCCGCTCCGGCAAGGTGCACGACTTCTACCCAGTCAAGCGCCAGTGGTCAGACGTAGGCGTGGCCGAGCGTGTCCCGCTGGTTCGTGAGTGGGAGTCCCAAGCCTTCTCCCGCGACGAACGCGTCAAGAACGTCCAGGTCGGCCTCTCGGATGCCGACAAGCACATTCTCATTGTTCGCGCAGACGGCACCCGCGTTGCCGACTACCGTCCCATGACCACCGCCTACGTCTCCGTCACCAGCTCTGAAGGCGACAAGACCGAAGCCGGCGGATTCAACTTGGCGGGCCGTGCAGGAATCGACTTCTTCACCCAAGAGCGTCAAGACCGCTTGGTCGACGAAGCCGTCAAGCGCAGTGTCGATGCCCTTCACGCCGGACCCGCTCCCGCAGGAGAGATGCCGGTTGTCCTCGCCGCTGGAAGCTCTGGCATTCTGCTGCACGAAGCGATTGGCCACGGCCTCGAAGCGGACTTCAACCGCAAGGGCATCAGCATCTTTGCAGACCGCATGAACAGCCGCATTGCCAGCGACGAAGTCACGATTGTCGACGACGCCACCTTGCCGCACGACCGTGGCGCCATCAACGTAGACGACGAAGGCTCGCCCACCCAGAAGACCGCCTTGGTCCAGAATGGTGTGCTCAAGAGCTACCTGCACGACCGCATCAGTGCCCGTCACTACGGCGTCGACCCCACCGGCTCCGGCCGGCGCGAGTCCTTCCGCAGCACGGTTCTGCCACGCATGAGCAGCACCTACATGGAGTCGGGTCCGCACGACCCCGCCGAAATCATCGCTAGTGTCGAAAAGGGCATCTACTGCGTGACCTTTAGCAACGGCCAAGTGCAGATTGGCGCCGGCGACTTCGCCTTCTACGTTCGCCAAGCCTACCTCATTGAGAATGGCAAGCTGACCCGTCCCATCAAGGACGTAAACCTCATCGGCAACGGCCCGAAGGTTCTTGAGACCATTGATATGGTCGGAAACGACCTGAAGATTGACGACGGCGGCTGGACCTGCGGTAAAGACGGTCAGAGCGTGCCTGTTTCGCAAGGTATGCCGACCGTTCGCGTTGCCAGTCTGTCGGTTGGAGGTCAGTCATGAACCCGACTACCTCCGAGCAAATCGACCTCGCCGAGCGCACCGTCCGCGAGACCCTCGGTCTTGGGGCCGACGAAGTCAGCGTCTCTGTTAGCCAGGGTAGCCACACCACCGTTCAGCGACGCGACGGCAAAGTCGAGCAAGCGACGGAAGCGACGACACGCGGCTTGTCCCTGTCGTTGATGGTCGACGACCGCTACTCAAGCCACGGCACCAGCGACCTGCGTCCCGAGGCACTGACCCAGTTCCTGAAGAACGCCATTGCCGCAACGCGCTTCTTGGAGCCCGACCCCGACCGTGCACTGCCCGACCCCGCCCTGTGTGGTCGTGGGTCAACGGACGCCGAGCTGGACGTCTTCGACCCCGCTTTCAACGACTACACGCCAGCGGATCGCTCCAAGACGGGCCAGGAAATTGAAGCTGCCGTCGTTGCATCCGGCCTCGACAACGTCATCAGTTCGTCGGCCTACATCGCAGACGGCTCGTCAAAATCGGCCCGCGTCACCAGCACCGGCTTTGCCGAAGAGACCCACGGTGCCTGGTTCGCCCTTGGTGGAGAGACCACTCTGGCAACGCCAGATGGCAAGCGTCCAGAAGCGAGTGCCTATTACGCAGGTCGGTACCTGTCAGACCTACCGAGTATCGAGACCATCCAGGCCGAGATTGTCCGCCGGGCAAACGAACGTCTGAACTCGGGCCCGATTGAGTCGGGTAAATACCCTATGATCTTACTCAATCAGGTGGCAGGACGCATCTTGGGTGTCATTGGTGGCCCTCTCTCTGGCGGCTCCCTGCACCACGACCGCAGCTGCTTGAAGGGCAAGCTCGGCGAGAGCATCGGAAGCAAGTTGTTTACGATTGTGGACGACCCCACGATTCCGCGTGGACTCGGCTCGCGCGCCTGGGACGGAGACACGCTCATTGCAAAGCCCCGCACCATCGTCAAGAACGGCGTTCTTGAGAGCTACTACCTCAACACCTACTACGGTCGTAAGCTCGACATGGCCCCGACGACGGGTGGTCGCAGCAACTGGGTGATTCCAGGCGGTGACCAGTCTTGGCAGGAAATCGCGAAGGCATTCCCCAAGGCCATCTTGGTGACTGGCTTCTTAGGCGGAAACAGCAACGGCGTGACCGGAAACTTCAGCTTCGGTGTCCGTGGCGTACTTCTCGAAAACGGAGTTCCGACAAAGAACCTGTCCGAAATGAACGTGGCCGGGGGCGTGTTGGACATCTTCCACAAGCTGTCTGCCGTCGCCAACGACACATGGACGTTTAGCAGCACGCGGTCCCCGACTCTTGTCTTCGAAGACGTTCAGTTCTCGGGTACCTAAGGCGCGTTGCGAGGGGCGAGAATCCGCCCCTCACTCTGCCTAGAAGTTGCCGAGTGCGCCCATCATGCCGAAGAATGCGTACATGCCAATGTACGCACAGCAGGCCAAGCTCACTAGGGCGTTCCAGCCAATACCGATGACGCTCATGGCGATGCTGGTCCGCGCGTAGGCACCGGGAGCACCATCAACGCCCGAGTCGAGCACGCCCTTGGACAGCACCAAGGCGACGATGCCCAGGGCGAGGCCAGGAACGCTGATGAAGATGGTTCCGCAGCACGCCATCACGGCGCAGATCTGGCAGAGCAGACCCAGAATCGCAGCAAACATCGCGTTTCGCTCGATGCGGTCGTAGTCTTCAGTGTCGAGTCCCAGCTCAGCCAGGCGCTCACTGGAGATGCCTCGATGTGTGTCGTTCGCCATTACTGCATCCCCACGGCGGCAAAGATCATGAACAGCATGAACGCATAGAGTGCGACCATCGTTGCACAGAAGCACAGAACAATCGCGGCCCAGGCAGAGCTGACAATGCCAGTCGCCATGGCCATCAGACCGTAGGCACGCGGAGCGCCTTGCACCCCCGAATCAACGGTCATCTTGCCCATGAAAGCACCGGTGATGCCAATGGCCATCGTCGGCAGCGCCATCAGGCCGTAGCTCGGGTAGACGAACATGGCTGATGTCATTCCCAAGATGCCGAGGATGACGGCAAAGGCACCGTTCCGCTCCAGGCGGGCCATCTCTTCTGGGTCGACTTCCCAGTCTTCCGCTTCGTCCCACCCGTCGGCCATGCCAACTCCTCATCACGCGATTGGTGACGCGACTATACCGGTTGTTGCGTCATGTCCCGCGAGTGCACACAGCCGTGCGTGTACGGGCAACAGACGATTGTATTTCGCGGCCACGTGTACATACCAACCATTGCGCCATGGCCACTCCTTGACGGCGCCCTGGTACTCTGAGATCGTCAGTGAATAGGCTGACAATGCAGCGATCAGGTCAGGCACTGTCACGCTGACCTCAAGCTCCAGCCGAGCCACAGCATCCAGCTCGTGGACAAGTTCGGCAAGCTCACTCGAGTGGTCTCGAACAATCGTGCCAACTGGCGCATTGTAGGCTTGGCAGAGCAGGCCAAAGCAGCTGTTCCACAGCAGCTTTTCATGTTCAAGGTTCGTGAACGCGGCCGTTGAGACAACCTCGGCTGGGACCGCAATGGCTGTCAGGAAGGCAACAACCGCAGCCGCATGGGGTCCAACAAATGGACTGGGTGGACCCGGCTGAATGGGCGCGCCTCGGGATGCGACAGCAAAAAACAGCAAGCCACGCGTTGCCTCGGCGACACCAGCCTGGCCAAGCCAAGGTCGTAGCATCCCGTTCTGAACGAACACCACGTCGGAGTGCCGACTGGGGGGAAGCGCGGCGAGTACGTCCGCCAGGTCGTTGTTCCGTGTTGCCACGACAATGGGCCCCTCCCCCGCTTTCAGCGAGCCAAGGTCCATTCCACGCGACCACAACGTACACGGTTGTCCGTGAGCGTCAGCCGCTTCCGACAAGGCCACGCCGACCCGTCCTGCTCCGATGATGTGCATGGGGTATGGCGTAGTCGATGACACTGTCACAATCCACTGCTCGCGCACTGACCGACGCAGAACTACCCTTCGACCTCAACGTGCCCTTGGCAAAGCGGGTGTACTGGCGAGTGGGCGGCCCAGCAGATGCTGTCGTTACCGTTGGATCACACCAAGCGCTTGTACGCTTACAGCAGGTGGCATCCAAGACCCAAACTCCAGTATTCGTCCTTGGAAAAGGCAGTAATCTACTGATTTCCGACGCTGGAATCCGCGGGATTGTTGTGTTGCTCAAGGGGGAGCTCGCAGACACAACAGCGACCGAAGGCGACCGGCCTCAAGTCACCGTAGGTGCCGGCATGCCCCTGGTTGTGTTGCTGTCTCGGGCGAAGAAGAATGGCTGGACCGGGCTTGGCTGCTTCGCTGGTATTCCAGGATCCGTCGGCGGTGCCGTGCGCATGAATGCCGGATCTACGCTGGGCGAGACAGACGTCCCCTTGGTGCATGTGGACCTGGTCCACCGCGACGGCACACCGCAGCGCCTGACCACAGTCGATCTGCAGATGAGCTACCGCACCAGCCATGTTCCAGACGGCTCCATCATCGCAACAGCCACGTTCCAGACGACGGGTGCTGACGCAGATGCGGAGCAAGCCGTGCTCAAGACGTTCTTGGAACGCAGAAAGGCCACGCAGCCCCTACATCTGCCGAGCTGCGGCTCTACCTTCCGAAATCCTCCCGGTGACCACGCCGGGCGACTGATCGAGGTCAGCGGTCTCAAGGGGTACCGAGTGGGAGGCGCTTGCGTGTCTGAGAAGCACGCGAACTTCGTGGTGAACGACGCCCCCTGCACCGCCAATGACATCCGGGCTGTCATTGAGCACGTTGAAGACGAAGTAGAACGGCAGCACGGTGTTCGACTACAGCGAGAAGTCCACTTCATTGGCGAATGGCAGGAGTGACTCGGGGAGCTTGGCGCGACCGGGTGTGAGACGCGACAGAATCGACGTCAAACAATCACTATGGTCTGACGCTGACCCCTGTACCCAAGCATGAACACCACGACGGCAGACGTTCGACCCGTTGAAGAACCCCACCTCTCACAGCTCACAGCCATCCGCGCTGCGCCCCAGCGCCAAGCTGCCAAACTACCGGCGCTGTTCAGCCAGGTTCTTGCCGAACGGCAAGCGCTCTTGCCGCGGCGACGGGTCGTTCGGGTCCCAACAGCCACGACAGCGGGGCTCGTAGGCGTCTGTTTCGCCTACCAACACACGACTCGAGCTCTCCACAATTCGCTGGGAGCGGTCTGCTGGATTTCCACAGATCACACAGATCGCGAGGACCTTCTCGACGTACTCAGCCACCGCCATCAGGTGTGGCATGGGGTCGAAGGGAATGCCCCTATAGTCGAGGTCCAGGCCGGCAATAATCACGCGACGCCCGCTATTGGCGAGGTCCTCGGCCACTCTTACCAGGTCGCCCTCGATAAACTGGGCTTCGTCAATGCCAACCACCAATGCGTCCCGAACCAACGCCGGGATCTCCTCGGCACGGTTGATCTGAACCGACGGAAGTAGATGTCCACCGTGGGACCCCACTTCGTCTTCCGAGTATCGGTCGTCAATGCGAGGCTTGAACACCACAATCGACTGTTTGGCGTACTGCGCTCGGCGCATACGCCGGATGAGTTCTTCGGTCTTGCCGCTGAACATACAGCCGGCAATGACCTCAATCCATCCAATGTCGCGCGGTCGAAGATGCGGCTTCACGGCGCCTCCCAGGATGTTGGGGGGGCACTATCCCACGACCACGTGCCGTCATCGTGATGAACAGCCAAGCGAGCGCCAGGAAACTCAATATCCAGCGACGGTCCTGACGGGTTGCCGTGTGACCACCCGCACCAGCTCATGGGGTTGTCGGTCCCCCGCTCAACCCACCACACCGCTGGGATGCGCTGGTTGACAGGGTCAGCAAAGAACCCAATGCCATCATTTGCCCAACGGATTCTCGCGGACCCAACCGCCTGGACGTCTACCATTGAGGGGGTCCCGTACAACCACTGGCACGGAAAGCCACGACCAAGATTCCACTTTGGATCCGCGCAAAGAACGGGGATCAGCGGTGCTGTCCCGGAGTGCGTGGTCAACAGTTGCTGTAGCCGCCGGTCAATGAGGCCAAGCCACTCTGGCCCTCGGCACGGAGGCATGACGAACATCGCTCCGACTGCAGGACCGGTGCCCTGCGGGAGCAAGTCGATGTCCAAGTGCAGGCCAGATTCGGCGTCATCGAAGGATGCGTATCGGGCGGCAACGCCGCGCTCTGCCTGACGCACCCAGCCGTAGGTCGCAGCAACCAAGCCCGACGGGTCCACCTCTTCGCCAATCGGCTCGCGAATGTACACAGCGAAGCGGTGTGGCAGCAAGACCGTCTCAAGTGCAGAAACAACACGAGCAACCGCTGCTGGCGGACCTGCAAGATGCTCCAGGGTGCGGAACGACAGAGGTGCGAACTGAACGTCCTGGCCGAGCGCCGTCTTGTAGTGCAGAAGCGGCCCTTTGCCGACGTCAACGAACGACGCTCCAGCGCGCCTGGCCAGCGCATCTGTCCACAACGCAGCACGAACGCCATGCCAGGTGTTCGGCGTGCCAGCGACGAGCTTCTCTAAGAGTCTGCCTGCAAGCTCGTCTGACGCGTTCTCAAGTGCCCGCTCAACCGATGCGCGCACGTCCGCATTCGACGCGACAACCTCGGGCCAACGGTCCGACGGTGTGCCGCCTCCCAGTTCAGCCAAAAGTGAAGGGGGTAGTCTCACAGCGCGCCCGGCTTAACGCTGTTTTCTTGTCGGTGAGGCCGATGTGACAAACACGTCCCACTGGCCACGGGAACCGGTACTTTTCGCGGTGATCAGGCGTCGCTTCCGTGCACCGCTGCCAACGCAGCCTCGAGTCGAGCGCGCACATCCGCATCATCCTCTTCGTTCAACACGTCGAGGGCTTGGCTGAGCCAATGGGTAGCCTCAGCAGTGTCTTCGTGGGCCAAGACCCATGCTGCATGAACCCGTGAACGAACCTCAGCCTCGTCATCGCTGACCACCAACCGAAGAAGCTCTTGCCCATCGGAACGACCATTGGATGTGCGGTGCATTCCAACGAGCAAACGAACCTCGGCTTGGTGTGCCGGTTCGGCAAACTCGGCGTCCACCGCCGCATCTATCAATGCTTCGTACCGATCGGTCCACCCGACAGTCTCGGCCTGCTCGGCCATGGCCCACAATGCCTCGCCCCGGCCCAGTTCATTGGCGGCAGCAGCGGCGGCGAAGCCTGCATTGGTGAGGGCAATCGCCTCGGCGGTGTCAGATTCGTCGGCAGCTTGTGGTCCTCCGGACCGCTCCAATCGAGCCAAACCGACCCAAGCCGGATGCCGACGAAGCAGCAAGCCACGGCCTTCTTCTGCAACCTGTGTTGGATACATGGCCAGCACCTCGTCGAACGCAGACAGATGCTCCTGCGCTTCGGGATGGTCAGCAAGCACACGGTACAGCACGGTGCGGTGCTGATCGCTGCCCCCCCCGTCCACCATCTCGGCAAGACAAGCAGCTAGGTTGGACATCACAAAGGATGTCAGCACATCTCTGTCAGCACCGGGTGCAAGGTGGCTAGCGAGAGAAGCAAGAGCGGTACGTTCAGTGGGCGTCAGCATGCGCTCTCCTCGCACGTCACAGCCCTACTGGCTACGAAATCGGCTCCTCTTCCTCGTCATCATCGAAGAACACCGTGCCCGACAGTGCCCGGCACAGACCGACCGCCGCCACGCCCTGCTTGCCGGCGAGTCCGCCAATCAGCCCATCAACGGCGGCACGAACGGTCGTGGTAGATGCTAGATCGATCTGTTCATCACCGTGCTGCCAACCGGTGGCAGTCGCCCCACCCTCGGTCAGTGCGGTGGCCACACCATGAAGTGCCGCCTCAGCTGCGGCTCGGGCAGTGGCTGGCGTCCCCCCAAAATGCTCCACAACTACGGCATCTACGCGGTCTTGCGTGGCCTGGGTAGACGACAGGTGATGGGTCATGTCCGCGACCTGATCAGGCTCCAGATCGCTGTCCGCCAGCAGCTTCAGCAGTCGGGCAAGCGGGGTCTCCCCCTCGTAGCGGATCTCTAGCGCAAGCCGAGTCCGCTCCACGACCGGCTTTGCACCGTCTCCCGCAGCGTCCATCGGAATGTAGCGACCATCGAGGTCGGCCTGTTGGGCTGCATTGCCAAGCTGTGCCTCGTGAGTCGTCTCACTCGTCACAGTCTTGTCCGCAGGCGCCTGACGCGGTCCCTGCGAACGGCGCCCCTTGCTCACCCTCTAGTCCTTCGCGAGTCTGAAGCCCAGACCGGCCCAGCATGAGTCAGCAGGCTCCAAGAACCGGGCCTTGGCCCAAGCTGCCATAGAGGGCTGGTCCCACGCACCCGGATGAATCCAGCGCTGGGAACCGACTCCGTCATCGTTCCATTCAGCCACGTTGCCGGCCAAGTCACTGACGCCTTCGGGTGTGGCATCTTTGACGAACAGGCCAACGGCACAGGGGCGACCAATCACCTCTTCCTGGGTGTTGGCGTTGCCTTCGCCAAACGGCGAGCCCCAAGGGTACGGACGCTTGTCAGAACCACGGGTGACCCACAAGCGCTCGTCAAAGCGTGGCAAGCGTGCATCGAACATGCGAGCGTACGCGCGGGCCTCAAACCAGGTGACACCGACGACTGGTTGATTCGGAACAACGTACGGACCGCTGTCTGCCTGATCCGCCATGTCGACCCACTTGGTCTTGGCCTGATCGAGCCACAGCTTTCCGTCTTGTCCCCAAAGCTCCGGGCGGTCGTAGCCTCCATCATTGACGAAGGTGCGGAACTCGGCATTGGTGACGGGGTAGCGGCCAACTTGGACCGGACCATCGTCATGGCTCACTTCAATCCAGTAGCGCTCTTCTGTAGGCGCCGACAATCGGGGGTCGCCCAAGTTGCCGAGTGCCTCGCCCAACGCCAAGCGGTCTTTGCCAGCACCAGCACCGCCTTCGATGAGGGCAACCATGGCCTGTTGAAGCTTGGGGTTCGGGTCCGTAGCTGCAGCAGCAAAGGCGATGAGTGCCTGAATGCGCTCTGCAGGGGGAAGGTCAAGGGCCGTATCAAGGTCAGATCCGCTCACCGCGAGCCTCCAGTAAGATGCCGTGGCTGTAACCCGTGCCAGCACAGTGCGAGCCGTTCACTAAAGCGTTGCCCCAACAGGCGTACTTGTGGGATGCATCGTTCAGGTGTGCCTAGCAACCCGGCGCAACGTGATTGTGTCGGGACACAGTGCGTTGCGCCGTGGAAACCAGGTGCGTGCATGAGCGGTGCAACCCGGGGCAACCCGGGGCGACACCGCTGTAAACTACAAGGCTTCCAGCAGCTGGACTGAGCCACCCTGGGCTGTGATGCGCACGGGGATGCTACCGTCCCCCGCTACGCCAGTGAAGTAGCCAGGCTGGGCAATACTACCGACGAACCCGAACTCAGAGACGAACATCTCGAAGTCCGGGTCTCCGAGAATTTCAACATCGTAGTTCCCGCCGAATGGCAGGCGCACGATGACGTCCCCCGATGTGCCCTCCACGGTGACGCTTCCATTCAAGAACGGGTAGATCTCCGCGTCAATGCCGCCGCCCGTTCCAGTCAGCTGGACGGACCCACGCAGGCGGGTTGTCTGAATACGGCCAGCCTGAACAACGTGTGTTCCCTCCACGTCCACCAACGTCACCACGCCTTGATTGGCAGTGATGTTGAGATCAACCACGGAGGGCCCAAAAACATCGATGTCCACAGAGGCACGCCGCTGAACTGATGTCGCCTCTACAACCAGATCTGGAGAGTCAATGTTGATTCGCCAGTCATTGTCGTCCAAGCGGTCGTCGGCTCGGGTCTCCGAGGATGCACTTGCATTCGAGCTGCCTTGAATGACGAAGGTGCCCTCATTGCCAACGTCGTAGAAGACGTCTCCGCGCTCGATGTCGACGCGCAGGCCAGTGAGCCCCTCCGCATCCACTGTACGCTCGAACGGTTCACTCGCACTCACACAGCCCACAAGGGCGATTGTCATCCACGGTCGCATGGTCTCTCCGCACCGGACATACGTCTATCGTGCCCCCGGCCTTCACCTGTGGCTACAACTAGGGGGAAAAACGCGTTAGCTCGCCTGCGTGGCCCCGTAGCTCAGCTGTATAGAGCAATCCCCTCCTAAGGGATAGGTCGCAGGTTAGAATCCTGCCGGGGTCGCCACCTACCCCCCTTCATGTCGATAGTGACGCTACGGCGCCCAGGTTGAGCCGACGCCCGAGCGAATAACGGCGTCCCCATTTGGACTTGCGAAGGGAGTCTGCAGACCGTCGAACAACAGACCATCGACTCCCTGCATGCCCATTCCGTAGCTCAACTCTACCGTTCCGGCGTCGTCAAAGACAGCGATAGAGCGGTTCCAGCCCAAAGGCGCCACGTTGTTTGGCCCCCCGGTCGGCCCTTCAACTCTGGCGGTTCGGGCCCAAAGCCACGCCCCGGTATTGGAGTCCAAGGCTGCCACGCCTAGGGCGTAGTTTCCATTCGCGGAGCCACCTGGGTGCGAGATGGTCGAGCCTCCGAATGAAGCTGAGCCGCTGATCTGAGGAGTTGCGTAGACCACTCCCCCATAAACCGCGATTGCCATGAGCGACGAGCTTCCCGATGACGTTGCGGCCGACCACGCCTCCACCGGCACAGCACCCGAGTCGTACTCCAGAATATGGCTCTCGGCCCCTCCGCCTGAGGCCGCCGATAGCGTCTGACCGGCGAATGTAAGAGATGAACCGTAGACGGCTGCGGACATGAAGACCCGGCCACTTTCTTGGGTCATCGAGACCAACCCCACGCCGCCACTGCCCGTCGCCAATTGGTGTACTGCGACGCTGCTGCCCAATGAACTCACAATCGCCAGAGCACCACAGCCCTGCGAACACCCGACTAAACCAGGAGCAAATTCACTTCCTGCCGACTTTGCGCTTCCGTATACGCCAATGCCCACAGCGAGGTTTCCGTTCGGGAGCAGTTGAAGGCCAGCGATTGAGTCGCCCCCCGCTCCTCCCGCCCGCTTGGCCCAAACGACTGTTCCGTTGGTGTCATACCGAACCAGTGCAACGTCGTAGTCGTTGGTTGGGGTGCTCGGAACGCTCACGCCGTTGCCAAAGTTCGCCGAGCCCGTGTACGCACCACCAATGGTCACACCACCGGCGTCAGCGACCGCGTGTCGACCATATGAATATCCGGACAGCGTTCCCGTGCGAGTCCACTGCGGCGTTCCAGTGTCCGCGGTGAGCTTTCCGGCCAGCCACCCGCCAGACAGTTGGCCCGCCACATAGACATCATTGCCAACCACAGACACGCCGTAAAGTTCCATCTGACCCGAGCCAACGTATGTGTGTGACCAGACGACGTTCATCTGACGGTCAAACTTAATAATGAGGCCTGCTCCTTGCCCAGAAACAGCGCTTGCCACCGTCGCTCCGTCGTAGGTGCTGTCTCCGTAGGAACTTGCGACCAAATAGAGGTTTCCAGCAGCGTCGTAGACAGTGTCGCGGATCGACAGGCTCGTCGTGGTCGCAAACGGGAAGACGTCCGGCAGCACAGGCGGCGGAACGCACCCAGGAACGAACAAGGAACCAGACCAGGTCTGACCACGAAGAACAGTCTCTGGTCCCGGGAGCCACGCACAGTCTGGAACAACCGCGCTTGCTTCGATATCGACATTATCTCCAAGAATTACGCCATACCCAATCGTTGAATCTCGCCCGATGCGCGCTCCGGCATCCACCTCGGTGAGCGCGCCAATGACAACCGCTTTCCGCACACGACCATCGACGGTAGCTCCGTCGTCTACCTGAACATTTGGCCCTAGAATGCCGTCCACATCGACATCTGTCCCAAGGGTGATGCCACGGGCCAAGACGCCGCTGACCGTCGAGCCGTCGCCCACCGTCACTAGGTTGCCAATGACTGCACCCGCGCCCAAGGTCACGTCGTCACCGAGTGTGCTCGCGTAGCCTACCGAAGAGGAATTCCCTGCAATAAGACCGCTTCCTACTACGACATTCCTACCCACAATGACGTCATCGGCAATGTCTGCGTCTGCACCGATGACTGCACCACGCGACAGCACAGAGTTGTCGCCGAATGGCTGCACCGTAGCTCCGCTCACTCTCCCGGTGAGCACCGCTCGCAAACCCACAACACCGGCTCCAACCTCCACATTTGGACCGACTACCGCATAGTCAGCGACAGAAGCACCCGGCAAGATGACGGCGCTTGGGTCCACCGTGGCAAGCGGACTGACACACGCGTTTGGGTAAGCGGGGTCACAAGGATTGGCGGATGCCGTGGCGAGGGTTGCGGACAATGCAATGGAGGCGAATAGAACAGGGCGCATGAGGTCTCCGTGACTACACAAGCGATAAGGCCACCGCTCCCTTCTGCCACCTCACGCGGGTCTACCGTTCGAGGTATTGCACCCTTTATCCAGCGCTATTCGGGACGCGCCTCCAAGGACGACCGACTATTCTCAGACTGTCTCCTAGAGAAAGGGCTGCAACAGCCGAACCGCACGACCCGCCAGCGTCTTCGGCCACGACTTGGATGTGCCGGGCTCCAACAGCCTCTCGGCGCCCTCCGAGTAGGCGTTGATGGTCTCGATGGCCTGGTGAACAAGCTCAACATCGTAGCTCTCAACGTTCAGCTCAAAGCTCAGACGTAGCGAGCGTGCGTCCCAGTTGGCTGAGCCAAACATGACCCAGTCATCGTCCACAACCATCAGCTTTGTGTGCGCGAATGGTGGGGGGCAGATCCAGACGCGAACGCCGGTCTTGATGAGCGCCGGCAGTTCGGTCTGAGTGGCCAGCCACAGGTAGCCAACGTTGTGGTCCGATGGCAGAAACAGGTCCACCGTGATTCCGCGAAGAGCCGCAGCGCTCAGGGCGGACAGCAGGTCATCGTCTGGGAGGAAATACGGGGTCACAATTCGCAGATGAGAGCGGGCCTCGGCGATAGCGACCAAGAACGTCCAACGAACGGCATCCATGTCAGCATCAGGGCCAGCAGGTAGGGCGCGAGCGGTCTGCGTTCCAGCCGGCTTCAGACTTGGCCACCACGCCTCGCCGGTCAGTTCTTCACCCGACGAGAACGCCCAGTCGTTGTTGAACACCGCCATCAGGTCTGCCACAACCGGACCGCGAATCTCAGCATGCAGGTCCTGAACCGGCCCCTTGGGACTGTCTGCCAGCCGGTTGTTCGCCCGAATATTCATGCCACCTGCGAACGCCGTTCGGCCATCTACGACGCACAGCTTTCGGTGGTTGCGTAGGTTGATGAGCCCCATACGCCACGGGACCCACGACCACAGGAAGCGCTGAAACGTCAGACCCGCACGGCGAAGACGCACGGAGATTGGCGGGAAGCTGTAGAGGGAGCCGATTCCGTCGACAAGGACTCGCACGGCAACACCACGGTCGTGCGCACGCCGCAACGCGTCTACGAACTCGTTCCCCACAACGTCGTTGTCAATCATGTACGACTGCAAGCCAATGCTGTGCTCCGCCTCATTGAACGCGGCAATCATGCGAGGGTAGGCAACGTCACCATTCCTTAGGAGGGTGATGTGGTTGCCCGAACGAAGCGGGCGCTCGCTGATGAGCGAGATGGCTCTCGCCAATCCAGCCTTTGAACCCACGCTGACTTCCCGGCTGGATGCGCCACGGTGGGCGAAGCGTGATGCCGTGACCCCAAGCCGCTTCATCTTCAGATCAATGCGATTGATACCAAAGACGACGTACAGCGCAGCGCCAACGACAGGCGCGAGCCACAGCAACCCAATCCAACCGACCGCCGCGCGACTGCTCTGCTTGTGGAGAACGACGTGCAACGTGCCCAGAATGGGCAACACCAGCAGTAGGACGCCTAGCAGGCCCGCGATTACGGCATTGTCAATCATGGGGTTGTGGTCATCTCCAATCTACACGCCACATAGCGGGCGTTGGGAGAGTGAGTGAGCGGACTCAACATCATGACATGGAACGTGCGCTATTTCGGCCACGGCACGCGGGGGCTGCGTGCCTTCGACGGCTGGATTCGCAGAGTTGCCTCGGCGGTTGGCGGAATGCAGCAGCTGCCCGATGTCATCGCCCTACAAGAGGTTGAGACCCGCTCCCTACGCGTGGGTCTCAGCGGTCCGACACAGCTAGAGCGCTTCGCAGAGCACCTCTCCCTCGCCATTCCCGACCGCACCTACCGGCCTCTGTACTACCCAGCGCATAGGTACGCGATTGGAGACGGGCCTGCGCTGTACACCACAGGCCTGGCCATGCTTGTGAGCGACCACGTAGAGGTCCTTCACGACAACAGCGAAGACCCCCATGCCATCACCCACATTCGAGCTGGCCGGCTGTCGGCGTTCAAGCAAGCGCGCATTGTGGCCCATGTTCGCCTCGGCGTCGGGGGCAAGGCGCTGGACTTGTTCAACACCCACATGTCACTGCCAGCCTTCTTCGAGGTGGGCCCCCATCGTATTCACAGCAAGATGGGCCACGGGAGCAACCAACTCGCCGAGGTCGAACAGCTGCAGAGCGTCATCGAAGAGTGCCGTACCGGAGATCACGCGGTGCTCATGGGGGACCTCAACACCGCACCCGCATCCCCCGCGTACAACGCAATCATCGACAATGGCTGGGTCGACGCACACGCGTCGTTCACCGGGGCAGCTCCGGACCTCCTTGGTCACATTGCCACGGCCCGCTTCATGCACCTGCGCATGCACCTAGACCATGTGTTTGCCACGCCGAACATTCTGTGGACAGACTTCAAGGCTCATGGCGTAGACGGTGCAGGTCCGTTCGCTGGACTGTCGGACCATGCCCCCAAGAGCGGCCGTTTGGTCCTTCCCTAAACATGTGCCACATCGCCAAGAATCGCATCATCTTGTGCTAGCGTTCCTCCAAGAGGCATCTCAATGAGCACACGGTTCCTTCTCTTGGCGGCCCCGCTAGGTCTCGCTGTCGCATTGGCCTGTGGCGGAACGCAGACAGACCACTCCGACCTTCTAGATGAGGGTGTGCACATCGAGCACGGCACGCCAGAACTCGACCCGGCACCGCCGCCGGTCGAAGATGTACCACTCGTACAACATGTCACCGACGCGCTGCCCCTGACCTCCATCTCCCGAGACCTTTGGCCCTGCGGTGCCACCACTGAAGACGGTGACATCATCCAGTACACCTACGGAGACGTAGACGAGTGCACCCTGGACCCTGTGCTGTTCATTGTGGGGTGCCCAATCACAGTGCTTCACATCTGGACGTCCGAAGGTGAGCCCTACAAAGCAGAGGAAGACACCCTCACCTACGACGGTAATCGCCTAGTGAATAGGACCAGTCGTGCCGCACCCATGGGCACAAATTCCGCCCTTCGCGACCGCGTCACTCCCGAAGGAAAGACCTACGACTTTGCCTATGATGGCGACCGAATGAGCGCGGTGTCCACTACCCGACCTGGCGAAAACACCGCCTACAAACAGGTCGACATTGGTTATCCATCCACAACGCAACTCATCATCGACCCAACCGGCTCACCTGTTGTATTCCGACGCACAGAAGATGGTAGATTGCTTGGTCAAGACGCCAGTTTCGGTGGACGACAAATGGTGTGGGAGGACAACGGAAGAGCCTCCGGCATCGTGTACCACGCCAATGGTGAGGTCAGCGGGAGGCTGACGTTCACCGACACCTGCCCACCCGACATCGCATTCCCAGACCCGGGCTGACCAACCGCTGCGTAGACGGATTATGTGGCCGTCCCTTCCGAGGTCTCCATGTTCAAGCCCGCCGACCGCATCCCTGATTTTCCCGCCATCGAACACAAGATGCTCGCGTTCTGGCAGGACAAAGCCATCTTCACTGCTCTGCGCGCGCAGAACGAAGGCGGCGAGACTTGGTCCTTCCAGGACGGCCCCATCACCGCGAACAACCCAATGGGCGTTCACCACGCATGGGGTCGTACCTACAAGGACGTGTTCCAGCGCTACCACGCAATGCACGGCAAGGAACTGCGCTACCAAAGTGGCTTCGACTGCCAGGGCCTCTGGGTTGAAGTAGAAGTTGAAAAGGAACTCGGCTTCGAGACCAAGCGGGACATTGTTGAGTATGGCATCGACAAGTTCGTCAACCGCTGCAAAGAACGCGTACTGACGTTCGCCGCGCGCCAGACAGAGCAGTCCGTCCGCCTAGGCTACTGGACCGACTGGGACGACCCCGACACACTTCGGGAGCTCGCCAAGGCTCTCAAGGACGGCGCCGACAAAATCACCATCACCTCCCCGAGCGGAGCCACGATGTCCGGCACGCCGGCAGAAGTCATTGGTCAGCTCGGCGCGAAGGGCAACGGCGGTAGCTACTTCACTTTCGCAAAAGAGAACAACTACACCATCTGGAGCTTCCTGAAGAAGTGCCACGAAGGTGGGCATGTCTACCGTGGCACCGACATCATGCCGTGGTGCAGTCGTTGCGGAACCGGGCTGTCTCAGATGGAAGTCGCCGAAGGGCGAAAAATCACGAAGCACACCAGTGTCTTCGTGCGGTTTCCTTTGCACGACCGAGAGAATGAGGCGCTGCTCGTCTGGACAACCACACCGTGGACCCTCACCAGCAACGTTGCAGCAGCGGTCAATCCCGAGTCTACGTACCTGAAGATTCGGCACGGGGACTGGATTCTGTACGTGGGCAAGGGCAACTACGAAGCCGCGCGGATTCAAAACCTAGAAGCCGCAGGCGAGCGTCAAAAGCACACGCTGCACAGCCTCAACACCATTCTCAAAGGGACGGCAGAGGTCGAAATCCTGGAAGAGCTGAAGGGTAGCGACCTCATTGGCCTGACCTACGACGGCCCGTTTGACGCGTTGGAAGCACAAAACACCCCGGGCGGGCTATCTCCCTACACGGACGAGACTGCCGCCAACAAACCCACGTCTAAGCAAGCCCACCGGGTGATTGCCTGGGACATGGTCGGCGAAGGCGAAGGTACCGGCATTGTTCACATTGCCCCTGGCTGTGGCGCAGAAGATGGCCACCTAGGCCGTGAGCTAGACCTTCCAATCATCGCGCCACTCAACGAAGCTGGCGAGTACATCGACGGGTTCGGCGAATGGAGCGGTCGCAGCGTCCATGGCGTCGCAGACGACATCATCAAAGACCTCAAAGACCGCGGTTTGCTCTTGGCCAAAGAGAGCTACCCACACGTCTACCCACACTGCTGGCGTTGCAAAGAAGAGCTTGTCTTCCGCTTGGTAGACGAGTGGTTCATTCGCATGGATTGGCGGGAACGCATCCAAGACATCGTCGGCGACGTCCGCTGGATTCCGCAAGATGGTGAAGCGCGGGAGCGCGATTGGCTCATGAATATGGGCGACTGGATGATCAGTAAAAAGCGCTTCTGGGGCTTGGCACTGCCGTTCTGGGTCTGTGACGACTGCGAGCACTTCCATGTCCTTGGCTCCGAAGCCGAGCTTCATGAAAAGGCAACCGCCGGCCTGGACGTTCTCGAAGGCAACAGCCCCCATCGTCCGTGGGTAGATGCGGTCACCATCGACTGCGAAAAGTGTGGAGGCACCTGCCACCGCACCACAGACGTTGGCAATCCATGGCTTGACGCCGGCATCGTCCCCTACTCGACCCTGTTTTCCCAAACAGACCCCGAGCACTGGGAAAAGTGGTTCCCGGCCGACTTCGTCGTTGAGTGCTTCCCCGGTCAGTTCCGCAACTGGTTCTACGCATTGCTCTCCATGAGCGCCATGATGACCGGCCGCGCCCCATTCAAGACCCTCCTCGGCCATGCATTGGTTCGCGACGAACGCGGCGCCGAGATGCACAAGTCCACGGGCAACTCGATTGCCTTTGACGAAGCGGCAGATGCGCTGGGTGCTGAAATCATGCGCTACCTGTTCTGCGCTCAGAATCCTGTTCAGAACCTCTCGTTTCCGGACCTTCCAAAAGAGGGTGGCAAACCTGCCAAGCTCGCAAGCGATGTCCGTCGGAAGCTGCTGACCTGGTGGAACTGCTACAGCTTCTTCCTCACGTACGCAATCGCTGACAACTACACGCCGACGACCGACCAACCCGAACTGTCCGAGCTCGACGCGTGGGTCTTGTCCCGTCTACAGGGCTTGGTTGCAGATGCACACACCTCGTACGCCAAGTTCGGTCTGCATGTGTTCATCAAGAGCTTCGAGCGCTTCGTGGACGAGCTGTCCAACTGGTGGCTTCGCCGGAGTCGCAATCGCTTCTGGGGCGCCGACTCACCAGACAAGCAGAGCGCGTACTTCACCTTCTACACGGTGCTCACCACGCTCAACCGCTTGATGGCTCCCATCCTGCCATTCTTCACCGACGACATGTACCAGAACCTCGTCCGAAGCCATGACGACGCCTCACCCGAGAGCGTTCACTTGCTACCGTTCCCACAGGTTCAAGAGCAGTTTGTCAATCCACCACTGGAAGCCCGAGTCGAGACCGTCTTGCGCATCAAGAACATGGGCTTGGCCCTTCGTAATGATAGCAAAATCAAGATCCGTCAACCGCTCGGCATCATGACCGTCAAGCCCGCAGATGACGCCGAGCGCGCTGTCTTGCTAGACCCGAACTCCACCGCCCAGATCCTCGAAGAGTGCAACTTTGAGGGGATTAAGCTGGTGGACGACGTCAGCGACTTGGTCAGCGAGAGCTACAAGGCCAACTTCAAGACCCTGGGTAGGAAGTACGGCAAGTTCATGAAGGCCATTGCCACGCACATTGCCACGCAGGACGTCACAGCCCTGCTGGAAGGCGGAACACTAGACCTCGACGGTCAGGCCATCCTGCTTGAGCCAGGTGACATCTTGGTGAGCACCGAACTTCCCAAGCACCTGGTCCACGTCTCCCAAGGCGACACCATCGCCTTGTTGGATACGACCATCACACCCGAGCTCAAGCGCGCCGGCATCGCACGCGATGTGAACCGTCTCATTCAAGACGCCCGCAAAGCGAACGACTTCGAAGTGAGCGACCGCATCAGCGTGACCTGGCAGAGCCAAGACGACGTGATTGTCGCGGCCATCACAGAGCATCGAGACGCACTGATGGAGTGGACACTCGCGACATCATTCGAGCAAGCCGACCACGCCGACGCGAGCGAGAGCAAGCTTGGCAAGTCGGTGATTGGGCTGCATCTGAGTAAGGCTTAGGGAATTGTAGGCGCATCCGGCGCGAATTGTACGCCTTGTGCCGTGGCGGATGCGTACAGCTTCGCGTCTCCCTCGAACAGAAAGCCAATGTTGACCACCACGTCGCTCCGAGTGATCGAAGCCATATACTTGCCAAGCGATGCATCACTGGATGACCTGGCCACAGGGATGTTGTTGAACATTCCTGCTTGGCCGTCCGACCGCTCTCCAAGCGACAGAATCATGTCGGCAAAGGCCTCGCGCATGGAAGCAACGGCTGCCATCTGCTCCGCCGGCGGGGTTTTTTGTAGGTGCCTGGCGACAGGAATGGTCAACATCACGTCCAAGTGGACTCGACCATTGGCGTCGGCCAAAGTCATTTCCATTTCCTGGATGGTCATGGAGAGTTGAGCATTACGACTCAAGACGTCACCAAGTGAATCCGAGACGATGGCAGAGTAGATCTGAAGGACATCAGCTCGGGAGAGCACCACATCCCCGTCCAAAGCGCCCACATCAGCGGCTTGCACAGGGGCGGAACCAACCAAAAGAATGGTCAAAAACAGGCTTTTCATCCACATACGACAGCTCCTCAACAATACACATGAAATCGTGCGGCCACCTCTTATTGATTCAAGTCCCGGCTCGCATCCACATGAAAACCATTGCGATGGCAGACCCAAAGGCGGACCACTCACCCACATTTCACTCCGGGAGCATTCTTCCGTCATCCGTGTCATGCCCACACACGTCCCCACTGACCGCCGAAGAGAGATGACATGAACCGCTTGACCCCGCTCTTGCTGATTGCCCTCGTGACCGCCTGCGCCGATGAAGACGCCGAGACTGAGTCTACGGGCAACGCCCAGTACGTCGAGTCGTCCCAGACCGCAGATGAGCCGGCACGACCAGACGGCTTCTTCGTTGAAGTCCGTGCTGAAGGCACAGGTGAGTTCGCAGTACCCGGAGCAGAGTGCGCCGCAGACAGCGTGACTGGGGCCTTCACCGCGCTGTATGAAGGAAACGCAGAGGTCAACAACGACGGTACCTACGTAGCCTCCATGGCCGTTGTCGAAGCACAGCCCCCTAGTGGATGTGACGTTCCCGACCTCGACGTCGCGCTGGTGACCGACATTGTGGTTCGCGGCGAAGTGCAGGCCACTACAGCAAGCTGCGAGGCCTACTGCGACAGCAAAGGCGCGGCATACGCCGACACCGAGTGCGAAGGCAATGCCGATGAAGCCACATGCCGCATGGAGACTACGACCACCTACAGCAGCGATTGTGTGGTCGAGTGCGACAACGACTTCGTCCGCATGGTGGCGGAGACCTCGGTGACAGGCACCGCGCTGTCGTCGCTCGACCTTCAGTCGCTCAGCGGCGCAGCACTCGGCACCATCACCGCCGACCTCACCTTCGATCGGCTGCAAGACGACGAAGGCGCGGACATTGACGAAGGCCCATTCTAAGGGTTTTTTTTGAAAATGCAGCCCCTAGATGGGTCGCGCGCAGGTCAACCAATCACCCGCATTCAGCAAAAGGGCGCTGGTGCCACTGCCCTGGTTCGACGCGCACGTGCTCTCACTGCGCGCTCCTGGCTGAGCGGCGTTGCACTGCATCTTGGTCCATTGCGCGTTGCCCGAGTTCGCATAGCGAAGGAAGTGAAGCAGGCCACCCGAGAAGTCAGACTGGAACACCGCTGCATTCGCCCGCCACGTGTCCCCGCCTTGGTCGAGCATGTTGCACTCGGAGGTCACTAGGTACCGAGGCTCCCCTACATTCCCTAGGCAATTCACGTTGTTTTCGATGGATGCTGGAACGCCAAGGCCAGCTGCGATGCACACATCACGCCACGCGGCCATGTTGGGGACTGGCGTTGTTTCCTGGACCTGCAACAGTGCCCATTCCGCAGCCCGTCCGGGATTACGAACGCCAACAATAGTGCCAGAACCGCCACCGGGAGAGTCGTCGGCCGAGGCGATTGTCTGGAAGGTACCGCCGTGACACAGCAGCATGTCGCCAGTGGCAGCGTCGTATCCCAAGACGCCCGGCGTCTCACACTCACCGGCTTCGGCAGCGGGCAGCTGAACGCCGCCAGCCATCATGGCGTACGGCGTGCTCACAATGGCCTGGCGCGCACCCATTACCTGCCCGGCAACGGACGACTGAAGCCAGACTTCGCCATCCGCCAGGTCCAATACACGGATGGGATTTCCGGTGTCATCCGTCACAAGGCGCAGCGCATAGTAGCCGTCCTCAACGAAGACATCCGAGTACGTCCGGGTCCAAAACGACGCTGCGGAGTCCACTTCGTCGAACAAGGAGACGGTGATATCGACCGTGCCATTTATCGGCCCTCCATCCGCAGCCAGGACCCGTCCCTGGTGGGTGAGAACCGAAGGAACAGCCAGTGCAACGGAGGGTAACAACAGCAACAAACAACCCAATACGCGAACCATCTCTCGCCCTCCAAGACCAACGTCCACCGTGGGTAACAGCCAGTACCACGCCATCCTCGGCGAGGCGCCCCTGAAGGTGAGTCGCACCCCGCTCATGGACTGCCGCGTCATCCACGCCAGCCAGCCACATCTCAAAACAAGCGACCAACCCCCGTGTCGACCCCACAGAAGTTTTCAGTTCGCTCGCCTCGCTTTCCCGCTAGAGTGCGCCCCCCGCCGACTCTCCCGAGGCCTCATGCGCACGCTCGTCATTCTCCTCGCCCTCACTGCATGCAAGGGCCCCGACATCACCGTCGCCCCGATTGACTTCGAAGATTTTGAGGGGCTTCCCACCGCCAACGCTGGCGCCGATCAAGAGGTGGACGAGACCGACACCGTCGTGCTTATTGGCCAAGCAGACGACACCGATGGAGACATCGTCGCGACCTCCTGGCGCATGCTGACGGGTCCCGAAGACATCGAACTGAGTGTCACCGGCGAGACCGCCACATTTGAGGCCCCGGCCACCAAAGACCGCGTGACCTACACCTTCCGCTTTGAAGCCGAAGACAACGATGGCTTCGAGCTGTTCGACGACGTGGATGTCGTCGTCCTACCGGTCAACGAAGACCCCGTCGTGGATGCCGGAGAGGCCTTTGACGCCAACGAGCGCACAGACGTCGTCATCACCGGAGACGCCTCAGACGACGATGGCTTCATTGTGTCCTGGGACTGGCAGCAGACCGCCGGACCTGACGTCACAATCGCGAACATTGGTGCACCCGCTACCTCGTTTCGCGCACCGGATGTCGACGAGCCTACCGAGCTGACCTTCTCACTGACGGTGGCCGACGATGAAGGCGGCACCGCAACCGACCAGCTTGTGGTGACCATCTTGGACGCCAACGACCCACCCTTGGTCAACGCCAACGACGACCAGACCGTCAACGAGAACACCGAAGTCCAGCTACTCGGAGACGCTGTTGATGTGGACGGGGGCATCGCCTCGACTCTGTGGACTCAGATCAACGGCCCCTCCGTCATCCTCACCCAGACCGGCTCCGCTTCCGCCACGTTCATCGCTCCGCCGGTAGACGTCGAGACCACACTCACGTTGCGCCTGACCGCCACAGACACGGATGGCGCCTCGTCCTTCGACGACACTGTCATCTTGGTATTGCCGTTTGATCAAGGCCCATCTACCTACGCCGGAGACGACTTCACCGCCTTCGAGCAGACGGAAGTCGACCTGAACGGGGGCGCCGACGACGTAGACGGCGTCATTGAGACCTACCTGTGGACTCAGCTCGGCGGCGTCTCTGCGACTCTCGTCACCCCGGACTCGCCCAGCACAGTCTTGGTGCTTCCAGACGTTCTCGACGAGACCCTGCTCACCTTCCGACTCACCGCTACAGATGACGCCGGTAACGAAGGAAGTGACGAGGTTACTGTCACGGTACGCCCGCGCAATCAAGAGCCCATCGTAGATGCTGGCCCCACACAGAACGTGCGCATTGCCAGCCAAGTCAACCTACTCGGCTCGGGCACAGACCCCGACGGCAGTATCGTCAGCTGGCAGTGGGAACAGACGGCCGGTCCATCCGTCACCCTCTCCAATGCGGACGGCCCCACCAGCGGATTTACAGCCCCCCTCATTGCCAACGACGCCACACTGTCGTTCAGCCTGACCGGCATCGACAACGAGGGGGCATCCGGCACGGACACCGTCGACGTCCACGTCCGTGCACAGCTGTTCCCGCCCGTCGCAGACGCCGGAGACGACAAGTTCGTCGACAGTGACCAGCTCGTGGTCATCGAAGGGATGGCAAGCGACCAAGACGGAACCATCGTCAGCTACCTGTGGGAGCAGATCGATGGTCCTCCCGTAGAATTGCTGGCCACCAACGCCGCAACAACCGGCCTGCAAGCGCCCCCAACGGCCTGTGGTGAGGTCGTCCGACTGCGCCTGACCGTGACCGACAACGATGGCCTGACCGACACCGACGACATCGGCGTGGTCATCAGCGGCGTCAACCGCCCCGTCGTACAGACCAATACCATCCTAGACTTTGAAGAAGACACCGACGGCGTCCAGGTCGATGGCGGCGTCTGGGAGCTTGGCCTCCCAATCAGCGGCCCCTTCCGCGCCTTCTCCGGGATTCGCGCCTGGGCGACCAACCTGTCCGGCAACTACTCGAGCAATGAGACGGGTGTGCTGTGCTTGCCGGTTGTGGACTTGTCAACGGCAGCGGAACCGTCGTTCGTCATGGCAGCATGGGTTCGTACCGGAAGCGGAGATGCCCTAGGTGTCGAGGTCCTAGACCCAGACAACGGCTGGAGCCCGCTCGTGGAGACCCTTCCTCGGCGCGAAGGCTTCGATGCGGACGGACAACCCGGTTGGCAACGCCTCGGCTACCGAGACGACTACGACATCATCGTCGCATCCTTGGCCGAGTACGCCGGACAACGCGCATTGCTCCGCGTCACCTTTCGCGCCAATGCCAACAGCACCAGCCTAGGCGCCTACGTCGACACCATGGGTTTCTATGATGAGTCCGACGACCCGGACAATGATGGACTGCCAGGCATTCTCAACGAAGTCGTGGTCCACAATACCAATCCCTTCCTACCCGATACAGACGGCGACGGCTTCACAGATGGCGCCGAAGTCATCGCCGGAAGCTCTGGCGACAATCCTGCTTGGACACCCGATACCATTCCATGGCCCCTCGACCATGAAGAGAGCCTGCAGCTCGACAACGGCGGGCTCGCGACCATTGGTGAGCTGTGGGAGTATGGCACACCGACTTCCGGCGCATCCGGCGGCCACACGGGGTCTTTCGCCTGGGGAACGGACCTCGACAGCACCTACTTTAGCGATGCCGAAGAGTACCTGTACCTTCCTCCAGTACAGCTAACGGACGGCATCAACCCCACGCTGTCCTTCCGCATGCACAACCGCTCTGAAGACGGCGACACCACTCGGGTTGAGGTCCGCCGGCCAAACGGCGAGTGGGAGCCGGTCTTGGCGGCATTCCCCCAGTACCACGACATCGGCGTGGACGGCTTCCCAGGCTGGCGAGACCACTTCTACCTCGACCAATACGAGCTCGCCGCCGTCTCCCTCGCAGACCACGTCGGCCGGCAAGTCGAGCTTCGAATTGCCTTCACGTCAGATGACAGACTCACTGAAGAGGGGGTCTACATTGATGATATCGGCGTACACGAAGAGTCGAGCGACCCCGACAACGACGGCCTGCTCGGCGTGATTGGCGAGTTCGAACAGCTACAGACCGACCCGTTCGTCGCAGACACCGACAACGACGGAACCAGCGATAGTGTTGAGCTGTCCGACCTGACAGACGCCCTGAACCCAGCATGGTTCGCGTCCGCAGACCCCCTACAACCCGGTGAACGGCTCGACTTTGACAACGGTTCTGGAGGGGTCGCCACCCTGCCCTGGCACCAGCTCTGGCAGCTCGGTCCCATTCGTTCCGGTCCAGGTGAAGCGTTCTCCGGCACCCGCGGCTGGGCGACCAACCTAGAGGGCAACTACTTCTCATTCGCGCACGAACACCTATTCCTGCCGCCACTCGACCTGACCTCTGCCACGCAGCCCATCCTCACCGCGCGCTTCAGCAGCCGCGGCGAGTCTGGAGACGGATTCCGCCTAGAGATTGATGCCGGAAGCGGCTGGCTCGACGTTGAGCCCGCATTCCCGGAGTACGACAGCACCGTGGCCGGCGGACACCCGGCTTGGACCGACCAAGGCTACCTCAACGACTACGTGCTCATGGCCTTCAACCTCTCCCCGTGGGCCGGTCAGCAAGTGCGCACCCGCTTCACCTTCGTCAGCGACGACCGGCTCGTCGACTCCGGGGTCTACCTGGACAATATTGGTCTATGGGAAGAAGGGTCCGACCCCGATAACGACGGTATTGTCGGTGTACTTGCAGAGGTCGCAGCCCAGAGCACAGACCCTCTGGTCTCGGACACAGACGGCGACGGCGTCAACGACGGACCCGAGGTCGCAGGCAACCACGACCCGCTGAACCCAGCAACCTTCCCGGGCGTGCAGCCCATGACCCCAGGCACGCTACTGACGTTTGAAGAGTCGCGTCAGGGCGTCGCCACACTCGGAGACCTGTGGGAGTACGGCCCGCCGAACACAGACGCCATCCGTGCGTACAGCGGCACCGTGGTCTGGGCGACCAACCTGGTCAGTGCCTACTACTCCAATGCCCGCGAGTACCTATACTTGCCGCCTCTAGACCTGGCTGCTGGAGACGAACCGGTCCTTGCACTTCGCATTCAGTCCCGCATTGGCGACGTAGACGACGGTTTCTTCATTGAGACCCGAACCAGCGTTGACGAAGCGTGGTCTCCCGTCGTCCCCGACTCCCCCATGTACGACGGCAACATCACCGGCGGCTGGCAGGCCTGGCGCTCTCACGGCTACCGCAGCAACTACGACTTGTTCCTCATTCCACTCTCCAGCGTAGACGTGAACCAACTGCTCGCCACACGCTTGGCCTTCTGGTCAGACGACCGAACCACGGCCAACGGTGTCTTCCTCGACGACGTGCTGTACTCGGACGAGAACGACGACTACGACGGCGATGGCCTCGTCGGAATGATGAATGAGCTGGGCACCTACGGAACCGACCCCACTCTGTTTGACACCGACGGCGACGGCAGCGGCGATGGTGCCGAGATTGCGGCAAACACCGACCCACTAAACCCCGCGTGGTTCCCCGGCGGCCCCGTGCTCTCTCTGGGAACGCTGCTCGACTTCGAGTCCGACGACGGCGGACTCGTGGCCGGCAACGACCAACTGTTCAACTGGGGCGTCGTGACCGAGGGACCAGAGACCGGAAACAGCGGCACAAACGCCTGGGGAACGAACCTTGGCAACAACTACTTCAGCCTGGCGCGCGAGTATTTGTACCTGCCACCCATCGAGCTGTCTGGGGCCTCTGCACCGTACTTGACCTTCGCACTTCACATGGCCGGTGAGTCAGGAGACGCGCTGTCCATCGAGATCGAGCGCGGAGCGGACTGGTTCCCCATTCCCCCCGCGACCCCCGGCTTCGACGGGCAGGACGACATTGGCCAAGCCGGATGGGAGTTCGTCGGCGGCTCCGACTCCTACGTGACCGTGGGTGTGGACCTAGCCGAGTACGCCGGAGCCCCACTGCGGCTACGATTCGCCTTCCGCAGTGATGACCGAACCACCAATGAAGGCGCTACCATCGATGACATACGCATCTTTGAGTCCCCATAGGGAGGGGGTTAAAGACGCCACAGGCGACGGGCCGGCACTGCGCACCTGTGTGCGTCACACCAAGGAGGCATCATGATGTGGTTGGGATTGATGGCATTGGCCATGGCTGGACCGAACGACTCCCTGCTCAACGCACCGGACGGCCCGCAGCTCGTCCTCAATGCAGAGCTTGGGTTTACCGCCCCGATTTCGCACACCATCCAGTTCGGGCAAGACGGCGACGAGATCAACTACATCACCGAAGGCGGGCAAGACAACCTCTTCCCCTTCGCACGGTTTCAGGCCGAGGCCATCTTTGGAAAGCGCCACACCGTCACTCTGCTCTACCAGCCATTGGTGTTGACCACAGATGTCGTGTTCAGCGAGGACAAGCGGGTGGACGGCGTGTTGTTCGAAGCGGGCACCCCCATGGACCTTCGCTACGGCTTCTCGTTCTGGCGTGGCTCGTACACCTACGACCTCGCAAAGTCCGACGACATCGAGACGGGAATCGGCCTGTCGCTTCAGATTCGCAACGCGACTATCGATTTTGCATCCTCTGACGGCGAACTACAGAGCTCCAACCGAAACATCGGTCCCGTTCCTGTACTCAAGTTCCGTCACCGCCGCCCAGTGGGCGAGCGCTTCTTCGTAGGTGGAGAGGTCGACGGCTTCTGGGCACCGATTCGCTACTTCAATGGTGGAAGCAGCGATGTCGAGGGCGCCATCATCGACCTGTCGCTGCGAGGCGGAATGACGATGCTGCATGGCACCGAGAGCTACCTCAACCTTCGTTGGGTTGGTGGCGGCGCTGTCGGAACGTCCAGCAACCCAGAGCCAGGCAGTGACGGGTTCAACCGGAACTGGCTGCATACGCTAAGCCTGTCCGTCGGCGCTACGATTCGATGAGCTCAACGCGGCCGCTGGTTGCGTTGATCAAGGCTTGTTCAACGGTCTCTTTGGCCGACAGAACGACTCGGAGCCGTGTTCGAACGGTGTCCGTGTACGCCGTCTCCACCACCTCCGCGCTGTAGCCGGACACAACGGTCGCAATGGCATTGGTGTCGTCGTACGTATGACCGACCCAGATGTCGGCCGTCTCAATGACCTCCTCTATAGAAGACGCATCCAGTCCCTTGCCGGCGGTCCCGCCATAGGCGCGCATCAATCCGCCGACACCTAGCTTTGTGCCGCCATACCAGCGCACAACCACAACGCAGACGTCTGTGACCTCATGCCCATCAATCATGGCCAAGATGGGACGCCCCGCCGAGCCCCCCGGCTCCCCATCATCGGACGACCGTGAGCCCCCGTCGCGCACCCGAAAAGCCCAGCAATGATGGGTCGCCCCCGGCCAGCGTGCGCGCGCCTCTTCGACCTTTGCGAGTGCCGAATCTGCATCGAGAACGGGGGAAATTAGCGCCACAAAGCGAGAACCCTTGATCGGTTCGGAGACGTACTCGAATGCGCTAGTGACGGTCATGTAGGAAGCCATACGACGGTGGTAGCGCGATGCCCCATTTGCAACCACTTGACGTGACAGTCACGCGAAAGTATCAGCCGCGCCTATTGAACACTTGACAGCCGTTCCAGGCTGTGAGAGAGAAAAATGCGTACCCTATTTTTGCTGATGTTGCCCTCTGTCGCTTTCGCATTCGACTCGGCCAACGAGAACCTTGAGTTCGAAGCCAGCCAGGAACTATTCCGCGGCGAAGACGCAGCAGCGTACTTCCCAAGCGCCGACAGCACCCTGGCCATCAAGTTCAGCGCAGACACCCGCACTGAAGTCCAGCTGAACATGGCCGCCACCTCGCAGCTCAACTGGCCAGATGCCATGGGCCACACCCTCGCTGGCAAGACCACCGGTGGAAGCGGTCAGTACATCGTGGAGAGTACGCTAGCAGCCGAGATTCACGTCAACGCATTCGGCCAAGTCATCGACGTCCCAATCTGGACCGAAGCGTTCTCTTGGACCGCGTACCATGTCTTTGATGGCCTGCTCCTTCCAGAAGATGCGGTCAACGTGGCCTGGCTCACCATGCCTGGCGACGCCCACTTCTTCCAGGTGGACACCGAGCTTGAGCTCGCCGAAGGCATCATGCTCACCTTCGGACTCGACGGCAGCCCCACTGGCTTTGCCAAGGTCACAGGCGAGTCCATCGTCGCGAATGGTGAAACGGCAACCGTCAGCGGCAGCACCATGGCGCTCGGCATGAATGACGTCAATCGCGGTGACTACATGGTCGATGCCTTGTGGAACGGCCAAGTCACCTCCACCTCGGGCGTTGAGCTGGTTCCATACGTGCGCGTCGACCTGGACAGCCTCGGCTCAGTTCAGATTCCCCTGTACACCTTCGACTGGACCCTAGGAACGGACGACCAGCCCATCGTCAGCCGCGTCGTTGAAGTGGAACATGCCATTCCAGCCATCGATACCTTCACCGTGTTGGACCTGGGAGATGTTGACGTAGGCGACGTCGCAGAGCGCGAGTTCGACATCGACAACTTGGGCGAAATGACCCTCACCGGCTCCGCTACTGTCCAGGGAGACGCCGTCTTTGACGTGCTCGACCGCTCCTTCAGTGCAAACGCAGACGGCACCACCAGCGTGACCGTCTCCTTTGAGCCGACCGACGAAGGCGACTTCGAAGGTACGCTCATCCTGCGCAGCAACGACCCAGCACAACCGACTGTTGAAGTCCCTGTCATTGGAACCGCTGTTGCCGTGATTCCAGACACTCCCGAAGTCGACCCAGGCGCTGGTGACGAGTTCAGTCGCATCCGTGGCTGTGGCTGTAGTTCCACCACCGCAATCACTGGTGCGCCAACCGTAGCCTTCACGCTCGGCCTGATGGGACTTCTCGGTCTTCGTCGCCGCGACTGAGCACTTCAGTAGCGACAAATGCGCCCGCGTCACGCTTGTTCGTGACGCGGGCGCTGTTGTTTTAGGCGTCGCCACAAGAGAATCGTCCAGTCATGCCTGCAAATTGACGCGCTGGCCAGATTGAGGTGCGAACAAAATTACGCACCCAAGAACACCAAACTGACCCGCTGGTCGGAAATTTGTTTCGGTCCAAAGCGCATTAATCAGCACTCATCCGCTTGCGCCACTAGATCAGACCACCTATTGGCATGCCACCCGACACGGACTCGCTGTCCGTCCGCCCCTGCCGCCCGGCACCCCCTTTCTTTTGCAGGAGTCTCCTATGAGCCAATTCGACACACTCGCCCAAGCCATCGCGCAAGTCGGCAACGTCTGGCCAGGTAAAACGAACGTGTTCCAGGACATGAACGGTGTGGAGACCGAGTACACCTTCCCGCAGATTGAGCGCGACACCGCAACCCGCGCCGCCGCTCTTCAAGCCTTGGGACTCAAGAAGGGCGACCGAATCGGTCTCATCATCATTGAGCCGGAAGACTTCGTCCTCAGCTTCTACGCGGCCATCCGTATTGGCGTTGTGCCCGTTCCGATGTACCCGCCACTGTCTTTCGGCAGCCTCGACGCCTACGCAGACCGCACCGCCCGCGTTCTCACCGCCTGTGGCGCCAAGGCCCTCATTGCGAGCACCCGCCTGAAGAACATCCTGTTCAGCCAAGTCGACAAGGTTCCTTCCATCGAGCGCTTCGTTGCTGCGGAAGACCTCGGCCAAGCAACTGGCGAGCCCGTCTACCCGGAAATCACCGAAGACGACATCTGCTTCCTCCAGTACACCTCCGGCAGTACATCAGACCCCAAGGGCGTCATCGTCACGCACAAGAGCTTGGTTGCCAACTGCCGCGGCATTATCCAGGATGGCCTTGAGCTCTCCCCCGAAAAGAACGACAAGGGAATCAGCTGGCTGCCGCTATACCACGACATGGGCCTCATCGGCTTCGTCATTGCACCGTACATCCATGGCATTCCCACGGTCTACATTCCGACTGTTCGGTTCATCCGCCGCCCGTCGGCGTGGCTAGACGCCATTCACCGTCACCGCGGAACCGTCACCTTCGCACCCAACTTCGCTTACGCCTTGGCCATGAAGCGGGTCAAGAAGTCGCAGATGGAAGAGTGGGACCTGTCCTGCCTCAAGATCTGCGGATGCGGCGCCGAGCCAATTCAAGGCGAGACCATGCGCGCCTTCACCAAGCTATTCAACGAGAACTGCGACCTTCCGCTGACCAGCGTCTTGCCAGCGTACGGCATGGCAGAGGCCACCTTGGCGATGAGCTTCAAGCCCATCAATGACGAGTTCAAGACCAACTTCGTCGATGCCGACACCTTCGAGAATGACAAGTCCGTCGCCCTACCCGAAGAAGGCAAGACCTTCATCGAGCACGTCAGCTGTGGCCGCCCCTTCCCGGGACACCGCGTCGTCGCCATGGACACCAGCGACAACATCCTTCCTGAAGGCCAAGAAGGCGAACTGTGCTTCAGCGGACCATCGGTCACGTCTGGCTACTGGGAGAACCCCGAAGCGACCGCCAAGGCGTTCCGCAACGGCTGGCTTCACACCGGTGACCTCGGCTACATCCATGAAGGCGAAGTCTACGTGACAGGCCGCCTCAAGGACCTCATCATCCTCAACGGTCGCAACCTGCATCCGCAGAGCATCGAGTGGGAAGTCGCAGAGATCCAAGGCGTTCGTCGCGGAAACGTGGTGGCCTTCAGTCGTCCCGGTGGCCGGTCGGAAGAGTTGGTCGTGGCACTCGAGACCCGCGCACAAGACTTGGACAACCTAAAGGCTGCCGTTCGTGCACGCCTACAGAAGGAAATGGGGCTTACCGTGGCGGAAATCGTCGCACTCACCCCCGGCACCCTTCCCAAGACCAGCTCGGGCAAGCTCCAGCGCGCCAAAGCTCGTCAGCAGTACCTCAATGACAGCCTTGGAAAAGAGGGCGCCCGTACCGTGGGCGCAAACGCTGGCCGCGTTACCCTCGCCCGCCACGTGGCGCGGTCCCTCTGGAGCCGTGCCAAGGCCGCTGTCCGTAACTAAACGCGGAACCCTCGCCCGGTCGACACCGTGCGACCGGCACACTTTCCCTTTGGAGAAACTCCCATGACAGACGAAACCATCGTTGGCCTCATCCAAGAAGCACTCTTCGAGGTTGCTCCCAACCGCACCGAAGCCTTCAAGAACATCACCCTGGCGACCACCATCGAGTCACTCTCGTTGGACTCCATCGCTACCATGGAAATGGTCGGCTTCTTGGAAGACAAGGTTGAGAGCGCCTTTCCAGATGAGAAGCTCGCTACAGTGACCACGTTGAACGACCTGGCCAACTTGGTGCGCGAAAACGCTTAGAGCTGCGGAGACTCGTTCGACCTGAACGAACCGCCACCTAATGACGCGCCACCCCTCGGGTGGCGCGTTGTCTGCTTATGACGCCGTGCTCGTCGCTTTGATTAGAGCTCGCGGAGGACAGATGTCTGCTATTGCCATTGTTGGAATGGGCTGTCGATTTGCCGGTGCGCCGGACTTGCAGTCGTACTGGGACCTGACAGTCGAGGGACGGGACAGCTTTGGACCGGTTCCCATGGACCGCTGGGATCACTCCCTCATCTTCGACAGCAACCGTCGAGCAGCGGACAAGACCTACGCTCCTGCTGGCGCGTTCATCAAGGACATCCGCAGCTTCCCTGCGCTGGCCCTGGGACTGCCGCCACGCCGCGTAGAGGTCATGGATCCACAGCAGCGCTTCACCTTGGAAGTCTGCCTACAGGCCATCCAAGACTCTGGCCGCGCCCCGTCAGACATGCCGCACAAGACCGGCGTGTACATCGGCATCACCGCCAGTGAGTACCGCTCCATGATGGGCGGACGAATCATGGCACAGCTCATGGCTGAAGGTCGCTTTGGAGACGCCCCCGAAGACCTCGAAGCACTGGCCAACGCCGTCAATCGTATGGTCCCGTCACGCCCCTACACCGCCCCTGGTGCCTTGGCGAACATGGTCGCCGCAGCGGTTGCCCAAGAGCTCGACCTACACGGTCCTGCCTTCACCGTAGATGCTGCATGTGCCAGTGGTCTGATCGCCGCGACCTCCGCGGTCAAGCAGCTGCGTGACGGCTCCATCGATGCCGCTCTCGTTGGCGGCGCCTACCTACAGATCACGCCCGACAACTACGTCGCCTTCTCGCGTATCGGTGCCATGAGCGAGGTCGGCCGTTGCCGTCCATTCGACAAGAGCGCGGACGGCTTCATTCAAGGAGACGGCGCTGGCGCACTCTTCCTCAAGCGACTCGAAGACGCTGAACGTGACGGCGACCGAATCTACGCCCTCATCGACGGCGCTGCCTTCAACAACGATGGTCGCGGCGACGGTCCCATGGCTCCGGTTGAAGCCGGACAGGTCGAAGTTGTTCAGGACGCTTGGAAGGACGCCTCTCGTGACGGCAGCTCAGTTGGCTACGTCGAGACCCACGGAACAGGCACCACTGTTGGCGACATTGCCGAGTTCAACGCCCTGCGAAAGGCCCTAGGTAGCCACGTCTCCGAGGCAGCCATCGGCTCGGCCAAGGCCAACATCGGCCACACCATGAGTGCCGCAGGCATTGCCGGCATGATTCGCACCGCCATGGCCATCTACGCCAAGGTCATCCCGCCAATGGCCGGTTTCGAAGAAGCCAAGCCTGAGCTACGCATCGAAGACTCGGGCTTCTACTTGCCCAAGCAGGCCAAGTCCTGGGACAGCGACGAACGAATCGCTGGCGTCAGCTCCTTTGGTTTCGGCGGCACCAACGCCCACTTGGTCTTGTCGAACGCTCCGGTCACCGCTCCAAGTGTCGAGCAGTCCGAGGTCGTCTGCCTAAGCGCTCCAGACGAAGCGACTCTCAAAGACGTTGCCGCACGCACGGCGGCTTGGCTGTCCAACGCGCCCAATGCATCTGTCGCCGGCGTCGCACGCTCCTGGGCCATTCGCCGTCCACAAGCTTCGCGCTTGGCTATCGTCGCAGACTCCGTTGCCGACCTTGCCGAGAAGCTCCAGTCGTTCGCCGACAAGGGCTACGCCTCGGGTTCATTCTCCGGTACTTGGGACTCCCCGGCCAAGGTCGCCTTCCTCTACCCGGGCCAAGGCTCCCAGCGGACTGGCATGCTGTCGGATGCCCTTGAGCGGTTCCCCATCATCGGCCACACGCTCGATGGCCTCGAGAACGCACTGGGCGACGAGCTCTCCGTTCCACTCACCCACCTGCTGTACCCGGCCCGCAGAGTCACTCCAGTCAGCGATGATGTTGCGGACGCTGAGCTGACCAACACCGCCAACCAGCAACCGGTCTTGCTCGCCGCAGGCGTCGGACTGACCCACTTGTTGTCCTCGGTAGGCGTCACCCCCACGGTCGTGACCGGTCACTCCCTGGGTGAGTTCACCGCAGCCGTCGCTGGTGGCGTCCTCTCCGCCTCGGACGCTGCGCGCTTCGTCTCCCGTCGTGGCCGCGCCATGGCAGACCTTCCCGGTCCCCACGGTGCAATGGCCGCCATCATGTCCGACGTTGACACCGTCAAGAGCCTGCTCGTCGACGGCGCCGTCATCGCCAACATCAACCATCCGCGCCAGCTCGTCATCAGCGGCACAGATGACGCTGTCAAGGCCGTCGTAGACGCCGCCCTGGCCGCCGAGATTAAGGCCGTTCCGCTCAAGGTCTCGCACGCATTCCACAGCCCCGTGCTCGCATCCCTCGACTCGGGACCACTGCTCGCGGACCTCGACATTCACGACCCCGTCGTCACTGTCGCTTCCGGAATCGCGTCATCCCCCTATGCAGACGCAGCAGCAGCCCGTGATGTGTTCGCGCGCCATGCCATCTCTCCGGTCAACTTCGTCGGAGCGCTACAGCAGTGCATCGACGCCGAAGCCAATGTGTTCATCCAGGTCGGAGCCGGTGGTCCTCTGGGTGCGTTTGCACGCGGAACCCTCGACAAGGGCGCCCTTCGAGGCATCTTCAACCTCGCCGGCATGAAGGACGAAGACGGCGGCGCCTCTGTGCTCGAAGGCATCGCTCGACTCTGGGCCGCAGGCGTCAACGTCGATGCACGCGCCATCACAGCGGTTGCCCCCGTCACATCGGTCCCACCAGAAGTCCTCCCTCGCCAAAAGTACTGGGCCATCAAGGACAAGCCGCAGATTCGCGCCAAGCTTGCTACCGGAACTGGCTCCGTCGCTGACGACTCTGTGGTGGTACAGGCCGCGGACAACGCCCCCGAGACGACCGACTCCGGAGACCCCACAGCAGACGGCGTCATTGGCGTCATCTCCAAGGTCAGTGCATACCCGCGCACCGCAGTTCGTCCCGAGATGGGCTTGATCAACGACCTCGGCTTCGACTCGTTGATGGTCAACGACTTGGCAACGGGCCTCGCAGACGCCTTCCCGGGTCTACCTGGCATTCCGCAAGAGCTGCTCATCAACCGGCCGTCTGTCGAAGACATCATCGACTTCGTCCGACGCAGCCAAGGCGAAGGCGGCGAAATCATCGACGATGACGCCCCGCTGGAGTCGTTCGCCCCTGTGTGGCAGTCCGGCGCAAGCGACGACCTACCACCCCGCCCCATTGAAGCTGGCCGTCGCGTAGTGGTCCACGGCAACAGCCCCTTGGCCCACGCCGTCCGCGATGCCTTCATCGCCGCGGGGCACACCATCCAAGACGACACGCCTGACGTCGCTGTGTTCGTCGACGTTCACCACGCCCCAGTCGCCATCTCCGATGTCGTCGCCGGAACCGCCAGCCGTCCCCAGTTCGAAGCCGAGCTCATCGAGACCTTGGGCAGCTTCGTGTCGTCTAAGCCAGACGTTCTGTACGTTCGATCGGCCCGAGACCGCTGGTCCTACGGCTCGTGCGGTGTGGTTCGCAGCATCCCGCGCGAGTGGCCAAACGCCGTCGCAAAGGCCATCGCTATTGAACACGGCATTGGCGACGCTGCCGTTGCCAAGCACGTTGTCACCGAGTGGTCCCGCTCAGATACGTCGACAGACGTCAAGTTCGACAGCAACGGCCGTTCCGTCCTAGCCATGCAAAAGGTCGAAGAGACCGACGTACGCTTTACTCCAACCGGAGATGACGTCGTCGCTATCACCGGTGGTACGCGCGGAATCGGCGCGCGCCTCGCGCAGAAGTTCGCCGACGTCGGCGCTACCGTTCTACTGCTCGGTCGCGGAGACCCCGGAGCTGACTCACAAGCCCTCATCGACGCCGGAAAAGCCAGCCATATCCGCGTGGATGTCACAGACCGCGCAGCTCTCATCGCCGCAATCGGTGACCGTGGAGTCACGGCAACGGTCCACGCCGCAGGTGTTCTCGCCGACGGTCCTCTCGGCTCTGTCGACCCCGCTCTCGGTGCTCTGGCCCGCTCGGTCAAGATCGACGGCTGGCTCAACCTGCTCGCCGCGACCGACACCACACTTCAAGTCGGACTCGTGATCGGCTCTTGGGCCGGCCGCTTCGGCAACCGCCACCAAGCAGACTACGCCGCTGCCAACGCCCTGGTAGCCGCCATCGCCGGTTCGGACCCACGCGGTGTTGTCGCCGAGTTTGGTCCCTGGACCGACTCGGACATGGTCACCAGCATTCCCGCCGCCATTCAGGCAGCCATGCGTGCCGAAGGCGTCGACTTTACCGGTCCCACCGTCGGTCTCGACACCCTGATGGACGACTTGCGCACCGGACGCGGCATCCGTACCCACGGTCGCAACCTGCCCACGTCACTGCGTTCGGCCTCGTTTAGCGAGACCCTGACCATCGAGAGCCACCCGTTCTTGTTGGACCACGCCATCGAAGGGCATCCCGTGTTGCCCCTCGCCAGCGCCGCTGACGCATTGGTCCGCATCACGAATCCGGGCCCCGCCTTCGTGATCGAGAACCTCAAGCTGTACCAAGGTGTTGTGGTCGACGAGCCCGTTCTGGTACGCACATCAGTCCGTGGTGACCGCGCCGAACTTCGGCGTGGTGAGCGCGGTGCCATGGCCTACCAAGCCCGCGTCCGCCCGTTCGCCGGTGACATCGACATGCCGGACATGCCCACAGGTGGCGCCGCACCGGAGCGTAGCCTCAGCGAGTTCTACGACTTCACCTTCCATGGTCCAATGCTCGCCGGAATCACATCGATTGACGCGGTAGGTACTGACTTTGTGAGCGGAAAAGTTCGCACAGGGACGCCACGCGAGTGGATTCCAGGAACGAACCGAGACCGCTTCCACGTGGACCCGCTGGCCCTCGACAGTGCCATGCAGCTGTCTGCCTACGTCGCTTGGACTCGGTACGGTCGCGCCGGAACCCCCGTCGCTCTCGGCCGCTACGTCCAGCTCGCTCCCCTGCCAGAGGGCGAGCTCATCGCCAGCGTGCACTTTGGCCCCGCAAAGGACGACCGCTTCACCGGAACCATCGTCCTGCGCACTCTCGATGGCAAGCCCATTGCCATGGCCGAAGACTTGGTCGCAGAGCTTCGCACCATCGACGGCGTCGAAGAGCTGCCCACGTTTGACCCGGTCAGCTTCACGCCTGACAAGTGGCCAGAGATTCAGGATCTGTTTCAGCGCCTCGAAGGGGCTACGCTCATTGGTCTGCGCAATCCATTCTTCGCTGTCCACGACGGAACAGCGGCCAACACCACTTCCGTCGAAGGCCGCGAGCTCGTCAACTACAGCTCGTACAACTACATCGGATTGTCCGGTGACGAGCGCGTCACCAAAGACGTTCAGGAGGCCGTGGCTCTGTACGGTACCTCGGTCAGCGCAAGCCGCGTTGCCTCAGGCGAACGCCCCTTCCACGGAGAGCTGGAGCGTGAACTCGCAGCCGCCCAGGGCGCAGAAGCCGCATTGGTCTTCACTGCTGGTCACGCCACAAACGTCACCACCCTCGGCCACCTGTTCAACGAAGAAGACCTGTTCCTCCATGACGAGCTGATTCATGACTCGGCCTTCCAGGGCATGCGCCTGTCCGGAGCGGCTCGCCGTCCGTTCAAGCACGACGACCCCGCCGACCTCGAACGTCAGCTCAAGCAGCTACGCGGCCACTACCGTCGCGTCTGCATCGCCGTTGAAGGCGTGTACTCCATGGACGGTGACATCTGTGACCTGCCCTCCTACATCGCCCTCAAGAAGAAGTACGGCTGCATCTTGTTCGTCGACGAAGCCCATAGCTTCGGCGTGATTGGCGAGACTGGCCGCGGCATTGGCGAGCACTTCGGCATTGACGGAAGAGAAGTCGATCTATGGATGGGCACGCTCTCCAAGTCGCTGTCTTCCTGTGGCGGCTGGATTTGCGCCAGCAAGACCCTCATCGAGTACCTCAAGTACACCGGTCCTGGGTTTGTCTTCTCGGCAGGTCTTACCGCGGCGAATGGCATCGCTGCGCTGTCCTCTCTTCGGCTCATGCTCGAAGAGCCATGGCGTCCCATCAAGTTGCAGCAGAACGCGAAGGTGTTCCACTCCGCCCTTGAAAAGCGTGGCATGGACACCGGGCCTGCGAATGGCGAGTCCGGCGTTATCCCGGTTGTGACTGGAAACTCGATGCATGCATTGGTGCTGTCACAGCGCTTGCAAGACCAAGGCATCAACGTGCAGCCCATCGTCTATCCAGCAGTGGCTGACGACTCGGCCCGTCTGCGCTTCTTCTTGTCGAGCACCCACACCGAAGAGCAGCTATTGGCTACGGCAGAAACGGTTGCTGACCTCCTCACCGAAGTCCAAGCCGAGTACCAGATCTAGCCGTTCTGTCCGTTGACAGCGGCAACATGGGGTGGCAAGTTGTGGCCCCTCGACTTCGGAGTCGTCATGACCCATCGCGTACTGTTCCACAGCCTAGCTGCCCTAGCGACAAGCGCGCTGCTTGCTGGCTGTAATTGCCGGAACGACGTAAACTATACGCCGCTCACCGCTCCAGAAGCCCTGGTCAATGACCACGGCCAATGGCTCTCAATGGGCGTCGCTCCAGATGGCCGATTGGTCACGTCCTACTACGACCGCGACCGCGGTGCATTGGGCTTTGGAATTGGCGAAGTCCGCAATGATGGCGAAGTCTGGTGGACCCATGAACAGGTCGACGGCTACCCCGACTCTCAAGGACTCGATCCCGGTGACCTTGGCCTCCACACGTCGTTGGCTGTGGTCGACAATGGTGATGTGTGGGTGGCCTACTACTCCACTCAAGGACAACTCTGGGCCGCATTGCGCCAAGGTGGCGTCTGGACGTTGGAGCGCGTTGACGCCGGAGATGGCATCAATCCCGACGCCGGTCGCTGGGCCAGTCTTGCCCTAGACGCCGACAACTCCCCCGTCATCGCCTACCAAGACACCGGAAACGGTACCCTCAAGGTTGCACGCCGCACCGGTGACGACACCTGGTCGAGCGAAGTCGCTTTTGAGGGCGAAGATGGAACGGACGAAGCTGGCGCCACAATCGACGCAAACGTCGGCTCTTACGCCCGTTTGATGATTGAAGACGGCACTGAATACATCGCGTTCCATGACGCCGTGCGCGGCTCGCTAGAGCTTCTCGAAGGGTTCCCAGGAGCCTACACCCACACCACTGTTGAGACCGGCGGCGTCGGACAGTGGCCCTCCATGTGGACAGATGGCACAACATTGCTCATCGCCTACCACAACATGGCCGAGCAAGACCTTGAGCTGGCACGCCGAGACGGCGCCAGCTGGCAGACCTTCTCAGTGGACACCGACGCCTACGTCGGCGCCGACACGGAAGTCTTCCGAGACACCGAAGGTATTGGCATTGTCTACTTTGACGGCCAGTTCAACGACATGCGCATTGCGCGTGAAGCAGGCGGTAGCTTCACCACTGAATCCATCGGCGGTGAGAGCCAAGCTCTCGGATACCACAACGAAATCGCCTACACCGAAGGGCAGTGGTTCGTCGCATCCTACGACTACACCAACCGCAACATCTTCACTCGGCCGCTGTGAGAAGCTTTCTCCACGCACTCTTGGCCGCGGCCATATGCTGTCCATCCGTTTCCCTCGCTGGGGAGCTGACGGTTGACTTCTTAGACGTCGGTCAGGGTGATGCCATGCTCATCCGCGCCGGCGGTAAGGCCGTCCTGATCGACGCTGGTATCAAACGGGCACGCGTTGCAGCACAGCTCGCGGCACTGGATGTGACGAGCCTCGACTTGGTAATCGTCAGCCATCCCCATGCCGACCACATGGGTGGGATGGAGGAAGTGCTACGCAGCATGCCCGTTGGCTTGTACATCGACAACGGCATGCCCCACACCACTCAGACGTACGCCAAGCTGATGGTTGCGGTCGAAGAGCTGGGAATTCCTTACCGCAGCGGCCGCACCGGTATGGAGCTCAAGCTCGGTGACGAAGCGGTCATGAACGTGATTCTTCCCGGCGACACGCTGCTGCGAGACACCCGTTCAGACTTGAACAGCAACTCGGTAGTGGTCGTCCTTACCCATGGCGAGATGGACTTTCTCTTCACGGGCGACGCCGAGGAACCTACGGAAGGCCTCATCTCGCGTCAAAGCCTGCCTAGCATCGACGTTCTAAAGGTCGCACACCACGGCAGCGACCACAGCAGCTCGACCTCTTTCCTGCGCACGGTGAATCCTCCGATTGCCGTCATCTCATGCGGCGAAGACAATCGTTACGGCCACCCCGCCCCCGAGGCCCTCGAGCGTCTGAACAGCGCTGGGGCTCTTGTCTACCGGACAGACCAATCGGGCCACATCCGCGCCATCAGCGACGGAACGACAGTCGAGATGCTTGAGCTTGGCAACTTCACCGGCATCACCGTTGAGCCCAGAGCGATGCGTGAGATTGGTGCCCCGTCCATCGTGGCCACCACCGTAGACATTCACACTCGACCAGTTCTGCAGACGGTCACGGAACCTGCCGGCCCGGCCGAGACCTCCACCTCCGGCATGTCACTGTCCGGTGTACGAGTTGTTCCCGTCGAACCACCGCTGACGCCAAGAGAACGCCGTAAGCGCGACCGCAAGGAGCGACGCGATGCCCGACGCCAATAGAGGAGCTGCCCCATGGAATTGATGATGACCGTCGACCGAATCGAAGGGACCACCGCAATCGTGGAGTTCGCGGGAACAATGCTGCACCTTGACGTGTCAGCGCTCCCCGCAGGCACTACCGAAGGCACCCGTCTCAAGGTAGCCTTGACTCGCGTACCCACCGATTCAAGCGACGCGCAAGCACGCTTAGACCGGTTGCGTAAAAACAGCCCTCCGGGCGACAGTATCGACCTCTGAACGGGAGTTTCCTATGTTCCGCATCGTCCTGACCCTGATGCTCTTCCTGTTCGCGCCCTTCGCGATGGCCAATCCTGTGGACATCAACACAGCTGGTGTCTCGGAGCTGGACTCCCTTCCCGGTATCGGTCCGAGCAAGGCCCAGGCGATTGTGACCTACCGGGGAGAAAATGGCCCCTTCGGTTCAGTAGCGGACCTCGACAATGTACCGGGAATTGGTGCAGCGACGCTCGAGGGACTTCGTGATCACGTGTCGCTTGGCGACGGCGCAGCCCCCGCACCCAATGCGGCAACAAATGCTCCAGCCCCTGCCGCTGCGCCGGTTGCAGCCGGCCCGCGAATCAACGTCAATGCAGCATCCGCGAGTGAGCTTCAGCGCTTGCCGGGTGTTGGAGCCACAAAGGCCAGCGCCATTGTCCAAGACCGCACGACCAATGGACCGTTCGCGAGCTGCAACGACCTCGTCCGAGTCACCGGCATTGGCCCCGCGACCGTCTCGAGTCTTGCCGACAGCTGTGCTGTTCAGTAGGTAGCTAGCGGGTGTACATGAAGATGCCGCAGCATGACGAGCAGCTGCACATCATCACCACTACGGCAGCAATCACCGCAGGAAGCACCCACTTTGGGCGCCCTGCGGTTTCGCTTTCGTACGTGCCCGGAGTCTGACGCTCCACCCGCATTGCTACGGGGGCGCCACCCGCTCGGCTTCGCGCCAAAGCACCGCGCACACGCCCCGAATCCAGCTTGAGCTTGGTGGCCCACGGGTCGGAGCTTCGGCCGAGACCTGGACCGTTCCGGGTGAGGCGACCGGCACCAAGCTCAATGCGGTTCACATCCGCGTATTCAAGTGCGATTGCAAGCCAGGTATCCGGGCCAAAGAAGACTCCGCCAACAGGCCGGTTGTAGCCGACCGTTGCGAGTGTTTCGCCCGTAGTAGAGGTGAGCAACGCGACATCGTTCGCCCCCACTCGTGCGGCCAAAAGCCAGCCATCAGCTGAGACGGCAACCGCTTCTACAGGCCCCCCCGGAGCGAACATCGACACAACGGCGCTCTCCGTGGGGTCTGCGGCAATCACCAAGAGCTTATCGGCAGCACCAACCACCCAGGAGCCTTGGCTCGACCACGTGGCCATGTGCGCTGGAGCTGGCACAATCACTTCGCCAGTCACAGAGCCCGTTAGCGCATCAATCCAGACCAGCCGCCCATCTTCGGTGGTCACAACGATGCGACTGCCACTGGAATCTTTCGCGACAGAAGTCGCTCCTGCTACTGGAGCGTCAACAACCTGGCCGCCTGCGCCCAAGATGCGAACTCCAAAGTCCGTCAGTAGAGCCAGTCCTCCGTAGTTGTCCGCCGCAATGCCACGACACGACACATTACTCGACGTGACGTCGACCCGTTGGCCATCGAAGATACGCCAGCGAATCAATAGGCCGTCGGAGTCAACGCCAAGGACGTGATCACCGCTAATCGCCAATCCAACGACGATACCGTCGGCGAAATCCTTCCACAGGGGTGAGTCGTCAACCCCGGAGTAGGCATAGACCTCGGGGCCATCAGCTGTGACATAGACTCGGCCGCGGACATCATGGGCAAACGGTGCCAACACACTCATGACGTTCTCCCAGGTTCGCCTTCTTCAACGACTAACAACAGGTCGTCCGACGCTGTCAGAGTTGACGGCAAAGGCGTCTCGATGAGGAATTTGTCTAGGTCATCGTACGGGTTCACCATGGGCGGAATCGTTGGGATCTCGGAACTCGCAGAACGCTCTGAACGAGGACGGTCGAACTCATTGGGAGGACGTTGCCAGATCATGTCCCCTCCCTGACCATCCTCCAAGACCAAAACGGCCTGCTCGGGATCGGAGCTACCAGGAAGCTCTTCCTCGAGGGAATCCAAACTCAGGACCTCTGTATCGTCCAAGCCGGTATCCGACATTGGGGACACGCCACTCTTACGAGCCAGCGACGTAATTGCAGCCACAGCAGCAGAGCTGTCTTCCCAAACATCTGGCGGTGCACCGACTTGGTCCAACACAGTCGCCAGAATTCGCGTGATGTCGTGCACCGCTGCGCGGGCTCTCTGGTCAACACTCAATGACTGAATGCGCTCCCACCAAGATGCAGGGGCACGCTGACGATAGAAATCCAACACCCCAACGGCGGTAGGGTGTTGCTTCCCAACCAAGTCCACCCGCCAAGCACTGACCATCAATACCGCACGCCATGCTTCCAATGCGGCGAGAGACTTGACCAGTAGGCGTCCGGACTGTCCAACAGAGCGGACTGGATCTGTCTTGCGGAAACAGCGCCTAGCACATTCCGCAGCGGCCAAGGCCAAGCGAGGGTAGCCGTGCTTCAGGGCATGCTCACTGATGCGCAACATGGCTCCACCCAGGCCATGTCGGTGGTCCAGCTCCGCCAGAACACCAGCTCCCTCAATGAGCCAGTCCATGGCGTCGCCTCGACCCGAGCGGCTGGCAACTTCTCCAAGGCCAAGCAGGCAGTAGCCCTCCATCTCGTGGTCACCGGTTGCCCGAACCAGAGGCAAGGCCAGACTGTAGTACGATTCTGCCGAATCCAGATCCTTCGACTGAAGGGCAAGTGCACCAGAAGCCGCCATCACTCGACCCGCGTACATTGGGTTCTTCGACTGATTGGCCTTCGGTCCGGCAACGGCCAACGCGGACTGTGCTGCCTTCATATCTCCGCGCAAGCGCTCCAGCTCGGCGATCAGTAGCAGCGTGCCTACCTCTCCGTCCACACTTCGGTTCTCACGGTACGTCGCCAGAGCACGGTCCATGCTGTCCCGGGCTTCTTCGTACCGCCCTTCGCGCATGGCCAAGCGAGCCAGCATGTTCCACACACCCGCTACAGCGTCAAAGTGACCCAGTTTCGAGCCCAATACCCGAGCATGGGAAAGCGCTGTTCGAGCGTCCGCACGAGCTCCGCGGCGGACCAGAATCTCACCGAGTAGCACCAAAGATGCAGCTTCACCCATACGAGCCTGCTTCTTCATCCCCTCGGAAACGCCACTTTGGTCAATCTGCTCGAGCTGTTTAAACAGATCACGGTATCCACTGACCGCACCACGAGCATACCGCTCCGCTTCACCAGGGTCGCCGTTAACAGTGGCCACTTGTGCCAAGCCACGCAGTGCGTGCGCTTCGCCAAGCCGCAGCTCCGGCCCCCTAAACTGAAGCAGGGCCGCCTCGAAATACATCCGAGCATCATCCGGATAGCCTTGCCGGACGGCTTGCTCTCCGTTGCTCAAATGTAAACGTCCGGCCTCAAGCCGCTCATCCATGGGTTCGCTCCATGCGGCACTCTACCGCGATTGCGCAACCACGTCCCCCGCAAGGTGCTCCTGCACAGCCGATTATTGACGCTTAAACGACAGAAGGCCCCCATGCATTGCTGCATGAGGGCCTTCAGGTTGGCACTCGAAAGCCTAGGGTGTGTCCCTTCAGAGTCTTAAGTTGAAGCTCGATGTACATTCTACCGGAGTAAAACGCACCAGCACTCATGACGTTGGATGAAACTTCAAGGTCGCAGGAGTCCGAGTGTTCGGTTCGTCCCCACACGCAATGCTTGCTCGCTCGGTGATGGCCACCTCGCTGTCCCTCATGACCTTCTCTCGTTACCGAGCGGGGTCTTCAGGGAACCACTCACATGCGCAGCCAGCGTCGAAACGCTTTCTTGCCGCCTTCTTGTCTTTTTCCTCATCTTCAGCACATTCTTCTTTCAACCGGACCGCTCCACACTGTGCAAGCACAGTAGCAATCCTCCTCTCTTGAGATTCACAGGGTGTCTTCTCCGCCGTATTCCTTGTCCACGTCTACTCCCAGAGCGCCGAAGCACTCTTTCGGTTGTCAGGGTGCGAACCCATCCAATCACGTTTCGACTTCGTGGTTTCTCACCACCATGCCGCCTTACTCCGTGTTCAAAGTCGTGAGCCTATTGCATCCCACATCCGACCATGAAGTTCGATACTTTTCCAACTTCCGAATCCCGCCATGCCGAAGCATCTCGGGGGATCGTCGTTCTCCCAGCACCGCTACCACCCCTCGAAGAATTCCCCTTGAACAGGCCGTACCGCATCACTGCGGCCATTCCCTACTTGGCGTTACATCAGATTGGGCCATGCTTGTCCGAAGACCAACATGGGACAGCCAGTTTCCTGACCACCCTGCCACTCTGTACAAGTACAGTTGGCAACTCAACCCCTGCGTGTCGATAAAGCTCCGACCATCCGAAACCGGACAGTCCCCACGTCACCGAGTGTATGCACCGAAGCACATTCACAGGTCATCGCTGAAACACATCTCTGTCGAAGACAAAGACGGCCGCCTGCTGCAAGCAGCAAACCAAGTCAACACAACCAAACTGCAGCGGCCGACGAATCGGTTCCCGCAATTCCGCTATCGAGTCGTACAGAGACCGAAGTCTCTATCCGCCGTTTCCACGAAGCCTTTCACAAGTGAAAGACTCTCATCGCTCCTCATCACATCTCCTCACCTATCCTGGGTTTCCCCAACACAACTTCAGAGTGGACTGTAGAGGATGCTCACCTTCTAGGTGTTGCTCCGTGTTCAAGTCCGTAGTGTCCAAGCCCGTTTCCGAGACATCGACACCCTATCCTTCCTGGGCTTCCATTTCCCCTCTGGAGTTCTCCCAACCATTCGCGGTTCCGCCATGTGTCCTGGCAGTGGTCCAAGGTGAAACACCTTGACTCGGTGTGCGGTGCAGTGGTCTGCAACCCGCCCAACCAACCCATCCCGCTAGTCGTCGCTTAAGTCTTCCGAAGAAGGGTCAGCGCGAGTCGCGTCTTTCGATGGAGGGCCGTACCTTCCACGACAGCGCAAGCGCTGCCTTTCCGGCCGTTTCCTATGAGGTTTGTGACGTCAAACAACAGTCCGAAGATTGCGCTTCGGTCGGTCCCCGGTGTTCCCGAGTGCCGCAATCACTAGTGCAGACACCGTGCCAACTTTTACTGACGTTGGACCCGCCACTTTGGGCGACATGCATTGAAATGAATTTCCCATCAGTCGGAAATTGAGAAACACGCGCCACCTCAGCGGCATCTATCAGTCTCGGTTAATACGGTTTGACGGTGATATTCCCAGACAGATCCGCAGATCCCTCATGGGTAACGCACTGCACACGCCCTGCGGCTAGGACGTAGCGCAGTAGTCGGCCCCACCCGCAGCCGTCACACACAGCTGGTAGGCAATCGTTTCGTCCTTGCCGGCATCACGGGCAAACTCAAGCCACTCGCGGGCCATCGTCTTGGCTTCATTGCGAGCATCTTCCCGCCGCTCGTCAAGCTCTGCTGTGGCTGAGCTGGCGTAGTCCGCCTCCGCCTTCTGCCAGCTTTGCGCAGAGACGACCGCCTTTAGCTTCATCAGTCCATACACCCGCGCCACGGTAGTGTCCCCGGGGGGAAAGCGCGTACGGTTTTCGAGTGCAACGTCTGCCCACCGAATCGCTTGCAGAGCATTCTGCGGACCTTCGCGAGCGAGGTAGCGGGAAAACTTGTAGCAAATGTCAGGGTCGCTGCGGTCAATACGTTCAAGGTGACGTTCGGCAACGGTGGCCCACCGATGGTTGTCCTCCTTCGCCCACGCATCCGCCATGAGTAGCAAAGAGACCTTCTTCTTGTAGGTCTGACGTTCGCTGGCAGCCAAGGCATCTTCTAGACAGATCACCTCTTCCTCGGACATTCGTCCCAGAAGAGCAGCTGGCTCAAGCGCGAGTAGGTCGCCACAGTCCGCTTCTTCGCGGAACATGGCCGCCATGTCAAACATGCCGTCGTCCTCGTCTTCATAGGACGACAGGTCGAGGTCCACGAACGTCGGCGTCAAATCAGCGGGAGCTTCCGCTGCGACTTGAACAGTTGGCGTCTTTGAGCGTCCGCCGCATGCGGCAACAATCACGAGGGCTAGTATCCAAGACCGACTCATCAACGCTCCAACGCACACAGGGTTCTACTATACAGGCCCGCGGTCATCGGATTGCGCTTTGGCATCTCCTCGACCTGTCAACGCGCCGTGCTCCGGTGTAGTGGGACGTTTTCCAGAGCCATCGCTTGGGTCAACGACGAACGTTGGCAACGCAACCCCGCTGACGACGGCGCGCAGTCCCTCCATAAGCTCCAAGCCCTCGGAGACAGAGACCCGCAGATGGGATGTTCCAGGAACCGGATCGGTCTGGTGCAGGTAGTACGGAAACACACCACGCCGAACCAGGCCCTTGCACAACGCCGCCAACGCAGACACAGAGTCGTTGACTCCGCGGAGCAACACGCTTTGGTTGAGTACTGGAATGCCTGCATCCACAAGCTTGGCCAGGGCATGATCGACGTCAGGCGCCAACTCCGCAGCATGGTTGCTGTGCACAACGACCCACACCGGACGACGCGCACGAAGGCCAGCCACCAACGCATCTGTCACACGCTGCGGGTAGGTGATGGGGGCACGTGTATGAATTCGCACGACCGGAACACGCTCGCGTAGGCGGTCGATCAGCGCGAAGAGGGCGTCATCGCGCAAGGTCAATGGGTCCCCGCCACTAAGGATGACTTCTTCGACCCCAGAGTTCAGCACAAACTCAACGGCACGCGTCAGCTCAGCGGGTGTCGGCGAGAGCTGTTCCCCCGGAGCATGGGTACGACGAAAACAGTAGCGACAGTACAGGTGGCACTGCTTCGTCACCATCAAGATCAACCGGTCGGGGTGCTTCTGCACAACCCAAGGGACCGGGCTCTTGGCCATGTCCCCCACCGCATCAACGACGTCTCCTGGATGCGCTTCCAGCTCACGTGAGTCCGGTAAAACCTGCCGCGCGAGGGGGTCATCAGGGTTGGCAAGGTCCATTCGAGCCGCGAAACTACGCGTGACTCGTACAGTAAAGGACGCATCCACACGAGCCCATACAGCAGCCAGATCGGGGCGAGCAGCCTGCATCTCCGGCCGACCAACCACGCCTCGAAGTGACGCATCCTCGAAGCCGCGATATCCTCCGTCCTTCATACACCCTCACTAGGAACGCACCATGTATCAAACCTCCGACATCAAGAAAGGCTTAAAAATTGAGGAGAATGGTGCGCCATACACCGTCGTAGACTTTCTCTTCGTGAAGCCGGGCAAAGGCTGTGCGTTCACGCGTACCAAGCTCAAAAACCTCATCACAGGCAGCGTTCTCGACCGTACCTACAAGTCCGGTGAGTCCTTGGTAGAAGCAGATGTGGAAGAGCACACCATGCAATACCTGTACAACGACGGTACCGACTTCCACTTCATGAACATGGAAGACTTCAGCCAGATCGGAATCTCGGCCGAAACCATCGGCAACACCAGCGATTTCCTAGTGGAAGAGATGGAAGTTCAGGTGTTGTTCTACAACAACCAGCCCGTGAACATTGACGTGCCGAACTTCGTTGAATTGGCCATCGAGTACACCGAGCCTGGCATCAAGGGCAATACCTCGCAGGGCGCCACCAAGTCGGCCACCCTCACCACGGGTGCTGAAGTTCAAGTTCCGCTCTTCCTTGAGCAGGGCGAAATCCTCAAGATCGACACCCGTACCCGTCAGTACGTCTCCCGCGTACGATGAGCGCTGTCGGATTGCGCCGGCGGGCAACGGTGCTCGCTGCGCTCCGAAGCTGGTTCGCCGAACGGGGATTTCTTGAAGTCCCCACACCTGCCCGCGTCCCGTCACCGGCCATGGAGGAACACCTTCACGGCCTCCCTGCTGGAGACGCGTGGCTTCGCACGTCTCCAGAGTTCGCTCTCAAGCGAGTTCTCGCGATGGGGCTACCGCGGATCTATGAAATCGGGCCTTGCTTTCGCGCGGAAGAATCAGGGCCGTGGCACGGGACAGAGTTCCTGATGCTGGAGTGGTACCGCGTGGGAGCTCCCTTGTGCGCCCTGGTAGAAGACGTCGAGTCACTCGTACAGGCTTGTGCTGCGGCACTCGATGTCTCCCCGCCTACTTGGACCCATTGGACTGTTGCTGAAGCGTTCTTGACTCTCGCCAAGGTTGATCTGGCAACGGCAACGGTAACTACGCTCAGAGGCCATGACGATGACACGTGGGACGAAGCATTTTTCCGCTGCTTCCTCGACCATGTCGAGCCCAACCTGCCGCCGGCAACCTTCTTGCGCGACTGGCCCGTGTCACAGGCCGCGTTGGCCACTATTCGAACGGACGGTCACCCACGCGCGGAGCGATTTGAGGCCTACCTAAACGGGGTCGAGCTGGCGAACGCCTTTCACGAACTGGTCGATGCTACAGAGCAGCGTTCGCGCTTTGAGACCGCGAATCGCGAGCGCATTGGCATGGGCTTCGCCCCTCACCCAGTGGATGAAGGACTCATCCAAGCGGTAGGGCAGATGCCACCAACCAGCGGTATCGCCCTGGGAGTTGAGCGCTTGGTCGCAGCTCTGTGTGGTTGGGACAGCATTCATCCGGGCCGCGTCAGTTCGCCGGCCCCGTAGCTACGAGGGGTCGTCGCCGCTGTCGAACAACCCGAGCTGGTCGTCTGGAGCTTCCGGAGGCAGCGGGTACTCGCCGGTCATACAGGCTCGACACCAGTTGATGGGTTCATCGCGGCCATCGTTCAGCGCGTCCTTCAGCGAGTCCGCTTCCAAGAACGCCATTGTACGAGCGCCCAACCACTCCGCTACTGCTTCTTCGGTCGAAAAGCGAGGTAGCGTAAGCTCTTCCGCAACTGGACTAGACACGCCATAGCGGCACGCCTGAGTGGCCGCTGGGCTGGTACAGCGGACATCGACGGAGCTGGCACCCGCATCCCTCAACAGCTGGACTGCGTCTCGTACAGTGCGTCCGGTTCCCATCTCGCTGACTACCAAGGCCACGCGACGGCTGGCGACCATGGGACTCACAACGGACCACTTGAGGCGCGCATCAAGCGACGGAATCGAACGTGGTGGACGAGCCGGATTGTGCCCATGATGCGGCAGTGCGACCAAGGCCGAGCGGAATGGCAGCCCACAGGCGCGGGCAAATCCAAGGGCTACGGCCACACCCGATTCCGGGAGTCCCACCACAATGTCCGCGTCCAGAGGGGCGCGCTCCTTACCGAGACGCTCACCAAGTTGCTCACGGAGCTCTTGCGCACCGATTCCGAAGGGCAATGACGACGTCCCCGCCAGGGTGACCGGCTCCCGCGAGCAAGGAGAGACCTCTCGTTTCGGGAACGGCCGTACGGTGGTCAGACCACGCGGCTCAACAACCGCCAGTTCACCAGGGGCGAGCTCTCGCAGAACATGTCCGCCCAGCAAAGTAATGGGCGCATCGTCGCTACAGACGGCATGAGCGCCATCAACCTTCGCGAGTAACAACGGCCGGAATCCGCGTGGATCACGAACAGCAACCACCCGGTCCTCGGTGGCAACTATCAGTGAATACGCACCTTTAACCTGCCATAACGCATCAACCACTCGATTAACGAAGGTCCCCTTTCGGCTCTCCGCAATCAGCTGTGCAATGAGCTCAGCGTCCGTCGCACCATGAAACATGCGCCCGCGCTCCAGCAGGTCGCGTCGTACCTGCGCACCGTTGGTCAGCCGCCCAGACAGGGCCACAGCGAGCGCTCCTCCACGGTATCGCCCGACTACAGGGCGATAATCGCCGCCCACGAATACCGAATCGGGTACTGCCGGTGAAGGGTGACCGTAGACCTGCCCCAGCGCCACCGCTCCACGCAGCGAATCCATGGCAGGGCCCTGAAAGACGTTCTCCGTCGGACCTGTTCCGCGCAAGACGCGAATGCCGCTTCCGTCAGACACAGCCAGACCGCACCCCGCTCTTCCGCGGTGGTGCATTGCATGTAGGCCCAAGGCGGTCAGCCAAGCGGCGCTACGATGGCCGACGATGGCAAGAAGGCCGTTGTCATCCCGAAACTGCATGAACGTCCTCGGCAAAGGTCTTTAGCGCATTGCGGTGAGCAACACGCAGCGCCGACACCCTTACGTTCACGACCCCATCCAGTGCAAGGTGGTCCCCACCGGTAGTTCCAATGACATGCACAGGTACGTCACCGCACACGCGCCTAATGGCGGCATCATCACTATGTTCCCACGCCACGATCACCCGCCCATGGTCTTCGCCGAACAGGCGCCCGGCCACATCTTCGCTACCCGGCGTGGTGCCCACTAGGCCCACCGTCTCCGCCATACAGCACTCGGCCAGGGCCACCGCAATGCCCCCCTCAAACACATCGTGAACAGTGCTGACCATCTCCTGCGCGATGAGTGCGCGTACAGCCGCATGCAGCGCATTCTCGGCAGATAGATCCACCGGGGGCGGTGTGCCGGCATCACGACCGACCGTGTGTGTCAGCCACAGACTTGCGCCGACACCATGAGACGGCGGACGGCCCAAGACAGCCACGGTCATGCCTGCCCGGGGGAAAGCGCTTCGAGGCACAACAACTCCAGGGGCCAGCTTTCCGACAGCACCCACCATTGGTGTTGGCAGAATCGCACTGCCCGCCGATGCATTGTACAGCGACACGTTGCCGCTGATGATGGGCAGATCGAACGCTTTGCAGCCAATCGTCAGGCCATCTACCGACTCGGAGAGCTGCCAGGCAACATCCGTGCGCTCTGGCGAGCCGAAGTTCAAGCAGTCCGTCGCAGCCAGCGGTGTCGCCCCCACACACGCCAAGTTCCGCGCAGCTTCAGCAATCACACCAAGAGCACCAACTTTCGGCTCCAACAACACGTGTCGAGCCGTGCAATCCACCGTCATAGCCAGCCGGATATCTGTACCCGGAACCTCGACAACAGCGGCATCTCCGCCAGGTCCGGCCACCGTGCCCGCCCCCACTTCATGGTCATACTGTCGCCAAACCCAGCCGCGATGACAGCCGTCCGGCGAGGTCAGCAGCGCCAGTAGATCTGCCCCCGGATCTGAACAGCGGACATCCGGCACCACCTGCATCGCAGCCAGGCTCTCAGGACGCTCACACGGTCGGTGGTACTTGGGTGCGTCGTCAGCGAGCAGTCCCACGGGGAGCGCGCAGACCTCGTCTCCGTGCCAGGTACAGCGCCACACCGAGTCATCGGTCACGTGACCAATGACGACCGCGTCCAGGTCCCACTTCGCAAAGACTTCGGCCACTCTGGGTTCCATGCCAGGCTTCGCAACCAGCAGCATTCGCTCCTGGCTCTCAGACAACAGGAAGTCGTACGGCGTCATGCCGCTCTCCCGCGCTGGGACGCAGTCCAAGTTCAGCACAAGCCCCGTTCCACCACGGGACGCCATCTCCACCGACGCACTGGTCAGGCCGGCAGCACCCATGTCCTGTATGCCTACGATGCAGTCCTCCTGCATCAGCTCCAGACACGCCTCCAGCAGAAGCTTCTCGCGGAACGGGTCTCCGACTTGCACCGTGGGGCGGTTGTCGGCGGTGGCATCGTCGAACACGTCGGATGCCATGGTGGCCCCATGAATGCCATCGCGTCCGGTCTTGGCCCCAACGTACACAACCGGATTGCCGACGCCAGACGCAGTTCCCAGAAAGATGCGGTCTTCCGCCGCAATACCCAAGGCGAACGCATTGACCAGACAATTGCCGTCATAGGCCGTGTGGAAAGACAAGTTTCCGCCGACGGTCGGAACGCCAAAGCAGTTTCCGTACCCACCGATTCCCGCGACCACACCGTTGAGCAGATGCCGTGTCTTCGGGTGCTCCCATCGCCCGAAACGCAGCGCATTCATTGCCGCGATGGGACGTGCCCCCATGGTGAACACGTCGCGAAGAATGCCTCCAACGCCGGTCGCTGCTCCCTGGTAAGGCTCAATGTACGACGGGTGATTGTGGCTCTCCATCTTAAAGACGGCACACAGGCCCTGGCCGATTCGCACAGCCCCCGCATTCTCCCCCGGACCCACCGCAACCTGCGGTCCAGTGGTGTGCAGTCGAGCCAAGTGCACGCGCGACGACTTGTACGAGCAATGCTCACTCCACATCGCACCAATCACACCGAGCTCAGCCCAGGTAGGGACGCGGCCCAGCCCCTCAACAGCCTGTGCATACTCGTCTAGGGTCAGACCTTGAGCACGAATGACGTCGTCTGAAAAGCTCATGCCAGGCTCCTGGCCAAGTGTGCGAAGAAGAGCTGCCCATCGATGCCTTTGAGGGCAGGCCGGCAAGCCCGTTCGGGGTGCGGCATCAAGCCCACAACGTTGCCCTGGGCATTGCACACTCCAGCCACGTCACGCAGCGAGCCATTGGGGTTGTCTCCCCGAGTCCCGTCTTCTGTCACATAGCGAAACAGCAGCTGTCCGGCGTCATCCAACGCCTGCAGTTGGCTCGGGTCAGCAACCCAGCACCCCTCGCCGTGAGCAATCGGCAGCGTAAGCACACCGTCCGAGACGTTCGTGAATGGTGTTGTGCGTGAGACCACCACCCGGACGCGGTCGCACACAAAGCGAAGGTCGCGGTTGCGAACCAAAGCCCCCGGAAGCAGTCCCGCTTCACACAGAATCTGAAAGCCGTTGCACACGCCGAGCACCGGACCGCCTGCATTGGCAAACTCGGTCACAGCCTGCATGACCGGCGACAGGCGCGCCATGGCACCACAACGCAGGTAGTCACCATACGAAAATCCACCTGGGAGGATGACGGCGTCAACCCCCTGTAGGTCCGCTTCCTTGTGCCACAACGCGACCGCTTCAAGACCGTCCGTCTCCTGAACAGCACGGCGCATGTCGGCATCGCAGTTCGAGCCCGGAAAGGTCACCACCCCTACGCGTGCCATCAGCGAACCTCGACGGTGAAGTCCTCAATGACCGGATTCGCAAGCAGGTCTTTCGCCATCTGGGTGACGCGCTCTTGCACATTGTCGGCGTCGTCCAAAGCAATCTCAAACACCTTTCCGACTCGAACCGACTGCACGCCCTTGTGGCCGAGACCGGCCAGTCCATCCGCGATGGCAAGCCCTTGAGGGTCCAGAATACCGGGTCGCAGCATCACGGTGACAAACGCGGTCATGGGGCACCTCCTGTGGCTCGGCGGACAACCTCTCGGTAGGTCTCGGCAAGGTCCCCTGGGTTTCGTCGGAACACATCCTTGTCGAGCTTACGCCCGGTTCCCCTTTCCCAAAGTCGACAACCGTCCGGCAAAAGCTCGTCCACCAAGACCGGCATGCCATTCGAGGTACGCCCAAACTCGACCTTAACGTCAACCAAGTCTACGTCTCGCTCGGCCCAGAAGTCACGCAGCACTTGATTGATGAGCAAGGCTTGATCGGTCGCCAGCCGCAGTTCCCATGGCTGCGCCAGACCGAGAGCCACTGCCGCATCGTGGCCAATCAACGGGTCATCTAGTGGGTCACTCTTGACGAAGAGCTCCACCAACGGCACCGGAAGTGCCTGCCCCTCTTCAATGCCGTTCCGGCGCGCAAACGAACCGGCGACAATGTTGCGAACAACGACCACGACCCTCATCACATCCACCCGCTCACACAGCTGATCGGTGTCATTCAACACAGCAATCAGATGGTGTTTGACTGCGTTCTGCGCCAGCAAGTCCATGAAGAAGGCCGACAGCTGGGCGTTCATGACACCGTTGCCGGCAATCTCTGCGTACTTGACACCGTTGAACGCGGTTGCGTCGTCCGTAAACTGCGAGATGACCCGATCAGTGGCCGTCGTCTCAGACACACGCTTGGACTTTCCCTCGTAGAGAAGTCCAGTTCGTTCCGTGGACATGCTCACCTCACACTAAGGGACGGTCGACCTATCGGTGGGTCAAACCGCCAGCCACCGTCGTCAGACATCCGTTGCTTGATTGCCACGTGAAGACATCGTCGAACACGTGCGAACGCACAAAGACGCGGGTACGCTGACTGTCTACCGGAGCCTGTATGCGCGCCCTCATTCTGATCAGCCTGCTGAGCGCCTGTGGCGACACCAACCTCCCCACGCCGCTGTACGACCTACAGAGCGAGGATTTGTTCGATGCCCCATGGCCCAACGACCGCGTTCGGGACGATGACGGCACCATCTCCATGGTCGGCTTTCCCAACCCAAGCGCATCGGGATTCGTAGATAGCTACCTGCAGATTGCCGAGGTCCAAAAGGGCTTCGGCACAAACAGCCCCATCTACATCACCTTCGACGCGAACATCGACACCGACCTGTTGCCGACCGCTACCGAGAGCTTGGAAGACAGCAGCGCAGTCGGCCTGTTCGCCGTGGCACCGGGCACCGCTCACAACGGCGAGCGCATCCCAATCCAGTGGCACTACACGGACAACAACACCAGCTTCGAGCCCAACCACTTCTTGGCTGTCGCTCCACAGTGGGGCTTTCCGTTGCGCCCCAACACCACCTACGCGCTCATCATCGACACATCGCTGGCCCAGCGCGCCCCCGCGTTCACAGACCTGCTCGACCGAGACCACCCGGAACACGCGCTGATTGCCCCACTCGTCGATACGTTGCCGCTGGTTGGCTACGGAGTGGAAGACATTGCCGTCGCGACCACCTTTACAACGGACGACCCGACCGCAGAAATGGCACGCATCGCCCGCTTCCTACGCGAGCGCGTGGAGCCACCGGTACTCGACCAAATCATCGAAGAACGCCCAACCGGACTGTTGTACGACGTGTTCGTAGGCTCGATTCCAGCGCCACTCTTCCAACATGGTCAGCGCCCGTACATCAATGCAGGCGGTGGCTTCCGCTTCCGTGAGTCCGACGGTCAGCCCATGGTGGCCGCATGGGAGAACCTGCGCATTGCGGTCTCCACACCGAACACGCGTCAAGACCAGCCAGACTCCGGCTACCCCGTCGTCATCTACCAACACGGAACCGGTGGCCAGTTCGACAGCTTCGCCAATTCAGACCGAAGGACCGAGGTCGCAGCGGCTTTCGCGCGCGCTGGCTTTGTAGGCATTGGAATTGATCAACCACTGCACGGTACCCGGGCGACTCCCAACACCGATGCAAGCCTGCACAGCTTCAACTACTTCAATCCAGAGTCGGCCCGCGCGAACTTCCGCCAGGGCGCTATCGACGCCATTTGGCTCGCTCAAGCACTCACCAACGGCCCCACCACATTCACCACCGACTCTGGTGAAGAGGTTCGTCTAGACCCCGAGCGCGTGTTCTTCATGGGCCACTCCCAAGGCGGACTCACCGGCGCAATGGCTGCCCCGTTCCTCGGAGACAAGCTCGATGGCATGGTGCTCAGTGGTGCTGGTGCTGGCCTAGCCATCACACTCGTCGAACGAAAAGAGCCGCTGGACATCGCCGAGACCGTTGCCAATCTGCTCGACTTTGACAGCAATGAAACGCTCCACGAACTGCATCCCATCAGCGGGATGGTCCAGATGCTTGTCGAGGTGACCGACCCCATCAACTACGCCCCGTACTGGAACGCGGAGCCGGGTACCTGGGAGGGGCAACAAAGCACCAACATCCTACTGTTCAGCGGTGTGAACGACGAGCAAACCCCCGCACGAACCAGCGAAGCACTGGCGATTGCCGGACGCCTGCAGCCAACAGACCCCTATCTGCCACAGTCCGATGGCATGGAGATTCGCGGGCTGAAGCCAGAGGGTGGCACCGTCTCCAACAACGTCGAAGCCTGGGACCGAACCGTCACTGGCGCGTTCAGCCAGTGGCCCACAGGCAGTCACTTTGTAGTCTTCGAAGAGCGCGCAGCAATCGACATCTACGAGCACTTCTTAGAGACGGGTAAGGACGGGACACCCGAAGTGCCATCCAGGTAAATCCAGTCGACCAGCATTCTGACCAATTCAGCCTTGCATAGTCATTGTTCTCAAAATTCTCTCAACCCACCCGGTAGCCAATCCGATGTTCGCTCCTCATACTGGAGGTTCCATGAATATCGTTCAAGGCATGTCAGCGGCAACGTGTGGCGCACAGGCCGTCCAAGAAGCCGTCGCGAACTGGTCATCGACACCAGACATCGTGTTCGCGCTCTGTTCGGCGACACAAGACCCGCAAGATGTTGTTCAGGCACTGAACGAACGATTCCCAGACGTGGTCATCGCAGGATGCACGACCTCAGGCGAACACTTGGATGGCCAACACTACCGAAATGCGGTCGTGCTCACGGGCGTGTGCAACTCGGGCATCGAATGGGCCACACGGCGTGTCACTGGCTTGGCAGAATTCACGGCAAAGCAAGCCGAAACCCTCATCAAAGGCCTGTTCGCTGACCTCGGTACGACTCCTGACGATGTGGAGTCAGACGAGTTCTTCAGCATGCTATTCATTGACGGCCTTTCCACAAAAGAAGAGTCCGTATCTGCATTTATTGACAGCGCGCTATGCGGTGTGCACATGGCGGGCGGCAGTGCGGGCGACGACCTCGCCTTTTCGCAAACCCAGGTGCTCCATGCAGACGGAGCCAGCACCGACGCCTTCGTATTGGTCATGGGCAAGAAGAACGGTACGCCCGTCGAAATCATGAAGCACCAGCACTTCATTGGTAGTGACACAAGCCTAGTCATCACCAAGGCGGACCCCGCCGAACGCAGGGTCTACGAAATCGATGGCTACCCGGCGACCACAGCGTACGCAGCAGCCATCGGACGAACCCCAGAGGAGCTGGACGGCGACGCTACCTTCCTGCACCCGGTCACCCTCGGCTACAAAGGCGAGCTGTACGTTCGTAGCATTCAAAAACTTCACGATGATGGCTCCATCACCTTCTTCTGCGCCATTGAGGAGGGCATGGTCCTCGACATTGGCAGCCACACAGACATGGCGTCTGCACTGTCGAAAGACCTTGCGGCCGTCCAATCCCGAATGGGCAACATCCCCTTTCTCTTTGGATTCAACTGCATCCTTAGAGCTATTGAAGCGGACGGAGCTGGCGCCCACGAGCAGCTCGGCCAAGTCTTCAAGCAATCCTGCGACAACATGATCGGCTTTGACACCTACGGCGAGCAACTCGACGGCCTGCACATGAACCAGACTCTTGTCGCCGTCGCATTCGGGGAGGCCACATGAGCCACACCATCTACAGCATCATTGACCCCACCAACACCGCATGGGAACGCCGTGCAAACGCCGCTGAGCGGACGGTTGGCATCCTAAAGACGAAGGTCCGCCACCTACAGAATGGTACGGACTCAGGCGCCGTGCAAAAGCAGATTGCCCGGATGCGCGCAAAGCAGGAAGCCGCCAAAGCCAAACGAGCCATCATGGAGGTCCGTGCACAGGAGCTGCAGAAGCACGCGCAAGGCCTAGAAGTCGAGGTCGCAGACCGCACGCGTTCGCTCAAGAACATCCTAGACAACGTCACCTTCGGCTTCCTCATCGCAGACGCTGACCTGACCATTCGAGAGGGATTCACCGCATCGTGCTCTGCCCTGCTGGGTCGCAACATCTCACCGGGCGACAGCCTACAGACGGCACTCGGCGTGTCCGACGCCGACGCATGGGAGCTGGAAATTGCCTTCGAGGCCGTTTTTGACGACATCATGCCGGAAGAAGTCACCCTCGACCAATTCCCATCGCGGTTTGAGATTGCTGGCCGCACCCTTCAGGTCGAAGGTCGAGTCCTCCGAAAGGATGGCCGCGTAGACGGCATTCTGCTTTCGGTCTCGGACATCAGTGCGTTGGAGACCGCACGCCGCGACAATGAGAGAAACGCGGTGGTGATTGGGATTCTCAGACAGCGCAGTGCTTTCGAGGCCTTTGTACAAGATGCCGCGGACCTTCTTCACGCTGCAAGTAGCCAAGTCGCCGACCAAGTCACGGTACGACGTCTCATCCACACCATCAAAGGCAACGCGGGAGCGTTTGGCGTCTCAGGGGTTGTACTTGCCTGCGACGGCGTTGAGTCGGAACCTGCCATTGGTGCCCCAGAGATTCAACGTGTGCATGACAGCGTGCATGCGTTTCTCAACGGCATTCGTGACATTGTAGACATCTCATACCAGACACCGCCTGAAAACAAGGTTCTGGTCAGCACCGAGGCCCTCGGAACGCTCTACGATCAGCTTGTCGACAACAACGTCCCACCGGCAATCCTGAAGACCGCCCGTTCGATGATGTTGCGTCCAGTCAGCGAAGTTCTCGGACCCGTTGACACACTGGTCGAGCGGCTGTCTGAAAAGCTCGAGAAGCCTGTCAGTTTTGTTGTTCACGGTGGCAACACACTCGTCGACCCTCGGCAGATCCGGCCCGTCTTCCGCAATCTCGCCCATCTCATTCGCAATTCGTTGGCCCACGGAATCGAAGACCTCGAACACCGCGGCGACAAGCCGGAGGTGGCATCCATCGAGCTGCGCATCACAACCCACCAGGATGAAACCTGGATCGAAGTCGTCGATGATGGACAAGGCATCAACAGCGACCTCGTTGTCCAACGTGCCATCGCCATGGGCTTTGTCGACGCTGACAAGGTGCGAACGTTCAGCGAGCACCAGCGGCAAGAACTCGTGTTCGAAGATGGCTTGTCCATCGCCCAGGTCACCACCACCATTTCCGGTCGCGGAGTCGGCATGTCAGCCATGAAGGCGGCTGTGGAGTCCATTGGCGGACGCATTGAGATTGAGTCGGAACGCCACGTGGGTACCACCATGCGGCTGCGAATCCCCAAAGCGGCCTAGCTGTTGATTGTCGACGAACGCTAACAAGCCGACCTGACACCCATGCGGTACGTCCCAGCAACTCTCAAAACAGAGGTGCTTCATGGCCATTTCCGTCGGCGATTCCCTACCCTCCGCAACACTCCACGAGACCCACCCAGGTGACGCTCTCGACCCCAGCCAGGCGTTCAGCACTGGCAAGGTGCTGCTGTTCGGTGTTCCCGGTGCCTTTACGCCCGGTTGCGACAAGACACACCTCCCCGGCTACATTAGCGACCGTGAAAAGTACGCTGCGAAGGGCATTGACACCATCGCCTGTATCAGCGTAAACGACGCCTTCGTCATGCAGGCCTGGGGCCAACACTCCGGCGCAGCCGACAAGGTACGCATGCTCGCAGACCCACAAGCCGAGTTCGTCAAGGCCATGGGTCTCGACGTTGACGCTGCTGTCCTCGGCGGCACGCGCAGCAAGCGCTTCGCCATGGTCCTTGAAGCCGGCAAGGTCACACACCTTCAGGTCGAGCCAGACGGCTTTGGCCTGACCTGCTCACTGTCCGAGAACATCCTCGCAGAGCTGTAGACCCCAGCTGCCCCCCGCTAGACCGATGGTCTGGCGGGTCAGTAGGTCGGAAGGCTCTCATCGACCTGCTGGGCCCAGTCGGTAATGCCACCTTCGAGATTGTACAGCCGGCTTGCGTCCACCCCGGCACCGATCAGCGACTCAATGGCAAGGGCTGAACGACGGCCCAGCTTGCAGTGCACCAGAATGTCTCCGGCTACAGGCAGCTCCCCTACGATGCTGACGACGGTCTCATGAGGCTCCAAGCGGTCCACGAAGGACAGCTTGACGATGTCGGCTTCGTGCCGCTTGCGGACATCCAAGACGAATGGCTTCCAGCCAGAGTCGAGCTTCGCCTTCGCGTCTGTGACCGTGAGTCGGTGGAAAGCACCCGGATGTCCTGAGTCCAGCGTTTCGTGGTCATTCATAGGAGCGCCGCAGAACTGTTCGTAGTCGATGAGCTCGGTGATGGGCGCACCATCCGGATCACAGCGGAGCTTGAGCTCCCGAAACTGCATGTTCATCGCGTCATACAACAGCAACCGGCCGGACAACGTCGTGCCCATGCCGAGCAGAATCTTGAGCGTCTCTGTGGCCTGGATGGACCCGATGACTGCTGGAAGAATGCCGAGCACCCCGCCTTCGGCACAGTTTGGAACCAGTCCAGGTGGCGGCGGTTCTGGGTACAAGTCCCGGTAGTTCGGCCCGCCCTGGTAGTTGAAGACGCTCGCCTGCCCTTCGAACTTGAAGATGCTTCCATACACATTGGGCTTGCCCAGCAGTACGCATGCGTCATTGATGAGGTAGCGAGTAGGAAAGTTGTCCGTACCGTCCACCACCACATCGTATGGCGCCATGATCTGAAGCGCATTGTCGCTGTTTAGCGGCTCCTGAAAAGTATCGACCTGAACATTCGGGTTGATGTCTTTGATGCGCGCTGCCGCGGAGACCACCTTGGCTACACCTACTTGCGACGTACCGTGAATGATCTGACGCTGCAGATTGCTCTCATCCACAACATCAAAGTCGACAATACCAATACGTCCCACGCCCGCTGCCGCCAAGTACATCAACAGAGGTGACCCGAGCCCACCCGTTCCGATGCACAGAACACTCGAGCCCTTCAGCGTGCGTTGGCCTTCCATCCCCACATCGTCCAGGATGAGGTGTCGGCTGTACCGGGCAATCTCCTCATGGGTCAGGTCGGGCAAGCTCATGACGCCCCCATCGTAGACGACTGAAGAAGGAGCGCCTTGACCACTGGTGCCACGAAACCGGTGACGGCAACCTGTGGATTGGTGGAGGTGAGCAGCGGTGTCGAACTGTGAATCGGTGGCATCAGGACTCCAAGCACTCACGCTCCAGTGGCAGCGTATCTTCCAGTGCCGAGCGCATATCGCGCAACCTGACGCACCACGTCACCAAGACGTCTCGTCCGGTCCTGCTTCGCGATACTGTCCGCGCGTGATTGCCCTACTCGCCATGCTGGCGTGCTCACCGCCACCAGCACCTGCCCCCGCCGAAGACGCCGACAGCACCGTGGTCTCAGACCCACTTCCAGGCCCGTTGTCCGGTCTGACCATCTACGTCTCAGCCGGCCACGGGTACGCCGCCGACGCACTCGCCACTGGCTATCAACGAAGCGTAGCCCGCGAGGACATCATTGAAGATGTGTGGACTGGCGAGTTCGCAGCAGACCTCTTGGTACCGCAGCTGACCGCTCTGGGTGCCACCGTACGCACCGCGCGTGAGCGAGACCGCTCACCCTACGCCCAGCAAGCCGGCCCAGCCGAGCTGACAGACGTCTCCCATCATGAATGGCCCATGCCACTGGGAACCTGGGACCGCGATGCCCCCGTCGCTAGGCTATTCTCCGGTGGTACGGCCAGCTGGTTCCTCACCTCTCCGTCCGACTCGATGCACCCGCTATACGTTCGCTGGATTGCCGCATCGGACGCGGACCCACTGGCCATGTACGACGTGACCGTTGGCGGCACGACCACCCGCTTTACCGTCGACCAGCGCACACATGGCGACGAGTGGATGCCGCTGACAAACGTTCCCGCGGGCCAGCTGGCGAGTGTGACCCTTCACGGAAGCGGCAGCGGCAGCCTCTCCGCCGACCAAGTTCGCATTGGCGGAGGCACGTTCCCGTTGTGGTCACCCCGCCGACGCGAGGTCGTTCAGCGGGACCTGTGGGACCTCGCCGGCAAGCACTACCTGCAGTCCCAGGGAGCACCCGCCTACGTGTGGGAGCCCGAAGGCTCAGGCATGGCGTTCGACGCAACCACTCGCGCCCGCTGGGTTGAGTGGTCCCATCAGCCCATTGAACCAGCCATCATGCTGTCGCTTCACACCAACGCAGGCGGCGGCACCGGGACCATTGTCTTTGTGCGAAACAAGTGCCTCGCCGGCCCGGACTGTACGCCTCGCGCACAAGATTCCACCCGGATTGCTGACGCCGTTCGCGAGCGGGTTGTAGCGGTGATGTCCAGCCGCCAACAAGACTGGCGCGACTCAGGAACCATCCAGAACGACTTCGCTGAGATCAACGAGTTCATCAACCCCGGCACACCCGCCGTCCTCGTGGAGTTCGGCTTTCACGACAACCGTCTCGACGCCGTGTTGTTGGTCGACCCAGACGTCAAGCGAGAACTCTCTGAGGCCGTAACGGACGGTGTCCTAGCCTGGTGGATGAGCCAGCCGGAACCGGATTTTTTCGAACAGTAGACCGCGACAAAGCCAGCCCAAGGACGCGGTAGAGAGGCGGTGGAGGCGGTGTCGAGGGCAAGGAGCTAGGCGCCCGCTGCACTCCTTGTGCGCGGGCGCCGCAGCGCCGCAGCAATCGGCGTCGGATCCTCCGTCTATCGGGCACCGCGTCCCTCAGCCCCAGACCACCGCGCCGTTGGGTAGCCAGTAGACGATGAGCATGCGGCCACCGGTGACCGTGGGGATGTGACGGCTGCCTGGCGCGTTGACCACCCAGCCCTCCACCTGACCATCGAAGCGCGGATCACCCGACTCAGCAATGCACAGATTCACCTCTCCCAAGGTGTGGGTGTGGACCGCTCCTTCGCCTTGCATGTCCACAACGTCGATGGCGAACCCACCGGCGGCGGCAGGCTTGGCCAGGCGTCCGAACGTCAGGGTGTCGGTTGCGCGCTTCGGTGTCAGCCAGCCCGCATCTCGTGCCTCGCGCAGGTCAGCAATGACGTCCTGTAGTGACGCGAGCGGGTGGGCAGCGTTCAGCTGCCCGCCAGCGTCTGGGGCGTCCAGATCCAAGCGTGCGATCGTGCTGGTCAGAGGGGAAAGTCGTTCGATCAAGGCTGCTGCGTCCACGTGGACCTCCGGGTGCGCAAAACTATCTCGCCCCAGAAAAGCAGGTCGCAAGCCGATCCGCGAACGGATCGCATCCCAGTTACATCCAGTGATACTAAAAACCGTCCCGCGGGTCAGAATTGCTGCTACAGTTCTTGAGGGAAGCGACGATGCAGTGGAGACTGCGAGTGGAGGGTGCCTTGGCAACGGTTGACGGAACATTCATGGATGGCTTGTTCGAGGTGCTCTGCACAGCGGACGAAGAGTTGGTTGCTACGATCTTGGAGGCCACCTTCGGCTCCCGATCGGGCACGCTGATTCCACTGGTCTGCGAAGACCTCACCACCGCCGAAGCGCTCGCGTACGCCCGAACATTGTTCGAGCTCGGTCAGAGCGGTCAGGCGCGCGAGCTGCTGACGGAAGTCGTTCGACACGCCGCCGGCGAGCTGCCCCCGGCTCTCATGCCGGCGCAGTCGGTCCGACTCGCCGCGTAGATCACATCTCCGTCAGAATTTGACGGACACAACCCCGCTCGGCCGGGTACCGCTGGCAATCGCCAGAGGTTCCAATGCGTTTCGTTCTCCTATTTGCCCCCCTCCTCGCTCTCACTGCCTGCAACGGAGACGGCGACGGCACTGAAGACGAGCCCGAGATCACCGGCGTCGGCCACTTCGAGTCAGAAGCCGACGGGCCCGACGGTCTGACTCTCCCGCTCTCCATCTGGTACCCAGCCAATCCCACCGAGTCTGACGACCTGGCGAGCTACGCATTCGGCCTCAACGGCACGGCCTACGACGACGCCCCCGCTGCCGAGGGGACCTTCCCCATCATCGTCGTGTCGCACGGAAACGGCGGCGCACGTCATGCAGGTGCCACCATCTACGAGCAGTGGGCCGAGGGCGGCTACGTTGTGGTCTCTATGGACCACATCGGAAACACGTACACCGACAGCCCGTCGCAGTCCGAGTGGGTCGACATCTACATCCGTCGCCCAGGCGACATCGGTGCGTCGTACCAAGCTGCTGTGAGCCTGTCTGACAGCGATGACAGCCCGATCAGCGGTATCGTAGACGCCGAGACCGTCATCCTGGCGGGTCACTCCACCGGCGGCGCTTCGGTTGTCTTGGCTTCGGGTGGCACGCTGGACAAGGCGACCGTCCTGGCGGCGTGCGCTGGTAGCCAGCTTTCGGGAGATGCGTGCACGATTGCCGCCGACACAGAGGGCGACACCATCAGCTTGGCCCCGACCGGCATGCCGACTCCCGTGGCCAACATTGCCATGGCTCCACTCAACAGCCCCTTGTTCTCGTCGAACCTGGACATGGGTGGCGCAACATTGGTCATCGTCGGCACACGGGACAACGTCACGCCGTCACGAACCAACGCGACCCCTATGTACGACACCATGCCATCGCCAAAGGCCTTGGTCACACTGCAAGAGGCCAACCACTACGTCTTCGCGACGGTCTGTCAGATTCCCGGTCTCGGCGCTCTGCTCGCTGACGTCGCCGACCAGTGTGTCGATGATGCCTACATGTCCGAAGACGAAGCAGTCGCCGCGACCGGTCAGATCGGCTTGGAGTTCCTCGACTTGCACGTCAAAGCCAAGACCGAAGCCGATGTTAGCGCGACGGCAAGTGGCTTCGATGTCACGTTTGAATCCGAGTAGCGCTGCTGGACTCGCCCCTTCGGCGCAGTAGGCTAAGGACGCCTCCCGCCGGAGGTCTTCATGGGTACCGCAGTCCAAAACACACGCGTTGAGAGCTTCGAGACGCATCCCGACCGCTACAAGCACTGGAACCTTCGGGTCGACGGTGATGTAGCCACGCTCGGACTGAATATCCCAGAAGACGGCGCCCTTCGGGCTGGCGACTACGAGCTCAAGATGAACAGCTACGACTTGGGCGTAGACATTGAGCTTCAGGACGCCATTGACCGTATTCGCTACGAACACCCCGCCGTTCGCGCGGTGCTCATTACCAGCGACCAGCCGCGTATCTTCTGTGCCGGCGCGAATATCAAGATGCTCGCGAGCAGCACCCACGGCTTCAAGGTGAACTTCTGCCGGTACACCAACGAGACCCGCGGCCACATTGAAGATGCTACCGCAACCGCCGGACAGCACTACATCGCCGCCCTCAACGGAACCGCATCCGGTGGCGGATACGAGCTAGCTTTGGCCTGTGAGACCATTGCGCTCATCGACGACGGTTCCAGCGCAGTGTCCCTGCCAGAAGTGCCGCTGCTCGGTGTTCTTCCCGGCACTGGCGGACTGACCCGACTGGTCGACAAGCGAAAAATTCGCCGGGACATCGCTGATGTCTTCTGCACCAAGGCAGAGGGCTTCCGTGCCCGCGACAGCAAGAAGTTCCGCCTGGTGGACGTCACCTTCCCCCGATCCAAGTGGGAAGCGGGCATCGCCCAACTCGCCAAGGAAAAGGCAGCGCTCAATCCGGCGCGAACAAGCACAGGTATCGAGTGGTCCGCCCTCGACATCACTGTGGGCGAAGACGACTCGCGCACGTACAGTGCGGTCTCCATGACGATGGACGACGCCAAGCGTGTGGCCACCATTACCATCAACGCCCCCAGCAAGCCTGCACCTTCCAGTGCACAAGCACTGCGCACAGAGGGAGCCCAGACGTGGTCCATGCGAGCCTTCCGGGAACTCGAAGACGCGCTGTTCCACCTGCGCTTCAACTACCCGACCGTTGGCGTAGTACTGCTCAAGACTCAGGGCGATATGGACGCCGTCTTGGCCCACGATACCGCTCTCGACAGCTTCAGCGACGATTGGCTAGGGAGCGAAATCATCGCCTTCCAGGCCCGCGTCCTGCGCCGTCTAGACAACACTGCCAAGACGCTGTTCGCCATCATCGACGAAGGCAGCTGCTTCGGCGGTCCCCTGTTCGAGCTGACCATCTCGGCCGACCGCAGCTACATGCTCGAAGACGAAGACGAGACCGTCACCATCCGCGTGACCAACGCGAGCGATGGCCGCCTGCCCATGTCTACGGGCTTGTCGCGCTTGGCTGTGCGCTTCATTGGCGAGCCCGGCCGCACTGAAGAAGTGCTGGCCATGAACACAGCTCTTACCGGACCCGACGCCTTTGATGAAGGCCTAGTCACCATGGCCCCAGACGACATCGACTGGGAAGACGAAGTGCGCATTGCCGTTGAAGAGCGCGTCAGCTTGTCGCCCGATGCCCTGACCGGCATGGAGCAGAACCTGCGCTTCGTAGGTGCGGAGAACTGCGATACCAAGATTTTTGGCCGCCTAACTGCATGGCAGAACTGGATTTTCCAGCGGCCCAACGCCGTTGGAGACGAAGGGGCACTGACCTTGTACGGACACCCGGAGCGTCCAAGCTTCAACTGGGACCGCACCTAGGCTTCAGCGGTCGCGAAACAACAGGGTACTGTCGCCAAACTCATGGTTGCAGTACCCTTCTTGCTCAGCGTGCCGAACCGCACGTCGCAAGCGCTCTAGGTCTACGAACGCCGCCATCATCTGAAAGTGCGATTCGCCCGGTTCGTGCATGCCCGACAGCAGTGCATCAACCACGCTCAGCTTCGTCTGCGGGCCAATCTTGAGGGCCGTCACCCCGGCCAGCGGTCCTCGTGCAGCGCTCTCCAAGGCACGGACGACACTGGTCCCAACCGCGACCACACGCTTCGCGCCAGTGACCGCATCCCACGTCGCCTGCGGAACCTCATACCGCTCGGGCAACGGCAGAGCAGCGTCAAGACCGGCATCTCCCGTAGCCGACAGTCCAGCTCCGTGGGTCACAGAAACCACCCGGACACCGCGCTCGCGAAGCGCATGAACCAGGTGCGGCGTCAGAACCCGGCCGGCACTCGGCATCTCGGTGGCCCAAGGACGCGTCGCATACGGTGTCTGCACCTCATCGAGCTGCAACGAACGGGGCACATAGCTGTACTGAACAGGTCGTCCGTGCACGAGAACCTCATCTAAGGTCAGGGCGAGGCGGACCAGACGCGGCGAGATGTCGGACACTTCCAGCACAGGTACCGGTCGGTTGGCGACCTGAACCACGTCCCCCACCACAACACTGGGCGGAGCCGCTCGGTCCTCGGTGGCCTCTCTCCATGAGCCCGGTCCGAACAACACCACCCAGCCTTCTTCGGGCGCACCGACCAGGCGCAGCTCACCGGACACGCCGTGTACGTGCATGGGCAGCGACGCTGGGAGGGTCGCTGCGTCATTGACCACCAACACGTCGCCCGGTTCAAACCACTGCGGCAGGTCAAGGAACTTCCCATCGAACACGGCATCGTCGCCTGCATGAACAACGAGAAGACGCTGAACGAGGCTCGGACGTGGAAGGACTGCGGCGGTCATGGCGACACCTCCAGCTCGTAGCGAACCCCTGTTTCGGCGTGTCCTAGCAACGTCACCAGGGCCTTCGCGACCTGACTCGGCTTGCGGAGCGTGTGGACATCGGCCTCTGGAATGGCTGCTGCGTGCATTGCGGTGTCCATCTCACCGGGGTCCACGGTAATGAATCGCACTGTCGGATTCTCCGCGGCAAGGACTCGATACAGGTGGTCATTCGACGCCTTAGCGGCGCTGTACGGCCCCCACTCTTCATACGCATTGACCGCGGCATCGCTGCTAATGGCGACAACCGTTCCTTGGCCTCGCAGGGCCATGGCGCCGGCAATGCGTCGCGTCAGAGCGTGCGGTCCCGTGACGTTGACTGCAAAGACCTGGGCAAGCTGCTGGGCGGTGATGTCCAGGGTGGGACGGAGCGGTACCGGCCCCAATGTGGATGCGTTGTGGACCAATAGGTCAACGTGCCCCAATGCAGCGAACGTGCTGGCTGCTGCGCGAACCATCGCGTCGGGGTCTGCGACGTCAGCCGCAATCGCAGTGAAGAGCGGCCCAGCCTCCCCTACGAGACCATCAAGTTCGACCGAGGGCCGGGCGATTCCGACGACACGCACTCCGTGGTTGGTGAGAGTCAGGGCAATCGCCCGTCCGAGTCCGCGACTGACACCTGTGATGACTGCTGTCTGCATGGCTACCTCCTTAGGTGTGACAGCTTCACCTTTCGCTGCTAAACCAACATCAATGTTGTTGTTTCAACAACATAGTGTTGAGGAGAGAACATGCCGCACCCCACTGAAGCCTCTGCGAACGTTGCAGCAAGTGTCCGACAACTGCGAGAACTGCGCGGGTGGACTCAACAACGGCTCGCTACGGTCTCCGGTGTTCCCAGGCCTACACTCGCTGGCCTTGAAGCCGGAGGTGCCAATCCCACACTGTCGGTGATGGTCCGCGTCGCCGCCGCCTTGGGGGTGGGACTGGACGAGCTCACTGCCCCACCACGGCGCAGCGGCAGGCTGTACACCGCCGCAGACCTACCAAGCACCACCAAGAATGGCGTGCACATCCGAGCGCTCATTCCAGACGCGATTCCAGGGGTACACGTGGAGCGAACAGAGTTTCCAGCCAACTCGTCCTACGGTGGCACCCCACACTCTCCGGGGACACGCGAGTTCTTGGCGTGCGAGCGCGGCAGCATCACTCTGACCGCTGCGGGCGAGCGGTGGGACCTTGGGCCGGGAGATGTCGTGTCATTTCGTGGCGACCAACGCCATGGCTACGCTGCAGGAGCCGACGGGGCCGTAGGATACAGCGTCATTCTCGCGGTGTAGCCCCCATGAGGACAGGCGACTGACAGGGTTGTAGCCGAATTCGTGTCAGAGCTGTGACGAACGACCGATACGTTCCCACCTATGACTACGCTTGCACACACTACTGCCCTTCGCCGCGCCCTAAGCGCCGAGAGCAGCATTGCTGTGACCCTAGCGGTAGCCGAAGCAGTCCAGGCCGATGTTGTCCCCATGGACACTGTTCAGACCGCCCTAGATTGGCTAGTCACCCAACCCTCCGGGGACCATGTGGTGGCCCTAGAGCAATCGCTCACAGAACTGGGTCGCGTAGCGCTCGCACTGTCCGGAGGCGCCTCACTGGGCTTCTTCCACATGGGTGTCATCAAGGCGCTTCACGACAACGATGCCCTACCTGACCTGATCAGCGGCTCATCCATCGGGGCCATGGTCGCCGCCGGAATCGGTGTTCGCACCAACAGCGAGCTGGACACTCTGTTCCGCGACATCCACCACATGCGTCGTGACGGCATCGCCTTTGCTGGACTGCGCCAGATGCTGAAGACTGGCGCTGTGTTGTGCCCGGAACAGCTCACACGCGTGCTCACGCACAACATCGGTGACCACACCTTCGCCGAAGCCCATGGACGCACCGGTCGGACCTTGGCCATCACCGTCTCACCAACGACCAACAATCAATCGCCGCTGCTGTTGACCCACGACAACGCCCCCGACACGACCGTGCTGCACTCCGTCTTGGCATCCAGCGCACTGCCGGGCCTGTTCCCGCCAACGCGACTACGGACACGCACGCCGGACGGGCGTCGCACCATCACCGCCGAGCGCTGGGCCGACGGCTCGCTTCGCTATGACGTCCCACGCGACGCCCTTCGGGATGAACACAATGCTGGCCTAGTCATCGCCAGCCAGACCAACATCCACGTGCTGCCCTTTGCTGCCGGCGGACGCGTTCTACGCAGCCTGGGCAAGACCCGAAGCACTGCACGCCAGCTTCTGCGCCTGCCACGCCACCTGTCGCGTCGGACACCGCTTGGGCCGTCGCTGCACCACCTGCACGACTTGGTCGGCCAAAACTACCGCGGGGACATCGACATCGTCCCGCGTCTGCGTCCATCCAGCGTCATGCGCGTGGTGAAGAACCCGAGCTTGGATGAGCTGCGTACCTACATCCAAGAAGGCATGGCCTCGACCCTGCCAGAGCTGCCGCGCATTCAGACAGCCCTTCGCATTCGTCGCAGTCTACGCGCAGCGATCGATGCCATGACCGTGTCTGTGGCTCACGCGGCGAAGTGAGCCCGGTCGGATTCGCCGACGACGTCCTGACGAGTCCGCCAGATGCCGTGAGGACGAGGCTGCTCACCCGAGGACCAGCACAGCTCCCACGACAATGGGCAAGACCGTGTAGGCAACGACGTGCAGAGCCGTCCCCCGCCCCTCACCCCAATAATCCTTCATGGGCTGAAGCTTGCTGAACATCATGTGGCTGTCTGGCGCCATGAATCGCCCGATCAAGGTGACCAAGCCCAAGCCCAGGAACACTCCACCAATGATTCCCTGCGTCGTCACGGCACGCCCTCCTCGTCGTCCTGCACCCTAGCGCGCATCCCGCGTGGCTTCCAAGCGCTCTAGGAACAGGCGCTCTAGGCCGCCCTCAGCCAGCTCAGCGACCACTTCATCCGCCACCACCCGACCATGGGCCAGCATGATGACTCGGTCCGCAACGCGCTCAACCGTATCGATGACATGGGTCGAGAGCAGCACGGTAGCGCCATCGTCGACGCGCTCACGCAACACACCCTTGATGCGCGCTGCACTGGGTGGATCGAGGCCGTTGAGCGCTTCGTCGAGGACGATGACCTTTGGGTCTCCAAGCAGGGCCGCAGCCAGCGCAATCTTGCGACGCATGCCTTGGCTGTACTCGCGCGTCAATCGGTCTGAGTCACCGAGCATGCCGACTTGCTCAAGCGCAGGAATCACGCCCTCACAGCCACGGACCTTGGCCACGAACTCCAAGAACTCCCGCCCGGTCAAATACTCGTAGACAGCAGGTTCTTCGGGGACAGCGCCCATCACTGCGCGAGCATCCCGTGGGTTGTCGCTGACGTCGATACCGCAGACCGTGACGCGACCTTCGGTAGGTAGCAGCGTACCCATGAGCATCTTTAGCGACGTGCTCTTGCCGGCCCCGTTGTGCCCAATGAGCCCAACGAATGCCCCAGCGTCAATGCTGACGTCAACACGGTCGACGGCAACCACCCTGCCGTAGGTCTTGCGAACACCCTCAAACACAATGGCAGCGCTCACAGCGCACCTCCGAGACGGGTTGCGGTGACCACCACCCCTGCAATGCCAGCAACCACCGGCAGATAGACCCACAGCCCCCAACGGGGACGACGGCTGCACAGTGCGACCAGAACCGCCGCTACTATGCTGCACGCAAAGACAATCCCGGTTGACGTCGCCGCCGGGAGAAACCCGTGGCGCAGCCAGATCACAGGAAGGGGCAACCAGACCGCCGCTTGCAGCCAACCGAACACCGCAATGCCGCGTGCAGCCATGGCAGCACTCTTGTCTACCGACAGCCACTCGCGCAAAAACGCAGGCTGGTCCGACTCCATCAACACGCCATTCAGAGCCAAGGCAAAGACGCCGAGTACACCCACAACCATCGACGTCACCGGCGCAGACTCACTGCCTGACCATCCCGCAAGGGCCGACAGCACACCCACGGCCCACGCCAAGGTCACGCCCGTCCGACGCAAACGCCAGCCATGGCGTAAATCCTTCTCGACGTACAGAGCTAAGCGCTCTGGAAGCCAGCGAAGGGTGAACTCAAGGTAGACGCGCAGCCCGTCGTCTTCTTGTTCCAACGCCGAATAGCGGGCGTCAATATCTGCAAGAATTGGAGAGGCACGGAACCAGGAACGTTGGGACACACGGCCCACGTAGTGGCTGGCCAACCCACCAATGAGCACCGGCAAGATCACCAACACCATCCCCAAAGGGGCATTGCTGAGGGAAAACTGTACGCCGAGTGATGCCAGCCAAACCGCGCCAGCGGTCGCTGCCAATACCGCCCCAGGGGCGTAGATGAATGCCGCTTGAGCCCGCGGATTGCTCCCGCGAAGCAGGTCCAAGAACGGCGCAGCCCACTCGCTCTCGGCCAATCCCACCGCACCCAAGTGCATCAGGGCAGACGCACGAAACGACATGGTAGCAACGGCCGCCAACGCAATGACGCTGAACGTATAGCCAACAACACTCGCTTCAATCGCTACCGGCAGCAGAAGAATGGCCACAGCAGCGGGTATCCACCGGCGCTCACGCTCGGTTCGGCCCATCAGATACCGACTGACCTGCTCTGGGTCTACCGGATGCAGGTCCAAAATCGCCCGCTCATCACTGCGAATGAGTGCGGCGTACACGTCGAGCGCCGTCACGGCGACGATGAGAAGGCCGAGTCGCAGCACAATGCCCTGAAGGCCCGGCGCCAGAGCCTGAGACCCTTCGTCCAAGAACCCAAGGAACACCGGGCGAACTACCGGAACCAGGACAGCAGCAACCGCAAGAGGAATCAGGCCGGTGAGCACCGTACGCAACGTCCCATCGTGCTCCCGCCGATGTGCCCGGCGAAGAGTGTAGGCCCACCAATACGGGTTTGGTTCGCTCACGCCTGCGAAACGCGCTCGCCGCGCACGCTGTTGGTGAAGGCACGCGTGACCTGCACCGGAACGGTCTTGCCAACAAGCGACAGGTCACCGGGGAAGTTCACCATGGCGAACTGGCTCGTCCGACCACACACAACACCTGCATCATGCTTGGACCAGCCCTCAACGAGTACGTCGTGCACGCCGCCTTCAAGGCTCTTGGCCCAGGCCGCAGACGACTCTCGTTGCATGGTTTGCCAACGGACCAAACGCTCCTGTGCAACCTCCGGGGCAACACCTTCGCCCCTCTTTCCGGTCATCTTCAAAGCGGGAGTTCCGGGTCGCGGGCTGTACTTAAAGGAGAACGACGACACAAAGCCGACTTCGTCCATGAGCTGCAAGGTCTGCTCGAAGTCCTCGTCCGTTTCACCCGGAAAGCCGCAGATGATGTCGGTGCTCAGTACCAAGTCAGGACGCGCCTTCTTCAGACCGGCGACAATGTCGAGGAAGCGCTCGCGCGTGTAGTAGCGACGCATACGGCGAAGCACTCGGTTGCTGCCCGACTGTACCGGGAGATGCAGCTGCGAGGTCAGCTTCGGCAGGTCCGCGTAGGCCTGGATGAGCTCATCCGTGACGTCACGCGGATGGCTGGTGGTGTAACGAATACGCTCGACACCTTCGATATCGCTGATCTTGTACAGAAGTTCAGCGAACGGAATGTCGCCTGGGTTCTTCAACCCGTAGCTGTTGACGTTCTGACCGATGAGCGTGATTTCTTTGACGCCCGTGTCCACCAGACGGCGTGACTCGTCCACGATTTCGTCCCACGGACGCGACGCTTCTTTTCCGCGTGTGGTCGGTACAATGCAGAAGGTGCAGTTGTTGTCACAGCCCTTCTGAATGGTAACGAAGGCCCCGACTTTGCCCTTGCTAGCGGGGTCTAAGTCGCTGACGAAGGGGTAGTTGTCTAGGTCTAGGTAGTCGGTGTCCAGCACACGGCCCGTGGTACGGGCCGCACGAACCAAGTTGCGTACTTGGGGTATGCCGTCTGGACCAAAGACCAGGTCCAAGTCCTTGTAGCGGTCAAGCAGGGTCTGGCCTTCTTGCTGGGCCACACATCCGGCCACAGCAATCGTGACCGGCTGCCCCTCTTTCTTCATGCGCCGGTACTCGCCGAGCGCGGAGTGCATCTTCTGCTCCGCCTTGTCACGGATAGAGCAGGTATTGACCACGATAACGTCAGCTTCTTCTGGCGAATCAGTGGCGACGTAGCCGTCCGACTCCAGCTGGGCGCGCATCTTGCCCGTGTCGTACTCATTCATTTGGCAACCGAAGGTGCGGAAGAACACCTTCTTGCTTTGTTCGGTCTCAACTTCAGACATGATTCACCCGCGCGGAGGCGGCTGATAACACCGCCTCGGAGTTCTGGTACCCGCAGCGACGGAACGCCACGGGCCGGAGACGATGCCCTAGACCTGCCGGGTCACGGGAACCCACACAATGCCGAAGTCGCGCACCTTGAGGTCGGAGCGCTCCAAGCGAACCTCCACTGTCTCGATGTCGTCGACAGCCCGCAGTTCATCGTTCTCGATGGCGGCAATCTTGTCTTCGGTGTCCACCGTTAGGTCGTAGACCTCGCGCTCATTTTCGGTGATCTGGGTCTCTGTCTGTCCAACCCGTTCCGCCGCTCGCATGGACTGTTGCCGCTTGGTGGCCATTGCCGACACACTCTTGCGACGGCCGCCGAAGAACAGTCCAAACACGGTCTCCGCAGCACTCATCACTTCTGTCGCAGTCTGAGCACGACTCGCGGACTTGAGGCCCGATACGCGCTCTTCAAGCTGCCGACGACGTGAATCCAAGCGCTGTACCTTGCGGTCCACGCTGTCCTTGAGCTTGGCGACCTTGGTGTCGATGCGCTCCTGAATGGCTTCGCGCACACGAATCTCGAACGCGTCGCGTGCTTCCCCGGCACCACTGACCAAGCGCAATGCGCGCTGCTTGTACATCTCGGTGGTCTCCCCGCGGAAGACCTCGTCGACAATGCGCTTCTCGAAGGCCTTGAGCTCCTTGGCTTCGTCGACCATCTCCGGAAGTGCTGCGAACAGGCCCTGAGACGGCTCACCGGGCAAAAAGTCACCCGGCTCAAACGGCGCTTCCACAGGCTCGGGAATGGCGTCGTCACCAAAGGGAAAGAACAGCCGATGCTCTTCGCGGTCACTACGGAAGGTCGTGCCCTCGTCGAAAGTCAGGTCGAGCTGGGCATGGACCGCTGGGCGCCACACGATCTGACGGTCGTCGCGTGGGGGCTCAGCCGAGTCGAGAAAGATGGGCTGTAGGGCCGCACGAAACACGCTGCCGGGGTCTAAGAATCGGTATTGGTAGCCCTCTGGACACGGCGGAAGGTCCGTAGACAGGCCATCTTCTTCCGGTTCAGGATGAGACGGCGCAGCAGCCGTAGCTACGGCAGAAGTCGAAGAGCGGTCAGACGCAAAGGTGGGCTCATCCTGGTCAATCTTCTCAAGCTCGGTCCGGGTCAGTGGGCCTCGCAAGTAGCTAATCGCCCAGCGACTGTGGAGTAGAATCGGAGCATCTTCCTTCACATCGCGCAGCACGAAGGTTCTCGAGGGCATGTTCTGAAGCCAGCCACTCACGGTTGCTCGGTCGAACTCGCCAGAGGCGCCGGCAAGGCCATCCAACACGCGCTCGCGGTCTTGCTCGGTCTGTAGACGACCGATGAACCAGGTACCGGCGTTGGACAGTGCTTTGTAGTCCACGTCGACCGGGTTCTGGGTGACGAGCATGACGCCCACGCCCACCGCACGCGCCTGCTTCATAAGCGTCAGCACGGGCTGTTTGGTCGGAGGATTTTTCGGGTGCGGCGGCAAGAACCCGTAGACCTCGTCAAAGTAAACCATCGCCCTAAGCGCACTGGTTCCTGACTGACGACGCGACCAAGCCACGACCCGGTTGAGCAGAGCCGAGATGAAGAACATGCGCTGGTCGTCGGCCAAGTGCGCCGTGTAGAAGACCCGAATGGGGGTCTTGCCGTTCACAGGAGCCAGCAGCGCATCAATGTCCATGGGCACGCCATCACTCCACGACGCGAACGCCGGTGACGCGATGATGCCGTTGAGCTTCATGGCCAGCTTCATGCGGTCGGAGCGCTTGAAGAAGGTATCGACGGGAAACACGCCGACCTTGGCAAAAGGCGGATCGACAAGACGCACAATGAGCGTCTCCATGTCGGCGTCCTCGCCTGCGAGCCATGCTCCGGTGAGGATGGTGCTGAGCACGATGTGTTCGGGGTCGTTGACGGGGTCCGCTTCTACGCCCACTAGGCCGAGAATGGAGCTCACCGTCCCTGTCACAAGGTCCCGAAGCGTCTCCTCGTCCTCCAGCAAGTCCGCATCGGGAATCGACAGCGCAGATAGCACATCTACCGGAATTCCAGAGTTGCTTCCTGGCGTGAGGATGCTGACGTCACACCCTTCGGTAAACCGCCGAACGCGAGCGTCATCCACTCCCCATTCGGTAAGACCGTTGCGCCACATGCTCGCGGTCTTCTCCGCAAGTTCAGCCTTGGAGATGCCCTGCCGTGAGGCATCCGCTTCATCCATCCACGGCTCAAAAGCGGAGGCCGGGTGCCCAGTGAACGCCAGCGCCAAGTTGGCCATGTCGCCTTTTGGGTCAATGGCAAGAACCGGAACTCCGGCCATGGCCATCTCTTCAAGAAGCGTGACACACAGACCGGTCTTTCCAGACCCAGTCATGCCCAAACACACCGCATGCCGCGTCAGGCGGTCCGGCTTCAGCAGGTGGTCTTGGTCCGTCGGACGCAGGGTTTCTGGGTCAACAACACGACCAACATACAAACGCTCTGACACAAGACACTCCTCGGTGGAGCATCGCTAACGCATGTGGCTGTCGGTCAACGCGGAATCCGCACTACCGACCCACTGCTACTCTTCCCAGGGCGGCTCAACGATGTCCACAACATCTGCGACACCAGCACGCTCGGGCTGTCGCGGTGCGTCAACCTCGTCTGCGTAGGTTGTGGCCAGCTCTTGCAAGTAGGAAACAAGCTCGGGCCGAGCCACGCCGTCTTCCACAACCGCAACGTGCGAAATGCCGGTCCGCGTAGACATGCGGTAGCCGATGAGGGCCGACCCATGTTCAACGATACCGGAGGTACTACGGTCCCCTTCCATCGCATCATCAATGACCTGACAGATAGCAACACTCAACTCATCGTCGAGGTCTGCCAAAGCAGGAACACCGTAGATGGGGTCTTCGAAGTCGTCATCAACAAAAATGTAGACACCAAGCAGCATCTGAAGGGCTCCAGCAGGGGCGTGGCGCGGCATACCACCGCCTGAGTACAGGTCAAAATCGAGGTCAGTTCAACCCGACTCTCATGAACGCATTCACAAGGTTCTATGACCTTACTCTTGCATCTCACAAATTGATTCGCCATCCGCGAAACAAATGTAATCGCCGGGGCGTGCATCGGTCACAACAGCGGTCAATCGGCGGCGGCGGCTGTCCATGGCGGTAACGGTGCAGTCCCCAAGCGCTTCACCCGCGACCAACGCGGTGGTGTCACCTTCACCGTCCCCTTCATCACACCGCACCGTCACCTTGCGCGTACCTGGAAGGGCACTCTCAAACGTGGCGGATGGGCCACTGACCACCTGTGGTGTGGGCGGCTCGGGTGCTTCGGGCGCTACGACCGCAGACGGGACGGGTTCCATCGCAACCGATGTGGTGCCAGAGGACAACAGGCCCGGTCCAAAATAAATGGCACTGCCGATGAGTACGACGAGGGCCGACACGACAGCCACCGTAAAGAACGCGACGACTGTCGCCTTGAAGGCGCGCCCTCCACCCGAAGTGGGGATCGGCTCTTCCTGCTCGACACGACGAGGGGGTGGCGCCATGACCGCAGTGCGAGGTGGAGCACCGCCACCAGTCGACACCATGGGAGCCGGTGAACGCGGACGCTCGACACGGGAAATCTCAGTCGCTGGGGTGGAGCTACGCTGCTGAGTGGGTGCAGGCGGCGCCTGGGGCGTGACAATCGAGCGCCGAGGCGGGGGTGGCGGTACGCCGAAGCCGCCGGGAGAACGGGCTGCTTCGGGTGCCGGGGCCTGACTGCGCGGTGCCGGCGGAGGCGTGCGCAGCGCCAAGCTCTCTTCTTTCAGTTGCTCGAAGGCGATGTCTGCAGCAGACATCACGACCGGCTCGGGCACTGTGCTCTGAGTTGCCGCTTCACTCGCACTGCGGGCGAACCCCTTGGAGTCCTCTTCTACAACGCGGTTGGAGAGGGCGTCGTCTACGGGCTTGGACTCGCTGTCGGCGTGGGCCTGGGCGACCAATGGTGGAACGAACGCCTTGCTCCAGACCGCGAGCGTTGGCTCTCCTTGCAGTTGGCCAGCAAGCTCTCGCATCCGCGTTGCACAGTCGGCAGCCGTGGGACGGTCTGCTTCGTCAAACGAGAGCATCTCCGTGAGCAAGAGGTCGACTTCATCTCGAATCGACTCCACACCTGGAGGATGAGCGGCGAACACAGCGTCCAGCTGCTCATCCACGTGTTGATCGTGTAGAGCAGGCCGCAACTTGGCCTTGCCGAACTTCTGACGTGCCAGCAGTTCATACAGCGTAGCGCCCAACGAATAGATGTCGGAGGCGGGCGACTCGGGCTCAAAGAACAGACGCTCCGGAGGCATGTACTCCACGCTGCCAAACGCCAGCTCTTGCGTCTCGCTCTCGCGGCCTTGGAAGTCGGCTCGAGCAACACCGAAGTCGAGAACCTTGGCGTTGCCTTGGTCATCGACCATCACATTGGACGGCTTGATGTCCCGGTGGATGACGCGAAGCGGCTTCTCCCCTGCGTAGGGGGGCCGGTTGTAGGCAGCGTCCAGCGCAGAGGCGACATCACCGCCAAGCTCAAGTGCCGCACGTACCGGAACCGTCGTCTCTTGTTCCAGGCAGCCTTGGACGATGTCCTTCAGGTCAATCGCCTCGAGGTACTCCATGATCACGGCGACTCGCCCATCAATGCGGGTCAGGTCGCGCACGTCCACAATGTGGCGGTGCCGGATCTGGCCCAACAGGCGTGCCTCATCACGCATGCGCGATGCGATCTCTTCGTTCTCAGACCACTTGGGGTGCAACAGCTTGACCGCAACCACACGGGAAAACCCGTCCGAGTGCAGCTCTTTTGCTAGGTACACTGATCCGAACCCGCCAGAGGCGATGACCCGAATGAAGTGGAACTTTCGGCCCGTCTCCGCGTTCACGCGTTCGATCGACTCCAACAAGACTCGCAGTCTATCACGTGTAGGGCTCAACAGGCGCGCCCCACCCGTGACATACTCTGCAGCGCGGAGGTGATTGTGAACCGTTGGATGCCCCTAGTGGCCCTGATGGCAGGCGGATGTTGGACAACTGAGCTCCCTGAGTTGGAGCCCGGTCTGTTGGACTTTGCGCCACGTGGCGCAGAAGCACCCGAGGGCTGGGTCGTACAGGCATGGCCGCAAGCCGACATGCTGTGCCCAGACGGTGAACAAGCTAGATTTTGGCTGGTTCACCCTACCGAAAGTGATGTCATGCTTCCGGCAGCTGTCGTCTTCCACGACCGAAACCTCGACTACGCAGCGGTTCCCGAGATTCCGGAGGTGTCGGCATTCCGAGCCGAGTCTCAGCTGACCGCAGACTACGCCACCCGAGCAGTCTTCGACCTCCTGGGAATGGGCATCGGTAGCGGATCTGGCGCCCTCGTCGCCGCACTCGCTCAGTCCGGTCATATGGTGGTCTTGCCGTCCAACTGCTGGGGCGACCTCTACGCGAATGGGCTCGAAGACAGACCGAATGATGCCGTCGTAGATGGCTTCACACGCCGCGGATTCGATGCCGCCGAGTTCGGCTTCCGAATGATTTCCGACGAAGCGTGGGCGACCATCAATCGCGTCGCCCTCCCCGTTCCCATTGACTACTCGGCGCCCGTCGCCATAGGTATTGGAGACGGCGGCCGCGCAATCGGTGAGCTGCTGGCCGAAGAATTCGACATTCCGACTGCGGTTTTCGACGCTCCTCTGGATGACCTGAGTGCGTTCTATGAGCGTCCAGGGACCTTCCCGGACGAAGCCGCCACCGTCGAGCTTGTGTTCGCCGATGTAGACGATGCAAACCTCGCATCCGTCGCGAACACTCCCGTCATTCCTGGGCGCACCGCCTACCTGTGGTCGCGTCTCGATCCAAGCATCCCGTCCGGCGCGAACGATGCTGCGCTCGAGCGATTCACTTCGGAAGACAGCGCCTGGATCGTGGAGACAGGGAGCCTCGATCACGCCCCGCTAGCGAACGATGCCCCTCTCGCAGCGGACGTCACCGCCTGGATCGCTTCGGCACCGGCTGAATAGCCATGCGACTCGCAGGTGTCGTCGTCCTCATCGGAAGCCTGATCGCTCCGTTGGTGGCGACAGCCCAGGTTTATGTAGGGCCTCGACGCCCTGGGCAGAGCGGAGTCAGCTACGAACCCCACACCTGGGCACGCGCAGACCTGCTGTCCGACACCACCATCCAGCAGACACAAGCAGGTGGTGTACGGCTGTACTTTTACGAGCAGGAGCGGGACGTCGCCGAGCGCGCTGCGAGTGCGATTGAGACCGCATACGCCGAGCTCTCAGACGACTTTGACTACGTTCCAGAGCACGCCTTCAGCTATGTGCTGTACTCGACCTATCTAGACTTTCTTGGGACCAATCTGTTCCCAGTCCAAGAGGGAACGCTGGGTGTCACCAGCACGCGCGACCTGACCATCGCCCTGCCGTACTTTGGTGATCACCGTCGCTTCATGCACGTCTCCAAGCATGAAATGGCCCACGAGTTCACCATTCAGAAGGTTCGCTCTGCCGCGGTCGAGGCAGGAACCGGGCGCGATCCACTCGGCGTGTACCCGCTGTGGTTCATTGAAGGACTGGCCGAGTACTACGCGAACGATGGTCTGACGCCAGCAGCAGCAATGTTGGCACGCGATCTGGTCACAAACGCTGACACAAGGCGATTTTGGGGGCCGCTAGGTTTCTTTGATGACGCGCCTGGCAGCGTCTTGTGGACCTACCAGCTCGGCCACCTGCGCTGCGTCTTCTTGGCGGAGACCTACGGAGAGCAGGTCATTCAGGACCTCTTGTCGCAAGGGCACGAAGCCATCGGCGTCACCTTTGCCGGACAGACGGCACTGCGCGGGTTCCCATCTCTCATGCAGACCGTGACCGATGTGCCTCCTGCACAGATGGAGCGCGAGTGGCAGGAATGGCTGCGCGAGCGCACGTACCAAGACTGGCTGAATAGCGACAACCGGCCGTCGGATACCGAGGACTTGGGGTCCACAAATGGCTACGTCCTCGGACTCAGCGCAAGTCCATCCGGCCAGACCGTTGCGTACACGGCAATCGACTTTCAGACCTACCGCACGCGCATCATGCTGGCGGACCGGAGAGACCCACGACACACGCAACGCGCCGTTGCCGACAGTCGCCCCGGAGTGGAGTCGCTTCATCCCGTCGAAGACCAGATCTTTGCTCTTGGAGACGATGTCTTGGTGTACGCAGCCCAGCATCGAGGCGCCGACGTACTGACCTGGCAATCCATCACCACCGAAGCCGTTGAGTGGCGCGGTAGGCGACGCCGAAAACGGGAAGAGCGAACGGCCGGAGAGCTGGGTCCAAAGCGCGTCACGCTCCGCTTAGGAAGCAAGCATCGCATCCGGCTTCGCGACCATGGTCTTGTCGGGGCAACAGGTCTGTCTGTCTCCCCGGACGGCAGGGAAGCCGCCTTCGTCGGACTCACTCCCGACGGCCATGTCGACGTCTACCGGGTCGTCCTGACCGAAGGGGCCACTCCGGTTCAGGTCACGAACGACTCCTACGCCGAGCGCCACACGGCATGGGGACCCAACGGAATCGTGTACGCAAGCGACGCCACGGACAATGGCTTTTACGCCTTGTTCGCGGCCGAAAGAAGCGGTGCCACCACCCAGCTGACGTCCGAGGAACGGGACCATCTTCAGCCAGTCTTCTCACAAGGCACACTTCTGTTCACCGCATGGGATGACACGCGACTCGACCTTTACGAATACCGCGCAGCCGAGCGGAGCATCGTGCGTCACACGCGCATGACAACCGGCGTGTCGAGCCCCGCCCCCTCCGACAATGGCGCCTGGGCACTCCTGCAAGAGTCGGGCAGCCGCGTGCCCGTTGAGCTGCCGCGCGACATGTGGCTGGACGCCGCCCCCGTTCCACAAGCCCCCACTGGCGCACCGACGCCCATTCCGATCCGGTCGCTGAGCGACGCCACGCCCTACCGGCCCCTCGCTCCGAAAAACTGGGGACTTGAAAACGGTCTTGGGTTCTTCGGCGCAGGCCCCGGTGGAATCTACGGCCAGCTGTTCTTGTCAGCGAGCGACCAGCTCAAAGAGCGCGGCCTCGTCTTGTCCGCCGCCGCCTTCGGCAACTTTCGTCTGACCGATGGCTACTTGGCCTACACCGACCAGTCCAACCGGGTCACCTGGGCTGGTGGCGTGTTTCAGAACCTGCGCTTCCGCCTAGACAACAGCACCCCGTTGCGTTTTCAGTCGGCCGAGCGAAGCTACGGCGTCTTGGGCAGTGCACGCTACCCCTTCGACCGCTTTGCGTACGCCCAGCTCGATGTGCAGCTTGGCGGTACGCAATACTTTCTCCTTGGCGACTCCGAAGGACTGCTTCGCGGGCAGATCGATCCGGAGACAGGCCGCAATATGTTCACCTTGTGGGAGGAGCAAAACGGCAGAGCACGCCCACAAGCTGAGACCACCCTGCGCCTTGGCTACGACACAGTTCGCTACCATCCAACAACCGGTCCGCATGGTGGTGGAAGTGCACTCGGTGAGGTGTCGGTGGCAAGCCAACCGTTCAATGACGAAGTGTTTGGTAGTGCGCGCCTGGATGCCGAACGGTTCGTACCCATTCGCCTGCAGAGCCTCTCCGGCGCAAACCTGTTCGTCCGTGCCTCCGCTGGGACCTCTTTCGGCGGCACGTATGCCCGCAACTTCTTCCTCTCGAGCTTCGACACACTACGCGGCGTTCGTTTCGCAGACGCCGACTGGCTGCTTGGCCGCCACTTCGCCACCGCCACAGCAGAACTTCAGTTGCCCCTCGACGCCCTGTTGCGCATCGCCATCTTGAGCAGCATCGAAGCCATTGCGGGTGTGGATGCTGGAGCGGTGTCCGCCGACTTGGATGGCCTGTGGGACAAGCGGGTGGTGGACGTCGCCTTGGGTACCAATCTCGTGTTTGGTCCTCTCGTATTTCGCGTTCACCTCGCCCGCCCTGTCGCTGTAGGTACCGCCCTACCCAACACCGGACGCGGTCCGTGGGTGCCCAATCTCTCGGTCAGGTGGCTGTCGCTCTGAACCGTTCGATCAGCGTTCTGGGCGGGTTCATTGACGCGGGCAGACCATGCCGATACCCTCCGCCGTCTCGCGAGGAGATACATGCACACCGGGGATACGGTCACCGACAGTCTGGGAAGATCCTGGCAGGTGGGCCAGCCCTTAGGGCGCGGCCTGTGGGGAGGTTCGTGGGTTTTACTGGGAGACAATGACGCTCAGCGCGTTGTCAAAGTCGCCCACGCCCGAACCGATTTCGCCAGCGACGCACGCTTGCCAGACGGCCTAGAGCGCGCCTGCGCTCAATGTGCAGACGAGCAAGCCAATCTGTTGCGGCGGGCATCTCATCCATTCCTGCCACGGCTCGAAGACCGAGTGCTGATCACGGGGCGTCCAGCCTTGATCATGCCTCGTTACCACAGCACCTTGGCCCGGCGCCTCGGAAACGGTGACAGCCTCGGAGACGTTGCGACCTTGCTCGCGACAGTCTCAGAGAACATCGAAATGCTGGCTGCGAACACCGAAGTTCACGGCAATCTCCGGCCCAGCAACATCCTCATCAAAGAGGACGGACAGCCCGTCCTGTCGGACATGCTCACGCCGACGGCCGCACAGTGGCATCAGCGCCTCGCAGCGCTGTCCCCTGCCCGCGCCAACACCCTGCCTCCCGAAGCCGCCGACATTCCAGGTACACCTTGGGACACCTGGGCTGTCTGCGCCGCTCTGTACAGTGCAGCAACCTGGCAGCCAAGCGTCGGTGACCTTCGCCGCTCTGACGAGTTCACCGTCCCGAACGGTGGCTTGGACAAAGTAGAGCTCGCCAGTCTGCGCGACCGCGCCCTCAAGCGGCTCAAAGCCGAAGGGGCCAACCCACGCTTCGTCAATCGCGTGTGTGAACGCCTGGCAAGCCTGCTCAATCGCGGCCTCTCGGGCCCAATGGAGCCATCGCCCCCCTACCGGTTCAACCGTGCCGAGGACCTGCGCACACGGATCTCCGAGGTCGCATCCCTCATCAATCCGCGCGTAGAAGCCGTGGGCAAGATCTTGCTACCCGGCACCTCTCCAGACGGGGTCTACCTACACACAGAGCCCGTCAGCTTTACCGTGACAGTTGCCGTCACGGACGGCGTCGGAAACCACGAGCATGTCGCTGTCGGACTGCGAATGATCGACCTGGACAGTCCAGATCGGCGCCGCGTTCGCGTTCACGACGCCTCGTTTGACGTCAAGCCACACCCCTCGGGCCGCTTGCGCTTCCACTTCAGCTTGCGCGACATTCCGCCGGGCCGCTACGACCTAGAGGCGGCGTTTTCCATTCTAGACAGTGGAAACACGCCCATTCCTGCACGCGCAGAGGTCAGCGTACGGCCACCTCCCGGCTACGTCCCACCACTCAACGAGCATGCGCACATTCCTGAGCCGTTGACTCTGCCCGCACCCGATGACGGCTTCCAAGACGACCCCGTGCGTCGCGACGCTGCGCGCTTCCCAAGCCCCATCTCGCCAACAGCGTCCATGGACCTCGACGGAACAAGCCCAACAGCGGTTCCATCCACGGGCATCCAAGCACCGCAGTCCATTCCGCTCTCTCAGAGGCCAACAGAGCAACCAGCCTCAAGGCGTCCGAGTCCTAGCCCAGCGCCTACCCGGCCGAGTATCGGCATCTCGCCAAACGCCCCAACGATACCCACAGCACCTACGCGGGCACCGTTGGCTGAGCCGTACACAATCCCCCATGGTCAGCGGTCCTCTACGGCAACAGTCGCGGCTCCCCCAACCGTCCCCGGACAGTTTGCAGACGCACCGTCGTCACAGCCCCCCGCATACGATGGACCCGGGCAGTGGGATGCCCTGCCAGACCCAAGCACACCAGAGTACGTGCCAGAGGCCGATCAAGTAGAAGATCTGCCGTCTTGGTCCCCGGAAGACGTGGAAGGCGCGTCGGCCTTGTCCCGTGTCATCACGGTCATCCGCAACGATACCTTCGTCCAGATACTGCTCGGCGTCGCGGTCATCGGCACGCTCACACTTGGGCTCATCACGCTTTTTAATAGCTGTGGTTAAGACCGATATTTCGTCGACCCATCAACTGCTTTTCGTACCTTCCGTTCCTGCACATCCGAGGCACCCGTGAACATTCAGTCCACCAACTCCGCTCCTGAATCCTTTTCGGCCGATGCCGTCGCTGTTGTCGTCTCCGGCACAGATGACCTCAAGGCACTCAACGAAGCATTCGGCGGCCAGCTCGTCGCCCTGCTCGAAGAGCGCGGCTTCAAAGGCAAGGCAGGCAGCGTCGAGGCCGTTCCCGCCCTTGGACACATTGGTGCTCGGCACCTGCTTGTTGCCGGACTGGGCGACGGCTCACCTGCAGACCTGATGAAGACGGCAGGAGCCATTGGATTCGCCGCTCGCGGCCTCAAGGTCGATCACCTGGCCGTTGACTTCGGTGCCCTCGGTGACGCTGCGGAGGACGTCATTGAGACTCTCGGTGCAGGCAACTACCGGTACAACACATACCGTCGCGAAGACGCACGCAAGCCCGCTATTGCAACGCTCACCCTGCTCAATGCCGGTGACTTGCCCAGCGGATTCGACACCCGCAGCAATGCCCGCATGGACGCACAGAGCCTCGCCCGCGAGCTCGTCAACGGCCCCGCTGCTGACATCTACCCAGCGACCCTCGCTGCCGCAGCACAAGCCCTCGACAGCATCGACCACGTCGAAGTCGAAGTCATCTCGATTGAAGAGTGTGAAAAGCGCGGCTACGTGGGCATCGTGGCTGTTGGCCAGGGCTCGGACAAGCCCGGCTGCTTGGTCCACATCAAGTACCGTCCCCCAGGCGCAACTGGACACATCGCACTCGTCGGAAAGGGTGTCACATACGACGCCGGCGGATTGTCGATCAAGCCGAGCTCCGGCATGCAGACCATGCGCTGTGACATGGGTGGCGCTGGCACCATGCTCGCAGCAACCAAGGCCGTCGCAAGCCTCGGTGTTCCGGTCAATGTCGACACCTTCTTGGGCTGCGTTGAGAACATGATCAACGGCAACAGCTTCAAGCTGGGCGACATCCTCACCTACAACAACGGTGTGACCGTCGAAATCCACAACACGGATGCCGAAGGCCGCCTGGTACTCGCTGACTGTCTGCTGCTCGCCAGCAAGACCGAAGCGACCACCATCGTTGATGCCGCGACCCTGACCGGCGCGTGCGTTGTGGCCCTCGGCCCCGACTACACCGGTCTGTTCACGGGTGACGACGGACTGGCAACCGAGCTGCAGTCGGCAGCTACGAGCACCGGCGAAGGCATGTGGCGATTGCCCTTGCACGCGCCATACAACAGCATGCTCAAGGCAACTTGGGGCCAGATCAAGAACGTGGGTGGCCGCGCCGCCGGCTCCACGACTGCAGCGCTCTTCCTCCAGCACTTCGTCACAGACGAGAAGCGTTGGGCTCACTTGGACATTGCCGGTAGCGCATTCCAAGACAGCAAGAACGGCCACTGGGAACCCGGTGCCACTGGCGAGATGGTTCGCAGCCTGACCCGCTGGATTGCCACGCAAGCCTAGGGGCTTTCCTGCACAACTTGACGGCCGTCTCTTTAGTGAGGCGGCCGTTTGTCGTTGTAAATGTAGGGGTTCTGCGGACTTCCGACTCGTCCTCGGCAATGCAATCGCCGACGCTAGCATGAGTCCTGCGACAAAACCAAACAATATGGTAAAGCGTCTATAACTACGGAGTCCACTTGCTTTTAGCTCTTCTGGCAGCCGCTACATCCGCCTTCGCTGCCCCAACGACTCTGACCTACCAAGGGCGTCTACTCGATGCCGCTGGTGGAGCGATAGTCGGAGAACACAGCCTGACACTCAACCTGTATGACGGCGCCAATACAGGTTCTGCTGGTTGGTCTGAGACCCACACGCTGATATTCGACGAAGGCTACTTTCACGTCGTTTTAGGAACAGCTTCGGTTCTCGATGCCGACCTGCTTGCGACACACGACTACCTGAGTCTGACAGTGGACGACGGCGGCGAACTCTCCCGACAACAAGTCCACTCAGTCCCTTTCGCAATGAACGCAACAGCAGCGGATAGCGCCGAAACCGCCGTCTCTGCTGAAACCGCTATCTAGGCCGAAACCGCTATCTCGGCCGAAACCGCTATCTCGGCCGAAACCGCCGTCTCTGCACAGTCCGCGCAAACTGCCGTCTCGGCACAGTCCGCCCAAACTGCCGTCTCGGCACAGTCCGCCCAAACTGCCGTCTCGGCACAGTCCGCCC
>CAJXTB010000003.1 GCA_913061235.1 uncultured Pseudomonadota bacterium | reverse complement strand
TTCAAGAAACCCCCAGGTTGAGCCATCCCGGCTCCCTGGGGGTTTTCTTGTTTGTAGTGAATGCTTTCGCACGCGACGCGGTGCACCGAAAGTGTGTCGACTATCGGTCGGTGAGGGGAGGGGCAGCCTTCCAGGGCGGCGTCCATCCCTTTCGTATGATCAGTGGCAATGCCTGCGCCCACACATCCACACGAAAGTGATTGCCGCGCACCCACTGCTCGCCGTCCAGCTGGCTCGTGATGTCGTCGTCCCCACGCGGACGGTACAGTTCGATATCGAACGCCCGGTCCTGGATTTCGCGCACCGCTGGACTTCCGAGCAGCTGGTTGTCCGGAATCGGGATGCCCACTTCTTGGATGTTCTTGATGGACGTCATCAGCATGTCGCGCCGTCCAGCGATGCCCATGAGCTCCATCAGTCCGTCGCTTGTCTCTGTGCGGGGAGTCGGGACCCACCAGCCGCCGTACACAGGGGTGGCGTTTACCACGAGGTCGGTCAGCCCGGTGAAGCGTGTGGTGTTGCCATCTGGCGTAGTGACTTCTGCGGTGAATTTCACGGGGTCGACCACAGTGCGCAGCACTTCTTGAACAGTCGCACCTGCGTACACGGCCTGATTTGTGTACAAGCGTCTTAGGACCGGAACCTGGGCTACCAAGCTACGGTCGCGATTGCGGCGCCAGAGGATGTCGGGCTGTAGACCGAAACCAGCGGAATCAAAAAATAGGTCCCGATGTGTGGTCTCGCCGCCTTCGTCGATGGCTTGAATGCGTCCGACGTCCAAGCGAACCTGGTGACCCTCTAGAACGATGTCTAGGTTTTCCTCAATCGCGTCAGGTGAGGCTGAAATGCCGAAGCTACGTCCTTGGTCGTTCGCTGTCCCGCTCGGGATGAACGCCATGGGAACTCGTCGACCTGCGGCCAGAACGCCCTTGGCGACCTCGGCGAAGGTACCGTCCCCACCAAGGCTGATCACCGTGTCTACACGTGTGCTGTCGATAGCTTCAAAGACCGCTCGTACGGTGCGGCCATCTGGACGGGTGGGCATGAAGGACGCCGAAACGCCTCTGCGCCGGAGACTAGCCAGGGCTTGGTCTATTCGTCTGAGTGCTTTGCCCGAGCGCGCTGTGGGATTGCCGACCAGGAGGTAGTGTGGGGATTCTGCCATGGGTCAGTGTACCGCGGATACGGAGCTGGCATGTCATGGTTCGCGTGCGGTTGGCAACCATGAAGGGCTTTCAGTATATTTTGGTGACGCTGATGTGTGCGACGTCGGCGAATGGAAGCCTTTGGCGTGGTCCCCCTACTACTGACGGGCAGCGTGGGCGGCGACGGACCCACGGTTATGATTCAGTTCGCGGTGTTCGCCGTTGACACTAGCGAGGACGACTGCACCAAGCGCGCACGAGCTCATCTGTCTGACGCGTCATTGGTTGGTCGCACGACGAGTGCAAGAACAGTGTTGTTGGGTGGGCCTGCTCGGCAACGCCACTCGCGGCAGGCCGGACGCAAAGCGGAGCGTACCGTAGTCCTTCCATTGTGGTCGGGGTCAGCCCCGTGCGCTGTACCCATGGACCATGCGTGATGACGATGTGTGTTTGCGAGTCTTCTAGACGGCTCGACCATGGCGTGGAACTTGCCACGGTTGTCAGCTGTGCCAAGTCGTTGACGGTCAGCTCTGGTGCCCCCCACAGGATGCCGCCAACGTCGGGCACAGCAACATCAAGCCCGTCATCTCGACACGCATCTTGCGTGATGGCCGCCACCACATCTCCAACTTCCTGCACAAGCGACATGGGCAACGGTGGGCGACGAACCACATCTGCCCAGACCAAACCACAAACGACCCAGCTGGTTCCAAGTACCCACCGTGTACGTTTGTTTGCCAAGAGGGCGGGTGCGCAAGCCAGTGCGATGAGGGGAGACAGGCCCACCAAGAACCTTCCGTACCGCATCCAGTCGCCACCCATATACAGCATGGCAAGTAGTGATGCGGCGAAGGGGCCCGCTGCGTAAAGTGGCAGTCTACGGTGGGGTGCAGAGCGGTCTGCGGTGTAGGCGCCCAATGCGAGGGGCACCCATCCCAGCCACGCTGCAGAGGCTGTACTGTATCGGATTCCTGCAATGACACGGGAGAGTAGGCCACGGTCAAGCTTGGCTTCAGCGGTGTTGGGCCACCACGCGTCGAACACTAGTAAGCGGATGCCAAACAATGCCACTGTAGAGGCAATCGCGACCCCGGCCATGAGCTTCCAAGAGTGGCCTAATACTGCTCGGCTCGCCAGCACTCCTACCATCACAAGCGGAGCTTCCGGTCGCACCCACATCAACACAACAACGGCGACGGATGCCCATAGTCTGTGCTTGACGCAGACACTGGCGACGAGCATCCAGGCCCACAATCCGTTCTCTAGTCCAGACAGGGCCCAGAGCCACATGGGCCCGATGAGCGCAAGTGACACACCCAGAGCCCATCGTTCTTGTTGTGGCAGACCCTCTTGACGTGCCGTATTCAACACGGTCCAGCACGCCATCCACATGCCGAAGCCGCCAATCGCCTTTGCACACCATTCGATGGGCAAACCTACAGATCGAAGGGTCGCCAGAATCAGCACCCAAGCCGGATCGCTGAACCCTTCCACGAAGTCCGGGGAGGCGCCTGTTGTTGGACCCAAACCTGTCGCAATGCTGCGGGAATATGCGAACACGATTCCCGCATCATCGACGAACCAAGGGCCAGTTGCCAGCATCATCAGCACAAGTGCGAGTGCCGGAAGTGTGGCTGGTGACAGGCGACCGGTCAGTTTGGTGAGCAAGGCACGACTCTTCAATGTGTTGAAAGCGGCGAGAGGTGGGGTTTCCGGGGTATGCTGGCGGCCATGTTGACCTTACTCCTGACCGTTAGTTCTACCTTCGCAGCAACCCTAGATGTTTGCGAGACTGGGTGCACCTATTCAACCATTCAGGGGGCGGTCGACGCCTCTGTGTCTGGAGACGAGATTCTCGTGCAGGATGATGGTGTTTACGCCGCATTCCGCATGCAGGGGAAAGTCGATATTGCTCTGCGGTCCTCGCCGGATGTTCGGCCAACAATCCAAGGGCTCAGCCCTAGTGCTCTGGCGCAGGCAGCAATGGGTCTCATTGAGGACTCGTCTGGCATTGAGATTGAGGGCTTTGAAGTGGTTGGCGGCACTCGTCGTGGCTTCACCGTTGCACGCTCGACCGTTGCATTCGACGATATGATTATTCGGGACTCCAATGTAGTCTACAGCGGTGGCGGAATGGAGTTGGTGGCCTCTACGGTCACGATCGACAACAGCGTGTTCGAAGACAACTCGACCACCGCGGTCGGATTGGGGGGTCACATCATTGCGTTTAGCGGTGTGTCCCTCACTACGACAGACACCGACTTCGTCGGCGGGGTCTCTCAACAGGGCGCTGCCATTTGGTTCTCTGGCGGCACCCTCACCATGACCGGTGGAATCCTGTCGGGCAACGAAACGCTGACCGGTGCCACGAGCAGTGGGGGCGGTATTCGAGCGTTCAATACTGGTGTGTCATTGACCTCGGTGGCCATGCTCGACAATGTCGCTGACGCTGAAGGCGGCGACCTGTTCGCGGTTGGTGGCACTGTGGTCCTGGACGACTGCGACTTCGATGGTGGACGTGCGTCCGCAGGTGGCTCGGTCCTCCTGAGGGGAGCCAATACAACCATTTCCGACAGCGCCTTGTATGGGGCGTCTGCGTCGGGCCGTGGTGGTGTGTTGAGTGCTGAGGTCAGCTTACTTTCGATCAATGATACTGAGCTGTTTGATGGCTCTGCTTCGCAAGGTGGCTGTGTGTCGCTTGCGGGCTCAAGTGGTCAGTTCACGGACGTTGTCGTCGACGATTGTGTGGCAATCTCCATTGACGACGCCGACGCCGACGATGGACGGCGTGGCAACACGGGTAACGGCGGCCTCATTAGCGCGACTGGGTCCAACCTGACGATTATCGGAGGTTCCTACCAGAACGGTGCTGCAGAGTTTCACGGCGGCGGGCTCTTTGCCAACTCCGGTCTGGTTGATGTGTCAGGTTCTGACTGGGACACTAATGTGGCCGAGCAAAGCGGTGGTGCCATGTACTTGGTTGATGCCGTCTCGGGTGACTTCACGGAAAGTACCTTCGGTGGCAACGTGGCTGAAGACGGCGGCGCGCTGTATCTCAAGGGAAGCGGCTCCTTCGGTATTGCCGATACCGCATTCATTGCGAATGAGGCCATTGACCAAGGTGGAGCCGTGTTCGTCGGTCGTCTAGAGGGCCTCATCTTCACGGACAACGAGGTTCGTGGAAACACCGCAGACAGCGCTGGTGGCTTGTACCTAGGGCCATCCAATGACTTCTCCAGCACACGCACTCACTGGTGCGACAACCTGTCCGCTACATCAGGCGGAGCGGTGTTGGTCGATGGTCACTCCACGCCGGTCACGTTTGCGTCTGACGAATGGATTCAGAACGTCTCGGGTCAAGGCGGCGGTATGGCAGTGCAGAACGCCTCGGGAGACGTTCGACTGGTGAACAACACGTTCGTCGCCAATGATGCAGAGAGCGGCGCTGGCGTTTACGCGCGCGATAGCTCGGTGCTTCTCGACAGCAGCATCATCTCCGATTCGCTGTCGGGCCCTGCGTTTGAAGCGATTGGAAACACCAACGCCACGCTTGTCTACAACGACTGGTGGAACAACGTAGACGGAGACGTTGGGGGATTGCTTGGGGCGTCCGACTTGGATGACACCAATCTGTATGTCGACCCGGCGTTCCAAGATGCTCGCGCGGATGGTCAGTGCGTCGACAACCTGTGGGTAGCCGCAGACAGCGCAACTCTCGACGTTGGAAGCCCTGACCGAACGGACCCAGACGACTCCACACCCTCGGCGCAAACCCCAGCAGACATGGGGGCCTTTGGCGGACCCAGCGCGGACCCCGACTCCTGGATCGATGCCGATAACGATGGCTTCCCTGTCATGTGGGACTGTGACGACGACCAGCCTGCGATCTACTCCGGCGCTGTCGAGCTGTGCGACGGTCTCGACAATGACTGTGACGGCATCATCGACAATGATGCTGTAGGCGGAACGGTCTTCTACGTAGACAACGACCAAGACACCTTCGGCGACCCGCTAAGCGAGCAACAAACCTGTAGTGAGGTCCCCGCAGACGCCGTGCTCATCAGCGGTGACTGCGATGATGAAGACCCCGCGGTCAACCCGGACGCCACCGAGCTGTGTGACGAGGTCGACAACGACTGTAATGACAGCATCGACGACAACGCAGAAGACGCTACCGACTACTACTTCGACGACGACGGCGACGAGTTTGGCGATCTACAAGACGTCCTGCGCACGTGCGGCGACCCACTGGATGGCTACGTCGCAGTAGGCGGCGACTGTGACGATGACGACGCCACGACCTACCCCTTCGCTCCCGAACTGTGTGACGGCATCTCGAACGATTGTGATGAAGAGGTGGACGAAGACCCCGTGGATGCCGGGTCCTTCTTCATTGACGGTGACGGAGATGGCTTCGGTGGCCTAGAGCCCGTCATGCTGTGTGTCGAGCCCGACAATGCCGTGGAGAACGGCACGGACTGTGATGACTCAACCGCCGACATCAACCCAGATGTCGAAGAGGTCTGCAACGGCCTAGACGACAACTGCGACGAGCAAATCGACCCACCGGGCTCTATGGGTGAAATCCTGGTCTACCCAGACGTCGACAACGATGACTTTGGCGCGGACGGTGAAGGTGTTCTGGCGTGTGAAGCTGGAGACAATCAGGTGCTCGTAGATGGTGACTGTGACGATGAACAAGTCACCGTAAACCCGGGCGCCGATGAGCTGTGCGATGGCCTGGACAACGACTGTGACGGTGAAGTCGACAATGATGTAGTCGGGTTGGCCACTTGGTACGCGGACTCCGATTCTGATGACTTCGGAGACCCCGAAAACTCCGTCGAATCCTGCTCCCAGCCACAGGGCTACGTCAGCAACTCCAGGGACTGCGACGACAACGCACGCCTTGTCTCACCTAATGGTGAAGAGGTCTGCAACGGTGTGGACGATGACTGTGATGAGCGAATCGATATCGACGCGACAGATGCAACCCTCGTGTTCCCGGACGAAGACCAAGATGGGCAAGGCGACGCAGACAGCAACGGCGAGTTCACCTGCGAGCCCGGAGACGAACCTGTTCTGACGGCAACAGACTGCGACGACAGCAACGACACCGTGTTCGAAGGCGCCTCCGAGCTTTGCGATGGCCTGGACAACGACTGCAACGGCCGCGCAGATGACGGAGTCGAGTTTCAGCAATGGTACGAAGACAATGACGAAGACGGGTTCGGCGGGGATGCCTCCGGACCTCCCGACTGCGCACCTCCAGTAGACGGTGCTGTGACCACGACCGGCGACTGCGATGACTCGGACCCCTCGGTCTACCCAGGCGCTGAAGAGATTCTGCAAGACGGCATCGACCAGGACTGCGATGGCCTCGACGACCTGCCGGAGCCCGAGAACACACGGGACTTCGAGCCCGGTGAAGACACAGACACTGGCGTTGTCGCAGCCACCGGTTGTGATTGTGATGCGTCGTCGTCTGCCAACCCGGCTTGGGCACTTGGGCTACTTGGACTGTTGCTCGTAAGGCGTCGTCGTGATTCGTAAGTGGGCCAGCCTAGCGCTGTTGTTGTCCACCTCGGCCTGTCTTCGTGACGTTGTCACAGAGTTCCCGGATGGGCTTGCACCCTTAGAAGACAACACCGCTCCGGCAGTCGATGAGCTCTCGGACGAGAGCATCAGCTTCGAGACGGACGAGCGGGATGACGGTCTGTTTTGGTTGCACGGACGTGGGGTGGTTCACGCCCGTTTGTCGGACGTCATTGAGGCACTTTCGGACCCGCAGGTGGTGACCGACCGACGCGGCGTCACGCGATTCACCACCGAGTTCGACGTAGAGGACAACTACGAGGTCAGCTTCGATACGTTTCTGACGAAGGTCGACATCCTTACGGTTGAGTGGACGCTGACATGGCGAGGCTCGGTCGTTCAGGGGGATTCCGATGACCCGGCAGTCTTCGCGATGCGCTACCAAAAGACCGATGGCGCCGCAATCCTCGACGTGATGGAGGGCTCCATCACTGCGACCGCCCTCAATGGCAACCGGACTGAGCTGGCACTCATCCAACATCTCAAGGCACCACTCACCACCGAAGACGACCTGCTGTGCTACCAGCAGGACTTGTTCGACGAAGTTGTCTTGACCACTCGCGGCGAAGACCTCCCCGAGTACACCGAAAACTGTCGCTAACGAGGGACTGACGTCCGCTTGGCGCCATTCCCGATGCCGGAGCTACCCATGCTGTCTCCTCTGCTCTTTCTTTCCCTCATGGGGTGTCCGCAAGGCGACGACTTTCAGCCTGTCGACCTGACCCAGCCAGTGGCTTCGGGGCAGTCGCGCGCAGGTGTGGTCATGGACCCTTCAGTGCTCTGGGGCGGTATCTCTGCAGAAGGGCAACCCGGAGATGCGCTGCTGGTCAACGACCGGGTGCGGTTTGTTGTTCAAGGCGCTCGCACTGGCAGCTTCTACTTTGTCGAAGGTGGCGGCATCCTAGATGCAGACATTGTGCGGCCAGCTGGAGAGCCTGGGCGGGACATCGTGGAAGAATGGCGTGAGGTACTGGCAACCGCCCGCATCAACTCGGGTGACAACATGACCGTCGTCGATAGCGGCGTGAACTCGGATGCGGCGCGCGTTCTTGTCTCCGGGAGCGACACGGGCATCGACCTCATCAGCGGCGTGCTCGAGGCGCCGGACTTCCTGGAGTCCTTTGGACTGTCCGTGACCACTGAGTATCGCCTGCCGCCGGACAGCTGGTTCATGGAGGTGACCACCGTCATTACCGCGAGCGAAGATGTGCCATTGGTGGACATCGGCGACATTCTCATCACTGGTACCGAGGTCGCTGACCGCTGGCGTTCGGGCTCTGGGTTGTCGACCAACTCTGGACCCACAGACTTTCTGGCGTCCATCGCGCACCAGAACGACGTTGCCGTCATGCTGGCTACCGTTGATGGTGAACCGCTTGGCGAGCCCTTGCCTCTGCTGTCCGAGCTCGGCGACATCGATCTAGGAATCGGTGCTTCGGTCGAGCTGCCGGCTGGCGAGACCCTTCGGTACACACGCCTGTATGGAGTCGGTCCCGACCTCTCCACGCTCACGGATGAGCTGCTGGAACGCCGCGGAGTCTCTACGGAAATGGTCTCGGGTACGGTCACGGCAGCCGACGGACCTGTGGCTCGAGCGCGCGTTGCCCTGTTTTTGGACGGCGACCCATGGAGCGTGGCTGTCACTGCTGAGGATGGCACCTGGCAAGCCAACGTCCCGACGGACGCGACGGTCACATGGCGCGCAATCGGCCGGAATACTGGGTACTTTGGTGGATTGCCCGGCATGACTGGCAACCACTCGCCCTTCGTCAACGAAACGGCCGGTCAGCTCTGGCTGGACGCACTACGAGAGCCAGGACCAAGCGCACCGGATGGTCGCGGCGTTGCCAGCGCAGAAGAGCCTCTGGTTCTCGGCGAGCCCGCTCGCGTCACCGTGCGCTCGACGGATGCCACGTCCTTTGAAGTCCAGGCGCGGCTGACCAGTGCGGCCCCCCAGGTCGATAGCTTGTACGTTCCGGCGCGCACCCACGGCGGCGCGTCCGCTACCGGCTGGGCCAGAAACGGCGAGATTGAGCTGCTCTTGGAGCCTGGTACCTATGATGTGCTGGTTCACAAGGGCATTCGCTTCGAGCAGCATCATCAGACCATCGAAGTTGTCGAAGGCCAGGAGTTGGTCATCGATGCGTCGATTCCGGCTGCGTACGAGCACACCGGATGGCTCTTGGGCGACCCCCATCAGCACGCATCGCCGTCCAACGACGGCAACGTCTCTATGGAAGAGCGCATTCTGGTCAACGCCGCCCGAGGCATCCAGCTGCCGTTCGGAACCGACCACGACCGATTGGCCGACTACAACGTTCTCATTGAGCCCTTGGGTCTGCAGAACGATGTCCGTTCGGTCATTGCGAACGAGGTCAGCTCGGTACGCCGCGGCCACATGAACGCCTACCCGCTGACTGTTCAGCCGGAGCTTCCGAACAACGGCGCGTACCTTTGGTACATCGATGTCCCGGAAACCACCGAGGACTACGTCGCAAAGACCCGCGCTGCCTACCCAGGTGCCATGCTCCAGTGGAACCACCCGTTTAGCAGTGGTGTGGCTGACTCTGCCGACTACAGCACCGGGGTCATTGGTAATCCGGACTTCTGGACCGATGACGTCGACGTCATCGAGGTGCTCAATGATGGCGACTATGAGCGGGAGGTTGGGCTTTACCTAGACCTCGTCAACCGCGGCTACCCCGTCACTCCTACCGGTGTCAGTGATGCGCACGGGCGAACAAACAGCGGCATTGGGTTCTGTACAACCTTCCTGTACATGCAAACCGACAGCGTTACAGACTACACGGACGAGCGGTTGGTCGACGTGATTGAAGGCGGCAATACCATCGTGTCCCTCGGGCCCTACTTGGACATGTCCATTGTGCCGGGAACCCGAGTCGTCGGCGGCAGTAATGTGCTCAACGTGACTGCGCGACATCCAACATGGATGGACGTGGACCAGCTTGAGTTGTACCGAGACGGAATGCTTGTAGACATTGTCGAAGGCACCACCGCGTCCTTCGCTCTCGCCCCTGAGGTTGATGCGTCCTACGTGGTCATGGCCCGCGGCGACACCCTGATGGAGCTGTACAACAACACGCCGCCTTGGGCGATGTCAGCGGCTATCTTCGTCGACGTTGACGGCGACGGGTGGGAGGCTCCGCTTCCGCCACTGGAACGCGGGTAGAGGACTGACTGCAAGGGTGACACCGACAAGCGAGATGGCGGCTCCAAAGAGGGTCCAGCCGGTTGGATGTTCTCCCAAAACAACCATTGCCAGTGCGGTGGCTCCGAGAGGCTCCAACAAGGTCAACGCGCTGATGGTCGCAGCTGGGAACCAACGCAGTGCGTAGTTGAGACCGTTGTGGCCAATGAGCTGTGGACCTAGAACGAGGCCTGCGATGCACAGCCAGGTGGTCGTACTGAAGCCCCACATGGGAGCATGGGTAACGGCGGCTACGGGAAGCAAGCACGCTGCGGACACGATGCAGACGGCGGCGCCGTAGGGGCCAATGCCTAGTCGTGCGCGCACAGAACGCCCGACGACCATGTACACCGCCGCGAAGATTCCACCGAGGACCGCGAGGGCGTCTCCGTATAGGGTGGCGTCGCCTGTGTCAGAGACCATTGCTGCGGTCCCCAGTGCGCCGATGACAACGCCGGGCCAGAAACGAAGCGCAGGACGGCGCTTTAGAAACAGCCACTCCATCACACCCACCCAGGCGGGGGTGAAGGTCACGAGCACAGTACTGCGCAGAATGGTGGTGTGGTTGAGGCTCTCGAACCAAACCACGAAGTGGAGGGCGAGTGCGGCGCCGGCCAGCAGCAATCGAGCCATGTCACTGCGGCTTGGGCGCGCCAAGAAGGGGCTGAACAAGATGGCCACGCCTAGGCTTCGGTACAGCGCCAAGGTCACCGGAGCAGCTCCGTCCGCACCGCGAACCAGCACTCCCGCAGCACTGATGGCGAGGACGGCGGCGGCAATGACCCCATACACATGACGGGGAGGGGAGGCGTTCATACAACCGGACCTGTGACAGCAGTGGCGGACTGGGCTGTGGTGTGTGAAAGCGCGCGCATGACCGAACGTTCCAACGACACCGTGGCTATCTTGGGTTGCGGCACTATGGGCCAAGCAATTCTTGGCGGCGCCCTTAAAGCAGGGGTCTTCGACCCGTCCCATGTGACCGTGACGGGTCGCCGTGCCGAGCGCGTACAGCCGGTTGCAGACCGGTTTGGCGTGACTGCAACCACGGACAATGTTGCCGCTGTAAAGGCGTCGGAAACCATCATCTTGTGCGTCAAACCACAGCTCGCCAAACAGGTTCTCACCGCTCCGGGCCTGGCTCAGGCACTCGACGGAAAGCTGTTGGTCTCCATCTGTGCGGGCACTCGCCTGTCGCAGCTACGCTCGTGGGTACCCGGTGCGTACTTGGTGCGAGCCATGCCGAACACACCCAGTGTGATTGGTGCCGGCATGACCGTTCTATCGCCTGGCGAGGGGGCAACAGATGACGCCATTGCACGCGTTCAGCGCATCTTCGATGCTGTGGGGCGTTGCCGCGTGCTCGATGAGCAGTACCTGGATGCTGTGACCGCTCTGAGCGGCAGCGGGCCAGCGTTCGCCTGTGTGATCATTGAAGCGCTGGCTGACGGCGGCGTGATGATGGGACTGCCAAGAGACGTTGCTGTTGAGCTTGCCGCTCAGTCGGTACTTGGAGCGGGGCGCTTGGTGCTCGAGACTGGTACCCATCCCGCTGCACTCAAGGACAGTGTCACCACGCCTGCTGGTTGTACGATTGCCGGGCTGCTGACCATGGAAGATGGCCGCATTCGCAGTACACTGGCGCGGACGATTCAAGAGGCCACGTTGGTGGCGAAGGGCCTTGGCGGCCCTGATGAAGAACCTGCAAGCTAGTCTTGCACCGGAGATTCCTATGACCCACCGTTTTCCCGTAGCTCTCATGTTGTTGGCTGCCGCCTGCGGTTACGCCGAGGCCGACTACGTGATCGACGAGGCGGAAGCTGCCTGCGTGTTCACGGTGGAGTGCTACCCAGGCCTGCACGACACGGTCGAAGACTGCGTCACTGTGACCCAGACCGTCGCTCCGGCTGCCGGGTGTAGTTTCGATAGCGACGCGGCCAAAGAGTGTGTGGAAGGCCTTGAGGCGATGGCCTGTCCGGAAGAGGGGGCAGCACCAGCGTTCCCCGCTGCCTGTGATGCGGTCTACACCGACTGTGAAGTCGAGGCGTAGACTCAGGCGTCTGTCATTGCCTGAACAGCGTGTCAGGGAATCGTCTGGCCAGTCTACGCGTTCGCACCCATGACAAGCCGCGTTAGAGTGGCTGCCCACTCGGAGGTGTCAATGCGCCTAGTCACTTTGCTTTCGCTCCCCTTGCTCGCAGCCCTTTCAGGCTGCGGTCTGTCCGAAGAAGCCTATGTACAGGACTTCGTCGAGGCAGATTGTGCCTACTTGTTGGAGTGTACGTCTGAGCCGATTCTCGCCTTCCAGGGCTGGGATACCGAAGAAGACTGCCGTGCGGACCGTGGTCCAGAAGTGGCCTCTGACTCCGCCGCATGCGTGTACGACAAGAAGGCCGCTAAGGCCTGTATTGACGCCGTTGAGCTTCAGACGTGCGCAGCGGAAGGCGAAGACCGTGCCTACCCGGCAATCTGCCAGGACGTGTTCACGTTGTGCGACGGTGCAGACCCTGACACGGGTGCGGACACCGAATCTGACACCGATACCGAGGCTGCTGCCCAGTGATGTTTCGCATCTTCCCTTTGCTTTCCGTGTCGCTACTCTCTGTAGCGTCCGCCGCGACCCCATCGGCCTCTTCGGAGTACCGGGATTCGGAGAATACCCGTTTCCCCGCGTCTCACGCGTTTGATGGGAAGATGAACACTGTCTGGATGCAGGCAGATGACGACGAAGCACCGGCCCCGTTTGTGGAGCTACGCCTTGACCGCGTCACAGATATCGAGTCGGTCAGTGTGTGGTTCGGTGACCTCAGCCGCGGCACCCGCTCAATGCGCGAAGGTTCGCGCGCTCGAACCCTGACCGTGACTCTCACGGGTGGTGCCGAAGAGGTGAGCGTTAGCCGCAATTTCCGCGACCAAGCTGCAGACCGGCCGGAACGTCTGGACATTCCGGTTGTAGGCGACGCACGCACCGTTCGTGTCACCGTTGATGAGGTGTTTGAGGGCGTTGTTAGCCGTCGCATTGCCATCACCGAAGTCGGCATCAACCACACGACGGACGACTTCGACCAGACCCCAGGCGTGTCTCGGTTGAACCAGTACATCAACGGAACGGCGGGTGCACGTGATGCTGAGCGTGACGCTGAGCACATTGCCGAGCTCGTCATCGCTATGGCGGACGAAGAAGACTTTGAAGCCGCTCGTGAAGCCCGTGCCGAGCTGATGCTACGCGCTGCCGACGGCTCTCCTGCCATTCAGTCCCAAGCCGCCCGCTACGTCTCTATGGGCTTCCGTACTCGCGCTGTTCCGCCCCAGCAGGAGGCGATTGAGTCGCTGTATGACTTGCTGGATCCCGGCGTAATCCCGGCTTTAGAAGCGGCGGCACTCCGTACTGTTGGCCGGCAAGAACAGCAGATGTGGGGGTCGGTCGAAAAGTACCAAGCCTATGGTGAACTCCGTGGTGGTCAGCGCACCAATGTCCCGGCTTGGGGCCAAGAAGGCTGGTCTCGCGGCCAGCTGCGTACCTTTGGTGAGCCGCTGCAGCTTGAGGTCGACCAGTTCGGTCTGGTGTACGTCGCTGACATTGCCAACAACCGAGTTCAGCGCTTCAACGAGCGCGGTTCGGTAGACCAGGCGTGGGGCTCTGCGGAACCCGGCGTGGGTAACGAGTGGATTGACGGAACGCGGCGCTACTACGCTGCGGGTTCTGAGGCCGGTTCCGGTCCAGGTGTGTTCACCACAACGCTCGATGTCACCATCATTCCGGGCAAGGAAGGAGACGGCTTCGCGGCTATCGACGCCCTTGGACAGGTGCAGGTCTTCAATGCGGAGGGCACCCCAACCGCGGCCTGGCGCATCCCGACGACCTCCACCATTCACCAGGGCCTCGGTGGCCAGGTGTACTTGGAATACGGCAAGAAGAAGCTCGTCGCTATCTGGGGCGACCAGGGCTACGTCTTCAAGGCGGACGGCACGGAACTCGGGAACTTTGAGCTCGAAGATGGCGTGCCATCGGGTGCCATGATGCTGAAGAATGGCAAGCTGGGACTCATCTACCAGCAGGACCTCATTCAATACTCGCTGGACGGCTTCCGTCACGGCAGCATTATGGGGCCAGAGCTGTCCGAAGGCTTCGAGTCGTGGGACGTGGCTGTGGACAACGAGGGCGCTATCTGGGCACTCACCGATACCGGCATGCTGTACAAGTTTAAGAAGCCCGGCAAGCTGGTCTTTGAGTGGCAGTTCACCGAGACCCCCATCTCGTTGCCACGGTTTGATGTCCATGACGGTCGCGTGTTCTTGTCGCAAGACAACAGCATTCAGGTGATTGACGCTCTGGAAGAGATGGCGCGTCGTGAGGCTGCAGCGGAAGCCGGAGAGTGATCTGGGCGCTGCTGCTGGCAGCCTGTTCCACTCCGGAACCGGCTGTCGAACTTGAACCGGCGGCCGAGGCTCCTCCAACCGTTGAGGTGGTGAGCCCAGCGGTCCTTCCTGCCGTCGCTTGGCGTGTTGCGGTCGACCCACTGCGCTCACCCGCGGCGGCTCCCGGTGACGACGCGTTCATGGCTGCTCGTGCACAGCTGCTCCAGGTTGTCACTGAGCGTGCACGGGACCCAAACAACCCGTGGGCGATTGGTCATGGCATGCTCGCCCTAGGCAAAGACGCGGTTCTCACCAATGATGTGGGAGCCGTCGACCACCTGTTCGCTGCCTACGCTGAAGAGCTTGTCGTTGGTGAGGAGACGCTGGTTCGTTTCCCAGCAGCTCGCGGTGACATCCGCATTGAGCCGCACGCAGATTTGGTGCTCAAGGTGCTGACAGAGGTGGGTGTTCAGCCAGACCGAGCGGTGGTCGTCGCTGGCCAACCCCACACCGTCGGTGACCTGTACCGAGGCAGCATGGCACGGGCGTGGGTCGACGGGAACGACACCGGCTTTGCGTCGTGGAACGACACCCCTTGGGCCCTGCAAGGTCTCGCTGCCCTTGGGCCAGACACACTGACCTGGACGGCTCTGGGTGGCCATGAGATGTCCTTAGACGGCTTCACGTCCGCAAGTGTTGCCAAGCTACGTTCGGAGACGGCGTTCTTGCGCGAGGCGAGGGCGAACGGCACTACGGTTGAGAAGCGCCGGCAGTTCATCTTTGACTACACCTGTGGCGGGTCTCACTTTTTCCAAGGCGCAGCCTACGCAGTCGGTCGTGGGTACGGGACGGACGAAGACCGGGCGCTGGTTGCCGAAGAACTCGGCGTGTACTTCTGGCGGGCCTCCAGTGAGCTCGCCCAGTTGGACAGCCTGATTCGCAGTCAGCCGGACTACGCGCCTTTGTTGCTGGAACAGCGCCTGAAGTTCACCGGTCATCTGTTGGAGTCAGCGCACAAGACCTGGGCGCTTGGGATCACAACGCCGACCCCTGAAGAGCTTGTGTTCATCGATGTTCTTCGGACCCAAGTCGTCGCAACGGTGCAGGCTATCGATGCCTTGGGCATCTGGGACCGCTTGGACGACGTACGTACGGCAGATGAGCAGGTCTACCTCGACTACGTCGGTGACTCTGCGCACGCGTTGCGAGCGCTGGACTTGTCCACCGGCGAAGGCGTCATCTACCGCTGACATCAATCGGTTGTCGGGCTACCCTGCGCGCTGGAGGCACCATGCGCGCACTGTGGTTGTTGGGGCTGATGGCCTGTACGGACAAGATGGACACCGGCGAGACGGATGTGGACACCGGTACCGACACGGAAATGGGCACGGATGCGGACACCGACACTGACTCCGAGCTGCAGATCTGCGACTACTGGAACGGCAACGACTGGGCCGTTTGGTGTGGCGGTGACGACCCAGCGCGGCTGGTGTTGAACACGTCGCAGAGCAGTGACCCTGAGTGTCCTGACTACTACAGCGTTGGTGCGGCGTCGGGTGGGGAGCCAGCGACCGTACTGGAGCTGGCAACCTGCGACGACAGCTGCGTCTACCAGCGCTCTCAAGCGGTCATGGTGTTGTACTGCGACACCCGTGGCGAGTACATCACCTACGTTCCCGGCGGACCCGGGCAGGATGGAGACGGCGCGGAATGCCCGTCCCTCATCCAAGCCATGACCGTAGCGGGGACGGGCTGGTATGAGACCTTCGGGGACTACCAGCTCGACTTTCCGTGCCCTGGAAACGCGGTTCCCGTCGTAGACAACGTCGAAGACTCCCAGCTGGTGTGGGTCGCGGATGAAGGCCCCGTCGTCATCAGCGAGACCGTCACCGTGGAAGACGCCGATGATGACGTGCTGTTCTCGGCCTCGGTCCGCATTGTGAGCGGTTTCGAACCGGGGCTGGACCAACTGCTTCTGACAACACGACCCGTCGACATTGGCGGTACGTGGGACTCTCGGTCCGGCACTTTCTCGTTGAGTGGTGATGCATCGCCCGCGGCGTACCAACAGGCCCTGCGTGGTGTTGGATTTAACAGCACGTCCGAAGCATCTGGGCTCAAGACCCTTGAGATCACCGTCAATGACGGCGGCTCGATCAGCGAACCGGTCTCCCGAACGGTTCGCGTCTTCGTAGTCGAAGAGCAGTAGCGGTCGCTACTTGCCGCAGCGCTCCAGCACCTGGTTGACTGTGTAGGTAGCAACGTTCACAATCTCGGCCACGCTCGCATGGACCGGGATGACATTGACCGGTGCGTTCAGACCCACAACCAACGGCCCCAGGGCCTCCGCGTCGGACAGGTTGGCCAGGAGCTTGTAGGCGATATTGGCCGCGGTCAGGTTCGGGAAGACGAGCACGTTGGGCGGGCCAGACAAGGTGGTGAAGGGGAAGTTCTTGCTCATCTTCTCCCAATCAATGGCCGTGTCCGCCTGCATTTCGCCGTCGATCTCTAGGTCTGGACGGGCCTTTCGCACAATTTCGATGGCTTTGCGTACCTTGGCCACCTGTGGGTGGGCGTGCATCTCACCGAAGTCGGAGAACGACAGCATGGCAACGCGAGGGCGCTGACCGAAGGTCTCAGCCACCTTGGCGGTGTTCAAAGCAATGGCTGCGAGGGCCTCAGCATCCGGGTCAATGTTGACCGTACAGTCCCCGAAGAACAGCTTGCGGTCGCGGAACAACATGGCGTAGACGCCAGAGACAACGCCGGTTCCGTTGGCATCTGTGCCTACAGTGCGCAGGGCAGGGCGCAAGGTGCTCTTGTAGGGGCGACCCAGGCCGCCGACCATGCCGTCGACCATGCCTTCTGCGACCATCATGGACGCGTAGAAGACGGGCTCGTGGAGGCGAGCGCGTGCGCCGTCGAGAGTGGTTCCCTTGCGTTGGCGGAGCTTCCACACCGCTTCGGCCAGGCGGTCGAACTCGGGGCCGTTGGTTGGCTCGACAATCTCGAAGCGCGAGATGTCGATGTTCGCTTCTGCGGCGCGGGTGTGGATTCGGTACTTCAGACCGACCAAGACGGGCTGGCAGATGTCGTCGTCGCACAGTTGTTGTGCGGCGCGCAGGATCTGTGGATTGGTGCCGTCTGGAAACACAATGCGCTTGGTGTCGCCCAGGCGAGCCCGACGAACCAATGGCTGCATGAGGCCGCGCGAGCGTTCTACGAGAAGGTGGAGTTCTTCGCGGTAGGCCTCGAGGTCGGCAATGGGCTTGCGTGCGACACCCGTCTCGGCGGCGGCCTTGGCGATGGCAGGTGCCACGTACAGAAGTACGCGGGGGTCGAAGGGCTTGGGAATGAGGTAGTCCCGCCCGAAGGTGAGCGAGTCAACGTCATATGCGCGTAGAACGCGGTCAGGCACGTCTTCTTTGGCAAGCTGCGCGATGGCTTGGGTAGCGGCCATCTTCATTTCTTCGTTGATCTTGCGGGCTCGGCAGTCGAGGGCGCCGCGGAAAACGAATGGGAAACCAAGAACGTTGTTGACCTGGTTCGGATGGTCAGAGCGTCCTGTCGCCACGATGGCATCTGGCCGGGCTGCCTTCGCTTCGGCGTAGGGAATCTCTGGGTCCGGATTGGCCATGGCGAAGATGATGGGATTGGGGGCCATGCCCTGGAGCATTTCAGCATTGAGAACATTTCCGGCGGACAAGCCAACGAAGGCGTCTGCGTCGATCAGCGCTTCGGTCATGTTGGCGACGGCACGACGAGTGATGAACTCTTGCTTGATAGGCTCGATGGTGTCGGCTCGGGCCAAGTTCAGCGGCCCATCGATGTCGCACATGACGATGTTCTCGTGTTTGACCCCGAGCGACACGTAGAGTTTTGCGCATGCGACCGCAGCCGCGCCTGCACCTGAGAAGACAATTTTCATGTCTTCCATGGTGCGGTTGGTCAGCTCAGCGGCGTTGAGCAGTGCCGCTCCGCTGATAATAGCGGTTCCGTGCTGATCATCGTGGAACACAGGGATGTCGAGCTCGGCGGACAGGATGCGCTCGATTTCAAAGCATTCGGGAGACTTGATATCTTCGAGGTTGATGCCGCCGAAGGTAGGCGCAATGGCCTTGACCGCCGCAACAATGTCTTCCACACCATGGACGTTGAGCTCGATGTCGAACACGTCAATGTCGGCAAACTTCTTGAATAAGTTGGCCTTGCCTTCCATGACCGGCTTGGCGGCATGCGGGCCAATATTGCCGAGTCCGAGCACCGCGCTTCCGTCTGTGATGACGGCAACCAAGTTGCCCTTGCTGGTGTACTTGAAGACGTCTTCATCATTCTTGGCGATGGCTCGGCATGGTTCAGCAACACCTGGAGAGTATGCCAGGGAAAGGTGACGCTGGGATGTCAGCCTCTTTGTAGCTTGAACGGCGATTTTTCCAGGCTTGGGCTCGGCGTGGTACCGAAGGGCGTCTTCTTCGAGGCTCATGCATTCTCCAGGGGGCAGTCTCCCTACCCTATGTGGCACTCCGAGGCGTTGGGTTATGCGCGCTACGTTCGAGGTGACCTAGTGATCGCCGGCGGAGGACCCATCCGGGTCTCGAAGCGGGAGGAAAGTCCGAGCTCCATAGGACAAGGTGCCGGGTAACTCCCGGTTGGGGCGACCCAGAGGAAAGCGCAACAGAGAGTAGACCGCCAGGGCATCTTCGGATGCGTTTCGTTGGCTCCCCACCATCATCCTTCGGGCACGGGGGTGGGAGGAGAACGAGTCGGGCAACCGACGGTAAGGCTTAAAGGGTGCGGTAAGAGCGCACCGGCAACCTCGGTAACGGGGCTGGCCAGGTAAACCCCACTTTGGAGCAAGACCAAATAGGAAAGCGCTACGGGCGGTCCGCTCAGCTTTCGGGTTGGTTGCTTGAGCCTGTCGGTAACGGCAGGCCTAGATGAATGATCACTACTGCAGACTCTGGCGACAGACCTGCGGCACAGGACTCGGCTTACGGATGCCTCGAACCGGCGCTTCTCCCTCGGGGGAAGCGCCGCATCTGTTTAGACGCCTAGCCTTCTTGTCCGGCGAAGTCGGAGTTGGCTTCGACGAGATCTGGCGCATGTAGCCAGCGTCCACATCCTGCACACTGTACGAGTCGTCCGCGCTTGATTTCCTGCATGGCGCGCGGAACTTGAACGCGATTACAGGATTTGCAGGTGTCTTTCTTGAGGATGCTGACCGGGCGTCGATTGCGGTCCATCAGCGCGTCGTACCGAAGCAGTTCAACCTTGTGCAGCTTGGAGCGAAGGTGAATGGCATCGCCCTTGGCGGCCATCAGTCGTGCCGTCTGGACCTTGACCTCGGGGGCGCAGGCTGCGGCCGCTTCGACAACAACTTCTTCTGCGGCGACGAGCTCGGCTTGCCGCTGTGCCAGCGTGGCTTCCAAGGTCTCGCGCAGCTCCATCAGCTCTAGCTGGTCGGTCTCCAAGCCATCGATGATGGCGATGCAGCTCACGCGTTGGTGTTCTGCGGCGTCGGCATCTCCAGCACCCGTCTCCAGTGCACGGTTTGCGCGCATCACGAAGGTCTCGTACTCCTTGAGCTTGCGCTGGTTGGCCCGTTCTGTCTCGGTGTGGGTAGCCAGCACTTGCTTGGCATCTGCAACCGCCTGTGCTGCCTCGTCACGGGCCTTCTCCGAGTTCGGAACGCTGGCTCGTGCTGCTTTTCGTTTCCGGTCGGCGCTGCGAATCTCGTCGTCTGCGTCGGCCAGGGCCGCCAGTATGTCGATGTCCAATTCCATCGAACCTCCATCCACACACCGTACCCCAAACCAGCGAGTTACGGTGCCGCACGGCGGGCCCGTAGCTCAGTTGGTCAGAGCACCCGGCTCATACCCGGAGGGTCGTAGGTTCGAGTCCTACCGGGCCTACGCCGCCACTTCTCACAACCTGCTTGTCTTGGACCGATGTTGCAGGTCACAGGCAGGGAGGTGGCATGAGAGGGGTCTATTTATTGGCGTTGGTTGGGTGTCGGGGGCCGATGATGCCCGACCTCATCGTACCGTCACCAGCTTCCGCCCCGCTGTCTGTCGGATTTGCTGGCGCGCCTGCGTCGCTCTTCGGTACCGTGGAAGACCCGAATTTTGCCCGTCCCTTTCAGCAGATGGCGGATGCGGGAGCGGACCAGTTCTTTCCGCTCTTCTTGATGTCCGAGGTGGACGGTGAGGCGCAGACCACGGGACACCTGTCTCACTTCTTGTCGCCGACGCTACTGGGATCGGATGACGCAACCACCTGTCGCGGCGCAGACGACCCCTATGCAGCTGCGGAAGGGCGCCTTCGCATCCTGTTCCCCGGGTTTGTGCTGCTGCAGCTTCAGCCCATTGACGTTCCGCTTGATCGGGCCCTGCTGACCGCGCACCTCATCACGCAACGAGACGAGTGTTGGGCGGATCATGCCGAGATCATCAGCGGGTTCGATACCTACGACGAGCCTGTCCTCAACTTCGCCGTGGCGCGAACACTGGAGCGGCCCGCCCTGGACCTCGACAACATCTCTGTCGCGGCAGACGTCGTGCGTGAGGTCTTGGACCTGCCTACCGTTCTCATAGAGGGCCCTGGACCCTTGGTGTTTACGGATCCAGGTCTGACCAGCGCGCAGCGAGCGACCTTGGAAGCGAACTTCGACGAAGGCGTGAGCAAGGTGGCTGGCGTTGTAGATACCTTCGGTTTTGATGTGTACCCGGTGCCCGACCTTCAGCTGACCGAACCTGGTGCCTACGTGCAGTGGGCAGGTGAGCTGTCCGGTGGGGGGCGCACGGTCTCCGTGCTGCAAGGCTTTGGGTTTGAGCAGACCACGCTTGGAGCCGTCCCAGGACGGTTGCCCACACAAGGCGAGCTGCGGTTCATGGCCTTCGACAGCGTTGCCGCAGGAGCCGATGAAGTGCTGTGGTACGGCCAGAGCGCATTGGACCTAGACGTGCCGTCAGAAGCGCAGCTGTGGAGCGATCTGCTCACGGTCACGGCAGACCTTGCCGAGCTGCACGACGTCGTCACACTGCCGGTTGTCGTGTTTGAGCAATCCGACGAATACGCACTGCGCGGGCATGGAGACGACAGCGGCATGACGCTCATCGTCGTCAATCGCATGGACACCGACCAGTTGTTCAACATCCCGCTAGACGGAGCTGTTTCCACAACGACGCTGCTCGGACGCAACGGCGTGGTCGCAGACGAAGTGCTCACCACAACCTTGGCACCGCTAAGCACCGCAGTTTTCGAGATCGACAGAGAGTAGCTACCGACACGCATAAACATCGTACGAGAACGAAAAGCCCAAACGTAGTCCACTACGCGAGCGACGAAGAGACGCCGCTCCTGTGGCGCTCCCAATAAACCCCTTGAAGGGGGGAGAGTGGTGCAGGAGGTAGAAACGAGGAGCCGAAGCGTAGTCCACTACGCGAGCGACGAAGAAACACCGCTCCCATGCCGCTCCCAATAAATCCCTTGAAGGGGGGAGAGTGGTGCAGGAGGTAGGAACGAGGAGCCGAAGCGTAGTCCACTACGCAAGCGACGAAGAGACGCCGCTCCTGTGGCGCTATCTCCCTTTCAAGTTTCCATGAAGGATTTGAGACGCTTGGAGCGGCTGGGGTGACGTAGCTTGCGCAGTGCCTTCGCTTCGATTTGGCGAATGCGCTCGCGGGTGACTTCGAAGTCTTGGCCGACCTCTTCGAGCGTGTGGTCTTGGTGTTGACCAATGCCGAAGCGCAGGCGCAACACGCGTTCTTCACGTGGCGTCAGAGTGGCTAGGACCTTGCGTGTCGCCTCGGAGAGTGAGGCGTTGACCATGTTCTCAGACGGGGAGACGGCACCCTTGTCTTCGATAAAGTCGCCCAAGTGGGAGTCTTCCTCTTCGCCGATTGGCGTCTCGAGGGAAATTGGCTCCTTGGCGATTTTCAAGATCTTGTGGACCTTCTCGACAGGAAGCTCCATCTTGTCTGCAATCTCTTCCGGCAGCGGCGGGCGCGACAGCTCTTGCTCGAGATGGCGCTGCGTGCGGACCAATTTGTTGATGGTCTCAATCATGTGCACGGGGATGCGGATGGTGCGGGCCTGGTCCGCGATGGCGCGGGTAATGGCCTGGCGGATCCACCACGTGGCGTAGGTCGAGAACTTGTAGCCGCGTCGGTACTCGAACTTCTCAACAGCCTTCATCAGACCAATGTTGCCCTCTTGGATGAGGTCGAGGAACTGAAGGCCTCGGTTCGTGTACTTCTTGGCAATCGACACAACCAAGCGGAGGTTGGCTTCGACAAGCTCGCACTTGGCTTGCTCTGCGAGAGCCTCGCCCTTTTTGAGATCGATAGCGGACTGGTGCAGACGGTCACGGCCCATGCCGGTCTCGGCTTCGACCTTGCGGACCTTGCGGAGCTCGCGACGTACGCGGCTGTCAAAGTCCCGCCAGCGCTCTTCAGGGATGCCTGTGCGGTTGATGACCTCGAGACCGGACTGGTCGAGGTTGCGGCGGACTTGGCGAATCGAGCGACGTAGGTCGCGGACAGGGAGGCGAGCGTCGCGTGCGACAAGCTCGATTTCCTTCTCGGAGCGGGCGATGATGACCCATGAGTGCTGAATACGCTGACTGATGTCGGCGAGTTGCTTCTTGCTGAAGCCGAACGTCTCCATGTGGGCGACGAGGTCGTCTTCGGCGTCATCCATGCACTCTTCGGCGGCTGCGAGCTTCTTCTTGCTCTTTGCCTTGGATACGTTCTCTAGCGTGGCGGCGTAGACAACCATCAGCTCGCGTGCGGTCACCAAGCCTTCTTCGAGAGACTTGTTGAGGCTCGTCTTCGTTGGCTTGGCCTTCTTTCCGCTTCGCAGTGCCTTGTGAATGCGGGCCTGGTCGTCGGCAATCATCTCTTCAACGAAGTCAACGCCAAGGGGAGAGGTCAGAACAATCTGCTTGACCGTCAGCTCACCATCTTCGATGCGCTTGGCGATTTCGATTTCGCCTTCTCGGGAGAGAAGAGAAACGGAGCCCATCTTGCGCAGGTAGACCCGTACTGGGTCGTTGCTGCGGTTGGCGTCTGCGGCCTTGTCATCAGGCACCTTGCCGCGACGTGCAGCTTCGGCCTTCTTGCGCTGCTTGTTCACAATCTCGATGTCCATGTCCGAGAACATGATCATCAGGTCGTCCAAGCGGTCGCTCGAAACGAGGTGAGTCGGGAGGGTATTGTTCATTTCCTCATACGTGACATAGCCACGCTTCTTCCCGATGTTGATCAGCTGCTGGACCTCTGAAATGTCCTTTTGCATGCTCATCGACGTACCGCCCTTGACCTTGAGTTGTGAAGAGATCGCGGAGTGCCTAACACCTCGACCGTTGTTCTTAGTCGGCTCGTTCCGTGATTCTGTTGCGAATCAGTCCCATTGCGCGAGTTCGTCCGACTTTCCCAGCTCTGGAGTGGAGTGTGGCAAGGGACGTCATTCAAGGCGCAAATCCTGGGAATTGTCGAAAACCGTCTAAGACGCGGTTGGACGTTAACCAATGCTTGACGGGACTGCCAACAACGAAACCGCAGAATCAGTCAGTCGAAGGAGAGAGCGCCTCGGCAATAAGTTGCATAGTGACTTCGGCGTCTCCTCGGGCCAAGGCGGCTTCTAGGAGCGTTTCGCGTTCCTTTTGTCGGATGCGCTCGGTCGATGCGGTGCGGAACGCTTCCATGTCTTGCGCCTCTGCCGCCTTCTGGGACGCCCGAGTCAACGCCTCGATTGCAGCCTGGCGTCGCCGGCGAGACAGGCGGTCCACCATGGTCAACATACCGGCAGCCGCATGTGCAACATCGTAGAGTTCCGCTCGTCCAACGATAGCGGACAGAGTTCGCTGAACGCCCGGGTCTTCGGTGTCTTGCAGCACGGCGGCGACGGGCTCACCCGAGACCAGACGCGCAATCACAGGAATGACCGGGGAGTGCTCGTCTAGCAGAGTGGGGGGCGCGCGTTGGACGAGGTCAGCGACGTGGTCGTAGCGGTGAACCAAGAGCCACAGCACATGCACGATTTCTTGGGTCGGACGCCAGCCCACGCGGGCGGGTGCCTGCGGCCGCTGCTCGGGCTGCGTCGGAGCTTTTCGCAAGCGGTCAACGAGGATGTCCTCTCGGATGCGAAGCTTCTGGGCTGTGAGTGCTCGCATGGAGGGGGGGAGCTTGAGCAGGAGTGGTGTCAGCTCATCCAACAGCTGTGCAATGCCGGCGGATGAGTAGTTCCCGTCTGCGACCCGTCGGTCCAACAACCACTCATACAGAGGCGGCGGGGACTCCAGAGCCTTCTCCATGGCCTCCGGCCCATGTGCGACCAGGAACTCATCGGGGTCTTTTGCGTCTGGCAGGTCCAGACGCCACGGCTGGATGTCGGCCTCGACAAACATCGGAAGCGACTTTTCGGCCGCCCGCATACCGGCAGCATCGGAGTCGAACAGGACGATGGCCCGGTCCGCCAGGCGGCGTAGCTTGGTCATGTGCTGAGGCGTGAGAGCCGTTCCACAGGTAGCGACTGACTCACCGAATCCGGCTTGGCGCATGGCCAAGACATCCATGTAGCCTTCAACGACGATGATGCGTTTCTTCTGCTGAATCGCGGAGCGCGCCTCATACAGCCCGTACAGCACCCGTGACTTGTCGTACAGCGAGGTCTCGGGAGAGTTGAGGTACTTGGGACCTTCGCCGTCGAGTAGCCGACCGCCGAAGCCAATCACCCGGCCTCGTTCGTCTCGAATGGGGAAGACCAAGCGGTTGCGGAAGGTGTCGTAGCTACCAGACCGACCCTCTCTAGACTTGGAGAGGCCGACGTCGCCAACGAGTTGCTCGGCGTAGCCCAGACCGTGGAGGTGGTCTGACAGTTGAGACCAGGCGTCCGGGGCAAAGCCTAGACCTGCGTCCTGCGCTGTGGACTCGTCGAGAGAACGCTCATGAATGTACGACCTAGCCTTTGCGCCTTCGGGTCGGGTCCAGAGCATCGACCGGAAGAACTCGCTCGCCGCAGCCAAGACGTCGTAGCTGGTGGCTCGCTGCTTGAGGTTGCGCATCTGCTCTGGCGTCAGCTCTTTCTCTTCAATCGTGATGCCGACGCTGCCGGCCAACTCTTTGACGGCCTCAATGAACGACAGGCCTTCGAGCAGCATGAGGAACTTGAACGCGTCTCCGCCGGTCTGACATCCGAAGCAGTGGAAGATGCCCTTGTCTGGGATGACATGGAACGACGGCGATTTTTCCTGATGGAAGGGGCATAAGCCCTTGTACGACTTCCCGCGTCGATTCAACGAGACGTGCTTTTGGACCACCGACACGATGTCGACGCGCTCGCGAATCTCGTCGATAGTCTCGCGCGGAATGCGTGCCATTCAGGTCTCTAGCTGTGCTGGGTTGCTGCCAGTAGCACGGCGGGGTCTGACTCATCGTCCTCGACTCTGGCAAGACGAGCGCCGAGGCTGCGAAACTTGTCGACCAAGTTTTCGTAGCCACGGTCCAGATGGTAGAGGCGGCGAAGTTCTGAGAGACCGCGTTCGCCCTCGGGCATGTCGGCGTCGGCTCCCATGGCGGCAATGGCCAAAGCGGCAGAGGCGCGCAGGTCTGAGGACATTACGATGGCCGACGACATGGCTCCGGTGCCGCGAACAATTGCGGTACGTCCCACAATGTCGATGGTGGCACCCATTCGGGACATCTCGGCTGCGTGCATGAACCGGTTCTCGAAGATGTTCTCGGTGATGGTAGACACACCGTCCGCAAAGCAGGCCAGCGCGCACATCTGTGACTGCATGTCGGTCGGGAAGCCAGGGTGCGGCTCGGTGATGAGCTCGAAGGACTGAACAGGGCCGTCTTGAATGAGACGAATCGACGTGTCAGTGGTCTCGATCGTTGCGCCAGCGCTGGTCAGCTTGCCGAGCAGCGAGCGAACTTCGTCCGGATTGCAGTTGGTGACCGTGACATCACCGCGAGTGATGGCGCCGGCAACCAGGTAGGTGCCCACTTCAATACGGTCGGGCATGATGCGGTAGGGGCGCGATGCCGGGGACAGGCGCGGCACACCGGACACGCGAATCTCAGAGGTGCCGGCCCCTTCAATATTGGCGCCCAAGGTGATGAGGAAGTTGGCGAGGTCCACAATCTCTGGCTCGCGTGCCGCGTTGCGGATGATGGAGTCGCCCTCAGCAAGGACGGCGGCCATCAGGATGTTCTCGGTGCCGCCTACCGTAGGCATGTCGAGGTTGATCTCAGCACCGCGTAGGCCGTCCGTTCTTCCGTGGATGTTGCCCTTGGACAACTCGAAGGTGCAGCCGAGCGCTTCCAGGCCTTTGAGATGCTGGTCGATGGGGCGCGTTCCAATCGCGCATCCGCCTGGCAGACTCACAATGGCTTCGCCATGACGAGCGAGTAGGGGGCCAAGAACCAGAACGCTGGCACGCATGCGGCTGACGATGTCGTACGGTGCCTCGCAGAATGCGATTCGCGTGGTGTCTACTCGCAGCGTTGGGCCCACTAAGCTTGGGCAGCCTAGGCGACCGAGCAGCGACAGCGTGCTGCTGATGTCTGCGAGGTCTGGCACATTCGCGAGGCGATGCTCACCAGGGGCGAGCAGAGTCGCAATGAGAATCGGCAGGGCAGCGTTCTTCGCTCCCGATGCAGCGACGGAACCGACAAGGCGATGTCCGCCTTGGATGACAAGCTTTTCCATGAGGGCTCCGAACGAGTGACGGCGACTGTGGCCACTGGGGTCTCTGCACAGACCGTGCCGAGTTCGAGGTGGCGCGCGGTAACCCGCTGCATCAGACCGATCCCGTGGTCATCGGCGGTTTCGGCTGCATTTGCCAGACCGTTGAAAGAGCTGGGCACTGGGTGACCGTGCGCGGCCATTGGATTCGCTACGATTCGTCGCTGCGTGCTCGGGTTCGTCGCGTTGTCTTAGGGTCCATGTCAGGATTGTCGAGCGCCCAGTCAATGCGGTTGACCATGCCGCGTAGGGCTCCGGCCTCGCGAACCGACGGCGTCATCCGCTGAAGCAGAGCGCGAGCCGTGATGGCCACGCGGTCTGCGGGGGTCGAACGCGTGTACCCAACACGCTCCATCAGCCCAACCCAGTCGTCAACCGTTGCTTCCAGCTGTGGAAGATCTGCCGGCGTGCGCTTGCTTCTGCGGTCGAGTGCTCTTGTGGAGCGTGTGGTGTGGCCGCCACCAATGGCTCGCCCGGGAGCCGAGAGACCTTGTTGTCGTGCCGCTTGGAACAGCTCGTGTGCAATGAGTAGGACGGCTTGCGACAGGTTGAGTGATGCGTGCTCTGCCGTTGGAATACGGACAATGCTCTCGCAGCGCTGAACGCTGAGAGTGTCCAAGCCCTGGTCTTCTCGGCCGAACAAGATGGCCGTTGTCACGTCTGGGGCTGAGGCACAGACCCTGTCTGCGACCTGGCGTGGTGACAGAATGGCCTGCTTGTCTTTGCGATGTCGAGCGGTTGACGCGACTGCGTACTGAACGCCTTCGAGAGCAGTGTCGAGGTCTGCGACAAAGCGGGCATTGGCCAAGATGTCGTGTGCACCCGGTGCCATCCATCGGGCCCGCTCGGCGTCAAACGCCTGGGGGTCGACCACAACGAGGTTCGACAGACCGTTGTTTCGCATAGCGCGAGCCGTCGCGCCGACATTGCCGGCGTACAGCGGTTGAACCAGAATGACGACAACTCTATCGAGAGGTGAGGCCATCTTGGCTATCTCCAGAACATCAGCCAGCTGAAGATTCGAGCGAAGAAGCCCTGTTCTTCTAGGCGCGCCACCGGCTGCATTGGGGCAGGCGGTGAGCTGGTACCCGCCGTCTCTGCTGGGGTCGGGGTGGACTCCGGAGCAGGAGACGGTGAGCCTAGGCTTGGGCCCAAGTTGGCAGAAGGCATGGTGAGCGGCGTTGGCGGTGCAACAGGCTCCTTCTTCTTCTTCTTCTTCTTGAGCTTCTTCGGCGCGCCGCCACCTTCGTCTTTGCCGAGCTTCAGGCTGGACTCAACGAGCTGGCCGGTGTCCCGGTCGCGCGCGGTGAGGTTTAGAATGCCTTCCGAGTCAATGTGGAAGGTGACTTCAACCTTGACTTGGCCCTTGGGAGCCGGACGCACACCGGAGAATACGAAAGTGCCGAGCAGTTCGTTCTCTTTGACGTACTTGGACTCGCCCTGGTAGATCTTCAGCATGATGGAGCGCTGGTTGTCTTTCGACGTGGTCAGCGTGCGCGTCTTGTAGTCGGGAAGCGGCTGGTTCTTGGCGAACAGCACGTGCATGGTGCCGTCAGACTTGTTGATGCCGATGGCCATCGGCAGGACGTCCAACAGTGTGACGTCTTGCGGGCCTGCTCGTGACGACAAGCTGTGCGCCATGATGGCAGCACCAATGGCAACGGCTTCGTCCGGGTGCACCTTCTGGGAAGGGGGCTTGCCAATGAATCCGCCGACCTTGTCGCGGACGAGTGGCATGCGGGACTGGCCACCAACGAGCAGCATCTCGTCGATCTGCTCCTTCGTGGAGCCGGCTTCTTCGAGGATGCGCTCGCAGGTAATGATGCTGCGTTCGACCAAGTCGCGGGTCAAGCTCTCGAGCTGGTCGCGGGTGATGGTCATGTCGATGGTGACCATCTCACCGTCGTCATCTTTGCCGACGTCTGGAATGTGCAGACGGGTCTCGGACTCGGAAGACAGCCGGATCTTGGCGCGTTCGGCGTGGTCGCGGATAGCGGCGACAGCGGCACGTTCGTAGGAGAGGTCGACACCGTGTTCGTCTAGCGAGGCGGCGAGGATGTGCTGCATCAGACGGTCATCGAAGTCCACACCGCCGAGGAAGGTGTCACCACCTGTGGCGATGACCTCAAAGATCTTGTCTTTGATGTCGATGATGGAGATGTCGAAGGTACCGCCACCAAGGTCGTAGATGGCGACGCGTTGGTTGAGCGTGCGTCCTAGGCCGTAGGCGAGGGCAGCAGCGGTGGGCTCGTTCAGAACGCGCAGAACCTTGAGGCCTGCGAGCTTTCCAGCCGAGCGAACAGCTTGGCGCTGGCGGTCGTTGAAGTACGCTGGGACCGTGATGACGGCTTGATCGATGTCGCGCTCTAGGGCGTCTTCGGCAGCGTCTTTGATTCGACGGAGGATGGCAGCGCTGATCTGCTCCAGCGTGAAGACTTGGTCCTTGACCTTGATGAGAACTTCGGAGCTCTCGCCTTCGACCAACTCATAGGTGAAGACTTGCTTCATCTTTTCGATGGCGTTGGAACCGAAGTTTCGTCCGATCAGGCGCTTGCTGGCCTGGACGGTCGAGCCGGCGTTGATGACGGCCTGCTCTTTGGCTTCTTCACCAACAAGTCGCTTGCCGTGCTTATCAATAGCGAACACAGACGGAATCGTCTTTTGGCCGCCGCGGTATTCAATGAGGCGTGGAACCCCGTTTTCGATGATTGCCGCGCAGGAGTTTGTGGTCCCGAGGTCAATCCCGATGGCTGTGCCCATACGGTGTCTCGTGCTCCGAAAGTGCGCAAGGGCCGTTACGGCCGTTGCTAGGTGGCGGCAATAGCACGCGCCGGTACGACAGGTCAACGAGCCGGACAGTGCTTGCTGCGGATGAAGGCCCTAGGTTGGCCTGTACCGGGGGCTGACCTGTCGTCATGCACGGACGGTCCATCCGTCGGTTACTGACCTGTTGGTACCAATATGGAGGGCAACCATGTCGCGGCCTGGACAAGCATTGGCTTCTCGATTCAATCGCATGATGAATCGACTGGAAGAGCAACGTAAGAAAGAAGAGGAGGCGCGGGCCAAGCGGCTGCTAGAGGCGCAGGGCGCGCGGGCTCAGCTAATGGACAATCTCGGCGCGTTCGCGGAAGCTGTCGGTCACCTCCAAGTGCAAGCGAAGTCCCACGACGATGGGCTCACCATTCGCTACCTAGACCGGTTCGTTCACTTTGTGCCGAAGGGTGAAGGGGACCGCGTCGAAGTCCGTTTTGGTGGTTCAGATGCTCAAGAACATCGTCTGTACCGGGAACCTGAGCTCAACAACCGCTGGGTGTGGGTAGCGAGCATGGCAGGGCGAGAAGACCGTCTGCCGCTGTTCGACCAGGGCCTTGAAGAGCTCTTGGTGCGTGGCTTGGCTCTGCCGCGACCCGCTGTGGGCGTCGATGATGTTCCACCAGACACAGCAACGCTCGAAGATGTGATTCCAACCGAGAGAACCCTCTAGGGTTGCCCGATCAAGCGATTGGTTGTGAGAGAGATGTTGTAGCCGCCTGCTTCTGTGCCCGTGTATGTATTGGTTCCACTCGTGCGAGTGGAAGCGGAAACGGGGGACAGTATGACATCGCGGACCGTGCTTTTATTAGCGCTGCTGCCATCAATGGCGGTCGCAGGACCACCTACGAGCTTCAGCAATCGTGGGACCATCTACTTCAATGACTGCGGAGTCTGGAATGATCCGGATGCCGGGGCAGGAGTGGTCCTGTCTCCGGAATACCCGCAGGATCCTCCCACACCCGACCAGGACATCTCGTATGGCGGGTCTGGGTCCAACCGCATTGTCGTGCGCTGGAACGAAGGTGGCGTTCCCATGGAGGCGGTGGCTGACTCTGTGACGGGTAGCTGCGACTGGAGCGTTGAGTCCTTTACGTCGGGCGCATTCCGCGGGTCCAACAGCGGCTTGGTGATGCGCAAGGGCGAGACTGCGGCGCGTGGCATTGACGGGTCGCAGCTGTGGTACCTGCGAAGCTACGGCATTGGTTTTGAGTTCGAGAACGTGGGAGACACCCCCATCTCGGACCTGCGGGTGTTCCATGCGTCGGACCCCGAGATCGATGAAGCTCTCACTGGGGATGAGAACACGGTCAATGATGTCTATGACTCGAATGATTGGGGCTTTCCGAACTGGGCGATTGCCATGGGTGAAGCAAGCAATATCACCATGGGCTACTACGCCTGTGAGGAAGGGGACTCCGTTGGGTTCTTAGCGCCGGGTGAAGACCCGGAAGCACTTCTCTTGGACCCGGATGGGGCGAGCGGAGACCTAGAGTTGGTGTGGCGCTCGGCACCCATCTCCATCGGTCCAGGGGCAAGTGGACTTGTCTCAATGTCCGTGCTTGCAGGGGCCGGCTTGAACAATCGTCGCGACTGGGGCGCTATTTCTTGGTCCGGGACCACACTCGCTGACCACTACGCCATCTTTCGAGGGCCCGGCGCCGGCTGCCGCGTTGTCGACCGTGATGATGATGGATTCATGAGCCGATTGCTCGGCGGCCTAGATTGTGACGATGAGGATGCCGCGATTACCAGTTCGCAACTGTATTGGCGGGACTCGGACGGAGATGGCTACGGCAACCCGAGCACCGCGTTCACCTCCTGTTCGGTACCGAGCGGGTCGGTCCCAGCCGGCGGAACTCCGGACTGTGACGACTCAAGCGCGTCGAACAGCCCCGAGGCGGTGGAGGCCTGCGATGGCGTCGACAACGACTGTGACGACGACGTCGATGAAGACTTGCCGCTGAACACCTTCTACGCGGACACGGACGGTGACGGTTTTGGCGACCCAGCAGTGCCTGACGAGACCTGCGCGGACTCCCTAGAGGGGCATGTGGACGACAGCTCAGACTGTGACGACACCAATGCAGACATCAACCCCGATGCCAGTGAGATTGCCGGCAACACGGTTGACGAAGACTGCGACGCCTCGTGGGACTGCTGGACAGACGTAGACGGCGACAACTACGGCATTAGCGTGGTCGTCACCAGCCCGAATGGCTCTTGTCTCGATGACGGAGAGGCCACCAACACCGACGACTGCAATGACGGCGATGCCTCCATCAATCCCGATGTTATAGAGATTGCGGGCAACACCGTTGACGAAGACTGCGATGATTCCTGGGATTGCTACACTGACTCGGATGGCGACAACTTTGGTACGTCCGTCATTCGGCCCAGTGCCAACGACTCGTGCGGTGACTCACTGGAGGCACCGAACGACCTAGACTGTGACGACACCAATCCGGCCATCAACCCCGATGCCGCCGAGCTGGCAGGCAACAGCGTAGACGAGAACTGCGACGCCTCATGGGACTGCTATGTAGATGCGGACGGCGACGACTACGGCACGACCGACACTGTCGCCAGTGACGACGGTGTGTGTACGGATGACGGCGAGTCCACCTCCGCCCTGGACTGTGACGACACCAATCCGGCCATCAGCCCCGATGCCGCAGAGATTGCCGGCAACAGCGTGGACGAAGACTGCGATGACTCCTGGGACTGTTTCGTAGACGCTGACGCCGATGACTTTGGTGTGAGCGACACAGTGGCCAGTCTCAACAACAGCTGCTCAGATGACGGCGAGTCCCCCAACGAGCTCGACTGTGACGACACCAACGACAACATCAACCCGGATGCCGCGGAGCTTGCCGGCAACAGCGTGGACGAGAACTGCGACGCTTCATGGGACTGCTTCGTAGACACAGACGGCGATGACTACGGAACGACCGCTACCGTCGCCAGTGATGACGATGTGTGTACGGATGACGGCGAGTCTACCAACGCGTTGGACTGTGACGACGACAGCGTTGCCATCAACCCCGATGCCTCAGAGATTGCCGGCAACAGCGTCGACGAGAACTGCGATGCGTCGTGGGACTGCTTTGTAGATGCAGACGGCGACGACTACGGCGTGAGCGACACCCTCCCGAGCAGCAACAACAGCTGTTCGGATGATGGCGAATCGCCCAACGAGCTCGACTGCGACGACACCAACGCGAGCATCAACCCCGATGGAATGGACACGGTCGGCATTCCGGTAGACGCCGACTGTGACGGCAGCATCACCTGCTTTGCAGATGCGGACGGTGATGGTTTTGGCGACATTGCCCAGATCGAGATCAGCCTGACTGGTGACTCGTGTGACACCGAGACCACGTCGTCAGTCGCAGGGGACTGCAACGACGCCGACGACACCGTCTACCCAGGCGCTGTTGAGGTGCCTGGCAACGACGTCGATGAAGACTGCAATGGCGAGTGGGAGTGCTTTGCGGATGACGACGGTGACGGCTTCGCTGCCGATGACGGTGCGGTTGTCGCTTCGGACGACGCAGACTGTGAAGACCCCGGTGAGACCGCCACCCAAGGCGACTGCGACGACACCGACGACAGCATCTCTCCCGACGGGACAGACGTTGTGGGCTCGGGTATCGATGCCGACTGTGACGGCCTCATCTCGTGCTTCGTCGACCTTGATGGAGACGGCTTCGGTGACCCGGATGCTGCCCCCATCCTGACCGATGCCGGCGCCTGTGAAGAGACGGATGGCGCTTCGTCTGACGGTACCGACTGTGACGACAGCAATGCTGACATCAATCCCGCCGCCGACGAGATCGAAGACAATGCCGTAGACGAAGACTGTGACGGCGTCATCGCACTGTCCGACGAGCCTGATACCGACGCCGATACCGACGCCGATACCGACGCGGACAGCGAAGATGACGGTATCGTTCAAGGCGGCTGTGGCTGCGACTCCGGCGGGCAGAACGCGGGCTGGCTTGTCCTTGGACTGCTTCCGTTGGCACTGCGCCGCCGTCGTCGGACTGCGTAGCTAGCGACTCAGCGCTCTCGCCGTGGCACCGATGTGGAGTGCTGCGGCGGGGCCTGTCTCGACGACACATCCGCCGTTCGGCCCAGAGCCGGGCCCGAGATCGATGACATGGTCGGCGCTGCGAATCACGCTCAAGCGGTGTGCGGTGAACACCACTAGGTCGCCCGCGTCCGCCAGCTCTCGGTAGACGTGGGTGAGTGCTGCAATGTCGCTGTCGTGAAGGCCACGACCAGGTTCGTCCACAACGATGAGGTGCGGCCCGGTTCGCTTTGTGAGCAACACCTCAGCGAGCCGCAGACGCTGCACTTCTCCGCCCGAGAGGGTTCCCGGGCGTCGGCCGAGGGACAGGTGACCAAGCCCCACCTTGGTCAGCACGGCAATGGCGCGGTCGAGGGTCTTGTTGTTGCTGTGAGGGAAGACGTCGATACGCTTTGCAAGCGCCTCTGCGATGGTCAGGCCCTGCCAGCGCTCGGTGAGCACTTGGGCACGGTAGCGAGCGCCGTCGCAACCCGCACAGGGCAAGGCCAGGTCGCCCAGTCCGTCCATGGCAACTCGCTCGATGCCTGCGCCCTTGCACACTGGACAGGCGCCTTTGCTGCTTCGGAACGAGAATGAGGCTTTGGAGAGTGACGTGGCCGCCGCGAACACCGACTGTAGCGCTGGAAGGAGTCGTAGAGCGGTGAGGGGGTCGGTGCGCGTGCTGCGACTCGAGACGACCCGACTGAAGCGGTCGAGGCCAGTGGTCTGTCGACAGCGCACGGGCCGCTGTGCTGTGGCTGAGGCGGCGAGAACCTCAAAGACAAGGCTGCTCTTGCCGCTTCCGGACACTCCTGTGACGGCGACGATGCCAGACTCTGGCAGGGCAATGTCGATGTCTTTGAGGGTGTGCGCGTGGCACCCCTTCAGCACGATGGGGAAGGCATGAACCGCGACGGGAGCCGCGGGTGTGACCGTTGGTGCGGGTGCCAGCTGCAGCTCATGGTCGGCGTGGGCTCGCGTGGTCTGCCTGTGGCTGACGACGACCACGGTATTCCCGGCCTCAGCGAGGGTCTTTGTTCGCTGCGCGAGCTGTTCAACGTCGGTGGCGTGTAGCCTGGAATCGGGCTCGTCCAGCACCAGCGTTGTGCCGGTGAGGCCCGAGCGAAGGATGCCGGCGAGGCGGACGCGCTGTAGCTCTCCGGTGGACAACGAATCGCTTCGGCGGTCGAGCGATGTATGGTCGAGTCCGAGGCTGCACAGGTCGTCAATGCGCGAACGCAGCTGCTCGCCAATGGCGGGAACGGCGGAGGCGAGATTGGGTGGAAATGCGCTCAGCGGCAGTGCCAAGAGGTCGGGTAGGGTCAGGCCGTCTACGGTGACGGCGCGTGCCTGGGCGCTCAAGCGCTGTCCGTCGCAGCGTGTACACGGGGTGTCGACAAGCGGTGCTTGCCACTCGGCGGCGGCTCTTGCGTTGGTGCGGTTGACCGCTTCGGTCTCGACCAGAGCAAATAGACCGACCCAGGGTCCGGTAAAGCGATGCTCTCCAATACGCTTGCCGCGGGTGTAGGTCCACACAACGGACAGCTCTTGCTCGCCACTTCCGTTCAGAGCAATGTCCTTGGCGGCGTCGCTGAGTGCGTTGAATGGCACGTCCCAGTCAACCTGCGGTGCCGCGGCGCGAAGGGTTGCGGCGTACTGACCGCCTGGCTCGCCGAAGAAGCGTCCGGGGCGCGTCTTACCCATGGCGCCACCGAACAAGGACAGCGCTGGGTCAGTGACCAATCGCTCTACAGCGGCTTTGGGCTGTGTGCCGAGCCCGGAGCAGTCGGGGCAGGCACCAATGGTCTGGTTGGGGGAGAAGTGGGCCAGGGTCAACGCCGTAGGTTGTCCATCCACGGTCCCGGTCCGTGACCACAAGAGGCGAAGCAATGGCCCCACCTCGGTGAGGGTTGCCACAGTAGACCGGCGTCCTGGGCGGTCGTCGATTCGCTGCTGTAGGGCGAGGGTTGGGGTCAAACCAATCGCGTGGTCGAGGTCGGCGCGCTGGACCCGTCGCATCATTCGGCGTGCAGCGAAGGGCAGGCTCTCGGCGAAGCGTCGCTGTGCTTCTGCGGCCAAGGTACCAAAGACCAGCGACGACTTTCCGCAGCCAGACGGGCCGGTGACAACGGTGACGCGGTCGCGGCGGAAGGAGACGGACGGCAGGTCGAGTCCGTTTGTACGAACGCCGAGCAGTGTGGTGTCTTTGCTCTTGCACGGGGCATCTGGCGCATAGGTCTCGGACGTCTGCAGACGGGCGCCGCGCGGCTGGGTTGGGCAGAGGCCTGCGTTGATGGTCACCAAGTTGTCCGCCGCGGCCCACACATGACGGTGGTGAGAGATGGCCAGGACGGTGGTTCCGGCTTGGGTGAGGTCGTCGATGGCGGACAGAAGACGGCCCACATCGGTGGGGTGCAGGCCGCGGTCTGGCTCGTCCAAGATGACGACTCGGGTACCGCGGCTCGGCTTTGCCAAGAGGGTTGCGAGCTTGAGGCGCTGGGCTTCACCGCGGGACAGCGTCGTGGAAGACTGGCCTAGGGTCAGGTAGCCGAGGCCAAGCTGAACCATGGCGGCGACGGTGGGCAGCAGGTCGTCGTCTGCGGAAAACACGGTGCAGGCGTCGTCTGCAGTGAGCTGGAGTACCTGTGCGATGTTCAGGTCCCAGATCCGCGTATTGAGCACATCACTGCGGTATCGACCCCCGTTACAGACCGGGCAGGTTGTGGTGGCGTCCTCCAGCAGATGCAGCGTGATGCGCTCCACGCCTAGGCCTTCACAGTGGGTGCAGCGTCCCTTCGCTGTGTTGTGCGAGAATGTGCTGGCACCTAGACCCGAGGCCTTGGCAAAGCGCTTGCGGATGCGGTCGAACAGCCCGCTCCATGTTGCTGGCGTGCTGCGTGGGGTTCGTCCGATGGGAGTGGCGTCCACCGCATGAACCACCAGTCCTTCTGGGACGCCGCGTAGTGACGTGAATGGGCCGCCGCGCTCGCCGAGAAGGGCCGGCAAGAAGGTACCGCGAACCAGCGAGGTCTTTCCGGCTCCAGAACGCCCACGCAGAACGGTCAAGACCCCGAGAGGTACTTTCAGCGACGCGTCTTTGAGGTTGTGAAGCGTCGCTCCACTGAGCGTGATTTCTTGGGTCCACGGGCGAGGTGTTCGTGGCTCGGGCACCACGCCGAGCGGGTTTTCTGTCACGTCGCCGGCGTACTGCACTTCGCCGCCACCCGTTCCGCCAGCAGGACCAATGTCAATCCAGTGGTCGGCGCGTCGGACCATGTCTGGGTCGTGCTCGACGGTCAGGACGGTGTTGCCCCGGTCGCGTAGCCTCCCCAATAGAATCGCGAGTCCGGCTTGGTCTGTTGGATGTACACCGAGAGTGGGTTCGTCGAAGGCGTACAGAACACCGGACAAGTTGGCCGAGACCTGTGCGACGAGGCGTACTCTCTGGGCTTCGCCGTCGGACAGGCTCGCGGAGGTGCGGTCGAGGCTTAGGTGTCCCAGGTCGAGCTCTGCGAGGGTTCCAATGCGGGGCTCTAAGCTCGGCCACAAGGCTTTAAACACCTCGCTGCTGTGGAGCAGGGTGGGGAACTCGTCGATGGGCAACGCGAGAAGGTCAGGGAGGGTCAGGCCGTTGATGTGTGCGTTGCGTCCTGTGGGGCCGAGGCGGCTACCATCACAAACAGAGCAAGGAATGGAGCGCACAAATCGAAGGATATTGGGGTTGCGATTGCGCTTGAGCGTCTCGGCAATGACCGGAACGAGACCCTTGTAGAAGCCCTCTTCCCGCGGGCGTGCGGTGATGCCAGCCCACTTCATGCGCGACTCAATGCTGTGCTTGCCGAAGGGGACGGTCAGGGCTTGGGTGCCGTAGAAGATGACGTGGTGTTGCGCGTCGCTGAGTGCCTGCCACGGTGTGTCTACGTCGAAGTCGTGGGCCGCACAGATGTCGTTCATCACGTCGAGCGTGACCTGGCTGTACACCGTGTAGCCGTTGGCTAGTGTAGGAACGAGAGCGCCCTCGCGAATGCTCTTGGTTGCGTCTGCGACAATCAGCTCGGGGTCAACGTGGTCTTCGATACCGAGTCCAGCGCACGCTGGGCACTGGCCGGTCGTGTGGTTGAAGGAGAAGTGACTGCGGGTGAGGGCGGTGCCGTCTGGGCTCACGGCTTGTCGGGCATAGAGAAGCCGCAACAGGTCCAAAGCGCCAGTGAGGGTTCCTACGGTGGACCGGGCGTGGGCCCGGAAGGTTCCCGCTCCAATGGCGATAGCGGCGGGTACAGGGTCGAGATGGTCGACATCCGCGCGGCCGAGCTTGCCCAGGTACTGACGGGCTTTACTCGACAAGTTGCCCAAGAAACGCCGCTGACCTTCACGGACGATGGTGTCGAAGACCAGCGTGCTCTTGCCCGACCCCGAGGGTCCGGTCACCGCCGTCCAGTGGCCCAAGGGAATGTCGAGGTCGATGCCCTTCAGATTGTTGTCTCGGGCACCGCGTACTTTGATGTGTCGCATCGAGTTCTCACTTGGGGGCTCTGAGGGACGGCCTAACGGTGTGAACGCGATACGGACGCGCCACGGAGGGATGGTGGCTAGACAGATGTGTACACGGTGTCGTCGACCTGAGTCCGTGTGCTTGTGCGCGGCCATTGTTGCTGTGCCCAACCGCACCCCGGTGACCATCGTTCAGCACATGCGCGAGCGGCATCATCCGTTCAATACGGCGCGAATTGCCGAGCTGGCTCTCGACCGCTGTGAGCTGGTGATTGCCTGGGACGGAGAAATGGCGGACCCGCAGTTCCCACCCGGTACGGCATTGCTCTACCCAGGGCCGGATGCTGTGGACCTCGGCACTCTGGCGCCGGATGAGCGCCCCACCCGGCTGGTGGTTCTCGATGGTACGTGGCCCCACGCAAAGGGCATGTACAAACGGCATGCGTGGCTTCGTGCGTTGCCGACGGTCTCGCTGTCACCGACCGAGCCGAGCGCCTACGCGATTCGGCGAGAGCCGGCCGAACACTGCTTGTCGTCTGTGGAATCCATCGCGGCAGCACTCGCTCTGGTCGAGCCGGACAACGCGAGCATTCCGAACATGTTGGCTGGCTTTCATGCGCTGGTGTCGAGCCAGGTCAACCGCGACAAGTCTGCGGATGCGAGCCCAAGACGGGTCAAGCGCAATCGTCTGGCTCTTGCGGAGCAGCTTCACAATCGTCCCGGCGACGTGGTGGTGTTGTACGCCGAGACAACCCCGCCAAAAGGTCATGTTCGCGCGGACGACCGGGATGTGCTTCAGCTCACGGCGGTTCGCATTGCAACGGGCGAGACCTTCGATGTTCTGGGGCAGGTCCGGGTGATGCCCGACGAGTGTCAGATGCAGCGGCTGGGCATCTCAGAGGAGGCAGTTCGCACGGCCTCGGATGCAACGTCTATGGCGCAGGCGTGGGCGGAGTTCGTTCGTCCGACCGATCTGTTGGTCGCCTGGAGCTTTGCGACCGTAGAGGCGGCGCTGGCACGTTTGGGGGATGCACAGCGGGTAATTCGGCTGAAGTCCGTGTATGGAAATGTGCGTCGTGACTCCCGTGGACGAGCCGATGAGATGGTCGCTCGTGAAGGACTACAGACGCCGGTTTTAGCGGTTCGTGGCCGTGCCGCCGACCGTCTGGGCAACGCTGTGGCACTGGCGCGCTGGCTGGGGGAGCAAGCTGGCAGCCGACCCGTCGTGTAGAGTCTGTGGGCCCGGCGCCACGGTTTGGGCGGGGGACGTATGCGGATTTTGGCAGTCTGGTTTGGCATCATGGCCTTGGTCGCCTGCCAATCGCGGGATTTTAGTCCACCATCTGAGCCGGCCCACGACCAACGAGAGGACGGTTTTCTCCACGCGCGTGGATACGAGCGGCCGTTTCTGTGCTCGGACCCTGCAACGGGCGATGACGTTCCGTGTCCAATTGGACGTCCGGACCGTGCGGACTTGTCGTGCGACGCTGCTGGCTGTCACGGTGACAATGACTACAGCCAGGCGCAAGATGTTGACCGAAGCCTGCACGGGTCAGACGGGCCGAGCTGCTGGACCTGCCATGACCAAGAGTGGTCCGGGAGAACCGAATGAGGGTGTTTCCACTACTGTTCTTGGCGGCCTGCGCACCAGACATCGCTGCGGTAATGGCCGACAGCGTTCCTGCGACACCCAGCTTTTCGGCGGACGTAGCGCCCATTCTTGAGCAGCACTGCGTGCGCTGCCATGAGCGCGATGGAACCCTAGATGGCGGTGTCGAACTGGACACCTACCTGGGGGCTCGTGGGGCTCGCGTGTCGTCTACCTGTACCTCTGTCGGAGACGACGTTGTGGACGTGTACTCAGCAGACCTGCTTCCCGAAGCGGGCAATGGTTCGGACGTCCCGTGTGAACCATGGAAGACGCTCTCCATGCCGCCCGGCGCCGAGGTCAAGCTCAGCATTGTGGAGCAAGTCATGCTTGCCCAGTGGGTCGCAACGGGAGCTCAGCCATGAGTCGTCTTCTCCGAGTTCCGTTGGCGGTCGGTGGCGTGATGGCCGCGACCGTTGTGGCCACGATTGCGCTGTCCAGCTCACCGGCGGTGGGAACTCCACTGTATGCCCAGCGCTCGGGCCGAACCTGTGGCAACTGCCATGTCAGTCCCACCCTTGAAGACTCCGAAGGCTGGGACAATCCAAGCTTGTTGGAGCGTAAGTGCACCATGTCGTGCATCTCGTGCCACACCAACCCAACCGGTGGTGGGCTGCGCAACGCGAGTGGTCGCTACTATGGGCAGTCGACTCTAGCGATGTTCCACACCCAGCAGCGCAGCTACTCGGACACCGATCGGGAGATTGTCTCTAACGATGCCCTGTGGCGGTTCGAGCAGCGCCACGGCAACGAGGTCGACGCGGACGACGGCGACCCCACGGATGAACGGACGATTCCGTCCGACTGGGCGGCCGTAGAAGCGGGCATGGGAGCCGGCCAGACCGGCAACTGGACCGCCATCGGCAATCCTCTCGGCAAGACCTCCAAGATGTCGTTCTGGGATGGCCGCTATGACGACCTCAACGCCGACCCACTGCTCCAGCTGGGCCTCGATGCCCGTGGTGCTTGGTGGAGCGGCACGGACAGTGGCTTCCCCATGCAGGTCGACGGCCACGTCAGCGTGCATCCTGTTGAGCACGTCACATTCATGACCACAGGCGCGCTGAGAGGCCGTAGTAGCGGTGTTCTAGCGATTGGGGAGGACAAGCGAGCGCCGGTGTACGCGCGTACGGCCATCCTCATGGTTCATGAACTACCGGGCATGAGCTGGGCGAAAGTCGGACGCTTTTTGCCCGCTTATGGCCAGCACATCGACGACCACACCTCGTTCACCCGCTCGCTGTTTGAGATGGACATGAGCGACGATATTGACTTGGTCCACGGCGTCGAGATTGGCACAGCCCCCAACTACCCATGGGGAACCGCGTCGGTGTTCACCAACAACATCGGCAACGGCCGTGATGAAGGGTGGGGCGGTACGATTGCCGGCGGCTGGCGCGACCTCGGCTGGAGTCTAGGCGGTCATGCCATGATGAAAGACCGTGGAGGCAACGGTCGCGGAGACCTGCTTGCGGCAGGCGTTCAGTGGGGCTTCAACCCCATCTACTACAACAACAAGATTCCGGTCACCGTTGTTGGCGAGGTGTCCTACGGCCAGCGCACAACGGACGCGACTCTGCGGTTCGCCGCGAGCACAACCGAGGCGTGGTGGCTGCTCAAGAATGGCTTGAACCTTCGTATTAAGCACGACTTCGCGCTCACGGACCTGTCGATTCAGGGCGAGTGGCAGCAGCGATTCGCACTTGGGCTGGAGGTGGCTCCTATTCCGGGGCTGACCTTTACGGCGTGGGGACGTGCTCTGCAGCGGCCCGGAACTGGGGCGCGTCCGGACTTGTTTGTCACGACGCACATCTGGTTCTAGACTCGCGCAGCGGAGATTTCTGCAGCGCGTGTCGCCTGGCGGAGATTTCCGTAGTTTGGAAGTCAGAAGTCAGAAGTCAGGAGTCAGAGCAAGCCAGACAAGCTGGCCTGCGTGGGGCTCGAGATGATGGATAGGACTTTTGGCCGAAGTTGGGAGGCGGAAGACTTCGGATTGGCAGCTGGATTCCGTGACGGTTCAAACGTCCGTGACCGAACGCGCCCGGTGCAAGCCGGTCGCTCTGACCTCTGACCTCTGACCTCTGACCTCCCGAACCGCCACGCTCTCCTCACATCCACAGCTTACAGGCTCACAGACGCGTTGCCAGCACCGTAAGAATCGCCCGGTCGGACACTTCTTCGGCCTTGTACCGCATGCCGTCCACATCTACGCTCTCGCCCTTGCGCGGAATGCGTCCCATGTGGGCTAGGACCAAGCCGCCGACGGTCTCGTAGTCGCCCTCTGGAACGTCCATGGACAGGGCTTCTTCGAGCTCATCAATCTCGGTGCGCGCGGGTACTCGCCACTGGCGGTCTCCGAGACGTCGTACCTGTGGCTCATCTTCGTCGCGCTCGTCTTGAATCTCACCGATGATTTCTTCGAGCAGGTCCTCGATGGTCACAATGCCCACACTGCCGCCGTATTCGTCGACGGCTACGGCAAAGTGGTCTCGGCTCTGGCGCATGTCTTGGAGCAAGGCATCTGCGCGCTGGGTCTCGGGAACAAAGCGAACGGGTGCCATGCGGTCGCCGACGATGCCTTCGATGTCTGGGTCGTACAGCAGGTCGAACATGTCAACCACGCCGGCCACGTTGTCGATTCGGTCTCGGTACACCACGATTCGTGAGTGACCACCGGCAAGGGCAACGGCAATGGCGTCGTCTAGTGTTGCGGTCTCCGGTACCGCATCCACGTCGACGAGGGGAGTCATGGCATCGCTGACGTCGATCTCTCCGAGGCGGAACACCCGGCGAATCATGGCCTGTTCTCCGGGGAGAATGGCCGCGTCCTCTTCTTCGAGAAGGTCCACAATGTCTTGGCGAGACATCGACGAGGTCTCGGTGCTCGACAGTCGGCGCAGCAATGATGACCACAGGCCAGCGATGGCCAGTAGTGGCGTGAAGATGAGCTGTGCAATGCGCAGCACCGGTGCCAGGCGCGGTGCCATGTTTGTGGCATGGAACTGGAACACGGTCTTGGGCAAGGCTTCGCCGAAGATGACGGTCAGCGGAATGTACGCCAGAACCCAGGTCTCGTTCAGACCTGCGCTCACCACGAACAGAGTGGCCAGCGTGGTTCCGGTGATGACGGCGAGGTTGGTGCCAATCAGACATGTGCTGATGAGCCGGTCTTCTCGCTCAATGAGGTCCAGCGCCATCTGGGCGAGGCGTCCGCCGTCTCCAGCACGCGACTGAAGTGCCAGACGGTTGGCGCTGAACATGGCAATCTCGCTACCCGAGAAGAAGCCTTCGATGACGAGGCAGGCGACCATGGCGAGGGCTAGAGCGGTCATTGTGTGGCCGCCGATACGCGCACGCGGGTGATGCGTCGGCCATCCATGCCCGCCACTTCGAACAGGTGTTCCTCATGCACAATGGTGTCACCGGAGCGGGGCAGACGGCCGAGCTCATGGAAGACGAAGCCTCCGACGGTATGGTACTCGCCTTCGGGAAGCGTAATGCCGGTCTCTTCTACGAAGTCGTCAATGTCGAGGTCTCCTTGGACCGCCAGCACGCCAGGAGTGGTCCGGCTGATGGTATCGACGACCTCATCGTCTATGTCGAGAAGGTCCCCAACAAGCTCTGAGAGTAGGTCGTCCAGAGACACAAGGCCGACTACGGTGCCGTGCTCGTCGACTACAATGGCTTGGTGCATCTTGCGCTGCATGAACTCGCGCAGCAGGTCGTCCGCGGGCTTGCTGGCGGGGACGAAGCTGGGTGGAAGCAAGATGCTTCGCAGCTGGCGTGGCGTGCTCAGCGGGCGCTTTCGGTAGCGTAGCAAGTCCTTGATGAGCAAGGTGCCGATTATGTTATCGACGTCTCCGTCGTAGACGGGCACGCGCGAGTAGCCTTGTTCGCGGGCTTGGCTCAGCAGCTCAGTCCAGGTGATGGTCAGCGGGATGGAGAAGACGTCTGGGCGCGGGGTCATCAGTCGGCCAACAGTCAAATCATCGAACTCGAACACCGCTTCAATGATTTCACGCTCGCGTGCATGAACATCGCCAGCTTCGGCGCCCTGATGGATGAGAGTACGAATCTCCGCTTCGTTCAGCATCTCGTCGCCTTGCTGGCGTGTGACGCGAAACAGCGAGGCCAGTGCGTTGACAATGCCGCCGATTACCCAGCGTAGCGGTGTGACCATCATGTAGAAGGCGTAGAATGGCCATGCCGCAGCGAGGGCCCATTGACGGTTGTAGCGAACGGCGAGAACCTTGGGCGTAATCTCGCTGAACAGCAAGATGGCCGGGGTCAACAGAACGATGTTGAGCCACGAGTTTCCGGGTGCAAGCTGGGCGATGACCGAGGCACCCACAGCGGCAATGAGCACATTGGCGGTCTCGTTGCCCATGAGTAGAGTGGTGATGAGGCGACCACGGCGCTCGAGTAGCTCCGAGATGCGCGCACCGGTTCGTCCTGCCGAGCCCAGGCGTTGCCGTTCGACCTTCTGAAGGGAAAACAGTGCAATCTCGGTGCCGGAGAAGAAGAAGGACAAGGCGAACAGCAACGCGAAGATGACTGCTGCTTGGCCCATGGTACCGGTGAAGGTGAGGGCGCCGCCGCTCGCGAAGATCATGAGACCTCCGGAAAGTGCTCAAACGCAGCGGATGGCCACTCTCGGTCATCCACCACACACTCCAGGGCGTCTGTCGTCAAGCCAACACGCGTCAGGACAACGCCGAACTCATGCGCCAAGGAGACCACGTGGTCTGCGTGGTCGGGGGAGGCGGTGAACACCAGCTGGTAGTCGTCTCCGCCAGTGAGAGCGAGCTGCACAGCGTCGTAGTCGGCCAGACAGGTGTGTCGGGGAAAGGCTGCGGAGCGAAGGGAGATGCCCACACCGCTGCTTGTTGCTAGGCGGCGAAGGTCTGCCGCGAGTCCGTCCGACAGATCCATCATTGCTGTGGCGATGCCGCGCCCAGCCAGAGTCTGGGCGAGGGCAACTGGCGGTACCGGACGCCTCAGGGCTGCAAGTGCCGCATCCGGTGGGGTTGCGTACAGGTAGCCGGCGCCAGCTAAGCCCGGAAACCCGCTGACCCAGACGTCTTCACCGGGGGCTGCGCCTGACCGGGTGACGGGCTTGGGTGCATGTCCAGCCATGGTCACGGACAGCATCAGCGGACCTGGACTGCGGGTTGTGTCCCCGCCAATGAGCGAGACACCAAAGCGCTGGGCCGCATCTGAGATGCCGTAAATCAGGGCATCTCGGTGGGCAAAACCGCTGGGCATGCTGACAGACAGCACCATCCACGTAGGAGAGCCACCCATGGCCGCGATGTCGCTGACATTTACGGCGACTGCCTTGTAGCCAACGTCCTCCATGGAGAGACGCTCGTCGAAGTGAACACCCTCAACGAGCGTATCTACCGTTACAACTGTGTTGTCCGGCAACACAGCGGCGTCGTCTCCAGGGCCAGTGACAACAGGATGGACAATAGGGCACTGTTTGGTCAGTGCCTCAATCCATAAGGCCTCAGACGAGGCAGGTTCTGGAGGGGGTTCCAGTGGGGTCTCCGGGTGCTGTTTCGCAGTACGAAAGGCAGCTTTACTTAACGACCTCGATGCTGTCACGTGTGATTGTGAGGATGCGGAGGTTGTGGGTAGCTGTTCGAGTCTCTGCGTTGAAGCCATTTAGCCCGGTGACCGTACCTTCTGGGGCAGAAGCATGGAGTGCATCACGATATCCAGTGCGATCGGTCACGCCGGCTTGGTCGATGGTTGCAAGGAGCCGGCCGACATCGCTGACCACGGCTTCGAGTGGGCTTGGAGTCCGGTCGACTTGTCCACGGTAGGCCTCAGAGAAGCTGGCTGACGCGGTCGTGTCGTCAATGAACAGCTCGGTGAACAGCGCGTGACGCACATACGCGCCGCCCTGGGTCAAGATGTCTACGTTGTTCCAGCTGTTCAGGCCGAGCAGTTGGATGGTCGGTCCGCCAGGCACCGGCTGGAAGGAGCCCACTGGGAACTCTTCGTAGGCAAGCCCTGCACAGGCCAGGGGTACGCGACTTGCGTTGTCTGGGATGAACAGGCCGTCCATTGGGCTCCGTGACATCCTGCGTGCAGCGCCCGTCATGTCGTTGGAGTCGGGGTTGTAGAATTCTTGGTCCACGATGCGACCGCCCGTCGACTCGACCTTGGCGGTGAAGGCCGCAGCCGCTCCGCGACCATAGTCATTGTCCGGGGCGAAGATGCCGTAGCTCGACATGCCACCTGTGCTGGAGGTGTAGTCAACGAGTGCGCTTACCTGGTCTTCCACAGCGACGGTCGCTCGGAACACCCACTCCTGGTCGGTACCCGGCGACATGGACTGGGCGAGACCGACGAGTGGGACCCGCATGGCGTCGGATGCTGCAGCGACAGCGTCTGCTTGGTTGGACAGTAGGGGACCGGCAATGGCGATGACCCCTTCGGCGAACACCAACTGTTCGGCGGCAGCCACAGCACTTTCTTCGGTGGTTCCCGAGTCCACGATGAGCAGGCGTCCGCTTCCACCGCCTGCGGCGTAGCCGAACTCCAGCGCTTGCTTGACCTGGCGACCGACAGTGGCGTAGCGGCCAGCGAGTGGCAGCAACACTCCGATGACGCCTGGGTTGACGTCTGCGGCCCCCATGCGGCGCTCTAGGTAGTCGAGCTCTCGGGCTTCTTCGGCGCTGGCTGTCGTGCGAAGCCGCGCGATGAGGGTCTGAGCTCTGCCAGCATTGCCGCTAGCGATGGCTTGTTCAATGCGCTCGATATCGGAGCCGGTCTCTGGCTCCATGGAGAACACGGCTTCTCCAGCGACAGGTTCAGCTTCGACGTCAATGCCGTCTAGGCGCAGCGTGATGCGTTCGGTCTGTTGTTGTGAAGAGCGCGCGTAGGACAGGGCCTTCGTCTGGGCGCGCGAGAAGGCAGTTTGGTCGCCCTCTGCGGCAGCAACAATCGCGAGAACCATGTAGCGGTCCGCGTTCTGCGAATCGAGAAGGTCGTTGTCTGACATGCGGCGCAGCTTGGCCAGGACGTCTGGGTTGACCTCGGTTGCGGCCTCGATGAGCAACAGTCCTGCCCGTGCTGCGAGGGGATTGCTGTGACGTCCGTCTTCGGCTTGCACCGCGTCGAACCAGGTCCGTGCGGTGTCGAAGTCTCCGAGCAGGCGCCGGTATTCGCCAGCGTGCAGCTGAACGGTGGCGCGATGACGCGCACTTGCCTCAGGAACGGCCTGTTCGAGCAGCTCGGCGGCGCGGCCGCGGTCCGTTTCGGCGTACGCTGCGGCGTCTTCGACGGCGTCTGGCACACGGCCAGCACAGGCTAGGGAGGGGGCGCACAATGCGAGGGTGAGGAGGACGTGGGCCGCGCGAATCATCGGCGCTCCTGGACGTGGCGGTCGAACGACTGCCGTTGCGGGTGGGATGCGTCGGAGAGGGTGTCTGCCCAGGCTGCGAGGGCCTCGCGCTGGGCGGGAGTCAGGTCGCTCGGAACCGTCAGAACGGCCTCGAGATGTAGGTCACCGCGTGCGGTCCTACCAACGGCTGGAAGGCCGCGATTGGACAAGCGAAAGACGCGGCCCGGAGCGGTTCCGGCAGGAACCCGAATGGTGGTCACCCCTTCAAGAGTGGGCACGCTGATGTCGGCGCCGAGAGCCATCTCCGAGAACGTCAGAGGCATCTCAACGAGTACGTCTTCGCCGCGCCGGCGGAACAACGTGTGTTCTTCGACGTTAATTACGACGAACAAATCGCCTGCTGGCCCGGGGTCGCCGGGCTCATTGCCCTTACCGGTCAGCTTGAGCTTCTGGCCCGTGGCAACGCCGGCTGGGACCTTGACCACCACGGCGTCGTCAATGGAACGAATGCCCGCTCCGTTGCAGGGCTCACAGCGGTGAACGATACGGTAGCCACGGCCTTCGCAGTGGTAGCAGTCCGACCGGAACAAGCGCACGCCCTTGGCGCGACCACTGCCCTCGCACACGTCGCAGGTGACCCGCCCATTACCGGGCTGAGCGCCGTCTCCGCCGCATGTCTTGCAGCGCACCTGGCGCGGTATGCGGATGCTGCGTTCACAGCCGGTCGCGACATCTTCAAGAGGCAGAGAGACGGTGTAGCGAAGGTCTTCGCCGCGCGCTTTCTTGCGCCGTCCCCACAGGTTGCCCCAGACCGTACCCAGAACTTCGTTGAGTTCTTCTGGCCGCGGTGGGCGGCCATCGGGTTGGTACAACGGACCTAAACGGTCGTAGCGAGTGCGCTCCTCACCGTCAGACAAACAGGCGTAGGCGGCCGTAATGTCCTTGAAGTGCTGCTCAGCAGTGTCGTCTCCCGGATTGCGGTCCGGATGCCAACGCAGAGCGAGGCGGCGGTACGCCTTCTTGATGTCGTCTGGCGTCGCCTTTCGGGAGATACCAAGCATGTTGTAGTAGTCGGGAGTCGCCACGCAGCAGCCAATATCAGGGGAGCGTCGTGATAACCCCTAAGTGGTGGTGCGCGGTCCCTTTGACGGTCCGCCGACAGGTACGAGGCGGTCGCTCAGGTGGCCACAGATGGCGTCACATACAGGAAAGCCGGCGTCTGTTAGGGCGATTCGGCTGTTGTCTCTGTGAATCAGCCCCTCCCTCTGTAGTCTGTCAACCGCCGCACTTTGTGGCTCAATGCCGTGCCGGTGGGCCAGTGCAGCCAAGTCAATACCTTCGACGCCTCGCAGGCCACTGACCAAGGCGTCGGTCGCAGCTTGTTCTGCGTTCGGAGATTCCCGCAGCTCGGTCGGGTCGCCACCTTGTAGGTAGACGGTGACGTTGGGAGCGTTGTGGTAGCGCTCTCCGGTCGGCAAGTAGCCGTGCGCACTGGGGCCAATGCCCAAGTAGGGCTTGTCGCTCCAATACAGCTGATTGTGAGCAGAGCGGTGTCCCGGCTTGGCGAAGTTGCTGACTTCGTAGCGCTGAAGACCCATGTTCCGAAGGCGCTTCACAATGTGGTCGTACATGTCGCGCCACAGGTCATCGGTGGCCTCGGTGAAGGTACCGTTGTCTCGCGCGCGGGTGAAGGGCGTGCCCGGCTCATAGGTCAGGCCGTACAGCGATACGTGGGGCACACCAATCGCTTCGATAGCATCCAAGTCAGCGTCGAGTTGTTCGAGGGTCTGGTTGGGCAAGGCGAACATGAGGTCTACCGACCACGAGGTGAACCCACTCGTCGCGACTCGCTCAGCGGTCTGTCGGGCATCGGGAACGGAACAGGCCCGGTTTAGCAGTCGTGCGAACGCCGGCTGAAAGGTCTGCATGCCCAAGGAAACTCGGGTGATTCCTGCGGCAATTGCACCGTCGACCCATTCCTGCGTGCAGTCCTCGGGATTACACTCGGCGGTGACCTCAGTGCCCGGTGCACGCTCAATGCCTGCCAGTATGCGGGCCAGGACAGGTGCTGGCATGCGAGAGGGGGTACCGCCTCCGAAGAACACGGTGTGCGGCAGTCCAGCGACGCTGTCGGTGCGCAGTGCGTACTCGGCGAGTAGCGCATCTGCGAAGTCATCCCACGGCACATCATGGGCCGCTTCCACGTAAAACGCGCAGTACGGGCACCGGCGGCGGCACCACGGCACGTGAAGGTAGAGTCCCCATGTCATGGTCGTGGGGTCACCGTGACCTCAAGGGTCGGGCTAGCCATCAGCTCAGCCCAGGCTTTCTGCACGTCAGCAACAGTGAGGGCTTCGAGCTCGGTGCGCGCATCTTCCAGCTCGTAGTGAGTGCCGTAACGCTCGCCTAGAGCGGCGTTTGCAGCCCTTCCGGATGCGCGCTGAAGACCCATTGCGGTACCGCCAATGAGCAGACGTGTGCAGCGCTTGATTTCCTCTTCGGTAGGTCCGTCTGCTGCGAGCCGCTCCATTTCCGCGCGAAGAACCGTTGTGGCTTCTGCCTGGCGTGCAGGGTTAGTGGCCAAGCCACAGCTCACCAGCCCGCCATCCCATCCCGGAGCCGAGCTGGCCCAGACGCTGTATGCGAGGCCTCGTTCTTCTCTTAAAGACAGGAATAGCCGGCCGCCTGAGCCTCCGAGAACGGTGGTGGCCAAGTCGATTGCGGCTCGGTTTGGAGCGTGCATGTCTGGACCGCGCATGGCCAGGTTTATCCACGCTTGTTCGTTGCCTGCTTGGGCGCTGGCGGAGCGAATGCGCAGGGGCGCTGGAGTCGGGCGGTCCATCAGCAAGTGGGGGCCGGTTGGCAGGGCGGCCAGCCAGGGCTCAAGGGTCTCCAAGACTTCGTCGCGGTCCAAGCCGCCGGTGACCACGAAGACGAGATTGTCAGGAGTGAGCTGGCTCATGTGCCAGCGGCGGATGCGCCCTGGGGTCAAGCTCGCGATAGACTGCAAGGTGCCGTTGGCGGGCAGACGCCACGGATGCTCCCGATACAGGTGTTTCCACGTCAGACGCCGCAGGACCTGGCCGGGACGGTCGAGAATCGTGCGCTCATCCTCTTCCATGGTCTCTTTGACCCGTTCCCACTCATCTGCGTCGAATCGAGGTGCGGTGAGGGCAGCGCCAAAGAGGTCGAGTCCGCGGGCGAAGCAGTCGGCTGGGAAGCTCGCGGACAGGCCAATGCTGTTGCGTCCGGAGATAGCAGAGATGCCGCCAGACAGGCCTTCTACAGCCCGGGCGAACGCTGCGGCGTCGTAGTTAGCCGCTCCTGCAGTGACCAGGCTTGCCCATGCCGAGCCGATTCCAGCGCTCCTGGTCGGGGTGTTGAGTGCACCTCCGAGGCCGGCGCAGCGGATGGCGGTGACGGGGCTGTTGTCCGGCAACAGAAGGATGGTCGCCCCATCTTCGCGGACAATGCGCTCGGGAGTGCGTGCGGCGCGGGTGACGATGACAGGAGCCAGTTCGCCGACTTGTGCGTCTGTGCATGCGACGATGGCGCTGTCGGGCTGCAGCCAGTCGGTCACGACACGACTTACGTCATCTGCGCTTACACCAGCTAGGGCCCCTCGGTAAGCCTCTTTCGCAGCAACGTTTCCTAGACAGGCCACGCTGTCGAGCAGGTCTCCGGCGATACCGTCCACGGTCTCTGCATCGTACACAGCGTCTGCCAGAAGCGACTCGCGAGCACGGCGCACATCCGACGGCCGAGCCGAGCGTCCCAGGCGGGCCAGCTCGTGGCGAATGGCGGTGACGGCATCTGTACTGCGGCCGTTGTGTGGTGAAGCAGAGATGGTGAACGTGCCAGCCTCGCGCCAGGTCTGGGTGTAGCTGCCGATGTCCAAGACGGAGCGGTCGCGCATGACCAGCCGCAGCTGGAGCAGACTTGCGCTCGATTGACCGAGCATGGCGCAGGCGACTTCTAAGGCGGGCATGTCACTGTGTTTGGGGCCCGGAATGGGCCAGGCCATCTCGACAGCAGGTGCGTCGAATCGCCCAGGCACGTGGTACCAAGCGGGTTCGCTACTCACGGGTTTAGGCTTCACCGGCGTGCTCTGTGACCGGTGCCAGCCGCTCAACCGGTCGCGGACTGCAGCAACAGCGGCCAAGGGCACGACGTCTCCGGCAATGACCAGTAGCGCGCGTTCCGCTCCCCATTCGCGTCGCCAGAAGGTGCGCAGGGTCTCGTGGTCCAGGCCATTGACCGTCTCAGCAGTGCCAATGACGGGGCGTCCGAACGGGTGGCCCGGAAAGACATGTCTCTGGGCAACGTCGCTGGTCACCGAGCTTGGGTCGTCGTCGTAGCCGCGGATTTCGTCGAGAACGACTGCACGCTCGTTTAGGGTCTCTTGCGGGTCGAGCAATGGGGCCGTGAGCATGTCTGCGAGCACGTCCAGGGCCTGCACCATGGAGGAGGCTTCGACTGTCGCATGCAGGACCGTGTGGTCAACCGTCGTGTAGGCGTTCAGGTCGCCGCCGAGGCCTTCGATCTCTGCACTCATCTCGCCAACGCCACGGCTGGGCGAGCCCTTGAACACCATGTGCTCTAGGAAGTGGGCGACGCCGTGCTCGCCGGGCAGTTCGTCTGCGGACCCAGCTTCAATACGGACTTGAATCGACACTAGGGGAGCGGCGTTCGCGCGCTGGACAACAACAGTCAGGCCGTTGTCGAGCACGGTTGTCAGAGATTTCAGAGCATGTCCTCCCGGCAGTCGGAGCGAGTGCGGACGGACTCGTATCCGACTTCGTCTGCCCAGACTTCTTCGCTAGCCGGCCAGACGCGTGTTCCGCGACGCTTTCGAAGGCCCCGAAGTTCGCCAAGACGGTCGCCAAGGTCGACTTCGCCAGTAATGGCAGCGCGCTCAAGCAACTTGGTTTCGTACTCAAGAATGTCTAGGCGGGTGAGGTCTGCATTTCCAAGCCACTCTCGAAGCTCGGTCTGCATACCGCGACCTTGTGCCAGCACCCGTTCTCCCTCTCGCGAGATGGTGTCGGCCTTGTAGGCGACGAGCATATCGGCCACCCGAGTTCCCCAGGCGCCCGAGGACAGTAGGCTGGCGAGTTCGGCGTCAATGCGCTCGGTCAGGTCCACGGCTGCCGTCATGCGGCCTTCGTTGGTGAAGGGCTCAACGAGCGGGTTGGGTAGACTCCGTGACTCGGTTCCGCTCGTCACATCCGACCAAGCGGACTGTGCGGTCGCGGAGGTCATGGACTGGTCCAGCTCCTGTAGAAGCGGTTGGTAGCGGGCCTGGAACGTGTCGAGCTCAACCTTTGCCGACGGGAACTTGCACATCAGGAACATGGCGTAGATGCGCAGCATGTCGCCTTCAGCCAGGTACACATCTTCCAAGAATGGGGTCTGGTACGCGCGAAGCAGGGAGAGTGTGCCGGGCATGTCGTCCACAACAAAGTGAGCCCAGGCCCGCTCCCAGTGGGCGTGAATCCAGTGGTCACCGCCGCGCGAGACTTGAACGTAGTGTTCGATGGCCCGGAGTGGGTTCTCTGAGGCGTAGTAGGTGCGCGCCAAGTTGACCTTGACCCAGTCCTTGCGTGCCTGGTCGTCTTCCGCAACGGTGGCGTCTGCGACGAGCAGGGAGGCCAGGGCATCTCCGTAGGACTGTTGGTTAGACAGGGCGATGCCGCGCAGGACGCGCGCATCAACAAACGCGTCATGGCTGTTGGGTACAAGGTCTGCAGCGGCAACGGCAGCGGCCATGTCCCCCTGTTGGATTGCGGCTTTGGCGGTAGAGACAGCGAGGGTGCTTCGTGCGGGGGACTCACTCAAGACGGTCAGGTCACCGGCGAGTGCGCCGCGGCCCAGTGCATCGAGGTCGCCTGCCTGTTGGGCCAGGGCAATCGCGATGGGCAACCGGGCTTGCATCTGGGAGGTGTCGCTACTCAGCGCGTTTGCGAAGGCGACGGTGGCCGCTTGTGGGTGCGACTGGCCGGCGAGCACATCGCCGAGCATGGCCCATGCCGCTCCGTGTGCGGACTGCTGACGAGTCGAGTCGAGCACGTCCAACAGAGCCACCGCTGCGCCGGCGGTATCCCCTGACGCGAGCGCTTCTGATGCGGGACGCACGGCCCCCGGAAGCTCTTGCGCGACAGCAGAACTGGCAAGCCCCAGCGCCAGGCCAATCAGCATGACTCCGATTCTCACGGCGCCGCCGATAGGTAGGAGATGCCGATGGATACGAAGAAGCGCTGGCCGAAGGCTGACTCATCCGTGAGCTTGTGGCGTTCAACGAACATGTCGTTGCGCGCTTCGAGGCGTAGGGCAAGGTTGTTGAACGTGAAGACCCGTGCGCCAATTCCGGCCGAGATTGTCGGTGAAATCGGGGAACCACCGTCTGGAATGACCGAGGCGGAGAGCGTGGCGCCAGCGCGAAGCACGCCGTAGACATCGTGGTGAACCACGTGGCGACGGGACAAGCTGGCCTTGGCGTAGATCGGCGACCAGGCCACGCCGAACAGCAGCGAACCGACGTAGCGGAAGGAGTAGGGGGCAACGCCATAGTCGCGCTCGAGCTCGCGATAGGTTCCGTTCTTCAGGCCATAGCCGAGGCCTAAAGCACCAGAGAAGGCCAGAGACTCGGAGCGGTGAACGTCTACCGTCAGCTGCGCTGATGGCGTCGTCATATAGCGGTCCCAAGCGGCCCAAGCGCCGGACAGGCCGAGCTCCACGCGGTTGGTCTTGGGGTAGAGCAAGCGCTGAACGACAACGACCTCATCGTCTTGGATGACGCCCAAGTCTACGGGGTCGACCGGGTCCTCTGCGTGCGCGAGGGTCGCACAGCACAGCAGGGACAAGGTGGTGAGGAAACGGAGCATGTCGAAGTCCAGAGATGGGCGGAGTTGAGGTCGCCAACGGGCGGACATCAATTTTCTTGGCAGACTAGAAGGGGAGTTCTCGGGGCATTCCGGAGATGGGCAGGTAGTAGATACGCACCTTCTCGTCGTAGTCGGGCACGGCCTCGCCGTGGAACTCGATGGCGTTCTTTTCGGGGTCGTAGCTCCAGCCGTCACCGAACTGGCCGTCGTCGTTGCGGTCAGCGGGGTCGATTTCTTTTCCACCCACGAAGACCTGCAGGGTGTCGATGTCTGGGATGGCAGCGAGGCGGAAGTCGCGCTGGAGACTGTTGATCAGGTCGCCTAGCTGCTGAAGGGTCTCGCCAAAGTCTTGCACCCCGCAGCCGTCACCGTTGTCGACGTTGATGTCCGAGCGCAGGCCGCCGGTCTGCTCAACAAAGTAGTCGTAGCGGGCAACCGACCAGGCTGGAACCTGAATGGTGTTGCAGTTTTCACCAATTCCGCCCGGTTGTGGTCCAATAAATGCCCACGCCATGCGGGTATTGAAGCTGCGGAAGATGCGGTCGTATTCCTCGGGGATGGACGCCTGGTTCGGGTCGCGGCGGGAGCTGTCTCCTTCGTCGCTGATGATGACCGGAATGAAGGTGCCGCCTTCGCGAATGAGTCCGTCGTTCTGGCCAATGCGGTCGTCGGTGAAGCCAGGGGACCGGTCAGGGTCGAAGCAGGCTTCGGGAGGGTCTTCTACGGCGCCGCACATGGCCAAGAGTACCTGCTCTAGGCCCTCTTCGTCTCCGCCGCCGCAGTTGATGCCACCGCCCCAGTTTCCAGCTCCGCATTCACAGTCGAGAAGCTGTTCGGTGATGCGGTCGAAGGGCTCGCCGCAGGTATAGGCGGGGTCGTTTCCGAAAGAGCCCGCGGTCCAGCATGTGGAGTCGCACATGATGGCTTTTCGGAAGCGACCGGTGACGTCCGTCTCACCAAACTCGACCAGCTCGGAGTTGAGCAAGCCGACGTCGCTCGGGTCGGTGGATGCGATGCCGATACGGTAGTCGATGAAACCGGTTCGGCGGGACGCAAACTCAATGTAGTTGTCGACGGCGTCGCCAAGACCATCGGAAGAGGCGTTGCCGCCTTCTTCGCCGGCCAGCGCTTCGATAAATGTGCCGAAGTTCACGGCGAGTTCACCGGATTCTTCAGCCATCGAGGTGCTGTTATCGAGGATGAACAGAATGTCGGCGTCGTTGCTAAACGTCTCTTGCTGAAAGCCGGTCACGCGGAACAAGTCCGCTTGAGAACAGCTCGATAGTGCAATGGTTGCAACGGCGACAGCTCGGTGCCAACGCGTCATGGCTCCTCCACAGGGCAGCCTACCCCGTGAAGAGGCGGGCTGCGGAGTGCGGCGCTCTACGCCTCGGTCACCAGACCGTGAATCACGTTGAACGCGTGGGTCACCTGATGGTGTGGGCGAATTCCGCGCTGCTGATGGTATCCGAGCAATCCGGTCCAGACTTCGGTGATGTTGCCGCGCAGGGTTTCGTAGTCGCGGGATTCGATTGCGGTCTGAAGCTGCTGTACGGACGGTGGAAGTTCGTCGTCGTAGCATCCGACAATACGCTCGAGCGCTTCGGTGAGCTTCGGGTACAGAGTGTCGTCGTCTTCCTCTTCTCCGTCGTCAGCGTCAGCGTCAGCGGCATCGGTCTGTGGAAAGTCGACGAAGCCCTCATTTGCGTCTTGGTCTTCACTGTTCATGGTGACGGGCGAGTCGTGCTCGGGTTCTTCTTCTTCCTCGTCTTCTTCTTCTTCGTCCTCTGTCTCTTCCTGTGGTGCCGCATCGGGTGCGTCTGCGGCCTCACCGAGTGGGCTGACACCGCGCTCGGCCAAGAAGGCTTCGCTGTTGCCGAAGTCTTCTTCGTACTCTTCGAGTGAGTAGCCACCGCGAATGCTGGAAGGGGGAAGGTCGCCGAGGCACTCGATGATGGTCACACGGCCACTTGCCGTGCCATCCAGCTCGATTTCTGGTGCGCTGATGACGTCTACTTTTAGCTTGGCCGAGCCAATGACAATCCGCTCGGATGCGGAGATTGCCCGGGCCTTGACGCTGCCGCCTTCGAGGTGGACTTCGCGGCCGTAGATGGTGTCAGCGTCGACATCGCCGGTGATGTGAACAATACCGTCCGCGTATACGATGCCGGTCGTCATCGGAAGGTTGAGATTGAGGTCCCCGCCTGCCTTTACGCGTTCAAGGGTCCTTCCGAGTGTTTGGCTCAGGGTGACGTCGCCGTCATGCTCCAGGGAGAAGCCTTTCTTTGTCAGGGTCAAGCCCAGGTCAGCGGGAAGAACAAATGCGTCGGCCATCGGAGGCCCTCCAAAGTAGTGAGCACGAATGCTAGCGGTGGGGTGCAGTGTGTGCAACCGACCGCTTGTGGGTCGAGTGGTGTTGGGTCACTCGTCGTCTAGAAAGTCTTCGGCGCGTTCGCCGCCAGCTAGGTCCTGTAGGACGTCGTCGTAGTCGTCCGAGATGGACGCGACGTAGCGCAAGGTGGTGGCGAATTCGTCAAAGTCGAGGTTGTTCCCCAGCACGGTGGCTGAGAAAGACAAGGTGTTGTCGTCGAACAAGATGAAGGAGCCGAAGAGCACTTCTGTGTTCAATTTGAGGATGCGATGAAGCAGCTCAAGCGTGGGCTCGACGTCCTTCAGCACAATCGACACGAACCTACAGAAGGTGTCTTCGTTGGATTCAAACAGCGACAGCATCACTACGGTCGACCCATACTTGAAGAGGAACAGGCCATCTTCCGAGGATTGAGGGTCAAGGCCCATTTCATTCATGTAGGCTTTGACGCGTTCGTCCAGGACTGTCAGGCGTTCCAAGTCGGTCTCCGGGTAAGGGCCGCAGGGTACTCCATGGGCAGGCGACCACTCCACTGCTAGGACGTGCATCGATACGGAGGCGAGGGTGCAGGGCTTGGCGCTCGGTGGATTTATGGGGGTTGGCAAGACCACTGTCGGGGCGATCGTCGCGGCGCGCGTGGGACTGCCCTTTGTGGACATGGATGGGGTCTTAGTGGCGCGTCATGGGTCGGTGGCCGAACAGTTCCGTCTCGATGGGGAGCTGGAGTTCCGTCGGCGGGAGCTCGAGTTGGTCTACGAATTGTGCGACGGCGAGCCGCGCGTAGTCTCGACGGGAGGTGGGGTCTGGGCCTCTCCGCTGTGCCGAGGTGCATTGAGATCGTCCTACACGACCGCTGTTCTGCACGCAGGACTGGACACACTGCAGTCTAGGTTAGGGAGCGGGCCAGGTCGTCCGTTGTGGGCGTCGGCGTCGACGCTTTGGCGTGGCCGTCAAGAAGCGTACGCCCAGTCCGATGGGGCGTTCGCAACCGATGACGTGCCGATTGCGGTCGTTGCAGACCGAGTGGAGGCATGGTGGCGAGCGCAGTGAGTCGAGAGCGGGTTGCCCTTGGTGACCGAGCCTATGATGTGTGTTTGGCGGCTGATTTCGTTGGCATTGGTGAAGCGCTCCGCCTCGCTCTGCCAGGCACCAAGCGTGTTGTTGTTGTGACGGATGACACGGTTGAACCATTGTGGTGCGATGCACTGGAGGCGGCGTTGCAGCTGCCGGGAATGCGTGTGGTGCTTCCCGCCGGTGAGTCGAACAAGACCGTGCAGACGTGGTCACAGTGTGTCGACGCCATCCTCAACGCAGGTGTTGACCGGCGCACCCCTGTCGTCGCGCTCGGTGGCGGCGTGGTCGGTGACATCGCTGGATTTGCAGCGGCAACGGCGCTTCGTGGCCTGCCCTTCGTGCAGGTACCCACCACTCTTCTCGCTATGGTCGATAGTTCCGTTGGAGGAAAAACGGGTGTGAATCATCCGAACGGGAAGAATCTGGTCGGGGCCTTCCATCAGCCTCGGTTGGTCTGGGCCGCGTTGAACACCTTGTCGACGCTGGAGAAGGTCGAACGGATTGCCGGGCTCGGTGAAGTGCTGAAGACGGGCCTGCTCACTGGGGGAGAGCTTTGGACCTTGTTGCAGACCCATGCACCGCTTCTGGCCGCCGGTGATGTTGAGGCGACCCGCCACGCGGTTGGACTGTGCGTGCGCGCAAAAGCGGATGTGGTCGCACAAGACGAGCGTGAAGGAGGCATTCGCGCCATTCTCAACGCGGGGCACACCGCGGGGCACGCCGTTGAGCAAGCCCTTGGCTACGGCGCCCTTCGACACGGTGCTGCGGTGGCGCTTGGATTGGTCGCAGAAGCGCGGCATGCAGTGAAGACGGGTGTGTGTCTCGATGCCGCTCTGCCAGATCGATTGCTCGAACTGATTGAGGCGCTTGGGCTGCCGAGCCGGACTCCCGAAGTGCAACAAGATGCCTTGATGAAGGCCGTTGTCATGGACAAGAAGGCCGTGGGGGATATGGTTCGAGTGCCCTTGCCGGTTCGCGTTGGTGGGGTCAAGCTGGTAGATATCGGCATCGCCGGCCTCGGTGACCTACTCGGAGAGCTTCCATGAACCGTCTCGCAATCCTCACAGTCGTCCTAGTAGGGTGTGCTGTGGAGGAGTCTGCTAGCGGTCCGCAGTTGCTGATTCCAGACGATGTTGCTGTAGATTGGGACCAGTCGCTCAACGACGTTGATGACGGTCTCGTGGCACTGGTTCCGGTTGATGTGATGGTCTACGACTCACAATCGGGTGAGCCACTCGACGGTGTTGAAGTGGCGCTGGGCGGAACGGCACCAGACACGCTGCTCCTGTCGGCCTTCGATGTTCAGCCTGGCTACATGTACGACGGCATCTCGGCGGCAGACGAAGCGCTGACTTGGGATGTGTGGCGTGACCGCTATGTCGACCTGTCCGAGGTCGATGTGACGGACCGCCTAACGGTACGGACAGACGCTACTGGCCTTGCTCGTGTCTACGTCTTGGTAGACCGATTCGCAATGGACCGCAGTGGCCGTGCTCTGCCTACAACGGTCACTGTCACTACCCGTGACAGTGAGCAGTCATTGGCTTTGCACGCCCGGTAGGACGCTACGCTGTACAGTGCAGGCCTGAACGCCGGCACTGCTCTGCCTAGGCAAATATTCTCAAGCTTTGGTAGACTGCAGCTGTGGCACTTGCGGACCCCGAACTCGAACTTCTAAAAGAGATTCTCTTCGACGACCCGTCGGATGAGGCGCATCTCCAAGTGGCTCGTGAGTATGTACGCCGACAGGACTGGACGTCGGCGCTTCGAGTCATCACAGCTGCGACGGATGCGGGTGGAAATGAACCTGAAAGCTGGAGTATTCTCGCGCAGGCTGCGTTCAATGCGACCCAGTACCTGCGTGCGTTGGCGGCTATCGACCGCTTCGGCCCGGACGTCGAGCACAGCGATTTGCTGTCGCGCATCCGTATTGAGGCGTTGTTCTGTGCGGGACGTATTGACCGTGCGCGCGAGTTCTGTACCGAGCACCTGACCCGCTTTCCGACCGACTTAGCGGCTGTTGCGCTCATGGAACGAATGCGCGACCGTACTCGGGAGATGCTCCAGCGGCGTCAGGGGATGGACCCACTCCTGACCGCAGAACGGGCAGAGAGCTACGCCAATATGGGACGGGTCGACCGCGCGGTTCGCGTGTACCGACGTCTGTTGTTTCACGACCCCGCCAACGTCCAGTTCGATCGTCGTCTGCGCGAACTTCAAGGCATTGACTCGGACACTCCTGACGACTTGAGCGAAGAGCTCACGGCGGACATGGAGGCGAAACGTCCGCCCCGGCTGGCCATGCCGGTTCCTGGAGTGGCAACGCCTACGCCAGGGTTTGGTGCACGCCGACAAGCGTCGCCGCATGTGCCGACGGCCGTACCGTTGATGGAACCCGATGCGTACGACGAAGTTTCGCGGCGAGACATTGCCCGGGCCATCGAGGTGCAGCGTCGAATGACGGGCACCCAAACAACGCGCTCGGCTATCCCCGATGACGACGGGCCAAGCATGACACCGTCTGCGGATGTGGTGCGGGCTGCGGAAGAGATCGATGTCGACGAGCTGCGCGAGAAGATTCGAAAAGCCCGAGAGCGTCGTGCCAATCGTCGTTCGTTGATCCGGAAGTAGGGATGCGATTCCTTGTCCTGAACGGACCCAATCTCGATCTGTTGGGCACGCGTGAGCCCGAGACCTACGGCAGCACGACCTTGGCTGAAGTGGGACAGGGGCTAGACGCTTTAGCTGCCCAGCTGGACCTGTCCCTACGTCACGTTCAATGCAACGACGAAGGCGGGATGCTGGCGGCGATTCGGCAAGCGAGCCGTGATGACTTTGATGGCGCCATCATCAACGCCGCTGGCTTCACCCATACATCGGTGGTCTTGCGTGATGTTCTGCTGGCCACGCAGCTTCCGTTTATTGAGGTCCACATCTCCAACGTTCACGCCAGAGAGTCCTTCCGTCACCGTTCGCTCCTTGCGGACGTGGCTAGCGGCGTAATCACTGGGCTCGGAGTCGTGGGGTATCAACTGGCCTTACGTGGACTCGCTCATCAGCTTCGCGAGCGTCGCTGACTCCAGACGGGCACGGCGGGCTCGCGTTGATTATGACGCGCGACTCTGGAGGCCGACATGGACTTGGAACGGATGCAGGAGCTTTTTGAGCTACTGAGCAAGTACGACGTGAGTGAGTTTAAATACAAGGACGCAGACCAGAGCATGACGCTCCGAGTCGGCGCGATTCCGGCCCCTGTGGTGACTGGACATGCCTACGCTCCGGCGCCCGGCCCGTCCCTCGCTGCAGCTCCGGTTGCTGCTGCCGCTGCTGCTCCTTCGGCAGAGGAGAGCAACGAAGGGCTGACACTCGTCGAATCGCCCATGGTGGGCACCTTCTACCGCTCGCCGAACCCGGACTCTCCGCCGTTTGTTGAAGTGGGCTCGAAAGTGACCGTCGGCCAGCCGCTCTGCATCGTTGAAGCGATGAAGCTGATGAACGAGATTGAGGCTGAAGTCTCGGGAACCATCGTTGCGATTCTCGCAGAAGAGGGCACCCCCGTACAGTTTGGTCAGGACCTCTTCAAGATTCGCGCGAGCTAAGCATGTTCAAGAAGGTCTTGATCGCCAACCGTGGTGAGATTGCACTGCGCATTGTTCGCGCGTGCAAGGTGCTGGGTATTCGTACCGTCGCCATCTACTCGCAAGCAGATGCCAACGCGCTTCATGTTGCCTTTGCAGACGAGTCCGTCTGCATTGGGCCAGCGCCAGCGCTGAAGTCCTACTTGAACCAGCCTGCTGTGCTCGCAGCGGTAGAGATTACCGGCGCGGATGCTGTCCATCCGGGCTACGGATTCTTGGCGGAAAACGCCCAGTTTGCCAGTGCGGTTCGCGCCATGGGCGTGGAGTTCATTGGACCTTCCGTAGAGCACCTGCGCATGTTCGGTGACAAGCTGTCGGCCAAGGCTGCAGCTCGTGGTGCCGGGCTTCCACTGCTGGAAGGCAGTCCTGGTGCGGCTACTTCCATGGAAGATGCCATGGAGTCGGCCAAACGCACCGGCTTCCCTGTCATCCTCAAGGCCGCTGCAGGTGGTGGCGGTAAAGGCATGCGTGTTGTCGAGTCGGAAGAAGAGCTTCCGCGTGGCTTCAACTTGGCCCAAGAAGAAGCTCGCGTGTCGTTCGGCAATGGCGATGTCTTCGTAGAGCGCTACCTACCGTCGCCTCGCCACATCGAAGTCCAGATTGCTGCAGACGGCAAGGGTGGGGCCATTCACTTGGGCACCCGCGATTGCTCGCTTCAGCGTCGGCATCAAAAGCTTGTTGAAGAGGCCCCAGCGCCCAACATGAGCGATGCTACGCGCAAGCGCATCTGTGACGCCGCGGTCGCCTTGGCATCCGACGTCCAGTACCAGACACTTGCGACTGTCGAGTTTCTGCTCGAGGGAGACGACTTCTTCTTCCTTGAGGTCAATCCTCGCATCCAAGTCGAACATCCTGTCACTGAAGAAGTCACGGGTGTGGACTTGGTGGAAGAACAGCTTCGGCTGGCGGCCGGTGAAGGCCTGTCGCTGACACAGGACGAGGTGCAGATCTCGGGTCATGCCATTGAGGTTCGCGTCAACGCCGAAGACCCGTGGCGGCAGCTGCCATCCCCGGGCCCGGTCACTGGCTACCATGAGCCTGGTGGCCCTGGTGTCCGCGTAGACAGTGCCATTCACGAGCACGCCTTTGTGCAGCCGTACTACGACTCGCTGACCGCCAAGCTCATCGTGAAGGGCAGGGACCGCAATCACTGTATCGAGCGCCTACTGTGCGCCTTGGACGAGTTCGTGGTCGAAGGCATCCAGACCTCGATTCCACTACAGCGTGAGCTTGTCGACGGTGCGGTGTTCCGCGAATCGCGCATGTACACGCGGTACGTAGACAGCTTCCTCGCTGAGCGCTCCGGCAAGAAGTAGCCATTAGGCTGTGAACTGGTCCTTCGCGATTCGGGAGGTCAGCTATCAGCTATCAGAGCAGACGCCTTCGGCGTCAGCATGCAGGATGAGGCTCGGCAGTACGAGGGGTCTTGTTGGAGCGGGATTCGTCGAATCACCAGCTGTCGAAGACGGCTCTGAAAGCTGACGACTGACAGCTGATAGCAGGCGGCCCTCAACAGTCCCCGCCCCATCAGCCCACTTAGTGGCCGCCTACCATTTGCTTCCGCCGCTTCGTCCGCCGCTCGACTTGAATGAGCTTCCGCCGCTGCGGCTGCTGGACGATGAGTAGGAGCTGCCGCTACTTCGGCTTCGAGAGCTGCTGTAGCTGCTGCTGCTGCTTCGCGAGGACCTGCTGCTTGACGAGCTGCCCCAAGAGCTACTCCGCGAGGAGCGGCGAGAGGAGGAACTCGACCCGGATGAGCCCCAGAATCCGCTGGAGGTGCGTGTCCGAGCGCGACTTCGGGCCAGCTTGGCTGCTGCTGCTTTGTTGATGCGGTCCCGCTCTGTCGCGACAGCGGCTCGCCATAGGCTGGAGATGCGCTTGACCCGGTCGGCTCGCAGAGTCCATTCGCCGGCATGGTCCCACTCGCCACGCAGGGCATCTCGCGCTGCGTCGCCTAGACTGAGCAGGTTGTGCTGTCCGAGCTTGGGAGAGGACATGGCGGCTAGGTCCGCCAACATCTTGAGGCGCAGGGCATCTAAGCTGTCCCATAGAGTGACGGCTTGCTCGCGGCTGCGCACGAGTTGTTGTGTTAGAACACGCATTTCTCGGAGGTCTTCAAGGGCCTCTTCCTGCTCAGCGACGGCCAGCTCAACGGCGCCGAGCGCTGTGACGAGTGCGTTTCGGTTGAGCGCTGCGTGAGCTTCGCGCAGGGCGTCGGTGGCTTGGTCGACGTCTACTGTGGCCTCTTCAATCTCTTTGGTCGCGTCTGCGAGGTTTTTGTGGTGTTCCGACAAGCGACCGAGCTCTTTGCGCTCGTGTTCACGTCTTGCCACGAGTGCGGCAATGTCTGTGGTCGCCGTCTTCAGCCGTGTAGGCAGCGTCTGGACGGCCAGGGCAATGCGTTCGTGGCGGGCGGTGACCTCATCCCAAGCAGCAATGGCCGCGTCACCCGCTTCTGCGACAATCTCAAGATCTGAGACGGCGCTGAGGTGCCCTTCGAACGTCTCGGTTGAGTCTTCTGCAAGAGCGATGGCCTCGTCTGGGTTTTGGTCATCTTCGAGCACAATGTTGAGCGGCGTGGTCAGCGACTCGGCGTGGTCACGGGCCAGAAGAACTAGCTTTCGGTCTTCTTGGATAGCGTGCAACGCGTCAATGACGTTGTCTTCGGCTTCGTGGATGTTGTCCATGACGTCGAGGTAGTGAATGGGGTCGGTGGTCCGCAACGCGTCGAGCTCTTCCATGGCGGTGTCGAGGTCGGCGTACAGCGGGTGTGGCTGGACCCAGCCTAGGGGGAGGTCGAGTGCCTGCACCAATCCCATGGCCTGCTGAAGACCGTCGAGAGGGAGGTCGTCGCTGGCCCGGCGCATTGAGGCGTCTACTGCGTCTAAGAGACGATTCCACCCGGCTTTTGCTTCGTCGTAGCGGACCTGAAGCTCGGCCTCGAACGTTGGGAAGTCCACTTCAATAGGGGCAGAATCGGTGAAGAGCTTGTCGCGCCTCGCTTCAGGTGCGTAGGTGAAGCCGGTCTCGAGTTCCTTCTTGAGCTGGTCGAGTGCGTCGGCGTCGAACGCGCCCACGTCTTTGGCCTTGGCGACGATTCGGTTGAGGTGGTGGCGCATGGCGTTGAGTCGCACTTGGATGTGGTCGAGTGCTCCGGTGACCGCGTCGAGCAATGTGTTCGTGCCGGGTCCCTTCAGGCGTAGGGCGAGCACACCATCGCGTGAATCGCTCTGCAAGCGAAGGTCAGCGACGAGGTCGTTGGCCTTGGACAGGCGCTCGGTCATAGAGGTGATGGCGCCGTTCAGTGCCATCTGTGACTGTTGGCGACGCCTGCGACGGGTCCCTGCGAACAAGCCCGCCCCGCCCAGTGCCGCAAAGCCCATAAATCCCGCTCCTGCGACGGTTACGCCCCGACGGAGAGCGGCGCGCTGCTCTTCGCGTTCGATGGCCAGACGGGTCTCGGCTTCCCGGCGCTCTTGCTCGAGCTGCGCCATTCGGGCTTCACGAGCACGACGCTCGCCTTCAGCGGCGCGAAGGCGGTCCTCTGCCCCTGCTTCCCAGGCGATGCGGCGGCTGATCTCTTCATCCAGAGCGGTCACCGTTCGCTTGGCGGCAACATCGAGGTTTCCGGCGCGCGCTTGTGGAACGAAGTGTCGTTCGGTCAGTTCGCTGAGGGCCGTTCCAGTCAGCCCCAAGTCTACATCCCAGTTTGAACCTGTGAGGATGCGGATTTCACGCTCGTCCATGCCAATGAGCACAACGCTGGTAATGTCGGGCTGGAAGTCTGGATTACGCGACCACAATGCCCAGGTGTCTTCGATGGCATCTTCTGTATCGCTGGACCAGGCGACGCCTCGCTCGTTGTCGACGACGTTGTTGGCGAACACCACCACAACGGGGTGTTCTGCCTCGGTTGCTGCGGACAAAGTCTGTGTGGTGACGACATCGACGCCGTTTGGCACGCGATAGACGCGCTGTCCTTGTACGTACGGCGGGGGCGTGTACGCCTGCGCTGTGAGGGGAAGGAGGGCCAACAGTAAGAGTGCACAGCGCATGGTTTGTAGTTTACGCTGAGGGACCGCCAGAGTCACCGCAGCGGCCGTTTCAGAACAGCGTACCCAATGAAATGTGGGCGCGAAGAAGCGGTTCACGCCACTGGTCGCGCAGCAGAATCCGACGCTCGCCAGTGGCGGTGATGGCCTCTGGGTTGGTGGCGAGATCTACCTGAAGTGGGCCGACCGGAGTGGACACTCGAATCCCCGCGCCGATGGAGTAGCGAAGAATGGGGTCGAAGATGTCGCGAATGGCGGCGGCTTCACTGGTTGCATCCGTGTCGGGGGTGAGCAACCAGACGTTGCCGACGTCTGCGAACAAGGCGGCTGCATAGCCATCCCACGCGCGCAGCCCGAGTGCCGGAAGCGGAGCGATGAGCTCCACGCTTGCCAATACCCGTGCATCTCCACCGGTTGGGGTCCAGCGGTCTGGATCCACTCGTCCCGCTTGCTCGATGATGGGGCCCAATCGGTCCGACCAGCCAAGGTTCGGGTTGGCGATGCGATTGCGTGGGCCCAAAGTGTCCCGACGGAATCCACGCAGGTTGCCGGTACCTCCCAGTCGGTATCGGTCTTCTAAGCCAACAATTCCGTCGTCCAACATGGCGATTCCGCCGATGTCTCCGCTCGTGCGCAGAACGAATCCACCGAGCGGAATGTAGCCAGTCGCACGAATCTCGGACTTGGCGAATCGCACCGGTCGTTTGGCACTTCTTCCGACGGGAAGTCCAGGGGCAAGCTCACCGCGTATGGAGACGGAGAACCCGCGCGATGGCGCGAACTGGCTGTCTCTTCGGTCGTGGAAGAGCAGCGCGCTGAGGGAGTCCTGGAACCGAAAGGTAGAGGGGAACTGCGGATTGTCTAGGTTTAGCAGATCGGCCCACGGCTCTCCGTCAAGGAGTGCGCCAACATCGAGCTCCTGAAGCGTACGCGTCTCCAGGCGAATGCCAGTGCGCAGCGTGGTCTTGCTGTCCAGAGTGGTGTCGATGGCCACACCGAAGCCGCTTCGAGCCATCTGCCAGGTTCGCTCTTGAACGCGCTCGCGCAGAAGGAGGTCAACCAGGACATGCTGATTGAGGAACGGGAAGTGAGGAGCGTCGTACGTGACTGCGGCTCGCCACTCGGGGTCGCGGATGTCTGGGGTCCAGTCGCTGAGCGAGTCAGAGCGCCAGTCAATCCCGAGAAGGCCGTACAGGCTGACGCGGTGAGCACGTCCCCAGAGGTTGCGACGGGTAGCGCGGCCGAAACTTCGGAATCCTTGGTCGGTCGAGACACCGCCACCAAGCTCAAAAGCCCAGCGCTTCTGTTCTTCGACGGACACGACCAAGTCACGCAGGGGGCCGTCTCCCAGTAGCTCGGTGGTGGCGGTGCGGAACACGCCGAGGTCGTACAGATCGCGCCGTACCCGCTCCAGATCTCCGGTTGTTACCGGCTCTCCGAGAGGCAGGTCGACTTCGCGGCGAATGGTGTTTGGACGCGTGCGTGCGGCACCGCGCAGAACGATGGAGCGCAGCAATACGCGCGGACCTGGCCGAATGGTGATGGTCGCTGTTCGGCCAGCGACGTCTTCGTCCGAGGTGATGCGCGCGTCGGCTTCGAGGTAGCCCTTCTCGCGGTGTCGCTCTACAACTGCCTGTGCGATGCCAGCGAGTGCTTGCGGGCTGTAAGGCCCCCCCGCCAGGTCGCCAGCGAAGGCACGTTCGTCGTCCAGGTTGACTTGGTCTGCGCCACCGTCAATGACGATTCCGGCAAGGGTGCTGAGCGGGCCTTCATCAATCTCAACGGTCACTGTGACTTGTTGGTTGGGCTCGCGCTTGAGGAAGGAGAACAACCCTCTACCGGTCTCGAAGGAAAGCGGGTCGCGTGTGACGGAAGCGTCTTGGTAGCCGCGCGAACGGTACAGCTCGAGCAAGGTCGGTAGTGCGTCGTCTACCGCCTCTGGGGTGACCTTCTGAAGACGAAGGATGTCAGGGCTTTTTTGGTCCATGACCGCACGAAGAGTGGAGTCTTCCACCGCGTCATTGCCGACAAAGTTCAGGTCGCGCAGGCGGTGTCGCGGTCCACGCTCGATGTCGACGACGAGGGTCTGAACGGTGTCGCGGCTCTCGTCGAGGGCGACTGTGACTGCCGTAGCCAGGTAGCCGGAGTCTTGAAGACGGGTCTCAATGCGCTCGGGTGCTGCAGCGACGAATCCACGAGTGAGGCGTGTACGCTCATCGATGCCGAGTGCGTCAATGACCTTGGCGTTGGCGCGCAGCCGCAGGCCGTTGGTCGCTACGCGTAGCTGTTTTCCTGGCTCAACGGTGAAGGCGACTTGGGCGGTTCCGTCGTCTTGTAGAACCAGGGCCGGCGTGACGCGGGCTTCGACCCAGCCACCGCTCTGTACGGGGAAGGTGCGCAGGCGGGCGAGCTGGCGACGAATGTGGAACTGGGCATCTGTGACGGCTTCAGCGGAGACGGGCTTGTTGACACGCACCCCGCGCTGCCGTGCCCAGCGTCGCAGGCGTGCCCGTGAGACGGGTAGGTCTCCGGCGAACACAACGTCGGTCGCGGTGCGCGGTTGGCCGGGATCTACATCGATGAACACCGTGAGCTTACCGTCCTGGTCGACTTCCACGAGGGTCGCTCTGGCATCTGGGTAGCCCTGCCGAGAGTACAATGACTCAATGCGTGCGGCACCTGGAGTGGCGTCCAGCTCGGCGTAGTACGGCTGGCCCACGGAGATACGTGCGGCGTCGAGCACCTTGCTGCGGGACACGCCGCCGCTCTCACCCAGAACAACACTGTGCACTCGCGGGGCTGGGAAGACGCTGAAGGTAAGCACCACGCCCTCAATGATGTCGCCAGCATCAGTCTCATACGGGTAGGGGACGGCGTCGACTTCCACGGCGCGAAACTCGCCAACACGGAACAGGGTGGAGACGTCGCGCCGGACTGTGCCGGGGTCTGCGAACGTGTCCTGGCGGGACAACAGCAAGGGCTGAAGGTTGTCGTCCGTCTCGGAGCCTTCTGGCCAGACGAGCGAGACCTGCGCGATGGGTCGGGTGGACCAATCGGGGGGTTCTACAGCGTGTGCGAAACCCAGCACGAGGGCGAGCCAACCGAACATCAGTCGACCTCCCATCGTGCGCGCAAGTCCACTCCGTACGCACCACCAATGGACAAGACCCGGTCGCGCTGTTGCGACGCATACCACGTCGACAACGACCACTGGTCCGACAATCGAAGGGCAGCGCGAACGAGCTGGTTGTCGATCTGGACGGGGTTGAGTTCGGCTGTCACGGTGATGTCGAAGTCGTCTGTGTAGCGCTTCTCGACCAGCAGTCTGGGGTCCGGGCTGTACTCGCCGCGGCTGTCTACGCCGGTGACCAGCTCCACTCGGTCGAAGACGCGAATCTCTTCGGTCACGCCGCGGCCTTGGGTGATGAACAGGTCCGTGAGGATGAAGTCGGCGACACCCTGGGCGAGGGCTTGAGGCAGCTCTCCGAGCTCTTCGAGCTCATCCGCCGTGGCACCAAACCACAGCAGTGCGTTGATGTCCGCTTGGGCCAGTGGCGGGTCGCTTCGGGTCTCGGTTCGCCAGTTTGAAAAGGGGCCTCGGACCAAGTAGTTGACGCGGTAGCGCGTGTCGCGGCTGCGAATGTCGGTGGCCAGATCGAAGTCCAGCATGGGGTCCCAGGTCCAGGGGTCCCCAAACGTCAGCAGCCCGCGCTCCACAGTGAACTCGCGGTCTTGCAGGAAGAACACCGCGTCGTTGAGCTGAACGCGTCCCTGCATGCCGGGCCTGGCGGTGCTGCCGATGAACTGCAGGTCTGCAGAAGCACGCCCTTCCGCTACGTTGTTGCGCAAGGTGATGGTGTTGTCGGCGACCACACTAACGTCGATATCGAACCATCCGTCGTCCGCTAGACTCACGTAGTCCACCGCGACCCACTCCCCGAACTCAACGACCGAGTCCTCCCAGTCGATGCGGTCGGTGAAGCCCATCTCGTTAATCTGCACGTCCCCGGCCAAAAGAAGCGCGTCTACCGGGCCATCGAAGGAGAGCTGGGCGTCACCAATGGCGGGTGGAAGCTCGTCAATCCACTGGATTTGCACGTCTCGTGCGTCCGTGGTCAGGTCCCAGCGGTACGGTGTCCACTCCTTGGCCAGGATGCGACCTGCGGCGGTAATGCTGCCCCCGCCCAGGTTCGCTTCAATGTCGGTCAGGGTGAAGCCGTCTCGTGTCGCCTGTACTGTTCCATGGATGTCCTCGAAGGAGCCGGGAAAGCTCTCGTGGCGGAACAGCTCGGCGGCAATGTCGACGTCTACGATGGTGTCGACATTGCTGCCGCGACCCGTCGCACTCATGTTGACGCGTGCCGTGCCATCTGCGCGCTGAAGTCCAGGAGTAAACAGGCGAAGTAGGTCGAGGTCTACGTCTCCCTCTCCGCGAAGCTCCAGACCGCTGGCGTTCTTTCGACCTTCGGTCAGGGTGAAGCGCGTGTCGCCGCCAACCAGGCCAATGCCGGTCAGCTCGAAGGTGTCTCCGAGCTGCTGGTAGTGCCACGGGCCAGTCTGGTTGAGCACGTGGGTGCTCCAGGCAATGCGCGCCTGGGAGACGTCTGCGGACAGGCCGACTGGGCTTGGGTCCGCGCCGAAGTTGCCGTCCAAGTTGATGACGCCGGTGAACTCGGCGCTTACGTCAGAGCCGTCCGCTCCCCGAGGGTACAGCCAGCCCGCCTGGAAACGCTGGAGGCCCGCAGACATAAAGTAAGGCTGTTCACCCCACAATCCCAAGGTTCCGACGGCGCGAACGGTGCCGCCGAACAGGCGTCCGGTGTAGCGCAACACACCGTAGTCGGTCTCAAAGCTCACGCTCGAGTCGTCAATGCGTTCGCCGTTGTAGCGTGCAGAGCGGATGAACAGCTGCCCTCGTGGAGCCGGGTCGAACAACGTGTTGTCGATGCGCGCGGCAATGCTTGCGGTGCCGGTCAGAGGCATGTCGACGTCCGCCAGATTGCCGAGATGCTCCAGCGCGAAACCGTCTGCGACGACCTCCATGTCCAGCGCCCATTCGCGGTCTACTCCGCCTCTGAGCAGGATACCTTCGGCGCCATTGCGGCGGGATAGGCGCAAGTCGTCGAGGGTGAACAGGCCGGTGTCCATGTAGCCGTGGCCTTCGCCAACATCGAAGTGCTCGCCGTACAGTTCGGCGTCGGCCACCACCAAGTGGGCCTCGCCGTCCAAATCAAACAGGGGCCCCTCAATGTCGAGTGTGCCCGAGACGTCTCCGGTGATGCCGTCCAGGTCTAAGAAGAGATGCACGAGGTCTTCGACCCGCCCGCCCGGAATCTCGATGTCCATGTCCATCCACATGGGGTTGTCGAAGCCCAGGATGTACGAGCCGGTGTACGGCGTCTGGCCCACGCGAGCGGTGGCATCGAGCACTTCAATGCGCTTCATGTCGGGTGAGCGCAGGCGGGCTTGCAGCTGATCAGCCCAGTCAATGCCAATGACGGTGAAGTCGGTGATATCTCCGCTTCCGTCGAACTGAATCTTGTTGAACGGTCCCCAGAGGCGCCCGGTCAGCGTGCCCGTGCCGCCAAGCTTGGAGTCGCCGAGGGGCCGGAAGTCGGACAGGTCGGCTTGGGTGAGCTCAGCGTTGAGGTCTAGCGGTCCCTTTGGTCCGAAGCCGAGGTACATGTTGGCGCGACCGACACTGCTTGGACCGCGCACGAACGGGGCGTCTAGGGTCATGTGGTCTTTGTGGATCGCTAGGTTTCCACGTGCGGATGCGCGAGGCAGCACCAGACTCTCGCTCACCCCGGGCTGGTCGACGGGACCGCCAGTGGTTCGCCAGTTGGCGACAGCGATGTCAAAGGGGCCTTCGAGAAACAACGGGTTGAGAGTCCCTTCGAGAGTGACCTCGGCATCTCCGCTGAAGTCGGTCCATGGGTTGGGTGCGGCATCCATTGACCGCAGGATGTGTGCGAGCGACAGGCCTTCTGCGGTGACGTGACCGTCTGTGAGGGACAGGTCTTTGCGGATGAAGGCGGTGGCTGCAATGCGGTCGGGGTTCTCCGGGTCATTGCAGCGCTCAATGCCACGGAAACAGACTAGCGCTTCGACTACGTCAATGCCTTCCTTGGTCACTAAGGCGGAGGCGCTGACGTCTCCGAACCGGTAGCGGACGACGGGGACTTGGGCCCCAGGAACCGCCAATCCAGCGCCTTGTACAAGCGCTGTGACCTCAGCGACGGGGTCCGATGGATGACCGGTCGTCCAGACGTCGATGTCGGCTGAGCCGCTGAGTGAGCGTGGATGTCCGAGCAAGTCGTCGAAGGCGGGCAGCTCACTATGGGCGGACAGGGCAACATCTAAGGTGCCGTCCAGGTTCATAGATGCGCGACCGCTGGTCTGGAGGCTGTTGAGGGCCAGGCCGACATCCGGAATCACGATGTCTGTGGGGCCGAGCTGCACGCCTTGCCAGTGAATAGCGGTGCTGTCGTGAAAGTCCCGGAACTGGACGTCTAGCTCAGCATCTACGTGGGCGAGGGTGCCGGCTGGAGTGACGGTGAGGCCGGTCAGCTGGACCTGACCATTGGGAACGATGAGGGTGAGCGATGTGTCGGTGATGTCGAGGTTCTGCCACGGAAGCCGACTCATCGGCTTGCCACCGCTCTTCATGCCGCGAAACTCACGGAGTCCGGTGCCTTTGTCGATGTGCAGTGTGGCGTGAACCCCATCAAGGCGCAGCGTTCCAAGCCCCGGACCGCCAGACGTCAGCACGAGGGGGGCCCGAATCTCCCGAGCGCTGACAATGACTTCGCCAGTCTCTGGGTGCACGAGTGCAGCGTCTTCCAGGCGAATGGCTGGCGGCCAGACTGAGACCACCATGCGGTCTACGTCGAACTGCTCGCCGGTCTGTTCAGCGACCAATGAGGTCACGATGGGCACGACTCGGCGTTGAAAATCGTCTGTCTGCAGGTAGACCAGACCGCTGATTGTACCGGCAATTGTTAGCCCAACCAACCCCAGAGCGACCACGCCTAAACCTCGACGAATACGACGGGTTCGCGGCTTGGGAGACGGCACCGGGGTGGACATGGGCATTTCTACCCCGTTGAACCCGTCAAGTACTGCGCTTCAGCCACGAAAGACCCAGGTGGAGTGTAGGGTGGCACCCCTGGAGGAAGACGATGCCTGCTGACTGGACCCGACGACGTACCTTGGTGACGCTTGCAGCGGCTGGATTGGCAGCCTGTGTGCCGGACGATGACACTGGAATGGAGCCGGATACCGGCGATGGCACAGAGGGTGGAACGGACGCCGGAACCGACCTGGACACCGGGGGCGTTGAGGATGTGTGCGTCGACCGAACGGGAGCGCAGACGGCAGGTCCGTTCTACCCCGGCGAACCGCAAGTTCGAATGGACGTTCGCGGAGGTGTGGATGGCGTTGTCATCGAGCTGGACCTTCAGGTCGTTGAGCAGGGGACGTGTGCGCCGATACAAGGGGCTGAGGTCGATCTGTGGGGAGCGGACGCGGACGGAGACTACAGCGGGTATGCGCGGTTTGGCACCGAAGGCGAAGACTTCATGCGCGGTCAACAGCTCACCGATGCCGATGGCATTGCGCGATTTACCGCAATTGTGCCGGGTTCGTATCCGGGTCGAGCCGTGCACTTGCACGTGAAGGTTCGCGCCGAGGGAGTCGCTGAGCTGACCACCCAGGTCTATCTACCCGATGCCTTGGTCAGCGAGATTCTCGGAGACCTCCGGTACAGCGAAGGGGCGGAACAAACTCTCAATGGTGACGACGGATTTTACGCGCCAGACACTTTGCTGGTCGCGAGTGGAACGGTGGCGGACGGCGTGGTGGCCGAGGGAGTGCTCGTGGTGTGAGGCCTAGCGCCGAGTTGAGCCAGGCGACGCCGCTAGGTGGGGTGGGGCATCGTTGTTGACGAGCGGGTAGTGCGAAGGCGCTGCCGGGATTTTGGCTCGCTCAAAGCCGGTGACGGTTAGGCTCCAACGTCGAAAACGTGGACACGTTCGGTGTTACCTATCCGTCCGTTTTGGGGAGTACGATTTGGACCCAATGTTTCTGGTCGTAATGGGCATTATAGCTGCAATAATGACATTTCTTGTCGGCACCATCGGGCTCTTGTCTCTGTTCACCTTACAAGAGTACTCGTGCAAGATTGCCGGTCACAACATTGTGGTCAAGAACCGCATGTTGAGCGAGTTGGTGTACGTGGATGGCGTTCGCATGGTCACGCAACGCACAGGGACGCTCACGTCAGCGACCCATGCGTTTGAGCTTCCCGCTGGACAGCAGATTCGGGTCTTTATCGGCAGCGACAATGGCATGACGACGTACTGCTCCGCCTTCGCGGACGACGTACATGTGTTCGATTCGCGGCCGGGCGTCGCGGTGGTCAAGCCACCTGCCGATGAGGTGCTCGTCGCAGCGCGAACCTTGGTGTCCGACATTCAGTCGCGCGACCCGGTTGCAGGGGCCACTGCCCGAAATGTCTTCGAAGCGCTCGAGGCGATGCGGGTTGGAGGCATGGCACCCGACGGCCCTGTAATACAGGCGCATCGTGCATTGGGGGCCTCCGAGGCGGAACTGCAGGAGGTCGACCGCGGCGTCCGCTCGGTTCACGACCAGCTCATGGCCACCCTGCGCGACCTGCATGCCGCTGTGTTGCCCAGCTCACCAGTACTGACCGAAGACGTTGTGGGCCGAGCGGAAGACGCGCTTGGTCGAGCGCGGGCGATGCGCGAAGTGCAGCGGGCTGGGCAGAAGCGCTAGCCGGCACGAGTAGGGGACGTGCTGTGGCAAGCGACGGCTGAGCTTGCGGTGTAGCGATGCTGAACCCGAAACAACAAAACCCGCGTTCCGAAGAACGCGGGCTTGTTGTTTGTGGTTGCGGGAGACGGATTTGAACCGCCGACCTCCGGCTTATGAGACCGGCGAGCTACCTGGCTGCTCCATCCCACGTCACGCATGTAACTGTACTGGAGCGCCACGCCAAGCGAATGTTGGCGCAATCGCGCATTGGTGTGCGGGCTTCTCGAACCAGCGTTGCTCGCGCGGCTCAAACTGGAGCGGCATCGCTGTAGTAGGGCCCAGAAACAACAAAACCCGCGTTCCGAAGAACGCGGGCTTGTTGTTTTTGTGGTTGCGGGAGAGGGATTTGAACCCCCGACCTCCGGCTTATGAGACCGGCGAGCTACCTGGCTGCTCCATCCCACGAACGCCCTATAAGCCAACCACACCCCTATGCCCAAGCGAAAGTTGAGAAAGTCTGGCGAAACGGGTGTCGGCTTCGGCCGCGAACGCCTCAAGACGTCCATGCTGGCGCAGGGTTGATGCGACGAAAGCACTCTGCTCATTGTCGAACGAGGCAGGTGTGGGTTGGCTTTCGCGAGCAGGCCGGCGGCGCATTTGCCCATTCGCGCACCTGTGGCCACGCTGTGAATGGAGAAGTGGCGGTCGAGCGGAGGCCGTCGCCTCATGGGCCGCACAGGTCCTTCGGCGCATTCAGGCGGGAGTGGTTGCTTTACATCTCGTAGGTGGGACAGGTAGACCGCACGAAAATATAGTATTGAGCTCCGCCATGGTACGAGCCTGCGTTGTGGGTGATGCGCAGCCGATTACTGGTGTCCCCATTGACAGTGTTGCCGGTCACCACACGCTCGAAGGACCAGCTACCGGCGTTTGCTGTGCTGTTCTCCAGGATGGTGTCGGCGCTCAGGGTCAGGTAGGAGTCCATGTAGAAAATCTTGTCCACGGCGGTTCGGTAGGCCGTTGTCCAGTGCGTCATGGCCGCCTCTACATGCACCACATGACTTCCGCCGCACGTGTAGATGTCATGCGAAAAAGTGGTGTTGAGCGTGGTGCTTCCGCCGATGGCCAGCTCGTGCATGCCAGAGCCCACAGTCGGCACGACGCCCGTACAGCTCCAGGCTCCGGCGCTACTGTTCCACGAGGCGACTTGGCCGTTGGTGCATGACAGTTCGTCTAGGGTGTCTGCGTCTGTGGTGGTTGTGCAGGTCCAGGTGGACCCGGTGGCGTCCCATGCGGCGACCTGATCGTCTGCGCAGGAGAGTGCGGCTAGGGTGTCTGCGTCTGCCGTGGTCGTGCACGTCCATGCGGACCCCGCTGCGTCCCATGCGGCGACTTGGTCGTCTGCGCAGGTGAGGGTCTGCAAGGTGTCGCGAACCGTTCCGTCGGATGCGATAGCGACTACCCCTCCCACGCTCACTTCGCTGGCGACAACCGGGCCTCCTGCAACGCTGTGTGCGACGACTGCGAAGGGCACGCTGTTCAAGCGTTGACGTGTGGCGAGCTCGCCGGTGCTGTCGATCTCAAAGCCGAGCTCAATGTCGTCATCATCCAGAACCGTGGAGTCGATGGCGCTGGAGTTGCCGAGAACGGTGCTGTAATAGCCGTCGCTTAGCAGCAGCGTGTGGGTCTCGGTCCAGATCTGCGCGGACTCGGAGAGGTCCCACAAACGGAATTGAATGTCATGCTGCCCCTGCAGCGGGGTCCCATTGGCATCGAGTAAACGTCCTTGTTGGGCCACTGTGGTTGGGGTGGCGGACGCCAACGCTGGAATGAGAGCGAGTGCGATGAGTGCGACAGATCGCATGGGGTCTCCGAGGGTGAACCGGTCTGAATGTCGACGGCCGTACGCTCGGGGGCAGTCTACCACTGAGTCCGGCATTCTATGCGTTTCCCCAACCTAGACGTCGACCCCTGTGTCGTTGCGGTTGCTGAACAGGAAGACGTTTGCGGGCATGCGACGCACGCGGGCAATCCACGTCCACCAGTGAAAACTGTTGCCCGGGTCGTAGTCAATGGCGCCGAGTCGGTAGCCGGGCACGTACGGGTACATGTGGTGCAGCTCATGGGCGTCGAAGTGCAGCAGAATGGCGGCCGAGAACCAGCGAGGGAAGCGCAGGGAGCGGGTGAAGACGGCTTGGTCGCGGGCACCGATAGCGTTGACAGGCTCGCCGTTAGACAGCTGAAGCGGCACGTGTGTGTGCTGGCTCATCATGATGGGCTCGAGCATCATCAGCGACAGCATGACGCCCGGTGCAATGGCCAGCGCCAGATTCACTGGGCCCACCACGACCCCAATGACCAGGTACAGCGCTGCGAGAACCAGGGCGTTGACGCCGATGTGGCGTGCCTTTGCGGGCGATAGCAAGGTGCGTAGCCGAGGCAGGTTCCAGAAGTTGGACACACGGTAGATGACGGAGAAGGCCGGGATCCAACGCTTCCAGCACAGGTTCATCAGCCAGCGCTCGCCGCCCTTGAGTTCACGCGGCACGAGGGACTGCGTCGTTGGGTCGACGTCCTGCCAGCCGGTCCACTTGTGGTGCAGGAAGTGAACGGGAGCCCAGGCCGAGAAGGGAATGGTGCTGAAGAACCCAGCGATATGGCCTACGACTCGGTTGAGTGAGCGGCGGCGGAAGAGCACGCCATGGCCGCACTCGTGCAGCAGCACGAACCACTGAAGCAAGGCGATGGCGAGCGCGAGCTGGCCGACTGTCCACAGCGTCCAACCAAGTACCCCGGGTACGAAGAGCCGCGCTTGAGTGAGGGCAATCGCGCTGCCGGTCAATCCCAGACACAGTGCGGTGAACAGCGCCCCAGTGGTGTCCGTGGCCTTGAGATGGGCAACGTCTGCGGCGGAAGGCGGGGAATTCTTAGGCGTGTCCATGCACCTGCCGGTCGAGCGCGCACCATGTGCGTACAACCCGTTCGAGGAAGGGTTGTGGACGGAAGGCGTCGATCATTGCGTACATGGCAAGTCGGGTGACCATGAGCTCGGCCAAGGCGGTTGCGAAGCCTTGATGCCAGTCGTCGATGTCTATGGGTTGGCCGCTGGCGCGCTGTAGGGCGTGGCGATGGTGTGCGAGCATGCCGGCGAGTGACGTGGTGTCGTCGGGTGCGAGGGTGAAGCACAGAAACTCGGCCAAGTCGCGCTGCGGCAGGCCCATTCGGGCGAGCTCCCAGTCGTAGGCACACAGGCGTCCGTCGGCGCGCAGAGCGGCGTTTCGCGGGCTGAAGTCATTGTGGATGAGAGTGCGGGGTAGGGCGTCAGCCGGGGCATGCCAGGCGGCGACGTCGGACACGAGCGTCTCGATTCGTGCGCGACCCGAGGGGCCGGCCCAGCGTCCAAAGGCGCGTCCCAGGGCGAACTCAGACAGAGCGTGCCACAAGGACTCCTGATCAACGAGGTCTTCGGTGGTCCGACGTGCAGTGAGGCCGTCGACAGCGAGGGGTTCGCGCAGGCCCATTGCGTGAATCTGGGCAATGCCGTCTATGGCGGACTGGATGTCCGACGGGGTCCAGGCGGTCGGGTCATTGGCGCGGTTGAGCAGGGGGAGGTCCGAGATGTCTTCGAGCACAAGCACGCCTGGCGCGGTGCCGAGCAGAGCGGGAGAGTGGTCGCGAAGGGCGCTTTGTTCCACGACATACAAGCCCCGCTCGCGCTGTGCGCTGCCGACAACTTCGGAGCGATGCCGGTGCTCTGTCCACGCGCGACCGAGAGCGTCGCTGCACAGTCCGGCGACGGTCTGGGCAATGTCGAGTGAGGCGGTGTCAGGAACTTGAGCCTTGGCGACGACCGTACGGGTCTGACCGCTGTCCATCTCCACACGGTGCCGGCTGAGTCCCGCCGCAGTGCCGAAACGCCAGGCGGCAAGCTCACCAATGATGCTGTGTCGGACCTCCGTTTTGGAAGTGCCCCAGCCCACAGGGGTGACGCTGCGGACTGAGCCGAGTGCGGTGCGGACGGCGTCAGCGGGTAGGTGTGTCGTGGACGGCACGGGTTGGTCAGCAGCCGGCAGGTAGCCGGTGGCTGTGAGGTGGCGGAAGGTTCGCTCGAGCAGGTCGGCGTTCAGCGGCACGGGCGTGCGTCGGATGGCGTTGGAGCGCGTGCTGTCGATGGTGTTGCGGCGCGGCTCTTCGTACAGCTCGGGCAGGTGGAGGCCAGCGAGTCCGTCTACGGGGCGTGCAAAGAAGGTCCGCAGCGGCCTCAGCGCGGCGCCGGGTTGCTCGGCGTGGGCACGAAGGCGGGTCAGCCACCCGTTGTAGGGCAGCAGGTCCATGGCGTGGCCGCGAAGGGTCATCCACAGGACCGCTGCACGCCACGGTCTACGGTCGACCGCTTCGAGGTGCAGCGTTGGCTGGGGTTTATCTAGGCAATCGAGCGTGGCCCGAGCCACTTCGTCGACAGTACAAACGTCCAGCGACCAGTCCAAGTCGGGGGCGGCCCCCATCTCGATGCAGCCTCGGAAGAGCGTAGCCAAGAAGTCGCCGGGGACATGTTGGGCGGTCTCGGCGTTCGAGAAGATAAGGCCGGGGGCACAATGGACGCGGGAAGGCCGCGTTGCTGGGCCTGCCGCACTAGAGACTCCGCGACCGCTTTTGTTCGCACGTAGTCCAGGTGGATGCCGGAAATGTGGTCCACTGGGTCGGTGTCTTCGTCGACCGTCTCGCCCGCTGTCAGCGACCAGCAACAGGCCATCGACGACAGGTAGATGAACGGGGTTGCAGCCACACTTGCCAGGCGAATCAAGGCGAGTGTGCCGCCGACGTTGGTGGGAGCCAAGGCACGGTACGGGTAGACCCAGTTCACCATGGCAGCGCAGTGAATGATGGCTGAGACGTCGTCTAGCAGAGAGTTCGGGGCATGGAGACCCAGGTCGTCAGCGCTCAAGTCTGCCTGAACAACCTCTAGGCGTTCGGCCCAGTCAGGACGCCAGCTCGGCAGGCTCTTCAGGGCGTCTACTACGCGGGACTGACCGTGTTCGCCGCGGACCAAGCAGCGCACGGTGGCCAGTGAGTTGGTCAGGTGCTCAGCAACGATGTGCCGTCCCAAGAACCCCGTTGCACCGGTAATGAGCAGCGTTGTGCCAGCGTTTCTGGGAGGTGAGCCCACGAGGATGTCCGATGGCAGGACCGCGTCATCGAGCCAAGGTGTGCCCGTGGCCGTGGTCTCAACGCTGTCCAGCAGGGCGTCGATGGACAATCCTAGAAGTGCGGCGATGGACAGGTGTCCAAATCGGGCTTCAGCCTCGGCCAGAAGCTCCAGGGACCGCGCAGAATCTAGTCCCAGCTCGGGCAGCGTACGCGCGGTGTCGAGTTCCGATCTGTCGATCCCCAACAGGGCTGCGATGCGCTCGGGAAGCCACTGAGCGAGGGAGTCGCCCGACGTGATCTCCGCTTGACCGCTTGTCGCAAGCGCCGTGATCTGACCTCGCTGCCACTGCTTGCCAACCTTCGTTCGCTGGCGCTTGCCGCTGGTGGTTCGTGGAATCGTGCCGGGTGCGACCAGAGCGACGGAGCTCACGTTGACACCATGCGCCCGCACAACCGCTTGACGGACAGCTCGGGCCGCTGCTTGCAGGTCCGTGATGGAGGGGAGGTCAGCCGCTACAGCGCGGTTGAGCTCGGCCACAATGCCGGCACTCTCTTCGGCTCCGTCCACACAGAACGCCGCTGAGCCACCGGGGCGCAGGAAGGGGTGCGACCCTTCTACGGTGTGCTCAATGTCGGTCGGGTAGATGTTCTGGCCGCGCGACACAATGAGCTCTTTGATGCGGCCGCTGATGAAGAGCTCGTCGTCCAGCACAAAGCCGAGGTCGCCGGTGCGCAGGTAGCGTGTGTCGTCGCCGGGTACAGTTGCGCCGAACACTGCCTCTGTGGCCTCTGGGCGCCTCCAATAGCCGCGGGTGACACAAGGGCCGTTGAGCCAGATCTCGCCTTCTTCGCCGGGTGCGAGTGGTCGATGTGTGTCCGGGTCTACAACAATGAGGTCCATGTCATCGGGTTTGACGCCGCAGGACACCAGTGTGCGTTCGCCAGTAGCGGTCACGCGAGTCTGTGTGCGTGCGGATTGTCCAACGCGACCGGCCGTCACGCCGACTGTCGCCTCGGCCAACCCGTACAGCGGCTGCATGGCTGTCCGCGCGAAACCCACCGGGGCCAAGCGCGCATGGAAGGCTTCGATGGTCTCGGGACGAACCGGTTCCGACGCATTGTACGCAAACTGCCAGCGGCTGAGGTCCAGCTCGGGCAGGGAACCCGTTCCTAGGCGTCGCAACACCAAATCGTAGGCGAAGTTCGGTCCGCCGGAGACCGTAGCACCGACATCCGAGATGGTCTGTAGCCAGCGTAGCGGCTGCTTGAGGAAGGCCAGCGGAGACATCAAGAAGGTGGGATGGCCTGAGTAGAGCGGCTGGAGAACGCCCTCGATAAGCCCCATGTCGTGCGACATGGGCAGCCAAGAGACCGAGACCGTCTCTGGACCATTGCGCTCGGCCCAGTAGATGTAGGCGAGGTTGCGAATCAGGTTGTCGTGGCCCACAACGACGCCGCGCGGTGTGGACGTGGAGCCGGATGTGTACTGGATAAGTGCGAGGTCGCTGGCCTGTGATGCGGCCATGAGTGAGGCGGGCTCGGTTGTGTGCAGGGTGTCTAGAGTGAGCCAGACCTTGGCTTGGCCACCGGTAAAGAATCCTTGACCGAGCTGTGCTATCTGCGACCTGGTGATGACCAGCGGTGTGTCGGCGTCTTCAAAGATTCCGGCCACTCGGCTGAGCTCTGACGGGGTTGCATCGCGGGGTGGCATGACGGGAATCGGAACCACACCGGCAGCATGACAGCCGAGAAAGGCCCGGATGAAGTCGAGGCCGGAGCCGTACAAGAGCAGCGCTCGGCCACCCGGTGGCACGTGTTCGCGAATGCGAGCGGCAGCACGCAAGACGTCGTCAAATAGGGCACCGTAGGTGAGTTGCTCTGGCTCACCCCGAGTCAGGTAGGTGTAGCCAACCTGGTCCGGTGACGTGTTCGCGCGCATGGCCAAGACATCGACAATGCGCGTGGCAGCGGCCACGGTGGGGCATGGGGCGAAGGGCCAGTCGTTCTTCATGCGCGAATCTCTGCATTCCAGGCAACAAAGCGCTCGCGCACGGCCTGAGTGTTGGCGTCTAGGTCGTGCAATGTCCACGTAGAGGTGTCGATGGTCGTGCCCACATGAACCGTCACAGTCCCTGGGCCTGCGGCAATGCCGGTGCCGGGGTCCACGTCTGGGGGAATCTCAATCAGTAGGGGCACTATCGGCAGCTTCAGCGCGGTGACGATGTGGAAGACACCCTTGTTGAACGGGCCGATTTCATGGCCCACAACGCGCATGCCCTCTGGACTGCCGAAGACGGACTCTCCGGTCCTGCGAAGGGTCTCGGTGGCCTCTGCGAACCGCTGAACGCGGCGCTCGTGCTCTTCTTGCGGTGCCGTGAAGAAGGTTCCGGTCAGCCAGAGCACCGCACCGAGTGAGCCATACCAGCGAAAGCGCTCTTTGATGAAGGTGCGTGAGTTGGGCAGCCCCAAGGCCATCAGCACTGGCAGGTCGAGTGAAGACGAGTGGTTCGCCATAAAGAAGCACGGTCCTGTCGGCCAGGGGGCGTCGTGCTCCCCGCGCAGTTCCACCCGGTTGAGACGCAGCAGCGCGCGTCCTGCCCAGGCACCGATGGTCTGCTGACTGATGCGTCGTCCACTGTTCGGCCGCACGGCACGAACGGCCGTCATGGCTGCCGCACTCACCGTGAGAATCGCTTGCCCACCGACAAACACCTTGGCGCTACGCAGCGCGTCTCGCATCAGGCCGACCCTGGACGCTTGCACACCACCACCTGCATGGACAGGTTCAGCTTGCGCTCGAAGAGCATCACCGGTGTCAGCGCAATCTGGCCTGCGAGGTACGACACAATGGCGCGTCGTAAGTCCAGACCGCGGCCGCGCTTGAGCACGAAGGCTGCGCCCGCATACACGTAGAAATAGCCGGGGTAGGCGCCATACGGCAGGTAGTCGACGACCTCAAGACCCGCTTGTTCCACCATGCGCAACAGGCACGCCTTGTCCAGGGCGACCGTGTGCTGTGGGGCCTGCCAGCCTGGCCAGCGGCGCCCGTACAGCTTGGCTGTGAGGCTGTCCAAGCGTGGCACTTCAATGACGAGTCGACCGCCGTCGTTCAGGGCATCGCGGGCAACAGCGAGGGAGCCGAGCGGGTCGTAGTCGTGCTCGAGGAAGTGCCACATGCTGACCAGATCGAAGCGCTTGTCGCCGAGAAGCTCTGGTGTGAGCGTGCCGTGTAGAAAGTCGATGGCACCGCCGCCGAACTCGCCAATTTGCTGGGACAAATCTTTGAAGTCTACGCCAGTGCCTACAGCCTTTCGTGTCTCGTGCAGGTGGGCGAGGAAGCCGCCAGCGCCGCAGCCGACGTCCAACACCTTCGTCTCCGGGCCAATGTCCACGTAGCGCTGGCAGATCTCGGTCTTGTCCCGGTCGAGCTTGCCCATCAGCCACTCGAAGAAACCGGTGAGCTTGCCCCAAGACTGGCTCTTGCGGTGCGCGATGTACTCGTCGTCGTAGTAGGCGCCAATGTGATGAATGGGGAGGCGCGGGTGCTGGTAGACCAGGGAACAATCCAGGCATCGGACGAAGGTGAAGTCGCCGGGCTTGCCCGTGAGGTCTTCTTGGGCTGTGACCACCGGCTCGCGGGACTCGCTTCCGCACAGAATGCAGGCGACGTCCTCGAACAACTCAAAGGGCGGGGCCGTGCTCGGGTCATGAACGGGCAATGGGGGCGCAGCACTCATGAGTGTCCTAGGTCGAAGTTGAGCAGCTGTATCACAACCCAGACCATCCACCCGATGCGCACCCACGGCGTGTTCGGGCCGGAAAATGTCCGCCAGAGACCGATGCAGACTGCAGCGACGAGAGCGAGCTGAACTGCGGTGAAGGGCAGGGCGCTGGGCCAGAGCAGGTACAGCAGGGCTGATGCGCTCGCTAGGCAGGTTGTAGCGGCGAGCGGTCGGAAGGAGGGCCTGTCTGCGGCCTCGTCGACGCACATCACGCCGTACATCAAGAGCATGACGGTGAGCACGATGATGTCCAGGCGGTTTGCGAGAACCGCGATGAGCACCGGGTACTTCAGTAAAACGAGAGCCTCTGCCGAGCCGCCCAGCACGGACCGAGCCTTGGCGACGAGCCACAAAAAGCCGGCCAGCAGTACGACGATTGCGCCAGCGAGAGGGCCGGACAGCCAGGCTACCAACAGTGCTCCGGTGAGCACGACGACGGCGACAACGGACCCCAAGGCGCGCGCGTCGGACAGGCGTGTGAGGACTCGCTCAGGGTGGTCGACGGCGTCGGCCACACGGTCGACGAGGTCGTCTTCTAGACGGAATCCACCCAAGAGCAGCCATGCCGTCACTCCAGCGACGACCGCTTCAACGACGGTGGGCGGGCTCGTTCCGACTGCGCTGGCCAACGTCAAGACAGCGGCGCCTGGCACAAACAGGGCGTGCTGAAACCGCTGACGACGCCACACCCGCAGTGTTGTGAGCGTACTAGCGGCCGATTCGGACATGGCCTGTGTCTCCGTCCACCGTCACTTGTCCGTGCTGTGGGATGCGCTCGGTGGCACGGTCTACCGCCACAACCGATGGAATGCCGAACTCGCGCGCAATGATGGCGCCGTGCGAGAGCATGCCGCCGCGCTCCATGACCAGGCCTTTGACCAAGAACAGCACCGTCGCCCAGCCGGGGTCGGTCTGAGGTGCGACGAGAACGTCTCCGGCATTGACGAGATGAAAGTCGGCTTGGCCCCGAGCGACGGTTGCTCTGGCGGTCACGACACCTCCGGCGGCTGCGAGTCCAGTAAGCTCGTCGCCTTCGGGTAGCGGCTGTACGACGGCGTCTGTTGGCGGTCTCCAGCCTTGGTTGCGCGGCAGGATGATGCGTGGCGGAGGAGGCGGCCACTGGCTCTCGGCCTCAAAGGCACGGCGACGTGCGGCGATGGCGTGTCTGGGCGGGTTGTAGCCGTCTCGTAGCGTCAGAAGCTCTTGCCAGTGCATGTACAGCGCGTCGTCTGGGTGTTCGACGTGTCCCGCGTCATGAAGTCGCTCACCCAAGGTCAGCACCACGCGTCGACTGCGACGGTACAGAAGGGCTTGCTTGAGTCGGGCCCGCTCGCGAAGAGACAGGGAGCCGCCGGTAGCGCGCACCAGCTGACGGAAGACAACACGGCGTGGCGCCGACAACCGGGCTGCCAGCTGCTCGGTCTGGTCGAGGCGTGCTTGTCCTTGGCGAGCGATGACCTCGTCGGGACCTTCTCCGCCCATACCGGCGTACGAGCGCAGCATGTCGATGACCGCACCCGGTTCCTCTTGAAAGCTGTCAACGCGGAACATCAGCTCGCCGGTGCAGCGGAAGCCCCAGTCCTCCAGCCAGGTCTGAAGTGTGGCGGCGAACGGATCCGAGCCGGTCAGCTGGCGGCCGTCCCAGCCCAGCTCGGTGAGCACGTCGGAGGTGTCTGTGGCGAACAGCTCAGTCAGGTGAGGGTCGGCGCGAATGAGCCTGGACAGACGCCATAGATGACGTGGTGGCTCGCTGCTGACAATGTCCGGCAGGCCACGCAGAAGGCCGTGCAGCAGCACCGGGCCAGGCTCGTCGAAGTGCCGGTCAAGGAAGGCTTCCAGGGCACCGCAGCAGACCATGCACGCTCCGTCCGCCAGACCCGCGCCGACCCAGCGGTTGGTGCGGATGTCCATGAACTCGGCGAAGGCGTTCAGCAGGTCGTTGGTGGTGAAGTCCACCAGATTTCTCGGGTGAGTGCGCGCTGCAAAGTCGGCAACGGTGGCCTCGAACTGCTTCACCTGGTCGGTGAGCGTGCGGTACTGGTGAACGACAGAGCGGGCAATCGTGACCATCTCCCGGGCTTGCGCTCGTCGTCCCACCGTTCCTCGTCTCCAGGTCAGGTCGCGCTCGCGTGCGTCGGTCGTGGCTTGTACGCCAACGAAGCCGTTGAACCAGCGGGCGAACATGTCGCCCATTGGGGCCATGCGCATCACCGCGTGGATGTTGCTCACGTCGTAGTACAGGCGCTGAGCGTGTACGCCGACGATGTGTTCGAGCGAGCTGTCCATGGCTTGCACACGGCGGTCGGAGAACCCGTAGGCAACGGCGATGTTGCGAAAGTAGTGCCGGTAGCTGGTGCGGGCGATGGACTGGAGAAGCGGGGTGACGGGGTCGGGGTAGTTCTCGTTGATGTTCGCGTTCGAGAAGACGGCGGTCTCGGACAGGGTGTCGCCGGACGGCGCGCTTGGCTTGGAAGCTGTGGGGAGCGCCGCAGAAGCTGTGGTGATGGGCCGAGACTGCAGGATGTACAGCACGCCGTTGGGGTCGAAGGTCCACTCCACATCTTGCGGTCCGCCGAACAGGTCTTCGAGGCGGTGCAGCGTGGTCACCAGCTCCCGGGCTTGTGCGGCAGACAGAAGGGGGCGCTTCTTCCTGGGGAGTTTTCCATCGCGGGGGACCGCTAGGCTGTGCGGGGTCACCTCGCCTGAGACGAGCTGTTCGCAGCCTCCCTCTACGTACTCAATGAGTAATTGGCTTTGATCAAGCGGTGATACCGTGAAGGCTACTCCGGAGATGGCGCCGGGAATCTGAGGTTGGACCAGCACACCCATGCGTTGCAGTGTGGTGCCCGTGGCCTGCTGGTAGGCGAGGCAGCGGGCCGAGAACAGCGAGGCCCAGCACCGGCGAACGTTCTCCGCCAGCGCCTGTGCGTTGGTGGTGTCGAGAAAGCTGTCGAGCTGTCCGGCGAAGGAGGCGCTGACCGAGTCTTCGCCAATGGCCGAGCTGCGAACCACGACCTGGGCGGCGTCTAGGGCGCTGTAGTGTGCAGTCAGTGACGTTCTGACGGCTTCCGAGAGCGGTGTCTGTACGAGCCAGGAGTGAATCTGTGCAGAGGCATCGGCCACGGCGACGGGGTCCGAGGCGTCTACGTCTCTGCGGAGGGTCTGGATGTCCTGTGAGCGTCCGCTACTCTGGACAAACCCGTCGAACAGCGAGGCCGGAAGCACAAAACCGGAAGGTACCCGAATGCCCGCCGCAGCCATACGCGACAGCGACGCTGCTTTTCCGCCCATTTCTGCTGCATTATGGGCGTTGATCAAGGAAACGAGGCTCATCCGGCTCTCCGCTTGACGCCGGTCTTGTACAAGAGCCAGCTGAAGAATGCGTGTACGCCAACGCCCACAACCAGGCATGCGACCCAGGCCACAAGCGGCAGCGGCACTACAAGCCAGATGAGGAAGAGCGAGCCCAGCAGCGAGTCCGTCCGGTCGAGAACCAGCGAGAGCCACGCTAGGGCTGTGCCCTTCGGTGCATCGCCTGGAGCGACGTCGGCCTGTCGCTTGAGGAAGGAGTTGGGCAGCTCACCGAGCATGAAGCCGAGTCCGGCAATGAGTCCCAGTCCAAGCCACCCGAGCACAGACAGGTCCCACAAGCCCGTCGCAAACAGGCGCGACCAGACAAGGAAAGCGAGTCCCGATGCAGGCACCATGACCGCAAAACCCCGAAAGGTCTTGTTGGCGCCGAACAGCCGTCGTCCGCGTAGTGTGAGCCCAAAGTCGACCGGCTGCACCAGTCGCTTCGACAGGGACGTGCGCAGCCACAGCACCTGAGCCACACCCGCAGATGTCATGGACAGACTTAGAAAGACCGCAATGCGGAAGGGGTCCAGAGCCATACTCGTCAGACCCACCAGGCGGCGATGAGTGTGGGCAGGGCGAGAATCTGCAGCGCCTTGATGAGCCAACCGTTTTTGCGGATGGGCATCGTCGACAGCATCAGCGGGGCCATGGCGAGCAGAAAGCCAGCCAACAACCAGTCTGCGTGGGGTGCAATTGGGGACAGGCGAAGCCCAGCCCACACCAATAGAAAGCCTGAGCCGGCGATAGTTGTGGGCAGGCCGCGGAAGACGGACTCGGTCCCGCCCGTGTCCATTCCGTGCACGTTGAAGTGTGCGAGTCGCCACAGTCCAGCGAGCACAAAGGCGGCACAGGCCACTGCTACGACCGGGTTTGCAGAAGACAAGATGACGACGACAGCGGCGGGAGCGACCAGGAAGCTGACGGCATCTGCCAGGCTATCGAGCTGCATGCCAAAGTCGGACGACTGGCCAAGACGACGAGCCACGATGCCATCCAGCCGGTCGCACAGGACAGCACCGATGAGGCAGGTCAGTGCGGCAGAGTGCAGACCGTTCAGCGTCAGTGCGACGGCAGCGAGACCTAGCAGCGCGCCGGTCGACGTGATGCTGTTGGCGGCTGTGACGTGGGACAGAATGGAGGGGGTAGATGACACGCCCCGAGCATAGTCGATGCGGTCGTGCCGAGTGAGTGCAGGGCGCTGGGCCGTACACGGTGCCACTCAGCGAACAGGTCTCGCTGACCCGCATGGACGTGCCGTTGTTGCTCAACGCGTCACCCACCAACACGCCCCAGTGGTACGTGGACATCGATGGCGACGGCGTCGTAGGTACGCCATTGCTCACGTCTTCGTTCGCTTAGTTTGAAGACGCTTCTGCCGAAGCAACCGACTACGCGGCCCTCGGCGTCGTCATTCCGTAGCGAAAGCGAAGAGCCGAAGCACGTCGATGGGCGGGGAGTCCAGTTTGTCCCTCACTTCTCGGCGCGCTTTGCTGTCAGATGATCTCTTGGAAATGACAGCGAACGTTGTAGTTGTTGGGGTGGTCGTACAAGCGGATTCGGTAGTCCAGACCATCGGCGTAGATCTGTGGCGTGTTGCTCGTGGTGCTGTTCAATGAGGCAATCTTCTCCAGGAAGATGCTCGAGCTACGCTTGAGCAGCCACACCGAACTTGCACCGGCGCCGGTGCCGGTCACCGAACAGGTCACGACAGCGGACCACGCTGACGGCATGGACGCCAGCAGCACAGCTGAGTCCGCTGTGCTGATGTTGTAGTTCTGGTAGTACGACCGACCATCGACTTGGTCCCCAACGACAGTGAGCGAGCCAGCGACGTTCGCGTTGCCAGTGACCCCATGCGTTCCACCGACCGTTGCGTTGCCGGTGACTTCGTGCGTTCCGCCGACCGTGGCGTTGCCGGTGACTTCGTGCGTTCCGCCGACTGTGGCGTTGCCGGTGACTTCGTGCGTTCCGCCGACTGTGGCGTTGCCAGTGACCTCGTGGGTACCGCCGACTGTGGCGTTTCCGGTGACGCCGAGCGCACCGCCGACAGTGACGTCGCCAGCGCTGTTGGCGGTGACGAGTGACTGCCAGCCGGCGCTCGTACACCCCTCAAAGGTGTCGTTGCGGAAACGCAAGGTTCCGATTGTGGTGCCCGTGCACGTTGCGCTTGTGTCGGTTAAGCGAGCCGGACCATCCAACTGTGATGCGACGGCCGCGTACGGAACGGAGAGTAGCTCCGTCCGCCCCCCTAGGTCATTGTCGTTGATTTTGAGCTGCACCCACGCGCCACCCATGAGGTCTTCGCTGTGGAGCAGGTTGTTGGAGTCGGCGCCGAGACGCACCGCGATGAACCCATCATTGACGTCTGCTGGGTCAACGGTCTCGGTGTGGAACGATGTGGAGGTCACGGCATCTGGGTACAGCACCAGCTCAACATCCAGCGGTCCGTCTAGAGGCACGCCGTCCGTATTCAACAAGCGCCCCTGCCAGTTCAAGGTGACCGGCGTGGCTGATGCGAGCATGATGAGTAGCGAGATCATGAGTGTCCTCCCCAGGAATTGGTCGACAGATGTAGCATGCGAATGCTGGTTTTGGCCCCTTCAAAAGTGTGCGGCCGATTCGTGGTCGCTGGGTATCACCTGTAAGGACACCGTCGAAGGCGAGGCTAGTCGCTCGTCATGCAGTGAATCCGAACGTGTTGTGTTGGGTTAGGGCGCGGCGACTTCAGGAGGGGCGCATGCGACCACACCAAATCGGCGCTCTCGTATTCTTGCTCATTGTGGTGCTGGCTCTCCTGTCGTTGCTTGGTGAATCGCCTGACACCGTTGAGGTCGTTGCAGAGCCGATTGAAGGGACCGAGTAGAGCGGCACTCGTCGCCACTGTACGAAGGGTTCCTGACCGTACGAGTTGGCACGATGGACTCCCGTTGTCAGAACGTGAGAATGCCACGTCAGTTCTCTGCACTACCCAGTGCGAACCATGCGATACAAAGGTCGTGTCTGGGCGCTATGCGCGCGACGCGGGAGACAGCATGAACGGTGGTGAACGGGTCGCACAGGTTCTCAAGGCACACGGCGTGCCCTTCGTGTTCACGCTGTGCTGCGGGGGCGTGGCTCGCTACAGGACATCGACCAATCGTCTGTTGTCCGGCCGCATGTGAAGTGGCAGGCGCGTCCAAACACGCTGCGGAAGGTCAACCCGTTCTGGTCAACGCAGTCATTGGCAAGACTGACTTCCGAAAGGGCAGTCTGTCGATGTAGCGACAGGAAGAGGCCTTGCTGACCACCTATGCCGCTGCTGCCTTCTTCCGGCTGCGCTCGATGAGCGGCGGAATCGACAGAAACATCAAGGCTGCAATGATGAGTCCGGCACCGGCGAACTGGTACATGCTGGGCAGCGCGTTGCCGAGCCAGAAGAACAGGATGAACTGGGCGACGATGCCCGCCAAGATGCTGCTGCTTCGGTTCACCGGCACGCAGAACGTGTTCTCGCGCTTGTCGAGCAAGATGAGCCCGCCGAAAATGCCGGTGCCTTGCGACAAGAACCCGATTGCCAGTGCGTAGGGCACAACGCCGCTCTCGGTCCAGAAGGTGGTGAAGCCAGCGCGGATGTCTAGCAGCACAGGCCATTGACCAATGAGGGCGAGCAGGGCCAACAACCCGAGCATCGCGGGTGCCGCAACCATCTGCTCTTCGGCAAAGAACTTCAGGTTTGCGTTGGGGTCGTCGGACTTTGCCTTCATGCTCATCAGACGCAGCCGGACCAGGTAAGACAGCAGGTAGGCGGTGATGTCGGCAATGGCCACGGCTTTCATGGCGTACGCACCGCTCTCGCTGAACGTCACAACCAGGGCACCGAGGGACAGAAGCAGTGCTGCAACGCTGAACCATCGGACCGCTCGGCCAGAGGCCGCATCCACCAGTGGGGCAATGATTAGGACACCGCCGCGCATCAGCAACATCATGAAGACAATGGAGACGCCCTCAAAGGTGTAGGCCAGCGTGGTGGTACCAATGATGGCAGCGGTGGTGATGCCGGACACGAAGGTAAAGCGTGTTGGGCCAGGAATCTGCAGTCCGAACAGGGAATGGCGCGTGGCGTGCTTCCACCAGCCGGTGCCTAGCAAGAACAACGCCATGCCCACGAGCGACGCCATGAGCGTAGCTGGCAGAAGCTGAAATCCGCTGATGGCGTCTTGTCCGCCAGGTAGGATTCCTTTGGAAACCGCCTTGGCGAGGGCGCTGTAGGGTGCGTAGCAAGCGAAATAGCCGAAGGCGAACCACCAAATACTGGGTGCCGCAGGGCCTGTCGAAGGACCGGAAGGTTGTTGGGTCATTTCGACAGGGTAGCAGGAGGGAGTAGCCGAATGGGGTCTCGGGCGTTCGATAGCGTCAGCGAATGCCCTCCGTAGGTCTCGGTCTGTTTGCTCAAACGGACGACCGACGCCTCACACCCTGCGGATTCCTGGGGCCCTGCACACTTTCGCAACAGATGGTCGTGTAGGCTGCGGACTGCCTTGGAGTCCGAGTGAACACCCCTGTGTGGTTGAGTGTCGTTGCTCTTCTGTCCTTGCTCGCCCTACCTGGCTGCAAAGCGGACGACACGGCAGAGAATGACACCTCCGATGTCTCATCCACGGAGGCCGACACCAGCGATATTGACACCGGAGAAGTCGACACCGACGGCACGGATGCGGTTGAGACGTCCGCACCTCGCGTTGTGCTCATCATCGCGGACGACTTTGGAATCGACACCTTGTCCAGCTACTCGGACCTGTACGAGCCCGCCGACGGAGCACGGGAGTTTCCGCTTCTACCCGTGATTGACGGCATCTGCGACGACGGTGTGCGCTTCGATGCTGCCTGGGCCACTCCGACCTGTACACCCACTCGCGGAAGCGTTCTGACCGGTGCACACGGCTTTCGCACCGGACTTGATGGGGTGGGGGGCGCGTTCCAGATCGACCCAACCATCCAGACCCTCCCGCGCATTCTTCAGGTGCTGGATGGCTTTGAGGGCGCCAACATTGGCAAGTGGCACTTAGGGAACTCTGAGGAGATTGGTGGGGCGATGACGCCGAACCTGTCGGGGTGGGACCACTACAGCGGCTCGCTGGCCAACGTGGACAACTACGTGGACTGGGAGCGGGTCGAGAACGGTGTGGCATCAACGCAGACCACGTACGCCACGACCGTTCAGGTCGACGACGCCATTGCGTGGTGGACGCAGCGACCTGTTGATGAGCCCTCACTGCTCTGGCTTGCCTTCAACGCCCCACATGTACCGTTTCATGAGCCGCCTGCGGGCTTGCATCAACAGGCGATTCTACGCTCGGTCGGGCAGCGGTACGACGCCGCCGTGGAGGCCATGGACACCGAGCTCGCTAGGCTCTTGGCTGTGGTTGACGACGACACACTCGTCATCTTCTTGGGCGACAATGGCACGCCGGGCCGGGTCATTCGTGCCGACCACCCAACCGACCGTGCCAAGGGTTCGCTGTACCAAGGCGGTGTTCACGTACCCCTGTGTGTTCGCGGTCCGACCGTTGGCACTGGCGTTCACACAGGACTCGTTTCGTCTGTCGACCTGTACGCCACCATCGCGGAAGCGATGGGGCTTGAGCAGCTGCCGGATGGCGCCGGACCCGACTCAGTCTCTCTCATGCCAGCACTGACCCATCCGTCAGAGCCGTCTCTTCGGGCCACGGTCTATACAGGGCAATCGGGCTCTGGACAGCCAGACGGTGGCTTTACCGGTGGGTATTCACTGCGCGATGCCCAATACAAGTGGATTGGCAACGAAGACGGCAGCGAAGAACTGTTCGATCTGTCGGCTGACCCGTACGAGACCGTTGACTTGTCCGACGACCCCGACATGAGCGCGGTGCGAGACCGTCTGCGTGATGAAGCGTTGCTGCTTCGCGGCGAGACGGACCGATGAATCCATTTTCTAGGAGAAACAACACCATGTCCCGAACTCTACTTGGCCTTGCACTGGTCGCCCTCGCCGCCTGCACTGACGGCGACTCGGAGACCGGCAGTGAGGTCGACACCGACACGACCAGTGGCACTGAAGTCGATGTGGGTACGGACACCGATGCCGATACCGACGTGGACAGCGACACCGACGCCGATGGAAGGGCGGTTGACCTGACCAATCTCTTCCTGAGCCTGCGCAGTGCCAACTGCGGCGACTATGTCGATAGCTATGAAGCCTTCCCGCTGGACGTTCAGCGGGCCATGGCGTTCGAGGCCCAGCTGACCATCACAATGGATGGGGGAGAGTGCCACTTCGCCTCGAACTCTCTGCCGAACCATGACTTCAACGAGCCGCCGGCGAACTTCGCGAACGCCGTCGCCGCAGTTGCCAAGACCTTCTCGGTGACCACAACCCCTGCCGCCGCACTGATGCCGACCGCTCTGACGTTGCGCTACGACAACGCCGTCTTTCTCAACGGGGTGAAGCTCGACCTACTCGCAGCAGCCTGCTACGGAGTTGGCCCTGGACAGCCTGAAAACCTTGGGAATGAGCGAATCGGCTGTGGCGATACAACATCGCCGTGGCGCTACGACCCCATGTTCAGCGGCAATGGCTTTGGTACGGACGACCACAATGCGCACACCCAGCCGGACGGTACCTACCACTACCATGGCTCACCGAATGCCCTGTTTGAACAGTCTGATCCAACGGTTCCGTCTCCAGTGGTCGCCTTTGCAGCCGACGGATTCCCCATATTCGGACCGTACATCGATGACGGGGGGACCATTCGCGAAGTGGCGTCTGGCTACAGGCTTCTGCAAGACGGCAACGGTGACCCAGCAGCTCGCGTAAGTCAGGATGGCGAAGGCGCTTTCCCTGGCGGAATCGCGGATGGGACGTTCCGCGACGATTGGGAGTGGACAGACGCTGGCGACCTCGACGTCTGCAACGGCATGACTGTTGACGGCGTCTACGGCTACTACATCACCAATAGCTACCCGTGGGTGTTGGGCTGTTTCCAAGGCGTACCGAACGAGTCCTTCGACAAGCGCGCAGGTGGACCACCGGGTCGGTAGGGTTGCATCCCACCACCCCGAATCCGTCCTATGATGCTGCTTACAGCGACCTTTCCAACCCGGAAGTAAATGTTGTTGTGTACCCGTTACTGCGGTATTGTGTAGGCCAGTTCCTAGGGGGTTCCAATGCTGCTTGTCTTGATGTCACTCATGAATACGGTCGCCTACGCGCAAGATTCCAACGATGATGGCTGCGTTGACAGCTACTACGACAGCAACTTGGCCTGCGTTGCCACCAATGCGAGCATTGGACCTGACGTATCTGTCGGTGCCGGTGTGTTCATCGGTCCCCGCAGCATCCTGGTGGGGCGCGACAGTGCCTCTGGCCTGCGGCCGGTTGGCGCGAATACCGTGATTGCCCGGAACGTGGTCATCGGCGCTGACCACGACATCGGCTCCGACAACAGCTTTCGCCGCTCCGTAGATGTGGGTGCGGGCCTTCAGACGGATGCCAACGTGAGCATTGGGTACAGCTCCACCCTTGGAGACGACGTGTCGGTTGGCACGGGGGCGGTTGTTGGTTCGTTGGTCTACGTAGGCGACAATACCCAGGTCACTGCTGGCACGGTCATCGCGCGCAGTGTCTCCATTGCCGACTCCGCCTCAACGGCGACCATCGCTGGCATCATTGGGCCCAACGTCGTCATCGGCTCTGGCAGCAGCATCGACAGTTCGGCTCGAATTCGCAAGGATGCAACCCTTGGCAACGACGTCACCGTGTTGACTAACGGTCGGATTGGCCGCGATGCTATCGTCGGAGATGGGGCTACCATTGGTGCGAATGTACGTCTAGCGGCCCGTGCGGTGGTCACTGCCAACACCACGGTACCGGACGGACTATTCATTGCGGCTGGCGAGACCTATGACGACCCTTCAACTGGAAGCCCGTCCGACTGGTTGGTTGGAACGCCTTGCAATGGGGCCGATTTTGGTGGCGGCTGTACCACCCAGGAAACGGGCTACCACTACAAGGGGACCTACGGCACCTATGAGTGCTGGTGGCACACGAAGAACCAAGCGTGGAACACCAGCACGGCTACGAACGTGCACGCCTTAGCGCTGGAGTTCGGTCTGAATCCAAACACGGGGGTGCAGAACTGGTGTCATTCGTTCGCGTCCACGCCTAATCCAACGAGCTACAGCGGCAGCTACAACGGGTCGACGCAGATCGGAGCGTGGGGCTGGTGCGGCGGAACACCGTTCTCGTCCGGTGGCTGGGCCTGCTTCCAACAATAGCGGTCATCGAACGTAGACGAGCGCATCCTGCTCTCGCGTCTCGTCTACGACACAAGCCCGAAGCGAAGGCCTCGGTCACTCACCATGAGTGACTCTTGGCCAGCCGCCGCGAGGACTCGGTCCAGAATGGCTGCGCCGGCCACCAGATAGTCGGCACGCTCGGGGGATGTGGGAACGAGCGTTCGGCGTTCTTCGGATGACAAGGGCATGAGCATCTCCATCGTCCGCTGTAGGTTCGTTCGAGACAGCTCGCTGCCGTGAACCGCGTCGCGGTCGTAGTCGGTCAGCTCTTGCACCATACAGCTCAACGTCGTGACGGTTCCTCCAACGCCCACAACGGTGGCTGGCTTGGGGGCTGCAAAGTCAAAGCGCTGAATACTCACGTCAACCCAGGACTTACACCGGCTGAGGTTTGCGCGTTCCGTCGCTTCGGTGCCAAGGAATCTCTCAGTCAGGCGTACGCTTCCAACAGGAATGCTGACGCGCTGAGCGATGTCGTCGCCCGTACCCAATGCGAGCTCTGTCGAGCCGCCACCGAGGTCCACGACCAACAGAGGGCTGTCGCACGCAGGCAGGTCACGCAGAGCGCCTAGCCACGTCAAACGTGCCTCTTCTTCGCCGCTGATGATGCTCACAGTGATTCCCGTGGAGCGCTTGACTCGGGCGAACCATGTCTCAGCGTTGAGAGCGCGTCTTGCGGCACTTGTGGCCACTGCCCGGATGCGACCTGCGGGAACGTCGAAGGTGGCGGCAATCTCGGCGAACTCGCCCAGAGTCGTCTCAGCGAGAGCCATTCGGTCGGGCTGAAAAAGCCCCCGGTCACCCAGCCCTTGGCCAAGGCCAACGACTGTCACTTGGTCGTGAAGCAGAACGCCGTCGTCGTCGACAACCAGAAGGAGCAGGCTGTTGCTGCCAATATCAATCGCAGCTCGGGGCATGAGCAGTCTCGCGGAGGGAGGGGGAGGGCCGCGAGGGTACACCAGTTGGGCGCTGGTCAGGAATGGCGCTTGCCATTGCCCTTCAGATCAGTATCCTTCACCGCACTCTCTGCAGGCGGTATTGATGCGTTCGATTGGTTTGATGACCTTGGTCTTGTTGATGGGGGCGTGCAAGCGCGACACCATCGTGGCGTATGACGTGACTGAAGACGCGGATGGCGACGGGTTCGCGCTGTCCTTGGACTGCAATGACGCTGATGCAAACGTGTTTCCCGGCGCAGAGGAAACGTGCAACGGCATCGACGACGACTGCAATGGTGTCATCGACGGAGACGACGCGTCCGATGCGACCGAGTGGTTCGTAGACCTCGATGGGGATGGCGAGGCTGGAACCCCAACCCCGCTGCGCGCCTGTTCTGCACCGACTGGCGCTGTGGCCGAGTCCACGGACTGTGATGACGTCAACGCCGCCATCTTCCCTGGCGCTAACGAAGTCTGCAATGACCGCGATGATGACTGTGATGGCTTGGTCGACCAGGAGGACTCGGACCTTGTCTCCGCCAGTGCCCGGTTGTTCTACGAAGACGCAGACGGAGACGGGCATGCCTCCAGCGTCAGCGTGGGCATTGAGTCGTGCAGCACGCCAGATGGCTACGTCCTAGAGGTCGACGACTGTGATGACACCGATGCCGACGTGTTTCCCGGCGCTCCAGAGCGCTGCAACGGCATTGATGACGACTGCAACGAACTGATGGACGACGCGGACCCTAGCCTGGACCTGACCAGCACCACCGTCTACTATATTGACCGAGACGCTGACGGCTACGGCGGCGCCTTCTTCCCCGTTCGAGCCTGTGAACAGCCCGATGGGACCACCGTCAGCGCAGACGACTGTGATGATGTAGACGCGCGCATCTACCCGGGTGCCACCGAAGTCTGTGATGGCCGCGACAACGACTGCGACGGCGCCATGGACGACGCGGATGATGAGATGGACCTCTCCACCGCTTCCGCTTGGTATGCGGATGCGGACAACGATGGCTACGGCGATGCGCTAGCGAGTGCTGTGATGGCCTGTGCGGCGCCCGCGATGACCGTGGACAACAACGCCGACTGTGCAGACGACAACGCGGCCATCTCGCCAAGTGCCTCCGAGATCTGCAACGGCGTAGATGACGACTGCGACTCGCGTACGGACGACACCGACCCGAGCCTAGATGCCGAGAGCGCCACGCGCTGGTGGGCGGACCGTGACAACGACGGTGTTGGCGGAACCTTCTTCAGCATCATCAGCTGTGAACAGCCCAGCGGCATGGTCGAGCCGAGCGGCGACTGTGAAGACGACAATGCGTCGGTGTCCCCGGCTATTGCCGAGGTGTGCAACGGCATCGATGACAACTGCAACTTCTTCATTGACGACGAAGATGGCGACTTGGACCTGACCAGCGGTGAGGAGTGGTTTGCCGACGCCGACGGTGACGGATGGGGCAGCGGAACGGACAGCGTCTTCGCGTGCCTGGCGCCGGAGGGCTTTGGTACCGACCAAAACGACTGCCAAGACGATGATCCCGCCATCTCGCCTGATGCTGAGGAGGTGTGCAACGGCATTGACGACGACTGCGACGGAGATGTCGACGACGCGGACGATGGCTTGGCCGCCGAAGGCGCATCGTATTTCCGGGACAACGACGGTGACGGCTACGGTACGCCGGACACCTATGCGTGTATGGACTTCGGCTTCGGCTGGACCGACACCCTAGGCGACTGCGATGACAACGCGTCGGACCGGTTCCCAGGCGCCGAGGAACGGTGCAACTACCGGGATGACGACTGTGATGAGGAGGTCGACGAGGACCCCGTTGATGGCAGTTCCTACTACACAGATGGCGACTTCGATGGCTACGGAGCAGGCGAGGCAGTCCTGGCCTGTCGGGGAGAGTTCGGAGTGGTCGACCAAGATGGCGACTGCGACGACACGTCCAACCGGGCGCGTCCTGGCTTGACTGAGATCTGTGACGGCATCGACAACAACTGTGACGGCGTTGTGGACCTGGACACTCCAAACCTGCCCGAGTGGTTCGTAGACGCGGACGAAGATGGCTATGGCCTAGATGGCAGCGGCGTCTTGGCCTGCAACTCCTTCGATGGTCGGGCGTCGGTTGACGGCGACTGCGACGACACCACAGCGGACGTGGGGCCGGGCAATGATGAGGTCGACGATGACGGACTGGACAACGACTGCGACGGCAATGTCGACGTGCCTGATCCGCTAACTGGCGGGCTGATCACAGAAGACATCACGTGGGGAACGGGGGCTCCAGGCTCCTACGAGCTCGACTTCAACGCGCTCGTGGACATTGGCGTCACGCTCACCATCGAGCCGTGTACGCGCATCCTGATGGCCGCAGACGCCACCCTCCAGGTGGAAGGAACCTTGATTGCCCAGGGAACCGAGGAGTGCCCCATTGTCTTCACGTCGGCGGCCCAAGAGCCCGAACGTGGCGACTGGTCGCGCCTGTTCTTCACCTCTACCCATATTCCTGGGGTGGTCGACGGCACTGACGCCTACGTGAGCGGAAGCATCCTTGAGCATGTGGTGGTTGAGTACGGTGGCAGCGTCTCCGGTGGCGTTGTCATTCAGGGCGATGAAGGCCCGTATGTTCGCAAGCTGACCGTGCGCGAGAGCCAGGGTTCTGGGGTTGTGTTTGAAGGGGCAACGTGGCGGGTTCGTGAGCTCACCAGCACCGACAACGGAGGGGCCGGTCTACTCGCGCAGGCCCGAGGCGTGATTGTGCCCGTGTTTGACTCGCTCTTCGCGCGCAATGACGGCAACGGCGCGACTCTTGGAGCCGGCGGTAATCCGGGACAGGGTTTCCCCATTCAACGCAACCGGTTTGTTGGCAACGCACAGCGGGGCTTGTTGCTGTCTGGCGGCTGGAGTGGCGTGCCCTTCGACGTGTCAGACAACTGGTTTGAGGGAAATGGCGGCATTGGGCTTGCAAGCAATCCCGCTGCAGATGGCGACTACAGCCGGAACATCTTTGTCGGGAACGGCGGTGGAGCGTCCATTGGGTACAGCGGTCAGCACACCCATGAAGATACGATCTACGCCGATAATTCGGGCCGTTCCTTCTACAGCAACGGCGGCAGGCATGACATGCTTGGCGTGCAGTTCATTCGAGCGAACACAGCGATGGCGTTTGGCAACAGAGCCACCGTCTCGCTGACGGATAGCTTGGTTCAAGACAGCACCGACGCCAATGCCTGGGTTGGCTTGATTCCGACCCAAGCCGACCCCGTCACAAGCTCGGTGAATGGCGTGTCGTTCGTGGGCGCGCCGCAAGGTTCGTTCCTCGACATCGCCTACCGGGCTGGCTCAGGTCGGGTTGACCTCACCGGCAACTACTGGGATGGGGAGAACCCCAACACCAATGCGTGGGTCTTCCTAGACTTCATCGATCTGGCGAGTCTCGCTGTGGGCGACGCGTCCGGGTTCCTGACGTCGCCCAACCCAGATGCGCCCATCAGCGTGCCGAGTGATGTTCAGGCCGTCTCGGACGGCTCGGAGCTCACCGTGAGCTGGTCCGCGGTGCCCGATTCGGATGTTGCTAGCTACCGCGTGCACTACGGCCTCGAACGTGACGGCTGGCAGATGACTGGCGACAGCGCTAGCGAAGGGGCCACCGGCTTCACCGTAGCTGGGACGAGCGCTACACTCTCCGGACTCGAGTTGAGCCAGCCTTGGCGCATCACCGTCACCGCGGTCGACTCAGATGCCGACGGCGTGGACGACCTGTACGAAGGGCACGAGTCTTGGTTCAGCCTCGTTGTCGAGCCGTAGGGGGAGGGCATGAACCTCAACGCAGACTTCTCGCGGCGCATCGTTGTGCACACCGACAGCGTGGAGTGGCTCGCCTCGCCCATGGCGGGTGTGCATCGCCGCATGCTCGACCGCATTGGGGATGAGGTTGCTCGGGCAACCACGGTCGTGCGGTACGCGCCCGGCAGTCGTTTCTCGCCGCACACTCACACGGGTGGCGAGGAGTTCGTGGTCTTGCAGGGCGTCTTCCAAGATGAACATGGCGACTTTCCGGCCGGTAGCTACGTGCGCAATCCTCCGACGTCTCGACACACTCCTGGGTCGGAGGAGGGCTGCGTGATTCTGGTCAAGCTGTGGCAGTTCGACCTGTCCGACCGAACGCAGGTACGCACGGACACCAACGCACTGGACTGGGTGGCGGACCCCAAGCGTCCTGGGGTGTGGGCTCAGCACCTCTTTGCAGACGTGCGCGAGACCGTACAGATGGAGCGCTGGGATGCAGGAACCGCGGTCACTGTCGACCTTCCCGGTGGTGGGGAGTTCTTTGTGCTCGAAGGAACAGCGCAAGCGGAGACCGATACGCTCGGGGTGCACAGCTGGCTACGCGTGCCACCTGGTGGACGTCTCTCTGCGGTTGCCGGGCCTCTTGGCACTCGGTTGTGGTCGAAGACCGGACACTTACAGCACATCTCCACACTTGAGTGACCGGCTCGCTCGGGCTACGTCGGCGGCATCTCTTGGAGTCGTGATGCGTACAGTCTTTCTTGCAGCGTTCGGTTTGGTCGTGGTTGGTTCTACACTCGCGTGTGGCGGCATCATGTCGCAGGCCGCTGGTGACACCTTGACCGAAGCCCGTCTGAAGGTCGCCGCATGTACAGGCGACGGACAGCCGGCCATGCTCGCGACTATCGATGCTGCGGTTGCTGCATCGGCGAGCGACATCTTCTCGTTCAGCGAGCTGGTGATGTTCCAGGTCGAGCTTGAAGAAGCGGCTGCGGACGGCGAGATCAGTCTGTCCGAGGCCGTCGCGTTTGGCGAGAGCTACGCCGCTGCTGCGTCCAACTAGCTACGGACGCCACATCGGCTGAGTCCAGCCACCGCCCGTGGTCACTTGGGTCTGGTGGCGGCCATCTGCCGTGGACATCCAGATCTCAGAGCGTCCCGAGCGGTCGCTTGCGAACGCCAAGTAGCGGCCGTCTGGGCTCCAGCTAGGCGACTTGTTCGCGCCCTGACCCTGTGTGATTCGGCGCAGTCCGCTGCCGTCCACGCCAACAACGAAGATGTCGAAGCCGCCGCTCTGGCTGACAAAGGCAATCTTGCTGCCGTCTGGGCTGTACCGAGGCTCAAAGTTGCGTGAGCCCTCAAAGGTCACCCGGTTGGCTTCGCCGCCGCCAACGGGGACGGTGAAGATCTGCGAGCCGCCGCTGCGCTCGCTGCTGAAGGTGACGCGCCGGCCATCGGGCGAGAATGACGGATTGACGTCAATGCCGCCGCCAGTGGTCAAGTTGCGAATCACTTCGCCTGTGTCGGCGCTCAGCAGCACAATGTCCGTGTCCATGCCGCTAGGGCTGCTGCGTGCAATGGCAACCATGGAGCCATCCGGCGAGAAGGCGGCTCCGGTGTTGACGCCATTGGCAGAGGACAGGGTGCGCGGTGAGCCCGAGCGGCTGTCGCGAACCACCACAGCCATGCGCTGATTGATGTAGGTGGTGTAGGCGAACTTGCTGGCGTCTGCGCTCCACGACGGGGACAAGTTGATGCCGTTGCTGGACAGGCGACGCTGGCCTTCGCCGTCAATGTCCACCCGGTAGATGGCCTTGCGGTCGGGGCCGGAGTCGCGCACAGCGAGTAGCTGGCTGTCGAAGATGCCTTCGTACCCGAGTGCCTCTAGGATGGCGTCAGCAGCGCGGTGAGCGAGTACACGGGCTTCCGTGTCTTCGGCCTCAAAACGGCGACCGTCAATCTTGTTTCCAATGCCCACGTCGTACAAGTAGACGTCTGCCTGGAGCTTACCGCCGACGGTGCGAATCGCGGTCTTGGCGAGGGCCGTCGCGCGGATCTGCTGCCAGGTCGAAAAGTCGAACGAGCCCGGCGTGATGCCGCTATCTGCCTGCTCAAAGTAGGCATTGGGGTCAATGATGCGGAAGTAGCCGCTCATCTCGAGGTCGCGTGTCAGCGTCGCCCAAAAGACGGCCGCTTGAGCGTTTGCGCCGGACTCGACCTGTGGCTGTGGCAAGGCAATGGGAAGGCTGCGGTCGCCGGCACGAACGCTCAGAGCGAAGCCGGGGCCGTCGTCCTGGGCCAGGGCGTCTGGTGTCCCGACAAAAGCAAGGGTCGTCATCAGGGCAGCAAGGACAATGCGCATCGGGCTCACTTGGGCTGGTAGGTGATGTCGAGATTGGACCCCACCATCTCGCGAAAGCGTGACGGGGGAAGTTCAATTCGAATGAGACTCTTGGCAGACCGCTCTGCTGCAGCGTCGAAAGACGCGTTTCCACTGGGCTGGAGAACCCGAGTTGAGCGGATGATTCCTGATTCAGGGTCAATCGTGACACGAACCTTTGCAAGGAGGCCGGGCTCGCTCTGGATTGGAGCGAACACGTCTGCAAAGCGTGCCTGAGTCATGGCGCGCCAGCGAGCCAGCTCGGGGTCTGCGGGATTTCCAGAGGCAGAACCGAGGTTCTCGCTACCCGTGGCGTTCGGGTCCGTGGCTTCTTGGTTGCGGTCGCCAATACGGGCGTCGCTCTGAAGCTCTGCGAGTCGGGCTTCGCGTGCCATTCGGTCGAGGGCCTGCTGCCGTGCGGCACTGTTGTCCGGGGCTGGAGTCGGGGCCACTGGAGCGGGGCGAGGCGTGGGCACGACAGGCGCGGGAGAAGGCGGTGCGGGGGCGGGCTCTGGCGTGGTGAAGGTCAGGTCGCTCTCGCGCGGGGGCGGCGGCTCTGGTGCCGCAGGTGCGGGCGCCGGCTCGGGCTCTGGAGCTGCCGGAGCCTCCACCGCGCGGTCTAGGCTCGGTGGTGTGGGCAAGCGCATAGCGATCTGCGGCATGCCGGGGGCGTGCTTCATCTCGGCGAACTCAATCTCGATGGAGGGCCGAATGTCCCGGACTGGCTCGCCGGTGCTGCACAGAAACGTCCAGCCTACGAACATCACCACGCCGCCTACATGCAGTCCAATCGACGCGAGCGCAGCGAGGCCGAGCGGTTGCGGTGTGGGATTGAGGACAGAAGAGGGGACGTAAGCCATACAGTTACTCGGGGTCGGGGGCGCCTAGTGGGTCGAACACCAAGCCAACGCGCGGAAATCCCGCGTTCTTACAGGCGGCAAACACAGGAGCCAATTCTTCCCAGGTAACGGTGCCATCCGCCTGAAGGAAAATGGCTTGGTCGGGGTTGGCGAGGGCCAAGGCTGGCAACCGGTCTGCCATCTCTTCCATGGGGATGTTGCCAACATCGTTGAGGGCGAAGGTGCCGTCCCCCGGCACTGACAAGACGAGTTGGTCCTCGGTATCGTCCATGATCAATGGTGGCGCATCAGCCCTTGGAAGGTCGATATCCACGCCTGTCTGCATCAAGGGTGCTGTGATCATGAAGATGATGAGCAGCACGAGCATCACGTCCACCATTGGGGTGACGTTGATATCTGCCATGGTTCCGCCGGGACCGCTGCCTCCGCTCATTCCCATGGCTACCTCAGGTGACGCTTGACGATATTGAGGAAGTCGGCCGAGAAGTTGTCCATCTCGGTGTTCAGGCGACGCAAGCTACTGTTGAAGTAGTTGAATGCCATGACAGCCGGAATGGCGGCCACAAGGCCCGCAGCCGTTGCAATGAGTGCGTGGGCAATGTCTGGGCCCACAACGTCAATGCTTGCGGATGTTGCACCGGCCAGCTTCTGGAATGCCCGCAGGATTCCCCAGACTGTACCGAACAAGCCAATAAACGGCGCGGTAGCACCGGTAGTAGCGAGGAACGTGATGTAGCGTTCGAGGTTCACGTTCTCTACGCTCGTTGCGCGGCGCAGGGTGCGGGTCAGGTTGTCGACCGCATCCGCCTTGTCGTTGCCGCCAGCGGTGACCTTCGCGAGCTCCTGGTAGCCAGCCTTAAAGACTTCAGCGATGGGGCTCTTTTGGAAGGCGCCGGTCTGCTCGTACACCGTGTCGAGCTTCTTGCTCTTCCAGAAGACGTCCAGGAACTTGGCCGACTGGCGGGTTGCCGAGCGCAGGCGCAGGTACTTCTGAACAATGATGGCCCAGCAGCCAAAGCTCATGAAGACCAACACCAAGAGGGTCAGCTGGACAACGAAGTCCGCTCCGGTGAGCAACGACAATACGGATAGGTCGTCTCCAGACCGGGTACTGGCCAAGTAGACTTCGAGTACGGGCTCCACGAGGGTGCTCCTAGCGCTTCCCACGCGACGTGGGGAAGTGGGGAATGCTCTGCCGTAGCGAGAACAACTCGGTTATAGTGGGCGGACGAACGGGGAGTTCAAATGGGAATGGTCTGGGTATTGTTGACGGCGACAGGTATCGCAGCGGCTGGGGACAGTCACGACAGTGCGGTTGTGGATGCTACCGCGAGTCTAGGCGAGGACGCCTACGTATCCGCCTATACGGTTGTTGGTGCATATGCGACTGTCGGAGACCGCACGGTCATTGGACGACGTAGCTCTGTCGCCGGCGCCTCTGGGCCGTCGACCGGAACAAGCATCGGAACCGACGGTGTTGTTGGGCGCACCGTGACCATTGGCACGGACGTGCAAGTGGGGGACAATCTCACGCTGTCACGTTCCTCGTCTCTCGGGAACGGCACGCGCATTGGTGATGGACTGTCGGTCGGGTACGCCAGCAGCGTAGACGCGAACGCAGTGCTTGGGACCAATGTGACGATTGGCGCTTTGGTGTCCATTGGGGATGCACAGATTGGCGACAATGTCGTCATCGCTCGCGGTGTGGTCATTGAGGCTGGCGCTGTCATCGAAGCTGGCACGATTCTGGGCCCAGAAGTCACGGTTCGTGCTGGCGCCACGCTGGAGGCCAATGTCCGAGTGCGCAAGGGTGCCGAGGTCCAGGCGGACGCTACGGTACAGACGGGTGCGCGCATCGGACGGGATGTCATCGTGGCCAGCAACGCCGTGGTTGGCGTAAACCTCACGGTCCGGGCAGACAGCTACATTGGCACCTACCAAGACGTCACCGACAACGTGTCCCGCGGGACCACACTGGCTGATCTGCCGCCGCCAGTCGGGGACCTCGTCCACGCCCTCAACGGTCGTACGTGGTCCGATGGCACCGAGGCGTCGAGCTGTGCGGAGTATCTCAACCCACCGTCCGGGTATGCGTACACCGGGGAGACCGGTAGCGGTCGCTACATGATTCGTCCAACCCCCCAGATCAGCAGCTTCCCAGCGTACTGCGACATGGACAATGACGGCGGCGGTTGGATGCTTGTGGCCAAGGTTGACCGCTACCATTCGGGCAATCAGATGAGTGAGCCGAACGGTTGGTTTGGCATCTCCAATGCGCTCAATCCATCTCAGCTTCTAGATACAGTGTCTCGGGACACGACCCCAGAGGTCATGACCCATGGCGTTACCCGACTCACCAAGGCGCACGAGGCGGGGCTTACTCAAGCACGCTTTACGGTCATCGCAGAGAACGACGTCAACCAGCGAGCGACGTGGTTCAAGAACATTGCGGACGCTAGCTTCTTGAGCTGGTTCTCCAGCACGCCGCACACGAGCACCCTTGTGTGTACGGATGTTGGCATGACGGCGAACTGCAGCACCGGAGACATCCTCGCCGGCAGCGTCACCAACTTTGATGGCATGAACCTAAGTCACTACGGCTACACCACTGGTGGCCAGTTGCACATGCGTTTGGACAACGACCCGTCTGGCTCGTATTCTGCGGTGTGTAGCACGACATTCGACTACGACGGCAATGCTTGGAATGACTCCGCGAGCAGCCACTGGGGCAACGGTCTAGAGATCTGGATTCGCTAAGGGTCTGTCCAAAAATAAGTGCGCCAGGTGGCGGTGCCGAGGCGCCGTGAGGACAAGGCTGCTCACCCGATGGTATGGCCGGGTCATCCAGAGAGGTGAGCAACGACGACCTCGCGGATGCATCGGTGCCGAAACCAAGCAGTTATTTTTGGACAGGCGCTAACCGCGTGGCTGCCTACAGCGGCTCACAGATGTAGTTTCGCCGCTGTCCACAGTTCTCGTCGTTCCACTCAGCGCGGGGCTGGCCGGTCGCGTCGTCCAGCCAGATCTCGACGCAGCCCTCACAGCCGCTCAAGCTGTTGGGCTCTCCTGCGCGCCAGTTCGTGTAGGTGAACGCGCTGCCGCTCAGCCACTGCCAAGGGGAGGTGCCGTTTGCGCAGAACTGCCCCGAGCTGCCTGTAGAGCGGGACCCGCCGGTCCACCAAGCGTCATCCGCCGTCTGGCCGGTGGGCGGTGTCGACCACGGGTAGTCCTCGATGACCTGGCGTAGGAAGGTGTTTTCGGTAGCGGACTCAATGCTCACCAACTCGTAGTCATCTCCGCAGGCGTCAAAGGCCTGGCCCCAGTTGAGGGACCCTTCGCAGAATTGGTACGGCACGCCGTTGTCGTCTGCGAAGACCGGGCATGGGCAGCTTGCTTCGTCTGCGTCTCCGTCACAGTCGTCGTCGAGTCCGTTGCAGCGTTCAGGGGCACCTGGGTAGATGAGCGAGTTGCTATTGTCGCAGTCATTGCACTCTACGAATGCGTCGCCGTCTGCGTTTGCGGTCTCGTTGATGGGAATGTTACCGTCGCAGTCGTTGTCCACGCCGTCACAGGCCTCACTGGCGCCTGGGGTTCGGTCCGACGCGTTGTCATCACAGTCGAGGCAGGCATTGCTGCCGTCGCCGTCTGCGTCGATAAACGGGTGAATGAGGCGTTCGTTGTCGTTGCAGTCGTCTGAGTTGCTGACGTAGCCAGTTGGAGCGTTGCATCCGCGCTGGGAGTCGCCGGAGATGCCGTAGCCGTCCGTGTCTGCGTCTCTGAAGTACAGGGTGGTGTTGGTCGCGCCTGTGTCCAAGGCACCGTCACAGTTCTCGTCTTCGCCGCCGCACAGCTCGTCTGCGTTGGGGTTGACGTTTGCGGCGGCATCGTTGCAGTCGTCAGGGTTGGCGACGAAGCCTACAGGAACGGTGCAGGCCAGCTCGCTCTGATCGACGTTGCCGAAGCTGTCGCGGTCGGAGTCCCGATAGAACGGCGTTCGGTCGGTGGCATCTGTGTCAATGATGCTGTCGCAGTTGTCGTCGCGGGTGTTGCAGACCTCTGTGGCGTTTGGATTCACCGCGTTGCGTGTGTCGTCGCAGTCGGTGTTGTTCGTCACGGTGCCAGCGGGGGCGGAGCATGAAAGGGAAGGTTCACCGGCGCCAAAGCCGTCCAAGTCGGTGTCTGCATAGTACGGCGTTCGGTCAGTGGCGTCTGTGTCGATGACGCTGTCGCAGTTGTCGTCGCGGGTGTTGCAGACCTCGGTGGCGTCCGGGTTTACGGCATTTCGAGTGTCGTCGCAGTCGGTGTTGTCGGCCACATGGTCGGTGGGGGCAGCGCAGGCGCGCGTGGGGTCTCCAGCGCCGAACCCGTCATCGTCACCGTCTAAGTACCACTGTGGCGCCGTGGGGTTGGACTCATCGACTGTGGAGTTGCAGTTGTCGTCGATGTCGTTGCACAGCTCGTCTGCGCCGGGGAAGACGTCTGCGTCACCGTCATCACAGTCAGTGCCTCCTAGAGCAGTGCTGATGAAGCCGTCCTCATCCACATCGCCGTCTGTCACGAACAGGCCGAGGGTACCTTGGGTCTCGGCGCCGAGGGTGTCGGTCACAGTGACGCGAATGTCATGGGCGCCAACTGCCAGGTCGGTGAGTACGACGGACGCTGTCCCGTTCGAGTTGGGGAATTCTGGGCCACTGCCCTGACTCCAGTCGAGGGTCAGGTCTTCGGCTTCGTCACGGTCGTCCGACACGGAGATGCCGATGGTGACCGGGTTTCCGAAGACAATCTGGGCATTTTCTTCGGGCCCGGTGAAGGTGAGCTCGGGGGCATCATTGACGGCGACGGTGACGTTCACGCTGTCTGTTGTGGAAGCCCCGTCCGCGTCAATCGCTGTGAGGGTCAGGGTGAGGGGGCCGCTTGGGAACCCGGGCACCGAGAGGGTGACGTCTCCTTCGACCACACCGGGCTCCCCAACGAGCTCGCCCCGGTCGGTGCTCCACTCAAGGGTGATGTCTTCTAGTGCGGATTCGGCGTCATCTACGGAAGCGCGCAGGACGACGGGCGCATCTTCAATGAGGCCCTCACCGTCTGTTGGCGACAGGATGACCACGTTGGGGTCTGTGTTGATGAAGGACAGACTGCGGTCTCCGCAGCCCACCAAAGCTAGCAAGAGCAGTGTGCGCATGGCGGCATCGTAGCGTGAATCGAGTGGATCTGCGCTGCAGGTGTGTTGCAGGCGGACAGCTTTTGGCAGGCCTACTGGATACATACGACCCTATGCCCCTTCGAGACCGCATCGCTGACTGGCTCTCTGCCGCTGATGCCCGCACAATGCCGGGGCTGTATGCAGCAGTCTCCATTCGTCCCGTACGTACTGCAGCATGGCTGCGGGGGGCCGGAAAGCCGTTCGTTGACGGCGCTGGACTGGTTCCCTCCGAGTACGATCTGGAGCAGACTGCTCAATGGGTGACCCAACAGTCTCGTCTGCGGATGGCCATGATCGGCGGACTTGCCGGACTTGGCGGCATGGTGACGATTCCGCCAGAAGCGGTCGCATCGATGGTGGCCGCCATTCGTTTGGCTCAGCGATTGGCGGTGGTGTACGGCTTTGATCCGGCAACAGACCGCGGGGAGATGGCGGTCTGGCAGGCGGTTGCGGCGGGTTTTGAGGTCGAGCTGCCACAGAGCGGCGCCATGGGACTACGGGTGAGCTCGCTACCAGGACTCGCGATGGGCCGGGCCACCCAGCAGAATGCCGCGGGGGCACTTGCGGTTGCTGTGGCTCAGCGGAGTGCATTCTGGGTGGGCAAGCGGTTCACTCGGTGGTTCCCAGTACCCGTCGTGTCGTCGGGCATTGGGGCGCGTGCGGCAGAGCGCCGACTCGCGGATGTTGGACGGCGAATGTCGGCTACGCTGGGGCGCTTGGCAATCGCTCCGGTCCCAACAGATGTGCATGAGGCTGTTGAGGTCGATGCCGGTCGCTGAACCGGTGGACTCGGCAGGGGACTTCGCTCTTGCGGACCTTCACACCGTGGTCGATCTGGCGGTGGGGCGCGGCGGGCTGCTGCTGACGCGGGGCGAGCGTGTAGTGGTGGACGAGATTCGCGCGTTGTCTGGAGAGGCCGGCGCCGCCTATGCGCGGCTATCCAATCGCGTGACCACCATCTGGCCAGCGGATGTGGTGTCGGTGAACGTGGCCGAAGAATTAGTGAAGTGTGGGCTGCTCAGCCGCTTTGTGACGTGGTCTCAGCGAGCAGATGCGCTGACCATGCCCGCCCTGAAGAAGGGCTGTCGCGTGTTGGGCCTGCCGGTTGGTGGCAAGCGTGCGGCCGTTGTGGAGCGCCTGCGTGGGCAGACCCACTGGACGGACCAGGGGTTTTTACGTCTACGGCATCCGCGGCTCATTCTCCGCTTGGAGCGATGGGCACTGCTGCGGCGTCGGCCGGACCGGTCAGCGTTTGTAGTCGGGCGGCTTGGGGTGGTTCGATGGCCCGAGTACACGCCAACTCCGGGAGTGGGGTTGTTTGCCACTCGGTCGGTGTGGAGGCGCTGGTCTCACCGGCTGCGCACCATGGACGCGGCGACGCCAGAGGACTGGCTGGCTTGGCTAGATGCTGCCGATTCCCCAGCGCCTGGTCGTCTGTCGCTGGTTCGTCCGCTCACCCGTCGACTCATCGAAGCCGCGCGGCAGCTTGAGCGGGCCGGGGAGCCACAGGTGGCGGCGGTGATCTACGCGCGCTTGGCAGAGGGATGCCACGTCCGGGCAGACGGAATTGCGGCGCGTCATGCGCTGGCTCTTGAGAGCGCGGGGCAGTCGATGGAGGCCCTGGAAGTGCTGACGCACGCGTTGTCCGAGGCTCGGCCGCGTCACAGTGTTGGCATTCACCGCACCGCTAAGCGCCTGTCCCGGCGTCTCAAGCGTGGATGGCCGCCTGCCGCACCCCTGCGCCCCATCACGGAGCGCCGACTGCGCCTGACCCGACTGCCGAGCGACGAAGCCCGACCCCTTTGGCAAGGGAACAGCGGCGGCACGGTCATAGAGCAAGCCGTGATGCAGAACCTCGCAGACCTCGGACGTACCGCACTGTCTGCAGAAGGGACTCTGTGGCGCACGCTGTTCGCAGTGCTCTTCGCTGACCTGTACTTTTTGCCGGTGCCAGGTGCCTTACCCACGCGGTTTCTGACTGGGCCTGTGGACCTGGGAACGCCGCACTTTGCGGAGCGGCGCCGGAGTGAAATCACCGCACTGTTCGCGTCGATTCGTGCAGGCCATGCCGAAGACCTCATCCGCGATGCATGGCGGCGTTGGCATGGCTGCGCACTGACGGGGGCTGTGTGGTCTGTGGTCAGCGAATCGGAGCTGACGGCGGTAGCGAACGGGCTCGGTCCAGAGCCCTTGGTCGCGATGTTGCAGCACCTGTTGCGCCACGGGCTGCGCTCGACGAGTGGACTGCCGGACCTGGTCGTCCTTCCGGGCCCCAGCGCTCGCATCGATGGCTTTCCGTCGCGAATTCCCACCGAGTTGTTCTGCATAGAGGTCAAAGGCCCCACCGACTCGCTGCGGGACGGTCAGCGCGTATGGCTCGATCGCCTCGTCAGTATGGGCATTTTGGCCGAAGTCTGGCACGTAGATGCGCGTACCTGACCGGTCGTGACCCCAAATCGGAAAGTGCCGGCGACACCTGTGATAGTTTTGCGCCCCCACGCGCTCGGAGACTTCCCATGGACAGCATTGCATCCCGATTGTTCAAGCAAGCAAAGACCCACCCCAACGAGCCTGCCTACTGGGTCAAACAAGGCAGTGGCTGGGTACAAACGTCGTGGTCTACCTACGGCGAAGAGGTCAGCACTGCTGCCCGCGCACTCATCACCATGGGCATTGGTCCAGGCGACTTTGTGTGTATTCTAGGCTTCAATCGCCCGGAGTGGGTCATTACTGACTTGGCGACTATGGCAGCAGGTGCGGTCCCAGCCGGCATCTACACCACATGCTCTGCCCCAGAGGTTGCCTACATCACCCAACACTGCAAGGCGAAGGTGATTGTCCTCGAAGATAAGGGTCAATGGGACAAGATCAACGCTGAGCGTGCGAACCTGCCTGATCTGAAGCACGTCATCATGATGAAGGGCGCTGACGCCATTGATGATGCGCTGGTCATGACCTGGGAAGACTTCCTGGCCAAGGCAGCCGATACCGAAGCCAGCGTGGTGGACGAGCGCCTTGCAGCCCTCAAGCCAGACGACTTGGCCACGCTGATTTATACCAGTGGCACTACCGGGCCTCCCAAGGCGGTCATGTTGTCGCAGGACAACCTCGCTTGGACGGCAAGTCAGGCCATCGCGTTGCTTGACGTTGGCCCGAGCGACGTCTCCCTGTCCTACTTGCCGCTGTCGCACATTGCCGAGCAGATGTTCTCGGTACACATCCCGGCGACGTCTGGCGAGCAGATCTACTTTGCCGAGTCTCTCGCCAAGCTCCCGGACAACCTGCGCGAAGTTCAGCCGACCATCGTGTTCGGAGTGCCGCGTATCTGGGAGAAATTCTACGCTGCAGTGAACAGCAAGATGAAAGAAGCGAGCGGCATGAAGGCCAAGATTGCTGGCTGGGCCCAAGGTGTCGGACGCCGAGCCAATGCCATCAAGAACGCTGGCGGAACCCCCGGCGGCCTTCTCGGCATGCAGTACAGCTTGGCCAACAAGCTGGTGTACAGCAAGGTCAAGCCGAACCTCGGTCTTGCCCGTGCGCGCCTATGTGTGACGGGTGCTGCACCGGTCAGCAAAGAAATCCTCGAGTTCTTCTCGGGCTTGGACGTCGTCATCAGCGAAGTCTACGGTCAGTCCGAAGACACAGGGCCGACCACCTTCAACGCTCCTGGTCGCACACGCTTCGGCAGTGTTGGACCGGAGTTCCCCGGGGTGAACGTCAAGCTTGCTGAAGATGACGAAATCCTGGTCAAGGGTCGCAACGTCTTCTTGGGCTACCTGCATGATGAAGCCGCGACCAAGGACGCGCTGTCCGATGACGGCTGGTTGCTCACCGGTGACCTCGGCAAGTTTGACGAAGACGGATTCATGCACATCACCGGTCGCAAGAAGGACATCATCATCACTGCCGGCGGCAAGAATATTGCTCCAAAGAACATCGAGCTGGCCCTGACCAACCATGCTCTGGTCAGCCAGGCTGTAGTGATTGGTGACCGTCGCAAGTTCCTGAGTGCCGTGATCACACTGGACCCGGAAGCAGCCAAGAAGTTCGCTGCGGAACACAACATCACCGGAGATGCCCTACACAATGACGCTGCCGTCATTGCGGCCATCCAGGGAGTGGTAGACAAGGTCAACCCCATGTTTGCCCGCGTAGAGCACATCCGGAAGTTCACCATTCTGTCGCGGGAACTCTCCGTGGAGGATGGCGAGCTGACCCCGTCGCTCAAGATCAAGCGCAGCAAGGTCAACGAGCACTTTGAGAAAGAGATTGAGGCGATGTACGCGGACTGAGCCTAGCTCAGCGCATCAAGCGCACAATGAACGCCGGTAGTTACCGGTGAAACGTCGCGACTCGGCATTGGCCGGGCGCGGCGTTTTCTTGTTGGGTGACTCTATGAAGCGGGAGGAAGCAGGTCTTCGATGAACCACGCGGAGAGCTCTGCGCGACCGGCAACATCGGCCTTCTTGTACACCGCTCTGGCCTGCTCGCGACTGGTTCGCTCTGACGTCTCACGAACGGCGGCGACTTCCTTGAACGAGAGCCCCTTGAGCAACAGCAGCGCTACCTCAGCCTCGGCGGGAGAGAGTTGCCATGCGTCGAACTGGCCCTCCACTGCGTTTCCAACGCCGGCGAGAAGCTGCTCGGCCTGAGTGCGCCAGGCCCATGCCTCGCGCTTTGCCGCGCGGTGGTACCGGTAAAACCACACCGACCCGACGAGCGCCAAGACCGTCGCGGCTGCCTCTGTACCCAGGTGACCGAGGTCTGCTCCCGACCCAGCATCTGCCACAAGGTCTGCGCCGACAAGTATCGCTACGATGCCAAAAAGAATGGAAGCAAGTCCGTTTTGGTTATTGCCTGTCATCTGACGTATGGTCCTATTTGGCGTTTCAGGGCACATTCTGAGCACACCTTGGAGGCTCACCGTGATCCGTCGAATCCTACCTACCGCATTGATAGTTCTCGCTGGCCTGTTTGTTGTGATGCAGTTGGTTCCGTACCGAGTCCACAACCCTGCCGTGACACAGGAGCCCGCGTGGGACTCACCACAGACGCGTGCTCTCGCGCAGCGTGCCTGCTTTGACTGCCATTCGAACGAGGTCGTGGTGCCCTGGTACGGACAGGTCGCTCCTGTGGCGTGGGTGCTGCGACGCCATGTGGACGAGGGGCGTGAGTACCTGAACTTCTCCGAGATGGACCGCCCTCAACCGGAGGCGCATGAGTCCGCTGAGGAACTACTCGAAGGCGAGATGCCTCCTCAATACTATCGACTGTTCCACGCATCAGCCGTGCTGACCGATGCTGAGACGATGCAACTCGCGGCTGGACTGGACGCGACGCTGGGTGGTGAGGGCTCTCGTGACGAGCATCACGACTGATGAGCTGTGTGTTGTGAGCTGTGAGCCTTTGTCGCTAGGCCGGTCTCGGATGGATTTTCGACAGTCCGGGAGGTCAGCTGTCAGCTGTCAGCTGTCAGCTGTCAGCTGTCAGAACCGGCTTTGCCGGCAAGGCTGCGATGTCGCGTTGTGCAGCTGCAACGCTCTTTGGTTCAGCTCAGACTACTGCGCTGCGACTTGCCCGCTTGCGGGCCCTGATGGCTGACTACTGACAGCTGAAAGCCCGCGCTGCCGTACCTTCCTGCGTGCGACCATTGCCACCGAAGTTCATTCTCCGTTCGAACCTTGCGCTATCCGGGCGCGTCATAGGCACAACGAACGCCGGCCAGCTCTGGCAGTGCGTCGCGACTGGGGAGTAGGCGGGCGCGGCGTCCTAGCTCAGAGGCCGGACTGTGGACGGAGCCGCCGAGCAGTACGCCTCGGTCACCACCTTTGCCAATCCATGCCCACTCCCACACGTTTCCAGCCATGTCGTTCACGCCATTTGCGGTCGCTCCGAGACGTGCGCTACCCGGAGGCAACGGTACATCGGAGCAGCCGGCGGCAATCGCGTGGTTGCACGTAGGCGAGTCAGCGCCCCATGGGTACAAGTCCGAGCCGGCCGCGGCATGCCACTCCACTTCGCTGGGCACGCGCGCTCCGATGAACTCGCAGTAGGCAAGCGCGTCGTCGAAGCTGAGCCCAGCTACGGGGTCATCGGGGCTTCCGGTGATGGTCGGCACAACGCACTGCCCAGCGTCTACGCAGCGCATCCAGTCTTGGCGCGAGACTTCATCGCGGTCGAGAAGGAAGGGGGGAACACGAACGTCCAAGCCATCGAGTGTGACGGTGCTCGCCGGTATTGGCACGGTGGCGTCCGGCTTGGACAGGCGGGTCAACAGGCTCGCGCCACCGACGATGAGTGCAACAGCTGCCACGACCACAATGCCCAAGACGAGCAAGGGAGTGCCAGACTCGGTGTTCTTTGGGGGCTCAGACGCATTGATGAAGACGTCAGGGGCGGGGGCTGGGCCGGCGAGAATGTCGGTCTTGGGGCCGTTGTCAAAGGCGAGACGGTACAAGTCCTGTAGGGCATCAGCGAGCTCTGCACCGTCCCTGTAGCGGTTGGGGGGAGACGGATGCGACAGGGGAGACAGCCCGCGGACCAGCACTCCCCAGATGCCTCTCTTGAGACGCTGGATTTGGTCGTCTGGAACCTGTGCCAATGCCGCAAGGCGGTCGACGCCTTCCATCAAGACGCGGCGGTCGGCGTCATTCAAGGCGCTGCGACCGGTCATGGAGACTAAGTCTTCCGCCGACGTGCCTTGGCGCTCGAGAGCAAACTCCACCCGAAGCGTGCGTTGGTGGTCGCCGTCTGCGTGAATGGCCAGCTTGGCGACGTCCCAGAGCTTGAGCCCTTGCTCACTCAGGAGTTCCCGTGGGTCCGCTTGGTAGGCTGGTCGCGCACCGGTCACGCAGGCATACAGAATCACGCACAGCGCGTAGGTGTCCCAGGTGGGGTCGGGAATCGCCAGACCGGGGAGGATCTGGTCGAAGGGTGCCCACATGGGCGTTCCGAACAAGCCCATCTCCACTGCGGCTAGACCGTCGACAGCGAGCGCACCGCCGAAGTCCGCTAGGTAGACTTGGCCATGGGCGTCCATCAAGATGTTCTCAGGCTTGATGTCGCGGTGTACCAGCGCACCACCGTCTTCGAGCTTGACCTTGTGAACCCCGGCCAGTGCGGTCGCTAGGGTGCGACAGCGGACCAACACCAACGCCAGCGTATCGGCATCGGGTTCCGCTAGAATCACGTCGATCCAATCCCGGAGGGTATTTGTGTAGCGAGGCATCACCATGCCCGGACGTCCGCCGTGGTCGACCTGCTGCAGCACGCGGACAACATTGGGAACGTTGGCCTTCTCGAGTGCTTTGAGTACGTTGATTTCGCGGCGCAACGCCTCTTTTGCAGACTTGTTGGCAGACGCAAGCTTCAGCGCAACCGCCTCACCATCCGCATCTATGCCGAACCGAATCTCGCCCTGACCACCGACAATCGCGGGGTCTGTAGGCCAATGGTAAGGACCGTTCGCCACGTTACTGTCCGCCCCTAGACTTGAAAGGAGTACAGATGGCCGTCCTGATTACCGCTGGGGCAACCCGAAATCCGCTGGATGCTGTTCGGTTGCTCACCGCTCGGTCCTCCGGACGCACCGGCGTGGGTATCGCACGCGACCTGTTGGCGCGCGGTGTGAAGGTGCATCTTCTCGGTTCCGCAGAGGCCTGTCTACGCGCCCCGGACATCCAGAGTGAGGAGTACGGCTCTACACGGGACTTGATGGCACGAATGGAAACGTGGGTTCGTGCCAATCCCAGCGGCTCAGTCGTGCATGCGTGTGCCGTTGGGGACTATGAGATGGCCGAGACCCAGACCGCGAAGATTCCCTCGGGCCTCGACCGTCTGGTGTTGGAGTTGGTTCGCACCCCAAAGATTGCTGACCGCATTCGGGGCTGGGGTCTGATGGGGGACTTGGTGACCTTCAAGGCAGCGAGTCCAGAGACCACGAACGACGAGCTCGTGCAGATCGCTAGCAAACAACGCACTCGTACGGGGTCCACGCGTGTGTTTGCCAACGTGCTCGGGCGTCTGACGCACGGTGTTGCGATTGTGAGCGAGCAGACTGAGTGGTTTGACGAGCGAAATGCCGCTGTTGCGCGTCTTGTCGAGCACCTTGCGGCGACCGAAGAAGCAGCGGGGTAGGGTGCAGGCCGTCGGAGGTCTTATGCGTCTACCCCTTGGTCTGTTGTTCCTAGTTTCCGCCTGTGGTTTGCCCGGTGAAGCGGTGGAAGTTCGCGCAACAGCGCTGACCACGCTTGAAGCGGGCGGCGCAGAGCTGTCCATTCCTAATGGTGCTCTCGCGCAAGACACTGAGATGGTCTTCCGCATTGTGGGCGACGGCAAGCTCGGCAAAGACGGTCGCGAGCAAGGTCCCGTTGCGCCAGTTCTTGAGATCTTGCCGCATGACGTCGAGTTTCTGACGCCGGCAACGCTGACGTTCTCACTGACGACCGAGCAAACGGCAGCGCTTCGCGTGGACAGCATGCTGACCGCCGTCGATGGCTGGACCCTTGCCAAACAAGATGACGAACGCAGTCGCCCGTCGCTCACCCGTACAGATGTCGACAATGACGCGGTTGTCGCTGAGATCACGATTGAAGTCGACGGCGGCGGATATATTTGGGTGGCCCACGAGGCCATCACACGCCCCGGCCTACAATCGAACCTCGGTGACAAGGACCGAGTGTTGGTCGAGGTGCCAGAGGTGGAGCTGGAAGAAGAGTTCATGTCGGGCTCTTCCGCCTTCGTCAACCGCACAGCGGACGAGTTGTTCGGCGTTCAGATCGGCGGCGGCTCGCGCCCTCTCGTCGCATCCCCCGGTACCCAAGCTCTGGCTCAGATGAACCCAGATCAGCGGCTCGGTGGGGCCATGACCTGGACCTGTATCGATGATGGACCTGCAGAGGCCTCTGCGACCGTCACCTTCCAGTGGACCGGAGACGGTGGTGCCATCCAGCTGCGCGAATTCCGCGCCGTTGAGTGCTACGAAGAAGCCATCATCATTGACCCCATAGATGTGCCCGACCTGTGTCCAGAGCCAGACGGTGACGCGGTCATCTCGGCTGAGTTTGAGAGCGAGACTGAGACGGACGCGTTGATGGTGTGGGACGAAGGCGCTTGCCAGACCGTTCTGACCGAAGTGCGCAATGGCTTGGAGCAAGTCTGGTTCCGCGCGCGTCCGCAAGAGCCCGGAGCTGAACGCGCACGCACGGACTACGTCCTGCTGTCCGCTACGTTGGATGGCGTCGCGGGTGACGGAAGCTCAACGGCTCCACGCGTGGCAGACGTCGGCAACTTCGCCGTCTTTGAGACTCAGGCGGACAACCTGATTGGTGATGTGGCGGATACCGAAGTCGCTATCGTCAAGTTCTTCCCGGACTCTTTGGAGCCTGCGGTTCTGCTGCGGTTCGACAACAACGCCCCGGCTACGACCAACCCGGCACTGTCTGGAAATGGCCAGTGGGTCGCGGCGGTGACGGAAGATACGCTGCGTGTCATGGACCTGCGCAACAACTCGCCGGTTCCGTTTGACTTCCTGGCGGACGCGCGCTCGCCAGAGTTCGACAAAACCGGCCAGTTCCTCGCCTTTGTGACCCCAACGTCGCTCACCGAGTTCGACTCCGACACCGTTGAGTCGGTGTACTTGGCAGACCGCGACCCCGACGGAGATGACCGCTACACCGGTGAGTCGTCGTACATTCTGGTCTCCTTGCTGCCCAACGACACGCTTCCAACAACGGTCGAAGTGCTCGGTGTGACCGCGGAAGGTGACGATGTCCTGTGGCTAGGTGATGGCAGCTTGTTCTTGACCGACGTGTCGGGTGGCCGTGCTGTGACCCGACTCGTGTCGCTCAATGCTGACGGAGACCAGGCGGTCAACGTAGTCGAAGGCGATGTGTCGGCAGACGGTGCCTTCGTGGTCTTCACAACGGACGAGTGGAGTACCGCAACACCCGCTGTTGTCGAAGCCTGGGTAGTCGACGTCGCCACCTTGGCCGTTGCCCGTGTCAGCGTCGACGAAGACGGAAACCCAGCAACCGACGACGTCACAGAGCCCCAGATTGCGCCAGATGGCGAGGTCGTAGCGCTTCAGACATCGGCGATTCTGAACAGTACGGATACGGACGGTGGTCCCACGGTCTACCGGGTTCCGAACCCGTTGGGCGACGTAGACTAGAGAGCGATCAGCCATCAGTGGTCAGCTGTCAGCTGACAGCTGACCTCCCGCATCGCCGAGACCTCCGCAATCGCCGCAGCGCGCACTTGCGCTAAGAAGCGGCAGGTTTTGCGGGGCGTCGTACCAATCGCATTGCGACGGGGTCACGTAGCAAGGCGCGTCCATGGCCCAGGGTGCCGGCACAAGCCATGAGCAGCCCAATCGTGGCCCAGGCAATCAACAGGCTACTGCCGCCGCGTGACAAGAACGGCAGGGTAACGCCGGTCAGCGGAACAATACCGAGTACGCCGCCGGCGTTGACCAAGACCTGCCAGAACAGCTGCCCACCAAGGCCCGCAGCGAGCAGAGCGGTGAAGCGATGCTTGGTCTTGCCGGCGATATACAGCCCAACGAACACAAGCGCGAAGAGCAAGACCAATGCCACGCTTGCACCGGCCACACCCCATTCTTCAGCAAGTACGGCCAAGATGAAGTCGGTCTCGTGCTCGGGTAGGAAGCCCAGACGGCCTTGTGTTCCAGCGAACCAGCCCGTTCCTTTCCAGCCCCCGGCGGCCACTGCATACTGGCTCTGTAGGGTTTGGTAGCCGCTTCCCGAGGGGTCGCGCATGGGGTCCAAGAAGGTGAGAATGCGCTCTTGTTGGTACGGAAACAAGCTGGCCCAGGCAATCGGTGCGGCGAGAAGTCCTGCGACTCCGGCGCCTACAAACCAGCGCGTCTTTAGGCCGGCCAGCCACAGAATGGTCGCGGAGCCCAGGGTGATGAGCATCACCGCACCCATGTCGGGCTGCATGCCAATGAGAGCCACTGGAATGTTGATGAGCGCGGAGACCACGAGGACACGGGTCACCTTGGAGTGGCGTGGCGTCGACAGCTCAGCTGCAAGTGCCAGCGGGACCAAGACCTTCATGGCCTCGGAAGGCTGAAAGCTGCTTCCGCCGAGAAGGAGCCACGAGCGCGCGCCACCGCCGACAGCACCCATAATGAGCACGACGACGAGTCCAGCGCAGCCAATGGCCCATGCGGGCAGGGCTAGGCGCTTGTAGGTGTCCAGAGACACGCGGCTTGCTGCAAGTCCAACACCAATGGCAACCAGAGCGCTGACGGCTTGGGTATTGAACGCGCGGCCGAGTTCGCCGTTGAGTCCGGCGCTCGCAGAGGCCAGGTTCGCGAGGCCTACTCCGGTAGCGAGTGCCGCAATCGCCAGTGGAATCCAGGGCTTCATGGCTGGACTCCCGCGTCTGCAACCTCTGCTTCTTCCAGCAGAATCTCGGGGTCTGGTAGAATACCTTCGCCAATGGCCCAGGCGACTAGGACATCGCGTGCGACAGGCGCTGCGTGCGTGCTGCCACCACCGGCATGCTCAACAATGACGGAGATGGCGACCTGGGGGTCTTCTGTCGGGGCATATGCGACGAACAATGCGTGGTCTTCTGTGTCGTAGCCCGGACGCAGTTTCTTGAGCGCGCCGCTGACCACCTGTGCGGTGCCCGTCTTGCCCGCCATCGGCAGTCCCTCGGTTCGCACGCCACGACCGGTTCCGCGGTCAACCACACGCTCCATACCGGCTTGGATGGCCGCCCAGATCTCCGGCGAGAAACCAGAGTCAACAGCCGCCCGCTGGCCGCCAATTCGGGCAGTGGTGCCGTCGGGACGGGTCACAGACTCAACGATGTAGGGCGACGGACGCATGCCTCCAGCGGCGATGGTCGACGTCATCACAGCGAGCTGCAGTGGCGTGGTCTGGGTGATGCTCTGGCCGATGGCGGCACTGGCTGTGTCTCCCATGGTCCAGGGCGTTCCGTGGCGCTCGCGCATCCACGAATCGGATGGAAGCAGCCCTGCGCGCTCGCCATTGAGGGCGAGACCGGTCCGGGAGCCAAAGCCGAGTCGACGAGCGGCGTCGGCAATAGCGACATGGCCTACCTCGATACCGACGTCGTAAAACCAAGCGTCACAGGAACCTGCAAGAGCGCTCGATAGGTTGACGATGCCGTGTCCGCCGCGCTTCCAGCACTTGAAGCTCCGGTTTCCGATCTGGGTGCGGCCGGTGCAGCGAACCGTGTGGTTCTCGGAGATGCCGGCTTCAAGGGCAGCCGCAGCTGTCACCATCTTGAACGTAGAGGCGGGTGGGTACAGGCCGCGGGACACGCGGTCCATCAGCGGATTTGCAGGGTCACCGATCAGGCCGCGCCATTGGGAACGGCTGATCCCGTCGACCAGCTCGCCCGGCTCAAAGTCTGGGCTGGAGACGTAGGCGAGCACTGCACCACTGTGGATGTCCATCATCACGACAGCGCCGCGGCGGTCGTCCATTGAGGCTTCAGCGACGGCCTGAAGGTTCTGGTCGAGAGTCAGTGTGATGTCGCCGCCGCCACGAACCGGCACGTCCCAGTTGTTGGCCAGCGTGGTGAGGCGGTCAAACCACGGCCCAGAGCCGCGAGCCCGGCCCCCGACAGATGTGGTGAGCGTGGCATCAATGCCGGGTACGCCTCGGAGCTCATCTTCTAAGAGCCGTTCAATACCCTGGCGACCGGTGTAATCCCCGGCACGGTATCGGCTGCGGTCCAGGCGAAGAAGGTCGTCCCCGGTCACTTCTGCGACGTAGCCAATCGCGTGAGGGGCGATTCCGCCGAGGGGGTATTCGCGCTGTTGCGAGGCACCCAAGTCAACGCCCGCTAAGAATGGGCGGTTGCCAGAGACCCAAGCGCGCGTCGCCCGGTCTACGTCGGGTGCAATGACCCATGCGCGTCGTCTGTCCCAGCCTTCAGAGAGCATGGCGTCGTCGTAGCGCTCGAGCTCTGCCTCGGACAGGCGTGGCATCAGGGTGAGACGCAGAGCTTCGGTGTCCTCAACATAGTGAGGACGAATTCGTAGATCGATGGTCGGGCGGACGTCTGCGAGAATCTCGCCACGGCGGTCTAGGATTCGGCCGCGTGGGGCATCGAGTCGGCGGGTGCTCAGCGCATTGTCGACCGCGACGGCAGAGACGGATGCGTCCAAGTGCAGCGTGGCGAGTCGCGCTTGTAGGGCGACAAATCCGAGAACCATGATGCCTGCTAACCACGGAAGCCTGGTTCCAATCGTGTTCATGGCCGCCTCCGAGCAAGCACTAGGCACAGGGCTGCGTGGATAGCGACCCATGCAACGGTCGCGGCGATGGACACGAGCGAGTCACTGCCCTGTGGCATGGAGCCAGCCCAGTGCATGACCTCGCGCACGACCAACACAGCGGTCAATGCGCAGGCGGCGAACCCTGTTCGGGTGACGACACCGTCGTCGAACCAGTCGGACAGATTGACCGAGCCCATCACCGCTACAGCGTAGACCGCAACCCGCTCTGCTGCGACATCTCCGCAGGCGGCTGCGGCGAGAGGGGCCAACGCAATGGCGAGGACAACGCGTGCCCAGTTGGGCCACTCACGGTGTAGACCAAGGGCGATAACCACAGGTAGGAACGGATCGATGGGGAGTCCCGACGCCGATGCGACGAGCCAAGCAAGTGCGGCGAGGGCAGCGCCGAGAATCACAGCTCTGGCGCCTGTTGGTGGCGAACCACGAACACTTCGGCCAGTAGCGCCGGACGCGAGGCTGGCGTCACTTCAATGTGCAGAAGTGGACCGGTAGACCGGGAGACGTACTCGACCGTTCCGACGGTGATTCCAATCGGGAAGACGTCGCCTTCTCCGCTTGTGAGCACGATAGCGCCAGGTTGGACGTCGGTGCCGGCAATAACGTGGTCAACGAGCAAGTCAGTGCCGGTACCGCGTAGAGTTCCGTGAACCTCGGTGCCTTCCACAACAACAGCCGCGCTGTGCAGTGGGTCGCGTGCGAGCAGAACATCGGCCCACTCGGGGCCAACGTCCACGACTTGTCCAATGAGGCCATCGTGTGCGACGACCGCTTGGCCAAGCGCCACGCCGACAACACTGCCAGAGTCGATGCGCAGGGTGGCCCGTCCGGTTGTGGGGCGAGCGATGACCCGTCCGGCCACACCGGTGAGCCCTTGGCCTTCAGCCATGTCCAACAGGGTGACAAGACGGCCGTGTTCGCGCTGAACGGCGCGTAGCTCCATGACCTCAAGCGCAAGGGCGTCTCGCTCACGCGTCATCGCAGCGAGCTGGTCGACCACTTTGCCTTGGGCCAGATGACGGTCCCACCCTTGGACGGCGGTTGCGGACTGGACCGCGAACCACTCTTGTGCGCCTGCGGTGGCCGACTTGAAGGCTTGGGTTCCGCTTGCGGACGCAACGACAGCGACCGAGAGGCCGACGACCAGAGCGAATGCGAGGGCTCGTCGAAGCACCGTGAAGCGACGGGTCGGTGTGGGCTCCTCAACAGGCACAAGCGTAGGTTTACGACGCAGGGGCAGGGGGGCCGGCGTGAATCCCGGCTTGCGTGGTGTGAACGTCCGCTTTGGGTTCAGCATGCAACGGCGTCCAGCAGATCGAGCTCGTCGAGAATGCGTCCGGCACCGTGAATGACGCACGATTCGGGATGTTCTGCGCGAACCACCGGAAGTCCAGTGGCCTCACGAAGGACCCGTTCGAGGCCTCGTAGGCGAGCGCCGCCACCCACCAGGACAACCCCGTGGTCAGCGACGTCCCGGGCCAGCTCGGCGGGGACGCGGTCCAACACAGCGCGGATACCGCGAACAAGGGAGGTGACTGGACGCTGCAGCGCGTCGGCAATGTCGGCTCCAGTCACAGTGACGGCGCGAGGAATGCCTGCGAGTCCGCAGCGTCCCTTGGCTTCACTGGTCTTTTTGTCGCCGCGTCCGCTGGCGTCGGCCAACTCTAGCTTCAGGCGCTCTGCGGTAGAGCGGCCAATGGTTAGGTTGTAGCGGTCGCGCACCATGCGCATGATGGCGATGTCAACGGCGTTGCCACCCCCTGGAACCGATTGGTGTGCCACAACCTTGCACAGTGACATCAGCGCGATGGACGCCTCTCCAGCGCCAAGGTCGACGACCAAGTTGCCGGTTGCCTTCTCCACGGGCAGGTCGGCTCCGAATGCCGCAGCAAGCGGACGGTCCACCATGTGTACGACGCGTGCCCCCGATGTCTCACAGCTCTCACGAAGCGCTCGGCGCTCCATGTCCGTGGCACCCCATGGGGTGGCCAAGACCATCTTGGGAGCAACCCACTGGTTCCGGCCGTGGACTTGACGGACCAGATGCGTCAGCAAGGCCTCAGCGACCTCAAAGTCGACAACATGCCCATGTTGAACGGGCTGCACCGCTTGAAGATCGGCGGGTGTGCGCCCGATCATGGGAACAGCCTCCGAGCCAACAGCGGCCACACGACGGTGACCGTTGCGGTCCGTATGGACTGCAATCACGGAAGGTTCGCGGCATACCAGACCGGTGCCACGTTGGTGGATTCGCGTCTCGGATGTACCGAGATCTACCGCGAGATCCTGGCTAAAAAGCCCAAGGACTGCGCTGAACATCAGGCGTTCGGGAGTGAAGAGGAGGGAAGGGTGAGCGTGCCGGGGAGGCGTGCTGCGGGGGGGATTGAAGCGGGAGCTTCGAGGACGTGCTGTATACCAGGGTTGCGCCTACTGGCGCAACCTCGCACACTTCCAAAATCGCGGCCTTGAATGAGGAGTGGCGGGCGGATAGGCCGGCGCCCCATCGGAGAGAGTATGTCCATCCTAGAGTCCATGCGTTCAGGAACGGACTCCACCTTCATGCAGGTTCTACTTGCTGTTGTCGTGGTGTCCTTCGTCTTCTGGTTCGCCACACCCCAGGGTGATGTGGCCGCAGAAGTCGCCAACGTCAACGGAACCCGCATCATGACGCCCGATGTCGAACGTGAGATGCGTCGCCAGTTCGCCGGTCGCTCGCCAAACGGTGACGAAGAGTACGCCCGCGCTCAAGCGATGGTGGTCGATTCGTTGGTTGACCGCGAGCTGGTGCGCCAAGCAGCAGTTGACGCCGGTTTGATGCTGGATGTGGACCGCGATTCCCGCATCTCTTGGAGCGTGGCCCAGACCCGCGGCTCCAACCGCCAGTTCCTAGACGAAAACGGAGAGTTCGACGAAGAGCTGTACCGCGCCGGCATTCGGTACCTTGGCTACACGGCTGATGAGTACGAAGCCTTGCTTCAGAAGCAGTCCCTCATCACCAAGATGCAGCGACTGATGTCGTACAGCGTTGTTGTCCCAGACGCGATGCTGCGTTCGGCCTACGAAGAAATGGAGACGAAGGCCCGTCTGCGGTTCGTCCGCCTGCGTCCCGCGAACTTCAACGACGAAGTGGACCTTGCTGACGCCGTTGTGGAGACTTGGATTGCTGAGAACCCAGGCAGCGTCGAAGCCGAGTACTCCGCCACTCAGGATTCTCTGACCACGCCCGAGCAGGTCAACGTTCGCATGATTGTGTTCAAGCTGACGGGTGACGGTCAAGGTGCTGCCGAGCTCCGTCCACGTATGCAGGGCTTTAAGGACGAGATTGAAGCCTCGGACAACCCAGACGCCACCATGGATGAGCTGGCACGCAAGTGGTCCGAGCATGTCACCGCAGATGACGGCGGTTCCTTGGGAACGCTTGCGACCACCGACCTCTCCGAAGACGTTCTCGAGGGCATTGACGGTCTTGAAGTTGGCCAGCTGTCGGACATCAAGTTCGCTGGCAGCATGATTGCGCTGTACCTGCTGAATGAACGCACGGAAGCCCGCACGCCTCCTATCGAAGACGTTCGCTTGGACATCGCGAGTCGTCTGATGCGTGAGCGTCAAACGCCCGCTTTGGCAGCTACCTTCGCTGAAGAGCTGCAAGCTACCTGGACGGCGGACGGCGCTGCTCCCATGGCGCGTCTCGAAGAGCTTCGCCTGGTCGTTCAGACATCCTCCATGCTGAACAAGCAGAGCCCTCCCGGCGCACTTGCTCCACCTGCATCCATGGTTTCAGCCGCTCTGAACGCAAGCCCCGGTGATGTCCTCCCAGAGGTCTACCAGTCGGGCGAGGCACTCTACGTGGGTGTGGTTGACAGCATTGAGCGGGCAGACATGGGCCGTTTCGAGCAAGAGCGCGAAGCTATCCTTCGCAGTGTTGTCCAACAGCGCCGCGGCGAGTTCCTGCGCGCCTACGTCGACGACCTCAAGGCCCAAGCCAACCTCTAAGGTCTCTCGGTTCACATCGCGCATTGCGCGCGCTTCCGGCATCATTCTGTGATGCCGGTTTTTTTGTGGCTGCCGATTGCATTCGACACAGAAGCGACTGATCGAAAGCCAAGATCTGATCTACGTTTTGATCAAATCGGCGGATAATGAACTATTGACGAGTCAATGGTTTGGCCTCGACGCTACATGAAAAAGATCTGTGATCTGTACATTTACCCTTGCGTGATCGCGAGGCTCCGCTATTGTTGTTGTGCCTTGCCAGGGCTCGGGAGCAACCTTCCCATTCCCCCAACGGTTTTCGACGTCTCACTTCTGCGGAATTCCTTCCAAATGGGTGCGCTTGCGTACCTCCCTCCGATCTACCCCCCTTCCTTCCCATGTCTAGTTTCCCCGATCGGAGACGTCTAAAGACCACCCCACGCGCTCGAGCCCTGGCGGCGCCCTTGTTTGACCTTGCATTGAGTGCCATGTGGCGCATTCTGCATCCGGACGAACGAACCCCCTTTGTTGAGTCCCCGCGGCCCCCTGCTGTGCGTCGTCTGTACTACACGGCGAGCGATGGCTGGTCGGCTCCCTTGCGTGTGCTGGAGCCGAGACCGGGTGGAGCGGGGGAGCCGGTCATTCTGGCACACTCGCTCGGGCTGTCGGCAGAGAGCTACCGCTACGGGCAACACACGCTCGCACAGACCCTCCAGCGCGCTGGGTTCCGGGTGTATGTGTTCGCTCACCGTGGTGACCGCGATTCGATTGCGCCTGACGGGCCCACCAACTTCGACGTCGACGACATTGTTGCCCGAGATGTGGAGGCTGCCCTGCAGGCGGTTCGTGAGGACTCTGGCTACCGACGAGCGTTCTGGTTGGGCCACGGCCTTGGGGGGCAACTCGGGGTCATCTTGGCAGCCACCGGAGGAGATACCGACGTCGCGGGTCTGGTCTGCTTAAACACCGCTGTGCGCTTTGTGACACCGACGTCTGAAGTGCGCCGTCTGTTGCAAGCGAGTCGATGGCTTCCTCGTGGATGGGTGCTGCCGGGTCGTGTTGCCGCACTCGCCGCACCGCTTGTCGCGGATGGTCCTGTACTCGAGCGCTTCTCTGGGCAAGGAACCGACGGCGCGTGCGTGCGTGGGGTGCTGCGGCATGCCGCGGGGAATGTGCCCGTGTCCTTGCTCCAGCAGGTGTCTCGCTGGGTCGATGCAGGCGTGCTGTCCGACCGAACGGGGCATGTGGACTACCTGCATGCGCTCGGTCGCACCTGCGCGCCTCTGTTGGTCGTACACAGCGCCGGGGATGACCTGTGCCGCCCAGCCCAAGCGCGACCGTTGCTAGCGGCCTGGGGGGCCTCAGACACGCAGGAACTGGCACTTCCCGAAGCATACGGCCACGATGATGTGTTGTTCGGGCGGACGGCGGAAGCGGATGTTCACGCACCCATTGCCGACTGGCTACACGCGCGTCGCAAACACGCTTGGCGAGACGCTTGAGGTAGTTGTGAGAAGAGGCGACGCGGGCATTTGACCGGACGGAGGCTCCGTGCACCCAACCCCTCGAAATGGACCGCCCAGAGGTTGCGGAGCCAGTGCTGGCAGTGCCCGCGTCGCTCACTCTTATCTACACACGCGATGTCGCCGACCGTCCGCTAGTGGACCGACCGTGACATCTGGTGTTGGTCTGCTACTGATTCGGGGTAACGGTGATGCTTGTGGCCGCTGGCTCACTGTTGCTGGTCATGAGCATGACCATGACGGTGGGACCCGCTTCAGGTTGAACCATGATGGTGGTCATGCCGCCGTCAGGCGTGGTCAGATCCATGCCGACTTCTACGGTACCCAGCGCCTCAAGCTGTGAACGGTAGTGTGCGAGCAGCTCGTCTTTCGTACCTGCGCTGGTCAGATTCACCATTTGGCCTTCGTCCATGTCCATGACCGTGATGACCGATGAACCTGGGTACGGCGTGATGGGGAATCCGTCTGGGATTTCGCCCGCGCCGATGGTCACGCTGCCGTCTCCTGTGGTCATGATCATCTGACCGTCGTCGTCCATCCGCATCTCGATGGTCTCGCCATCGGGGCCCGTTGCGGTGATTCTGCCGTCTTCGCCAATCTCGACGTTCTCGGCGCCGGTCATCGCTTCGACCATTTGCTCACCGAGCTCCTCGGCAACCACTTCGCCCACGTAGTCGGAGACGAAACCGCCGGAGCCGTCGTCGCCACCAAATGGCCAACAACAGCAACAACCAGACAACAGCAGAGTGGGAAGGACGCGTAGCATGACATCTCCGAGTTTTCGGTACTATAATCTGGCGCCGTCAGCGTTGCGCTATTGACTCGTCAATGGTACCCTTAAGGGGTGAGGAAAGATGAGCGACTCTAGCCGTGCGCGCATTGCGCGAAACTTCATCGACCGCTACGGCGAAGAAGGCCTACGTGAGCTGCTCAGCTCCCTGTCAGAGGGGTTGAGCGGTCAGGTACTCGCCGCGCGCTTTGACGTGAGCCGCGAGCGGGTGCGTCAGTGGAAGAACAGCTTCGGACGTGAAGTCCGGCTGTACCAAGTCCATCCCGATGTACAGCGCTTGCTGGCGCCGATTCGGGACATGGACTCGGACGATGACGAGCCGATGTTCATCGAGCTCGCGTAGGCTGGCCACTACTCGGAGAGGGCAGCGGAATAGGCAGCGGACTGTTCTGGGTCCTCTGCGATGGCCCAGAGTTTCGCGGTGAATTCGTCGGCCGTCATGCCGGCAGTCGTCAGGTGAGTAGCGGCGTTTTCTGGCTCTGCGCGGATTGAGCGCGCGAGGTCGATGACTGTCGCTAGCTCCGCATCCACCGCAGTTCCTGGCGCTGCATGCTCGACGGTTCCGGCAGGCTCGTGGACCACCTCGGTAGGGGCCGGGCTACACGCAACGGTCATCGATAGGAGCAAAAAGATGGTTTTCATCGGTTGTTACCTCGTTCTGGACGCGTCATGCCGCGGCCCCGTTCTGTGGATTGCGTGCTGCCCGACTCTGTCCCCTCGGTGGTGGGAGTTGGGCGCTCGTGGGTAGAATCGCCATGTGCGGGAGTGTCACCGGATTGACGCCCACCTGATTGGGGACCGCCTGCAGAGTCTGGGCGCCCGCCTGATTGGGCACCCCCTGCAGAGTCTGGGCGTCCGCCTGAATGGGCACCCCCTGCTTGCGGTGAACCGTGTGCCCCATCAGCGCGCCCGCCTGATTGGGCGCGGTCCTGTGTCTCCGAACCGCGTGCTCCTCCAGGCTGCGCGCCGTCTGTGGAGTGGCCTCGGCCGCCAGCCCCAGCATGGTCAGGGCGACCTTTGCCATGGGCCTGGTGTTCCGCCCGAATCGATGCGGCGAGCTCACGCCCGCGCAAACCTTCAGAGAGGCGTTCTCGTACGAACGAGCCGAAGTTGTCGACAGGACCATGTTCTTCGACAGCATCGGCTGTTTCCTTGAACATGTCGGCGGTGTCACCTGGGTCCGCATCGCTGGTTCTGGATGCTTGTAGAGCCTCCCGGACTTGGTCCGTCGATGTACCGAGTTCCCGCACGCGTGCCGCGGAAATGGGCAACTCGGTGGCTCGCCGTAGGGCGTCACCGTCTACGGTCGGAGCGTCAGCGAAGGCGAAGGTCGTTAGCGCAATCAGCCACATAAGGGCCTCCTGAGTGGAAGTGATCCGTAACCGATACACAAAGAAGCCGACGATGACTATCGCTGGCTTCTCTTCACTTCAGGTTGGTGGTCAGCGCTGTTGAGGTCTCGCTGACAGTCGCCGATTGAAAACGGCTAAGCGTTCTCGTCGAAGTCGGCGAGCAAGGCGACGATGGTCTCGCCGTACTCGTTGGCTTGCCAGTTGCGAACGCCGTCAACGGCACGGAACTCTTCGAGGGTTGCCGGGCGTGCCCGAACGATTTCTTTGAGTCCACCATTCGAGATGAGGGCGGCATGGGGCAGGTCTGCTGTGCTCTTCATCAACTTGTTGCGCCAGCTCTTTAGCAGCTCAAAGCCTCGGTCTGCTGCCTTGCCACGCAGACGAGCGGGGGTCTTGCGTGCGGCCGGTGCAGCTTTCTTCTTCTTTGCAGGGAGGGGAGTGTCATCGTGCAAGCCGTTCTGGACGAGGTCCAGCAGGTTCTGTGCATGGCGACGCTTGAGACCTTGGCGGCCGGGCAGTGCATCGTCCAGCTGGTGTAGGTTGGTCGGCTTGGCCTGGGCGACGGCGATGAGGTCCTTGTCGCTGATGGTCTTGAATACCGGACGGTTGAGCTTCTGGGCTTCTTGGTCTCGGTAGACGTACAGGTGACGGAGGATGCGGAAGTCGTCATCTGACAAGCCGCGTGCGCCCTTCATGTCGTAGAAGGTGTCTGGATCGAAGGGCTTTCCGACCCAGGTGCGTTCTTCGAGAATTTCGCACTCTTCGTCCAGGATGTGCGTTCGGCCAACGTCCTGTAGGCGACGGATGAGGATTTCGCGCAGGGCTGGAAGCCAGTGGCTGTCGCCGCGTGCGTAGTCAATGTGCTCTGGGTACAGAGGACGCTTGGACCAGTCGTGGCGCTGGTACTTTTTCTCGATTGTGTGGCCGAAGAACTGGCCGATGATGTCCGCGAGGCCGACCCTTGGCAGGTTCGTCAGCTGTGATGCGAGCATGGTGTCGAACAGGTTGCGAACTTCAAAACCGAAGTCGCGCTTCATGCACACAACGTCGTAGTCGGCACCATGAAAGATCTTGACGATGTCTCGGTCTGCCATGATGGGGCCCAAGCACGACAGGTCGGAGACCGCGAGCGGGTCGATGACGAAGTCGGTGTGCAGGTCGCTAATTTGAAGCAGACACACCTTTTCGCGGTACGAGTAGAAGGAATCTCCTTCAGTATCTACGCCGATAGCCGGCGCCTTGGACAGGGTTCGGGCAACCTTCTTGAGGGTTGCGATGTCTTCGACCATGACCAGCGGCGTATCTGCAAACATCGGGGGACTCGTCTCCGGGCGGGGGCCCCGCATAGTTCGTTTGGTCGACGTTTGCCCGTTGATTGCTGTACCAACGCGCACCGTGAGGCCCATCTGTGAGACGATAGCCGGAAGCACTCAGCACACCGAGGATTCATGCACCCAGAAGTAGCCCCAGTCACAGCCATTGCCGCTGCCATGCAACGAGAACTGGGAGATGCGCCCCCCGTCGCGATTGTGTTGGGTAGCGGACTCGGCGGAGTGGTGGACCGCGTTTCCATTCGTAGTCAGGTGCCGTCGAGCACGCTCGGCCTGCCTCAGAGCACCGTCTCGGGTCACGCGGGTCGATTGTTGGTGGGCACGCTCGGAGGAACGGATGTCGCCGTCCTCTCCGGCCGGGTCCATCTGTATGAGGGCTACTCGCCGTCGGAAGTTGTCCGCTACGTGCGCGCACTGCACCGCTGGGGCGTGAAGAAGCTTCTACTGACCTGCTCAGCAGGCGGGATGACCGAGGGTATGACCCCAGGCACGTTGGTCGTCATCACCGACCACATCAACCTTCAAGGCTGCAGCCCACTCACTGGACCGCAGTGGGGACCCGAGCGCTTTCCGGACATGGGAACGGCGTACAATCCTGCAATGCGAGCGGACCTGCACGCTGCTGCAAAGTCCCTTGGCGTCTCACTGAGCGAGGGCGTGTATGTGGCCATGATGGGGCCAGCCTACGAGACTCCAGCCGAGATTGGCTACGCCCGCACCATCGGCGGCGACCTGGTCGGAATGAGCACCGTGCCCGAAGTCCTGACCGCGGTCGAGGCTGGGTTCACCTGTGCCGCCTTGTCGGTCGTCTCCAACTTGGCTGCGGGAATGAGTGGCGAGCCACTGACCCACGAAGAAGTCAGTGAGATTGCCGGCCGCGTGGGGTCGCAGGTGGCAGACTTGTTTGAGAAGGTTGTTCAGTCCTGGGGCTAGTGAGCGGTGAGCTGTGCTTAGAGCTCGATTGTTCGGAGGCCAGAGGTCAGAGGTCAGAGGTCAGAGAAAGCCAACAAGTTGGCTTGCGAGGGCGTCGACCTGCCGGAGTTTTGGCGTCGGTCGGCAAGCCTGAGATTTCGTTGTCGTTGACCTTCGCAGCTCCAAAGGCTTCATCCGAAACGCAGGCGCGAAGCGTCTGCTCTCATTTCTGACCTCTGACTTCTGACGTCCTTCCTACCGAGATCTCCGCTCGCCCACGCCGTCGCAGGCGCCTTTCATGTCTCACAGTCGCGACTAGACCAGCGCGACAGCGTCGATTTCGACGAGAACACCGCGAGGCAGCTTGCTCACCTGAACGGCAGCCCGAGCTGGGCGTGCGTCACCCATGTGCTCGGCGTACACCGCGTTCATGGCGGCAAAGTCGTCCATGTCCTGCAGGAAGACAGTGCACTTGGTCACCCGGTCAAAGTCCGTGCCTGCGGCGTTGAGTACAGCGCGTAGGTTCTTGAGGACTTGGTGGGTCTGCGCGGTGACGTCTTGGCCAACCAGCTCGCCCGTAGTGGGGTCCATCGGGATCTGGCCAGAGCAAAAGCAGAAGCCGCCGCCAACGATGGCTTGGCTGTACGGGCCAATGGCGGCCGGAGCGTTGTCGGTGTGGATGGTCTTCATGATGTCCTTGAGCGCCTTGTTCTAGACGAAAGCGTTGTTGAGAAGCTCACCGAGGCCACCGGCACCCGGCACGATGTACTGGGTATCGGTCAGACCACTCTCGCGGGGGTCGTCTCCGAGGCCTGTCTGAAGGACCTCTTCGGGGGACATGCCGCGGTCTACGCGAAGGGTGTAGATGACGACGTCTGGGAAGGCCGTGGTGAGCGCGCGGATGTACTCGGGGGTGACCATGAGATGGCAGGCGACGATTCGGCGCGGTGTGCCTTCGACGTGGGCCTTGTAGTGGTCGATGACGTGTTGAATCGAGCCACCGGTGGCCCCCATGGGGTCGGGGATGAGCAGGGTGGCGTCTTCGACCGGGCCGCCAACCTTGCTACCGGTCAGATCAATGCCAACCACCCGCCCGGCGTCGTCGGTCCGTCGCTGCATGTATAGGTGATCGACTCGTAGATAGCGGTCGAATACCAAGTCCAAGAGCTCTTGCTGGAAGACATCCGATGGAATGATTCCGGCACGGGCAATATCTACAATGACAATGGGCTGTGCGGCATCAATGGCTGTGCCATGAAACGCAGCATCGGGTTGTAGTGCCGCCATCCGGGTGGGGGTGGTGACCGTTAGCGTGCGTAGCTCACCGGTGACGGCGTGAAGAAGCCGTCGGTAGGCCGCTCGTAGCAACCGGTGGAAGGTCGACGTACCGGTGTCCTCATGGCCTAGACGCGCCAAGAGCGACAGTGCCCAAGGGTCCGCAAGGACATGAACATTGGCGCCATAGGCATGGGGGGTCTCACCACCGGGGCGAATCGGGGTGTTGTAGGCGGTTTCACTCATCGGGCTCTCCGGGATCGATGCCGTTGATGACGCGCTCGGCGAGGGACAGTACATCGTCGACCGCTCCGGTGGTCACCAGGCGGCACCAAAAGGCCAACGGCACGGCGTCTTGGCTGGCGATTGGCGTAGATGCGAGCAACGCCGAGCTGACCTGCGGTGTTGCCGCGATGCGCAGAAGGGGTTCCGAGATCTCGGACTTGGCGAGCAGGACGGCGATGGTGTCGAGCAACACTAGATCGGGGTCAGCACTCACCCAGTCGTCGACCAGCTCAAGGCTGTGTGCGGCCTCGGAGCGCCCGTCGGACAGCAACTCAGCCAGGTTTCCGACCGCCACCCAGACACCGTCTGCGTTGGCGATGGGCCGTAGGATGTCGGCCGTGGATGCCCATCCGAGCACTGGGTCGGAGACAAGCACATTGAGTGCGTCCCAGGCGTCATCAAAATCAACGGTATCGTTGGGCAGACCGTATGAGGCAGGGTCGAGCAGCAGTGGAATGGCGCCGAGGATGTGCTGCCAGATAGGCTCGTCTGAGGTGTCGCGAACGACGTCTCCCAGGGCCCAGATGGCGTTCGTGTCCCACAAGGTGCTCGTCAAGTCCACGAACCGTGCGAGATGGCCTTCGTCTTCGAGAACCTGAGTGACTCCCAAGAAGGCGACGACGAGGGCTGATGCGTTGTCGTCAAACAGCAGGTCGAGCACCTGGAGGTCTTCAACGAGGGTTGGCGTGAGTGCTGGACAAACACCGCTGTTGGCGAGCCGTCCGAGCAGTGACTGCGACAGGTTCGCATCTACAATGGCGCCGAGGATTCCGGCGCTGGTCTGGACCGTGTTCGGCTCGAGGTCGTTGACGAACCCCAGCAAGGTGACCGACAGATTGCCGAGGTTCACCGACACATCAGTAAATCCGAGGTCTAGCGTACAGACCATGGGCTGGTTGGCGGAGTCGAGCAAGCGCACCAAGGACTCAAGGCCCGACAGCTCTCCCCGTTGCGCCGGCAAGCCGTCAACGTTCGTAGTGGCCATCCATCCGAGGTCGGTGATGATGCTGTCCAGTGTTCCGTCTGCGTGGAGAGTGCGAAGCAGCGCCCCGGTTCCAGTGCGAACGCCGTCATCTGCTAGGAGCACGCCGAGCGGCTCCGCCAACTCCGTGATGGCCGAGTCACGTGTGTCGGTACCGACCATGATGTCAACGAGGTCGCGCAGGCTGTCGTCGGTTCCTCCCGCCCACAACCCGTCCACGCCATCTCGGGTGGCGAGCAATGCGTCTCCGGCGTCTTCGGGCACTGCCTCAATGAGCGCACGGACATCTGGGTGTGCTGACCGTCCGTAGCTGGCGGTGCTGTAGACCCACTGGCGCACCGTGTCACCGAGCAGGGCGTCGCCGATGGCTTGGGTCTTGTCGGGTGCGTCCAACATGGACTGAGCCAGGTCCGGCACGATGGGCGCGATGGGAGCGAGTATGCCTCCACGAAGAACACTGGGCTGTGTGGGGTCAATGGCACCCGACCGGACTGTGCGTGCCGGCTCACCGGTGACGAGCTCTAACGACAGGTCCAGCACCCCTTGCAGTGGCTCTGCTGGGTCGCGTAGTAGGTCGATTGCCACGGAGAGGGACGTGCCGATGTCGACGCCAACATCCGGCAGTGCGTTGACGGTACGAGCGATGTCGATGAGCCCTGGCGCGCCGCCCGTGTTCGTAGGACGCAACGCGGCAACGGTCGGCCGCAGTGACTCGAGATGCCCGTGGTAGTCCAGACAGGCAAACAGGTCTTCGACCTCTGCTGTGGTCTCTTCCAGCAAGCCGTCCGCGAGGTTCACCCGGTAGCAGGGGGAGTCGGCAACGAGCTGGTCGCGCCAGGAGGGCCGGTCTTGCGGCGTACAAGACACCAGACACACCAACGCCGCTGCACCCATGAGGGCGAGCGGCATGATGTGACCGAGGGATGCTCGGTTCCAAGTGCGGTGGGGCACCTTGACTCTAGTCGAACAGGTAGCGAACACCGAGCATGGCGTTGGCGCCGTGACGGAAGCCCTTGCGGCTACGAACCGAGTATTGAACGGAACCAAACGCCTGAACGCCAGGAGTGAAGTTCCAGGTAGCGCCGACACCGGCCTCTGCGAGCAAGAACTCGGAGTGGTCTGGGGTGAGGAAACCACTACCAATGTAGATGCTTGAGGTCATCTGGAAGCCGTTCGGGTCACCGAACATGCCGAAGACCACACCAACGGACGCAATGCCGATGCTGCGGGACTCGTCGCGCCAGTTGGCGATGACGTTGTCCGGACTGACGGTACTGGTGCTGTCTGCTGGGTCGCTCTCGGCGCTGTCCAGTAGCCAGTAGCCACGGAATCCACCGACAACGCGGTCATCCGGGTCGCCGAGGGTCAGGTCAAAGCCGGCGCCAAGCGAGTAGATCGCCTGCGATTGCTTGACTTGAGCGTCGTTGTTGCCTGCGTCGTAAAAGTACACAGGGGTGGTGTGGAATCCGCCTGTCGTCAGAATACCCAGTCCACCGGCGTTAGCGGTCGACGAGGTCATGGCGAAGGCGAGGCCTACGCTAGCGACGGCAAGGGTCAGGGAGGTTTTGCTGAACCGCATTCCGGCTCCAAGGATCAAGGGTCACGCTGAATACACTGTGAAGGCTCCGCCTTCAACCGCTTTTGCCGCTAGTTTGCGAGCGTATCGGAATCAGTGTCGGAGTCTACGTCCGTGTCGGTGTCGTCTGGAACGTCCACGTTCACGGGCAGGGGGGAAGAAATACCAAATCGGTTGGTCACCACGAGGTCGGCTGGACCGGCAGCAAGTTCTGGGATCATAACTGTCAGTTCTTCTTCACAGGTGTCACACGACGGCGCACACTGGGAGCAAGAACGGCACAGAGTGACACATTGCTGTTGGCGACACTCATCGCAAATCGAGCAATTCTGACGGGAGACGTCAAGGACATCTGCCTGGACGTCGCCAATTCGGACAACCGTGTCAAAGCGCTCACTCTGCGGACCGCCGGTCAACACCAGGGTATCGCCAGGCATGACCACATCGACGTCGGATTCGAGGTCTAGCTCGCACTGCTCGAAGGTTGCGGACCCCGAGCCACACGCTGCAAACAGCAGTGACGACAGGAGAAATGGTAGAGCTTGGAGCGGCATCAAAGCCACGAGGGGTCGCATTTTACAGTTCCGTCTGAATGTCATCGATGCTGACTTGGCCGGCACTGATACCCGTGCTCTCGGGTACCGTGCCACGCAAGAATGGGAATCGGCGTCCGCCGGCGGTCACTCGGCGACCGGTTGACTCTTCGATATTTGCCCATTCAATGTCGCCTGTCACCGGGAATGCGTAGTCGCGTTCGGGGGGCACAGCGACCGCCATGTACTCCATCCAAATCGGCAGAGCGGTGCGGCCACCGGTCGACGAGACGCCGAGGGAGCGAGGCTGGTCGTACCCGACGTACACGGAAGTGATGACTTCAGGGTTGAAGCCGATGAACCACATGTCCTTCTCGTCATTGGTGGTTCCTGTCTTACCGGCCAAGTGCAGGCCGAGTCGTGCGGCGCGACCGGCGGTTCCGCCTTGAACAACGCCTTCCATCAGCCATGTGGTGATGTAGGCGACGGCGGGGTCGAGGACCTGGACCGGTGGGAGCGCTGCGTGGCTCTCGAGCACGTTGCCGTCGCGGTCGCGGACCTCTTCGATGTAGTACGGCTCAATCATGGTGCCGCCCGTCGCGAAGGTGCTGTACGCCCGCATGAGCTCTTCCATGGTGAGCGAGCGGGAGCCAAGGCCCATGGACAGGTCGCAGGCGCGGCAGCGATAGTCGCTGTCATCGGTCAGCTGTGCGCGGTGTTCGCGGTCTGTCAGGCCTTCGGGCATGGGTGGGTACCGGTCGGTACACACGGTAAAGTCGGCCTCTTCTCGAATCCACGGGCAGGCGTGGTCGTTGTCCGGCGTCGCAATCCAGTCTTCGGGTAGGCTGTGGGTGGGCGGACCACCGATGCCTAGGCGACGAACAAAGTCGTACACGATGTCGTCATTCATTCCAGGGTCCACGCGGTCGAGGACTCGGATGGTGCAGGTGTTGCGCGACATGGCCAGGGCCTTGCGCAGCGTCATGTTGCCTAGGTAGCTGTTGGAGTAGTTGCCCGGCTTCCAGATGAAGTCCGCACCGGTCGCGAAGGCGAGGGGACCGTCGGTGACCATGGTCGCAGCGGTGACGCGCTCGGACTCAATGGCTGCGGCGTACACGATAGGCTTGAAGGTCGAGCCCACTTGGCGCATGGCTTGCGTTGCGCGGTTGAACTCACTGTCACCGAAGTCGGCGCCCCCGACCATGGCGCGGACAGCGCCGGATTCGAGGTCGTAGGACAGCAGCGCTGCATCGACTTCGTTGCGCTGCCACAGGTGAGCAGCGACCAAGGAAGTGTCAGCACCGGGGGTGTTGCGGAAGTCTGAGGCGACTTCTTCGTCTTGCGTGGACAAGGCCATGACCTTGACCAAGACCACGTCGCCTACCTGCAGAATGGCGCCAGTCTCGGTCTCGGGCTCGGCGTCTTCCGGAGCATCTTCCGGCAAGGGAAGCTCCCAGGTGATCTGCTGGGTCAGGTCGTTCTGTGACCGGCTACGCCAAGACCGGGTGTGGTCGGGCTTAAAGACCCAACGGCTCCAGGCAATCGGAATGATGGCTTGGTGGGAACCGATCTGGACAGTGGCGTGGTTGCGCGTGACTTCGGTCAGAACGCCCGTGTATTGCTCACCTTCTTCCAAAGTTGAGGTTGCAGGGCGAGGTTGCTGACCGGAGGGGTCGTTCATGAGCACCCATGCGTCGATCATCTCGGTCTCAAGCGCGGCAGTGCGTTCGGCAATCTGACCTTGAGAGATGTTCTCGAGACCCACACGGCGGAAGCCCATGCGCTGGTCGACTTCGTCTACGCCCTTGCGGACAGCGGCCTGTGCGACCCCTTGTAGGTCCAGGTCGCAGGTCGTGGTGACCGAGAGGCCCTCGTTGTAGACGCGTTCGTGACCGTAGGTGTCTACGATGTGCCGACGGACGTGCTCGGTGAAGTATGGCGACTTCTCCAAGAACTCGTTGCTGCGCTCAACGATGACCATCTGCTCGTCCATGGCGTCGTCATGCTCGGACTGGCTGATGTGGCCGTCTTCGAGCATGCGTCCCAGGACGTAGCCCTGGCGAACCTTGGCCTTGTCGAAGTTCTGGTGTGGGCTGTAGGTGGACGGTGCCGGCGCAAGGCCCGCGATCATGGCGGACTCTGCGAGGGTCAGCTCACCGACATGCTTACCAAAGTAGGTGCGCGCTGCGGCTTCGACGCCGTAGGCTCCAGAGCCCAAGTACAGCTCGTTGAGGTACAAGTAGAGGATGCGCTCCTTGTCGTAGACCTCTTCGATTCTCTGCGCGAGGATGATTTCCTTGATCTTCCGCTCGTACGTCTTGTCTCGGGTGAGCAAGAAGTTTCGCGTGACCTGCATGGTAATCGTTGAGGCACCCTGGCTCTTTTCACCGGTGGTGATGAGCACACTCATGGCGCGTACGAGGCCAATCCAGTTGACGCCGCCGTGTTCCCAGAACGCCTTGTCTTCGGATGACGTGAAGGCTTGCTGCAGGTGCTCCGGCATTTCCTCCAGCTCGGTGACGTAGCGACGCTCTTCGTAGATCTCGCCGAGCAGCTCACCTTCGTGGTCGTACACAGTGGTGACGGTCGGGGGCCGATAGGTCTGGAGGGCGTCGACTGTCGGGAGCTCAGCTGCGTAGTGGTTGTACCCAAAGTACCCACCAATGCCGCCACCGATCACGAGGATGACGGTGATGATGACCAACAGCATGAACATCATGCCGAGAACGCGGCGAATGCGGCCCTTTTTCTTTGGGGGGTCGGCCTGGACTGCGCTGGGAGGTGTCGGAGCGTTCGCGATAACCTGGGGGGCTGGCGCGGGTTGGGGCGCTGGTGCCGGCTGTGGCGCCGGCGCCGGAAGCGGTGCGGCGATGGGCACGGGTGCCAGCGGTGCCGCGTCGACACGGTCAGCGCGATGGGGGGTGATGGTCGCGGATCTCGCTTCAGCGGCCGGACGGTGGACCGGAATGGGGGCAAGTGCACCACCGATGATGTCCGCCAGGGTGTCATCTGCGGACTCCAGGGACAGCAACGCACCTTCGGCTTCACGGGCTGCGTCTTCTGCGGCAGCTTGGGCACCAGTAGCGATGGCTAGGTCGGTGGTTTGCTCAGCCTCGGAGCAGGCAAAGTCCGCGCGTTCAGCGGCAAAAGCGACCTGTGCGGCGAGCTCTGCGACGCGCGTGCGTGCCTGGGCAACTGCTTCGTTGTCGTCGACCGTCTCTTGCTCTACCGAGCGGGCAATTCGGCTCGCTTGTTGGGCGTGCACACGTGCGCTGTAGGCGGCTTGTTGGGCTGCGGCGCGAGCTCGGGTCAGCGCCGCCATCTCATGTTCACGACCGCCCACTTCTACAGCAATGGCGGCGTGTGCGGCTTCGGCTTCGGCGCGTACCTGGAACGCAGCGTCTGTCGCTTCCAGGGCGGCAGCGTCGGCATCTGCGGCAGAGGTCATCTGGGTTGCGCGCTGGGCGGCAGCTGCGGAGCGGTCGGCGGCCCGTGATGCATTGGCGAAGGCGTCGAGGGCGCCTGGTGCTGAGACGTTGTCGGCCCGGATCTGTTGGTCTAGAGCGACTACGAGCTGTTGCGCGTCTTCGGCAGCGGCCCGCGCGCGCTCGATGGCTTCTTCGACAGCCTGTATGTCGTCTTGCGGCGCATCGTGGTGCTCGTCTGGCTGTTCAACCTGGCGCTCTTCTTGGCTGCTCTGGAGTGCCACTGTGACAGCCCGTGCGTCGGCTTCGAGCACGGCCAAGAGCTCGCGTGCGTCGGCGGCAGCGTTCTCAGCGTCTATGGCAGCGGCTTCTGACGGCTCTACGGTGCGCTGTGCGGCGTCGACGTGGCCACGAAGTTGTTCGTAGGTGTGGAGTAGGGGGCCCATGGCATCCATGACCGCTGGGGCATGGCTGTCGGAGGCGATGTGCTCGGTATGGTCCACGAGAGCTTCTGCGCGTTCACCGAGGGCTTCGGCACGGCCTCTGGCTCGCTCAAGACGCTGAATGAGGGGACGCAGTTCGGCATCTGCGGCGCTGACCTGCATGGCTGCCTGGGCCTGTTGGAGCGCTACTTGGGCGGCGGCAGCAGTCGCGGCTTCTTCGTCTGCTCGTGTGGCAGCCAGTGCGGCACGTTGGCGTTCTTCCGCAGCTTCTTGGCCTAAACGAAGGATGTCGCGGGCGGCATCCACCGTTGCGTTTAGGGCATGTTGGGCGCCGTCTGCACGGGTGGCTGCAAGCGATGCACCGGTGACGTGGAAGGCAGACTCGACTGGATGACTCAGCGCCTGGCTGGACTCGGTCTGAGCGGTCTGTGCGGCATCTGCGACGAGAGCGAGGGCGCTGTCAACGCGGGCCATTGCGGCGCCAAGCACGCCGTCATGTGGGGGAACGCCTGCTTCATGTCGCAGTGCGTGCACAAGGGCCACGGCACTCTCGTGACCGATAGCTGCGCGTTGTGCGTGACCGGCGGCCTCTTGCTGGTTGGCCTGCTGCTCGAGCCGTGCGCGGACTTGGGCGGCAGCATGCTTTGCATCTGCCAGGATGCTGGCAATCTCATCGGCGGCGGATTCGGCATCATCTGCAGTCTGGGCGTTCTGCACTTCGTGTAGCGTGGCGTCGGCTTCTGCCGTGTAGGCGTCAAGCTGCGAGAGGCCGGCAATGGCGTGCTGAATCGCGGTATGGGACGCAACGGCATGCTCAACGGCGATGGCCATGCGTTCCGATTCTGCGTCTCGGGCACGTGCGACACGGTCCGCTTCCGCGGCGGCGTCTGCTGCGACACGGGCGATACGCGCTTGTTCGTCTGCAATTCGGTCTTCTCGAGCGCGCTCTGCCAGCGTGGATTCACGGGCCACTTCAGCGAGGTGTTCGAGGGTGAGAGAGAGACTGTGAGAAGCCTCGGTGGCGTGTTCTTCGGCTTCTTCTGGTGACGTGGACAGCACGGCAGCATCTGCGGCAGTGCGCGCGTCTGCGGCGGCTTGGGCCACACGTGTCAGCGCCACGCGAACGCGCTCGCCGTCTGCGTCATCGTTCCATTCCGCGAAGCGGTCGTGTGCTGCGGCTAGGCGTTCTTCGGCGTCTTTGGCGGTGTGCTCGGCGCGACTGCGGGCCTGAGCGAGTCGTTGCTCGGTGACGGCCTGACGTTGGCGGGCAGCCTTCTGCTCGACAGCGGCGTCGACGACGTCGCGTGCGTCACGAACGTGGCGAACGGTTTCATCGCGGCAGTGCTCGGCGCGACCGAGGGCGGCCTCTGCATCGTCCAGCGTTGTTGCCGCCAGTGTGCTCGCGTGGGCCTTCTCCGCTACTTCTGCAAGCTCTGCGACGGCGGCTTCGGCGTCGTCGAGTGCGGCGTATGTGGCATCGTTCGCGTCTGTTGGCACGCGCTTGCGCATGTCCGGCAAGGTGGCCCGAGTTCGAGCGGCGAGCTCAGCGGCGTCAGAGGCGCGCTGGGAAATGCTCGCGAGGCGACGGTCGAGCTCGGCTTGTGCGCTCTGCTGTTGCGTGAGCGCTTGTGCGACGGCTTCGTCGAGGCTCTCCGTAGCGTCGTCGACCATCTCGGCGGCTGTTGTGGCGCCATAGGCCTCTCGACGGGCATCTTCACTGGCGGCACGTGCAGTGCTGACGTCTGTTGCAGCTTGGGCGCGGGCGAGGGCTTCATGGGCGCGAGCTTGGCTCTGCGACACCCGAGTTCCCGTGCGGACTAGTTGGGCGAGGGCCTGGCGTACTGTTGGAGCGTCTGCAGTTCCGGCAGTCGCGCGTCCGTCCGTGACGGCTTTCTCTACAGTCGCGGTGGTGGCGTCTACGCTGGCACAGGCGGCCTGTGCGTCTGCGATGGCGGCGGCAATACCTGCGGCTTCACGCTCGCGTTCTTCCAACACGGCGGAAATGGCCCTGTTGGCGGCGTGAACTGCAGCGTCTGCACGAGATTCGGCGGCATTGGCAGTAATCCGCGCCACATCCGCTCTTCGGGCGAAGGTGTCGGCTTCCGCGGTCGAGCTGAGCGACTCCCCAGCAGTAGTGAGCCCCTGGGTCGCGGCCTGTGCGTCGGTCAATGCAAGGCGAATCTGGTCGACCGAGAAACCGACCGAAGAGGACGTTGCGTTGGCCTCACTGATGGCGTTTTCGACCGTCGTTAGTTGCTGTTGGATGCGCTGGGTAGCTTCGTTGGCTTCGGCTACAGCGACCTTTGCGCGTGCCCCGATAGCGGCGATTGCTTCTGCGGCTTGGCGAGCTTCTTCTTGTTCGGCTTGGAGCTTACGTGCGCGCTCCTCGGCCTCAGCCTGGCGGCGCTCCAGCTCCTCTTGGCGTGCGCGCTCGGCGGCGCGTTGTTCAGCGTCAATGCGTTCTCGCTCTGCCTGTGCAGCCAATGCAGCGCGTGCGCTCTCTTCGCGTTCTTGTTGCTCGGCACGCAGTGCGTCTTCGGCACGTGCGGCTTCTTGGGCTCTCGCAGCTTCTTGGGCTCTCGCAGCTTCTTGGCTACGAGCGGCTTCTTGGCTGCGAGCGGCTTCTTGGCTGCGGGCAGCTTCTTCGATTCGGGCAGCTTCTTCGATGCGGGCGGCTTCTTCGATGCGGGCGGCTTCTTCGATGCGTGCAGCTTCTTCGATGCGTGCAGCTTCTTCGATGCGTGCAGCTTCTTCGATGCGAGCGGCTTCTGCCGATTCGTCAGCCGCACGCGTGGTTTCTTGGGCTGCAACTCCGGCTCGAATTTGTTCGATGGCGCGCTGTGCTCGATCTTGAACGGCGCTGGCGTTCTTTGCGCAGGTTGCGGCGTCATCCGCAGCATCGGTGGCATCGGACACGACGCTGGCAGTGCGGGTGCGGGCGAGTGCGTCGCGGGCGCTGTCTGCGTAGTTGCCGGCTTCGTCTACCCAACCCACCAGCTTGTCTACGTACAGTTGAACCGCAGCGCTCGGGTGAGGACCGGCAAGGCGTCGACCGGCGTCTAGGCTCGATAGGATGCGACGTTGCGAACCACCGGCTGCTGCTGCGCTTCGCTGTGCCTGCTCTTGCGCGTCTGCAATGGCGGACTGCTCTTCGGGTGACAGTCCGTCCTCTTCTGGAGGTTCTTCAGTAGGCGGTGCTGACTCGCCCATGAAGCCTAGCCACGCGCTGCGGCGGGGCTCCGGCGGGCGACGCTTGGGCGGAGGCGGTGTGAAACCGGTAATCCGGTCTTGAAACGCTTTTCCTCGGCCTTTCAGCGCCTCCATCACACCCGGTGGGTATGAAATAGCCAGGCGAGCGACACAGTCGACGCACTGGATCTGGCTGCCTGGAAGTGGCAGAGGCTGTGTCAGTGCATTCTTCACGCCGCAGTGGGGGCACGTGATTTTTACGGGCATACGTCGCGGACTCGCGGAAGGGGAGGGACCGGGGAGAGTATCCGAGGATGGCGCTCGAAACCGAGCGGGAAGCGCGTTGTAACCCACAAGATACCCGGTGTGCGGTGCGTTGCACGTCCAGGCCTTGTCTGGAGCGGTCGAGAAGCATTGACGTCGGTGGCAGGCGGCTCTACGATTGTGGGGCGGATGCCGATTTCCCGGGCATCTACACGGGGTGAATTGTCCAGAGTCTTCGGCCCATCGCAGTCTTTGGTCTAGCGAGCGTCTGCTTCGTTGGCGGCATGACCTTGCACGGTGCGCGTGCAGCCGACCCTCAACCGGAGCCGAACACCCCGATTGGAACGGTGGCGCCAACCCATGGGCTCGACGATCTCTCGGTGCTTCAGACGGTGCTGTTCCAGGTCGAAGAGAGCTACGTCGACCCCGCCCGGGTGAACTACGAAGACATGTTCGTTGCCGCACTGCAAGCTGTTGAACATGCGATTCCGGTGTGTGCCTTTCGTCGTGAGGGACGCGTCCTTCAAGTAGAAGTTGGCCAGTACCGCACAGTGATGGAGGTCGCCCGGGTCGGCTCGCGTCGGGACTTACAGTCGGCACTTCAGGATGTTGCTGTGCGCATTGCCCGCAACCTCGACGCGTCAGACATTCCCGGCCAGTGGTCCGACCCGTACATCCGCATCGAGTACGTCTTGATCAACGGCTTGCTGTCCACGCTCGACCCACACTCGGTGCTTCTGGTCCCCGAAGACGCGCGCGAGATGGACATCGACAATGACGGTGAGTACGGCGGAATCGGCATCATCGTGAGCGAAGACCACGGCCGACTGATCGTGGAGCGTGTCCGACCCGGTGATCCGGGAGAACGCGCGGGAATTGAAGTTGGCGACTACGTTTCTCGGGTCAACGGTATCTCCACGATGGGAGTGGCGATGGTCGACGCGCTGCAGGACATCCGCGGTGTGCCCGGGACCTCATTGACCATGCAGGTGCGGCGCCAAGGCGAAGAACCACAGACGCTGACGGTGGTCCGCGATGTCATTGCGCCGGATGCTGTCCGCGGTGAGTGGCTAGGCAACGGGATCTTCTACCTGTCCATCCCTGCTTTTCATGACGACGTGTACGCGGGGCTGCGGGCGGAACTTGACCGTGCGGTGAAGGAACAAGGAGGAATCAAGGGCATTGTGCTCGACCTTCGTGGCAATCCGGGGGGCTACCTGAGTGAAGCGGTCGCGGTGTCCAACGCGTTCTTGTCCGACGGCACCATCTTGAGCACCGTCGGCGCCGGCAACCGCCGAGAGCCGCCGCAGCGTGCGATTCGTCGCAACACTGAGCCCGACTACCCGTTGGCGGTCCTGGTCGACTCGGACTCCGCGTCCGCCTCGGAGATTGTTGCCGGGGCGCTTCGGAACAATGAGCGGGCGGTCATCATTGGTGAACGCAGCTTTGGAAAAGGCTCGGTTCAAAATCTCTGGGACTTTCCAGATGGCAGCAAGCTGAAGCTTACCGTCGGAAAGTATCTGACTCCCGGCGAGATCAGCATTCAGGCAGTGGGCATTCCGGCCGACATTGAGACGGTCCCAGTGGTCATCGATTCTGTGGCCGACCCCGCGGATATTCGTCTGTTGTGGCGCGAGCGTGTCCGGCGTGAAGCGGACCTCGACCGTCGCTTGGACCGAGTGGATGAGCGGCCCATTGACCCTGCCTTCAGTATTCCTTACCTACGCGCGGCAGAGGTTGAACGCCTGGCGGGTGGCCGTATCAATCCGCGCACCGACCCAGAGGTCGCGCTTGCCCAGGCGGTTGTGTCTGGCGCGCGTAGTTCACGCCGAAGCGAGATTCTGGCCGCTGTCGCACCCCTAGTCGAACGCACCCACCTGCAACAAGAGCGTGGCATCATCTCCGCGCTTGCGGAGCTGGGTGTTGATTGGTCGTACGGGGATGTGGCAGTCCGAAATTCGACACGTGCCTGGGTTGAGCTTCCGGCCGGAGATCTGGTGGCTGGTGAAGCGGCAACGCTGCGCATTGGCCTAGAGAACACGGGTGAGACGGCGTTGTCGCGGGCGGTTGTTGTTGTGGACTCAGACGTTCCTGCTTTAGACGGTCTAGAAGCGGTGTTTGGGCGGCTGCAGCCAGGGCAGAGTGTAGTGCGAGAGCGGACTGTCACCGTTCCTCCTGGGTATGGTGCGGCTCAGCTGCCGCTTGAACTGCTGGTTCGCGATGGCCACGGGGACCTTGGCTCGCACACGGCGGTCGTCCCGGTACACGCCTCCGGCTCGCCGGCCTTTGATTGGGGGTGGTCGTGGCAGGACCTCGGAAACGGTGACGGTGTCCCACAAGTGGGTGAGAGCTGGGCTGTAGATGTGAACGTTGCCAACGTGGGCACCGGCTCTACTGTTGAGCCCTTTGTCCGCTTGAGCGGCGCGCGGGACAGTGGCCTGGAGCTCGAGCTCGCCTACCGTTCACCAGGACGAGCGCTGCGTCCAGACGGAACGGCGTGCGCTGTCGAGACACCGGGCTGGGACGACGACGAGTTTGTGGGCGGACACCCCACAGGACAGCCTGGATTTGACCTCGTCCAATACGAAGCGCAATGCCGGCACGTCCTGGCGCCTGGCGAGACCTCTACCGAGCGTCTCTTGTTCACCGTGACCGAGCCGATTGTAGGGGATGTGCCGCTGGTTCTGACGGTTGGGGATGTGCAGAATTATGACGCGGGTGCAGTGGATGAAGGCGGACTGTACCGAACCTTCGCCAACCGCGTGACGCTGTGGTTGAGCGCGGATGGTGCGCAGTCAAGTGGCGACGCCGTCGCTCCAGTGGTGTCGACCAGTGCTGTTCCGCCGCTCACGACCTCGTCGCCAACCGTCACCGTGTCTGGCTTGGCGCAGGACACCACTGGAATCGCCTACGTGGCGGTCTTCGCAGACGACGACAAGGTGTTCTTGGACGTTGCGGACAAGGGCCGTCCAGCCCTCTCAACGGTGCCATTCACGGCAACTCTGGCTTTGACGCCGGGGATGCATCGCCTGACGATTGTAGCGGCCGACCTTGAGGGGCTGACGCGTACGCAGACGCACCGTGTGTGGGTCACTCCGTCGGCTCAGGCCTCGCGGTAGCTCGCGAGCTCTTTGCGCAGAACGAGCACCCTCTCTCGGTAGAATGCGCCAGTGGGCCTGTCGCCGAGAAGCGTGGCTTGATGGCGACGCATGGCCAATGTTGTCGCGGTGCGAATGTAGGCAGAGCGCGAGGTGCTCGTCTGCAGCCAGCTCTGGGAGAAGCTGCGCTTGAACCAAGACGACAAGATGTCCGCGTGTTCGCTCGGAAGTGTGCCTTCATCTTGTGCTTCAAGGAGCAGCTCGCGGTGGATGACGCGCTTTTCGGTCCACAGACAGAACTGGAAGGCCACAAAGACCAACAAGACCTCTAGCGGGAACAGAACAAGGTTGACGACGAAGCCACTGCCGCCGGTACCTCCCACCGCGTCCATCGTGAGTAGGCCGTTCCACAGCAAGTGAATGCCAACGCCACAGCACAGGCCGATGACGACTCCAATCGCAAGAACCCGGGGGCCGCGGAAGTGCGCGAAGCCGATGCATGCGCCAACGGTGGCCGTTGCACTCGCGTGCATGACGCCCGTGTACAGCGTGCGAACCGCCACCGTCTGTAGCCAGAATGTGGGGTCGCCGCTGAGCCCTGACGTAGCAAAGTAGAGGAAGTTCTCGGTCATTGCGAAGCCGAGTCCGGCTGTCGCACCGTAGACAAAACCATCTGTCGTGTTGTCGAAGTGCCGGGACAACAGGAGCGGAAGCAACACGAGGGCCTTGGTGGGTTCTTCGACCAGTGGGGCGACGATGGCTCCACCCAGAAGTTCTACGGAATCCGGCGAGACCAGCAACAGCACCCCGGTCGCCACAACGCTCACCACAAAGACAATGCCGATGGAGCCCACGGCTCCCCACAAGAAGGTCAATGCCATGAGCCAGACCGGTTCACGGTCGTAGCGATCCAGCCACCAGATCACGGCGATGAAGAGGCCCATTGGCGCGACGGATGCGACGACGGACAGTGCCAACAACAGCCAAAACATTCCAGACTCCGAGTGGCGCACTTGTAAGCGATAGAGCGTCGCAACGGGGGACAGCTTGGCTGTGAAGGACGGGCCGGTCACGACGCGCGAGGTGCTGACGCTCGCCATTCCTGCGTCTCTTGGCATGTTGCTACAGCATGCGTTCAGGCCCTTGGACCAGTTCTTTGCGCAGTACATCAGTGCAGACGCGCAGGCGGCACTCGGTGCGAGCACGTTTGTGGTCATTGTTGTCTTTGGTGCTTTTGTCACGGTCTCTGGTGGTGTGGGGCCGCTGGTCGGGCGGGCCACGGGGGCGGGGGACACGCTGACCCGTGACCGGGCCATTGGTACCGGGTTGATCTTGGCCTGTGGACTCGCCGTAGTTGTGGCGCTTACAGCGGTGATGCTGTCCTGGACCGTGCCCATCATCCTTGGGTTGTCCGGTGCCGAAGCCGCTCTCACCGCTGAGTACCTGTGGTGGCTGGGCCTGACCGGTGCGGCAATTGCGGTTCAGCCGGTTGTGGAGGCGGCGTTCAATGCCATGGGCTTCACCCGTCGCTCCATGACTCTTCAGGCACTGGCTGTGGCGCTCAACGGCGTGTTCACCGGTACCTTCGTATTGGTCTTTGGCTGGGGAATCGCGGGGGCCGCCATTGGAACCACGCTGGCCCAGTGCATCGTGACAACCATCGGTGTGGCGTGGTTGTGGCGTACCACAGGTGGGTTTGAGCTGTTGGTACACCCGGAGACCGTGCGGCGCATCGTCAAGCTGGGACTCCCGGTCGGGTTGTCTACCTTCACCTATGCGTTTGTGTATTGGCTGCTCATTCGCACATCGGTTGCACCGCTGGGCCAGATGAAAGGACTTGCGGTTGGTTTCAACGCGCTCGAGTCCATCAGCTGGCCGTTGTTTGCCGGCTGGTCGATAGCCGTGTCGTCGCTTGTGGCCCGCCGGCTAGGAGCTGGGCAGGTTGTGCAAGCCAAGCGCGCCATTACCCTGGCGCTTCCCTGGTCGCTTGGCGCTGGTGTGGTCGTTGCATTGGTGTTTTGGTACGGCGGACCGTGGTTTGTGGATGGGTTCAGCGAGGACCTTACCGTCCGGTCACAGGCCATTGTCTACGCGAGCATCTTGGCATGGTCACAGCCGTTTGTTGCGCTGGAGTCGTTGTTTGAAGGGGTCTTGCTAGGCTCGGGAGACACGCGTCGCTTGGCCTGGGTGACCATCCCCCTCAACGCCGCGCGCGTTCCTTTGGCGTGGATTCTGGCGGTGTTCTTTGGGTTTGGTGCCGTCGGAATCTGGTGGGCCATCAATGTCACCACCGTTGCCAAGTCGGTGGGCAAGGGGATGTTGGTCTATGGAGGTCGCTGGGCAGACGTCGATGTGTGAGGGCAGATGCGAACCCGCATCGGAGCCATCAAGTCGATCCGCGCTGTGCTTCCCTAGACCGCTTTCGCGGCGACCGAGAGGTCTGGAGCGACCGGTCGGTACCGTCCAAAGACGGCGGCAATGGCTACCGTGACGGTGATAGTGGCGGCAATGAAAGCGAGGTACCAGGGAATGGAGGCGTCGTCTGACAGGGTCAGTACAAGCACGATGGCCAGGGTGTTGTTGACGAAGTGCAGCAAGATGGCCGGGTAGATGGACCCGCTCGTCATGCGGACCCAGCCAATCAACAATCCAACTGGAAACACCAGAATCACGTGGATTGGGTCCACATGGTAGACGGCGAAGATGACGCTCGTGATGATCAGCACAACGGGGGCTGGAAGTGCGCGCTCTAGAAGCCCCCACAGGGTGCCTCGGAAGACGAGCTCTTCGAACAGCGGTGCAGCGACGGAGACCGCGAGCATCATGAGCAGTCGGCTGACGATTGGGCCGTCTCGCAAGCCCTCGGAGATCATGTCCATGCCACCGAGCTGCAAGCCCTCAGGAATTATCCGCTGGAGCCATTCACCGGCATTGCCAGAGGAGGCACCGACAGTCAGGCCGCCAATGATGGCGAGTGGGTAGACCCACAGACTGCCCATGCGCGTTCCGAGAGTCTGTTTTGCAGGCCGAATCATGAAGGCGAACACGACCGCGATGACGCCGAGGGTGGCCAGCATCACAATCGTGAGCAGGGCGGTGGGGCCGAGGGGCATCTGCGGGTTGTTTAGGTCGAAGGACGGGTCTACTGACATGGCATAGGCCACAATCCCGACGCCGCCGATGCACTCGATGGTAAGGCGAACCATGGTCACCGTGAGCAGGAATGCCAGCGCTCCCAAGAGGCCCACCTTCGCCGGTGTGAGCGCGAGTGGATTGTTGTCTTTGGCGCTGGAGTCCAAGGACGGCGGGCTGTAGGGAGTGTTCGCAGTGGGCATGGCGGGCCGTTATCGCGCTGGTCTTAAGGTTGGTGGGACGATGATGAAGCTGACCGTACGTGGTGCACGAGAACACAACCTACGTGACCTCGACTTGGACATTCCACTCGGGGCTCTGGTGGTGTTCACCGGCGTCAGCGGCTCTGGAAAGTCGAGTCTTGCGTTCGACACGTTGTTCTCCGAAGGGCGTCGCCGCTACCTAGAAGCGGCGAGCTCGGACAAGGCGAGACCTGCGTCGCTGACCGCGCCGGATGTTGATGTGGTCGAAGGACTGCCACCTGCGGTGGCCCTCGAACAGCGTACTCAAGATCCTGGTTTTTCGTCGACAACGGCCAGTTTGGCTGGAGCGATGGGGGCGCTGCGTCTGGTCTACGGTCGGGCGGGAACCCTTCATTGTCCGGTGTGTGATTCGGCTATCCATCCGGTGACTCACGACCAGATTGCTGCGCGCATCTTGGCGTTGGACGAAGGCAGCCGGGTGCTGCTGGAAGCGCCGATTCGTCGTCGTGGAGCGACAACTGAGAGCATTCTGGAGACGATTGCTCGCGCTGGTTTTTCGCGAGTTCGCATGGATGGCGAGATTGTCCGGCTTGACTCGGTCGCGGTGAGTCAGGTGGCAGATGACGCGGAGATTCGCATTGTTGTCGACCGCTTCAAGGTCGACCCATCGCGACAGGCTCGGGTGTACGACGCGATTCGAACGGCGTCGCGAGCGGGCTCGGGGGAAGTCGTGGTCACGGGTGATGCCGACCTGCGGTTCGTTGACCGCCCGTACTGTGCCCAGGATGACCTGGTTCTCCCTAGACTTGAGCCACGACTGCTCGACCGCCGTGCCGTGTTTGCCCGGTGTGAAGCGTGTGCGGGAACCTGTGCGGTCGACGGTGACGTGTGCAGCGCGTGTGACGGACTTGGGCTTGGAGAGGCGGCCCGAGCGGTTCGGTTTGCGGGCGAGCGAATCGGTGAGGTGCTGGCACGCACAGTGGCAGACGCACTCACGGCGGGTAGGGCAGTGCCAACGGACAGTGTCTCGAAGCGCCCGATGGCCGATTGGATGCGACGCCTCGACCGGCTTGTGGACCTAGGACTGGGAGATGTCGCTCTGCTGCGCAGGGGCCCGGAGCTATCGAGTGGAGAGGTGCAGCGACTTCGTCTGGCACGGCAGCTCGGTGGAGAACTTTCCGGGGTCTTGTACGTACTCGATGAGCCTGCTGCCGGTGTCTCAGCGACTCCTGCACAGGGGATTCTTAGAGCGGTCCGCGACCTAGTGAAGCGGGGAAACAGCGTGATTGCTGTGGCGCACAACCCAGTGATTGTGCGCGGTGCGGACCACGTGATCGAGTTCGGACCCGGCGCTGGTGCGGACGGGGGACACGTGTTGTTCGAGGGCGACGTCGCCGGCCTTCTGGCATCGGACACGCCGACCGGACGGTGGTTGTCCGGCAAGGAGCACTTGGTCAGTCGTCCCACCTCAGAGGTAGCCAAGTCCTTCACCGCCACGACCCCGTACGGGCCGCTCGCCCTGCCGATGGGGAAGCTGACCGCCATTGTGGGCGAGTCTGGCTCTGGAAAGACACGCCGGCTGTCGGTGTTCTCGCATGCCGCTCACCCGGACAACGGTGGACCCTTCGAGCGTGTGGTGACGGTCGACCGTCGCAGCGTGGGGCGTTCGTCCCGAAGCACTGTGGCCACGTTTACGGGCACATGGAGCATCTTGCGCAGTCTGTTGTCGCAGACCGTCGAAGCCAAGGTGCGGGGTATTCCAGCCGCGATGTTCTCCCTCAACAAGTCCGGTGGACGCTGCGAGGCGTGCAAAGGAACCGGCGAACTGGTGGTCGATCTACAGTGGTTGCCAGATGTGTACTTGCCCTGCGACGTGTGCAGTGGGCGGCGATTTACCGGCGATGTGCTGGCGATTCGCTGGAAGGGCTTGTCTGCCGACGAGCTGCTAGCGCTGTCCGCTGAGCAGGGCCGGGCGCTTCTGTCGGGACACCCAGACTTAGAGGCGCGCTTGCGGGCGCTTGTTGACGTTGGACTTGGCTACATGACGCTGGGGCAGCCTGGGCACACATGGTCCGGCGGTGAAGCCCGACGTCTGCTGTTCGCCAACGAGCTGACCCGTGCCAACCGCCGAGGTGCGGCGGGTACCGTCTTTGTTCTCGACGACCCAACGGTCGGCCTGCATCCACAAGACACCGCACACCTACACGCGTTGCTCAGCCGGTTGGTTGAGCAAGGAGCAACGGTGTGGATGGCGACACATGACCGGGCCTTGGCCGCGGCGTGTGACGTTCAGATTGAGGTGTAGAGAGTCACGGCGCTACTGAACCCAGACGGTGGTCTTGGCGCCCATTGTCGTGCCGCTGTCTGCGGATGAACCCGCGCGACTCGTCTGAACGCCGAGTCCAAAGCCACAGTCTGCGGTCTGCTCCCAGATGTGCGAGTTTGAGCCTGATACCCAGTGACCCAGACGAACCTTGCCACTGGCGAAGAGGCCGTTGCTCGCGTCATACTGGCCCTTGGTGTTCACGCCGATGCCTGCACCGGCTACCCAGCCTGCGACGTCCTGCGACAGGGATGACCCGCAGATGTCCAAGCTGTTTTGAAGGGCGAGGAAGTTGAACGCTTGGGTGTCGTACCGGGTGTGGCTGAGGGTGGTCCGGCCGGACGCTGTGTGCCCGCCATTTCCGTTGTCGGACAGGGTGGGTTCAGCGGTGGTCGCAAAGCGGGAGACCAGGCTCGAAGCAGTGTCCGTCAGGCGAACCTCGCGGCCCGAGGCGGGGTCTACCAGGCGAATGGCGGTGTACGGAGAGGCGTCGAACACCTCATACCGAGCTTCGGACGCGCCCGGGCTTGGGTCGGACTGCTGGGCTGCCCCAGAGACCGTCCACCATGTGGAGTCATAGGTCCAGTTGGACCCCGAACCGGATGCAACGACCGCCGCCAGCGTCCATCCAGTGGGTGTGGCCATGTCGCAGTAGGCTTCGAAGGGTGCGCCGTCGGCGTCGGGGTCGATGTTGTACACGCCCGAGCCGACATCCCCGGCGTACGTCTCAATGCCGGTGGGGTTGCGGTAGCCGTCGCAGGAGGGGGCGTAGCTTCCGTCTGCCCACGAGCGTGTGCCGCCCACATCGATGACGTCGATCTCGCACAACTCGATGAACCGTGCGTCCAGGTCGTTGCAGTCGTTCCCACCCATTCCGACAGACAAAGCGCCGTCATCGTCGTGGTCGTAGTCGTTGGGGAAGCTCTCGTCGCGCGGCACAAACAAGTCCGCGGGTAGGTGGGCGAAGCTACCCAGCTGGACGTTGGCGCGGATGGTTACGTTCTCCCGCGTTCCAGAGTCATCACCGAACAGGGTGTTGCGACCTACGCGGGTCTGGGCACCCAACGTCACGCGGTCACCGAGCATGGATTCCTTGCGGATGCGAACACGCTCACCCAACTCGACGTCGTCGCCAAGCTGGACCTCTGGGCCGAGGACAGACAAGGTTCCCAGGGTGCTACCAGCGCCAACCTGCACTTCGCGCGCGAGCACCACACCGTCTTGTAGGTCGACGTCTCCGGTTGCGACAAAGGCGCCCACAACCACGTTGTCGCCAAGGGTGCTGAACGCTCCGATGACGGCCCCATTGCCGACGAACAAGTCGTTGCCGGTGGTGACGTCATGTTCAATGTGTGCGGAACGCTGCACAATGGAGCCGCTTCCGAGGGTCACGTCGCTGCCGATAGTCGCTGACCGCGCCACAATGCAGTCGGCTCCGAGTACGGCGTTGTCACCCAGCTGAGCGACTCGTCCGACGCGTCCGTTGGCTCCAATAGTGGCGGTTCCTACAACGGCGCGCTCGTCGATCTGAACATTGGGGCCGAGCGTGGCACCCGGGTCCACTGTGGCGTCTACGTGCACGCACGCCAGACCACCGGTCACGTCGACATCGTCGTAGTCGCAGCCACAGTCACCAGGGGAGGTCTTGGGTGAATCGGGGCAGCTATCGACGAGCTCCCAGGACGTCATCTCGAACAGCGCCTGCGGAGTGGTTCCGCCGGCGTTGTCGGTAAACCGGACGATGAACTGGTTGGTGTCGACCTGTGCGAGGTCTGGTGGGGTCGTCGGCAAGGCCAGCGAGTCGAGCATCCCCCCCTGAGTGTCCGAGAGGAAGATGTTGATGGTCGCCGGAGACAGGGTGCTTGCCCCGGACCCGACCAGGCTCGGTCCTGTGAACGACCATCCGGTGGTGAATGAATCGAACGACTCATTGCGGATGCTGACTGCCCCCCCTTGGTCGAGGGTCCAGGTCTCTCCGATGGCCGAAAACTCGGCGTCTACGACGGCGTCTGGGTAGGTGCCGCTGGTGTCACTGGGCTCGTCAAACGTGATGAAGCCTGTGAGTACAGTCCCCGGCGGAATCTGGCTGGCGTATTCACCCGCCACCGCTGCCGTGGCTTGGGCTTCGAACGTCCATGTGATCTCGCCCGCCAGCGCGGTGCTCAGTGCCAGTAGTGCAAGCATTGGTCCTCCCCAGGTCGGGCGGAACCTAGCATGGGTCTACAACTCCGATCAGGAGCGAATCGTGAAGCCCCACGAGTGGCGCGTCCACAACGTCACACCCGCCAACTGGCGCGATCTGCACAGAAGGATGCAACGTGCGCGGGTCGTGAGTCTGAGTGTGTGGAATCTCGGTACGGATGGTAAGATTTTGTAGGCATGGAGGTAGCGATGTTCGGAATTTCTTGGTTGGTATTGTTGGCTACAGCTTGGGCAACGCCCGTCCAAATGACTCAGCAAGGGCGGGTATTGGACCCAGCCGGAGGTTCGGTGACCGGACAGCACGATGTTGCGGTTCGCCTGTACGATTCGAGGGTGGGGGGCACGCCGATCTGGAGCGAGCTGTTCGCCGGTATTGATCTCGCGGATGGGTACTTTCAAGTCGTACTGGGGGGGGACCCCGGCAACCCGCTCGACCACACCGTGCTCAGTGATGAACTGTGGGTCGGACTCACCGTGGATGACAGCGCACTTGGCGCCCTACAACCTGTAGGGAGCGTGCCCTCAGCGGTGTACGCCGTGCGGGCGGACCGGGCACTTGTGGCTGACCGCGCTCTCCTTGCGGATTCGGCCACCCTCGCGGACCGTGCGACGCTTGCGGACTCGGCCACTGTCGCGGACCGTGCGACGCTTGCGGACTCGGCCACTCTCGCGGAACGCGCACTGACAGCCGACTCTGCGACGACGGCAGGTAGTGCCACGACTGCGGGTTCAGCAAATACTGCGACCTCCGCTGGCTTCGCGACGACCTCTGGCTCTTCGGGAACAGCGACCACGGCCGGTTCCGCTGACTTCGCGACCACAGCTGGCTCCGCGGACTCGGCAACGACGGCAGGCTCCGCAACGACCGCTGGATTTGCAACCAACGCGGGTACTGTCGGCGGACGGACCACAAGTCAGCTTGCGAGTCCAGGCACCTACAACATCGCCTACGGGACATGCGCGTGGACGGGCTGTGTGGATGCCCCAGGAATTGCTGTGTGTCCTGCCGGCCGCTTCGCCACGCGGGTGTCACTCCCAGAGTTTGGTGGTGATCAAGGTAGCTGCGGCAACACCGATGACTATCGGTTGTACTGCTGTGCCGCGCGCGTCGTCATCCCGGGGGCTAACTGAAAACGGTACTTCAACCTGCCTAAGACGCTCATCCAGCTCGGCTGGCTTGGGCGTTACTCGTTGACCGGGCACGGTTCGCGCGGTCACGTCACTGGCAGTCGCTGTGTTCTCCAGGCGTGAAGCCATTGAAGGTGTCGTCGCCGAAGAGGTCTCGGATGACCCAGCTAGTGGCGTCGAACGGACCGTCGGTTTCGTCGATGCTGCGGTAGCGACAGGCATGCCATTCGCTCGACGGAGCGTCAATGACCTCTAGCTGGTCCTGTAGTGTGCCGTCTGCCTGCGAGACGGGGGTTCCCCCAGTGCCTTCGCCATCACGAAAGAGTAGGGTTACACGTGTCATATTGGCGCTGAAGCTGGGATGGATTCGGGTGTCGATATCTATGAAGGCATTGTCGAATTCCGTGGTCCCCACCGCCAGCAACCAGCTCTCGCCCGGGTCGATAAAGCCGTCAAGTGGCACCGCCGCCTCGTTGTCCACCACCAATGCGAAGTTGTCGAGGCGGACGCTCTCACGGTCCACATTCGTCAGCTCGATGAACCGCATAGCCTCGCGTTCTTCCGTTCCATTGTGGTTAGTCGCTTCAGTGATGAGGATGCCGCCGCTGCCAGGCACGTTGACGCCGGACAAACAGCCGGTGAGCGCCAATAATGGAAGCAGTCGCATTAGGGACAATCCATAGAGAACACGCTGGCGATGCTGTTCGCTTCGCCGCTGTCTGAGAAGAATACGTCAGTCTCAATCCACTCAGATGGGTCGTAGCGGCCACGACCGCGAGGCACGCCTTGGCGCCGGCAGATGTGCGTGTTGCGCAGGGAGAGCCCTCCGGTCTCGGTGACAACATCTTGGAACGTCGCGTCGTTCCGGCTCTCGGAGGCTCCGTTGAAGCCGGAGCCATCTGCTAGGTACAGATAGATGGCATCTGGGGTGGAGCCAAAGTCGTTGACTGAACCGAGCTGTAGACTCGGAGACCGTCCGAACAGGCTGCCAAAGTCGCCTCCAGCAAGCTCAACAACGAACACCTCCCCTGCGGCAAGCTGCCCGGTGAGCGGCGTTGAGGGAGCAAAGTCGTTGAAGCCACTCGTCTCAAGCATGCCTATGCTGTACTCGGACAGATCGACCGACATTGCCGTTGGATTACCGATCTCAACGTAGGTTGTAGGGCCGCCGGCACCAGCGCCGAAGTCTCCATATTCGGTGATGATGAGGTCTCCGCCTCCGGTCGCCGTAGCACCTGCGAGGCATCCCACAAGAGGAAGGAAGAGAAGTGCGGGAAGAGCAGTCGTACGCATCAGAACGTACCTCCAACTTTGAGAACGGCGCCTTGGCGGGTTGGGACAATAGCGGCGACGCCACCCACCGCAGCTCCAGCTCCGAAGGTGACCAGGCCAATTGCGTTGACCGTCTTCATGGTCTGGACGGTCTGGGGTGAGGCGTCTGGATTGGCGCTGACGGCGGCAAAACTACCGATTGCGGTGATGAGCCCCACACCGGCGAGGGCGCCACCGCCAATAATGACCCGCATGTCGCGTACGCGCGGGCCGTATTCGACGGGGGGAGGCCGGTTGATCGGTACTCGTGCGACGGGACGCAGGTCGGGAGCGGCCTCAAGGCGACCGCTCACGAGCAGACGGTCCAAACCGGTGAAGCTTGGCTGCTGGTTGCGCACGCCGAGGTCGCGCAAGGTGCGCTGCACATAGGCGTGGGCTTCGTCTGTGGTGACCTCACCGTCGGGTTCGCCGTCGGTGTAGCCATCTGCCCATCCACGCATTGCGCCGAGAACAGCATAGGTAAACGCGCCGTGCTCGGCGTCTTCCAGGGGAGAAGCCCATTGGCTGGGCTGGGTCGCGGACCACTCGGTGACACCCGATGGCGTGGACCAGGAGGTTGGAATCACCATGCGTGCTCCGGGCACCAGAGCGTCGCCGTCTCGCCCTTTTCCGGTAAAACAGGCGTCGATGATTAAGAAGACGTCCGCTCCTCCTTCCGACGCCGCACCTTCGAGTGCTTCAACAGTGACACCACGGCTGGCGAAAGCGTCGCGCTCGGCTTGCGCATCGACGCCGAGCAGCACACGCTCGCCACTGGCTGGGTCTGCGGCTCCATGACCGGCAAAGTAGACCCAGACCGTGCCGCCTGTGCCCACCGACTCGGCAGCTTCCGTGACCGCGGACAGCATCTGCTCGCGGCTCGGGTTGTCTGTCAGCACATTGACGCGCCCACGAGGCACCCCGATAGACGCACTCAACGTCTCTGAGACGGCCCACGCATCGCGCTCGGCGTAGGGCACATCTGGCAGAAAGGCGTAGTCTTCGATGCCAATGACGACGGCGGCATCCGAAGCGCCGCTCCCGGTCAGGCGCAACGGTGAATCCACAGGGGGCAAGGCGAGAGCGAAGGAAGCGAGGATGAGCATGTGCGGCCTTACGTCTGGCGTACAGAGTTATTCAATCATGAACGCGGCTGTCAGATGTGAACGCTGATTCCCAGGGCGTTCGCGACGGCTTCTAGAGCGACCTCAGAGTACGTCGGGTGCGCGTGGACAGTCTCGGCAATGAGCGTTGCGGTGCTCTCGCTGGTCATGGCCAGAACGAACTCAGCAATCATCTCCGTTGCACCGGCGCCCACAATGTGAGCTCCGAGAATCTCGCCGTACTCTTTGCCGACCAGCACCTTGGTGAAGCCTTCTCCATGGCGTGCACCGACGGCTTTTCCGTTGGCCTGGAAGGGGAAGAGGCCAACATCAAACTCGAGTCCCTGTTCTGTTGCTTGGGCAACCGTCAGGCCGACACTCGCGACCTGTGGCTGGCAGTAGGTACAGCTCGGCATGGCGCCGTAGTTGACGTCTGGCACGTGCAGACCCGCGATGCGCTCCACAGCCACGTGGGCCTGGCGCATGGCGGTATGAGCCAGGGCTGGACCGCTGCTGCAGACGTCACCAATGGCGTAGATGCCGGCAATGTTGGTCTGGTGTGAGGCGTCGACCTCAATACCACCGCGGCCGGTCTTCACGCCAACGGCTTCGAGGCCAATGCCCTCGACATTGGGCACGATGCCAAGGGCGAGCAGCACCTTGTCGCTCTTGAGTACAGTGCCGTCTTTGAGGGTGGTGATGCAGCTGTCGCCGTCTCGTCCAACCGAGTCTACGAACTGACCGAGCTTGAAGGCAATGCCCTTCTTGGCCAGCTGCTTGCGCGCTTCTGCGGCGCAGTCTGGGTCTTCGAGAGGCAGGATCTCGTTGAGGCCTTCCACTACGGTCACGTCCACACCCATGCCACGCCAGAAGTAGGCGAACTCCATACCAATGGCACCGGAGCCCACAATGACTGCGCTGTTGGGCTTGTCGTCTGCGACAATGGCTTCGCGGTACGTGAGGATTCGCTCACCATCGGCTTCAATGCCTGGGAAGGTACGCGCACGTGCGCCAGTCGCCACAATGATGTGCTTGGCGGTCACAGTCTCGGTGCCGTCTTTTCCGACTACGCTGACCTGGCCGTTCCCAACCAATGTGGCAGTGCCGAACATGGAGGTCACGCCGTACTTCTTGAACAGACCGCCAACACCGCGCTCAAACTTCTTGCTGACCTTGCGGCTGCGCTTGACCACGGCGGCCATGTCGATGCTGTGCTCAGGAATGGACAGTCCCCACTCGCTGGCTTCTTGCACATTGTAGGCGAACTCTGCTGTCTTGAGCAGCGCCTTGCTCGGAATGCAGCCCCAGTTCAGGCACACTCCGCCGAGTAGTTCTTTCTCGACACAGATGACGTTCAGCCCGAGCTGGGCGGCGCGAATCGCCGCCGGGTATCCGCCTGGACCTGCACCAATCACCAAAACGTCGCACTCTGCCATGTCGCTCTCCATCGCTAGGCAGGCGCTGTATCTCATGATTGACCAACGCAACCGGAAAGCGACAGTCGCCTACGTGGGGGGTTGCGGGGTATCGTGCGGACCTTGCAGTATTGGAGGAGTCCTTGGCTCACACGCGTTTTTGGTCGGCACTCGCCGCTTCTTTTTTCATGGTCAGTGCCGCTCAGGCCGTGCCCAACGCCGTCACAGAGAGTGACACGGATGATGACGCTCGCATTGAGCTTACGGTGCTCGATCAAGTCATCATTCCGGACTCAGTCAGCTTTTGCTCGGTCAACATCAACGTAGACGACAACGATGAAGGCTGGACCAACGGCGACACCGTCGAGGTCTGGGTCTACGAAGACGACGTTGTCGGTGATGAGGAGATCTTCTACTCCGGTGTCATCACCATCAACACCGCCACGGACATCCAGGGCGGCCGCTTCATTCGTACCTGGGACTGTAGCGGACTCATCGAGGCCGACGGAACGGGCGCCGGTGACGAAGTGGAGCTGTACGCCGAAGCACTGGTAGAAAAGGACGAGTGTGGCACCTTCTGTCGCTACGACCGCCCCTCGACGAGCGTCATTGATGCCGCTGAGACCGAGGATGATGGCAGCGAGGAGAATGATGATGGAGCCACAGCTACCGCCATTCCTTCAGGCCGGACCAACAATCTTGTCAGCGTGGACGAAGACTACTTGTCCCGGTCGCTGACGCAGATCTCCAGTGTTCAGTTCGACATCCTGCACCGGACCGGTGTTGGCCGGTTGGACGGTCGCGTTGTGGATGCTGCCGGGGCGGCCGTTCCGTTCACGTCATCGGATTTGGCAGACCGCACGCGCATCACTGTGCCGGCGCTTCCACTCGGTGCCGCGGCGTTTGTGGTGACCCCGCGTGATGCCGCCAACCCCAACTTCTATGACGTCAACGTTGTAGAGACTCCGATTGAGACCGAGTGTACGCCCGGTGAGAGCGAGGTTCTGCCCTGCGGAAACTGTGGTGGTCAGGAGCGGACGTGCACCAGCTTTGGCATGTGGGAGACCGGTGAAGCCTGCCTAAACCAAGGCGAGTGTGCCCAGGGTGCCACTGAGACCGAAGCCTGTGACGGCGGTGCCGAGCGCACCCGGACCTGTACCAATGCTTGCGAGTGGGACGAGTTTGCTGAGTGCGTGGGTGGGTCGTGTGAAGGCAGCGAGACCATCTCTTGCTACACCGGCGAAGCCGTCACCGAAGGTATCGGACCCTGCACTGGCGGAACCCGGACCTGCGTCAACGGCACCTTCTCGGACTGTGTGGGCGAGGTCGTTCCCCAGACTGAGATCTGCGGCAACGGCGTAGATGACGACTGTGACGACGACGACGACCTGCGCGATGACGACTGCGACAACGGCCTGGCCTTGCTCGGTGAGCCCTGCGATGGCGACGACGAGTGCGACGCACAGTGGACCTGCCTTGGGGACCCTGACCCTGCACGCTTCATCGATGGCTACTGCGGCGACGACCAGCCGTGCAGCGGAGAAGCCAACGAGTGCACTGCAGATGGTGTGTGCGCCGACCTTGGGGACAGCGAGTACTGCCTGCTTCAGTGCGGCGACGGCATTGGCTGCCGCTTCGGCTACACCTGCGCGACCCTCGACGAAGGAATGGCCTGCATTCCGCGCTGTCGCGACGACAACGACTGCTTCTTCGACGACGCCGGCATCTGCAACGTAGGCACTGGCCTGTGCGAAGGGCCTGATGGTCCGGTTGGCCCAGGTGGAGACACTGGCGTGGCCGAGATTGGTGGCTGCGGCTGCTCCACTGGACCGACCACTGGCTGGGGCTTGCTCGGTGGCCTCGGACTGCTGCTCGTGGGTCTAGGACGCCGTCGGCGGTAGTCGCTCGGACGTGTTCAACGCGAAAGGCGCCGCTCCATACTGGGGCGGCGCCTTTTCTTTGTTCTGGAGCCGTGGACTACGGGGTGTCTTCTGGCGTTGAAGCCAGCGACGACCAGCTACCGTAGGTACCGACACAGTTGTCGTGTCGCACACTCAAGTGCCCATTGGGTTGAACTAAGCCGCTGCTGCCTTCGAATCCGAAGCTTGCGAACGGTTCACCAACGCACCCTGCGCCGATTGACTCCATCACAAGCCAATCGGTGCCGGAGAGAGGAACCTCTGCCCACAGCTGTGCGCTGGCAAGGTCCGGCCCTGGCAACAGGATTCCACCGCGGCCACTCCCTTGTGCGCCGCTGCTCGTGGTCACCGTCGCGACGATGTCCATTCGAACGAACGGTTCCTCTAAGCAGGTGACCGGCTCCGGCAGCTCGGGGCCCACCCGCTGGCGCCGCTCAATGAACGGTCGGCCGCGTCGCTCGAGAGTGAGCCGAACCTCGTCCGTGGTTGGGGCGCCCCTGACATCGAACCATTGGATGTCCCAGACCAAGTCATCAGCGACGTCATCCAGCCACTCTTGCGCACTGGCGTCGTCCAACAACTCCAGTGCCGCGCGGGCACCGGTTCGTTCGCTCTGCACAGTGGGGCAGGTGATGAAGATGCTCGTAGTTGAACAACCAGGCAGCGGCATGAGGACGACCAGCAACCTTAACCAGTGCTGCTTCAAGACGTCCTCCAAGTACGAGAATGGCGAATAATCCCCACCGCAGCAGCGCGACAGTGCCAATCAATATCACGTCACGATGTCTAGAAGTGGGTTGGTTACTCGGGGCCCAGATGTCCACGGACGCAGGAGTCGGCGTTCACTCGCCTTGCGTGCGCTACTCGGGGGTGAACAAGTGGCACAGCGTCGCGACCGCCAGTGCGTCGCCTTCCCCTGTGTCACCCAGTGAAGTGAACTGCTGGCGTACAGTGCCTGTAGGGGCTGCATCGAGCGGGCCGTCCATGGCGAACAAGCGCCAGCGGTACTGGCTTGGGCGACCTGGACACGAGCCGAGGTAGCCTTCCCAGTCGAAGCCGTTGATGAGCTCGACGGCGTCACCGGGTGGTGTGTTCGTGATGCCATCTCCGCTGATGGCGGCTCCGAGGCCGGTCAGGTCGCCGGGGATGTCGTACATGGCCCAGTGGGGGAAGTTGCCCGTTGAGGGGTCGTCGAAGACCAAGATGAAGTGGGTTGTGTCATCGGGAGCGCCTTCCCAAGCGAGCTCCGGATTGCTGCCGCGACACGAGAACTCTGGCGGCAGAATAAAGTCGCACTCGGCTGCGTTGGGGTCGCCAGCGCTGCTCACAAAGTCCGGGGACCACAATCGAAAGCCGGGGGCCTCTGTGTCGGCTTCCGAGTCGCTGTCGTTGTCGGTATCGGAATCCGTATCCACCTCGGTATCGCTGCCGACATCCGTACCAAGGTCGGTGTCTACCGGGTCATCAGCGGTGCAGGCGGTGAGGAAGAAGGCGAGCAGCGATAGACGCATAGGGACTCCGATTTGTGGCGCTGTAACGCAAACGAGCGGCTCCCCCGGAGAAGGGAAGCCGCCGTATGGCTCGGACTGCGCTTTGCTTAGAAGGTGGCCGTTCCGGTGACGAAGCTGTCGAGGTTTGAGTCCATGGGCTGCAAGGAGTGGGGGCCGGAGTCGATGGGGCCGACCAGTGGCTTGAGTGCGAACGGGGCTGGGCCATCGTCGGGCTGTGGCTCAATGCTGATGACAGCGGTCAGGCCTACTAAGTCCACTGCGGGACTGATGAAGTCCTGACCTGGGAAGGGGGGCGCATCTTGGTCGCCCGCGGTTGCGCCTGGACCGTCATCGTCGGCTTCATCCACAACGCTGAAGGTCCCTGTAGAGACCGGTCCGTCCGGACCGGCGACCCAGCCTTCGTAGACCCAGCCATCCGGCAGTTCTGGAAGGTCGAGGGTGGCGCTTGGACCGCTGGGGTCGAGCCACCAGATGCCTTGGGTCTCATCATCGGTTGCCGCTGACGTAGGCGTGGCCAAGATGAAGTCTCCGCCGATATCGTCGAATGCGTCGTTCAACGCTGCGGGATGGGCAACGGTGAGGTCGGCTGTACCGTCTGTGAACGCCCCGCCGAGTAGCTTTGTTGCTGCTGGGGCAGGGTCGGGGTCGTCTGTCGGCTCAAGGGTGAGCACGAATGCGGTGGCGGCGTCTGCGTCATGAGATGCGACGTCGAAGGTGTAGTTGCTGACACCGGTTTCGGCGTTGAAGACCCCCGTACTTACTGGGGTTTCGTCGACGATTAACCAGCCTTCGTAGCGTAGTTGTGCACCGAGAGGGGCGAGATTGGTGAACGACACAGACAAGGGGACGGTCTGTGCGTCCATCATGTCGTCGGTGTCGGTACCTGTGTCTACGTCTTCAGGTTCGGTTGAGTCCGAGTCACACGCAGCGAGAGCGAGAAGCGAAGCGGCCAAGAGAAAGCGAGTCATGTTGTTACCTCCACCTGGACGTAGACCTGACGGGCTGTTTGGTTTGTTCCACTTTTGAGAACGGGGTGTCCCAGCGCGAGTGGGTAACCAAAACTAAACGACGAACGGTCGTTCCTCTACGGCCAGATGGGCGCGGGCAGTGCGCCTGTTCGGATGGTTTGGCCTATAAAACCGTTGGGGTCCGATTCGTTCGCTTGAGCCCGAAGTCTTGTGGTTTCGGGGTGGTCACATGCTTCGGCAGCAAGGACTAAGCGGTGCAAAACGGCGGCATCATTGGCCTCGTCGTCGTCTTGGTGGGCCTGGAGTGTGTGGGCCAACACGTCGAGCGCCCGAGGGTCCTGTGATGCAGCGTAGGCGCGGGCTTGGTTGGCATCCGCGATGGGCAGCAGCCTGCGAGACCACAGGGATGACCGTGCGAGGTCCTGTGCGAGCTCGGCCCAATCCTCGGCCGGTTCACCGGCTGCGAGCAGGGTGTCGGATAGGCCCAGCGGGCCGTGTGGCTGGCTGGGGAAGCGATGCGTAATCCAGGCGAAGGCATCCCGGCTGTCGGTGCCACTGGCTGCCTGTACTGCGGCGAAGGCAGCTGCGTAGCGAACCGACTGGGACAGGTACGGTTGAAGACGAGACTGGAGGTGACGCGCGTGGTCCAGCTCATTCGCGAGGACGAGGCAGTGGCACTGTGTGGCGTGGTCCACCAGTCCGCCGGCCCAGCTGCGCAGCCACGTCAGCACCCGTTCATGGTGGCTTGCACGGGATTGTGCGACCACCCACGCGGTCAGGGACAAGCGGGCAATAGCGATGACGCCGGCCAGCCAGAGGCCAAGAGCGGCGGCCCACCATGGCGCGTGTCCGAAGGCGCCCATTACCGCGGTCATTAGCCCGAAGTGGCCGAGAAGTGGAGCTAGAAGGGCCGTTCTACGCGCGACAGGCGTCAATGAACCCTGGCTGGTGTTGAGGTGCACCCCCAAAATTGGCAGCAGCGCTGCCACCATCACTAGGCCAGGTGGGACCCGAATGGCGAGCATGAAGATCAGGGTAAACCAGGAAATCCATACCGCCGACCTTCGTAGCGGAGTGGCACGTCGTGGGTCCAACCCGGGCATCTTCCGACTCGGTCGCTCGAGTCGGGCGAGTAGGGCAATGACCACCGCTGTGCTGACCAGCGCTAGGCGTACAGAGAGGCCTAGGCCGGCGAACTGACCAAACAACCCGACTGTCGCAAACAGAAAGAGCGCGACAGCGGCGGTGAAGAATCGCACCAGCATGACTGCTCGATGCCAGACGACCCGCCGACGCGCACGCTCTACTGCAGGGAGAATCAGGCCCCCGTTGCCAGAAGCACTGGGTTTTCGATGTACCGACGGAACGCCTGAAGGAATCGGGCACCCACAGCGCCATCAAGGACGCGGTGGTCACAGCTCATGGTCACGTCCAAGCGCCAGCCAACGGCCAGCTGACCATCGACCACGACCGGACGTTGGTTCATGGCGCCAATGGCCAGGATTCCCGCTTCCGGTGGATTGATGATGGCGGTGAACTGCTTGATGTCCATCATGCCTAGGTTGGACACGCTGAATGTGCCACCGGTGTACTCGTCCGGGGCGAGCTTCTGGTCACGTGCACGGCCGGCTAATTCACGCGTCTCACGCGCGATTTGGTCAACAGGCTTGCTGTCTGCGTTGCGGATAACGGGGGTGATGAGACCGCCATCGACTGCAACAGCCATGCCCACATCTACCCGTCCGTGACGGGTGATGGTCTTGTCGGACCACGAAGCGTTGGCTTCTGGAACGGCCCGTAGAGCACGACCGACAGCGGCGATGATGAGGTCGTTGTAGCTGACCTTCTGGTCCAGAGCGTTCTTCAGCTGGGCGCGGAAGGCGACCAAGTTTCCGACGTCCAACTCGGCGGTCAGGTAGAAGACCGGCGTGTTTTGAGTGCTCTCGAGCAGGCGCTTGGCGATGGTCTTGCGCATGGGCGTGTTCTTGACGACGACGTCTTCACGGGCGGCCACCGCAGTCCCGGCGGGAGCGGCTGGCTTTGCGTTGTCGACGTCTGCCCGAACGATGCGGCCATCTGGGCCAGAGCCGGTGAGGCTGGCCAGGTCAATGCCCTTGTCTTTGGCGACTGCCTTTGCGAGCGGCGATGCGACGACGCGTCCGGCGGTCTTGGCAGGTGAAGAACCGACCAAGCGTGCGTCCATCAGCGGCTCGTAGAAGTAGTTCGGCAAGGTCTTGCCGTTCCACTCGCGTTCGAGGGAGCCGGTGGTCGTGGCAGGCGCGGGGGCTGCGACGGGGGCTGGTGCAGGAGCAGCGGCGGCAGGAGCAGCGGCGGCAGGAGCAGCGGAGGCCTCTGCGGGTGTTGCCGTAGCGGCTCCACCAGCGTTGGCCTTCATTTCTTCAAATTGGGCAATGAGACCAGAGATGTCTTCATCTTTGCTCTTGCCCCAGATGAGGATGGGGTAGCCAGGCGGAATCTCGTCGTCTTCTTCAACAAGAAGCTTGAGAATCACGCCATCATCGAAGACTTCTGCTTCCATGTTGGCTTTGTCGGTACCAATCTCGGCAACGACGGTCTGTGGAGAGACGCTGTCGCCTTCTTTGACCTTCCACTCAATCAGGATGCCAAGCTCCATCGTGGGCGAAATCGCTGGCATTTCGTAGAAACTAGCCATGTTGGACTCCTAGCGATTCACGACGGCGCGTGCGGCTTCAACGATGCGGCGCACCGATGGCATGACGAGCTGTTCGAGGTTGGTGGCGTACGGTTGGTTGATGTCGCGGTTGGTGATGCGCAAGATGGGAGCGTCCAGCGCATCGAAGGCGCCTTCGGTGACGCGGGCCACGATTTCTGCGCCAACGCCGGCAAAGGGGAAGCCCTCTTGCACAACGACCATGCGGTGGGTCTTGCCAATGGCGTCAAAGAGCGCTTGTTCGTCCAGGGGACGGATGGTGCGGAGGTCCAGCACCTGGGCGCTGATGCCTTCTTTCTTCAGCTCATCGGCTGCGCGCTCGCAGTTGAGAATCTGCTTGTTCCAGCTGACCAGCGTGACGTCAGTGCCTTCACGGACGATTTTCGCCTTTCCGAAGGGGATTAGGTACTCTTCATCAGGCACTTCGCCCTTGTAGCCGTACATCAGCTCGCTCTCCATGAAGATGACCGGGTTCGGGTCCCGAATCGCCGTCTTGAGCAGGCCGTAGGAATCAGCAGGGTCGCACGTGCTGACCACGTGCAGACCGGGGAAGTGAGCGAAGATGGACTCGAGCGCTTGGCTGTGCTGTGACCCCAAGTTCTCGGCGGCACCATTGGGTCCACGAATGACCATGGGGACCGAGTACTCACCACCGGTCATCTGGAAGACTTTCGCCGCGCCATTGATGATCTGGTCGTAGGCGACGAGGCTGAAGTTCCAGGTCATCACTTCGATGATGGGACGCAGACCAGCCATTGCCGCGCCGACACCCAAGCCCACGAATCCGTTCTCGGCGATGGGGGTGTCAATGATGCGCTTGTCACCGAACTCTTTGAGCATGCCCTGGGAGACCTTGTAGGCACCGTCGTAGTAGGCGACTTCTTCGCCCATCAGGAACACACGCTCGTCGCGGCGCATCTCTTCGTTCATGGCGCGTCGGAGCGCTTCTCGTAGTTGAAGTGTGGCCATTTACTCCACCTCCGCTGGGGCGTAGACGTAGTCGTACAGGGCGTCTTCGTCGGGTTCGGGGGCGTTGTCGGCGAAGTCGTAGGCATCCTGTGCCTCTTCGTCGATCTCCACTTTGATCTTGGCCAAGTCGGCATCACTGACGCCGAAGTCGTCACGCAGGCGGTCGGCGGCTAGCTCGATGCCGTCAGACTTCTGCTTCTTCTCTTCGAGCTCACCTTCGGCTCGGTACTTGGCGGGGTCACTCATAGAGTGGCCGCGGTAGCGGTAGGTGACGCCTTCGAGAATGACCGGACCCTTGCCCGAACGGGCGTAGTCGGCGGCAGCCTTGACGTTCTTGTACACGTCCACAACGTCGAATGCGTTGAACTGCCAGCGCGTCATGCCGACGCCATCACCGCGACGGCTCATGTCCGTCAGGTACGACTGGCGGTCCAGGCTCGTGCCCATGGCGTAGTAGTTGTTCTCGCAGAAGAACACGGCTGGCAGCTTCCATAGCTGGGCCATGTGCAGCGACTCGTAGACAGCGCCCTGTTGGGCGGCGCCGTCACCGAAGAAGGTCAGCGAGATCTGGCCAGACTCGTTGTAGCGGTGCGCGAACGCAGAGCCCAGACCGAGAGGCACATGCCCGCCAACAATGCCGTAGCCACCCCAGAAGTGCAGCTTCTTGCTGGCCATATGCATGGACCCGCCGATGCCCTTGGTGATGCCAGCTTGCTTGCCGAACAGCTCAGCCATGACTTCGCGAGCCGTGCCACCGCGTGCCAGAACCTGACCGTGAATACGGTAGGCGCTGATCAGGTCATCTTTGGCATCTACAGCGGCATGTGAACCGACTGCGATGGCTTCTTGACCAATGTACAAGTGGCAGAAGCCCTTGATTTTGCGCAGCGTGTACGCCTTGGCGGCGAGCTCTTCTACACGGCGAATGCGGACCATTTGGCGATACCACCCGAGCAGTTGCTCCTTGGTGATCTCGACCTCGGGGACCTCAACCTTGTCGGCCATGGCGACTCCAATTCCGTAGGGGGGGCTGTCCTACCACACAGGCGGTGTACGAGCATGTGAGGAGACATCACGTCACTGTGAAGCCTGCAAGCACCGGGCACCTATCCGACAGTGGCGGGCCACTATCGGGCACTCGGTGCGAACTGAATCGGGCTTCAATGTCTCGGTGACAGGGGGATCGGGTGCAGATGACGTAGCCACCAGCGCGCGTTGTTCGACCCAATGATGTAGACGTGTCCACATGCGTTCGCGGCGAGGGCTGTGTGCTGGGAAGTGAGGCGTTGTTAATGCCGATTATGTAGGAAAAGCTACACAATTCGGCAGAGGCTAGCGGCCTTGGAGTCTGATAGGCACGCCGTATGCTGACCGTTGTCCTACTGCTGCTCTCCGGATGTGGCGCCGTTAAGAGTGCTCCGTATGAGGTGCGGTCGCGGCCGTATGGTTCCTGTGTGACGGCGGCGCCTCGAAACAGCGACGTTACCGTCGGCACCTTGATCGTAGGGCCAGGGGACCCAACGGATGAGTCGGTACGAGCGTCTTGGGGACGTGCGTTGCGCACTCAGGATGCACAGCCGTTTACTGTCGAGGTGTTTGAGGATGGTGAGACGCGGGCCTACGAGGCAGAGCGCGGCCGAAACGCCCGAGTGACCGCTACGTTTGAGGAGAAGCGGTCGTGCGAAGAGCGTTCTCGCGCGCTGGCGGCAGACTGGCGTGTGGAGCAGCGCGCGCTTCGACCACAGCAGGAAGCGCAGGCACTGCAGGCTGTCCGCCAGTCCGCGCTCGCACAGCACACGTCGGATTGGTCGACGGCCCGCATTGAGACCGCTTTCATTGAGCGCGAGGACGGTCCAGAGATCTTTGCCCGACGCGCGATTGCAGGCCCAGACGCGCCCGTGGTGATTGTGGTCAACGATGGGCCTGGAAAGTCCCATGACCACTTCCAAGTGCAGGAGGTCTTGGCAGACAGCGGCTGGACCGTTGTGCTGTACGACCAGCGGGGCGTGGGCTTGTCGGCCGGTCCGACGGACGACGACTACTCCTTACACGCCCAAGCTGTCGATCTGGACGCCGTGCGACAGTGGTCGGGAGCGCAGCAAGTTGCGGTGCTCGGATACGACTGGGGCGGACCGGTGGCCTTCGACTATGCGGCCCGCTACCCGGACAATGTTCTGGGCGTGCTGGTTGTTGGTTCGCAAGCCATCCGCCACCAGCAATGGGGTCGACAGGACCCGGCGCTCGTCTACACCCACACCACTACCCAAATTGCGCGCATGCGTCGGCGGATGGCGCCTAGCTGTCAGCCTTGGGTCCGGGAAGTCGGGCATGAGTACGCCAACATCACCAAGTTTAGACCACACCATATGGCCGGCACTTGCCACAGTGATGTGTTGGCACTGGTGACAGAAGACCTGGAAGGGTTTGACTTGCGACCCGCCATGCAGGCGCTCACAGTACCTGTCCTCGTCTGGTACGGAGACGGAGATGCATCGCGTGTGCATCGGTCATTCATCGTGGACGCGCTACCACAGGCTCAGGTTGTCGAACATCTAGAGCCTGCGTGTGGACATCGACCCGTCTTCCAATGTCCGGACCGGCTTTACGACGTGCTCATCCCGTTTATGGACAGCGTGACCGAGTAGGCGGAGAGGGGTCGGCCTTGTTAAGCGCGGCGCCTTCCGGAGTCCTAATGGCCAAGCCCGCGTACACGCTCACCGTCACCCATGTCACGCACTACACGCCGACGTACTTTCGCTTTCGCATTGAGCGGCCGGAGGAATTCCAGTTCAAAGCAGGTCAGTTCGTGATGATTGGCTTGCCCGGAGACGACGGTCAGCCCATCATGCGCGCCTACTCCATCTGCAGTCCCATCTGGGACGATGAGCTTGAGTTCTACAGCATCATCATGCAAGACGGTGCCCTGACCTCGCGTCTTCAGCACATCCAGGTCGGCGACACGGTGTTGATGGCCGAGAAAGCGGTTGGCACACTGACGCTGGAGCACATTCGCGAGCCTTCGCCGGAAGAAGCTGCGCAGGGGCGTCGTCTGTACATGCTCAGTACGGGAACCGGCATTGCACCATTCATGTCGCTGATTCGTGATGAAGATACGTATGACGCCTTCGACGACGTCATCCTCACTCACACCTGCCGTCAGGTCCAAGACCTCCAGTACGGCATTGACCGGGTGAAGGCCGCCCACGAGTGTCCACTAGTGGGCGAAGAAGCGTCTGAAAAGCTTCGCTTGTATAGCTGCGCCACACGGGAAGATGCGCCGTATACCGGCCGCATCACCACGCTCATTGAGAGCGGAAAGCTGTTCACCGATCTGGGTGTTCCGCCGCTAAATCCGGCGACCGACCGGGTGATGATCTGCGGCAGTCTTGAGATGCTTCGCGACCTTCAAGCCCTGATGGCCGCCAAGGGACTAAGCGCGGGTACGAAGCGCGTACACGGTGAGTACGTGTGGGAGAAGGCCTTCGCGGGCTGATGACCGGTCGACGCAGAGCGCCTGTTGCGGTACAGCGCGGGCCCTTCACTCTGCCCCGGAAACCGTCATGGGACTCCTTGAACTGCTGCAAGCTGGCGACGTCGACACCTTCAACACCACTCGCGGCGAGCGTACCCGCCTAGAGTTCTTTGCTGCCGATTTGCCGGGCTTGGACCTGTCTCGCGTTGACCTGAATGGTGCCAACATCGAGAAGGCGGACCTCTCCGGCACCAAGATGGTCGGAGCCTCCCTGTTTCGCGCACGATTCACCGGGATTGACGGCAGCGAGATGGACCTGACGGATGTCCTGGGCCAACGCTCTAAGTTCGCGGAAGCATGGCTTGAGTCTGCCACCCTAGAAGACGCCGAGTTCAGCCAAGCCAACTTCTCAGAGGCCTACCTGAAGGGCACCAAGGGAGCGGGTGTACGCTTCGCAAAAGCCAAGCTGTCCGAGGTCGATGCCACTGAGTGTGTGTGGCCTATGGCAGACCTGTCCGAAGCGTCGATGCACAAGGCGAACTTCACCAAAGCGGACCTTGGACAAGCCGACTTCACCGATAGCAACGCTACGGGTGCAGACTTTACCGATGCCAGGCTGGATGGTTTGCTCGGCTCACGCGCACGATTCCAAGGCGCCATCTTGGTGCGTACCTCCTTGGTCGCGGCCCGACTGGACGAGGCGAACTTGGCAGGCGCGGACCTGACGGGCGCGGACTTGTCGGGTGCCGATTTGACGGGTGCCAACTTGGAAGGAGCCATCCTGACCGGTGCCATCCTGACTGGTGCGGTGTTGGCCAATGCGGTGCTGGAAGACGTCGACTTTACCGACCTGCAGCTGCTGGACGTGGACCTGAGCGGCGTGGACCCCGCAGCGTTGGGTCTTAGCGAGGAACAACTGGCTCAAGTCGCTGCGGTGGGCTCAACTGCAGACGCAGATGCCCCCTTGATCTTGGACGATGTCAGCACCGCTGCGAACGGCGAGAAGGTGTTGTTGTTCTGGGAGAACGCTGACTCGGAAGCAGAGCGGTCTCTGCGCTGGGTCTTGTGCACAGGTGAGGTCAAGAAGGGCATCTTGCCCATGGGCGCTGACAGCATTGTGGCCAAGGCCGTCGTTCCAAAGGGCGACGGATTCGAGCTCATTGTTCTGCAAGACCGCCCTGGCGGATGTGTGTGTCTGGCGATTGAGATTGGCCCGGACGGGGTCACGCGCAACAGCCGCAACTTCCCCCTCGGCTACACGCCTGCACTGGTTCCAATCGTCCGTAGTGACGGGAAGTCGGTGCTGATCACAGGCATGGCTCGTCGCGGACCGACCCTAGTTGTTCAGCGATTGGACGACGAAGCGCTGACACCGGTGCACTCCGAGCGAGTCGCCACCGCACGCGGCTTCTTGGGACGTCACCTTCCGGTTCTCGCGTGCAAGGGAGATGTCTGGATGACGGTCGACCGGAACGGTTCGTCGCGTCCGCTGGGAAGCCCAGACGGGTTCCCAGGTATGAAGGGTGTGGCTGCCCCCGTAGATGACGCGGTGTGCGCCGTTTGGGCCGTGGCTCCGACGAAGCGGGTTCCTGGTGCATTGATGGCGTCTATGCTCGTCAAGCGCGGCGTCCCTTTCGAGACCAAGCTTGCGCCCATCACATTGGTGACCGCGCTGGACATTGTGACGGTCGGGCAGGAAGTGTGGGTGGCTTGGGCCAATCACACGCCAGACGGCCCCACTGTGTTCCGCTGCCGTGTCGGCGGTGACCCGGCCATCCTGCCAGTGCCCTATGAGGTCGTGAGCGACGTACGTTTTGCACCGGATACCCTGGATTCCAGCGGTGTTCCGTGTGTGCTCGTCATCAGCAAGGACGGGCGTGGAACGGTGCTTGGCGAGTCCAGTATTCTCGGCGCTATCGAGAGCTAGTCGAGCGTCGAGATGACGGCGGTTAGGGGCGGCCTTGGACGGCCAAGCCGCGGAAAATGCGCATGCCTTCGGTTCGACGGGCGTCGCTGGGTGCGTCTACGAACATGTGGGTGTACATCCCAGTGGCCGGGTCGTGCACGAGGGTCTCGGCATTGAACCGTCGGGTCGTCTGCCACACGGCCCACTGGGTATCTTGGCCCAATATGGTGCGTTCGGCGAGCGTTGTGACGTTCGTGGAGTCGCCGTCGACCATAAACGACGATGGGTGGCCACCGACGTACACGCCGACTGACAGCACCTCCCCAAAAGGGAGTAGCTTGCGGGCTCTGACCACTTGGAAGTCCGCGCCGGTTGAGACCGACACGCCGTACCCTGCGGGCAGGTTCCAGCGCGGGCTGTCGTAGTCGAAGCGAACGACGGAATCGGCCATGTCGAAGGTGCGTTCACCGAGCTCGATGCTGTCCACCAGCCCCGCGACAAACTCCGTCCAGAGGGTCTCGTTCGCTTCCGCCGGAGGGCTCACGTAGACATCTACCTGCATCAGTAGGCCGTCTTGGTCCTGGATGAGGAGGCGCCGCACGCACACCGCCTCTCGGTCCCAATCCAATGCGGCCGGTGTCCACAGGGCGGCGGTCAGTGGCTGGTGGGAGTCGTCCAACACGGTCGCTGAACCTTCGGGGCGCCCTACGGACCATTCGCTGACTGTCTGCTCGAATCTGTCGAGGCCCAGTGAGAACAATTCGGTCGCCATGAGAACCACACGAACGTCGCCGTCGTCCAAGACTAGACGTGTCTCGGAGACGTCTGAGTGTGTGGCCCCCATTAGGCTGGGTGTGCGCGGTGCACTGACCATGGGGGCTGGCACCTCGACGGTGAGTCTGCCGTCGAGCAGCGGCGTTCGTTGCGTCACTGCGAAGTCCGTGGGCTCCCCGGCCATTGCCGTTGTGGAGGTGAGCGCCATCGTGAGAAGAATCAGCTGCATGACTCGCTCCTGAAAGGGGTGTCCTTGCACTGACTGTGTACGCGACCGCAGGTTCACGCATCGGCCCTCTATCAACATGAGCTTGACGTCTATCGGGGCTCTGCACCCGGCTCATTGCGGCTAGCCGAGGCGAAAGTCCGGGATCTCGACGATGTCCGCGTGCGGCGTCTCGGGGTCTGGGCTGTGCTCGGTCTGTAGCAGAAAGTGCGCGCCTTGCGGGAATGCGGCACGGAACATGTTGGCGTTCTTTGGCTCATTCTCGAAGGTGGCGACAACATTGCCCCGATGGCTGCGAATGTCCGCAAGGGCCTCGCGCTTGTATTCGGTGTCGTCGGTGTCGAAGGACGGCTTGAGGTGGAGTGAGGTGCGGCCGCACCAGAACGGGAAGCGGTGGTTGGTGAGTGCTGCGACTGTGCCCTGGGCCATGCCGTGAACATCTCGGCCGGTCAGGTAGTAGACGAAGCCGCCGCGGTCGTGCACAGCTTGTGCGTACGCCACCGAGCCTAGGGTGGGGGTGTCCGCGAGCACGTATTCGTCGGTGAAGAAGCGCTCGAACCAGTAGGCTGCCAGGTCCTTGAACAGGGCAGCGTCGTTTAGGCCGCGCTGGGTCAAGGGCAGGGTCACGTCCCAGGCGAAGTCGTCAGGGACGAGGGTCGGGACGATAGTCTGGAGGACTTTGTGCTCCGGCACGGTAGCTGCGAACTCGCGCAAGATGCGCAGGTTTCGCGGTCGTGTGGAGAACAACGTGCTGTCTAGGTCGAACACCACAACCGGCAGGGTGCCCTGGCTAGCGGTGTGAGAGACGGCATCGAGAACGGACTGGAGGGTGTGACTCATCCCAGCACCATAGCGTATGGGAGTGTCGCGTGTGCGCTCTTAGAAGCTGCCGCCTACGTAGAAGCCCTGCTGGATACCGCCGGCGTTGTAGCGCCACGTGTACCCGGCACCAATGACGGGGCCGCCTTGGTACTGGGCTCCGATCTTGTAGACGAGCTCATCAATCACGGCGAGCGCATCTACTTTTCGGGTGCGCGCGAAGAAGACTGCAGGCTGGACGGTGCCAATGACCCAGAAGTTTTCCCAGGGCTTCACAACTCCCGTCATCACCCATCCAAGGCCCACACCTGGACGCAGCAGATAGTCCTGGCCCTGGTAGATGTTGCCGATGACATCTGGCCCCATGGTCAACCGGTAGCGGTCACGGTCGATGCCCCAGAAACTACCGACTCGGGCCTCGAGACCGTAGCCGTTGGACAACAAGCCATAGCGGAACTCGCCCGCGGCACGCACTTCACCGAACCAGCCAGGGGATTCCTTGTACCGGAACATGGCACCAGCAGATGCAGCGGCGGCCAGGTGGATGGTCAAGCAATCGTTTCCACCGCCTACCTGCTTGGCGCACAGGATTTCGAGGCCCGTGTTGGGCGCGGTGTACGTCTGAACGCTCCAGTCTGGGACGCTGCTGTTTTGGACGGCTTCACGCCGATTCGCGGTGTCCGGGTCTTGGGCAGACGCGGTCAGAGCGAGTGCAAGCAGGGTAGCGATCACGCGAGGACTCCAGGAAATTCAGAGGGATTGGGTAGCATGGACAACTGGTTGTGTACCAGGATTCCCAATCGGGTGGCTGTTGTGCTGTCTTTGTCGGTCACGACACAGCTCCTATCAAGGCAAACATGCCCACCAACGACGACCCAGCACACCAAAAGAGCGCCATGAACGCATTCATAGCGCCAAGGGTAATACCGACGACTGCCGGTGTGAATCCATTCAGATTCGATAGCTCAGACTGCCGATATCCAGCGACTCCAAGCGCCAGGCCCACACAGCCTATGGCGAAGACCACCAGCGGAGCGGCGACGGGCAGGCAGCACCCGAGCGGCTGGAGCCCCATAGCGACGGTCCCCGAGGCGACGGATGCGAGGGCCAAGATATTCGTGCGGTCTGCGCGGTTGTCGTCGGTGTCGTACACTAAGACCGGGTAATGCGGATGAACGTATTTTGCCCCGTTCGGTGGGCCCGTCGCCTGCATTCAGCGTGCTTCCACCACAGCCCAGGGTCTTTGCTTGTTTGACGCCCTCCATCGCACCTTTCATGACGCTGATAGCCGCAGCTACCGTGTTGTAGAGGCGGTCATTACCGTCTTGATTGTGGTCTCGATTGGCTTGTTTGTTGCCGAGGTCTCCGTTGGAGCGGGTGAGCGAGAGCTACGCTTAGACCGTGCCATTTTGGTCGTCTTTGCGATTGAGATTGTCCTGCGGATTCTCACGTTCCGGCCTCCGGCGCTTGCGTTTTACAAGCGGAACGCCAGCTGGCGCATTCGAGAGCACATCATGGGTCGCATTCGCTTTGCGATGCGCCCAATGAACCTCATTGATCTGTTCACCGTGCTCGCGATTGTTCCACTGCTGCGCGGGCTACGTGCTCTGCGTCTGCTTCGCCTTGTGCGCACGACGCGGTTCTTCAAGTACAGCAACCCGTTCAGCAGTCTGGCGAAGTCCTTTGAGGACAACCGGCTGCTGTACTCCATGTCGTTCGGCTGGCTGGCAACCATTGTGTTTCTAGGCGGCTTGTCCATCTGGCTGGTGGACAAAGACGACCCCGATGCCACCGTCAGGACACTCTCCGACGGCCTGTGGTGGTCACTTGTGACGCTGACTACGGTTGGCTACGGCGACTACGCCCCAAATGACCTGCTTGGCCGCATTATCGGTGGCACGTTGATGGTCGGCGGCATGTTCACCCTGGCGCTGTTTGCCGGTGTGGTGGGCCAAACCCTGTTGGGCGCTGTGTTGTCCATTCGCGAGGAGCAGTTTCGTATGTCCGGGTACATCGACCACGTGGTGGTCTGCGGCTACGACGAGTCCGCTAATCAGCTCATTCATGCACTCAACAGCGAGGTTGAAGGCGACGATACGCGCATCGTCGTATTTGCTCCTGGAGAGCGCCCCCCATCTCTTACAGCCAGTGTGACCTGGATCTCTGGCGACCCGACCAAGGAGTCGGAGGTGGAGAAGGCCCGCATTAGCCACGCTCGCACCGTCGTTATTGTGGGTAGCCGCTCAGACACTCCGCAGCATGCGGACGCGAGTACCGTTCTGACCGTGTTCACCTTGCGCCGCTCGCTGCGTCGGGGTGTGGATGTCAAGCGCAAGCGGCCGCTGTACATCGTGGCTGAGATTCTTGACCACGAGAACGTGGAGCATGCACGGGCTGCGGGTGCTGACGAAGTGATTGAGAGCACGCGCCTCGGCTTCAGCTTGCTCGCTCACGCCGTATTCCAGCCCGGAACTGGGCACGTCATGAGTCAGGTGGCGCTGACCAACGACCAGAACCTGTATGTGAGCAACCTGCCCGATGAGTTCGTGGAGCCACGGGCCTTTGGCGAGATCGCCGCTGACCTACACGCTCGCTACGGAATCCTGGTCATTGGCGTGCTGCATCACGGAAAGGAAGTCATCAACCCGTCCAACTCGCACCAGGTGATGCCGGAAGAGCGAATCATCTACCTGGCGGGTTCAGCAACGCTGCCCGGCTTGTAAGACGCGTTCAGTGCGCGACGAAGCCGAAGCAGCCTTCCATGTACAGGCCGTGGGTGTAGGCGTAGACCAGTCCTGGACGCGAGAGGTCCTCGTATCCCTCGACCAGGCCAGAGATCTGCTGGTCGAGGTCGGCTAGCTTCTCACGGCAGTTGACGTCGCCCACCTGTGGGATGAGCTGCGGTCGTACCGAATCCACATGGGCCACGAGGGACGCTGTGGTGGGAAAGCGGGCCGGAACACCCTGGACACAGCCGATGTCTAGCGGGACGGTGACCATGCGGTGGATGTTCGCCTCGGTCTTGGCCTGCTCGAGTGGCGACTGTGGTGAATCAAGGTCTTCGAAGAGGTCGCCGAGGATTCGTGTGGCAACGCGCATGGGGGAGGCGCAGTCTCCGTCAGCGCTGACTCGTTCGCGGTCTTCGGCGACGATGGCCCGTCCGATACCAATGGAGACCTGTGGGTCCATGCCTTGTCCGAAGATGACCAGCTCTACGCCGCGTTCTCCGTCTTTGACGACCCGCTCGGTATGGTAGGTGACCCACTGTCGGTCATCGTCCGAAAACCCAGGCGTCTGTGCCATGACGAGCAGCTCTGCCGCCATGGACTCCGTCATCTGACCTTGCCGCGCGAGGAGGTAGGCTCGCATCATGGTCATGCGCATAGGTGCGGTGATGCCAGAGTATTGTCGGTCGGTTCGTTCCTCGGCCACACCGGTCCCAGCGACATTGGACTCCCACTCCTTCAGCGTGCTCATCCAGGTCTCTTGTGGCAGGCAGCGCATCATGGACGACGTCATCGACTGGCTGAGTGCGTACCCCGGGTCTGTCGCGTCGTAGCCAAGGAAGAACCGTTGGGCGTCCGAGGCCACAGTGGTGGCGTTGCTGAGTTCCGGGCTCTCGGAAAAGTCTTGTCCTGGCCGGCGTGGAGTGTCTAGGCCCAGCTCAAAGGCGAGTAGTGCAGCACTATTGAACGTAGAGGGGAGGTTGGTCACATCCCAGTTCACAGACTCTGCAACGGCTCGCATGCTCTCGTACCTTGCGCAGTGTTCACCGCGCTTGTGTTGGACGAACCAGCGTAAAGCAAGCTGGGCCATGTCTTCGTCGCTCGGATTGGAGGTTGATGCACTCTCCGTCGCTGCCATGACCCGGTCGTACAGGTCTTGCTCGGCGGTCTGTTGCGATGCGACGCGTGTCTGGGCGGCGGTCTGCAGGGCGGCCGAGAGCTGGCTGAGCGAGTCGCGCGCCTCAGCGAAGGCGGGGTCGGAGGACACAGCACGTGAGAACTGGGTGCGGGCTTGTTCAACATCGCCGTTGGCTTGGGCCTGAAGACCTGCGCCATAGGCAGCTAAGGCGTCGAAGACTTCGGTGGGGGTCTGCACCATGATGCGCCGTGTGGCAGCGGCGCCAAGCTCAATGGACAGGTCGCCGAGTAGGTCAGCTACGACGTCCTTCTCGAGTGCAACAAAGTCTGCCGTGGCTCCCGATGCGCTCGCAGCGCCCACTACTTCGCCACTCTGCACCGTGAGAATGCGTGCATCGATGCGAAGCGATGCGTCGATGACGGTCCACGTACCCACAAGTACGTGTTCAGCTCCCAGACCTCGCCCTGCCACCTGGGCGGTTGCTGGGTCTAGGTAGCCCGACTCTCCCAGCTCCACTTCTGCCAGGACAGCATCGAGGCGGTCCCGCTCCACAAGGGTCAGCCCGTCCAAGCCCGCCATGTCCGTGGTCATCATGCTGGACAGGGCGCGTCCAAGGCCCGGATGCGCTTCGGTCTCGCCGCCGGGGTCGAGCGGCAGAATGGCCAAGGTAGCGGCATGGGCGAGCGAGAGTAGGACGAGCATGGGCGGACCTTTGGGGGCAGTGGGCCCAGGTAACCCCGTCGACATGTGTCTCATGCCAGGCATCCGGCAAACGCCGCGATACAGGGCCGGCATGTCTGAAACACCGACGGCTCCGGCCCCGAAGCTGCCCCTCAAAGAACGCATGTCCGCACTGCTCGACCAATACGGGCCTGTTGTGCTCGTGGTCTGGCTGACCTTGTCGGTATTGACCTTCTTTTGCTTCTATTTCGCGATTGGGGCTGGCGTAGATGTGACCCCGGTCACGGACTTTGCCGTTGACCAAGGCTGTACATCGCCAGAGCGCGCCGCACAGTCAGGGCAGGGCGCAGTCGCTTGTGTGGGACTGCAAGCCACCAAGCCCATTCGCTTTGCACTCACCGCCCTGCTTGTGCCGCTTGTGGGCCGTCTGCGGACACCGCCGGAAGCGAGCGACACCCCGAACCCACCCACCAACCCGGCCTGATGCGCCCAGGAGGTACGTGTGCGGCCGATTCTGCGCGCGTTGGACCTCGAGGGCTCTGCGGTCACCGCGGTCCTGGGTCCAACCAACACCGGTAAGACCCACAGAGCGCTGCAAGCCATCAGCGGCTCGCGCTCAGGCATGATTGGTCTGCCGCTGCGGCTTCTCGCTCGCGAGGTCTACGACCGACTGCGGGCTGAGAAGGGCGATGACGTCGTGGCTCTGGTGACTGGTGAGGAAAAGCGCGTTCCGCCGGGAGCTCGCTACTTTGCCTGTACCGTCGAAGCCATGCCGCTGGACCGTGCCACGGACATTGTGGTTGTCGATGAGGTGCAGCTGGCCGCGCATCGAACGCGCGGGCATGTGTTTACCGACCGCATCCTCAACGCTCGGGGTCTGCGGCACACCATGTTCCTCGGCTCGGACACCATGGCGCCGCTGCTGGAGGAGATGGTTCCGTCGATTCAGATCAGCTCTCAGACACGGTTGTCGGCACTCAACCACGTGGAGCCCCGAAAGTTGACCAGCCTGCCCAAGCGGTCGGCGGTGATTGGCTTCAGTGTCGCGCGTGTCTACGAGCTGGCTGAGCGCCTCAAGGCCCGGCATGGCGGGGCCGCGGTGGTGTTGGGCGCCCTGTCTCCACGCGCTCGCAACGCGCAAGTCGCCATGTACCAGTCGGGTGAGGTGCCGTACATCGTGGCCACAGATGCCATTGGTATGGGCCTGAACTTAGACGTGGACCATGTGGCCTTCAGCGCCACCCGCAAGTGGGATGGCCGCTCTCAGCGAGAGTTGAGCCCGGCGGAGCTCGCTCAGATTGCGGGTCGCGCTGGGCGATTTACCCGAGATGGCACCTTCTCCACACTCACCGAGACCGAGCCGCTGTCCGGATCGGTGATTGAGGCGATTGAGAACCACAGCTTCCGTCCCGTGGATGAGGTGTGGTGGCGTGCGTCTGACTTGGACCTAGACTCGCTCGATGGACTCTTAGCGTCGCTCCAGCTTCCGACGCGTCGCCCGTACTTGCGCCGCATGCGGGATGCAGATGACCACCAGCTGCTCCAACAGCTCGCCAGCCAAGACGCCATTGCACTGCGCGCAACGTCACCACAGCGCATTGAGCTTCTCTGGCAGGTGGCGCAGGTACCGGATTTCCGCAAGACCCTGACCGATAGTCATGCGGAGCTGATGGGGCGCATCTACGTGCAGTTGGTCGACCACGGCAGGCTTGCAGACCGGTGGGTTGAGGCCCGCATTGACCGGCTGAACAACGTCAATGGCGACCTCGATGCGCTGATGACGCGAATCGCTTGGGTGCGCACCTGGAGCTACTTGTCGCAGCGTCGTGGCTGGTTTGCCGACGGCCCAGCATGGCAGGCAAAGACGCGTGAGATTGAAGAGCGCCTCTCGGATGCGGTACACGACGCGCTCACGCGGCGGTTTGTGGAGCGTCGTCTACGGCTGCGCTTGGCGGACCTGTCCGGTTTCGTTCGCCTAGATAACGACGCGGTCGTGGTGGACGAGGAGATTGTTGGGGTTGTGCGCGGCCTGTCGTACACACCAATGACCGGAGTGAAGCTCACTGGCGAGGTTCGCGCAGAGGTCATCTCACGAATCGCAGCCTTGGCCACCGCCTGTTCGACTGCGGCGGACAGCGAGTTTGGGTTGTCAGCCGAACACGCTCTGTTGTGGGACGACCGCGTGGTCGGGCGATTTGAGGCCGGAGATGACTGGCGCTCGCCGCGACTGAGGCTGGCCCGCACGGTGGACTTGCCGGTGGCTCTGCGTGGGCAGCTCTCTGCACGTCTGGCTCGCGTTGGCCAAGAAGCGGTCGCTGGACTGCTGGAGCCGGTGACTCCGAGCAAGGAGCTGTCGACTGCGGCTCGCGCGCTGCTGTACCAACTCGAACGACATCTGCTGACGGTGAAGCGGAACAATGTAGAGGAGTGGGTGCGTGAGCTGACACCCGAGGACAAGAAGGCGCTGTCTCGTCGGGACGTTCGCATTGGACGCCTGGCCGTCTACGTCGCCTCCCGCCTCAAGCCTCTCTACGTCGAACAGCGCAACTGGCTCGACGCGGTGGCCAGAGGTGTGCGGCCGCTGCCCGACCCCCCGCATGCTCAGGCGATGTCGCTGCCGGTAGGGGAACGCAAGCCCACTGAGTGGCTGCGTCTTGGGTTCTGGGTAGCCGGGCCGCGTGCCGTTCGGGTCGATGTGGCTGAGAAGGTGTCTGCGTTGATTCGCAAGCACCAACGCAAGAACGCAGGCCTGCCGGATGGGTTGGCGAGTCTGCTCGGGTGTAAGCGAGACCAAGAAGAGGCCGTGGCATTGGCTCTTGTCCCGCCACATCGTCGGCGTCGCCGGTAGCTCTGCGGAGCTGGAGCATCGGCGGTAGTTTACTAGCAATCTATGCAATGCTTTGGGGCGGTCGTTCGTACAAAGAGGTGAAACTGCGGTAATCCCGCTATTGGAGCCTGTTTGATATCGATTGCATTGTTGTCTGCCCTTTCCTCGTTTGCCTATGCTCAGGACGAGGTGTCACTGACGCCCCCGGTCAGTGCCATGCGAGCGGTTCCGCATCCGGGAACCGTCAATCCACCGAATGGCCGTGGATTTCGAGAACATCAAGTCAAGACGATGCGCAGCGTCTGTGCGCACGTGCCCATTATGTGGCGGGCGTCGCCGTCGAACGAGGCAACGTTGGTAGCGTCCATGGGGCGGCGTACCGTGTGGCTCTATGTGGCCGATACCACAGCGACACAGGGCAGAGAGTTGTTGTTGGACGGTGAGGAACTGGAGATTGTGCTGAGTGATACCCACTCGGATGACGTGGTCTCCCGTCCTCTCACACCGGGTACCATTGGCCTGTTTACCACCGACTACTTGGGCGTGGTTGGCGATGCCTGGGGCTACTTTTGCATGCCAAAGCCGCTGGCAGCGGACGCGTAGCGGCGGTTCGAACCAGTGAATGCTCTGGTGAGGCTCACTGCGTTGCGAAGAGTGTAGGCTTACAGCCTTGGGTCTAGCGGGAAGCGCTCTTCGCGGTAGCCGGGCCCATGTGGGTGCAGTGCAATCACGGTGTGCAGCGGGACGTCGACGTGTGGGATTTCTTCACGTGGGATGTCTAAGAAGTAGCCTAGTAGCGAGCGAATGATGGCTTGGTGTGCGACTAGCAGGACCGGTCCTCGGGTGCGTTCGAGGTCTAGAACCATGGGGTCTAGGCGCTCGATGACGTCTGCGTAGGACTCGCCGCCTGGGTAGCGGTAGCCGAGCTTGTCCGCTTGGCGTGCGGCGAACTCGTTGGGCCGACGTGCGGCAATTTCAGCGTAGGTCAGCCCGTCACAGACGCCGGCATCGATTTCGTCGAGGGCGCGTCTCGGACTGTGGGTGGTGCCGAGTGCGCTGGCTGTCTGGCGGGCGCGGCGAAGCGTGCTGCTCCACACGCGGGACACAGGGCGAGGGCGGAAGAACTCTCCCAACGAGTGTGCGTAGCGCTGACCGGCGGGGGACAGGGGAGAGTCGCCGCCGAGCTGGCCAGAGGTGTTGAACTCGGACTGGCCATGACGGGTGACCCAGATGGTGCGTGGAACGGCCGAGAGGTTCGCCAGGTAGTCGGTGAGCCGTCGCGGAATCACCCGTTCGGGGTCGGTGAGAATGAACTGACGACCTGCGTCTACCAGTCGCACCCATGCCGGGTCACCGTCGCCTAGGGGCTCGTAGACGGTGCTGTAGTGGTCAATGCGTCGTCGAAAATCGGCCACTGCTTCGTCTGCTTGCACCCCGGTGTAGTCGGGCGAGAACAGCTTAGTCTGGCGGATATTGCGCTCAATGATGTCGTTGTCGTCGCAAGAGAGCTCGACAAAGGCGACTTGAATCCCGTTTTGGCTGCAGACCTCGCGGACCCAGCTACGGCGCGAGTGGGTCGTGTTGGTCGCGTCATAGAACGCCACCTCACCGCCGTCTGCGAAGAAAGCCAGGACCTCGTCCATTGTGGCTTGCGCAGCTTCTCGACGTGACGCCATGCCGTTTGGATTGCTGGGGTCAAAGAACCCGTGGGGAACTTTGGCGCCGAACAATGCACGCCGGCGGTTGCCGACGTTGAAGATCTGCGCGCGAACCCCTTGCCACGCCAAGTACCGGGACATCTGGCTCGCGACAAAGGTCTTGCCGCGTGCCGGAAGTCCGACCATGCCAATGACGAGGGGGCCCATGGCGGACTAGCGACGAGGAGCGCGAACGCCCCAGGTGAAGCCGTCGTAGTAGCCACCTTGGCTTTCAGCGTCCCAACAAGCGAACTGGCAGCGGCTGTGGTCGCGACCGTTGCGTGCGGTGTGTACGTAGCTGAAGAGGTGACGGATGCCGTTCATGCTGCTTCCGCCGTCGAGCCGAGGCAAGACGTCTCCATTAGGAGTGGGGTCGTTGATGAGGTTGTCGACACCTTGGCCGCATGAGTCGTCCGAACCATGGCCACTGTTGGCAAGACCGAAGGTCGCGCGGCCCGCTTGGTAACTGTTGATGAAGGTTGTCGAGCCGAGGAATGTTCCGTCGACGCTGACAACGAACGGCTGGTCTTCGTCGACTTCCGTGCAGGCTTGTCCCGTAGGTGCGGCGAAGATGTCGTCCCAAGTGTTGGCGCTGAAGTACACCCGGATGTTGGTCTCGGCTTCAATCTCGCCTTCGGGTGTGTACAGGGTGCCCATCTTGAGGAACTGCAGTCCGCCCTCGGCACGGACGCGGCTCCACAGTGTGGAGTTGATGTCGCTGATGAGCTCTTCGCTGTGTGGAGAGACCATGGTGCCGGTGTAGTCGCCTTCCAAGAGGGCCGCGTTGCTGCGCTCGCCTGGGACTGCGCCGCCGTGGTTCTTGAACACAAGTCCCCAGCCACCACCGTCAATCTCTTGCTCACAGTAGACTTCGAATGGCGAGCGCTGTCCCCAGAATACCCAGGTTGGACCGGAAGCTAGACCCAGGTCTTGGGCATCCCAGCAGTCCGCGACAGCGCACTCAGCAGCAGCGCCAATCGCTTCGTTGTCGTTCGGCTCGCCACTACAGTCGTGGTCAATCTCGTCGCACTGCTCTGGGGCGTCTGGGTTGACGGAGTTGTCGCTCGGGCCACAGTCGCTGTCGTCTTCGACGTAGTCGAGACCTGGTGGAATACATACTTCAACGCCGGTAGCAGGGTCGCCAAAGCCGTCGCGGTCGCGGTCTACGTACCAGGTGGGGCGGTCGATAGCGTCGGTGTCGACTACCCGGTCGCAGTTGTCGTCAATGCCGTTGCAGACTTCGCTGGCTCGGGGATTCACGTCCGCGTCTTCCGGTCCGCAGTCGGTGTCGTCCTGAACGTAGTCAAGGCCCGGTGGCACACAGGCGGTAGCCGAGTCGTTGGGGTCTCCAAACAGGTCACGGTCGGCGTCTCGGTACCAGGTTGGCAGCTCGCTTAACGGGGTGTCGGTGTCCACGATGTCGTTGCAGTTGTCGTCAATGCTGTTGCAGACCTCGGTGGCGCCTGGATTGATGGCGCCGTCGTCGGGGTTGCAGTCTCCAGCTTGGTCCACGAATCCGCGAGGTTGGATGCAGCTCATGGTGCTGGCGTCTGGGTCTCCGTAGCCATCGCGGTCGAAGTCGGCGTAGTAGGTGGGCAGGTCGTCGACGTCATCAATGCTGCCGCTACAGTTGTCGTCAATGTCGTTGCAGACCTCGGTGGCATCGGGGTTGACGTTGAGGTCATCCGGGCCGCAGTCCAGGGCATTGAACACGTAGTCGCGGGGAAGGTTGCACTGGGTCAGCGCGCCGGCGGGGTCGCCGAATCCGTCGCGGTCGGCATCTGACCAGCCCGTGGGTTGATCGATAGCGTCGGTGTCTGCCACCTCATCGCAGTTGTCGTCGATGCCGTTGCAGACTTCGTCGGCGTCTGGGTTGACCTCAAAGGTCTCATCGTCGCAGTCGCCGCTGTTGTCGACGTACCCATCCGGCAGTTCGCAGGCGCTTAGCTCTGTGAGCAGGTCGCCAAAGCCGTCTTCGTCCGCATCTGCCCAGCCGGTGACGAAGTCGATGGCATCTGTGTCGGTGATGTCGTCGCAGTTGTCGTCCAGGCCGTTGCAGATCTCGTCGGCGTCTGGGTTGATGTCTGCGTTGGTGTCGTCACAGTCAACGTCGTTGGTGAATCCATCGAGGTCGGCGTCTACCAGGGCGTCGGTGTCTGGATCGGTATCGGGGTCTGTGTCCGGATCGGTATCAGGGTCTGTGTCCAGGTCCGTTCCGACGTCGAAGGCAGTGTCCTGGTCGACGTCTGTGTTCGTATCGGTGTCCACGGGAAGCGTGTCCCGCTTGCAGGCAATCGACAACACCAAAGACATACAAAGCAAACGATTGAACATGCTCATCCCCCAAAGCGGGGCCGAGCATAGCGCACCGTCCACTGAGTGTCAGTCTCTACCCTGCGCCAACCGCTCGCGAACTGTACACTGGGGGCACCTTGGAGGTCTCCTATGTTTTTCACCATCATCAACGCGCCGTTCCGTGGACTCATCTTTAGCGTGGGTAAGCCCGGCCGTACTCTGGGCCCAGGGTTTCACTTCGTGATGCCCTGGGAGCGCGTACGTCAGGTCTCGACCGCTCTACACACCGAAGAAGTGGATGTGGACGTCATCACCCAGGGCGGCACACCAACACAGGTCAAAGTCGGTTTCTCGGGACGTGTCGTCGACATTGAAGGCGCACTCGTCAACACGCAAAACCCGTTCGCCACACTGCGAGTGAGCGTCATCTCCGTGGTCAGTGGCGCGGCCAATAGCTACTCGATTGACCAGCTCGCTCAGTACAAGAACGACATCAGCAAGAGTGCTGAAGAAGAGCTGATGGCGCTGTCGAAGAAGAACGGCTGGGGGCTAGGGGACTTCCAGATTGCGGTTGGCGACCCTTCGCTGTCCGAAGATCTGAAGAAGCTGATGATGCGCGAAGAGGCCGTCAAGCGTGAGAATCAGGCCAACTTGGACAAGGCGAAGAACCAGCTAGAGGTCGCCAAGCAGCTCGCAGAGGTTGGCAAGATTCTGAAAGATCAGCCGATTGCCCACGAACTTCTTCGTCTTCAGATGCTCAGCGACATGGGCGCGGGCGGCAAGGTCGTGGTCATTGACGCGAAAGCCGGGACTGCGGGACTGGCCGGGCTTGCTAGCTAAGGGACTGGCCCTAAGGACGCGTCTCGGTCAGCGGCCTAGCGGCACCACATCACGCGGTTGCGAATCTTGCCCACGGCGGACTTTTGCTCGCGAAATGCGCGGGTGAGCAGGTCTCGGACGGTTTCAGGTGTGGTCGGGTCCTTCTGGGCCACGCCAACAACGGTTGCGGTGACTTCAATACGCGAGCGTCCAATATCCATATGCATCCCTTCGATACACGCCCGGGCGCGCTCGGCAATGACCTGGCCCATGCGTGCTTCGCCTGGAATGAAGATGGCGAAGGCGTTGCCGCCGACACGACCGTAGACATTGCCCGGAGCCGTCACGCCCCGTAGGCGCGCGGCGACTGTGGCGAGCAATCGGTCGCCAATCGCGAAGCCGTGGCGTTCGTTGATCTCGTTGAAGTTGTCGATGTCCACAACCACCATGGAGTGGGTACTGTCGTCGCCGCTCCGCTCGACCGTCTTGTCGGCAAGATCAAGGAATGCTCTGTGCGTTGGTAGTCGGGTGATGGGGTCTTCACGGCCTGCGCGCGCCAGCGCTGCATGGGCCTCGTCCAGCTCGGCGCGAAGGCGCTCATTCTCGACTTGTACCAATGCTGCCCATTCTCCACCGTGAAGCGAGCGGTAGTCGCCTGTTCGTGCCCGTAGATCATCGACGGTCGGCTGGGCGCTGACATCGACATCCAGCAACTCAGCGATTGCCGGGGTCATGGACAGGGTCTGTTTGATGATGCGCCAGGCGTCGTCTGGGTGCACGCCAAGACTGGCGGCTGAGCTGACGACGCGCTCGAGCTCTGGGCCAGCGGCGGGTGCATTGATGGCTTCGCCGAGGTCGTCTGCCCAGCCACAGATGCGCTGTAGACCCGCGGTCTCAGCGGGAGTACTGGCGCTCACCGGCTCTTTGTGAAGGTGGACGATAGCGATGAGCCATGGCGGCAGGCCCCACTCGGTGGCCTGTTTGTCGAACGCCTGCATGTGGGTTTCGCCGTAGTACTCGCGTTCCGCGTCGAGTCGGGCGGTGCCGATGTTGTTGCGGACTTGGGCAAGCCAGCGCAGGTGCTGTCCGTGCTCGAGGAGCATCGGGCCGACACCCCACTCGAGGGCCAGGCCTGCGGTGAACGCGAGGTCTGGATGGGCTGCTTTGGTTCGGCATGCCATTAGACGTGCCGCGACTGCACGGTGAATGCAGTCGGACCACAGACGTTGGCCCACGCCGTTGGGGAGTCGCGCGCTGTCCAGGCCAGAAGCGATTCTGTGCTGAATGGCAATGTGGCCGACCACACGCGGTCCAAGGATGACCGCAGCCCGGGTAGGGTCGGTGAGTCCGTCGCCAATGCGCTTGTAGAACTGTTGGGTGTACCGGAGCACGGTCTCAGGCAAGCCACGCACCTGGCTCATCTGCTCTGCGAGCATCTTTACGTCTGAGCCGCCGGACTCGGAGACTGCGAACAGTTCGCGCTCGGTATCTTGGGAAGGGGTCATGGATGTCCTCTGCCAGGTGTTTCGGTTCGTAGGGCCGTCCACTTGAGCCCTGCATCCATCAAACTTTCCCTCTCAAGATCTAGCGGGTGTGACCGACTGGGCCCCATTGGAGGCACCGTGGTGTCCTGGTGGCAGAAAATTGACCGACACGGCGAACTTGCAATGGCGGGCTCGGTATTTGCTGTGCTGGTCATTCTGCTCGCACCGCTGCCACCGCCCGTCATGGACGCCCTATTGGTAGTGTCCGTGGGCATGTCCCTGATGTTCTTTCTGACCACGTTGACGGTCCAGAAGACGGTTCAGTTCACTAGTTTCCCGACTCTGCTCCTGGCATCTACTGTCTTCCGTCTGTCCCTCAATGTGGCGAGTACGCGGTTGATTCTGCTGCATGGCCATGACGGAAGCCACGCTGCTGGGCGGGTGATTGAGGCCTTCGGACAGTTTGTTGTGGGGGGCAACTTTGCGGTTGGCTTGGTGGTCTTTGCCATCCTTGTGGTCATCAACTTTGTGGTCATCACCAAGGGCTCGGGTCGCGTGGCAGAAGTCGCCGCTCGGTTCACCTTGGACGCGATGCCCGGTAAGCAGATGGCCATTGATGCGGAGCTCAACGCCGGCCTTATCGATGAGTCGCAAGCGAAGAAGCGGCGCCGTGAAGTCTCACAGGAAGCCGAGTTCTACGGCGCCATGGACGGTGCCAGTAAGTTCATCCGCGGCGACGCCATTGCGGGCATCATCATCACCGTGGTCAACGTGCTCGGCGGCATGTTCATTGGCATTGTGCAGAACGGCATGCCGGCGATGGAAGCTGCCAAGGTCTACACCATCCTCACCATTGGGGACGGTCTTGTTGGGCAGGTTCCAGCCCTCGTCATCTCTACTGCCGCTGGTGTGCTCGTTACCCGAGTGGCTGATGGCGACGACAGCTCACTCGACGACCAGGTCCTTGGCCAGCTCTTTGCGAAGCCGCGCGTGTTGGCGATGTCCGCGTTTGGACTGGGGTGCTTCGGCCTCATTCCTGGCTTGCGGATTCCATTTATGACGGCTGCGGTCATTGTTGGCTACCTGGCCTACCGGCGCTGGGGCAGCGACACTCGCGAAGCCGAGCAACAGGCAGAAGTACACGCTGAGGAAGTGCCGCTTGGACCTTCTGATCTGTTGACGGTTGACCCTCTGACCATCGAAGTGGGGCTCGACCTTCTGTATTTGGTCGACGAGAGTGCTGCGGGTGCCCTGGGTGAGCGCATCCAGAAGATTCGCAACCAGTTCGCCAAAGACCTGGGTGTAGTGCTTCCAAGCGTACATCTGACCGACGACCTGGCACTGGAGAGTGGTGAATACGTTGTGCGGGTACGTGGTGAAGAGGTGGGTCGGGCCCGAGTTCGCGCCCGCAAACATCTGGCCTTGGACCCCGGAACAGCGACGGGCGTCATTCGCGGCATTGAAACAGTCGACCCGGTCTATGGTCTGAAAGCCTTCTGGATTCCAGACGGCGAAGTGCTCAAGGCCCAAGCCAAGGGCTACACGGTCGTGGATGTTCCGACCGTATTGACCACTCATTTTGTCGAGCTGATGCATGCGCACGCGCACGAGCTGTACGACGGAAACCAGCTCAACAACGTGCTTGAGCGGCTGCGCGAGGTGGATGAGAAGCTTGTTGATGAGCTCATTCCGGACCCTCTTCCACGTCACACCGTGCTCAAGGTCTTCCGCAATCTCATCCGTGAAGGGCTGAGCGTTCGCGACGCCCAGACGGTGCTCGAAGCCTTGGCCGACAATGCGGCGAAGTCCCGTGATGCCGATGTTCTCACCGAGTTTGTTCGCCAGCGTCTCGCGCGTCAGATCACCCGCCGATTCTCGGATGACGGCGGTGTGCTGCACTTCATTGGCCTGGGCCAAGACACCGAGTCTGCCATTCTCCGTGGTCTTCAGAGTCGCGAAGGCTCCCTGCCAACACTGGCTCTTCAGCCGGCCGTTCTGCGAATTTTGACTCAGACGGTCGAAGAGCTCAGCAAGACCGCATCGGGTCCACAACCGATTCTGTTGGCGCCGCCGCTGGCCCGTGGTCCGCTGCGTCGTCTCCTAGAGCGCGTGGTTCCGCGAATTGCGGTGGTATCTAGTGGAGAGTTGTTGCCCACAGTGAAGCTGGCGTGCATTGGCAAAGTCGAGCTACAGGCCACGGCGACCGAAGGCAGTGCGTAGAGCTCGGGGCGATGTCCGGCTGTCTTACGAGCGAGAGCAGCTGCCAGCGTGGTAGTCGTCCACTCCCTGGAGGCAAGCGATGGCCCGTATGTTGATTGGCCTTGCAGGCTTGTTTGCGAGCTGTGGATGGACCCAACCCACAGCAGAACCACAGACCCCACCGGCCGCGTCTTCCTATGATCCGCTTGTCATTGCGGTCGGGTATGATCTGTACAGCGTCATGTCTGTGGCAACGGATTCGGCCCTTGATGAGACGATTATTGAAGCGACCACGTTTCCAATGCTGGACTTTGATTTCGACTGTCGAATCGAGAGTCGGCCTGCGCTCGTGACCGATTGGGCCTGGTCGGAGGGGGGCACGGTGCTGTCCATGACCCTACGCAGTGACATCTCTTTCTCGGACGGCGACCGAGTGACGGCCGAAGATGTTGCCCTGACCTACCAACTTGCAGCGGATCCGAGTCTACAGAGCCCACATGAAGGCGAGGTCATGCGGATGAGCCCGGGGGAAGGGCCGCGTGTCATTGACGATACGCATCTACGGTGGCGGTTTACAGAGCCGTACAACAGGGCCTTGCAGCTCGACCAAGCGACGTCTTTGGGCATTCTTCCCGCTCACCTCCTTGGGAAGATGGACCGCCCCACAGTGCTTCAGTACGCTGGGGTCTTGCCGCCGTTAGCGTCTGGCCCGTGGGCGATGTCCGACCACGTACCCAACGTTGGCTTCACCCTCACGCCGAACCCGCAGTTCACAGGGCCCGACACGTGGCGTCCAACACTGGACGGTGTCGAGTTCAGAATCTTGCCCGACTATGGCGCGCGACTTGAGGCCTTGGAGACTGGCGACGTACACGTCATGACGCAGGTGAAGTTCGAGGATGCCAACACGCTCGCCCAGGCCCATCCTGAGATCACGCTGTACCGGCGCAGCTCGCAGTCCATCGACTACGTGGCTTGGAACACCGAACGGCCCCTGTTCGCAGACGCTCGCGTTCGGCAAGCATTGACCTTAGCCATCGACATTGACGCGATTATTGCTTCCGAGCTGACGAGTGTGGATGGCACGCCCTACGCAACACGGGCAACGAGCACCATCTCGCCCGACTTGTGTGACCTGCACAACCCGGATGTCCAGCTACTCCCACACGACCCCCAGCGAGCGCTCACAGTGTTGGCAGAAGCCGGATGGACGGACACCGACGGTGACGGAACGCTCGACCGCGGTGGCCTTCCGTTCTCATTTGAGCTTGTGACCGTGACCGGCAATCCGCGCCGTGCGGCAACGTTGGCGGCGATTGCACGCGATCTAGGCCTCATCGGCATTCACGTGGATGTGGCTGTTCAACCCTCGGGAGCGTTCTTTGAGCGTCTCCGTCTGCGCGACTACGATGCGGCCATTTCCGGCTGGTCGCCAAGCCTATTTGTGGACCCCGAGTTCCTGTGGCACTCCGACGTCACCTGTGATGGGTCTGGACCAGAGTGTCGGCCTGCCAGGTACGACTACAACTTTACTGGGTACAGCAATCCGGTCGTTGACGACCTCCTCAGGCGAGGCAGTGCGGCGTCTCTACCAGAAGTCCAAGCCCCGATCTGGCGCGAACTGCAACAGGTCATCTACAGTGACCAGCCGTACACGTTTCTATGGTGGAACGACGAAATCGTGGCCGTAAACGACCGTTTTGACCCAGGTGATAACGTCAACCTGATCTCGCCATACGACGACCTACACGAGTGGCGACGCCGGGAGTAGCGGCAGCCCAAACCGTGGCCTGGACTGGTTTTTAGAAAAGACGGCTCGGGTGTGTAAGCACCTGAGGGCTGTGTCGTTCCCAGAGCAATCGCCCAGGAGCCCTCATGTTTCGCACCTCATTCGTCGCCCTCGTCGCTCTTCTCCTTCCAGCCACCGTCGCCCTGGCGGACTCGCCAGATGACGACGGAATCGCAGCTGTAGACTTTGGCGAGTGGGTGTTCGATGCCCCCGAGGTGGTTCAGCCGGCCATGAAGCTGACGGCGTCTGACGGAACCGGTCTGCGCCTGCGTTCCATGAGTGCGAAGGCGGTGGTTCAGGGGCCGCTGGCGTACACCGAGCTTCACCTGGTCTTCAACAACCCCGAGCAGCGAGTCCGTGAAGGTCGCTTTGAGATTACCCTTCCTGACGGCGCCGCCATCTCTCGGTTCGCCATGAACATTGAAGGGCAGTGGCAAGAAGGCGAAGTGGTCGAACAGCAGCTCGCGCGACGGGCCTACGAAGACTTCCTGCATCGTCGTCAGGACCCGGCTCTGCTCGAGTCCGATGGTGGCAATCAGTTCCGTGCCCGCGTCTTTCCCATTCCCGCTGGTGCCGACAAAGAGCTGATCATCGCGTACAGCCAAGAGATCACAAGTGCCGACGGCTTGTACCGGCTGCCGACTGCTGGGCTGCCCACCCTGGACACGTTCGATGTGGATGTGTCCATTGAGACGGTCGGGCGTGCCAAAGAGTCCATCCAGTTTCACCGTGAGCGCACCGCCCCAGAAGGGGATGTGGTTGTGGCGACTGGCGGACCCCGGGCTCAGCTGGGGGTGCAGCACGGCGACTTGGCCATGGCTCGCGTTCTGCCGAACCTGCGCGCCGAAGCTGTAGACATTGGCAGCATGACGGTGCTGATCGATACCAGTGCTAGTCGCGCCCTTGGACTCACGAGCGATGTTGAGGTGGTCCAGTCGGCCATTGCAGAACTCGCCCGCACAGCGAACTTTCCACTGCGAGTCGTGGCGTTTGACCAGACTCGTCAGGTGGTCTTTGAGGGCAGGGCGCGTGACTTTGGCGCGGTCCATGCCCAAGCGATTTTGGACCGGGGCGCCTTTGGGGCCTCCGACTTGGCCAGCGCCATGCGGTCCGTTCAGGACCATGAGCGGGTCTTGCTCGTGACCGATGGCGTGGTCACCGCTGGAGATGACGAGACACGGGAGCTGTCGAAAGAGCTGCGAAATCTCGGGAATCGCGGTGTTCAACGGCTCGATATTCTCGGTGTCGGCGGCATCCGCGATGTGGAAATTCTTCGCACCTTGGCAACCGTCTTGCCGCAGTCTGGCACCGTATTGGACGCAGACACGGGCGCGTCAGAAGTGGCTCGTCGCCTTCAACTAGATGTTGTGGACCTTGTGGTCTCGGTACCTGGCGCGGAGTGGGTGTGGCCAGAAGTACTGGAAGGCGTGCAGCCCGGTGACGCCCGTACCGTCTTTGCCAAGGTCGAGGGTCAGCTCGACGTACACCTCGCCGGAGCCTCGGTTGGAGCCATTCCAATGGCCGAGGTTCAGGGCCCGCTGTTGGAGCGTGAATGGGTGCAAGCTCGTATGCAGCGGCTGCTCCACATGGCGGACGCTAGCGATGACATGGACGTTGCCGAGGCCTACCGAAACCAGGTCACTACCTTGTCTGTCGAGCACCGGGTTCTGACGGACAGCACGTCGCTTCTCGTGTTGGAGACGGAGGCGGACTACGCACGATTCGGCATTGACCGCAACGCACTGGCGGATGTCTTGGTCGTAGAAGACGGCAGCATCACTTCGGTGACGCGTGCCGGTCGGACGGCCCCGATAGTTCAGTGGGCCCGGCCAATGGAAGAGACGCGCGTGGATGAGATGCCGCCAGACGGCTTCGGAGATCTCGGCGGGGAGCAGGAGCAATCGATGGAGATGCCGATGCCCGTTGACGTCAGCGGTGCGGACTCCGGTGCGATGGACCGGGTCTCTAGGACCGAGTCCGTCTCGTCTGAAGTCCAGCGGGCCATGCCGGCTCGGGATAGCGATGAGCGCGGACGTCGGTCCGGTAGAGGAGGCAACACCCGGTCCGCACCGAGTCCAGCGCCGCCAGCAATGTCGCGTCGACCCGTTTCCATGGCGGCGGAAGATAGCGAAGAACTCTCCGTCATTGGTGGGCTCATGGATGACTCAGCGGATGAGATCATGGCAGAGCCAGCGGCCCCACAGGCTGCCGCCCTTGTTGGCGCCAGCCCCGGAGGAAGCTTTCTTCTCGCCGTTCAGTCGGCGGTCGCGGACGGAAATGTGGCCCGTGCCTTGTCGTCATCCCATGCTTTCGTTGCCCAGAATCCCGGAGATGTCCTGGGACTGCTCGCCCTGGGGGAAGCCCTGGAAGCGAACGACGACAACGCCAAGGCCGCCCGTGTCTATGGCTCCATCATCGACCTCTTCCCGAGCCGCGCGGACATGCGCCGCATGGCAGGAGAGCGTCTGGACGCCCTGGGTGATGTGGCCCACGACCTCGCTGTCGATACCTACGAAGAGGCCCTGGAACAACGGCCTGACCACCCGTCAAGCCATCGCCAGCTCGCATGGGCACAGGTCCGTGGCGGAGACTTCGAGCACGCCTTTGAGACGCTTGAAGCAGCCATTCAACGGGCCTACCCGGGTGGGCGATTCGCGGGTGTAGACGTTGTGGTTCGCGAAGACATTGGCTTGGTTGCCGCCGCGTGGATTGCCGCAGACGCCAGTGTTCGTGACGACGTCACTACACGGCTGACGGCCGTTGGCGCCACATTGCCGACGGACAGCTCGGTACGCTTTGTCATCACGTGGGAGACAGACGCCAATGACGTCGACCTGCACGTGTACGACCCGCAGGGCAACCACGCCTACTACGGCGACAAGGTGCTTCGCTCAGGCGGCTCCCTGTTCGCCGATGTCACCACTGGCTTTGGACCCGAGTGCTTCGCTATCAACGGGAAGGCCCACGGTCCGTACCGCATCCAAGCGCACTACTACAGCCAGGGGCCAATGGGCTTTGGAATGGGCACCCTGCACGTCATCCGCCACGATGGCCAGGGTAAGCTGACCATCGAAGACCAGCCCTTCGTTGTGCAAGCGGATGGCGCCTGGGTCGAGCTGGGCACCTACGCGGGCTAGACGCTACTCTGGGTCTTCGAAGGCAATCGAGACGGTGATGTCCCCGACGTACTGCACGCCATTGTCGCAGTCCGGCGGGTCTTGGTTGACCGCTTCGGTGGTATCGAAGGTGAACACCCCGTTTGCGCCGGTGAGGGTCTCGGACAGTACCCAACTACCGGTGTCGTTCGTCCACAGCTCACGTTCGGTGCTGCTCACGTGGACAAATCCCCACTGGCTTGAAGTGGGTGCGGAGGTGCCAATGAGCTCGCTACAGGTGTCTTCGCTGTAGGTGAGCGTGCCTTCGTAGGTGATGTCGCAGGCCGTACACAGGTCACCGGTCGTGCGCTCGGTCATATTGACGCTGAAGCGGGTGGCACAGTTCGGCACGTCGTAGGGGAAGGGGCCAAAGACGGTGCTGCACTCGATCTCACGCCCAATGAGTACGAACGAGGTGTCTTGCGACATGGCGCTTGAAAAGACGCACTCGCCTTCATCTGCACAGGCCGGGTCATCGCAGTCGATGACGTCACACGAGGCGACCTCGGACCCCTCGGTTCCGTCTGTTCCGTCGTTTATGGTGTCATCTGGGTTGGATGAGGTGCACGCGGCGAGCAGCAGGAAGGGCAGGATGCGCATAGGGTCTCCGAGACGGGCCGCACGATAGCCCAGTTCTTCGGGAGTGAACATGGTTTGGGGAGTACTCCTGTTGGCATGTCGGGGGCCGGTAGTGGCTGTTCCGACGCCAGCTCCGGTGTCTACGCACGCGGTTGTTGTGTCCGAACGCGGAGGAACGAGTGTTGGCGCCCGACTCCCTACGGTGGTCGCACTGCATGGACTGGGCGATAGAGCGGAAGATTTTATCCACGCCCTAGATGGCTTGTCCGGTCCGGTGCGTGTGGTTGCGGTTCAGGCGCCGGAGCCGTGGGGAGACGACGGCCACGCGTGGTGGACCCGTCGTGTGAGCAGTGGGGACTGGAGTGCTCTCGCTGGGGACGTCTCTGCGGCAGCCGATGCCCTACAACCCTTGCTCGAACAGCTTGGCAACGACGACTCGGTCTGCGGAAAGCCGGTGGTGACTGGGTTTTCACAGGGGGGCATGCTGTCTTTTGCCCTGGCTGGGCGTCACCCGGATGACATTGCAGGGGCCGTACCTGTGTCCGGTATGGTGCTAGACGGCGTGGCGACCTCCCCTTGGGCGCCGACGCGTGCGCTACATGGAGATGCCGACACGGTGGTACCGTTTGAGGCCACCCGTGCCGCCGTCGATGCCTTGACTGCAGCGGGTGAAGACGTCTCTCTTCAGGCATTTGTCGGCGTGCAACACCGCATTCCATCGCCTGTGCGCCAAGCATGGTTCCGCGAGCTACAAGGCCTGCTGCCAACGTGCGTAGGAGAGTAGACTGTGGCCAAACTTGAAGTGGTGCATCGCAATAGATTTGTCCCGATGACGGACGCGACCGTAGCTGAGATTGGGGGAGGCGCCTGGGAAATTCGCATTCCGCTCGCCAGTGCTATTCACGCAACGACCCGTCGCCAGGCAACGCCAGAAGGCTGGGACGAGGCCATCTTCTCGATCGACGGTGAGGAGACACAGCCGGCGATGGGAAGCGGCTCCAACCACACTCACGTAGTGGTCACAGCACTCATCTTCTAGAGGAACGGTCCTCAATCACCGATGAGTAGAAAGTCGTCGAGAGGGTCGTAGGTGGTCTCGGCGACCGGCTGCTTGCGACGGCGGCGACGCTTCTTCGAGGTGTCGCTGCTCTGTGCTTGTTGCCTTGGCGGCTGCTTCTTGCCGCGCTTTGGCAGCGGCTCACCGGGCTTGAGCGGCTTAATGACGCGGCCATTGGACAGACGCAGTGGCTCGGGGTCTTTGGCCGGGGCGGGCATGGATAGCCCCAGTGCCTCACGACGCTTGCGGACTTCCCGTTCGATGCTGGCGATTTCTTCCAGAAGCGACCCGGTGTCGGCCTTGTGGGTGGCGCCCTTGAACTTGCCGGTGAGCTTGGTCTCTGGCGTGAGCTTGTTGCTCGCGTACAACGCCCACATCTCATCACCGTAGCGGGTGCCGCGGAGCTTGCGGGTGTAGCGGCTGAAGAAGCTGGTCAGGTTGCGAACGTCGCGAACCAACAGCTTCTGGGCGTTGTTATTTTGTGCCGGGTCGACCGCCTGTGGGAAGTCGATGATGACGGGGCCATCTGGGCCTAGAAGGACGTTGAAGTCCGACAAGTCGCCGTGCACAATGCCAGCACAGAGCATCTTGACGACCTCCCGCAGCAGCACGTGAAACATGTCCAGCGCTTCATCTGCGCCCAGCTCAATGTCTACGAGGCGAGGGGCGGGATGACCGTCTTCTCCGCGCACGAGCTCCATGACCAAGACCCCTTCGACATAGTCGAACGGCTGGGGCACCTTCACATCTGCGGCCTGAAGCTTATAGATCGCATCTACTTCTGCAGTCCGCCAGGCAGCTTCCGTCTCTTCGCGGCCGTAGCGACTGCTCTTGGCCATGGCACGGGCTTGTCGCGTATTGCGGACCTTGCGGCCTTCCGTGTACTCGGCACGGTGCTTAAAGCTGCGTCGGGAGGCTTCCTTGTAGATTTTGGCTACACGAAGCTCTTCGCCTTTGCGCACCAAAAAGACCTCGGCCTCTTTTCCGCTCATGAGGGGCCGTACAACCTCGTCGACAACGCCGAGATCGATGAGAGGTATTAGTCGCTGTGGGACGCGTATTTTGGGGCTCCAACGGTAAGTGACCGTGGCATATCCAGTGAGATCGACTGCGCCCACAGTCGGACTGTTCAATCTGTCGCTGCCCGGAACCGATGAATGGGTCTGGGTCTGTGGTCGAGTGTCCACGCGAGTCGGATACAGGCCCACCGCCTCCACAAGCCAATGAGTACAATGGGGGTCGAGGGGGCCTTGTGGCGCATTACGATTTGGCAGTGATTGGAGCGGGCCCTGCTGGCTATGCGGCGGCAGTTCGCGCGTGGGACCTCGGCAAGCGAGTGGCTCTGATCGAGCGTGCTGAGCTGGGTGGAGCCGGGGTTCATGACGGCGCGCTGGCGTCCAAGACGCTGTGGGAATTGAGCAAGGATTATCTGAGCGCCACCCGCCGCGACCGTGGCTTTGAGGCGGAGAATGTCCACGTGGCGTTCGATCAGGTCGCCCTGTGTGTGCGCAACGCGATTCGCGAAAAGGTGGGCCAACTCCACAAGCAGCTGACGGCCCTGGGGCAGCCTTATGGCGACCACGCGGGTCGTATTGACCACGTTCACGGCAGCGCCGAGTTTGTGGATGCCCACACCCTTCGAGTCACGGGTACCGAAGCGGGGCAAGGGCGCACTGTCACCGCAGATGCCATCATTGTAGCCACGGGCAGCAAGCCGCGGGCATTGCCGAATGTGACGGTGGATGGCGAGGCCATCCTGACCAGCGACCACATTCTGCGCATCAACGCGTTTCCGGACAGCTTGGTGATTGTTGGAGCGGGGGTCATCGGATGTGAGTTCGCGACTATCTTCTCAAACTTCGGCCAGACCAAGGTCTACATCATCGACCGAGCCGACCGCATTCTGCCCTTTGAAGACCCTGACGTAGCCGGTGTCTGCGCGACCCAGATGGAGGCCAAAGGGGTGACCATTCACCATGGTGCCCACCTTCAGAGCCTGACCCGAGTGGGGGACCGTGTAGAGTACACGATTCGCCATCCGACCGGTGGCTTGGAGACTATCTCCGTGGCCAAGGCGCTCATCTCAGTGGGCCGAGTCCCGAACACCGGCGGTCTGAACTTGGCCGCAGCCGGTGTGGAGTTCACAGACCGGGGTCACATCACCTGCTCGGGTACTGCGACCAACGTGCCGCACATTCACGCGGTGGGAGACGTCACCCTAGACATCGCACTCGTGAATATTGGTGAGGTGGAGGGACGCCACGCGGTGGATTGTCTTTATCTGGACCACTGTAAGCTGCTTTCGTACGAAAATATCAGCACCATTATGTTCCTAGACCCGGAAGTTGCGGGCGTGGGGATGAACGAGATCATGGCGCAGAAGAGTGGTCAGTCGTACCGGGTGGCCGTGTACGGGTACGACCTTGTGAATCGCTGTATCGCCATGCGCAGCACCAATGGCTTCATCAAGCTTCTGGTCACAGATGACGACGAGATGCGCATTCTGGGCATTCGCGTAGTGGGCGCTCATGCATCGACGGCGATTGAAGCGGTGTCCCTCATGATCTGCCACGGGCGAGGGGTGCGAGACCTCGCCGAGCTGCTTCACCCGCATCCATCGGTGACTGAGGCGCTCCAGGACTGTGTCCGCATGCTGCTCGGCTCGTCCATCATGAAGCCGCATGTGTTCCAGTCGTCGCTTCGTTTGTCGCGGGTGACGTCGGCACCGAAGAGCCCGGAGCCAGAGGCTCAGCCTGCGGCAGCGCCAAAAGCTTCCTAGGTCCCGCAGGCCCACTCACCAATCGTGATGGGGCCGTCTTCGCTGAGATGTACGGCGTGAACGCCTGACCCTCCCATCCACTCGCTGGTCAGGACGAGAATGTGGCCGTTGTTGCGGACCGGAAACGCGCCAGGCGTTCGCACACGACCGTTGAGCGACAAGCCCGCTGTGGGGAGCGGCAGAATATCGCTGCCTGCCAGGAACAGTGCTGAGTGTCCGGGCTTTTCCGGGTCATCGGAAGGGGCGAATGCTTCGAGCACTCGGGTACCCTCGAGGTCCAGTCGCTCGTCGAGCTGGACGCCTGAGGCGTCTGACGACAGAGGCCATCCGCTTCCCGCAAGTGCGCTCATTGCCGGCTCCAGCAAGGCGTCGTCCGCGCGAGAACGGCTCGCGAGGTGCCAGCCAGATGGCAAGCCTTGGCCAAGGTAGCCCCACGTTGCTTGCCAGCTGAGGGGCTCGTCGATGGGCGCCACGACGGCCATGGCGCGTGCACCGGTCGCCTCGCAGGTCACGGTAGTCACGCCGCCAAGCACCGTGCGTCCTGGTGGCAAGGTAGCGGCCTGACCTGTCAGTTTTGGTGCGCAGGCTTCGTTGCCCAGGACGGACCCTTCTTGGGTGACACAGGCCACGGGGACCGCGAACCACGTGTCGTTGTGGAAGTGGGTGTCAAAGAAGGCGACGCGAACGTCATCGGCTTGAGGAATGACCGGTCCGTCCGCTGCCACAGGCGCAGGTTCAGCAACCTGTGGGACAGAGGAGCTACACGCGCTCAACCCGAGCAGTAGTGTCAACAATCGCATTGGGCGTCCAAGTCTAGATCAGCCTACGCCGAGCCTACGTTGCCGCATTCCACACGGCTGACAAGCCACCGCGTGAGTGAGTGTTCCGCATGTCACTTGCGCTATTGCCGACCTTCGGATGGTACTCAAGGTGCGGACGGTCGCCCTGCGGCCCGAGCCAGCGGGTGAATCCGTTGCGCAAGCCGGCGGCACCAATGGCTGACCAGTCTTTGTTGGGGGCGTCCCAAGTGACGGTGCGGTGCGAGCGGTCCCAGAAGGCGATGTCGACTGCCAGTCCATAGTTGTGCCATGAGCCTCCACCCTTGACCCATGTGACCTTGTTGCCTGGCTTGGTGCGGCCTTGCTTGTAGATCTCGTCCTGCTGCTCGAAGCTGCGGAAGCCACTGATGACGTACGGCTTAAGGCCCTGCGACTGGAGGTCCTTGATGGTGGCGATGGCCACGGTGCGCATCTTGGGGCTGATTCGGCTGTCGCCCAGGATGTTGCGCGGGTCACCGTCGTCGACGTCGACCTCTACATTGCTCGTGCGGGTTGCGTTCCCGGTCGCGTTTGCCGGGATGTCCTTGGAGGACGAGTTGGCGAGCGCGGCTGCCGTACCTTCGCCGGCAATGCCGTCCACCTTGAGATTGTTGGCAGACTGGAAGGCACGCACCGCGTTCGCGGTCTTGTTTCCAAAGTCACCGTCGATAGTGAGCTTGGCGCCCTTTGCATTCAGCGCGCGCTGGAGCGACTTGACGAGGACACCCTCGTCACCGTTGCGCTGAGCGGGACGACCGGTGAACGAGACGTCCGCGTTGCCGTGTGCGCTGGAGGAACGCTCTTCGCCGGTATCGTGCATCCCCATGAGGACGGACAGCAGCTTTCCGCGTGTGCCGGCGCCAACAATGCCGTCAACAGCGAGGCCATTCGCTGCCTGGAAGGCGACGACTGCGGAGTGGGTACGACGACCGAAGATGCCGGGGCCAGTCGCCATGTCGCGTGCGGACATGAAGCCGGCGTTGACGAGGGCGTTCTGTAGGTCGCGAACACCCGGGCCACTCGACCCGCGCTTCATGAAGCCAATCTCGGCAACGACGCCGTGGTTCTGACGTACGGGACCCCCGACAGGCACGTGGTTGAGCAGGACGTGGGCGAACTCTTCGGCCAGTGTCAGCTCAAATGCCATGTCTGTGGGCTTCCACGACGCAGTGGGCATGTAGACTTCTTCGTCTTTGGCGAATGCCAGAGCGCCGAGCTCATCGGCCTCTTTGTCGACCCCAGCGGTCCACATAGGGGTCTCGCTCATGTCTTGGCCGGTGACCGCGTTGAAGGCCGCGGCGAGGGCGGGAGGCATGTAGCCAGAGCGTGGGTCCGCTTCTCTAAGGGTGCCACCGTCCGACTGCATCTGGCGGACAACCTTGTAGGCCAGAGTGGTTGCTGCCTTCTCATCTTGCAGTTCCTGCTGGTCTTTCGCACCGAGCATGGAGGCCATGAATGAGTTGTCGGTGGATGCTTCGGGAGCAGCTTGCGCGGCTCCAGCTTCTTCCGTGGCGGTCTTTCCGGGAGCCTTAGCGGCACGCTTCTTGGACATGGTCACCTCTATGTGTGTCGGCAGAGGAGACGCCGACCTAAAAAGAGTAGCCGGAAAATGTGCGAGAGGGAAGGTCAATCGTGATGTCGCGCTGCAGCGGGTTTCTCGGTCGTGATGGTTCCATGCCCGCTTGGGGGGCCATTCTGTGGACCTGATGGGCATAGTTGGCGACGTGCGGGAACAACCTCGGGTTGATGCAATGCTTTGCTCGGTCACGGGCCATCGCTGGCGGTGTTGGATCTGTCAGTCTGACGAGAGGTGGGCCGGTGCAAGTGTATCGGGGCGTTGCCGTGGCCTGTTGGCCAGATGCGATAGAACGGAGCGCCCGGAGGTCGTATGCGCTCGTTTCGCCATCAGTTCGCCCACTCCCTGAACGCTCATGGGGAGCGGCTTCACGCGGCGGCTCACAGCCACCACTTGTGGCCGGACGTGAGTCGAGCGGCGCACATGCGCGCGTGGGATGAAGCGGCTGAACGCGCTGACACGAAGTGGGCTTCGGTGCTGGGGACAGAGTGGGCACAAGCCCGCGAGTCCCTCGCATCGCTTCTCGGCGGCGTACCGGCAGATGGCTTTTGCTTGGCGCCGAATGTTCACGAGCTGTTGGTTCGGCTGGTCAGTGGCATTGAGAACCGACCGATTCGCATCTTGTCCACCGGCTCCGAGTTCCATAGTTTTACCCGTCAGGTTCAGCGCTGGGTGGAGGCCGGTCTTGCGATCTGGGAGCAGGTCCCGACAGAGCCGTTTGCCACCTTGGATGACCGCTTTGAGGAGGCAGTTCAGCGCGACGGCCACGACCTCGTCTACGCCAGTCATGTGTTCTTTGACTCGGGCTACAGGTTTGATGAGGTCTTTCGCATCTTGCAGCGTGCCCCGGCTCGAGCAGTCGTTGCGGTCGACGGCTACCACGGGTTCATGGCGGTTCCAACGCACCTGCAAGCGGTCGCTGACCGCGTATTTTACCTGTCTGGCGGCTACAAATACGCCATGAGCGGCGAAGGCTTCTGCTTCATGCATGCCCCTGCTGGACTCGTCGAGCGGCCTGTCGACACCGGCTGGTTTGCCGCGTTCAATGATCTTGAAGCGGAAGCTGCAGGGTTGGTTGGCTACGCAAAAGACGGCAACCGGTTCTGGGGCGCTACGTTTGACCCCTCATGCATCTACCGATTCAACGCGGTCCAGCAGATGCTTCAGGACGAATCGCTGGATGTTGCGGCACTGCACAAGCGGTCCCTAGACCTACAGGACCACTTTCTACAGGGCTTGGAGGGTGCGCCGCTGGGCCTCGTTTCGGAGCAGCTTGTTGTGCAGGACGCCCAGCGACGCGGGAACTTCCTAACCTTCCGTCGGGAAGACGCGACCGAACTCAAGGCGCGTCTGCTGAATGCCGGCTTGGTGGTCGACGCTCGCGGAGACCGACTGCGCTTCGGCTTTGGGCTGTACCACGACATCGAGTATATCGATGCCGTGTTGGAGCGGGTTCGTTCGGCCTAAGCAAGCAGCTTAGCGGGGGGCGACTGGCAGCGACAGCACGCCCAGCCGGCGACTGCGGTAGGGGTCAGCACCGTTCTGAATCACGGTGCCGCCACCTTGTCCCCACTGGCCACGAATGGGGGTGTACCCAGCCGGTACGTAGTTCATAGTGTGAACCGAGAGAATGTCGTCTTCTCCGCCACTTCCGAGGGGTTGTGCGTGGGTCGTCATACTCGGAAGGCCGTTCTGCGTGAGGCGTGCGCCTACCCATGCGCCACTGACGCCGGTGAAGTCGAACGCCATGGTGCTGAAGGTGGCGAACCATGGGGCGTCGGTGAGCTCAAGGTCGATGCTGAGGTCCGGCATGGTGTCCCAGCGAGCTGCAGCGCTGCGGCTGACGTTGGTACTTGGAGCCGCGTACCCGTACTGAATACCTGTGGACTCAGGAATCGCGAGGTAGCCAACCGCGCGGGTCCACACAGGATTGGACGCGTTGATGGGGTTGCACATCTGTCCGCCGCCGTAGCCCCACTCGGCAGCAATGGCGTGGTCGCCGGCGTCGAGGCGGTCGATTCGGAACAGCGACATGTGGTCGTCTTCACCGCTTGTGCTCGGCTGGACATGGGTGCCGGAGGAATCGGGGGAGTCGGAGACGTTCAGGCGCGTTGAGACCCAGTGGTCTGCACCGCCCACAACGTTCATGTCCATCTGGCTAAAGACGATGGAGGGCTCGGCCAAGGACGCCGTGAGCTCAAGGTCGGGGATGGGGGTCCACGTTGAGCCCGAGCTGTCGTGACAGGCGCTCGACTCGCCGCTAGCGAAGCCGTACGTGGGCTCCCAGGCGGCGGGTACGGCGAGAACGGACAGTTGGCGTCCCCACACGTCCGCTGAGCTGGCAGCTGGGCTGGACATCACGCCCAGGCCGGCTCCCCATTCGCCTTCGATGACGTGGGTACCGGCCCCGAGCTCAATGAGGCGGAAGGCATGCATGTGGTCGTCTTCTCCCACGGTGCTGGGCTGCACGTGTGTTGCCGTGGGCAGTGCTTCGCCGTCGATCGTGATGCGCGTTGCGACCCAGGCGTTGGTGCCTTCGGCGACCACATTGATGTCCCACTGCACCATGACCACGTAGTCGTCATCGAGAGTGAACTCGAGCCGCATGTCGGGGACGGTGGAGAAGGGGGTGTTGTCTCCGTTGATGGCCGTGTGCTGGATATTGGTGAGCCCACGAACGGTGAAGGTCTTGGGAGTTGGGCCCGAGAACAGCGACTCACACACGTACTCGGTGAACTGCTCTTCGCCGCTCTCGAGCATTCCGGAGCTGTCCACGTCTAGACCGGAGTGAATGGCCGTTCCGCCGTACAGGCAGTTGGAACCGGGTGCTTCGGGGTCTAGGCGGACGAGTGCTGTGCTGCCGTTGAGCCCGTTTTCACCGTCCTGCCCGTTTTCGCCGTCCTGCCCGTTTTCGCCGTCCTGACCGTTCTCTCCATTGATGCCGTTGCACACGAAGCGCGTTCCGGTTCGTTCGCCGTCGTCGAGAGTGCCGCTGTCGTCGAGGTCGAGGCCTGAGTGCACGACGATGCCGCCGTTGTCGCACTCTCCGCCTGGTGACACGTCGTCTTGCTCGACCAGGCTTGTGGGTGGGGTCTCGCCGGCGCAGACGTTGATGGTGTTGTCTTCTTCGCCCGTGCCTAGGATGCCGTCGCCGTCTGTGTCGGGTCCGGTGGAGACCGCGGTGCCACCGGCAGGGCAGGCGTCGCCGGCGTCGAGCTCATCTACGCGAACCACGACCGGTGGTGGGGCGTCGCAGATGAATGTGGTGCTGTCGACTTCGTCGTCGGACAGGGTGCCGTTGTTGTCTTCGTCGAGTCCGGTTCGGATGGTGGTGCCGCCGGTCTCGCAGTCATCTCCGGCATCCACAACGTCTACGATCGGCTGGATAGCGTCTTCGCCATTGCAGACGGTCGACTCCACGGTGGCTTCGTCGTCGTTCAGGATTCCGTTGTCGTCGGTGTCGATGCCAGCGCGGAAGACCACGCCACCGGCAGGGCACTCCTGTGCGGATGAGGTCTCGACCAGTACGTCGCTGCCGTCCGTGCCATCGCAGACCGGTGTGCTCTGGTCTCGCTCTTCGAGACCTAGGACGCCGTCCGCATCTGTGTCGGTGCCGGCATGGATGATGATGCCGCCACCTGGACAGTCGTCAGAGGTGGTGACGGTCTCCACATCGACAAGGACTGCAGCCGGGGCGTCGGGCTCGCAGACGTAGGACGTCTCTTCGATCTCGTCGTCAGACAGCAGGCCATCGCGGTCGAGATCGGCGCCGGAGTGCACAGCAACACCGCCATTGGCACAGTTGTCGCCGGCGGGTTCGTCATCAACGCGGACAGTCTGGGGAGGCTCGGAGCCTTGGCCGTCGCACACGTAGTAGACGTCGCTGACCTCGTCTTCGTCGAGCTCTCCGTTGCCGTTCAGGTCGGTTCCCGAGGTCACCGCGACGCCACCGTCTGAGCAGTTCTCACCGGGGGCTTCTTCCGTCAGCTCAATGAGCGCGTTGGTCCCGGCGGGGCCCTCAACGCCATCTTCACCATTGCTACCGGGAGCCCCGGCTGGGCCTCGGCAGGCAATGAGGGCAACGGACAACAGTAGTGATGACGATAGGCGCATGAATCCCCTGGGGTTTGCGCCGCATCGTACGCGAAGCTTACCGCCTACGCTCAAGGAGATACCGAGACAGGGCGCGCAGCCTCACAACAGCGTGGCTATCGCGAAGGTTGGGGCGAACGGTCGCCCACGCAGCATTGCTCATGCTGTGTGCCTTGGTCTTGGTGTCCTCAATGGCGCCGGTCTCACCAATCATGACGAGCAGCTCTTCGACGACCTCTTGTGTCGGGTTGTCGATACCGGCTCTCAGCTTGCGACGGTCTTCGAGGTCCAAGCGGCTGAGCGCCAGGGCCGATGGCCAGGTCCACTTGGACTCGAGCAGGTCGCCTCCGCGAACCTTGCGGTTGTCTTCGAAGCCTTGCATGTCTAGGGCGTCGTCTACCATCTGGAAGGCGATGCCTAGCTCCAAGAAGTAGCTCTCTAGGCCACGAATCCACTCCTCTGGTGCTTCTGCGAGCACGCCACCAATGCGTGCAGCGGACTGCGAGGGCACGGCGGTCTTGAGCTTGTAGACCAAGTCCAAGTGAGCGAGCAGAGCGGTGGGGTCGCCGGTCTCGACAGCGTCATCGACCAGCTTGCCGGGGCCCGCGAGGTCGAGCGCTTGGCCCAAGTGACCCGCGCGAACGGCCTCGAAGTAGCAGGCGTAGATCTTGAGCTTCGCGGAGTCTGGAGCGTCGGATTCCTGAGCGACGGTCTCACCCAAGAAGTAGGCGAGGTTGCCGGCGTTGATGCCGAGCGGAATGCCGTATTCCAGGTGAACGGCGGGACTTCCACGGCGCACATTGGAGCCATCTTGGATGTCGTCGATGATGAGCGAGCCGGCGTGTAGAAGCTCGGGCAGGGCCAACCAGTTGTGAATGCCCTTGGGCTCACGGCGGTCGTCTTTCCACAGCTCGCGGCACAGCAGAACAGAGTAGCTGCGCCAGGCCTTGCCGCCACGGTCGATGATGTCGCGGACCGGGTCGAGGGCCAGGGAGCCGACGAGGTCGAGATCGATTCCGTCCAGCAGGCCGCGGTCGTCTTCGCCGCTGACCATGCGAACCAGCTCGCTCTGGGTCGGACGACGGGGGACGAGGTCTGCCACGATCTTACGAGTGGTCTTGCCCACGCGCACAAGGTGCTCGCCGATGGTGCGGTTGTGCTCGAATCCGCTGCGCTCCAGGTAGCCAGTACCGCTAATCGCGACGCCGTTCTGGGTGCCTTCGAGCGTGATGCGGCCTTCGTAGAACGATGGCTCGCTGATCATGGTGATCAGCTCCTGGTGGTCAATCGCGGTGTGCGCGTTGAGTGAGATGCCCGCTTCTGGAACGGTCAAGACCCACTGGCGTGGGTACTCAATGAGCGTAGTCGGGCTGGTCCACGGGTCGCTCGATGCGAAGGAGAAGTCGTCATAGACGTGCTGCTTTCCTTCGGTGTCGATGAGCACACACCAGCCGCCAGCACTCGTCAGGTCGTCTGTGTAGATGAGCTCGTAGGCGGTCAGCTCGCGGCCGTCGTCTAGTTGGATACCCATCCAGTTCCACGCGACGGTGCGTCCGCTTTCGCCAGCAATGCCGAACTCGTGGTCATACCAGGCGTTTCCGCTGGCAATCTCGACGTCCTTACCGTCCATGCGAACGGTGCCTTCAATGTCGCAGCGGGGGAAGAAGTAGTAGAACATGTCTCCACCGCTGACTCCGCGAACCACGCCGTTGTCGCCGTGCAGAATCGGGCCCTTGCGAGGGGTGATGATGACGTCGCAGCCGAGCTCTCCGTCGTCTCCGCTCAGGACCATGCGGTAGCGGCCGTCATCGAGCTTGGTGAAGACGTTGTCGTCGTAGCGCAAGTCCAAACGGTCGGTCGGGACGTGAGCTTCGGCGCGGGCTTTGCGGTCCGGGTGAGGCAGCACGCCGGTCTCGAGCAGCTCGAGAAGGCTGTCGCGGATGTGTGGGTCGCGTTCTTCTTTGCTGGCGTTCAGGCGCTCAATGGCAATCTCGGGAGACTGAACGTCTGCCAGGATCTGCGGCAAGTAGCGGCGGCCTTCGACATCTGTGATTCCCCACAACACGGTGTGGCCGTGGCGGTCCACGCCGCGCGCTTCCGAGCGGTCGCGTTGCCGGAAAAAGCTTGAGAACAGGCTGACATCGCGGCCATCCACCAGCGTGACGTGCGCGTGAATGTACCACCACTCCATGTCCGATGAGGCATGCGGAAGGTCGTGGATAGCCAGGTCAATCGGTCCGGCTTTGGGCCAATCAGCAGGGTTGTTACGGTCGGTCATGAGGTCCCCAAACGTGTTTAGGCGACCTGCTTACCGCGTACGGTCGGCGATTGTGTTTGGGTTGTGTTGAGCTTTCCAACATCTGAGACCCAGGGACGGTGTCTGCTGGGTTTTCGTCGCACTTACTCTGGCGCTACACCAAAATAGGCGGCGGCTCCGTCGGTCGCTGGCAGTTGCGATGCATCGCCCACACTCGGAATGGGGAACGGCCGGAAGTCGATGACATCCCAGGCGTGAAATTGGTAGCGCGGGTCTTCTAGGGGCGCGTCGAACACCACATGAATGCCTGCCGGACGGCCATCTGGGGTGACCGCGTCAATGTGGTAGGTCACGCCCGGTGCGCGGACGGTGTCACCCACGGAGAATGGCTGGGTAGCGGGGTTTCGCGACAGTCGTTCGCTGGCATGGGCCATCCACGGACCGTCTGGAGTGATGCGTAGGGTGGTGGTATTGACGCGTTCGACGGTCACCGCTTCCAGCCCGCTGTACAGACTGTGAATCGCGTCTGGCAGAGCGGCATGTTGGACCGACTGAAGCACCAAGCCGTAGGCCGCCATGGCGTCTGACGGGGGGTTGATCAACACCACAATGTGTCCGGCGGCTTGGTCCAGGTCCAGGCTTGTTGTGCTTCGGTCCACCAGGTCTTGCGGCGCTTCCATGGTGCGCGCGCGGAGCGGTGACAGGACGAGATTGAGGCCGACATGACGCACAAGTACGGCGGTCGCTACCACCGCCGCCAAGCGCCAGGCCCGGCGGTCGTCTCGGAGGTGTTGAACGAACTTGGCGAGAAGGACGGCGCCGGGAACACTCGCCATCAGCAACAGGCGGTCGCTCGGGAAGCTGGCAGTGACCGGCAACAAGGCACCGAGGGCGCCCAGGAGCCACATGGCTGTTCGTGGGTCTCGGCGAGCGAGGCGGATGCCGACGATGAGCGTGGCGACGAATATGACCCACGCGGTGACGACCCAGATGGCGCGGACGTCTTCGTCGGCGAAGCTGAACAGCTCCGACCACATACCGATGCTTAGGCTCGTGGCTAGGACCGGAAAGTTTGTGAGTAACTGGAGAATGGAACCCACGGGGTCCGCGCCAATGTCCGCATAAACGCCGGAGTTGTGTACACCGAAGCCGAGCCCTATCCACAAGCCAAGCCACGCCAGTCCCAGGCCGCTCACTGCTGCCAAGTCCCGCCAGCGCTCGGGTCTGCGGTCACACCACAGCGTGTAGCCGAGCCACAGCGGGAGCAGTCCGAGAGCGCCTTCGTTACTGGCCAATGCCAAGACAAACAGGACCGGAGCGAACCAGCGGGAGCCACCGTCGCGAGCTGCTCGGTCATGTGCGAGCAGTGCGCTGAATCCGAAGGCTGCGGCCATGACCAGGTTGCGATTGGCAATCCAGCCAATGGTCGGACCGTGGGCGTCATCGAGCGCCAGAATGACAACGGCAAGGCCAGCGACCCATGTAGGGCCTTCTACCCGTCGTATGAAGGCTGCGGCTGCGGCGAGAAACAGTCCGAACCAGGCCACACTGTGTAGGTGCATCAGCCACGGTTGGTCAGGCCACAGGGCGAAGTCGATGCGGTGTGTGAGCAGGGACAGCGGGCGCAGGAATGCGAAGGAAAAGTCGGTCGACGCGGTCCACGGCAACAGACCGAGGTCTCGTGCGGCGACGACTTGTGTGGTGTCTCCGGGACCCGGCAGTCCTGAGCCGACAAGCGGGGCCCACGGAAGCTCGGTACCGCCAAGGAAGCCGTACTTCAGCAGAAAGTCGTCTGCGGACAGACCGGTGTCAATGGACACCAGCATGCACACAATGCCGAGCACGACGGCTGCCCACAGAGTGCGAGGATGGGCCAACCAGCGGCGCCGTTTCGTCAGGGCGTCGGACATGCCTTACGCGGTAGCGAGCGCTTGAACGACGCGCCGAACCAGCGACAACCAGCGCGGGCGACGAGAGATGTCGGCGGTGCGAATGGTGTCGGCCATGATGTCTAGGTAGCGGTCCGCAAGCACGTCTCGATTGTAGTCGGTCATGACATGGGCGCGTCCGGACATGCCCATGGCGCTTGCGGCTTTCGGGTCCGCAGCAATGCGCTTCAGGGCGGCTGCGAGCTCGGCGGGGTCTTCGGGAGTGACCACGATTCCGCCGCCACTCGCTTGGGTCATGGCGGCTGCGTGTCCGCGAACACCGAGAATAATCGGCTTTCCGGTTGCCCAGATCTCAAACATCTTTGACGGGATGACTGTCTGGAAGACCTCGAGGTCTCGCAGGGGGACCAAGCAGACGTCCGCGGCAGCGTAGATGGCGGGCATGGCGTCGCGCTGCTGGCCCGGAAGGAAGTGAACATTCGGCACGCCCTTGGCAGCCATGATCACATCGGCTTTCGCAGCGCCTTCACCAATGAAGGCCACGGTGACTTCGGGGGCGAGTCGGGCGGCTTCGACCACGGTTGTCAGGCCCATCGCGAGTCCGTGGGTACCAGCGTAGACAGCCAGTGTCCCGGTGACCCCGAGCTGGTCGCGCAGGGCTTGGCCGTCATTGTCCGGGTGGAACCGCTCGACGTCGACACCGTTGGTGACCACCGCAATGTCGTCGACGGTCGTACCCGGGGTTCGCTCTGCGATGTGCTGGCGAAACGGCTCTGAGACAACCACGACTGTATCGGCGGACTTGTAGAGCATCTCCTCGAGGGCTTCGAGGCGCTTTACTGCATGTGAGCCGGTCTCCATCATGCCCATGTCGGTGATGCTGAGCGGCCACAGGTCGCGAATCTCAACAATGAGCGGCAGACGCTTGATGTAGGCGAGCAGGGAGCCCGCGATTCCCGAGAAGAACTGGGGGCTGGTCGAGATGACGACGTCGACATCTGGCAGCGTGGCAGCGGACGCAACGATGGATGTTGCAAACGATGCGTACTTGAGGGAGCGGCGCTTGCTGCCGCTGTTGGGCGTGGCGTAGACCCAGCGACGGTGGACATGAACGCCGTCGACCACTTCATTGACGGCAAGCTTACGTCGGTAGGCCTTGGGCAGAACGCCGGTGGGGTGACACGGCATTGCGCACAAGACATGAACCTCGTGACCAGCGGCGACCCAGCGTGTGGTCAGGTCATGGACCCGTGCCGAAAGTGCGGAGATGTCTGGTGGAAAGTGTGGTGACACGTACAGAATGCGCATGAAGGCTCCACGAGACGGCGGTCGCACCAGAGGGGCAGACTGTCCGCTTAACCGCGGTCTTCGCTCTCTGTGCGACACCAGCGCTTCGCGAGCTTGGCTGCAATGACGATGGCCTCGTCCTGCATCTGTTCGGTCCACTCTGGGTCGAGGGTGCGAGTCGCCTGGCGAACGTCTGAGTCTGTGGTCAGCGCCGTCAACAGTGCTTGCTGTAGGGCATCGAGGGTGGCGTCATCCCGCATAGAGCACCTGACGCAGGGTGGTGAAGTCGTCTCGGTAAGCGGCTTGTGCTTCGGGACTGCGTAGGCTGTTGGGTTCTTGCTCGAGTACGACGAGCTGGACGTCTGGACACAGGGTGAGGGCGGTCGGCAGTGCTGCCCAGACATCGTCAGGCACGGTGCCGTCATGGGTGTCGCGGCGGAAGCGCCCGTCCCAGGAGCCGCCTGAGATGTGCAGCTCGCGCACGCGGTCGAGGGGGTAGCTGCGCAAGAGCTGGGTGAGGTCGACGCCGTAGTTGACCGCGCGGCACCACAGGTTGTGCAGGTCCAAGATCATGAATCCGTCGACCGGCTCCAGCAAGCGCTGCATCAGCTCGGCTTCGTGGTGGACGTCTTGGGGGCCGAGCGCCATGGCGAGATTCTCAAGCCCAACCGGCTTTCCACTCACTTCGGCCAGGCGGGTCAAGCGGTCAACGCCGACCGCAATGACATCGTCGCGAAGGGGCATGGGAAGCGGGGCGCCGTCTATCCATTTGCCGGCTGTCATGAAGCCGATGTGTTCGCTGACATGCACGTAGTCGCGGGTCTGAACCTCGGCCGCCAAGCGCTGCATCCAGGTCTCTTGGCGTTGTGTCCACACCCCTGAGAGCAGGGAGAGCAGCACGCCATGACCGTACAGTCGGTCTTGCTGACCGAAGGCGCTCAAGATGGCCGCGCTTGCTGGCGTCGGGTGCCACTGGGTGTCGAAGGACCACTCAACGGCGTCAATCACGCCGGCATCGAGCAACGGAAGCACGGTCTGCACATAGGAGGGGTCGTCCATCCAGCTGATGGCGGCGTGTGGGGTGCTCATGGTGACACCCTACAACGCGCGAAGCCCGCTTGCACAGGGCATAGCGGGCTTCGGAGATTCGCTATGTTGGCGAATTAGTTTAGCGTCAGGGGCCCGTGTGTGGGGCTTTTCACTGGGGAACGGACGGATTGACTACTGAAGCGTCAGGGTGCGCTCTTCGTCCCAGTCGTCTGTGCCTTGTTCCAGCTCGTACTGGTCCTCAAGGGTGATCAGCGGGTCTACGTTGTAGTTGCCGCCGGCCTTGCGGTAGGCGGTCTCGGCCTGGGTCACCTCCGTGAAGGCGTCCATGTAGTGCTCGATGGCGTCCATCTTTCGGCGCTCGAACCGCTCAACGTTGAAGTCGGACTTCACATGTTCGGCAATCTCTTTGGCTAAGAACAGGTCCCGTCGCGCTTCAGCGAGCTCAAGTCGGGCCTGGAGCGCGTCTCGCTGCTCGTCGAGCACGTCGAGGTATTCGTCGGCAACGCGGGCATCGACTTCAACGTCTCCCAAGTGCTCAAGACTGGTGTCGCGTTCGTAGCGAATAGTGACACCTTCAGAGTGCTCATTTTCGGTGACGACGGCCTCGGTCAGGGTCTCGATGGCGAAGATTTCCGTCTCGCTGACGTGCTTGTAGTCGCGGGCCCAGTCCATCTGGGCGTGCTTTGTCGCCAGAGCACCTTGCAGGCGGAAGATTTCGGACTCGAACTGCAGCGCTTCGGCGTGAGAGTCCGTGGGTAGTTGCTTGACGAGCTGAGTGCGTGGGCCGGCAAATGCGGTAGTCGAGATGAGAAGGGCACAGGCGATAGTAAAGGTCTTAGTAAACAAAGAAACTCCTTGGTTTGTGGGCTCGTTGGCCCGTGAGTGTGGCGGTTGAATCCGCCGGTCGTGGGCTCCCTGAAGGGGAGCGGATTCGCTACTTGGCAGCAGCGGGTACAGACTCGTCGCGTGGGTCGCTGGGGACGAGTGGCAGGTCGGTGAGGTGCTTGGCGAGGGGCTCGCCGCCGACAACACCGAAGTCGAGAGTACGGATTGGGAACGGAATCGTGATTCCGGCGTCGTCTAAGCCCGACTTGAGAGCCATGATGGCTTCGGAGCGACTGAGCATCCACTTGGCTTGGCTGGTTGTCGTGACCCAGAAGCGTGCAACGGCATCGACAGAGCTTCCGCCGAATCCGGTGAAGTAGACCTCAGGGGTATCGGAGGTCTGACCCGGAAGGTCGCTTAGGGCCGCAAGCATGACGTCTCGTGCAGTCTTGAGGTCGTCTCCGTATGCCACACCAATCGCGAGATCGATTCGGCGCTTCGGAACGCGCGTTCGATTGATAATTGGGTTGCTGAAGATCTGATTGTTCGGGATGGTCAGTGCTTCACCGGTCAACAAGGTGAAGTGTGTGGCGCGCAGGTCCACGGTCTTCACGACAGCGGTGAAGTCGTTGGTCTCGATGAGGTCGCCAACCCGGAAAGGCCTTCGAACGGCCATGAACGAGCCAGAGATGAGGTTTGCGACAAGGTCCTGAACCGCAAAACCAAGAGCGATACCTAGAATACCTACGCCGGCGAGCAGCGAGGTGACGGTCTTATCAAGCTGCAAGATGCCGAGTGCAGCGAACAGTGCCAAGCCGAGAATGGCGACGCGAGCGAGGGAGCCCACGAGGTCTGCCAGCTGGCGATTCTTCGAGACCCGCTGAATACCGGCCTGTATGGCGCGGGCTAGCCAGCGAGAGGCGAACCAGGCAGCGACCATCAACAGTGCGGCGATGACGAGGTTCGGAAGGTTTGCGACAAGGGCTTCGAGCCAGCCAGTGAGCTTATTCACGAGGGTCTGGAGTAGTTCTTGTGTTGTCGGTGCGGCTAAGTCTTGCGGATTCTCTGGATCGATGGGGTACCGTGAGGCTTGTAGGCCCGAGTGGTTGTAGGGTGCTCGGACCGGGATTGAAATGAGACGGTTTCAGTGATGCGATTCGGCATGAAATACTGCCAAGTGCGCGTTCAACGTCTCAAGTTCGTTTCTTCGTTGATGGTGAGCATATAGTGCGTGGTTCCGGCTGTGTCAAATTAAACAGGCAAGTATGAGCGAAACAAATATCTATTTGGATGGGATATTTCACACTTAAATCTTGGATATGGTGATGTCGAGTCGTCTTTGCATGGCGACGTGAACGCGACATGACAGTCGTGCGAGCCGTTCGACCGGGTTGCCGATACGGACCCTTGCGGCCGAAGGGCTCGGTTGACCTGTAGAACAAGGACAGAGCCATGGTGCAGTGGATTGTTTCGGTCGGGGCTCGACAGGCAGATTTTGAGCGTGCTCTTGGTGCGGAGATGTGCGACGGTGGTGACGAGCATCGGGCCGTGACCGTTTCGTCGTCGCAGCAAGCCGAAGACGCCGCTTTCCGAGCCGCTGAGTCGGGTGCCACCAGGGTGGTCGCGGTTGGGGGAGACGGCACTGTCAATGCCGTTCTCAACGGTCTTGCGCGCAGTCAGAGGACTTGTGAGTTGGGTGTTGTGCCCGCAGGAACGGCGAATGACTTCGCGCGGGCCGTCGAGCTGGAAGGCCTTCCGCTGGCCGACACGGTGCGCGCTGCGGCGGGTGCCCTGGGTCTACCGGTAGACGTTGGTACGGTGAACGGCCGACGCTTTGCAAACATGCTCACGCTGGGTTTCGCCGCACGTCTGAGTGAGAGTGTACCTCGGCCTCTGAAGGACGCTCTCGGCGGGATTGCCTACCCGCTGCATGGGATTCGCGCGATTGCTGAGTGGGACCCCATCTCGGTGCACATTGTGTCGGATGCTGGGGTCTGGCAGGGGGAGGCACTGGGCGTGTGCGTGTGCAACGGTCGCTCTGCGGGGGGCGGCATGCCCGTGGCGCCAACGGCAAAGCTGAACGATGGTCTGCTCGACATCTTGGTCATTCCAGCAGCCGGAGTGCCCCAGCTGATGTCGCAGTTTGTATCTCGATGGATGGGCGGTACGGAGCAGGTCTCCGGGTTGGTCACCTGGAGAACGTCCCAGGTCGTGGTCGCGTCGGCGGCGCCCATCGCGGGAAGTCTAGATGGCGCTGTGAGTCAGGCTGCGCAGTGGAACGTCGGCGTCGTCCCAGGCGCGGTCCGTCTCGCACTGCCGGCCATTCCCCAAACATTAATGCCTTAGCCGCGTCCACATGGGGGGCATGGGTCACCGTGGAACGGGTCGTCGTCCACTGTCAGCTCAACGAGCAGCGCCGGGTCCATGTCAGAGGTGGGCTTGGACGCGATGTCCTGAATGGTGGGCACGCTTTCCAGCTCGACGGAGATGTTGGTCGCATCTTCGACGGATGGCGACAGGCCGTCGGCTTGGGCGCTACAGGCCATGGTTCCGAGGGCGGCGAGGATTGCAAGTTCGATGCGCATGCTGTGCTCCGTGGTTCGGTGGGGCAACGGCGTTGTCGCCTGGAGCTTACAGCGGCGTCTCAGTTTCTTTGAATCGTTCCTAGAACGTCAGCACAACCTTGCCGACGTGGGTGCCGGCGGACAACTTGTGGAGCTCAGCACCAAGGTCGTCAAAGCCGCCTACGTGGTCGATAACGGGCCGAACGGTGGGGTGCCCGGTCAGGAAGTCGGCCAGGGCAACAAGGTCGGCGCGACTGCCTACAAAGACGCCTTGCACTCGAATAGCCCGCATCAAGATCTGGGTGAGCGGCAGCTCGGTAACGACGCCATCCAGCACACCAATCAGGGCAATATGGCCACCGGTCTTGATGGCCGACAGCGATTGCTTGAGCGTACCCGCACCGCCGAGCTCGACCACGACATCGACCGGTCTCCAGTCGCGAATGGCGCGTCCCCACTTTGGGGTTGAGCGGTAGTTGACGGTGTGCACTGCACCGAGGGCGCGCATCTGTTCGAGCTTGGCGTCTGACGAGCTGGTCACCGCGACGTCAGCGCCCAGCGCCGTGGCCAGCTGAACCGCAAAGACGCTGACGCCACCGGTTCCAAGCGTCAGGACAGAGGTGCCAGGACCCACGCTTGCGTCCGTCACTAATGCGCGCCAGGCCGTCACTCCGGCGCAGGGCAGGGTTGCCGCTTCTGCGTCTGTCAGGTGTTCTGGGGCCACAATGACGCTGTCTTCCGGCACGACGATGCGCTGTGCGAAGACACCGCTCACAGGTCCGCCGAGGGTTCCGGTGAGCGCGTCGTCCGTGAGGGGGCCGTCGACCCACAGGCTGTTGAAGCTCGGAATCACTCGGGTACCGAGGGCTGTACTTGTGCCGTCGCCACTCCCTACAACAACTCCGCAACAGTCAGACCCAGGAATCAACGGCAATGCCAGTCGCGGGTTGTACAGACCGGCAACCATCAAGTGGTCGCGGAAGTTCAGGCTTACCGCGCGGACTTCCACCAGCAGCTCGCCAGGTCCTGGCACGGGTTCGGGGACGTCAGAGCAGGTGAGGGTGCCGAATGACTCGATGTGCCAAGCGCGCATGTGGCTCTCCAGTGACTAGAGAAATAACCCACGTCATGCGCGTGATTGTAGTCGGTGGTGGTGTGGTGGGGTGCAGTGTCGCTTGGCACTTGGCGCCGCATGCAACGGTTGTGGTACTTGAAGCGGGTGCTGAGCCGGGGGCAGAGGCGACTGCTCAGAATGCCGGTATGGTCCGGCGCATGGGGGAAGACCCTGCTGAGCGCGGGTTGGCGATTCGTACAGCGGAGTGGCTGGCAGACGCGCCTCCGGCATTTCATGCAGCCTCCCGAGTCACCGGCGCTGTGCTCGGTCTGGGGCACGACAAGTGGCACCTCCATGACGCGGCCTCTCACCTGCGCGCTCGTGGCGTTGAGGTGCATGCGTGCGACCGTCCAGCGGACTTGGCGCCGGTGTTGGCGGGGTCCGACCTTCCCTTTGCGTGGTGGCTGCCAGCAGAGCGCGTGGCGGACCCAGCGGCGTTGGTTCGTGGGTTCCTGTCAGCGCCGGTAGAGGTTCGGGTCAACACACCGGTACTGTCGCTCGCACGCCGTGCCGGTCGTGTGGTCGGTGTTCAGACAGCACAGGGCGTGCTGGAGGCGGACGCGGTTGTGCTCGCTGCCGGCGCGTGGAGTGGCGTGCTTGGACAGCGTGCGCTCATGCCGGTACGGCGCTCCATTGCCCAGACCGAACCGCATGATCTGGCGACGGACGAGCACCCGTGGGTGTGGCTGGATGATGTGGGGGTGTACGCGCGTCCGCGGGATGGCGCGTGGCTAGTGAGTAGCTGCGATGAGGTACCCGAGACGCCACCGGTAGGGCCCGGAAGCACGGGACCGGCAAGTCCAGAAGCGATGGCGCTGACGCAGGCCCGTTTGTCACGATGGCTGCCCACTTTGGGAACGCCGGCGCTCGCTCAAATGTGGAGTGGACTGCGGACCTTTGCCGCAGATCGCCGGCCCATGCTGGGCGAAGACGAAGACGCCCCCGGACTGTGGTGGGCGGCGGGCCTCGGCGGGTTTGGAGTGACGTGCTGCGTGGGCGTTGGAGAAGTCGTTGCCCAGGGACTACTCGGCGCACCGGTCGACTACATCAGTCATGACTGGGTACGTCCGAGTCGTCCGCTGCCTACCCGCTGGCCAGTTCGTCATTCTGGTGCGGTACATGAGGCGCGGCTCGCACCGGCGGTGTGAGATAGCAGGCCGCATGATTGTATTCGTCCCAATGTTCATGGCCTGCTCCTCCCCACCTCCACTGCCTGAAGGTGTCGTGGTGTCCGAGGCGTCAGCCCCCGTCCCGTACACCGTAGAGCAGCTCTCAGCGTTCAACCAGGTCGGAAGAACGTACGTGTTCCGCGTTGAGAGTGCAGCCGCCCCAGCCATGCGTCGCACCATGCGGTTTGATGAGGTTGACGGTGAGGGGGCTTGGGTGGTCTCTACGATTGGCCTGTGGGATCAGGAGGAGGCGCTGGCGGACTCCACACGTTCCTATCAGCGGTGGGAGGAGTTGCAGAGCCACGCGGCCTACCCAGCCGGGGAGACCACGCGCGTATGGTCGAACGTAGAGCTGCCGAGCGGTTCGGTGCAGTGTGTGCTGTACACGGTTTCCGAGTCGGAAGACCGCGTGACGAAGGCGTGCTTCAACGTGGATACTGCCGGACCTCCCGTCTACACGGCGCAGTTTGATGGAGCGACGGCTGTCTTCTCGATGACTCTTCAGTCCAACGGGATGTAGGCGCACCCCTGTAGGAGCTCGTCATGTTGGTCGGTCACAAGGAAGGTGACGCGAACCCAGTCGTCCCTGACGTCAATGCTTGACAGACCACTGACGCCGATCATCATCTGTGGGATTTCCGAGTTCGATGCATCCCACTGCAAGGTGACTGCGTCGCTGTAGGCTTCTGCAAATTCTCGCGTGAGGACCCGGTAGGGGATGGGTGTGCCGCCCGGGTGCAAGCCAATGCTGCTGATGGTGACCACGCTGCGGAAGTAGTCGGTCGTACTGTGCAGTTCAATCGTCTCAATGGAGTCGGTGTCTCCGAACTTGACGACGGCGTGGGCGGAGTTCGAGACGAAGCGGACGTTCTCGGCGTCGACAAGGCTGTTCATGGCCATGAAGCCAGAGCATTCCGACGCCTCACACGCTTGTACGGCCTCGATGAATCCGTCGTCACAGGTCCAGTCTGGACCTGCGTCGACGTCCGGCAGTGGTGGTAGTTCCGCGCACGCCCCGAGTCCCACTAGTGCAATCCAACGCATGACCCCTCCGAGTCCTGAGTCGTTCAGATCGCTGCAAAACTTAAGCTTCATTTCTCCGCGCGATTGCCGATTGGGAACACATGCGCGTTGTATCCACTGTTGCCGCCCTCCTTGTCGGAGTCTGGAGTCCGTTGGCGTTCGCCGGCGATGACGACATCGAGGACTGGGATCTCGAAGGCTTGCTGCAAGTGGTGGTTACCGAGTCAGACCATGAGCGTACGACGGCGAATGCCCCGGCGTCTGTGACTGTGCTGTCTCATGAAGACATTGCGCTGTCGGGCGTAGCGAGCATCCCTGATCTGCTTCGACGAGTTCCGGGGCTGCAGGTCGTGGAAGTCTCTCCTGGGAACTTTGTGGTTGCCGCACGGGGGTTTGGCGGCCTTCAAGACAACAACGTCTTGGTCCTTGTGGACGGTGGCCCCATGAACACCCTGGCGGACGGTTCTGTCCGGTGGAGTGGCCTGCCGATGGGGTTGCACCAAATCGACCGAATTGAGGTCATTCGCGGTCCATTGAGTACGCTGTACGGTGCGAATGCGTCATCTGCAGTGGTCAACATTATCACCGACCCATCCGACCCACGTCCTATGGCGGGGGTGACCTTTGGTGGGCGCTCCGAGCGACTGTTTGAGCGCCTAATCTGGGCCTCGGGTGGGGGTGGTGGCGACCTACTGTCGTGGCGGGTGAACGTACGTGGGAATGATGTACGGACGACGTCGAACCGCCAGGCGGGGCAGCGGATTGGAGGTCTCGGTACAGACGTGTCGATGCTGTTCAATCCGAAGGGCCGCTGGTCGGGGTCTGCGCGGCTTGCATGGACGTTGGATATGCGCAGGGGTGAGAACGCGGTTGTGGCGAACCGCGTTCACTACGTTGAGCCCACAACGATGCTCACTGCGGGTACCACCTACACGGTTGGCACGTTTGTAGACAGCCTGTCGCTCGAGGGGGGGTACGTCGCGCGACAGACGTCATTGCTTGGCGAGGCACTCACTCCTACTCAAGACGAAACGCAGGAAGCGGGTGGGCACGCGACCGCGACTCTACGCTTGAACTTACCCGCTGGTGGCTCTGTTATCGCTGCTTCAGGCTTCGGTACGGACCGTGTGTCTGCGCCTTACCTGCCTGCCGGCGGTGACTTTTTCGCGCATGGTCATGTCCGCGGTACATGGGCTCAGCCGCTGGGCGAGCGCTGGTTGGTCGATGCTGGTTACCGTGTGGACAACCACGTATTGACGGGAACCCGAGGGTCTTGGCGGTCGAGTGTTCAGCTACAGTTCACCGAACAGACCTTGTTCCGGGTGTCTGGGGGCAGTGCCTACCGTCGCCCCTCGTGGATTGAGGCGGCGTCTCGCTTCCGCGACCCAGCCGACAACGTCATTCTCCTAGAGGGTGAGGCCGAGCTGCAACCGCAACGCAACACCAGTATCGAGGCGGCCATGGTGTACGCCTCGTCCTATGGTTTGGCGTTCCGCCCTACGGTGTTTGTTGGTAGCTTCGACTCGCTCATTAGCCAAGACAGCAGTCCCTTCGTCTTCAAGAGCTTTCACTCGGTACAGTCCGAACGTTGGCTGGACACGGTGGGCGTAGAGGTTGAGGCTTCCTGGGAGCGCGACACCACGTTCGTCCCACGCATGGCGTTCACCGCGATGCACATTGCTGACCCCGTCGACACGTCCCAGACGGTGGGCGTCCCTGAGCAAAACAGCCGCTTTACTGCGTCCGCATCTGTGCGTGGTGAGGTTGGACGGGTGCGCTACGGCGTATCGGCAGACTGGATGTCCGCGCGTCGTTTCGACACGGCTGTTGGGCTGCCGGTGCAGCGGATTACCACCAACATCCCGGCCATGGCTCGGATGGGGAGTGAGGTTCACTACACACCCGGTCGGGACGGCATTGTGTCCGTTGGCGCTCTTGCAGAGACCAATGTGCCGAGCACGCGCCAGTCTCCGCTGCCAGGCGCGGCCCCTCTTGGAACACGCGTGATGGTGACGCTGATGGTGCGCGAGTGAAGCGCCTGTTTCCGTTGGTCGTTGCGGTTGTCTTGTGTCTAGCAGGAGCGCCACCACGTGCAGATGTGTGCATGCGCGTGCTGCTGCGAGCCGCGTCTTTCGACCGGAACCTCTCGGACAGAGTGGGGGCGGAAGCCACCTTGCTGATTGCCTACAACTCTCGCGATGCCGAGAGCATGGAGACGTTGCGGAGCAATCAAGCGGAACGTGCCCGGCTCTCCGGCATGCGCTTGGGTGGCGCGGACCTGAAGATTGTGGAGGTAGACCTCCGCACAATGGTGTCGTGGGACGAAGAGATTGAGTCCCATCACCCCGACGCCGTACTTGTGCTTCCTGGCACAGACTCGTGGATACCGGCGATAGCCGAAGATGCGGTCCGTAGCGGCTACTTTACGCTTGGACACGGCCACGAACCCCATGGTGTCGCGATTAGTGTGTCGTTGGGAGCGGATGCTCGACCCGTTGTCACCGTGGACCGAGGTGTTGCAGAAGCGACGGGGATGGACCTGTCGAGTCAGCTGCTCCGCTTGGCGGTGGTGCGATGAACCGCTTGTCCTTTCGGCATCGCGTCTTCTTGTCGATGGCTGCGACCACTCTACTAGCGCTCTTGTGCGCCTGTTTGTTGTTCTTTGGCATGCGCGTCATGGCACACCGCTCTGGCGTCGCCCGAGACCTTCAGGTCCAGGCGGCCATCCTCGAAGGCAATGCGGCTGCTGTCGTCCTGTTTGAAGATGTGGAGGGGGGAGAGACGCTTCTCCAGGGTCTTGGCGCGGACCCCCGGATGCTGTTCGCTGCCCTGTACGACGAGCAAGGCGCGATTGTCGCGAGCTACGCCCGTCAGCCTGACCGTCCCGCCCCCGTCGAGCCTGGAGCAGACGGGCTGCAGCGCTCACAGGGCCTGATTTCGTACGTAGAGCCGTTGATTCACGATGGGGAGCAGATTGGCCACATTGTGATTGCCGCGGATGCTGTCGTTGTCGCTGAACAAATGCGCCAGTACGGAATCATGGCTTGCGTGGTGTTCGTGTTGGCGTTGTTTCTAGCGTTCTTGGCTGGTAACCGGCTGTCTAGGTCGCTTGTCGACCCGATTCGGACCCTGTCGCAAGACCTGGCTCGTGTCGGCAACGAAGGCGACTACAGCGTGCGTGTCCAGCGGCAGTCTCGCGATGAGATTGGGGACTTGGTGGACACCGTCAACTACATGCTCAACGAGATTGAGGCGCGAGACCAAGCCCTGGTGGAGAGCCGAACCCGTCTTGAAGTGCGCGTTCGTCAGCGTACACGGGACCTTGCGCGCGCGAAGGAAGCCGCAGAGCTCTCGGCTGGCTCGCTCAGAGTCAGTGAGGAGCGGTTCCGCTCGTTGTCCACTGCAGCCCCGCTCGGCATCTTCCAGGTAGATGTGGCCGGGCGGTTTGTCTACTGCAACCCCCGGTTACTGGAGATGTTCTCGGCAACCCGAGATGATGTGATGGGCTACGGCTGGTCCCGTCGGCTGAGTCGTGCCGACCAACGCTGGCTGCGGTCGTGTTGGGCGAGTGTCGACAGCGCCGGATGGAGCCGTGAATTTGAGCTTGATTTGGGGCCACTGGGTATTCGCTGGCTGCACTTTGCGGCGTCTCCGTCAGACCTCGCCGGAAGCCGAGCGGGAACGGTGGCCGACGTCACCGAACGACGCCGGGCGGAGGCAGAGCGCGAGACGCTGAACACCCAACTTCGGGAAGCCTCGCGCCGTGCGGGTATGGCGGAGGTGGCTACTGGGGTGCTGCACAACGTCGGAAACGTGCTCAACAGCGTCAATGTGAGTGCCACCTTCCTGTGCGACAGGCTGAAGAACTCACGTGGAGAGGCCGTTGGGCGACTTGCCCAGCTTGTTGGTGAACAACCGGACTTTGGTGTGTTCGCCAGTAGTGACCCTCGCGGCCGACTTCTACCGACCTACCTCAATAAACTCGCCACTACGCTTCAAGAAGAGCGCGACGAGCTCGTTCAGGAAGTCGACGGTCTGCGAAATCACATCGATCACATCAAGCAGATTGTGGTGATGCAGCAGTCGCTGGCACGCGCGGGTGGTGTGACCGAACGCTGCTCACCGGTGGACATGGTCGAAGAAGCGCTTGGTATTGATAGTGAGTCGTTCCGCAAGCATGACATTGCTGTGATTCGAGAGTTTGACGAGGCTCCGGAAGTGGTGGTTGATCGCCACAAGATGCTACAGATCCTCATCAACCTCATCACCAATGCGAAACATGCCATCAAGGAAGGCGACGGCAAACGAGAGCTGGTGGCTGAGCTGCTCTGGTCGGACACGGATGGCCTGACCATTCACATCAAGGACAGCGGGGTTGGTATTGGGCCCGAGAATCTAGACCGGGTGTTCAACCATGGCTTCACATCTCGCCGGGATGGGCATGGCTTCGGCCTTCACAGCTCGGCTATTGCGGCCAAAGAGATGGGTGGGTCCCTGGTTGGCAACAGTGAAGGACCTGGCTGCGGCGCGGTCTTCACGGTGAAGCTGCCCGCGAGTATTCGCGCCGAAGTTCACGAGGACGTGGGTGCTTCTGCATTGTTCCGACGCGGCTGACGGTGAACGTTGGCACATCCCCCTGGATGCTGTTGATGGGCCTTCGATGGCTGACCGGTACAGCGGTGCCGGTCCACGTTGATCCGGGCTGCGCCGCTCATGCACGCGCCTAGCTTCCTCAGCGCATCGCAGTGTGTCCCGACACAACTCCGGTGCGCTGAGTCGCCATGCACGCACCTGAACGACGCATCCCGCGGGTCAACCTGACCCGGCAACGCTGTAACGTTCCAAGGTAGAAGTCCACTTTTCGGCATTGCTTGCTGCCAGGTTGAGGTTACCGGTGCGGCCAACGCATCAGGAGACGTCATGGCCCAGGATTCCGCATTCCAGTACGAGGTCTTGAAGAAGAGTCCCGGTGTTCCCGTCATTCTAGAGCTGCTTGGCGGCTTCCTGTTTCAGACCTTTGGCATTGGCAATATCGTTGCTGGCAACGTTGGCGTGGGTTTGGCGCTCATGTTCGGCTACTGGGTGGCGCTGTTCTTCAACATCCTGCTGATGTTCGTGGTCATTGGTGTGGTAACCACGCCATTGACCTGGGTGGCGTTTATGATCATGTCGCCCATGCTCGCGAATGCGGCAGTCGAGCGCGAAAATCGCAAGCTCCACAGACGTCTGCACGTCTAGGACGGTCCGGCGCTACTCTCGGTGTTGGCGGGAGTGACTGGGACCTGGAAGGGGCCCTCGGTGCGGCTCGCCAAGGAATGCTAGCACTGAGCGTACAGACGTTTCGAAATTGCTAACGAGGTGCTCGGTCGTCAACGTGTGAACGGTTCGGCCTGCAGTGAATCGGTCCAGCTGTCGTTCCTGACGGTCGATTTCGCGCGACGCCCACCGGCGGTTCACCGGGATTTTCACACGACTTGCCCGGTCGTTGGCGGACCATTGACCGGTTCGAAGTGCGTGTACGAAGCTGTTGATCTGAGCGTGGCGGTCGCGTCGGTACAACCGCACAAGACGCGCCGGTCCGAGCACCGCTTGTAGCGATGCCAAGTCACCGAACCACCGCTGTAGTTGGTCGGGCTGAAGCTTGAGTCCGAAGACGCCGTTGGTACCGGTTCGGCAACGAACGACACGCTCGATGTGCGACTGCCGCGTGTTCGTCCCGCAACTGCGTTCCCACAAGGGAAGCAGACGACTGGGCATTGCTGCAATGCCAGCACCAACAGCCTGTGAGCGGGCGAAGCGGACGGTCCAGTCTCGCAACTGCATGGGGTTGCAGTACTCTTTTGGGGCGCCCACGAGACCGGTGTCCCACAGGCTTCGGCACAGCAAGGTGCTGGCGGTACGGGGCGTACTCAGCACTACGTAGACACGCGAAGGCGGTCCAGCACTCGGGATGTCGAATGCTGGGCCGTTGCGTGTGTCGAGCAGCGACCGCGCTACTTGGCGGCCGGTGGGCGAACGACTGCAGTGGGCTCTGCAAGGGCGTTGCGCTTGTTCTGGGCGGTCCAGAACGGTGCGAAACAGGGGCGATTCACGTACTTGCCTGCACCGCGAATGGTCTGTGGCTGACCGTCGTAGACGACCCGACCGCGCGAGAGAGTGTAGACCGGGTTGCCGGTGACCTCCATGCCCTCGTAGATGTTGAAGTCAATGTTCTGCAGGTGGGTCTTGGCAGAGATGGTGCGGGTCTTTTCTGGGTCCCACACAACGATATCGGCATCTGCACCGGGCTGGATAGCGCCCTTCTTCGGGTGGATGTTGAAGATCTTGGCCGTGTTGGTAGACGTGACTGCGACGAACTCGCTTGGCGTCAAACGACCAGTGCGCACACCGTGGTGCCACAGGACGGCCAGGCGGTCTTCGATACCGGCGGTGCCGTTCGGAATCTTGCGGAAGTCGTCACGGCCCATGGCTTTCTGCGGTGTGCAGAAGCAGCAGTGGTCGGTCGCTGTGGTCTGGATCATGCCGGACTGCAGGCCGCGCCACAGGGCTTCTTGGTGTTCCTTTGCGCGGAACGGGGGGCTCATGACGTAGTGGGAGGCGGTGTCCCAGTCGGGGTTGCGGTACACCGACTCGTCAATGACCAGGTGCTGCGCGAGGACCTCGGCATACACGCGCTGGCCTTCGAGCTTTGCGCGGGTGACGGCTTCGAGAGCGTCAATACAAGAGGTGTGCACAACGTACAGGGGCACTCCGAGTACTTCGGCAATGCGGATAGCGCGGTTGGCAGCTTCGCCTTCGACCTCTGGAGGTCGGGAGAGGGGATGCCCTTCGGGGCCGGTGATGCCCTTGTCGAAGATGTCTTGCTGGAGGACGTGGACCAGCTCGCCGTTCTCGGCGTGTACGGTGCACAACGCGCCGAGCTCTTTGGCGGTCTTGAACGAGTTCACCAAGGTCTCGTCGTCACACATGATGGCGTTCTTGTAGGCCATGAAGTGCTTGAAGCTGTTGACGCCATGCTCGGTAGCGAGCGTGTGCATGTCGGCTTTGACTTGGTCACTCCACCAGGTCACGGCCACATGGAAGGAGTAGTCACAAGCGGCTTTTTCAGCCCAGCCACGCCAGTCGTGGAATGCTTCTAGCAGGGACTGCTGCGGGCTTGGAATGACGAAGTCGATGGCCATTGTGGTGCCGCCGGCGGCAGCGGCAGTGGTGCCCGTGAAGAAGTCTTCGGAGGCGACCGTACCCATGAACGGCAGTTCCATGTGCGTGTGCGGGTCAATACCGCCAGGCATGACGTAGGCGCCGCCGGCATCGATGATTCGTGCGCCGGCCGGGGCTTCGAGATTCGGGCCAACGGCTACAATGGTTTCGCCGTGGCAAAGGACGTCTGCGCGGCTCTCGCCTTCGGCGGTCACAACTGTTCCGCCGCGAATCAAGATGCTCATTGGGGCTCCGTGGGTCTATGGAGCGGCACTGTATTGTGTTGAGCACGTCCTGAGCAGGAACGCCGACCTCAAGAGGTCGGCGTCGAGTGCAGTTGTTGGGCCCGAGAGCCCCCGCAGAGCGCTAGCCGCCCAGCACGACGGAGAGGATGCCTCCGGTACCGCCCAGACAGACACCGAGCACGATGGCAGCGATGAAGCCGTAGATGGCTCCCTGCTTGGTCTTCGGCTGGGGTAGAGCGACGAATGCGATGATAATGCCGAGGCATCCCAGGAAGAATCCTAGTGCGAGGCCAATAAAGAGGTTTCCTTCGTCTTCCATGATCATTCTCCTTGGGGGGGCGGTCGGTCCCCGGGGGTTTGGACGGCGGACACTAGCACGCGGCGCGGAAGTCGCCTCCCATCTTGGGTAAAAACCCGACTTGAGGTTCCGCTGCACGCAGCAGTCGGCTACCCCAACCTATGCCTACCGCACTGCTCATCAACGGCTTTTTGGCTCCTCGACTTTCTATGCATCCACTCCGGTGGCGGCTGGGTTCTAGAGGCGTTCAGCGGGTTCGCATTGCACACATGCCTCCGCTCGGCATTCAGTCCGTGGATCGTTTGGCAGAAGCGATCGATCGATCGGTCGATCAGATCTTGGCGGAGACCGGTGATGCGCAGGTGGACCTTGTTGGCGTCAGTCAGGGAGGTCTTGCGGCGCTGAGGTGGCTTCAGAGCGGTGGTGCCTCGCGGACGCGACGGTTTGTGGCGCTGGGAACCCCCTTCGCTGGCACGTGGTTCGCCGCACTCGGAGTTCCACTCTTGGGTGCCGTCTCACGCGGTGTCTGGCAGTCGCTTCCCAACAGCCCCCTCATCGCAGAGCTTGCGGCAGCCGGAGTTCCGGCGGGTGTTCAAGTCACCTCCGTTGCGATTCCAGGCGACCCGGTAGCCCCACTCGCATCATGCCGCCTCGCGGGTGCTGACTTCATCACGGCGCCATCCACCCGCTCCCCACTGCGTCATCAGGCGCTCATTCTGTCGTCGGGATGTGCGGACATCGCGGCTGGAGTGCTCTTGAAGCCCCCCGGGTGAGCGAACTCTCCGGCCCGCGGCTGAATGCTTGGGCGGTGCGAGCGTCATACAGCGACGTCGCGAGGCTCAACTCGGACTCTCTGGAGGCTTTCCCATGCATCGAATTCTGCTCGGCACACTCATTGTGGGCATGTCTGGGTGTAAGGGCGGCCTCAACCTCTTCAGCGTGCAGGACGACCTAGAGTTGGGGCAACAGCTTCGCGACGAGATTGCGTCGGACCCCGTTGCTTACCCAACGCTAGAGCGGGCCGACGCTCCGGAAGCGTACGCCGCCCTAGACGCCATCACCGGTCGTGTCCTGGCTGCCAATGGCATCGATCTGCGTGACGAGCTGGCGTGGGAGTTTCGCATCATCGACGATGACACGGTCGTCAACGCGTTCGCAGCCCCCGGTGGGTACGTCTGGATCTACACAGGTCTCATCCGCACCCTAGACAACGAAGACAGCTTTGCTGGCGTCATCGCGCATGAGATTGGCCACGCGGATGGTCGGCACAGCACCGAAGCGCTGACCCGGGTCTACGGCTTGGGCATCCTGCTGGACGTCGTGTTGGGCAACAATGGTGCGGGTGCACTTGCTGGCGACATTGCCGAAGGCCTTGCGGGTCTTGAGTTCAGCCGGGCCAACGAGCGCGACGCCGACGAACGCTCGGTGACCTACCTGTGTGACACGCCCTATGCGGCGGACTCAGTGGCCATGTTCTTCGAAGACCTTGGTGAGAGCAATGGCCCGACATTCTTGTCCACACATCCGGCGCCTGCGAATCGGGTGGAGGACGTGCGGCAGCTCGCCGTGGACGAAGGGTGCTCGACGGAACTGTCGGGGTTGACCGACTTTCAGACCCTGCGCGATTCTCTGCCGTAGGTCAGCGCTGGATGCCGAGCTTCTTCATCTTGGAGCGCAGTGTAGACGCGGCCACGCCCAGTAGGCTGGCTGCACCGTTGGGGCCCTCGACCTTCCATTCGGTCTGAGTGAGTGCGTCGCGGATAGCATCGCGGATGATGTGGTCGAGAGGCATGGTTGTCCGCCTACGACGTGCCCACGACTGATGAGGGCGGACCTCAAGGACGGGTCCTCGTGCGAGCGAGATCGCCCGTTGGATAGTCGCTTTGAGTTCTGCGCGGTTGCCCGCCCATGTGTGTAGTGCAATGCGTCGAAGGCTCGCCGGTGACAGCGCCCGTAGTGGTTCGCTGGCTGGGGTGATGTCGTCGGCAATCTGATGCGCCATCAGGGGGACGTCCTCCAGCCGTTCTCGCAGGGGCGGTACCCAAATGGCGGCGCTAGCGAGGTGTGCCGTCAACGGGCGACGCATGGTGCCTCGGCGCGACACATCCAGTAGATCAGTATTGGACGTGAAGATGAACCGCAGTCCAGGCGTCTCAAGCAGCGCCAAGACGAGGTCCTGAACCGCCAGCGGTGCTTCGTCCAAGTGCGCCAACAAGAGGGTTCCACCAGACACTGCCGCCAGTCGTAGTTCGTCAGGGGTTGTGTTGTGACCACTGAAGGTGTGCAGGGGAGCATCTGTCCACCTGGAGGCCTGCCACAGTGCCCGGGCGTAGTGCCGTTTCCAGGTGTGTGGCTCGCCCACCAAGACCACGGGACCATCCCGGTTTGCGGCACTCGACAGCTGCTCTACGAGCAACATGCTTGCTGGGCTGTCACCGGACAGAGCAAGCTCGTTGGCGTCTACTGGAAACTGCCGGACGACACCGAGGCAGTGGCCCTTAGGCTCGTGGAGTTCGACCGTTGACAGCCGCGTCCAATAGGCACGGTCGCGGGTGCGGACGAGCATGGCAACACTGCCGGAACGGAACGCATGCGCCACGTTCGGACCGAGCTGAAAGACGTCATTTAGGGTTTGACCCACAAGCTTGTGAGCCGGAACGCCCAACGCAATGCACATGGCGGCGTTGACGTGGCTCAGCCAGTGAAGCCCGTCTGTGGCGACAGCGGTAAACGCGGGTTCGGAGAGCTGGCACACTGCGCAGACAGTGAGACAGGGGCCCGGGTTGGTCGGTGTGTGCAGTGTGGCCAATGGACGGTCGAGTGGATGGGATAGGGTGCAGGCGAATCGGTAACCTGTGAGCGTACAATGCAGACCGACATATCAGAGCGCCTGGAGCGCCTTGGCCTAGCCGACGCAACAACGCTTGCTGGCGCCGTTCGCGAAGTGTGGCTCGCAAGTGTTGCGCACAATCACCTGTGGGCGTGGCCGTACCGTACGGGCGAGTCGCTAGAGAACGTGTTTCAGGTCACGTTTCAGTTCGCAGATGGTGAGCAGACGCACACTGTTGTGAATGTGAACGCGGACTGGATCTGGCTCGATGGCGTGCGTGCCCGGCCCATTCGCAGCGTGGTGCTGGACGAAGCCGCTGCGAGTGAGTTCGTTGACCAAGTCACCCGCGCGATGGACGCCCATAGCGTTCGTGTCTGGACCTGGTTTGGACCCTGGTGGATTGCATTTCGTGCGGAACACGGCGAACATCACGGACCTGCGCCAGCCCAAGCGCCACCCACACATGACCATGACCACGAGTGAGGCCCCATGACTCGACCGTTTGACATCCTGGTTCTTGGTGCCACCGGCTTTACCGGTCGCCAAGTCGCCCAGTACCTCCACGAGCATGCGCCAGATGGTGTGACGTGGGCGTTAGCGGCACGAAGAGAGGCGGCTCTCGCGGTGGTCGCTCACCGCGAAGGGGACCCGCCCACTATGGTCCTAGACGTGCTCAATGGGCCCGCCGTTGATGCGGCGGTCAAGCAGGCCCGTGTGGTCATTACGACTGTGGGCCCCTACGCCAAGTACGGCCATGAAGTGATTCGTGCCTGCGCTGAACACGGGACGGACTACGTCGACATTACGGGTGAGACGCCATGGGTACGCGAGATGCTCGACGCCCATCAGGACACCGCGATTGCCTCTGGCGCTCGAATCGTGCCCTTCTGTGGGTTTGACTCGGTACCTGCGGACCTTGGAGCGATGTTGGTCGCTCGCGCGTGCCAGTCGGTTCATGGCGAGGCCTGTGCTTGGGTAAAAGGCACTTACTCGGCCGCGGGCGGACTCAACGGCGGAACGTTGGACACGGTCCTACACATGGGGGCCGAAGACGGCACCAAAGACATGCTGGACCCGTTCTTGCTCAATCCCACCAGCCACCGGGATGTTGCCGACAAGACCCGGCACTACGACCCGCGCCGCTCCCAATTTGATGACGACCTTGGCTGTTGGACAGCCCCATTCATGATGGGCGCTATCAACACACGTGTCGTGCGTCGAAGTGCCGCTCTCATGGACATTGATGGCCAACCTTACGGGCCGGACTTCTTCTACCAAGAGTACCAACGCGCGTCTGGGCGAATCAAAGCAAAGGCGCTCATGTTGGGCATCGGTGCGGTCTTCGGCTTGGCCCAGGGGCGCTTGGGTCGCAAGATTCTCAAGACCCTCGGGCCTAAGCCTGGCGAGGGGCCCTCCGAAGACAAGATGGACAACGGCTGGTTTAAGCTCAAGTTGGTAGGGGCGACGGTCTCTGGAAAGCGCGTATCAGGCGAGGTCTCGGGCCAAGGTGACCCCGGCAATCGCACCACGGTGCGCTGCGTGTGTGAAGCCGCTTTGTTGTTGGCCATGCGTCGTGATGAGCTGCCAGACAAGTCCGGGTTCTTGACCCCAGCGACTGCCTTTGGAGATGCCTTGGTGGATGCGCTGCGCACCGCCGGAATGACCCTAGATGCGGGCGCAGCGCCAACCAGCGACTAGACTAGACGCGGACGCGCCATGTGACGCCGTCTGCACCGTCTCGCACATCAATGCCCTTGGCATCGATTTCGTCGCGGAGCGTATCTGCTTTGGCCCAGTCCTTATCAGCCCGTGCTTGCGAGCGAGCGGCGACGAGCGCGTCAATGTCTTCCACTGAGACTCCTGAAGCGGCCAAGCGCTTGGTCTTGACCTCTTCGAAGAAGGCTTGGGGCTCTAGGACGAACAGACCGAGAGCTTCATGGGCAACATCGTAGGCCTTGAGTGCGATTTCTGCGATGGGCCCGCCGCGGGTCTTGGCCTTCTTGTGGTTGGCCATCTTGTTGACCGCGCGGGACAGCTCGAACAAGTGTCCGAGGGCCTGCGAAGTGTTGAAGTCTTCGGACAGTGCCTTGAAGAACCGTGCCTCGAAACGCTGGGAGAGCTTGAGCACGTCCATGGCATCAGAACCGAGGTCCTGTGCGACGGGGTCGGCGCGTTCTGTGCCGCTCATGGACTCAAGCAGCTCACGGGTCTCGTACAAGCGGGCGACCATGGTCAGCGCTTCGGGGAGCGCTTCTTCTGACCAGGGCAGGGGCGAACGGTAGTGGTTCTGCAGGTAGTACACGCGCAGTGCGTCTGCCGGGAAGCCAGCGAGGGCGTCCTGAATGTCGATGACATTGCCAAGGCTCTTGCCCATCTTTTGGCCGCTGGACATGGTCAGCAGACCGTTGTGCATCCAGTAGCGCGAGTAGTGCTCACCATTGCAAGCTTCGGACTGTGCAATCTCGTTTTCGTGGTGTGGGAAGACCAGGTCGAGCCCGCCACCGTGAATGTCGAGGGTCTTGCCGAGCGTGGTTCCTGCCATTGCGGAGCACTCAATGTGCCAGCCAGGGCGTCCAGGGCCCCAGGGGCTCTCCCACGACGGCTCACCGGGCTTGGCAGCTTTCCACAGAGCAAAGTCAGCCGGATGACGCTTGTCGCCGGCATCCGCGCTGCGCAGTTCGTCTACGCGCTGACCGGACAGCTTTCCGTACTCGTCGAACGACTTGACCGAGTACCACACGCTGCCATCGATCTCGTAGGCATTGCCCTTGTCGACCAAGGTCTTGGTCATGGCAATGATCTCGTCGATGTTGTCGCTGACCTTCGGCTCGTGGTCCGGCATGAGCAGGCCCATGGCGCGCATGTCTTCATGAAACACGTCGATGAATCGTGCGGCGAGTGCGAGTGGCTCTTCGCCATTCTGGGCGGCGCGAGCAATGATCTTGTCGTCAACATCGGTGAAGTTGCGAACGAAGGTGACGTTCCAGTCTTGGTGCCGCAAGTAGCGAACGAAGCTGTCAAACACGACCATGGCGCGCGCGTGACCGACATGGCAGCGGTCGTACACAGTCATTCCGCACACGTACAGACCAACGTGGTCCGGTGTGAGTGGCTCGAAGTCTTCGAGCGAGCGGGTGAGCGAGTTGTACAGACGAAACGGCGCTGCCACAGGGCCTCCAAAGGTTTGGGCCCGCGTGCATAACGCGACGGCGGCGGGGGGCGCTTTGAAAGCGCTCTTGGATGTGAGTGCGGCAGTTCGTCGATTGCGACCGTCATGTACTACTTCAACACAAAACGCACATTTGCATGCCTACACTGATGGTCCAGGAGGAAAGAACATGCGATTTGGAACGTTGGTAGCGGTGTTGTGCTTGTTCGGATGCGACGGTCTTGAAGACCCAGTCGATTCTGACGACATCAGTGATGACACGAGTGGCGACACTGGCGACACTGGTGACAGCGACGACACGCTGGGGGGGGCTTGGGACGAGTTCTCTGAAAATGTCACCGTGTACATGGACGGTGATGAGGTGGTCGTCGAGACGAACGGCCTGCCTGACCATACCTCTCCCTACTGGAGTCCGGACCACCCGCTCTACGTGGAGGCCACCGTTGCCGAGCGCCTGGTTCCAGGCTTCATTGATAACTTTACCGGCTCGTACACCCTACGTGTGCCTGCTTCTCCGCAGCTTGCAGCCTCATCAAGCGGTACGACCCTTGGCCCGATTGGCATCGCCCGCAGCGGCTCCATGCTCTACAACGACCGAGAGGGGGGAAACCAACCGATTGACGACGCTGCCGGAGGACTTGACTACACTGGCGCTCATACCGGACCTTCAAGCTACCATTATCACCTTGAGACCAAGGCTTGGTCAGAAGACGATGATGAATTGATCGGTGTGATTGCCGACGGCTTCTTCTTGTTCGGCCGCAAGTGTGCGTCCACGGATGACCACCCCGATGACCTCGATGATTCCGGAGGGCATACCTCGACAACTCAATATAGTGATGAGGCCAGCTACCACTATCATATCATCAACGAGCTGTATGCTGGGCAGTACATCCTCCTGTTTGCGGGTGACTACCAAGGCACACCGAACAACATTCAGTAGGTGCGGACTCGGACCATCGGCCTCGCAGGTGCTGTGCTTGTCGTGGCGGCTGCATTTGCAACGAAACTTGCCGGTGTAGTCGTTGCGCCCCCACAGGTGGTTGCTTTTGAACGCGTTGAGCTTCACGCGAGGCGCGGCGTGTTCTTGGTCGATGGTACGCCGTTTACGGGAGTGGCGGTTCGTGAGGTACCCGGAGGGGGGCTCGCTGAAGAGGCCAGTTTCTACGAAGGAAAACGGGACGGGGCCAGGCGTCAATACTACCCGAATGGCCAGCTATCGCAGGAGAGCTTGTACGTGCACGGGCGGCTCGAGGGACTGTCGCGGACCTGGTTCGCCACTGGCGTTCAGCGAAGTGAAGCCATGTGGGTGGATGGCGTGACCCACGGTGTGCAGCGCCAATGGTACGCTTCCGGCGAGCTTTTCAAGGAAATGCACCTTGTTGATGGCCGAGAAGAAGGCATGCAGCGTGCCTGGCGAGAGAACGGTGCGGTGTACAACAACTACGAAGCTCGTGGGGGTCGAATCTATGGTCTTCGACGCTCTAAGTTGTGTTTTGACCTAGATGAAGAGGAGGTGGTCGGTGACCCATAAGAGTGCATTGGTCGGGCTTGTACTGATGGCTTGTTCGACGAATGAGTCGGTCGATCAGACGGTACCGGTAGTGGCCACTGCCCCGCAGCACCTGCCGTTCTTTGATTCTCCGGAGTTCACCCCGCGATGGTTGGAGCCGACTGAGGTTCCAACGGGCTTTCACCAGATTCCCGAACACGCCATGACCGACCAACACGGAGCGGAGGTGACGGAGGCGGCGATGACCGGCAAGGTGACGGTCGTGGACTTCTTCTTCGCCTCATGCCGGGGGATTTGCCCACGCCTCGCACAGAGTATGCAGACCATTGACGAGGCGTTCCCCTCGGATGCTCCCGTGCTGTTGTTGTCGTACAGCGTCATGCCTGAACACGACACGGTCGATGTACTTGCCACGTACGCGCAGACCCGGGGCGTGACGTCGCCACGCTGGCACTTTCTGACGGGGGACCGTGCTCAGATCTACTCATTGGGTAGGACCGCCTACTTTGTAGAGGAGAGCATGGGCATTGAACGCGACGATGATGAGTTTCTACACACCGAGAATGTGGTCCTGATCGACCAAAACCGAAGGATTCGAGGCATCTACAATGGCGTCACTGACGCCTCTGTCCGCCAGCTCATCACCGATGCGCAGACCCTTTTGGCCGAAGCCGATTCTTCTGTGCGCTAGCCGATTCGGGTCATCAAGGCCGCGAGCCGCCCCTGCGCTTCTTCGCGGTGCGCTTGGTACAGGTCGCCTCCAATAATCGACGGCGCAACGTAGCCGGGTGTGCCGAACCACTCGCCGTTGAGCACCATGGCGTGCAGCGCGGGTCCAGCGTCTCCAAGGGTCAGGGCCCTGAGTGGGTCGGTGGCTGGCCACACAGATGGGTGGTTGAGGTCCCACACACAGACGTTGGCAATGGCGCCCACATTGAGGGTACCCACGTTGAACTTGGGGTGTAGCCGGGCCGCAGTGCGTCCGATTGTGTCGAGCAGTGCGATTGGCTCTGCGAGTGCCTTGTCCGTAGCGAACCGCTCTTTGCGGTGGCGTTCGACGGCGCGAGCGCTGTTGAGGTCTCCTTGGCGCCTCAAGCGCGCGTGGGCGTCACCAAAGGGCACGTCGTACACACCGGCACCGGCAAGCCAGCGCAGCTCTTGCTGGACATTCATGCTGTCGTTGCACAGGCCGGCGTCTGTACCCAGAATGAACGGCAGCCCAGCGCGGCGCCACGAGTCGATGTTTGCTGGGTAGGCGAACTGGACCTGGCTGCGCGGGCAGTAGCCAAGCGTGTGCTTTTCGGGCGACAACAGCGCCAAGTCGGCGTCTGAGACAAACAGCATGTGTACGAGCAACATGCGCACGTCGGCGTCGATAGCGCCCACGCGCTGTAGGCGTTCGACGGGGGAGCAGCGATGTACCGCCCAGCTTCGCTCGACCTCAGCCAAAGACTGTCCGACGTGTACGTGTACAGGCAGGTTCAGTCGTTTGGCCAGGGTGAGAAGGCGCCCCCAGAGGTTGTCGCCCACGGTGTCTGTGGCGTGTGGTCCCAGTGCTGGGAAGATGCCAGCCTTGGCCCACACGGGGTCGGTGGCCAGGGTCTCGGTGATGGCCATGGCCTCTGCCCAGCCCGTCGCGCCGGGACCTGCCAGGTCTTGAAGTGTGGGGGAGACGATGCCGGTCAGGCCGACGTCTCGCATGGCCTCGGCCACATACAGTCCGCCGTAGTATTGGTCGATGATAGCGCCGGTGCCGCTGAGAGCGACGTCCCAGGCACCCATTCTGGCGAAGGCGCGAAAGTCCTCGTCCGTCGCGTGACTCTCTAGCTTGAAATAGAGCTCTTCAACCACGTTTCCGGCCTGTGATGCCCGGCCGCCGATGCCTCGGTAGGCTCCCATTGCGATGTGCGTGTGGCCGTTGACAAACGCGGGGGCAATGAGCTTGTCACCAAAGTCGACGACGCCGCGCTCCATGACGTCGGAACGCTCCCCACGGTGAACCGCTTGGATGCGTCCGCGCATCACGTCTACACGGGCGGGGACGATATCGACGCCGTCCAGAGTATGGAGCACCACCTTGTCGGAGTAGATGCGCACGGTGTTGCTCCAGGGGCAGGTTGGCTGGCAAGTGTACATGATGCCGACACAGCGCGCGGAGTCCCAACAAAAAGGCGGCCCGTCCATTGCTGGACGAGCCGCCGATTTACGAGCCAGCAGTATCTAGCGGCGTTCGAGTTCGTCGGTGATGAGGGTCAGGAACGAGCCGTGCGGGACGTACTGGTTCTCGGAGCTACCTTGGCCTTCGGTCTTGGCATTGTAGTAGGGAACCCACGCGAAGTCGGGGTGGTTGTTGTTGTCGTCCCACTCGCCACCGGTGACGCGGCCCTTGGCGTCCGTGGTGAGCGTATAGCCCCAACGTTCATCGAACCCTTGTGGGTTGTTGATGTCGGTGTCCACGTGGGTCTCATCAACGCCGTCTGTGGTGAAGCGAACGACTGCCATGACGTCGAAGGTGCGCTCAAAGGCGCTGACGGTCACAAGGTCGAACATTCCGTCGAGCTTTGACTGGCCGATGCCGCTGACTTCGGCCAGCTCGTCGATGCTCTGGAACGGACGCTTGAACATGCGGTACTCGATGATGGCATCGGCGGTTGCCGGGCCAACGCCGGGAAGGGTGTCGAGCTCTTCCTTGGTCGCTGTGTTCACGTTGATCAGGTCGGCCTGGCCGGCCGGGGTGGTCTCGGTCACGTTGACGTCGGCGCCCCAAGCTGGGAAGTTCCAAACGGCTTCAGATGCGGTGGTATCGAAGACCAGCGGCACTTGTTGTTCGCGCAGGTAGAACTGGATGATGTGGTGGAAGGCCTTCGGGCTGAGGTCCGACAGGTCGTCCTCTTCACCGTTGTAGCGAGCACCGTAGAAGCTGCTGCGAGTGCTGTAGTGAGTCTCGGAGAGCAGACCCTTCAGGTCACCCGTCGTGTACTCAATCTCAACACCAGCAGCTTCGCGGGTGATGGGCTCACGAGGTTCGTCAACCAGGATGGCGGCGGCGGCCCAGCCGTTGCAGTGTCCCCACCACGAGCCGCCGACGGGGTTGTACCCGTTGAGAATTTCGCTGGCCGGTCCGTAAAACGGGTTCGGTGAGCTGTCACCGGCGAGGTGGCGGTGCAGGGCGAACTTGTCGAAGGGGGAGAGTTCGTTGACTTCGAACGACCACTCGTCCGTGCTGTGGCTCATGATGCCATCTTCGATGGTGATGATGCCGCCGTCGAGGTCCTGACGGAGGCCGTCATAGAAGTCGCGGAGGATTGTGACCAGCTCGCTCTGCTTGTCGCTGTACTCGGTGCGCTTTGTCTCGTACTCTTCGCTGCTCCGGTCATCGATTTCGCGGAGTGCTTCGGACAGGCGGTCCATGTCTTCTTTGATGGGCTTGACGTCATCTAGGATGAGTCCGCTGTAGGTCTCGCGCGAATCGTCGTAGCCAAAGACAAGCTCAGCCTTGGACAGGGCCCACCAAGAGCCGGCCCACGGGCGGTAGCCTTCGTAGGCTTCGGAAGCCCAACCGCCTTCGATGGTCTCTGGGTCCAGAGTCAGTGAGCTGTCGATGTTGATGGTCGCGCGCAGAGCACTTCGGTAGTCGAAGTTCTCGGGCGGCTCGTCGAGCAGCGGCGGAAGTTCGGAGCGGCGTGCAGCGAGGTCGTCTTCGGTGAGAAGGCGTGCCTGCAGGTTGCTGCTGATGGTTAATGTGGGCCAGGGCTGACCGACTTCGTAGCGAGTGGTAACCAAGTCGCCGCCGAGTTCGTCTTCAAAGGAAGCGTCGACAACGCCGTCAGAGACGACTTCGGTGTACAGCTCGGTGCCGTTCTCGAGGGTGATAGCGTCGTTCTCGAAGCTGGTGGTGAACGGAGCCAAGTATGTTGGGGCGTTCGTCAGCATGGACTGTGAGAGAGTGCCGAAGCTGGCGTCGAGCTCGTGGGTCGACCAGGCTTGCTCAACGCGCTCGCCGTCATTGTTCGAGAACGAGATGATGGCGGCCAGGCGGTCGCGGTCTTCGCGGAACACCATGTAGACGACCGGGTCGTTCTCGATGAGTGCGTCATCTGTGTTGAGCGATGCGTCGACGTAGGCACGCAGGACAGAGAGGCTCTGAACCTCACCGTTGGACAGTGCGTATTCGTACAGCGGGTCGTCTTCGCTGGGGAAGAGGCCGGTTTCAACAACCTGGTAGGTCCAGAAGGCTTCGTCGCTCCAGTTGTCGTCAAACTCTGGGGTGACGGCAGCTTCGAGCTCGATGGGGTTGTTGACGCCCTTGTTGCTGGTCTCGCGGTAGGCAGCACCGACGTAGAAGACTTCCGCTTCGTTCCAGGTCAGGTCGATGTTGTTGTTGTCGTCGAGGCTGTCGTTGTTGCAAGCGAACAAGGACAGAAGCAGAACCGGGGAAAAACGCAGCATAGAGACTCCAATTCGCCCGTGGGGCATGGTGAGCTGGCCCGCCGATAATGTTGCGTGTCACTGCTTGTCAAGGCCGTGTTGGTAGGTCCGCCTTGATCGCCGGTGGTCGGCCGGCAAGCGTACGAATGCCAAACCACAGCGTAGACAGCGTGCCTAGCGACAACCCAACCAAAACTCCGGCATCCACAACGCCCCGCCACGGCTGTGGAAACTGCCGCACAATCACTACGATTGTCACAATGCCAAGCAACAGCATCCACGACCCAATGAGCCTGCGACGGTTCGCATAGACGAGTCCCATGGCCATCAAGGGGGCGAAGACCACGAGTATCGGAGTCGGATGACGCGCCAGCCAGTCCGCCCGCACCGCCGCTCGTGGGCTGAAGCGCTGGAAAAACCCCTTGTAGCCTTCGGTAAAGGCCATGAACCCAATCCAAAATGGCAGGAAAACCCAATGAATGGGCTGTAGTCCGACCTCAATGGCGCCTGAGGCCATTGGCCACAGCTTGATGAGCGCCTGAATCAAGATCAGAACGGTCCCCAAAATCGCCCAACCGAAGACGGCAAGCTGGCCCGGGGTCATTCCTGCGAAGCGGGTGGGTTGCATAGCGGCGCCTGTATCCGGCTTGCCGGTCAACGCGCGTCACGAAGCGCCATCCAACGCTGCAGCTACTTGGCTCGCGTAGCTTTTAGAATGGCCGTGCCAGTGGCCGACATTTCGTTGAGCGTGGTGTTGATGCGGAAGAAGAGGATCAGGACTTCACAGTAGACCCGTAGAACGAGCGGACCCACAATCGCGTAGAACACGCCGGCCACGACTCCGAATATTGCGGTGAACATGCCCGCCGCCGCCGCCTCTCCGGTTCCGCCACCGACGCCAGCGCCGAGACCCGTCAAGACCGACATCACGCCAATCCCGATGCCAGCGAGCACCAACAGAATGCTGCCAATGACGAAGATGATCTGAATAATCTTTGGGGTGATCATTGATTTGAAGGTAAAAAAGTCAAGAATCATGGGTGTGTGCCTGCCTTGGTCGGTTGGGTTTCGCCGCACCGTAGGTGATGTCCACCACAGTTGCAATTGCCATGACGGGAAGGGTGGAGTGAACCGTCGGGTCGGACTGTGACCGGGCCGTCAAGGCGCGTCACGAAGCACCATCCAGCACGGCAATTGCGATACCGCTGCCAGCGTGGAACAAGCAGACACCGTTGTTATTGGGGCTGGTTTTGGCGGCCTGTCCGCAGCCCTTCACCTTGCTGAGGCGGGTCACAAGGTCGTGCTGTGCGAGGCGCTGACCTACCCAGGCGGCTGTGCGAGCACCTTCAGCAAGGACGGATATCGCTTTGAGGCCGGCGCTACGCTGTTCTCCGGGTTCGGGCCCGGACAGTGGATGGCTCGGTGGATTGACAGGTTTGACCTGGATGTGCGCGTGGAACCGGTCGACCCGGTGTTCACCTTTCATGGTCCAGCGGTCATGGATGTACCGAGCGACCGGACCGCTTTCGCCGACCATCTGTGTGCATTGCCGAACGCACCGGCTGACAAGATTCGGGCGTGGATGGCCTACCAAGAGCGTATCGGGGATGTCCTGTGGAGCGTGCTGGACGAGCCTGAACTACTGCCGCCATGGTCGCTTTCAGCGCTGTGGCGTCATGCGCTGCGCGGCCCCCGCTACTTGCGACTGCTTCCGCTCGTCAACCGACCCATGAGCCATGCCCTCGAGCGCTTTGGCGTTGCGGACTTTGAGCCGTTGCGTGCGTTTCTCGACGCTGCCTGTCAGATCACGGTGCAGGTACCGGCGTCAGAGGCGGAGGCGACCTTTGCCATTGGAGCGGTCGAGAACTTCTTCCGAGGGGCGGCTCACATTCACGGTGGCGTTGGGGAGCTCGGGCAGGCGGTGTGTGCTGCCATCGAGCGCATGGGTGGCTCAGTCCGCTTTGCCAATCGGGTGAAAGCGCTGGAAAAAACAGCGGACGGATGGACGGTCCAGACGCGCAGTGGTGCCATCCAAACACGTCATGTCGTCGCCAATCAGCTGCCCCAAGACCTCATGCGGCTGGCGGACGTGTCGAGCGCCCGTTTGGACAGCATGCGCTCAGCGGTCGAGGGAGGCTGGGGGGCTGCCATGCTCTACATGGTGGTTCGAGACGAGGGACTGCCCGCTCATGCGGTGCATCACGAGCTCGTCGAGGATGCCGCGCGGCCATTGCCCGGCGGAAACCATGTGTTGGTCTCCATTGCAGCACGTGACGACCGGCGCGCGCCGCCGGGATTTCGCACGGCGTCTGCCAGCACGCATGTGCACCCGAACTCTGATCATCCGGCGCGAACCTTGTCAGCGGTGCAGGACCGTATGCGGGTGAACATCTCTCGTAAGCTTCCGCAGCTCCAGGTCGTTGAGGAATACACCGCCTCTCCACGAACGTTTGAGCGCTTCACCCGTAGGACAGACGGCTTGGTTGGCGGCGTTCCTCGACGAGTGGGCTGGCACAACTACGCTGGGCTGTGGCCGCGTCCAGTGGCTCGTGGGCTGTGGATAGTGGGAGACAGTGCATTTCCAGGGCAGAGCGTGCTCTCGGTCGCAATCGGCGGGTATCGTGTGGCGTCTGCGATAGGGAAGCGACCTTAGGAGCGACACATGGTCTGGGTTTTGTTCGCCGCTGCGATGGCACAGGCTCCGAATGTCGACGCTCTAGACACCTTTCTGACTGAGCAAGCCGCGGCTGGGCAGTTCGTAGGCGCGGTTGCCGTGCTGGACGGCGACCAGGTGTTGTTGCACCAGTCCTATGGAGACGTGCCAGACAACCCCCTGTGCCGGATTGGCTCGGTGACCAAGAGCTTCACCGCAGCAACGGTCTACGCCTTGCAGGATGCCGGTATGCTCTCGGTCGACGATGCTGTTGGAACGTGGCTTCCCACGGTTCATGATGTCGTTGGCGACGGGCCAACGCTTCGTCAGCTGATGACCCATCGTGGTGGCCTGAGTGAGCTTGTGTTCAACCCGTGGGTGCGTCCGCCGCAGTGGGACGACCTCAAGCCGATGGTTCGAGCAGAGCTCACCCAAGAGGTGCCGCCCGGAGAGCGCGAGGAGTACAGCAATACCGGGTTCCTATTGCTCGCTGCGACCATTGAGGCCGCGAGTGGTCTGTCCTACGAAGATGCCGTCAAACAGCATGTCTTGGCGCCGCTGAACCTGCCCGATACGCGCATCACTGGGGTGGATGACGACCGCCTCATCTCTGGGCGAATTCCAACCGTGGTCGGGCTCGTGGACTCGCAGCGGGCGCTTCCCCGACTGATGCCGTACGACGGTCGCTACCCGATTGGTGGGCAGGGTGCCTTGGTGTCGTCCCCCGTGGAGCTGGCCCGATACACCCGCGGACTCGCGTCTGGGCGGATTCTGTCGGACGGTGCGCGCGCAGAGCTCATTCGCGCTGCAGATGGTAGCGACATGGCGGCGGGCTGGGTTCGTGACGACGACGTGGTGTGGCACAACGGTGCTCTTGAGCCGCTGGGCATCTATGCCTACGTGCGCTGGTCGACGTCGAATGATGTGGCGGTTGCGGTGTGCGGCTCCCCGAGTGTGTCGAGCCTGCGACCGGAACTACGCGTTCCGGTGGAGCAGGCGCTCGCCGGCGAGACCACAGACGTTGTGGAGGTCTCGTCCGGACCGCTCGGGTGGGTCGCACTGGTGTCGACGCTCTGCCTGCACTGGGGGGTTGGCGTCCTTGGGCTGCTTCTCTCCTTGCTGGGCACGAGCAAGATTGGGCGTGTCGGCACCTCATTCTGGAGTGCAAGCGTGGTCTTGGCATGCTTCGGCCTCACCCATGCGGGCCTCGGTCTGGGCATGGCCGCGGTCGTCTTGGTGCTCTCCGGCGTGCGCGGGTGGCGAGCGACGGAGCGAGAGCGTGGAGGACTGCTGGCCATCTTGGGTGTGGTCAGCGGAGCACTGGCACTTGCAGGCAGCAGCGTGTTTGTGGGCCTGTTGGCGCTGATGACCTACTTGACCAACAACCTGTGGTCGCTGATGGCGGCGGGTGCGTAGGGCACCTCACCCCACGAAGGGGAAGCGAGTGCACTTGCACGACTGGCTCTGGCTGGCGCCTACCGAGGCGACATGCACAGAGCCAGTATGTACGACGCTGAAGAGGTCTACGGGGAACTAGAAGATGGCAGTTCTCTGAAGACGGCTGTCAAGGTCATCCTAGACATGGGCGAGCGCTACTAGCGGGCCCAGATGCGGGTAGTGACGTTCTCTGGCGTTTGGTAGCCATCGAGGCGCTTGTAGGTGCCGTTACTAGCGGTCCACAGCGCCCAGCCGTGGTTGGTGTCTTGGCCGTAGTCCAGCATGATGCTGTTGTCCCACGTTGTGTTTGTGGAGATCTGACCTTGGCTTTGACTCCACTTGTGCATGTAGGCCGTTGCGTATGTGGAGCCGCCCACGAAGTACGCACCAGACGCCAGCGTTCGTGTCGCTTCGCTACCGGTGGCGCTCATGAACCACGCCCAGTCCGTTGCGGAAATATCGGGAGTCACCAGTTTTTGTGTCTCAAGGTCGTACATGATGTCGGTGGACCCCATGGCCGTGTACAGACCCACTGGACTCGGAGCGATCCGACCTTCACCGGTGCTGGGGTCACCGGCACTGCTGTTCATCTCCGACTGTGTTGGACCGTCTTCCACATCGGTGAATGCTTCGCGGAACAGGAGCGTCCAGCCGCCACCATCTGTGGTCATGTCACAGGTCACGTCCACGGCCGCGATGCCACCCACCCCGTCTGGGTCGATAGTGTAGGTGCCAGTTGTTGCGCTTGGCGAGTTCGTCTTGATGGCTTTGCAGCTGATCTGCGGGCCGCACCCAACGTCCGGGTACGTGGCGTCACTGGCGACATCTGTGCCGGTGGGAAGCGTCTCTCCCGAGCACACCTCGCCGCCTCGACCCACGGCGGAGCCAGACTCGACGGTGGCTCCGGCACCGACCGTTGCGTTCGCACCAACGCGTCCAAAGACAGTTGAATTGGACTCAATGGTGGCCCCGCGGCCTACACGACCGGTCGATTCGATGGCAGCTCCGGCCCCAATGTCGGTCAGCTTCCGGACACGAGCGCCTTGTTCGATGCGTGCGCCAGCTGCGATGGTCACTTCGGGTCCAACAATGCCATTGATGGAGGTGCTACCGCCGGCGTTGGGCGCGTTTGCGACGGTGACATTACGAGCCACAACGGCGTTGTCGCCAAGGGTCGTGAAGTCGCCGAGGGTGACAAGGTTGCCGACCACTGCGTCTGCGCCAATCGTGACGTCGTCTCCGATCTGGGCTGCGTACCCTAGGGTTCCACCGTTTGCGATGGTCAGGCGTTCACCAGCAACGACAGCACGGCCGATTGACGCGTCTGTGCCGATCAAATGGTCGGCCCCGAGCTGTGCCGAGCGACCGATGACCGTGCCTGCACCAACAGGGATGGGGTTGCTCGCGTGGGCAACCCGACCGGCGAGTGAGGCACGCGATGCCACGACGACGTTTGCACCCAGAGCGACTTGTGGACCAACGGTGGCCCCTCCCTGTACGGATGCGCCCGTGGCCACAGTGCTTGAGGGATCGACCGTCGCGTCAACATCGACACAAGCGCCAGCAGCTGGGAACTCGTCTTGACATCCGTCCTCATTCGAGTCGGTTGCGAAAGCGACGGAACCTGCCATCATCCAGACCAAAAAGCTGCACCGAACCATGAAAATCTCCCCTGTGGTAGTTTGATGGTCGCGTTAATTGGTGTGGTTGGTTTTACAAAGTGGTTTGTCGGAGTCCGGCTGTAATCGCTGGACGAAGCTGGAGGCCCGATCCGTGGGCTCGTTGAACTGTTGCCCGGCCGAGGTGATGCGCTACGCTGAAGACGGAGGGCGCATGTCCAATACCAACGAACCCAACGATAGCTTCGACTGGGGACGCCTGTGGCGGTGGACGCGTGATGTTCCAGAGCGGCGCGATGATGTTGTCGCGGTGGTTCAAGGAGCAGTTGGTAGTCGGATTCCGGTCGGGGATGTCGACGCGACCCCGTCCCTCGACATCCGCCTGTCTGGCGCGGTGCTGGACCCGTCCCACACCCTCGTAGTTCCCGATGCACGTCCGCACTTGGTGGTGATGATTCACGGTCTGATGGCGACAGAGCGGTTCTGGGGCCAGGTCTCGAGTCCTGGTTTCGATTCGCGCCTCGCCGCCGACCTCGACGCCACTGTTGTGTGTGTGCGCTACAACTCCGGGCGGCACATTTCTACCAATGGAGAGGAGCTCGCCGCTGCCCTAGATGCGCTGGTCGCACACTGGCCGGTACCCGTCGAACAGGTCACTCTTGTGGCGCACAGCATGGGGGGCCTGGTTGCCCGCAGTGCCATTCACTACAGTGTGGAGCTGCCGTGGATAGCGCTATGTCGGCGGTTGGTCTTGCTTGGAGTTCCTCAACGTGGGGCACCGCTGGAACAGGTTGCGCACATTGCCGCATTTACCCTGGCTGCCATTCCCAACCCTTGGACCTGGGGCATTAGCTGGCTACTGCGTCAGCGCAGTGAGGGCATTCGCGACCTTCGGCATGGCTACCTGGTTCACGAGGAGTGGCAGGAGCGCCACGATGAATCACTCACGATCGGTCGACGTCATCTGGTTCCGTTGACCACGCATATCGACCACTACTGTGCTGCTGGCTCGGTGGGGCCGTCCGAGCACCACGTCGTCAGCAAGCTGGTCGGAGACGGAATGGTGACCCCCTTCAGCGCAAAAGATGAGGGCGTGACAGGGGCCCTGACGGACCGAGTGGCGACAGAGACTCGGGTGTTTCCCGGGGTCTCTCATGTTGGTATTGCCGGGGACGACGACGTGTATGCCCAGGTTCTGATCTGGTGCCAGACTTCATGAACAACGAGCTAGTCGCCCCATTCCTCTAGGTATTCTTTCATTTTCAGCTTTCGCTTTGTCGAATCGCTGGTCATGTAGCGCAGCTTGCCAAAGATAGGCCGGACCGGCCCCCACGCGCGGTCGAAGCGTCCGAACACCCAGAAGATGCCGCTGTAAGAGTTGGGGTCGCGGCCATCGATGGCGTACAGATTGTTCAGGTGAATGAGTCGATGAATCGCCTGCTGCGCAGACTCTGACCACTCCAGCACCTTCTTTCCCCACAACATGCGCAGGTAGTTGTGCATGACTCCGGTCTCTTTGAGCTGACGTTGGGCGGCGTTCCAGATGGGGTCGTGTGTGGCAGCGGCGTCGAGGGTTGCCAAGTCGTACAAGATCGGGCGTTCGTCTTCGGCGTGCTCTGCAATGGTCTTCTGGGCCCATTCCGGCAGACTGGAGAACTGGTCGTAGTCGTCTGGATGACGGAAGCTGAAGTGGTGCCCGAGCTCTCGCCACGTGACGATTTGGTCCAAGAAAGCTTCGACCTCTGGGCTCGCACCCCACCAACCCTCACGCTTCGCGGTCGCTTTCTCGGCCAAGCAGTCTAGGGTCCAGTCGTCTCGGTCTAGGCAGGCGTGGATGAGCTCGTGGGCGCCCATATGACCCCAGTGAAGCCACGGAGACAGGCCTGTTGCAACCTCTTCATCCGGGTGGTTCCGACCGTCTGCATAGTGGGGCAGGCCGCTGACGAGCCAGTCATCGAGCACAGTCTTGGCGTTTGTCCACCCACCCTTCACGACCGCGGGGCGGACGGCAGTGTTGATGTCCAGCCCATCACACAGGGCGGTGAGGTCGCCAGACAGCTCGCTGTCCGTCAGGAAGTCCCACTTGTCGAGAATGTCTTGTGCGACCGGTGCGGTACCGCCAGTGTAGGCAGCGAGTGGATCGGGCTCCGGCAGGTGTTCTAGGTGCGGTCGAAGTTCCTTCTGCAACAGGCGGCGAAAGTCGACGGCGCGCTTCTTCTCTTGGTCGGTGGCGCGCAGCGGGTACAGGCCGATGCCGTCGACCTCGGTCAGACGAACGGGGAGTCGCTTGCCGGCGGCGGCGACCATTCGGGGGAGGAAGAAGCACGGGTAGGTATCGGTGATGACGTGGCAGGCACGCTGTGACAACGCCGTCAGTAGGCCCTTTCCGTCACCGTCGTTGCGCTCTAGGTATGGCAGGTAGTGCACGCCCGAATCGGCAAACTGGGCTGCATTGTCGGCCATGCCTTCGACGGCGAAGAGATGCATCCGGGTGGATGCCCAACGGTAGCCAATCCGCAGCGGCTCCAAGACGAGAAGTGGCTTGCCGAGCTCGTTGGCGACAGCCACGGCGTGTTCCAGAGCCCAGTTGTACCGGCGACGTCGTGCCGCAATCATCCAGTACAGGACGTAGTCGCCCTCTGCCTGGATGGGGGCGTCGTTGACGTTGTGAACGCGGACTTTGGGTGCGTGCATAGGGCCTCCACGCAGTCACTAACGACACGTGTGGCACCCTTGGACAGTCGAGATGTCGCGTGTGGTCGTTGGGCTGCGGCCTAGCGTGCGATGCAGGTGTTGCTCGGGGTTGAACAACTGATGGTCTCACCGCTGATGCTGAGGTCGGGACCGTCCGCCAACTGCAGGTCTGTGCCGTCGTGTCTGCTGAAATTCCCACTGGAGATTGTCACGGTGCTGTTGCCGGTCAGGTAGATGGCAACCGGGGTATCGTCCTCAAAGGTGGGGTTGTCGAGCGTGACCACGGAGTCCGAGATGGTGAAGGAGCGCTGGGCGGTGTTGTTCGTCCACAGCGTGCTCGACCAGTCCACCGTGGACCCGAGGCTTACCTGAGCAATGACGCCGCCAGGTGCGGAAGATGAATTGCCGTCGAAGGTGACCTGGTCGCCGTCTAGTCCACAGTTGTCCGCGAGTAGCGCGGCACCGTAGGGCGCCGTGTTGTTGCGAAAGCCGACCGCGTTGAGAGTGACCGTGCTGTCCAGGCAGAACAGGCCACCGCCGCCGTCGGTCCGGTTACCGTCGACCACTGTCAGGTTGTTGAGCTCAAGAACCGAGTCCTCTACATAGACCACGCGCTCGCTGGTGCTGACCGGCTTGAGCTCCACGCGTCCAAGGCCACTCATCAACAGTGGCTGTGTGTTGTTCTGGAACTGAAAGGTCATTTCAAACGTGCCACTGCAGAAACGAACCTCAGCCCTGTCGGTCCGACCGGCGATGATGTTGACCGCGGTGCTCATTGTGTCGAGGTTACGCGGTGGGTTGCCGTTCTGCGGGACGAGGGTGGCTAGGCCAGCATTGCCGGTGTTGGCATTGCAGTCGTTGTCGATCTCGTCGCAGATCTCAAGGTTGCCGGGGAACCGATTGGAGTTGTTGTCGTCGCAGTCCCCATCTTGTGTGGAGGAAGGGATGGCAACGGTGCAGTCGTCGATGGGCGTGTTGCCGAAGCCGTCACGGTCTCGGTCGACGTACAGCTGGGGCAGGGCGTCATCAACGAGTGTGTTGCAGTCGTTGTCGAGGGCGTCGCACACCTCGGGATTTCCAGGGTAGCGCGCCGCTTCACCGTCGTCGCAGTCGCCACCAATCTCGCTGGTGGTGTCGGTCACGTTGCACCGGTCGGTTGCTACGTCGCCGAAGCCGTCTTCATCATTGTCTAGGTACAAGTCGACAAAATCTTCGTCTATGAGATTGTCGCAGTTGTTGTCGACGCCGTCACACAGCTCGGTATTGCCGGGGAACGCGGTTGCGTCGTTGTCGTCGCAGTCGTCTTGTGCGGCGACACCGTCATTGTCGGCGTCCACGATGTCCTCTGCGACGTTGTCCTTGTGGGTCTGGCCACCGATGTACGGACAGCCGGCAAGGGATGCGACGAGCAGGACGCCCAACGGGAGCTGTCGCACGCGGTGCGCGAAGGTCACGGGGAAGGGAAGGGTCATCGAGGCTCCGCGAGTAGTGTGCGCAGCCTAGCGCATCTGACACTGAATCGCTGACCGCCAGTGCGGTCAGCGACTCCAGTCCTAGCGCATGCGCACTGGGTGGTTGGTCAGGCGGCTTCCGAAACGCTCGTTGGCGTCTGCAGAGTCGCGTGTGTAGATGTTCATGACGGGCAACGAGAGCGTGCGAATCTCGAAGATGGTCTGACGGTCCACGTAGTCGTTGGGCTGGCAGGCATCCGAGGTGACGGTGATGGTGTCGCCGTACTCGGAGGTTGCACTCACAGAATCGGTACCGTCGTGGAAGCGGAAGCCAGCAGCGTAGGCAAAGTTCGCTTCTTGGTAGCGGTAGTGGATGACGTGGTGACAGTCGGCCACGTATGTCTGGCGGGCTTCGGTCGATGCGGTGCGCAGCGCGTCCACCTGGGAGTCGGTCAGCGCCAACTCAAAGTCATCTGCGAGGTACTGGTAGCGGTCGCCGCCGGAGAACTGCTGGATGAAGGGCAGGTCGTTGACGTACTCGATGACGGTCCAGCCGCCGCCGTCTGTGGTCATGTCGCAGGACACCAAGGTGGGGTTGGAGCCGTCTGGGTCAATCCAGTACTCGCCGTCACCAAGGGTGGGAGCGATGGTCGCGATGTCCATGCAGGTGGGCAGGGCGGTCTCGGGGGAGCGGCCACAGTCGGAGATGTTCGCGTCGTTGTCGTCGCAGTCATCGCCGTCTACGCCAACGCCGTAGGCTTGGCGGCCATCGCCGTCTTGGTCGTAGTCGTCGCCTTCATCGCAGGCTTCATCCACGCCGTTGTAGAAGACCTCATCGGCATTGGGGTTGGCGTCTGCGTTGTCGTCGTCGCAGTCGTCGGCGAGCGCAAAGCCGTCTTGGTCGAGGTCGTCATCCAGGGTGGCGGCGCGGCAGTCGTTGTCGATGCCGTCGTAGATGACTTCGACTGCGGATGGGTTGATGTCTGCTTCGTTGTCGTCACAGTCAACTGCGTTGGGGAAGCCGTCACCGTCGATGTCGTCGTCGCGCGTGCTGGGGTCGCAGTCGTTGTCGACGCCGTCGTACGGAACTTCCGTGGCACCTGGGTAGACGCTGGCGTCGCGGTCGTTGCAGTCTCCGAATCCAACACCGTCTTGGTCGAGGTCAGAGTCGAGGGTGGTGGCGTCACAGTCGTTGTCGATGCCGTCGTAGGTGACTTCGTTGGCGTTGGGGTTGACGGCGGGGTTGGTGTCGTCGCAGTCGGTGTCTTGGCCAAAGCCGTCGCCGTCTACGTCATCATCACGGGTGCTTGGGTCGCAGTCGTTGTCGACTTGGTCGTAGGGGACCTCGGAGACGCCTGGGTTGACGTTCGGGTTGTCCTCTTGGCAGTCGGATGCGAAGCCGTAGCCGTCTGCGTCCAAGTCGTCGTCGCGGGTGCTCTCGTCGCAGTCGTCGTCCACGCCGTTGTACGCGACTTCCGTGGCACCTGGGTAGATGCTCGCGTCACGGTCGTTGCAGTCGCCAAAACCAACGCCGTCTTCATCGAGGTCTTGGTCGCGTGTGCTGGGGTCGCAGTCGTTGTCGACGAAGTCGTAGATGACTTCGTTGGCGTCTGGGTTGACCGCTGGGTTGGTGTCGTCGCAGTCGGTCTCTTGGCCAAAGCCATCTTGGTCGAGGTCGTCGTCTGGCGTGCTTGGGTCGCAGTCGTTGTCGACTTGGTCGTAGGGCAGCTCGCTGGTGCCTGGGTTGACGGCGGGGTTGTCGTCCTCGCAGTCGGATGACTCACCGAAGCCGTCTTGGTCGAGGTCGTCGTCCAAGGTGGCCGGGTCGCAGTCGTCGTCCACGCCGTTGTAGGCAACTTCGGCTGTGCCGGGGCTGACGAGTGGGTCGGAGTCGTCGCAGTCGGAGTCGTCGCTGTACCCGTCTTGGTCGAGGTCGTTGTCCAAGGTCTCGGGGTCACAGTCGTTGTCGAGGCCGTCGTATGGGACCTCTGTGGCATCGGGATTGACGTCGTCATCGTCATCGTTGCAGTCGTCAACAGCCTCGAAGCCGTCTCCGTCCAGGTCGTCGTCATATGTGGCGGCGTTGCAGTCGTTGTCGATGCCGTCGTACGGGACTTCTTCGATGTCCGGGTTGATTTCCGGGTCTTCGTCGTCGCAGTCGATGAGGAGGACGAAGCCGTCTTGGTCCAGGTCGTCGTCTAGCGTCTCGGGATCACAGTCGTTGTCGTCACCGTCATACGGGACTTCTACGGCGGATTCGTTGATAGCGGGGTCGCTATCGTCACAGTCTTCGCATGCGGCAAAGCCGTCAGTGTCGTCGTCTTCGTAGCCAACACTGCCGTCACAGTTGTAGTCGACGGGGTCGGAGCAGTCGGCTTCTTCAGCGCCTGGGAAGACGCCGCCGTCATCATCGTCACAGTCGTCTGCCAAGGTGGACAGGCCGTCTGGAAGGGCGCACGCCTCAATCGGGGAGTCGGCATCACCGTGGCCGTCACCATCGGCGTCTGCGTAGAAGGTCAGCGTGTCGATGGCATCTGGACCATCTACGCTGCCGTCGCAGTTGTTGTCGATGCCGTCGCACAGTTCATCGGCATCTGGATTGATGAGCGCGTTGTTGTCGTCGCAGTCGTCGGCGGCGAAGAAGCCATCGAGGTCTGCGTCTAGGGCATCTGTGCCGTCGATGCCTGTTTCGGTCGGGTTTTCGAGAGTGGCACGGCAGCCAGCGAGAGCGAGCAGGACCAGTACTGAGATTGAGCGCATGTGTTCCCCCTGAACGCGCATAGTGTGTCAGGTTTTGTAGCGAGCCGCGAGGATTTCAGTGATCTCATGAGTGGTTTGGTGCGACGTATCTGCGACAATGGGTGAAGGACGCGAGGGAGTAGCGACACAAGGTGGCGATGAACAGGCGTGCGGCAGGACTGCTAGTGGTGGGTGCAGCGGCCAGTCGGCTGTGGCTGGACTTGTGCACGTCGGTTGTTTTGCCGGGTACGGGTGTCTCGGTTGCTCATGTTGGCACGCTCGCGGTGATGGCACTGTGCGTGGCGGTCGCGGTACATTGGCGGAAGAACCTCTCCACCAGCATGGGCGCGCTGTGTGCGGGATGGCTCCTGATGCTTGTAGTGGGGGCCTTACGGGCGGATGCTGCGGGGGCTGCGGTTGTGGGGCTGCGCTACGCGAGCGGTGTTGTGGTGGGCATGGCGGTTGCCGCAACCTGGACGCGGGTGCACCGGCGTGTCTGGCCCATGGCCATGATCGCGGCGGCGCTATTTCCGGTTGGACTGTCGCTGCTGATGTTGTCTGGCGACCGATGGCTTGAACTGCACGACACATGGCGGTTCATCGGGCCCTACTCGGTGTTGCATGCCCTCGCGATGGCCATGGCGGTCGTAGCTGCTGTGGGCGTTGGTGTCGCCGCTGACTCACAACGACCGGGCCTGGCTCGAGGAGCGGGTCTCGCTGTTGGGCTGTGTGCATTGATTCCGCTGGGGGCATCGGCCACACGCAGCGGCGTTGTGCTTGTGGGAACCGCGGTTCTGGTCACGGCTGCGGTTCAGCGACGGTGGCGATTGCTGGGGGTCTTGGCGGTGGCAGCGGTACTCGGAGTGGTTGCAGTACCCGGCTTGCGTGTGCGCACGGTGGAGCTGGTACTCGCCCTTGGCGGTCAGGCGCCCGAGCGAGGCTGGGAGTGGCTTGGAACCGGGCGAGTCGCGATCTGGACACGGTCGTGGGCGGCATTCTCGGAGCTTCCGCTCATGGACCGTGCTCTCGGGACGGGGCTTGCTGGCTACGAGACGTTCTGGAAGGCAAAGGAGCCACACAGCGAGTATCTGTCGCTCATGTACCAGTTTGGTCCTGCTGGACCGCTGCTCTTTGTTGTGACGGGTGTGTCGGCCATTGTTGTGGCTGTGCGCAAGCGCAGAGCTTCGGAGAGTGCGCTGTTCATTGGTCTGGTTGTCGCCACTCTAGTGACGAGTCTTGTGGGCAGCACGCTGTTGGTCCGCTTGGTGGTTTCGTGGGTGTTCTGGGTGGCCGTGGGCGTGCTGTTCACAGCGGCGTTGCCGGCATCGACGGAGTGAGTGTCTCGTGAGGCACGGCGGCCAGGTCATTGAGCAGAATGCGTCGGATGCGGTGCACGTGCTCATGAGCCATGGGCTGGGGCAGGCCAGACCGCGCTCGGGTCCAGGCAATGGCGTCTTGCTCAGGCAGGGTTGCATGCACGAAGTGAGCGTGTGCAAAGTGCTTGTGCAACCAAGGGATACGCAAGCTATTGACGGGGTCGGCAACGATCAAAGCTGCACCGTTCGATGCATGTTGAGCCCATTGTCTGCGCAGCCGAGCCGGGTTCACGCCAAGGTCGTCCGCCTCAAGCGCGTAGTGAACAGGCTCCATTCCCCAGGTGTGCACGTGTCGATGTGTCGAGGGGCGCGCCAGCTCGTCTTGGTAGTCACAGGATGGAAAGGGGACTGCAGACGCCGCTTCACGTACGGTCAGCATCCCTGCCACGCGCTCGACCGCCAGCGGGTCTTCCCCAACAACGAACCACCATGTACGTACGGTAGGCTCGGCTGTCATAGCTGCGCGGGCCAAGTGCCATCGGCGTCGCAATCGGTGCACCATTGTCATGCGTGAGACGATAACGCCGCGTATGGCCACTGCCTCTCGAATCTCGGTACTCGGGTGTCCTGTCGATGTCTTGGACATGGATGCGACGGTGCAACGCGTGCGTCAGGCGATTGAAACCAGGGTTTCCCTTCGTCATAGCTGTGTCAGTGCCGCGAAGTTGAATCGCATGCACCACGACTCGGCGCTTCGTCAGGCGGTCCGCTCCTCCGACATCATCAGCGCGGATGGTGCGGGGGTGTTGTGGGCGGCGAAGATGCTCGGACAGGTCGTTCCGCCACGGGTGACCGGCATTGCACTGTTCCTCCAACTCGTGCGCCTTGCCGCGAACAGTGGCTGGCCGATTTTCCTGTTGGGCGACCGTGAGCCCGTTGTGGCGGCGGTCGCGAACAAGCTGCGGCACGCCTACCCAACGTTGCAGTTGGCGGGGTACCACCATGGGTTTTTTGACGACGAGCAGGCCGTCGTTGCACAGATTCGCGACGCCAAGCCAGCCCTGCTGTTTGTAGCGATGGGCACGCCACGGCAGGAGGTGTTCCTACATGCGCACCAATCGGCGCTGCAGGCTGGGTTCTCCATGGGCGTTGGCGGGAGCTTTTCTGTGGTGGCCAATGTGGCGCGTCGGACGCCGCCTGCTCTTGGCGACCTAGGATTGGAGTGGCTGCACCGTTTGGCCCAGGACCCATCACGGCTAATGCGCCGAAATGTTGTGGAGCATGGTGGCTTTATCAGCAAGGTCGTGCGCGCCCGGCTGGGCCTGTACACTTCCATGCACGACTAGGGACGGAGTACGTGGTATTCCGCCCAAATGCCCCGTACGCGCCTCATCCTCGTCGCCCTCGGGTCCATCCTCCTGCTCGGTTTTGTCGGGCTCGGAGTGTGGGCGGTTTCAGTCGTGGAGCAATCCATACGGGACTCCACGGCCGTTCATCTACGAGCCGTGCACTCGAGTGACGTCGCATCCTTGTTGTTGTGGTCCCGCCGCCAGTCCGATGCTGTGGGGAGTGTTGCGACCTATGTCGCACCTCCTGTTCGCAGGTTCGTCGCTGACCCAGAAGGGGAGGTCGGTGCAGAGAACCTGGCCGAGATTAGTCGGAGATGCGAGGCAGCAGGCGGTTTTTTTGGCTTTGACCAGTTCCTGCTCACCCACCTAGATGGCACCGTCCGTGCCTCGAGTGATGCTGCCTGGGAGCGTGGTCAGCTGGCCGGTACGGTTATTGAGACCGCATCAGTCGACGTTCAAACCCGCGGTACTGCCATATCGGCACCCTTCCGGGGCCCGCTCGGTGAGCGGCGTATTGCTGCGAGTTCAGCGATTCGAAGTCAAGCCGGTGCAGTGCTTGCCGTTCTGCACTTGCTCGGCGACCCCGCCGACGAGCTGTTCGATATTTTGGCTGTGGCGCGTCCGGGTGAAAGTGGCGAGAGTTACCTGTTTTCTGACGAGGGAATGCTACTGACCGACAGTCGTTTTTCCTCCACATTGCTCGCGGATGGGCGGGTTTCCGACCCTACGAATGCGGGCGGCGCTCTCGAGCTTCGGCTCACCACGGCAGATGGCTTGCCGACCGAGCCGGTGCTGTCCGCCCAGCTGGGAGAGCCGAGTGGGACCCCCGTCGTCTATGAGTCTTATCTAGGAACTGATGTTGTCGGCCTGTGGACTTGGTTGCCGGAGCTGCGGGCAGGCCTTGCCACAGAGCTCGATGTGCAAGAAGCCTTTCTGCCGGCGAGGCGTCTGCGAACCACAGTGTTGCTGTTGTCTGCACTGCTGTGTTTGTTGATTCTGGTGTTGATAGCCTCGGCCATGCTCTCGGCCGAGCTGCGAACGCGCGCCCAAAAGGCCCAGGAAGTGGCCGAGGAGCTCGGCCAGTACCAGCTGTTTGGCCGGCTGGGTCAGGGAGCGATGGGCACGGTGTACCGAGCGCGGCATCGTCTGCTTCAGCGGCCTACAGCAGTCAAGGTCCTACGCGACCCCGGTCAGGCGCGCGCCATCATGCGCTTTGAGCGGGAAGTGCGCATGACTGCGGAGCTGACGCACCCGAATACCGTACAGATCTACGACTTTGGCCGAACCGAAGATGGGCGCTTTTACTACGCGATGGAGTATCTGCCGGGCATTGACCTTCGCGGGCTAATCGAAGTCCATGGGCCACAGTGTTCGGAACGTGTAGCGCACATCATTGTGCAGGTCGCAGGTTCGTTGTCCGAGGCCCATGCGCGCGGGCTGGTGCATCGGGACATCAAAGCGGCCAACGTCATTCTGTGCCAGCGCGGCGGTGTGCCAGATGTTGCCAAGGTGTGTGACTTTGGTTTGGTCGTGGCCATGTCGGACCCCGAGTCGTCGGTTGGCGGCTTGATCGGCACGCCGATCTACCTGGCCCCTGAGCTGATTGAACCGCCGTATTCACCGTCTCCGAAGAGTGATCTGTACGCGCTGGGATGCCTTGCCTACGAACTGCTTGTCGGTCGTCCACCGTTCGGAGGGTCGGTCAAGGAGGTCCTCTTGGCGCAGGTGAGCAGTCCACCGATTCCGCCGTCACTCCGCGTGCCTGGCGTAGAAGCGTCGTTGGAGGCACTCGTCTTGTCGTGTCTTGCGAAGGACCCGAAGGATAGACCTGCAGATGCGTTTGCGGTCATTGACGCGATTCGTCGAGATGGCTGCGCAGATGCGTGGACAGAACAGCGGGCCCGCGACTGGTGGGCCGGACAGGACCCGTCGTTGTCCGGCGCAGTCGACACTAGCGGTGACCGCTTGATGGTCGACGTGAACCCTGCTTACCGAAACGGCGGGTAGTCGCTCTCATTGAACGGACGGCTTGTCGCTGTCGCGAAGAGGTCCTTGGCGGTCTTTTCCAAGATGTCGAGCATCTCGAGATCGATGAGCCAAGGGTGTGGGACAACGTCCACGCCGAGCAAGCCGCCCAGCAGTGCACCGGCAACGGCTCCAGTGGTGTCCGATGAGCCCCCATGGGCGACGGCTCGCCACATTGCTCGTACAAAGCCATACGCCGTGCCGTCTTCTACGGACATGGCACAGCACAGCCCGATGGCCAGGGCTGCATCCGCATGGCGTGCGTCACCCATCGCTTCGAGGTGCTCGGTGGATGGTGGGCCACCAGCGGCGATGTGCTTCGCGGCATCAATACAGCGACCGATTGGGCCGTCTAGTCCTTCAGCAGCGAGCAGCGGAACGGAGGCGGATTCAATGGCTTGGGCAAAGGGAATACCGCGTAGGATGCCGTGGTTTAGGGCGGCGTAGTACCCAGCAGCGAGCTGCGCGATGGGGTCTCCGTGCGTCCAGGCTGCGTCTTCGAAGGCGGACTGGAAGGCCTCTTCGAGGGTTGCGCTGACAATGCTGTACGGGAGCGCTCGGGTCATTGCCGTAGGGCCAGCGCTAGTATTGACGGGGTGGGCGAGCGTTGGGCGTTCCGTCGGACCGTCTTCGTCGAGGGCAAGCTCAGTCGTGCGTTCTGGAAGGTGCCTGAAGTACAGCCGCTTATCAGAGGCGAGCCAACCATCGCTGTGAATCAAGCCAGGTCCACGCTGGGTCCGGCGCCAGTTGCGCAGGGCGTGCACGACAGATGTTGAACGGTCTGTTTCGTGCAGTTGGTGCCGAATAAGACCGTCTGCCACGAACAGGACTTGCTGGGTCTCGTCTGTGACGCGAGCTGGGGCCGCTCCGCTGTAGGCAAGGCGTGTTGGCGCCTCTTTGCCGTACTTGAAGTGAATGCGACGGGTGACTTCTATGGCTTTGATCGGGCGGCCGAGGGCGTCTCCTACTGCCGAACACAGCAAAGCCCCCCGTACGCGATGTAAATCAAGCGACATACGAGGGGCTCCTGCAGTGTGCGGGGTGCGTTAGGGTGCGTCTCAAAATTAGCGCTTCAGGTTTCGGTGTCGAGGCGTCGCGAGGGCAAGGCGCGAACCCGAGGGAATGACGTGTCATTTCGATGGGTGAGCAACGCTGCCATCGCGGATGCATTGGCGCTGAAACGGAGCGATTATTTTGAGACGGGCCCTTAGCTGCGGCGGCGACGAACCAATGGGAACATCAGCAAGCCGAAGCCAAGTGCCAAGCCTGGGGCCAAGCCGGTAGAGGAACAGCCGAAGGAAGCGCCTCCGCCGTGAACGGTCAAGCCGTTGTCGCAAGCATCACCGATACCGTCACCGTCGACGTCTCCGCCAGGGTTCCGGTTGCGGTTGAACACTTCCGGGCACAAGTCGCAGGCGTCACCGAGGTCGTCCTGGTCAAGGTCGGACTGGTCGGTGTTGGGCATGCCCAAGCAGTTGTCGCACTGGTCGCCGCGGCCGTCGCCGTCTTCGTCTTCTTGGCCTGGGTCGACCAAGCCGGGGCAGGTGTCGCAGACATCACCGAAGCCGTCTTCGTCCGTGTCACCCTGAAGAGGGTTGGGCAGGTCGACGCAGTTGTCGCACTGGTCGCCGCGAAGGTCGCCGTCTGTGTCGGAGTTGTCCGACGGGATGCGTGGACAAAGGTCGCAGTCGTCGCCGATGCCATCCATGTCTGCGTCAAACTGGTTGGGGTTGCTGATCTCTGGACAGTTGTCGCAGAGGTCACCAACGTTGTCGCAGTCCACGTCTTCCTGCATTGGATTGAAGTCTTCCGGGCAGTTGTCGCAGAGCAGGGTGACGCTTCGGTCGGGTGCGTCGGGGCCGCTGGAGATGCTGATATTGCCACCACCAAGGCCGTCTTCGTCTGCTTCTTGCTCGCCTAGGTAGTACTGGCAGCCGAACGACGCGTAGTCGTAGAACCAGTCTTGGCTTGTAGCATCTGGGTTTAGGCCGATGGCTTGGGCACACAGGTCCAGAGTCGGGTCAACGGGAGGCTCGTCTTCGTAGACGACGCCATTGCAGTTGATGTCCGTCGCTGGCTCTGACATGCAGTCGGTGTCTTGGGCGAACGCGAAGAAGCTGGTCAGCAGTAGAATCATCATTGTCCGCGTGCTCCGTTCCAGGGTGTCGCTACAGGCGCCCTTTCAGGTGGGGTGTCAGCATAGCGTGTGACTTCGAAGGTCACGATACGATCTTGAGGGTCGGCAGTTCCGGCGGCGCGAACCTCACCCATTGCTCGGTAGGACAGGCGGTCCGGGTGGATGCCCTTCTTGACCAAGGCTTCGAATACTGCGCGAGCTCGTCGTTCGGACAATGCGTAGTTGTATTCGAAGGAGGCCTCGTCACTGGCGCGACCTTCAATGACCACGTGGTCGATGTTTTTGTTGACCAGCATGGTGGCCGCGACTTCATCAATCTTCACCAGCATGGCCGGCGGGATGAGGTCGTTGTTGATGCCGAAGACCACTTGCTGTGCAATCTCAACACGGGGTGGTGGTGCCGGTGGCTCGGGCTCGGGCTCGGGCGCGAACTGGATGACCAGCTCGTCTGGCGGCTCTTCGATTTCGATCACTTGGACAATCGGCGGCAGCTCGGGAGCTGGGGCCTTGCGCCAGGTGAGGGTGATCCGACCGCGGAAGTCGGTTGCGCCGTAGCCTTTGGTGACGCCACGACCCACAGTGCCTTGCAGGGCGAACTCTTCGGTCAGGTTGTAGCGAGCGCCAATGCCAGGCTCGATAGTGAAGGTCGGGCTGCCGTCTACGACGCCGCGTAGGCCAGAACGACCCGCGACGAAGACGAGGGGCTCGACTTGGCCGATTGGGATGCGAACGCCGGCGTTGAGCCAGAACTCGGTCCCGAGGGCCAAGAAGTCATCTTGGTTGGAGGCGTCTCGGATGTTGGCACCCAATGCCCAGCCAGCGATGACCTTGGTTCCGACACGACCGTTCAGAGCGACGGTGCCGCGAACGCCAGCATCACCGAGCCACATTTCTTTGGCGCCGATGGGAGCGGACAGGGCAATACGCAGGCCGAGGTCGGAACCTTCGCTGCTCTGCAGACCGAAGTTCACGCCAAGCACGGGATCTTGCAGACCCACGCCGTCACCCGACAGGTAGCCCACCTGGTTGCCGAACTGGGCAGCCAGGGGAATAGCGATGTCCAAGGACACACGCTTTGCTGGGGTGAACTGGGCTGCGAGGAACCCACCCACGCGGTGATGGACGACGGCGCCGAATTCGGTGCCCTCTTCCGATGCCACGAGGGGGTCAAGCTCGTACTGGAGCCCAACATTCACGCGCACCATTCCGCGAACGGTTGAGGCTGTTTCCGGAACTCCGGGAACGACCTCTGATGCAAGTGGCGGAAGAAGCTCGATATCCGCGGTACCGCTGGCCATAGCCAGTGCTGCGAGTGCGAGTAGCACGTCGTCTCCAATTCAAAATTCAGGGCACCCTATCCGACAATTCTCGGTTGTGTAGCCTGCGGTGTGGTTGTCACCGAAGCTAACCACCCGCTTACGACGGCGAAACCTTGCCTTCAGCAACCTGTTGGCGCTCGATACTCTCGAACAAAGCACGGAAGTTTCCAGCGCCGAAGCCTTGGTCTCCCTTGCGTTGGATGATTTCCAAGAAGAACGGTCCAGCCTCGGGTGCGTTGAACTGGCTGGCTTGTTCCTTCATGAAAATCTGCAACATGTACGCTTTGTCTTGGTCGCCGTCGACCAGAACACCATGCTTGCGCAGGACTTCAATGTCTTCGTCGATTTCACCGATGCCGCAGGTCTTCAGGCGTTCGGGCAAGGCGTCGTAGTAGGTATCGGGAGTGGGCATGAACTCCACGCCGCGCTCGCGCAAGGTCTGGACGCTTGTCACGATGTCCTTCACAACAAGGGCGGTGTGCTGAACGCCGGCGCCGCGGTGTTCTTCGCTGAACACGTTGATCTGGCTGCGTCGGAAAAACGGACGCTTAGGCTCGTTGTTGGCGAACTTCACGCCACTCTCGGGCTCCCACATCACAATAGACTTGAGTCCAGAGCCATGGTCTCTGTCGCCGGCCACATCGTCTGTGTGGAACTCGACTGTCCAGTAGCGTTCGAAGCCAAGAACGTGCTCCATCCACAACAACGCTGGGGCCATCGTTGGGAAGTTGCTGGTGATGTGGTCGATGTGCGAGATGTCGAAGCTGTTGCCATTGGGGCGCGGAGCCGTCTTGACAAAACCCGGGTACAAGCCATCATATTTTTCAGATTCAACGAATCGGAAGGTGGTGTCACCGAAGGGAGTGGTGATGGAGAACGTACGGAAGGTGCCGTTGTCGTCCGTAGTGGTCTGCACGTCTGTGATGGGGGTGCCGCCGCGGGACTCGATGACCTTGAGGGCATGGTCGCAGTCGGCAACCTCAAAGACGATGGTGCCAACACCTTCGGGGTGCTTGTTGAGGAACCGCGCGGCACGAGCGGTATCGTCCAGCGGAGCGCTGAACGTGAAGACGGCGTCGCCAGCGGCAAAGGCGACAGATTGTTGCCGCCCTGCTGCGGTGCGTTCTGCGGACGACCGGCCGACTTCAATGAAGTCGAGACGGTCAACGAACAGGCGCGTCATGCGCTCCAGGTCACGCACGTAGTAGTGCAGGGAGTGAAGTCGCTTGATGCCGAGAGATTCGCGCTTGGACACGTGGCCTCCGTTGTGGGGGGCGGAGCGTATCCGGTTGCTCCGATCGATGGTGATGGACTGACAGCATGCTTGCTTGGTGTAGTCGGAGTATGCCCGCGAAAACCCCATCCATTGAGGTCTCATGCTCAGGCACTGTCTGTGTTTCATCGCTCTGTCTGCCGCGTCGCTGGCATCCGCCCAGGAGGTCCCGGTCGACGCGGAACCCGGTATCGAAGCACCGGGTATCGAGGCTCCGGTTGAGGTGGTTGCGGCTGGACTTCTCGGCGCGTACAGCGCGGACGTTCGGGACGCGGCTATCGCCTGGTCGGAGTCTTGGGCGGACGTCCCTTCCTTGGTCAGCCTGCGCAGTGACAGCGAGGCCTCAAATGTAGAGGGCGAGCTGGAGCGTCGACTCTCAGCGCTCGGTGAAAAGGTGTACAGCAACCGCGAGTGGCGGTCGTACTGGGAGCAGCAAGGCTCCACGATGACGACCCTGATGCAGGCTGTGCAGGCGTCGAACACGGGTCTAGGAATTGTGGACCCTATGCAGCAGTGGATTGATCTTGCGGCATCCAAGGTCACCAACCAGGACGCGTATTTCGAAGCCATCGAGATGGAGCGCGATGCACTCGAAGCTCGTCTAGAAGCGTCGATCACCGCTGAAGGTGAGGACGACGCGGCTGTCGAAATCATCTCTGAGGACCCTACGCCGTACGAACAGCGCTCGCTTCGTATGGGCGAGCTGGAAGCGGACATGGCCGCTCAACATGCCAAGCGAGTGGAAGCCGAGGCGGAGGTTGCGTACATTCAGCAGATTCTGTCGGCCAAAGAAGTCTTGGGAACGGCCCTTGAGACGGACCTTCAGCTCGCACAGACTGAACTCTCCATTGCCAAGTCGCTAGCGAACTCTGTGGACCCTTGGGGACAGCTGTGGAGCACGATTGTGCTCCGGACGGAAGCGAAGGTCGAGTCGATTGGAGCCGAGGTCGAGTACGGCAAGATGCGTCGACGCGGGCGTGAGGTTGAGCTGGGACTCACTCAGTCGAAGATTGCCTTCCGTGACTCGCGGTTGGCGGCGCTTCAAGGTGCCTATGACAAAGAAGCGTCCCTCAACAGCTGGCTGTCCGCGACCTGGGCGACGGTCTTGTTGTGGCTGCGGTCCGAACTGTGGCGCATCTTGCTGGGCTTGGGTGCCGTCTACATCGGTGTACGTGTTGCCAAGCGCTTCATGCGGCGTGCAACTGCGTATGTGGTCCACCGGGCCGATGATGATGTTGACGTCGATGATGGTGGTGACCAGCGCCGAACGACCCTGGCCGAGGTCTTTATTGGCGTAGCAACGATTGCCATCTACGTGATTGGTGCCCTGTTGGCGCTCGAACAGGTCGGCGTGAACACGGGACCCTTGCTGGGCTCGGTCGCAATCTTGGGTCTGGCCATCTCGTTCGGCTCGCAGAACCTTGTGCGCGACGTTGTGAACGGCTTCTTCATCTTGCTAGAGAACCAGTACGCGGTTGGCGACGTCGTCAAGATTAACGGCGAGACCGGCACTGTCGAGCGCATCACCATTCGGTCGACGTGGGTACGCTCCTACAATGGTGACCTGCACACAATGCCGAATGGCGGGATTAGCCTGGTCAGCAATCTGACACGCGGCTGGTCACGCACGATTGTGGACATTGGAGTGAGCTACGACGCCGACATTGACGTGGTCGAGCGCATCTCCAACGAGGTCGGTCAGGCGATGTATGCGGACGCTTCTTGGAAGGAACGCCTCGAAGAAGCGCCGGTCTTTGTGGGGGTTGTGGCCCTTGCCGATTCGTCGGTGAACATCCGTCTACACGTCCGAGTCTTGCCGGGAGATCAGTGGGCCGCCCAGCGCGAGCTGTACCGTCGCATGAAGGTGGCTCTGGACAACGAAGGCATTGAGATTCCATACCCGCAGCGGGTCATGCACCAGGCTTCGGTCTAGACGACGGCGTCGGGCTGCTGGTCCGGGTGGCTCTGCTGGAATGCCGGCAGGGCCAGGCAGGCCGCCTCGCACACTGCAAGACGCGGGTAGGCGGCGACGTCCATCTTGAAGCGTCGGGCGTTGTACAGCTGTGGGATCAGACAGGCTTCAGCGAGGGTGGGGCCGTCCGTCACCAAGAACGGACCGGAACCGGTGGCCATGGACTCGAGCGCGCGCAGGCCCGTATCGATCCAGTGCCGTGACCAGTCGCCTCGGTCCACGCTGTGGGTGTCGAGGTGCTTGAGCACAGCGAGGTTCTGAAGCGGCTGAATGCCGCTGTTGACGACCTCAGCCATGGCGCGAATCTTGGCGCGCTGTGCATAAGACCCTGGAAGTAGCGGTACTTGTGGGTACCGCTCTTCAAGGTATTCCAAGATGGGCAGCGACTGGGTCAGCACAACGTCGCCGTCTGCTAGCGCCGGTACTTGACCCATCGGATTGCGCGCGCGGTGTTCGTCACCGAGTTGGGCACTGTGCAGCAGGTTTACCGGCTCGTTCGTGTAGTCCAACCCTTTGAGGGCCAGACCAATGCGAACGCGCCACGTGCTGCTGCTGCGCCAGTAGCCGTACAGCGTCACTTGAACGCCACAACCGTCTGGTCGATGGTGCCGAACAGGTTGTCGCCGTCAGCGTTGTGCATCTGAATCCGGATTCGGTCGCCAACCTTCAAGAAGCCAGTCGTTGCCGTGCCGGTGTCGATGGTCTCACGCATGCGGCGCTCGGCAAGGCAGCTGACGCCAGCCTCTGGAACGGTATTGGAGACGGTGCCCGAGCCCAAGATGGTGCCGGCTGTGTAGCTGCGGGTCTTGCACAGGTGGGCGATGAGGTCGGCGAAGCTGAAGTGCATCTCCGGTCCGGCTTTCACATCACCAATGACCGTGCCGTTCAGCTCACTTTCAAGGTTCAGGTGAATACGGCCGTCATGCCAAGCGGTGCCGAGCTCGTCTGGGGTCAAGGCGAACGGCGAGAAGGCAGTTGCAGGCTTGCTCTGGAAGAAGCCGAAGTTCTTCTTGAGCTCTGTCGGAATCAGGTTCCGCAGGGTGATGTCGTTCACCAGCATCAGCAGCTTGACGTTGCCAAGCGCGTTGTCCTTCGTGGTGCCCTGCGGTGTGTCGCCAAGGATTACAGCGATCTCCGACTCGTAGTCGAGGCCCCAGTCGGCATTGGCTAGGGGAATGTCTTGAGTCGGGCTTAGCAGCACACCGCTACCGCCTTGGTAGACAAGCGGGTCGGTCTCGAGCGTGGCCGGCGGCTCTGCGTTTCGGGCTTTGCGCACCAGAACGATGTGGTTGATGTAGGCGGAGCCGTCAATCCACTCGTAGGCGCGGGGTAGGGGAGAACGCAGCTTGCTGATGTCTACGGGGACACCAGTAACGGTGCCTGCGTTGAGCGCTTCAGATCGCTCGATGAGCTTGGGCGCCAGTGCATCCCAGCTGTCCAGCGCGGCCTGTAGGGTTGGCGCAATATCAGCAGCGCTGACCATTGCGGTGTTGTCGCGGCGCACAATGTGCAGCTGCCCGTCGCGGGTTCCGTTGTCGAGAGTAGCGAGCTTCATAGGTCCTCCGGGCGCGCCCCCTATCTCGCTGCGTGGCGCGCGTGAGGACCACCCCTTGTGGTAGCACGGGCCATGCCGAACCACCCCTTCAATGCCCCCCAAGGACGCCTCACTCACATCACCGTGCGCTCTGACGCGTTGGCGGGGAATCTCCTGGGAGATCCTCACGAGCGCCGTGTGTCTGTGTACCTCCCGAAGGGGTACGACGACGGGGATCGGGACTACCCACTTCTGGTCGACTTGGCCGCGTTTAGCAGCAGCGGGCTCAAGCGCACGGCGTGGCGAGCCTTTGAGGAGACCCTTCCCCAGCGAATCGACCGCTTGGTGGCTGAGGGCAAGATGGGGCCTGTCGTTCTGGCAATGCCGGACGCTTTCACGCGCCTAGGCGGCAACCAGTACATCGACACACCTGCCGTTGGAAACTGGGCAACCTTCTTGACCCAGGACCTTGTTCCGGCGCTTGAAGGCGCATTCCGGGTGCGAAGAGGGCGCGAGCATCGTGGGCTCTTTGGCAAGTCATCTGGGGGCTACGGTGCCCTGGTTCACGGCATGTTGTACCCGGAGACCTGGGGAGCTGTGGCGTGTCATAGCGGCGATATCGGTTGGGAGTGGGGCGTGCGCTCTGGCTTTCCGGAGCTGTGCACACGGCTTCAATCGACCGGCGGTGACCCGGCGGCGTGGCTGGAGAACATCTGGAACCGTCCCACCTTTAAGGGCTCCGACTTCCACTGCATGATGCTGCTAGCACTTTGTGCGTCGTACGACCCAGACCCCACCGCACCGTACGGAATCCGTCTTCCCTTCGACCCCTACACCTGCGAGGTCGATGAGCAGGCCTGGCAGCGATGGTGCGAACACGACCCCCTCGTGATGCTGGAGAAGTCAGCCAGTCAGCAGGCATTGTCCGCCCTCAAAGGCCTGTACATCGACTGCGGTGATCAAGACGAGTACCATCTGCAGTACGGTGCGCGGCGCTTCGTCGACCGCCTGTGCGAGCTGGGAATTGGCCACGTCTGGGAAGCCTTTTCCGGGACGCATCGTGGAACAGACCCGCGAATGGACGTGTCGCTTCCGTACTTGTATGCTGCGCTCACCGGAGACGAATAGAATGTCGCTATTCGATACAATGGAACGCTTCTTTGATGAAGATGCCTGGCCGTATCAGGCCTTGCCCAAGCAGTGGGCGTTGACCACGAGCTACCAAGGCAAGTCGACGAGCTTCGCTGCACTGGCTCGGGTGGACGAAGACCTGCAGACGGTGACCTTCGCAACGCTCTATGGCCGTTTGGTCCATCCGGAAGCGAGGGTCCGAGTGTTGGAGTTCATCACACGGGCCAACTTCGGTCTGCCGCTTGGCTGCTTCACCCTGGAGTCTGACTCGGGCGAGGTTCAGTTTCGCACCAGCGCAGACGTTGACGGGGTGAATATCAACACCGCACTCATCAGAAACCTTGTGTATACCAACTGTTTGGCAATGGACGCCTACGCGCCCGGCATTGCCATGGTGCTCAGCGGCGAGGCGACTCCTGAACAGGCGATTGCTGCTGTGGAGGACGCACAGTGAGTCTTACAGACGCTTGCTTGGCCTTCTTTAAGGCAGATGGCTGGGATGTCGCCACCCACGAGGACGGCATGCTGCTGACTCGAGTCCGCGGCGAACATCTCGCGTTCCACGCCGTGGTCATTCCAGATGACGAGCGTGAGCGCATCACTGCCTATGCACTGGTTCCTGGCTCCGTCGCACCGGCGCACCGGCTCAAGGTCCTGGATTTTGCCACGCGGGCCAACTCTGGCGTTGCCGTTGGCAACTTTGAGCTGGATGTGCGGACAGGTGAGCTGCGGTTCAAGGTGGGTCTCGACCTGCACGATGTCGCGCCGGATGAGGCGTTGATTCGGAACTTGGTCTACCGCGCGGTGTTTGCACTAGACGGCACATGGCCGGGTATCGAGGCCATGCTCAAGCACGGGGCGACAGTTGATGAAGCCTTAGCGCTGGTCGGCACGCTGCAAGGCGCTAGAGACGGGCAGACCATTACGGAGGCCTAATTTGAGCTACGACGCCGACCTGTTTGTTATCGGCGCTGGCTCCGGCGGAGTGCGTGCTGCGCGCTTTGCTGGAAGTCTTGGCGCTAAGGTGATTGTGGCGGAGGCTGGCCCCATGGGCGGCACCTGCGTCAACGTTGGCTGTGTGCCGAAGAAGCTGATGGTCTACGCCTCGGAGTACGGCGATGTTGTTGAGGACTCGAAGGGATTCGGCTGGTCGTTCACCAAGCCTACCTTCGATTGGTCCGCGCTCATTGCCAACAAAGACCGCGAGATTAGCCGTCTCAATAGCATCTACCAGCATCTGTTGGAGCGCACAGGTGTCCAGGTTGTCCGAGGATTCGCGACGTTCGTAGACGAGCACACCGTGAAGGTCGGGGACAAGACCTACACCGCCGAGCGCATTCTGATCGCCACGGGCGGACAGCCCATACGGCCGCCGATTCCGGGCGCCGAGCTGGGGTTGGTCAGCGACGACCTGTTCAGCTTGGCCAAGCTGCCGAAGCGCATTGCCATTGTTGGTGGCGGGTACATTGGGGTTGAGTTTGCCGGCATCCTCAATGGCATGGGTGTACAGACTGTTGTGCTTCAGCGGAGCGCACACGTTCTGCGGGGGTTTGACGCAGATATTCAGGTGACTCTGCGCGAAGAGATGCGTAAGAAGGGCATTGATGTGCGCGTAGAAACGAGCGTCATTCACGTCATGAAGAACGACGACGGCACCCTGTGTGTCGACCTTGACGACAAGACCCAGCTCACGACCGACTGTCTGATGTGGGCGACAGGCCGGGCACCGAACACTGCGAAGCTCAACCTAGCCGCCGCCGGTGTGAAGATGCGTGCGAACGGAAGCATCATTGTTGAGGGCGACGACTTCCAGACGAACATCCCGCACATTCACGCTGTCGGAGACGTCATTGGTACGCCGGAACTCACGCCGGTGGCGTTGGAGCAGGGGATGGCCTTTGCAAAGCGCATGTATGGTGCCGCGCAGGACACGGTTGACCTCACGATTCTCCCTACAGCGGTGTTCTCGCAGCCGAACGTTGGAACGGTAGGACTGACCGAACAGCAAGCGCGCACGGCAGGCCACGACATCGAGGCCTACCGCAGTCGCTTCCGTGGCATGCGTCATACGATGACCGGTCGCGAGGAGAAGACGATGATGAAGCTGATTGTCGACAAGGCGAATGACCGCGTCATTGGCTGCCATATGGTGGGGCCGGATGCCGGTGAGATCATTCAGGGCTTGGCCGTTGCAATGCACGCCGGCGCCACCAAGGCCATGTTCGATGCGACCATCGGAGTCCACCCAACGGCGGCTGAAGAGTTCGTCACAATGCGCCATCCGGTCACCGAGGACTGAGCCATGTCAGAAGACCTTTCGACCGTTCAACATCTGCTCAACACCATCCCGCAGCAGGGCACGGTGACGTGGATTGGTCTATCTCCGGCGCGTCGGGCGCCGATTAACGAGGTGGAACATGCGACGATTCAGGTGGGTACCGGCCTGGATGGCGACCGTCATGCCTCCTCGGGTCGGGGCAAGCGTCAGGTGACGCTCATTCAGGCCGAACACCTTGATGCGATTCGCTCAATGGCTGGCTTGGACGCGCTGACCCCTGCAGACCTGCGACGCAACGTGGTGGTCTCAGGGCTGAACTTGCTGGCGCTGAAGAACAAGACCTTCCGCCTGGGTACTGCTGTGCTTGAGTACACAGGCCCGTGCGACCCCTGTAGCCGTATGGAAGAGACGCTTGGGACGGGCGGCTTCAATGCCATGCGCGGCCACGGTGGCATCACCACACGGGTCCTTGAAGCCGGTGAGGTCCGCATTGGCGACAAGGTCATCGCGATTGTCGGCCCCAGTACCCCGGGGAAGCTGGCATAGAGGCCGGCGTGCTCTGGTGCCGCGAATAAAAGCTACCAATTTTTCTTAACTGGCGGCGAGTCCGGTCGACATGGCTTCAACAAAGGGAGCCTGAATGTCGCTATTTAGTACGCTTGGAACCGGCGCTAGTGGAATGAGCGCTAGTAGTTCAACCCTCGGAGTCATCGGCGATAATATTGCCAATGTTGGCACTACAGGGTTCAAGTCGAGCCGAGCGTTCTACGTGGACATGATGCCTGGCAAGATGGGCTCGGCATCCGGCCCCGCCACCCTTGGACGGGGAGCGATGCTTGGCGGCATCAGCTCATCTTTTGAGCAGGGCGCACTGACCCAGACGGGCGGTGTGCTGGACATGGCGGTCGTCGGCAATGGGCTGTTCCCGGTCTCGGCGGGCGGAGAGTCGATGTACACCCGCGACGGCAGCTTCCAGCTGGACCGTGATGGGTTCGTGACCAACTTGTCTGGTGCACGACTGCAAGGTTACCAAGCGGAAGATGGCGTGCTCTCTAGCAACTTCGGTGAGCTGCAGCTCGATACCGGTCCCTATCCGCAGCAAGCGACGTCGACCGTGTCTATGGCCGCGACGCTCACCGCCGACCCCGACATCACGTCATCTCCCATTGCAGCGGGGACCTTCGACGGAACGGCAGCAGCAATGGGGCTCACCGAGCTGTCCGATGCAGCCGACTACGACACCTCACTCACCGTCTACGACAGCTTGGGCATGCCGCACGAGGTCAACGTAGTCTTTGAGGCCACATCCTCTACAGACTGGACGTGGAAGGCGGTGGTTGACGGCGGCGAAATCGATCTGGACGGAGATGGTGCGCCTGACGGTGAGCCTGGCCAAGCCTTCGAGCTTAGCGGCGGCACCATGAGCTTCTCTGGCACCGGTGACATGGTTGCATTCACCCAGACCGACACCACCACTGCGTGGAACTGGGGCGGCGCTGAGCCGTTTACGTTTACGTTCGACGGCGGCTTGGATGCAGCGGGCAACCCAACAGACAACGGTGCGATTCGCGTGTCTGGCGAAGAGAGCTCACTCACCAGTCTTTCGCAAGATGGCTTTCCACAGGGAAATCTCGTTGACCTCGCCGTTCAGCCGGATGGTCAGATCGAAGCCATCTACGACAACGGCCAGAACCGAGTTGTGGGAGGCGTGGCGCTCGTGACATTTGCGGCTACCAACCAGCTTGAGCGCACGGGCGGAAACATGTACCGGGCCACGTTTGCGTCGGGTGAACCGCTGGTAGGAAACGCGGAACAGGGCGCGAATGGAAGTGTGGTAAGTCGTGCCTTGGAAGCGTCGAATACCGACTTGGAGAGCGAGTTTATTGCAATGATTAAGGCCCAGCGTAGCTTCTCGGCAAATGCAGGAACCGTCCGCACTGCTGATGAGACGCTGCAGGAGTTGGTCAACCTGATCTAGTCGAGACTGTGAGCTGTGAGCTGTGAGCTTGCGAAGAATTCGGCAGTTTTGATGTCAGAGGTCAGAGGTCAGAGGTCAGAGCAACCGCGCTTGCGCGGGCTGCGTTTGCGGAGTGTGTCGGTGAGGTCGTAGGCCGTTGTGATTCGGTTGTTTTTTGCGCGGAAGTGTTTCGCTTGGAGAACGGCTCGACAACGCGAAAACCGTTCCAGTTCGGCGTCTTTTGCCCATCCGCTGCCCCCCAGCGCTGGGACTCCCACAGCCCGGGCCCGAGACGCCGGCGCCGGAGGGCGCCTGCTCTGACATCTGACGTCTGATGTCTGACCTCCCGAATCACCGAGATTCCCCGCAACACCACTGGGCCTCAGAAGTTCAGGTCCCTCGTCATCTATGCACTTTCTACATCTTCTATGGACGAAACCTCGCCTTTGTGAGCAGCGTCCGTGCACCGTCCACTGGCTGGGAAGAGCTGGTGGACGGATTTGCTGTTTGTGTAGGGAATGGGGCGCTTGCCGTGGCTTCGTTATGCAGTCCCGCGAGGGATACGAACGATGAACAAGCGGGCGCTAGTGTGTGCAGCGGTGACGCTTGTAGCAGGGCTTGCTCTGTTTCGATGGGGCAGTGGACCGGTACGTAGTTCTGGCGGAGATGTGCTCATCGTCGTGCTGATCACGGCACTCTTCGCCTCGGTCCGCCTGTGGACACCCCGCATTCGGATTGCAGTGGTTCTTGTCCTCGGCGTGCTCGCCGAGTGCATTCAGCTGCTCGGTCTTGTCGACCGTGACAGCCACTGGCTGTGGCACCTCACCTTGGGCTCGACCTTTGATCCGTGGGACATCGCTTTTTACGGACTGAGCGGTGTTGTGGCGCTGGGAGCTGAGTGGGCCTGGGACGATGGGGCGTCGTCCCGGGCTGACTAGGCATCAGCAAGCAGCGCTGTCGAAGCTATTGTGTGCAGAACGTGGCCTGAGCATCACCTCGGAAGGTCCCGGTGATGTTGGTACAGCCGCTGATGACGGTGGAGGCACCGGCGACGAGCACGTCGCTATCGCCCAAGTTGTTCGCGAACGTTGTGTCGCGCAGCTCTAGGCGGCTTCCGCTTTGCAGGAACAGTGCGCCAATATTGTCGGGGTTGCCATTCCATGAGTTGGAACCTGCGTACTCGATACGCGTATTGTGAAGCACGTTGGAGCCGGTAGCGGTGTTCAGCGAGATGCCGAGCCAGTATCCTGGGGTCTGTTCCATACCCGAGAAGAGGATGGGGTCGCCGCCCTCGGCGTCGGCAATGAGCACCCCGCCCGAAATGGCATCGCTAATGCGCAGACGTGCACCTGGGCCGAAGCGTAGCTGGCTACCGGGAGACAAGGTCAGATCAGCGTATACGTCCATTCCGACCGGCAACGCGTAGTCGATGCCATGGTTGAGCCAGGTTGCGTCTTCGTTAAGATCACCAGCGAGCACGCGAATCACGGTGTCGTCGTTGCCCGAGAATGTGAGGTCGGCACCCAGACTCGCAACGCCAGCAGGACTTGTTTTGACGGGTTCTTCGGTATTGTCGAAGGCAACACGCTCGAAGGAGACGTCGTCATTGACGGCATCCAGCTCAATGCGAATACCAGCAGCGTCGGAGTCAGCGATGCGGCTGTCGGTGACCGTCAGGCGGATGTTGTCATTGTCTAAGAATACGCTGGCGTCGGAGTCATCGTTCCCGTTCCATGGCTGGCTACCGCCGTGCAGGATGGAGACATGGGTCCACACATTGTTAGCGCTTGGACTGGTCTGAAGGCGGACCCCTAACCAGTATCCGCTGACCGCTTCGAGACCCTGTAGGGTGATTGGCGCGTCTGCCGTACCCTCGGCGTTTAGGCTGCCGCCGTCGATGACGACGGAGGTATTCGCGGAAAACGATAGCGTCGCACCTGGCTCAATGGTCAGGTCAGCGGCGACGTCCAGACCGATTTCGATGGTGTAGTCGAGGGCCGGCATGGTCGTGTCATCGTCTAAGGTGTCGTTGCTGATATGGACGGTTGGGTCGTCCCCGTCCAACCAAAACGCGCCCGAAAAGTCTGTGGTGTGTCGTAGGTGAACAGACATGGCCTGGGCGGTCGAAGAGATGGTGACGGTGTCGAGTGTTGCGTCAACGTCGTTGTCCCACCATGTGATGCCGATGCCAGCGGAGTTGGTAATGGTGAGGTTGTCTGCCGCAATACGACTGCCCCCGTCGGCAAACAGGGCACCGCTGCTCCCCTCTGCACCGTTCCAGTTTTGACCGCCTGCACCGTCGATCTGTAGCCAAGACAGCACGTTCTCGCCGCTAGGGGTATTGGAGAATGAGATGCCTCGCCATGTTCCTGCTCCCGAGCTCACGCCCTCGAATCGCACCGGGTCGGCTTGTGTGCCGTTGGTACGCAAAGAGCCGTTGCCTTCGATGGTCAGTGATGCGTTGGCATCGGCGACGACGACGGTGCCGGCGGAAAGGACAATGGCATTCGAGACACGCACGCCGTCTGATAAGCGGTAGCAGTCGTCGTCTAGCGTGCCTGACGTCTCGGCATTCCAAGCGGTGCAGGTGCTGGGGTCGATGACCTCACCACCGGTGTCGCCTGTGTCGACGGGACCGGGGCATGCGGTGAGTAGGGCGGAGAGAATCACTACAGGGCGTGTGTACACGTCAGCATCCAAGTCTGTGGGCGAGGTTGCCCATGGGTGCTGGCTGTGTACGGCCTTGGCGTCAGTGCACCGTCAGTTGGACGACGGCGCGCAGACCGTGGCAGTTGAGGCGTTCGCACTGCTATCCCCAACGAAGCGTGAATACGCTGTGGGAACGGACCCGGCGACAAGTGTGCACTGCTCGTTGATGTCGCCGCTTCGGGCCAGGCACTGACCGTATTCAGCAGAGGTCTCGGCACAGAACGTTCCGGCTGCACCGTCTCGGTCAGGGCACAGTCCCTCGCACGGCATGGTGCACACGCCGGTCGTCACAGCGCTGTTGTCGGGGTCGGTTGGCTCACACCAGGAGAAGTATTCGGAGTGGAAGCACAGGTCGTTGGCGGTGTCACAGGCTTCGCCCAAGTAGGGGATATCGTCCGGTGTTCCGGCATTCAGGTTCGGATGCGTGTCCAGATCGGTGAGGGGAACGAAGGTGTACCCAGCGCCGCGAAGGTCGGCGATGATGTCTGGCATGCTGTCCACAGTCCATGCGTGGATGTCGTGGAACAGCAGGATTCCGCCGTCGTACCGTGCCGCTTGTTCAAGGATAAAGCTCCGCATATCGGCTTCGTATTCGGTGGGAACGCGCCAATAGTCGTCCTGAAGACAGACGCCTTCGACGCCAACGGCCGAGTAACACCAGTCGGCAGTGTCAATGTGCCAGCCGGTGATGCGGTGACCACGCTCCCGTACCAAGTCGGCGGTCTCACAGGTGCTGCTGCCAAAGGGGAAGCGGAAAAACTGGGTCTGCTGGCCGAAGGTGTCGATGAGGGCGTCGGTGTCATCGATCTGGTCGGCGACAGCTCCAAGCGACAAGCGAGCCAGATTGGCGTGGTCGTAGGAGTGATTCGCCAGCTCAAACAAAGGATTCTCAACGATGTCTTCTGCGGCAGGCCAGCTGCTGGGGTCGTCGAGCTGTTGTCCGACAATGAAGAACGTCGCGGGGATGTTCTCGGCGTCGAGGAGGGCCAGAAGCTCGGCAGTGTCTTCGGCGTCCGGACCGTCATCAAACGTCAGAGTGACCCGCCCGCCCATGGGGCCTGCATCTGCCGGCTCAATTCCGCCGCAAAAGGCGTTTCGAACTTCCGGTTCGACCGGTGGGTCCGTATCCGGCTCCACTTCTGTCGAGAGGTCGGTCCCGTCCGGTTCGCCTGTTTCTTCGGTGTCTTGTGCATCCTTCTTGCAGGCGACGAGCAAGAGAAGACAGGGCAAGGCGTGACGCATCGTGTTCCTTGGTGGCAGAGCATCGGGGTAACCGTAGACCACGATTGGCGTAAGCATTGCCGGAGGGTTTGATGAACCGACGAAACTTTTTGTTCACTGTGGTATCGCTGGCGGCACTTGCTGCCTGTGGTGCCAAAGACAGCGCACAAGCGAGTGAGCCAATCACCGAGTCCACGCGCACGGTCACCGAGACCGTCGTGGCCCTTCCAGACTCCGAGTGGGAGCAGCTTCTGACGGCGAATGAGTACAACATTCTGCGCCGCGCGGGAACCGAGCGTGCCGGCACGGGTGACCTCGTCAGCAACCACGAAGACGGTGTGTACTCCTGCGCTGGATGCGGTCTGCCGCTCTTCGACAGTGAGACCAAGTTTGAGTCGGGAACCGGCTGGCCAAGTTTCTACCAACCGATTGCAGATGGACGAGTGGAGGACCGTGTGGACAGCGCCTACGGCATGAGGCGCACCGAGAACGTGTGTGGACGATGCGGTGGTCATCTGGGGCATGTGTTCAATGACGGTCCTCGTCCAACAGGCCAGCGATTCTGCATCAATGCGGCATCGCTCGACTTCCTGCCTCGCGCCCAAGCATCGGCGCTGCCATCGCCACCGCCCGTCGCCCTCGGCGGCTACCCTGTCCCCACAGCAAGTGAGTAAGTTCATGCGTTTTCCATTGATGAGTGCCGTGTTGTTGGCGCTTGCCGCTTGTGCCCCCCATGCGACCAACGCGAGTGAGCCGAGCACCGCCGGTGACGCTGTCGCGGTGGACGCTCCACTGACGGCTGTGCCCGAAGGCCACAAGACTGCGGTTGTCGCGGGCGGGTGTTTTTGGTGCATTGAGAGCGACCTGGAGAAGCTTGAAGGCGTCACGGAAGTGCTCAGCGGGTACGCCGGTGGAGAACGGTCCAACCCGACCTACCAGCAAGTGAGCAGTCACCAGACTGAGCATATTGAAGTGGTTCAGGTCATCTACAACCCGGATGTGGTGACCTACGAGGCGCTCACTGAGCGGTTCTGGCACAGCATTGACCCGACCCAGGCGGACGGTCAGTTCTGCGACCGCGGCCACCAGTATACGACCGCCATCTTCACGAGTGACCCCGCTGAGAGGGCCATTGTAGAGGCGCAGAAGGTCCAGTATGCCGAGCAGCTGGGGCAGACGATTGCCACCGATATTCGCGACGATGCAACGTTTTGGCCGGCTGAAGAGTATCACCAAGACTACTACAAGAAGAACGCAAGCCACTATTTGCGCTACCGGACCGGCTGCGGGCGGGACCGGCAAGTGGAGCGCGTGTGGGGCAGTGTCGTCGCACACTAGGTTCGTTTGACGATGCCCTCGGCTCACGACATTGTTGCCCAGACGCTCTCGGAGTTTGAACGCTGCGAGGTCTCGCTTTCCCGCGGGGCCGGCGACTGTCTGTTCAACTGGGCTGTTGCAGAGATCAACGAGGCGGGAAATGAGCTGTTCGGGATTCGGTTTTCCCGGGTCCGACCGGAGTTCCGGCTGCCGCCATCTGCCTTTCTGCCACGCTGGGTGAACACCCCAACAGGCACGGTTTTTGCCGGAATTCGGTTCAAAGGGGGAGATGCATCCTTTCCGTTCGTCCGTGTGGTGGGTTGGGTTGGAGACGCGCCACTGACTCCTGGTGCGCTGTCTGCATTGCGTGCTGAGTTTGCGATGTTTGAGCCGATTGCTCTGTCCGTGTACTGGCCTGGTGATGGGCGTCCTCATGCAGCAGCGGTGGCGGACCAGCACCATCTACTGGGAAAGCTGGAACAGCTTCGTGCGGGCCCCAAGCCTTGGACACAGCTGTCTGTAGACGTACGACGCACGGTGAGCCTCGATGCGTATCCGGTGTTTGAACATGCCTTTTCACAGTGGAAACAGCGTGTCGGGCCGCGAGGAGCGCAGGTGTGGCCGGCGACCCGCTCGGACCTAGAGTCTTGCGTGGCCACTGGAGCGTTGGTCAGTGTCTGGCAAGGAAGCGAGTGGTGTGGGTGGATGGGAGCACGTCGTAGCGCCCATGCCTTGGCAGATGGCTACGAGGTCATGGAACTGTTCTTGATGCCGTCGATTCGTGGAAAGCGACGGGCGGCGTCGGTTCAGCGGCGTCTTATCGATACGTTGGTCGACCATGGTCGGGATGTGCTGTGGGGGACCATTCATGCGAGCAATCGGCCGTCGCTCAAGACGGCGTTGCGCTGCGGTCGTCGCATCGTTCAGACGTCGTGGTTCATTGACCTTCGCGGGTAGACCTGCGGGCATGACAAGCCCTGACCTGACGCTTGTGCTCGGGTGACTAGGTTCGACCGGCAACTGTTGGAGTGGTGATGAGAGTGGATGTGTGGTCAGACGTGATGTGTCCCTGGTGTTCCGTTGGACGTGGCAACCTGTTGAAGGCGCTTGAGTCTTTTGATGGGGAAACCGTTGAGATTCGCTGGCGGTCTTTTCAGCTGGACCCGTCTGCGCCAGAGGTTGTGGAAGGGGACTACGTTCAGAAACTGGCCAGCAAGTACGGTAAGACACGCCAAGAAGCACAGGGCTGGATTGAACAGATGTCCGAGCGCGGCGCCGAGGTTGGCGTGGCTTTCGACTTCTCCAAGATTCGCCCGGGCAACACCTTCAACGCCCATCGCTTGCTGCATTTTGCGGCAGAACACGGTCTTCAGGATGCGCTCAAGGCGCGTCTGTTCAGCGGCTACTTCGAGCAAGGGGTTGCTGTGGGCAAGGCTGAGGCGCTTGTAGGTCTAGCCGTAGATGTGGGCCTAGACGAAGCTCAGGTCCGCCGCGTGTTGGAGACTGACGCGTATGCGGAGGCCGTTCGCACGGACTTGCAGCTCGCCAAACAAATCGGTGTGACCGGTGTGCCGTTCTTTGTATTCGAAGAATCGGTGGCTGTATCGGGAGCCCATCCGCCGGAGAACTTGGTGCAGGCTATGAAACAGGCCGTTGAACGGCGAGTCGTACCGGTCCAGAATTCGGACGGAGTTGCATGCGACAGCGACGGCTGCGCCATCGAATAGACTGGTTTTAGCCACGCAACCCTCGGGAGCGTTACACGCCACAACCACCAGAGGTTTGCATGCGACGCCCCCTTCCGATGACTCTTGAGGAAACGAACGGAAAGCCGCTCGACATCATTCTCATCACTGGAGACGCCTACGTGGACCACCCGAGCTGGGGTGTGTCTGCGATTGGACGCTGGGTAGAGAGCCATGGCTTCAGCGTTGGCATCATTGCGCAGCCCGACTGGGAAGACCCCGACAGCTTTCGCACACTGGGCCGTCCCAACCTGTTCTTCGGCGTGACCGCCGGGAACATGGACACCATGGTCAACAAGTACACCGCCGCAAAGCGCTTGCGCAGCAAAGATGCCTACACACCGGGTGGCACGATTGGTGGACGGCCTGACCGGGCGACGATTGCTTACGTGTCGCGCCTACGGCAAGCCCACAAGGGTGTTCCAATTGTGATTGGTGGTGTTGAGGCCTCGCTGCGCCGGTTGGCCCACTACGACTTCTGGCAGAACAAGGTTCGCGGCAGCATGCTCATCGACAGCAAGGCGGACCTGTGTGTGTTTGGCATGGGCGAGCACCCTGTCGTAGCCATTGCGCAGAGGCTTCGCGACGGCGGAACGCCGCAGGACTGCCGTGACATTCCCGGAGTCGCGTACTCGCTCGGTGCAAAGGAGACGCCTCCTGAAGGCGAAAACGTCATCACGGTGCCCAGCCTCGCTGAGTGCAAGGCCAGCGGTGATGCCATGAACGAAGTCACCAAGGTCATGTACAAAGAATCCAATCCGCACTGCGGCCGGATTGTTGTGCAGGCTCACGGTTCGCGACACGTCGTGCAGAACACGCCGGCTGTGCCGCTGACCACCGCCGAGATGGACCGCTTGCACGAGCTTCCGTTCACCTACGAGCCGCATCCTTGCTACCGCCAGCCCATTGCCGCCCTTCAGTCCATGCAGGGCTCCGTGACCGTCAACCGTGGCTGTAGCGGGGGCTGTAGCTTCTGCGCACTGACCATTCACCAGGGCAAGGACGTCACCAGTCGGAGCACCGAGAGCGTGATGAGGGAAGTGGAAGCGCTTCCGCAACGCAAAGGGTTCAACGGGATTATTAGCGACCTGGGCGGCCCCACCGCAAACATGTTCCACATGGCCTGCAATGATGAAGAGGCGAACAAGGTCTGCCGCCGGGTCAGCTGCCTTCACCCCATCCGCTGCAAGTTCTACGGCACCGACCACAAGCCCTACCTTGAGCTGCTTCGCAAGGCACGGACCACTCCTGGCATTCGGAAGGTCTACGTCAACAGTGGTATCCGCTACGACCTGGCCTCACTCGATGATGAGTTCGTCGAAGAGCTGGCTGAGCATCATGTTCAAGGCCAGCTGTCCGTGGCTCCTGAGCATGCATCGGACAATGCGCTCGCGAACATGAAGAAGCCGAAGATTGAGTACTTTACAGCCTTCATGAATCGCTTCCGTAAGGCGAATGCAGACCTGGGTAAAAAGCAGTTCCTGGTTCCGTACTTCCAGTGCGCACACCCAGGGATTGGGCCGTCGGAAACGGTAGAGTTGGCGCTGTACATGAAGCAGCATGAGCTGCGTCCGCGTCAGGTTCAGATGTTCATGCCCACACCCGCAACGCTGGCCACCGCCACCTACCACAGTGGAAAGGACCCCTTCACCGGCAAGGAGGTCCACGTAGCGAAGGACCCGAAGGAACGCGCACGGCAGCGCGCCCTGTTGTTCTACTGGAAGCGCGAAGAGTGGCCGCACGTTCGTGAAGCGCTGCTGGCGTGGGGCTTCGGCGAACACATCGGCCGAGGCAAGAATTTCCTGGTTCCACCTGGACCTTCGTATGGTGCGTGGTCGAACAAGAGCCAGCACTCCAAGGGCGTTCGATTTGATACGCACATGGGAATTAAGGTAGAGCGTGCAACGAAGTGGGAAGAGCGTGAAGAGACCTGGGAAGCTGTCGCTGAAGTCAGCTGAGAGCGCCCAGAAGGGTCCGAGCTCGGGTAGTACAAAACCTGTTGGGTAGGCAACGACATTGGGTACGTGGTGAATTGCTCGTGCCGCGTCATCTGACAGGTTTTTCTACCCTTCTGTATTCAGAATAGTGAAGTTAGATAGCGCAGAGTCTCTAAACTTTCTGAATACTATCATTCCCCTTTCACCTCATGATAGGGTCGCCCTCGGTCCGCAGTGTGCGGTCACTGGCTCTCTGTGACTTCGGTTGTAGAGTGACATCGACGTCGACGGAGTATTCATGTCCTTGGGGCCCACTCAGCACCCTCCAGATGAATGGCTAACACTGCGCCAAACGGCGGAACTGCCTGGTGGTCTTTCACTGATTGTGGACTGTCATCGCAGTGTTTGTGCGGTTTGTGATGAACGGGCAATCGGGACTGATAGTCCGGCCGTACTGGACCATTCTCGTAAGTCCACTGACCTGCCTCGTATTCTAGCGGATTGGTTGGATCGGGCTGAACGCACCCGTTGGTCCACCGTGGCTCAAGGTGTCGAGCGCATTGACCTGTCCTGCGAGGGAGGCTCTCCGGTGTGGCTTGAGCGCCGCGCCCCCACGGGCGAAAACGGCGGTTGGGACGGCGACGGAAGCTGCATTGGTCTGATGCTTGCTGGGGCCGTCAGCGTGGATGGGAACAGATATTCCCGGGGCGATGTACTGGTGTCCTGCACGGATAGGACCGTCGTTCGTGTGGTCTCCAATACGGCGGCTGTCTTTCTGCGCGGGTGTGCTCGAGAGATGGGAGGCCCCGTCCCGGTCTATTGCGCGGCGGATAGCTTGGTGGGTGGGCTAGGGTAAGGCCGGCGGAGTTGAGCAATGCGTTGGTGTTTGCTGCTGGTGTGTGTTGGGTGTGTCGATGCGGAGCTGGTGCCCCAAGAGGGTACCTTCTCGGTCATTACGTACAATGTTCAGGGTCTACCTGACGCATTGACGGACTCTCCACGCCCGACCCTCGACCGTATGCAGGATATTGCACCGCTATTGGACGACTACGATGTTGTTGGGCTGCAAGAGGACTTCGACCCCGATTGGCACGATGCCCTGGTGGCTGGCGCGAGTCATGAGGATGCCTATTGGACCGACGAGACCCTAGACGACCGGGTGTACAGCGCCGGACTCGCCGTGTTGTCACGCTTGTCCCAACAACCTTCGGCCACCGTCTACCGAGAGTTCTACTACTCGTCGTGTCATGGAACGCTGGACGGGTCAGGGGATTGTCTGGCCAGCAAGGGCTTTCAAGTGGCCACTGTCAGGCTCGCGGACAACGAGTGGGTGGACATTGTGAACACCCATCATGAAGCCGGCGGTGGTGAGCAAGACATCGCGGCACGAGCCATTCAGGTCGAAGAGGTCATTGCCGCTCTGGATGAGAGCCATGCGGTGGTCTTTATGGGCGACACCAACCTGCATATCGATGATGTTGAGGATGTGGCCGCACTTTCCCGGTACGCGGACGCGGGACTGCAAGACGTCTGTGTCCTGCTCGACTGTCCAGAGAACGACCATATCGACCGAATCTTTGTGCGTTCTTCCCCAACCCTCACCCTCGATGCGCTGTCCTGGCAGCGTCCCCCCCACTTTGTTGGGGACGACGGCGAGCCGCTCTCTGACCATCCCCCCATCTCGGCTGAGATTAGTTGGGCGGCGTCTGCTGAGCGCTGATCTGGCGGACGTCTGGGTGGTGTTCACGTAGCCACTGAACGGTGTCCGAGAGCGTCTGCTGGGCAGGACGTGGCGAGAAGTTGAGCTCGTCGGCGTACTTGCTGGTCATGCCCCAGTGGTGACGGCCCATCTCGACCACAACCGGGTCAGGCATGAGGTTCTTGCCGGTCCATCTGGACAGAGGGCGGACGGCGACCGCGAGGGTGTGCGCAACGCGGTAGGGCAGGGCGAATCGTGGGGGTTTGACGCCACCAAGGTCCGCAATGCTCGCGAAGAACTCACGAACTGTCCAGGTCTCGCCTGGCAAGTGGTAGACCGGCCGTGGGGATTTCAGCTCGGCACAGGCCCACACGGCGGCAGCGACATCACGAATGTCAGTGAAGGCGACTCCACCCGGAATGCGGGCGGGGAACCTTCGCTTCATGATCTTGACGGCCATGTTGGTGGTGCGGAAGCGGTGGTCGCCGGGGCCGTACAGCATGGGGGGACGCAAGATGGTCAAGGACACGCCTAGCTGTTCAGCAAGCGCCGTTGCCTGCTGCTCAGCGACCAGCTTTGAGTGGTAGTAGGGCCAGCGGGCGATGGTGTCGGTGACGTAGTCCGAGTCTTCATCGGCGGTCTTGGTGCTGTCTCGGAAGCATCCCACCACGCCGGATGTACTGATCATGATGAGGCGCGCGCCAGAGTGGGCGGCGTAGCGAACCATGCCTAGTGTGCCGTCAACGTTGATGGTGTAGGAGTCCTTGCTGTGCTCTCGGCTGTGGTGGACGTGTCCAGCCAGGTGCAGAATGGTGTCGACGCCCTGCAAGCGGGGGTCGTCGTACCAATCCGAGCCTGTCAACTCCCCGTGCACCCGCTCGGTGTCGTCTTCGTAGGGCCAGGCATCGGGGTTGCGCACCAAAGCGAGGACACGACGTTCGCTGGCTTGGTCCAAGACATGACGCCCGAGAAAGCCGGTGGCTCCAGTGACGAGGACATGAGTGGCACGCATCTGGTCTCCCGAGCGCGGAGAAGGGCTGTGGCATGCGCTCCTCAACCCGGGTGGGCAGTCGAGCGCGGTTCTCCTGCGCGGTGTCCAAGTACCACGGTCGCTGTGCTTCCGGGAGTTTGGTCAGGTTTAGGGCCAGTGCTCGACTCGCCCATGGGCATTCGGACGTCCACGGGGGCGATTCCGTTTTTCGGTAACCTCCTTCGATAGCCACAGTACCCGGGTGTGTGACTGTGCGACACACTGTTCTAGATTTGGCACGGACTTCCCTGGCAAACGCGCGCATCCTCCTTGCAATGCGGGGTCGTGGCCCTGGTTACGCCTATGGCCACTCCCGCACCACACGTCGTCGGCAGCCCGACACGAGGTTTCTATGACTCTACCGACTCCCTTGCGGGCGGACTTTCTGACAGCCAGGAACGATGCCCACTACGCCGCTCAGCTCGTTGCCGCCGCAGGCGTCACGATGCTTGAAGCAGATCCGCACTTCCATTATTCGAGCACCACTTTTGCCGGAACGCAGCTCGTTGGTGAGGCATTGCCAGACGGTCGTCGGGTTCGCTTGGACCTCGCGTGCCTCACGCTGTCGGTGGGTGAGCATGACCTGCCGCTCCAGGGCCAGACCATGGCCCACGCGACGGACTGGCTGGCACAGCAGCTTGGGCGCGAACTGACCTTTGCGGAGTGGGACATGCCGTCGGGTCCAACGGGTGAGTATGGGCCCTTCACAGCGTCCGACGAGGCCTTGGCACAGCTTGCCGAGTGGTACGTCTTGGCCGGAAGGGCGCTCGCTGCCTTGACCCCAGATGTAGGAAGCGGGGACCCAGCGCGCGTGTGGCCTCACCACTTTGATATCGCTCGCTTGTACGTGGTCACAGCGGACGAAGACCCTGAGAAGTCCAGCAGTATTGGTGCGGGCATGACGCCCGGAGACGGTGGAATTGCCCAACCGTACTTCTATGCCACGCCTTGGCCCTATCCGTCGGAGCAGGCCACACCGGAGCTGCCCGTGGGTCGATGGAACACAGAAGGCTGGTACGGTGCAGTCCTGGAAGCCGGCCAATTTGCTTCGGAATCGCAGGTCGACACCTTTCTAGGTCGCGCCTTCGAGCAACTCCTTCAATCGCTAAATCGAGAGTAGTTTCAATGCGTGAAATCACAGTAGCGGCGTGGTCTGACCTCGCTGACCGAAAGCCGACCTACGCCCTGGTGGAAGGGGTCGACCTTGTCCTGGTGCGCCATGATGACCAAGTCAGTGCGTTGTACGGACGTTGTCTGCACCGCGGCGCGCTGATGTCAGACGGCCATGTAGAGGGAGACAACCTCATTTGTGGTGTTCACGGGTGGGACTATCGAATCGATACAGGAGTCAGCGAGTACAACAACTCCGAGGCGCTTCATCGGTTCACCTGTTGGCTATCCGGTGACGATGTTGTCGTAGACGCAGACGAGATTGCTGCTTGGACTGTCGCTCACCCGCAGCCCTACAAGCGAGACGAGTACCTGGGCCTGTACCAGGACGTCCATGGCACTGCTGACGAACCGCACAATCAACACATCCAGCAGTTGGCCCGAGACGGTCTGAGCAAGACCGGACACCACGGTCCCGTCGGCGCCATGGGTGTGAGTCGAACGGAGTTGCCAAGCTGGGACGATATCCAGTTTGTTACTGCACAGCTGCACAGGCTCCCCCTGATGGAAGATGTGGAGATTGAGACCGAGCTGGTGATTGGCCCCGCGGCTCGTCGTCCGCTGTCCCTCGCCATCCCAATCTTTGTCAGTGACATGAGCTTCGGTGCGTTGTCGGCTGAGGCGAAGACGGCGTTGTCGAAGGGCGCACAGATGGCCGGCACGGGCATATGTTCCGGTGAGGGAGGCATGCTCCCCGAAGAACAACAGGCCAACGCGCGCTACTTCTACGAGCTTGCGTCTGGAAAGTTCGGTTGGTCCCTGGACAAGGTTGAGCTCGTCCAAGCGTTCCACTTCAAGGCCGGTCAAGGCGCCAAGACAGGCACTGGCGGTCACTTGCCTGGAGAGAAGGTCCAGGGACGTATTGCGGAAGTACGCGGTCTCGAGCCCGGTCAGCCGGCTGTCTCGCCCCCGCGGTTTCCCGACTTGAATGATGCCTCTGACTACCGCCGTCTCGCGGATGAAGTTCGTGAACGGTCTGGCGGGATTCCGATTGGCTTCAAGCTGTCGGCTCAGCACATTGAGCTCGACATCGATTTCGCCCTATCTGTGGGATGCGACTACATCATCATGGATGGTCGTGGTGGTGGAACCGGTGCTGCACCCGCGATTTTCCGCAACAACATCTCGGTACCCACCATTGCCGCAGTTGCTCGGGCACGCCGGCACCTAGACGCACGTGGCCAACGCGATGTCACGCTCATTGCTACGGGTGGATTGAGGACAGAAGCCGATTTCGCCAAGGCAATGGCTTTGGGCGCTGATGGCATCGCCGTCTCCAATAGTGCCCTTCAAGCCATTGGTTGCTTGGGAATGCGCGCCTGCCATACCAACAATTGTCCCGTGGGAATCGCCACCCAGAAGGATGATTTACGCGCTCGCTTTGAAATCGCGTTGTCCGCTAGGCGGCTTGCGACGTGGTTCGAGTCCACCGTTGAGTTGATGAAGGTGTTGGCCAGGGCGACCGGTCACGACAAGCTGTCGGACTTCTGCGTGGATGACTTGACCACGTTCAAGCGCGACATGGCCTATCTATCTGGCGTTTCGTACGGCGGCGTCTACCCCCTTTAAGCTGGAGAATCAGCATGTCTCAGAAACTTCGCTGGCATCGTGTAGGCACGCGTGAAGACTTGCCCGAGGGCCGCGTCAAGACCGTGACCTGTGGGCACCAATCGGTCTGCCTTACGCATCATGAGGGGACCGTGTCCGCCCTCGACAATCGCTGTCCCCATCAAGGGGGGCCTCTCGGTGAGGGATCGATTGAAGACGGATGGTTGCGGTGCCCATGGCATGGTTGGGACTTTCATCCGCAGACCGGCAATTCGCCGGGTGGGCATGATGATGGCGTCGACACCTATGCCGTCGAAGAGCGTGCAGATGGTTTGTATGTAGGCATGCCCGAGGAGGACACCCACGAACGTTCCACCAGTGATGTCGTAGCGGAAACGCTCGTGAACTGGGGTGTGAAGTGGGTGTTTGGCATGGTCGGTCACTCAAACCTAGGTCTCGCGGATGGTGTGCGTCGGCGCGTCTTGGACGGCGAGATGGGGTACGTGGCGATTCGTCACGAGGGGGCTGCGTCCTTCGCCGTTTCCGCGTACGGAAAGCTCACAGGCCGTCCTGCTGCGTGTCTGGCAATTGCCGGCCCCGGTGCCACGAACCTGCTCACCGGACTGTGGGATGCCCACGTAGACCATGCCCCGGCCATTGCGCTGACGGGTCAGGTGGAGAGTCAGTGGTTTGGTCGGGGGGCGTTCCAAGAGTTGGACCTGAAGGCCGCCTTTGGAGGAGTTGCCCGTTGGTCGGGAGTGATGCTGCCGTCCGCGAGTCCTGCCGAGCTGACCACCCTGGCATGTAAACATGCGATTATTCAGGAAGGTCCAGTTCATATGGTGTTTCCAGATGAGGTGCAGACCCTGCCTTCAGAGGAACCCGCAGGTGGACCGCAAGGACGGATGGTGTCGCGTCGGGTCGCCGGAAATCGCGAAGATATTGGTGCTGCGGCCGAGGCTCTGTCGCAGGCGAAACGTCCGGTCATTGTTGTTGGTCATGGTGCGCGTTTCCAGATGGACGGCGTTGTCGCCCTGGCCGAGCGATTGAAGTGTCCAATACTCACTACGTTCAAGGGCAAGGGGCTCATTGGTGATGACCATGCGCTCGCTGCTGGAGTGCTGGGCCGTAGCGGAACACCGGTCGCTAGCTGGTTTATGAATGAGGCGGACCTGTTGTTGGTGTGCGGTGCGAGCTTCTCGAACCACACGGGCATCGCCGACAAAGTTCGCACAATCCAGATCGACCGCGATGCCATGGCGCTCGGTAATCGTCATCCCATCGATTTACTGGTGCAAGCCGACATTGCCCTGGCTGTGGACCAGATTGTCGAGCGTCTTGAGGACGTTCAGGCGGTCGACCAACGGGAGGATGTTGCTGCTCGCTGGGCCATCTGGCGTGCTGAAAAGGAACGGCGCGAGCTGGAAGAGGTCGGAGACGGCATTCATAGCGCCACCCTATTCCGCGAACTGTCAGACGCTGTTGATGACGACGCCATCATCTCGGTAGACGTGGGCAACAACACCTACAGCTTTGGCCGGTACTTTGAGACGCGACGTCAGTCTGTGTTGATGAGTGGCTACCTTGGGTCCATTGGATTTGGGTTGCCTGGGGCTATGGGCGCGTGGGCTGCCACACAGGAAGAAGGCACCCCGTTCTTCGGCCGACAGGTCGTGAGTGTCTCGGGCGATGGCGGACTCGGCCAGTATCTGGCAGAACTTAGTACACTTCCGCTGCACAATATGAACATTACGCACATACTGCTGCACAATGGACAGCTTGGCAAAATCAGCAAGGAGCAGCGAGCCGGTGAGTTTGACGTGTGGAAGACCACGCTGAACAACCCCAACTTCGCTGTGGTGGCGGAAGAGTGCGGCATGTTGGGCATTCGCGTGGAGTCTGCAGAAGACCTCGGTGATGCCCTGCGTCGTGCACTGGCTCATCCCGGTCCGGCATTGGTTGAGGTGATGACAGACGCCGCCTTGATCTGATGGACCTCTCCCACCAGCTGGCACTGTTCTTCCTAGCAGTGCTCGTCTTTGCCGCGGTGTCTCGCCGGGTCACCAACCGGTGGTTCACCGCGCCCATGGTCTTTGTATCTGTGGGACTGGTCCTCGGTAGCGGTGGTCTGGGCCTGTTGGTTTTCGAGCCAGAAGGGGAGTTCATCACCCTACTGACGGAAGGCACGTTGCTGCTTCTCCTGTTCTCAGATGCCAGCCAGATTCAGCTCAAACAACTCACACACCACTGGACTGTGCCGGGACGCTTGCTCGGCATTGGAATGCCGTTGACTGTGGGGCTCGGAGCTCTGGTTGGATGGCTTCTTTTTCCAGAATGGACCCCTGTAGAAGCACTGTTGGTCGCGGCTGTCCTTGCACCCACAGATGCCGCGCTGGGGCAGGCAGTGGTCAGTAATCCTGCGGTTCCGGCGCCGATTCGCGAGGCACTGACCGTGGAGTCTGGGCTCAATGACGGGATTACCTTGCCTTTAGTCTTGGTGCTTCTTGCCTTGGCCATGTCGCAGGTGGACGACGGCGCCACGTGGGTGTGGTTCTGGGCCCAACAGGTCGTGTTGGGACCATTGGCCGGTGCGGTGGTGGGCGCGGTCGCGGGTACGCTGCTTGAGGTTGGGAGCCGCCGTAGATGGGCCGAGTCAAGCGCTCTGCCGGCGGGCAGTATTGCGACAGCGCTATTGTGCTACGTGGGCGCCGAAGCCATTGGTGGAAACGGTTTTATGGCGGCGTTTGTGGGGGGAATGGCCTTTGGGCGGTTCGCTCCGACAATCGGTCACAATACCCATGAGTTCTTGGAGTCCGAAGGCCAGCTCCTGTTGTGGATGGTGTTCACCCTCTTGGGGTGTGTATTCGCCGCACCTGCCCTGCAGTCCGCCAGTCCGGCGCAGTGGGTGTACGCGCTGCTCTCCCTTACCGTAGTGCGCATGCTCCCCGTCGCCTTGTCTCTGATTGGAACTGGATTTCGCTGGCCGACGGTCGCATTTTTGGGATGGTTTGGACCTCGAGGTCTGGCATCGCTTTTGTTCGGATTGTTGTTGGTCGAAGGCGAGCTGGAAGGCGGCGAATCGTTCTTCAACGTGGTTCTATTGACAGTCTTGCTAAGCGTGATGCTGCACGGCGTGACTGCTAGTGTGTCTGCAGTGCGCTACGGGGCTTGGGCGTCTAGGAGCCAGAAATGATGGAGCAAACAACGGAGTTCTTGGCGTCCCTAGTTGGTTTGGCCCGGGCCGGAACCCCCACACTGCTGGCGTCGTGTCTCTTGCTTCTGCTGACCATTGTTCTCGCTGCCCTGGTTGGCCGAGTGTGCGAAGGGTTGGTGATGCGGTTCTGGCCGCAAACGTCTCCTGGCGTGCGAGCGCTCGTCACCCGTGTGGTGCGGTGGAGTATCGTTGGTGTGGGACTCTTACTCACGGTGGTGAACCTTGGTGTGGACCTCGGCGCTGCTGTAGCCTCGGGCACCGTCATCTTTGTCGGCATTGGATTAGCCGTTCAGAAGGTGGTGCAGAGCTTCGTGGCCGGAACGCTCTTGTCACAGCGGTGGCCGCTCCAGGTTGACCCGGTCTGCATCGCTCATGCACGCACCTAGCCTCCCCGGCACAGCTTGCTGGGTCCCGACACAGCGGCGCTGCGCCGGGTCGCTATGCACGCACCTGAACGACGCATCCTCGGACCAACCTGTTCGGGCAACGCTGTAGCGGAAGGGGCGGTCGCACCTGGCGATGTGCTGAGCATCGAAGGTGAAATCGTGCAGGTGCAGGTCGTTGGCATGCGAACCACGACCGTATTGACCCGGCGCAATGAGACCCTGACGGTGCCCAACTACGAGTTGGCGACGAACACCCTTCGCAATCTCTCCAAGAGTCCGGGCGGGTACTGGGTTCGGGTTGTGGTCGCTCATTCGTACGAAGACTCGTCGACCGAGGCCGGGCGCATACTTCACGATGCTGCCCGGGCCTTCGCAGGTCGAGCTCCGAACTGCGAACCGCGCGCCCTCATGATTGAACTTGGTGACAACGGCGTATTGTGGCGTGTTGAAGTTGCCGTTGCCAATCCTTGGCGTGCAGCCCTTGAGGAAAGCGAGCTTCGGCAGTCGCTCCTGTTGGCGATGCAGAACCACGGGCTCACGGTACCGTTCCCCCAGCTCGATGTGCACGTGGCGGGGCGCGACTCAGGCGCCTCGATACAGGAATAGCCCCGAGGCTACCGCCTTTGGGGGCTAGGTCTTGTGAGCAACACTCACTCAACTGGCGTGAAGCGGGTTGAGGAACTCCGCTCACTGCCTCCTAGTTGTCGGAGAACCAGTACATGCTCAGCGGCACGCCGGTTTCCCACGCGTAGGCGCCGTACCAGGTGCGCTTGGCGTCTGGAAAGACCACATCTGGATGGGTGTAGACGGCGGCTTCTTCTGGGGTGTAGCCGTAGGGGTCGACGTCCGTCATCATCTCAACGCGGCGCACGTGAACAGCGGCCAAGGCAGTGGCGAGGGGAACCGCGCCGTCTTCTTGCAGCGCGTCACCATTGTCGGTGTAGAGCTGAACAAGCGTTGCCCGAAGGTCATTTGCGAAGCGCATGTCGGTGATGGCGACGTCTTGCAGCATGCTGGTCTGACGAAGGGTCTGAAGGGCCGTTGGGCCGACGAACCACGCGCTTCCGACCGACCACAGGTGCGGGAAGGGGCGCGCTTCGACCAAGCCGGTCACTGCACGACGGTCGATACCGGTGGCGATGAGCAGGTCAATCGGGGCATCGTTGATGTAGGCCAAGGTGGTTGAGGCTTCGAGGGCGTCAAACACAACGCCGTCTACAACGATGTCAGTGGGGATGCTGCCGGGCACAAAGCCGAGAGCGAATGACCACTCGAGCAGGGTGTCAATGGCGTGGTAGCCGACGAATCGGACGTCTTGCACATCAGCCATGCTGGTGAATGACTGGTCGTCAGCGGTGCCGCGCATGCGGTCTTCGCCGTCGCGGTAGGCGAGAAGGTGTGAAACGGCACGCTTTTCAAGGCCGACAACGTCGTCCAAGAAGGTGCGGTCGGAGACGTCGGCGTCGAGCAACGCAAGGATTCCGATGGCTTCGGGTGTGCCATCAGCAATGTAGACAGCTCCGGAAACCTCGGTGGGCTGGGAACAAGCGGCTACGCTCAACGCGAGCGGAAGAACAAATAGGAGGGAACGCATTGTGAGAACTCCGCGTGGCAGCAACGTTGGCTGGCACAAGGGGTTCCGCGGATTCAAGTGAAGATGCAGGGCATCTTCGGCCGACGAGGGACTCAAATGTCGCCACGGACCTCAGTCGGCCGGCGCAAGTAGCGCAGCCTGTAAAGACTGGCAAGGCTGTTCGATCTCCCGTCCCTCCGTTTTGTGATTCTGGAGGGTATTGACTACGACTTGCGCCGCCGCTTGGGACGGTCGGTTGCCTCGGCCGTTAGCGGGTCTTCTGGCCAGGCGTGCTTCGGGTAGCGTCCGCGCATCTCCTTGCGGACCTCGGGCCACGTGTTGCTCCAGAAGCTGGCCAGGTCTTCGGTGATCTGGACGAGACGATTGGCGGGGGACTGAAGGTGCAGGGTGATGGGCACGCGTCCGCGAGCGACCCGGGGAGTCTGCGTCCAGCCGAAGATTTGTTGAATGCGCACCGACAGAATCGGTCCGTCTTCAGTGTAAGTGATGGTGCGACGACTGCCCGACGGTAGCTGCACATGGGTGGGTGCGTCAGCGTCCAGAGCTTGCCGCATTCGCCAGTCAATGCTCTGACGAATGGCTTGCGCGGCATTGGCCTTTTTCACCTGTGCAATGCGTCGGATACCGTCGCACAGTGCGGGCAGCAGGTCGTTCCACGACAACACCTGGGCTTCAAGCTCGGGCAGAGCGGTGGCGAGCAGATTGACGCGGGCGAGTAGGCTGACCGCTGGTTCGGTACGTTGAATATGCTCGACACGCGCATGCTTGGCCAGGAGCTCGGCGTCGTGCGCCGGTTCGCTGCGAGCGGTCAGCACGATGTCGTCGAACACGGTCTCGTAGCGGCGAACGATGGCTTGCTCGGCAGGGTCGAAGACAATGCGTGTGCGTTGTTGCGTGGGCAGCCAGTCCGGGTCGACAGGACTCGCGAGGTCGATGCTGTGCTCGACGCGTTCGCCACGCTGTGCCCCTCGCACGTTCAACGCCACAATTAGTGGCGCATCTTCAATCACGGAGCCTTCGGACAGGACGGCACCGCCAAAGGGCATTCGGTAGCGCCCCGCTGTGGTACGTCGACCCAAACGGTCTGGGAACCCGGCGATGGTGCATTGGACCAACTCTTTTGCCGTAGAGGGGCGGTCGGGGCACGGCCCTAGTGCGGTCTGGGCGACACGCACCAGCTGGTCTCGCACCTGGCTCAAGCGCCGGTGGCTACGCAGTCGTGGAAGTCTCGCGCGGATGTCGTCGGCCTCTGCGGCACCAGGCACGCCTCCAGGCCAGGCATCGGGTTCGCTGGCGAGGGTTGCGGCACCGGCGGCATCGGTGAGCACACCCCGTTCGTGTCCGGCGACAAGCATGGCCCCGAGTCGCGGGGAGACGGGCAGCTGCGCAAGCGTCTGGCCGAGTGCGGTGAGTCGTCCGTCTTTAACGGCATGTAGTCGTTCCAACAGCGCTTCGGCGACCGCCATGTGCGCTTCAGACGGCTCTTCGAACCACCGAAACTGGCGCGGTTGAGCGCCCCAAGCCCACACCTGAAGCAGCAGGTCGGAGAGGTCTTCGCGGTGCAGCGCGGGTGTGGTGAACGGCAACAAGCGCTCGCCGGAACTCCACAATCGAACGGCGACACCAGGCCCGGTACGCCCGGCCCGTCCAGCACGTTGCTCTGCGGAGGCGTGACTGACCCGTTCGGTGACCAAGCGCTCAATGCCGAGTGCCGGGTCAAAGCGCATGGTCTTGACGAGGCCGGCGTCAATGACTGTGCGAACGCCGGGGACGGTGACGCTGGTCTCGGCGATGTTGGTGGTGAGCACGACCCGTGGCTCGTCAGTGGGGGACAAGGCGCGTTGTTGCTCGTTGAGAGACAAGGAGCCGTGGAGCTGAAAAACGGGGGCGCCGAACCCCGCCAGACGGTCTGCAGTGTCCCGGATGGCCCGCTTTCCGGGGAGAAAGACGAGCGTGCTGCCGTCCTTGTGATGCGCGCGCACGGCCTGGGCCGCGTGGGCGGAGAGTGGGCCGTAGCTACGCTCTCCTGCGTAGACCGTCTCAATCGGAAAGGCACGCCCTTCTGCGTGAATGACTGGGACCTCGAAGAAGTCAGCCAGGGGTTGGGCGTCTACAGTTGCGGACATTGCGACAACAATGAGGTCGGGTCGGGCATCTCGGCGGACGTCTGCCAGGAGGGCCAGGGCAAGGTCCACGGTCAGCGAGCGTTCGTGGACCTCATCGACCACAATGGCATCGATACCTTCTAAGAAGGGGTCCTGCTGCATGCGGCGGGTCAGCAACCCTTCGGTAACAACGACGAGCCGGGTGTCTCGCGAGGTCTTGTTGTCAAAGCGCACGCGCCAGCCAACTTCTGTGCCGGGCTTCACGCCACGCTCATACGCGATGCGTTGTGCGGTCAATCGTGCCGCCACACGACGTGGCTGCAGAACCCAGACCTGACCCTTGACCACGTCTAGAAGGGCAGGCGGAACGCGGGTGGTCTTGCCGGACCCAGGAGGGGCTGTGACGACGGCTCCACGGTGGGAGCGGACAGCAGCGCGTACCTCGTCGAGGACGTCGTCGACCGGTAGGCGAATGGCCACTTACTGTTCCGGAGCGGGGTCTTCGGACGTGGACTGTGACTCGTCTCGGGACCACTGCTCCAGGCGAACACGGCCGGTTGTAGGAACTGCAATCAGGGTGGCCTCTTCGCCAACCAACTCCAGCCAGAACGCGCCCGGTTGCGGGTCATCCGAGCCGCCAATCACATGCAGGTCCACACTCGAGCGGCTGACCCCACCAGTCACTTTGGCTGAGGCGCCGGAGCCAATGTGCATCACGCCGTTGACTTGGCCGTACTGCATCATGTGTTCGTGGCCGTGCGCATATATGTGCGCGCCAGTCTGTTCGAGTGCGTTGTCGAGACGGCTCGCGAAGCGGTTGCCCTTCCATCCGAACCGTCCGAAGTCCCTGAAGGCGCCTGCATCTCCATGCTCTCCTTGCGAATAGCGTGGGTGATGGCCAACAACGAGGGTCCACGTGTCATCCGACTGTGTCAGTCCATCGAGCCAGTCGGTCTGACGGGAGCGCTTGCGGCGCAGGACCATTTGCTCAGAGTCAATGCCCACGATTCGAAGGGAGTTGGACAGACTCTCGAAGCGGCGGTCCCAGTAGTACCCTGGGATTGGCGGCTCTTCTTCGCTGAACTGGTAGGCCCAGCGAATCTCTCGGGCGGCGCGACCTTGGCGCAGGCGAATCATGCCCCAGTCGTGATTTCCGAGAACGCCGGTGAGCAGTGCGGTGCTTCCGTCGGGCCGTCCTGTCGGAACCCACGCCCACCGGCCAATGCAGCTGTCGGCGTCTTCTTCACCGCCTGGCGGTACGCCGAATGTGTACAGGTTGTCTCCGAGAAGAACGACAGCGTCACATCCGCGCTCTTCGCAAAACTCGACCGAACGCTCGAAGACGGCGTCGCGAATGGTGACGTCTCCAGCCTCCACGAAGTGCCCCTCGCAGGTGCCAGCATCACCGACCAACAGGATGCGCAGACGGTCGGAGTCGACAACAACATCCTCCAAAACAGGAGGTGTGTAGGGGGACTTCATGTCGTGCGGGTCGCGCAGGTCGCGCAGTAGGCAGCCACTCAACAGCAGGGGCAGAACGACGGAGATTGCGACAGCGTGCTTCATGGCCAGCTCTCTAACGCAGCGCGCGCCCCCTCCAGTAGGAAGGGACGCGCAATACACGGGGGCTTCGAGGTGCGTTCTATGACTTGCCGCGGAAAGCGTCAGCAATGGCGGCGAAGGGCTTGGCGGCGTTCTTGAAGCGGTCCCCGAAGCTACCGTTCTCGAGCTTGAGCACGCCGCGAGGACAGACCTCCGAGCACACGCCACAGCCCACACACGAGGCGCGAACAATGTTCTCGCCGCGCTGTGCGTACGCTCGGACGTCGATGCCCATCTCGCAGTAGGTCGAGCAGTTGCCGCAGCTGATGCACTGGCCACCGTTGGTGGTGATGCGGAAGCGACTGAAGAAGCGCTGGAACATGCCCAGGATGGCCGCTTGTGGACAGCCGAAGCGGCACCAGACTCGGCTTCCAAGGATTGGGTAGAAGCCCACTCCGATGACGCCTGAGAAGGCAGCGCCAATGAAGAAGCCGTAGGTCTTGCTGTACAGGCCACTTGCATTGCCAAGGATGGCGTTTCCGGTTGCTGCATTGATCCAGAGCAAACCGGTAATGACGGTAATGGCGAGCAGGACAGAGTGAATCATCCAGCGCTCGACCTTCCATGCGGTGTCTGAGTTGTCCGACAGCTGGCGGTACGGGTCGCCTAAGGTCTCGGCAAGCCCACCGCAGCCGCAGACCCACGAGCAGTACCAGCGCTTGCCGAAGAAGTAAGTAAGGGTTGGTACGGCAATGACACTCATCATGGCGCCCCACAACAGCATGGCGCGACCCATTGTCAGCCCGGTCACAATCACCGCGCCCTGCGTGACGAGCTGCTCTTCACCATACGACCAAGGCAACAGGTATTCAGGCTTGAGCGGCCAGAAGTAGGTGAAGTAGAACTCGGGTTGGTTCAGGGCTTTGAGGATGTTCGGGATAAGAAACCCGAAGCCCAGCTGAAAGAACATGACCGACAGTGTGCGGATGATCTGGTACCGGCTGTGGCGGTACTTCATCAACATCCGACTGCCCATCACCACAACGGCCACCGTGTACAGGAAGCCGTACAAGAACCACTGGTCCGCGTGCTTGCCAGACAAGGCGTAGGAAATGGGTTCAACCAGAGCAATCGCGCCCGCGAGGGTGGAGGAGTGCCAGTACAGGATGACGTAGAAGCTGGTCATGGCAACGCCGGCCATCCAGCCCCACACACCACGATTGCTCATGCTGCTGAAGAACATGCCGTTGTGCTTGATGCCCGGTGTGGTGCCCATGTAGGCCGAGAAGATGTAGCCAAGACTGCCGAGCACAATCGTACCCATGGTCAGCGCAGGGGCGGCCCAGTAGCTTGTGTAGGTGGACAGCGTATTCGGGCTGAGCAGAGACAAGAAGACCAGAAGGCTTCCGAAACTAACGAGGGCTAAACAAACTTTCTCGAAGACGGTCAGCGAGCGTGGCTCAGTGCCGACGCGCTGTGGCGGTAGGGCATCGAGGTGAACTGAGGCACTCATGGGGTGGCTCCCTTGGCGACGGCGCGAATGGCGGCGTCATGGCGTTTGCTGAACTCGGGGTCGAAAGCGGCTTTGCGAAGGTTCTTCAGCACGTATTCGAGGGGCTTGGCCTCAAGAATCCACTGTTCACACACCTTGTGGCGGAAGCGAACACCCATCAGGTTGAACCCAACGACTGCCCCATCTTTGTGGCAGATGCGAACGCTGTGTTTGCCGTTGTCGTGCTTCCAAAAAACGTAGTCAAGACCGGATGTGTGCTGGGCACCGGAGGCGGGTACATTGCCGTAGACTTGGTACTCTAGGTCCACGAACTTGGCCGAGTTGAACCACAAGCCAGCGTTGTAGTCACCGGCGTCTCCGAGCATGTTGTTGGCCGCTTGTTCCCCTTGGAAGCGCCCCGTGTACCAGACCGCTTGAATGGTGTTGCGCTGACCTTCTGGCGTGCGAATCTCGGCACAATCCCCAGCCGCGTAGATGTCTGGGTGATTGGTCTGAAGCTGGTCATTGACCAGGATGCCACGGGCTGTCTCGATGGACGAGCCCTCGGTCACGGCAATGTTGGGCCGGACACCCGCGGTCAAGCCGACGTACTGGGCATCGAGGCGTTCGCCGTCTTTGATCTGGACAGCGCCAACCGAGCCGGTCCCGTCGTCTTCAATACTCTCCAGCTCTGCACCAAGACGCAGGTCGATACCGGTGGCCTTGATGACGTCGTTGACCATGGCCGACTCTTCAGCGGGAAGGGCGTTGTCCCAATACGACGCCTCGCGAACCAGCATGGTGACGTGACGTCCACGGCTGTGCAGCATCTCAGCCAGCTCAATGCCAATCAGCCCACCGCCCACGACAACGCCGTGTTTGATGTCGCGCGTCCAGCCCTCTAGGGCGTCCATGTCTTGCAGGCTGTACATGCCCGAGACCCGGTTGAGGTCTTGCCCAGGCCAGCCGAACTTGTTCGGTTTGCTGCCTGTAGCAATGAGAAGCTTGTCCCATTGAACGGTTCGTTGGCCGTCCAATGTGAGGGTCTTGCCGTCTGCATCGATCTGCGTGACCCACCCACGAACCAAGTCAATCCTGTTCTTTCCCCAGAAGTGGTCTTGGTAGGGTTTGGTGTCTTGGTACCGCATGTGGCCCATGTAGATGTACATCAGGGCAGGCCTGGACCAGTGGTGTTCGGATTCCCCAGAGATCAACGTGATTCGGGCTTTGGGGTCGCGCTTTCGCACGGTCCGTGCGGCTGTGACCCCGGCGATGCCATTGCCGATGATAGCGACGTGCATGAGAACTCCAGATGCCCCCACCATACGTCATGGCCGCTTAGTGGTTACCCGCACGACGCGATTGTTGCGGTGGCACGCGGGTGAGAATGAGCGGCGGTCCAGGGGGCCGAATGCCGGAACATCACGGCAATACGGGGGGCGGCGGTTGTTGTCTTGGGAACACAGTGCTCAAACGTGGCCTGAATATCTCCGCCGAGAACAAGTGCATCTCCACTGCCTAGATTGAACGCTCTGCTCTTGCCGCCGCCGAAGGGTCGGAGCAAGAACCGCCTGGGTCCACCAATGGAGACGATGGCTACGACCGACCACGGCACATTGTCGCCCAAGCGGTCTGCATGCCACGCCACGCTGTCGTTGCCGTCACGGTAGCGGGCGAGGGAGACCCGGTCGAGGGCCACTCGGTAGTGCTGGTTGAGCACCTGTTGCATGACGCGAACAATCTCGGGCGTGTCCCCGTCGAACGACCCCAGCAACCGTGGAACGTCCACCACGCGGTCGTACATGGTGCGCCGGTGACTGTGCCACGACACCCCATTGCGTAGAGTCTCGAAGAGGGGCTCAGTACCGCGGACCCACGCGCGATGGTGGTCGACGAACGCTGTCTGTGTCAGCTGTGTTCGGGTAGGCGAGTAGGGACACAGCGTTGGATGCGATGCCGTGGGAAAGGGGAGCGCGAGTGCGACCATGGAGACCTCATTGAACGTATGTTCAGTATCGGTCTGGCTGTGCACCGCAAGTGAGAATCGCCTAGGCGGACAGTTTTGGGTCGCCTTGCGGATCCGCGGGATGACAGACTCGGCTACCGCCTCAGCGCTTCGTACATCGCGTCTTGAACGGCGTCGTCGTCGGTCGTGTCTTTACAGGGCATCAAGACGGTCAGCACCACGCCAACCCCTGGGTCGACTCGGTCTGGTAGCTCGCTCCGGGTTCGACCCGTTGCGTGGTACTTCGTTGTAAATGCCGCCGGGCCGTAGATGGCCTGTGGCACGAGTGCAATGTGCTCGCCTCCGTAGACCACTTGGCTCACATCCACCTCCACGATGCACCGCCCAGGGGGAGCCGTCAGCCAGTGTTCGTCGCCTTCGGCCATGTGGGCGCGCTGCTCGGTGATGCCATTCGACGTCAGCGTGAGGGTGTGGAGGCCTCGCTCCAGCGCTAATACGGTCACCCCTCCGGCATCGATGGTGCGCGTGTTTCCGCCATCCACGGAAAGTACAACCGGTAAATCGTCTGCGACCACGTGCACGGTACTGCCGCCGTACCAGCTGGCGTACGTATCCCGTCCGATCAGCCACACTACGGTGATAATGCAAAGTAAACCTACTATAAGTCGAAATCGGTTCATCGCTCTGCCGCCGTCCACGTCGTGCGTCCACGTTGCGAGTGTACTCGAAAGAGTGCGTTGATTCTCACTAGCATTGACGGTAGCCCCTGTTGGCGTTTACCGTCCGCCTCGTCAGGAGGACACAATGAAGCGACGCGAGTTTTTGACACGAGCTGCCCAGGCAGCCCTAGTTTTGAGTATTGCCCCAAGCCTGTTGGGCGGCTGTGATGACAGTGGTGATGACACCGATGGCGATTCGGGTACCGGTGACGACGACACGGGTGATGACACCGGTGACGACGACACTAGCGAGGCAGATGCCTGCTTGGACTGTGCAGACTCGGCCGCCGAAGGCGAGTCCAACAGCCACGGCCATATCGCCTGCGTGACTCAAGCAGACCTCGATGGCGCCGCAGACATCACGGTCACGTCGATTGAAGGCGACCACACGCACACCTTCACCATCACCGCAGCACAGCTGCAGTCGATTGCTGATGGCGACACAGTGACCATCGACAGCACAGACTCCCATCCACACTCGTGGGACGTCGCACTCTGCGCCTAGTGCTCTGGGACACCGAGCGCTGCGAGTGTAAGGCAGCGTTCGGTCCATCCGAACAATCCGGTCCGGAACGACCGCATGGCAGGGAGTAGTCGGGGGCTGTATGACGGAGCATCCCCGTTGGAGCACTCATGCGCGCACTCGCCCTTGTCCTACTGTTCGCCGCCTGCAAGTCCGACACGCCGGAAGAGCTGATTGAGAACAATGATGTCGAGGAACTCGACTTGTTCGAGACCCCCGGTGACGGGGATGTCTTTGACTTGGACGTAGCCGCCGACCCCGCCCTCGTCTTCACTGGCTTCGGCTTGGGTGGTGGCCCACAGTCAGGGACGTGGCTTCGGTACGACGTTCGTGGCGTGAAGCGTGGAGAGGCGCTGACCGACCTGGACATTGCGGTCATTGTTGAGATGGACTCTGTAGAGACTGGCAATGGAACGCTCACCCGTCACCTGAAGACCGATGACTTCTTCGACGTAGAAGGGCACCCCCTTGCCGAGTTCCGCGCGCTCTCGGTGGTCCACCAGGGCGGCGACGACTACCAAGTCAACGGCACACTCACCCTGCGTGGCACAACGGCCGACTACAGCTGGGATACGGTCATCACCGAGGTCGACGGCGTGATTCAAACCAGTGCCAACCTCACCTTTTCGCGGTGGGACTGGGGCCTGTACCCCGTCGATTCCGAGGAAGCTGGAGACGACGGCGTGGGGGACGAGGTGCTGTTGGACTACGAGCTGACCCTGCGGGCAGCCGAGTAAGGGGCTGACGCTCTACCGGCCTATTGGGCCGGGGTCAGTATCTGAGTCCGTGTCCACGTCGGTGTCCGCTTCAGTATCGGTATCGACGTCGGTGTCCGCTTGAGTATCGGTATCGACGTCCGTGTCCACGTCCGAATCGGTGTCTGTGTCGGCATCAATGTCGTCGCGCACTCGGCGGGTCACTGACCACGGCATCTCTGTGAGCGAGACGAGCCACAGCTCTGGGAAGTCGTCTGCCATGACGTCGACACCCACTCCGACCCAGTGGTCATTGGCGGCGGCGTTTGCCGGCATGAACGACTTGTGAACGCCATCGGCAACCATGCCCAAGGTGACGGCTTCGACCGGTAGGCTCATCGGCTGTTCGCTCTGTTCACCGAACAGCATGTCTTGCGGATTGGCGGTGTCGGACAGACTGGTGCCGGATGACCGACCGATAGTCAGCGTGGTGGTCTGTTCAGCGGCATGGACTGCGGCAAGGCTCGCGTCTGGCACGCGGTCGACAACCGCAATGAGCTCGGTCGCGGTCACAACACCGAGGTAGCGGTCACCGAGCGTTAAGTGCGGCGTGGTGAGGCTGAGTAGCGGAGCCTCAACCGGTCGTATGGCGCCGTCTGCGGCCGGGAAGAGGTCGAAGGTCTGCGGACCCGTACCAAACGAGATGGGTGCAGAGAGCGCGCCGAAAAAGCCGCTGTCCAACACTTGGGTCTCGCCGGAGAACACGTCTATCGGTCCTAGGCCATCCACAGTATGAAGCAGGCTAATCTGTGGAGCTGCTGCTGTGCCTCCCGAGCCTTCTGCCGTGCCTAGAACTGTGAGGGTCTCGCTTGGCGTGCTCGACGCGTTGAACCCACCCAGGGCCACCAGCTCGGCCTCACCTGCTGCGGGGGTCGAGATGTCGAAGCTGGCAATCGCGACGTCTTCGCGCATGATGGAGATGCGCACCGACGACGCGGCGGGCACGTCCACTCCGCCTGCTTCGCTCGCATCCTTAAAGCCCAGAAGGCCGGTATCTGCGGCACCATCGCCGTCTAGGTCTACTTGGATGCTGCCTAGGTTGGCCACACCATGGACGAACCGCAGCCGCGCCATTCCCGAAGCTGGAGTGCCGAAGTTGAGGGTGTACGCCGCGGTCGTCAGGTCGCCATCACCATCTGAGAACACCACAGCAGCAACGTCATCAGAGGCCCGGGCGTCCAGTGACAAGGTGGAGCCGCTGCTGGTACCGCGGGTGAAGACCAGTGAGTCGTTGGACTGGACCGTCAGACCTCGCGCGACATCGAGGTAGGTCAGGGGTGTCTGTGCGAGCAGGTCTGCGTCATTCACAGACAGGCCGACGTCTCCGCCGTCAACGGCAAGGTGGACAACCGACAGCTCAATCGGGCCAGTGGGTTGTTCGAGCGGTGGGTCTTCGCAGCCGGCGAATGCGAGAGCAACGAGAACCAGAGGCAGGTGGGGCAGACGGCTCAATGGGACTCCTAGAGAGCCCGCAGTGTAACGAGCAACTCGGAGAGTGGACGGGTATTCAGTACGTCGTCCGCCGAAAGGCCAGCGCGCCTGGCGATTGTGACGCCGTAGTCCAGGTTGTCGAGGTCTGCGACGGAGTGGGCGTCCGCAGCGATTGACACCAAGACACCGGCTTCTTTGGCCATTGCGGCGTGGGTTGCGTTGAGGTCGAGCCGCTGGGGATTGGCGTTCAACTCCAAGATGCAGCCTGTCTTTGCGCAGGCCGCAATCAGCGCTTCCATGTCGATGTCTGAGGCCGCCCGCCCAAGCAGTAGTCGGCCTGTGGGGTGGCCAATGATGTGCGCCCACTGTGTGGCACGAATCAGGCGCGCGGTGAGTGTCTCGTTGTCCTGCCTGGCGCGGTCGTGGATGCTGCCAATGACGACGTCCAATGTCTTGAGCAGTGGCATGGCATGGTCGGGCAAGCCGGAGGGCAGAATGTCGGACTCCACACCCGTCAGCAGGGTGCAAGGGCCGTCAGGAAGTGCACGAATGGCGCTTCGTTGATCGACAAGCCGCTTCTGCACAAGTCCGTTGGCGTAGTGGGCTGTGGGGCTGTGGTCGGAGATGCCCAGGTAGCTGAGGCCACGCTCGGCGGCGGCGGCGCGCATCTGCTCAAGTGTTGCGGAGCCATCACTGGCTACGGTGTGGTTGTGTAGGGCTCCTTTGAGGTCTGAACGCTGAATCAGCCGGTGTTGTGGCCGCGTCACCTGAAGGGTTGAGCCTTCGCGCTGTTCGGGGGCGACCGGAATGAGCTGAAGTGTTTCGTACAGCTCGTCTTCTGACGTGATTGCAATGGCCTGGCGTCGCTTGAACAGGCCTGTCTCGGTGAGTCGCAGGCCACGTCTTCGAGCGTGAGCGACAACGGCGTCTCTGTGGGCGTCGGAGCCTGTTAGCCACCAGCAGGTGACGACAGTGGGCTCCGCCTTTATCCACCGGACGGGGACACCAGCGACCTCGAACTGCCAGGCGGTGAAACCATGAACGGTGGTCTGGACGCCATAGGGACGAGCGTCTGGAGAGACGGCGTCGACGGTCATGATGACTTCGCAGCCACGTCGAAGGTCGCCGACGATGACGGCCTTCGGGTCGATGGACAGTAGGTCTGCTGCGGCACTTGTTGCGTGGTCGAGGCGTCGATACGTTCGGTTGTGCAGGGCTTTTTGAACGCCGAGGGCAATGCGGTCCTGAAGCTTGGCTCCAAAACCAGGCAGGGCGAGCAGGCGGCTCTCCTCGCAGGCCGTTGCGAGCTCCAACAGGTTCGTGATGGCAAGTCCAGACCACAGAGTGCGGATGCGCTTTGGGCCAAGTCCCGAGACATAGCGAAGGTCGAAGAGCGACGCTGGAATGCGACTCTCGACGTTTGCCAAGACGTCAGGCGTTGCCCCAGCCATCACCGCCTCCACAACCTCCATGCAGGCAGCGCCAACGCCAGGAGTCGCTGCTAGCCGACCGTTCTTGTGCGCCTCTGCGAAGTCTTGGGTGATGCCGTCGAGTGACTCTGCCGCCCGCGAATACGCACGGATTCTGTGGTCATTCTCGCCCAGCACCGTGTACGCCCACGCCAGGCGGTTGAGCGCACGAACCACCGTACGGCGGTCGGTCATGGACGACACCTGAAGAGGTCATGGAAGTTGGATTCGAGCTGTGCCTTCACGCCATCAATGTCCGTTTCCCACAGCTCGGCCGCATAAGCCGCGGTGCGTGCAATGTTCATCGGCTCATTGAGCTCACCTTTGTCCGGTCCTAGGTACGGACAATCGGTCTCTAGCAAGATTTTTTCGCGCGGTAGCACTCGAAGCATCTTGGTAAACGACTCGCTACGCCGAGCATTCGCGGGGATGGACATCCAGTGGCCGGCGGCGGCGATGCGCTGGGCGAGCTTGACCTTGGACCCAAAGCAGTGCCAGTTCACACGGGTGGCACCCATGTCGAGCAGCACGTCGAGGGTGCGCTTCTCTGCCTTGCGCGTGTGGATGATGATGGGCTTGTCAGCGTCCATTGCAATGCGCACGAGGCGTCGAAAGATGGCTTCCTGTTGGTCCCACAGTTCCGCGGGTACCCAGTAGTGGTCCAGGCCAATCTCACCGACTGCGAAGGCCTCGTCTACGTGGTCTGCGACCCACTGCACGCTCTCGTCGGGATCGGGAACGGGCTCGTCGTCTCGCTGGTACTCGACACCCATGGCCAGCATGTCGGCCAACACGGCGTCTACTGGGTACAGACCAAAGGCGGGTTTCACCAGGTCAGGGGCGCGCGCGGCGAGGTCAGCGACCCGCTGATTGTCTAGGGGATTGAGGCCATTGCTGATGATGGTCGTGACGCCAGCAGCGCGTGCGCGGTCCAGGACATCGGACTCCATAGCGGCGAGTCTCTTGTCGGTCAGGTGTGCGTGTACGTCGAAAAAGCCCATGGTGTCCTCGTCCGACCGGTAACGCTAGCGACCGGTTCTACCAGCCATAGCGTTGCGATATTTCTACCTGGGCGGGCGGGTTGCGGAAGGCGTCTGCATCCCACAGGCGGACGGTCCGGTCCCAGCTTCCCGTGGCCAGTAGGTCGCCGTCTGGGGAAAATGCCACCGCAGAGACACGCTCGTTGTGGCCCACAAGCTCGGCGATTCGCTCACCAGTGCGTGCATCCACAACCCAAGTGTGCCCGTTCATCATGCCAATAGCGATGAGGTCTCCGTGGTCGGACCACGCCAGATCGGTGGGACGGCTAGGCGTGGTGAGTAGCCAGCGTTCTTCGTTGGTCAGCGAGACCTGTGCCACGGTGCTTCGGGTAGCCACGACCACGGCGTCGTCCGTTGCCGCGACGGCAAGGCTTCGCACCCCGTTTCGCATCCAGTGAGCGATGGGCTCGCCTTGGCTAGCCAGGCTCAACAGGGTGCCGTTCTGCTCGAGAAGGAAGGCACGGGTTCCGCCCCGGACCATCTCAACATCAATCACGGTGTCGTTAAATATGTAGGGTTCCACAACGTCTTGGCCTTGCTCTTCGTGCACGCGGAACACGCCATGCCCGTAGCTAGCCGTCAAGATCCAGTCGTCTGCCGCCACCACGCGGGGTCCCATTGAGACGTTGTGTACGGGTCTCTCGTCGGCGTTGGTCGTGAGCCATGCAACGCTTGCGGTGCTTCCTGAGCATTGGCGAATCACCCGGTCTTCACCTTGCCAGGCGATGTCCTTTACGGGCCGACAACCCTCTTGCTCGTGACTGGAACGGTTGCCACGCTCATCAACGAAGACGACAAAACCGCCTGCCGCGACGGCCAGCTTGCCGCTGTTGGACCAGGTCATGGCGGTGACGCCTCCTGGCATTGGGACTCTGTGTGGACGGGTGGGAGCACCGACCGACCAGGTGCTGATGCGTGAGCCAATGGTGGTGAGTCGACCGTTGTGTAGACGGATGGGCCCGCCATCTTCAAGCGGCAGCGCGCGGTGCCACAGCTGGCTCTGCGTATCGAAGAACTGCGGACCAGAACGTTCAGGCTGTGCAATGACCCAGTCGTCGGTCGCCGTCAGCTCACCCGGTGTACCTCCCGGTGTCGGGATGGCCCACACGACTTGTCCGTCGTCATAGGCGCGCAGCTTGCCATCGTAAGTACTGGCAATCAGCAGCTTTCCTGACCACCCAGTGGATGCCAGCGGTGAGTCGAGGGCGAGCCGGCCATCCGCGTTGGGAGGCACGCCCCAAGCCAGCTCTGCGTCGCAGCTCCAGCTCAGCATGCCGTCGTCTCGCCAGACGGGTCGGCCGGTGGCGGTTGATTCGGAGTCTGGGCACGGCAACCAGCTGTCGAGTGTGTTGGTCGGTATGGTCCACAAGGTCGGTGCCAACGAGGCGTGATGGGCTTGAACATCGGTCCCGCCAATCGCCACACGGCCGACTTCTACTACCTGCGATACCGGCTCTCCGGCATCTGGGTAGTAGGTCACTCGGCTGTCGAATCCCTGCGGGTCGTTCAGGTAGGTGACGGTGACGTAGCCATCGGTGACGCGCCGAACACTCTGTGAGTTCTGTTCGGGAAGGGTTCGCAGCAGCTCGCCGGTCGGTGCGTGAATGTCGACGCGGTCGGGGTAGACGCAGCCCACATCGCCATTGAATTGAATGTGGAAGTCGTCGCACAGTGGTGCAATGCTGCTGAGCCAGCGGACCGAGGTTCCATGGCGTGCTGAGAGCACGCCAACAGCGCGTGGAAAGTCCCCCAACGACAGTGCTTTGGCGGCGGCGCGCTCGGCTTCGGCGAACTGGCCGTCTTCAAAATAGGACACGGCTTGTGCGGTCAGTGAGCCTCCCAGCGCATTGTTCGCAGTGGCCTCTGCAATGAGCGCACGGTCTCGCTCTGCGCGCGTCTGGTCAACGGAGACGCCAATGACAATGGCGATAACAACAATGCCTGTCGCCCCAACCACGAGCGGGGCGCGAAACGTGGCGACAAAACGGGAGAGGAGCTCACGCGTGCTGTAGTCATGAGCCGAGACGCGGCGGCCGTCGAGGTAGGCTTCGAGGTCCACAGCGACCGCTGCTGCGTCTGCGTACGGGTCTGGCCCCATCGCTCGGTCGGCAATCGCGACAAGCTCTGCGGGTGCGTCGACGGGGTAGGTCGCAGAGTTCGTTGGCCTTGCGCCACACAGAAGGTGCAGCAGGCAGCGACCGAGGGCGTAGACATCATGGGTGGTGCAGACTGCGTCACCGGTGAGCTGACCGGGGTGGGAGTAGCCGGGTGTTCCTTCAGGGCGCCCCTCTGCATCTGCGTCATGAGCAATGCCCCAGTCCACAACCACGACCTGTCCGAATCGACCGAGCAGAACATTGCTCGGCTTCAAATCTCTGTGGACAATGCCGACGCTATGCGCGTGGGCAACCGCGTTTGCGGCGGCCAACAACGCGCGCACGTGCTCCAAGCGCTGGGCCAGAGACGGTGTATTGAGTGCGTCCATCAAGGTCTGACCGCGCACCAAGCGCATGGTGTAGAAGCGGCGCCCGTCGTCATCTAGACCGGTATCGAAGATGGGCACAATGCCTGGGTGTTCGAGGCGCGCCGTAATCGCAGCTTCGCGTGCCAGCCGGGCGTCACGAGCACCTTCGTGCAGGACTTTCTTGGCGACGTCTCGGTCCAACCAGCGGTCGCGGACCACATCCACTTGCCCCATGCCGCCTTGGCCAACGCTGCCGCGTACCTCGTAGCGCTCGGTGGCAACGACATGGGCCGTGTCGTCGTCAACCCAAGCGGTGAGCGGGGCAGCTACGCTCTTGGCGTCGTCCCAGGGGTCGTCGGAGCCCGCCGGCACTCAGCCCTCCGACAGGGCGGTTTCACCTGGACCGAGCGTCAGCACCATCATTCCGCAGCCATCTGGCTTCACCAAGTCGCGGCGAATGCCTACGGCTTGCAGCTTCTTGCGTAGGCGATTGAGAGTGACATCTAGCTTTGGACGCAGAGTCTCGACCGGCTCGCCCGTTGGCCAGACCTCGCGCGCGAGCAGCTCCCACGCCACGGGACCATCGAAGGCAATGAGCTCTGAGACCAGTCGTGCGGACCGACCGGACAGCGCAATAATCGACTCACCACCTCGCTCAATCTGCACAGCGTCGTACTGAGCGCGCAGGGTCAGCGGGCTGTTGATCTTGGACGCGGTGACCGTAACGTCGGCGCCGGCGACCTCTGTGGACACCCACACTGGACGGTAGGTACCGCCGGAGAGCGACCATTCATCGTCGTCAGAGACCTGAGCGATCTGGCCGGTCGGTAGGCGTGCATGCCAGTCATCGCCATACGTCCACAGCTGCAAGGCCGCACCACTGATGCTTCCTGGAGCGAGAGTTGGGTCGGGGTCGAAGACAAGCGAACAGGTGCCTGGGAGGACCTGACGAGCCAGGTTGTCACCTTCGATAGCCAAGACCATAGGCGGAAGGTTGACGTCTACGACGGTCAGGTGGATGTCTCGGGCGAGCTGGATGATGTCGCCCTTCTGCAGCACCACTTTCGGTACGACGTGCCCGTTGTGACCCAGGCGTCCGCGTAGACCGAGCAAGATCAGCTTCCCTCCGCGCAGGCTGACATAGGCGTGCACTTCGGAGACGCCGGGGTCGTCGATGCTGATGGCAACGGATGCCGAGCGACCGATGACCTCGCCAGGAAGGAGGACTTGGGCGGGCGAATCGCCAACGCGAACGAGGACGGACGGTAGTGCTGGGGACGTCATCAGCCCCACCTAACTGCGATTGCGCTTTCTGTAGACCACGGCGAGTACGCGAGCGACGGGTCCATAGAACTCCTCTGGGATGGGGTGGCCCATCTTGACCTTGGCATACAATCCACGGGCGAGGGGGCGGTTCTCGATGCGTGGAACCCCGGCCTTGCGTGCTTCTTCCTTCAACTTGAGCGCAACGGCATCGAAGCCCTTGGCCACCACGATGGGGGCGTGACCCGATGCGCGGTCGTACTTGAGGGCAACGGCGTAGTGGGTGGGGTTGGTGATGACGACGTCTGCTTCGCGAACCGCAGCGAGCAGGTTGCCCATGGCGATTTCTCGGGCGCGCTGACGACGACGGGCCTTGAACTGTGGGTCTCCGTCGCGCTCTTTCGACTCATCGCGCATTTCCTTGTCGGTCATGCGCATGTCTTCGACTTTCTTGTAGTAGCTGTAGCTAAAGTCCGCGGCGGACAGTGCCGCAAAGACAATGACCGAGCTGGTCAACATAGCCCGGCATAGCTCGCCAATGACTCGGATTTGGTCGGCGGCAGACGTTGTGGCGAGCAGCGGGAGTAGTCGTGCTGGCTCACGAATGGCCAAGTAGGCGACACCGCCTAGGAGCACTAGCTTCGCCAGCCCCTTACCCAGCTCGACGAGCGGTTGGCTGCTCATGTAGTTCTGCTTGAAGCCACTGAGCGGGTTGAGGCGTGCCCACTTCAGAGTCAGTGCCTTGGGGGCGAGCTGCATTTGGGTCTGCCCCAAGTTGACCACAAGTCCGGCCATGACCAACACCGAGAACGGCAGGGCAAGGGCTTCGAGTACGGCGCGTCCAGCCCGATAGAACAGTGTGAAGACTTCGCTTCGGTCAAGCGTTGGCGGTCCGGTGGTCGCGAACAGGTCGGTCCACAGTCCATGCATGGCGTCGCGCATGCCCGGAGCTGCGATGAGAAGCGCAATGCCGCCAGCGGTCAAGATGACCGACGCGGAGAGGTCCTGAGACCTCGGAAGCTCTCCTTTTTCGGCTGCTTCCTTCCATTTCTTCTCGCTGGGGTCGTGTTTTTTCTCTTGGCCGTCGGAGTTTTCAGCCATCTAGAGCAGCCCGAATAGGTGGGCGACCGTGCGCAGCCCCCCTTCGAGAAAGTCTTTGTGAGTGATGAGCATCCACGGCAGGGCGCTCGCGAAGACGAAGATGCCCGCGGTACCGGTGATGGACATTCCCACGCTGAAGAACACGTTCATCTTGGGGGCCAAGCGGGTGAGCATGCCGGTGAAGATGTTGATGAGCAGCACGAGTACGACGACGGGCCCCGCGAGCTGAACGCCGAGTGACAGCGCCTCTCCTCCCATGGCAATCACGGTACGCGCCATGTCGTCGGACAGGCCGGCTGTTCCTGGAGGAACGGTGGTGAAGCTCTGGGCCAGAACCATCAAGAACTTCAGGTGGGTGCCGCTGGTCAAGAACACTGCGCCAGCGAGCAAGCCCGAGAGAATACCCAGCGGGCCTTCGTTGCTCTTCATGACCGGATTGAACAGCTGCATGGCGGCGAAGCCGGTCTGTTGCGCCACGATTTCGCCGGCGAGGGTCAGGGCCGAGAACAGGGTTGCCAGAATCGTGCCGGCTGCCAGTCCCAGAGCCACTTCACCGCCAGCCGCCAAGATGAGCGACATTATGGACGGAACCTCGGTGAGCGGCGCGTGCGGCCCGACCAGGACGGTCAGCAAGACGGAAAGAAAGACAGGCACATGCTTGGGCACACCGCGGGCGGAGATGACCGGCATCAGCTGAATGAACGCGCCAATGCGGATGAACACCAACAGCAGTGTGAGCCAGACTTGCTCGTTCATGTTGTTCGCGTCTTAGCGGTCAGACATTGGCTAGGCTTTGACCTCGGTGGGTCGGATGTCAGAAGACAGATGTCAGACGTCAGAGCAAGCGTCTTGCGACGCCTGCGAGGCGGAGAGTGTTGGCCGCTCGAAGATGTTTGAAGTTGCGAGGCCCTTAGAACCTCGTCACGTGGCCAGATGTCTGCAGAATGCAGGCGCGCAGCGTCTGTTCTGACCTCTGACCTCTGACCTCTGACCTCCACAACGCCCACGCGCCCCGCATCGCGAAGGATGGACGCCACGATTACTGGGCAATCGACAGGAACATCTCGGTCCCGAATGCTGTGATCATGTCGAGCATCCAGGCTCCCGCCAAGGCCATGACCAGGAACACGACCAGCATCTTGGGCACGAAGACCAAGGTGACTTCTTGCACCTGGGTCACTGCCTGAAGAATGGAGACGACCGAGCCCACAACCAAGGCTGCCATGAGCATGGGGCCGGCAACGGCCATTGCGGTGAGAAGGGCGTGTTGCCCAAGGAATAGGGCACTTTCTTCGGTCATGCGAACCCCGACACTAGGCCAAAGACCAGTAGATTCCATCCATCAATGAGCACAAAGAGCAGCAGCTTGAAGGGCAGAGAGATGACCACCGGGGGCAGCATCATCATGCCCATGCCCAAGAGGACGGAGGCGACAACGATGTCCACGACCAAGAAGGGGATGTACACCTTGATGCCAATGATGAAGGCGCGGCGCAGTTCTCCAAGCATGAACGCGGTGACGATGGCGCTCGTAGGCACATCGTCCAGGGTCTGCGGACGGCTGATGCGGGCAATGCGCATGGAGGCTTCGAGGTCGGACCGGTCGACGTTGTGCAGCATGAACATTCGCATGGGTTCAATGCCGGCATCGTAGGCTTCAATCGTAGTGATTTCACCCGCCATATACGGGTCGACAGCGTCTGCCTGAACCGCTGACAGTGTTGGACGCATCACCAACAGAGTGAGCATCAAGGCCAGTCCGACCAACACTTGGTTGGGCGGCGATTGCTGCAAGCCAAGGGCTTGGCGCAGCAGGGCAAAGACGATGATGAACCGCGTGAACGGTGTCATTGCCAGGAGGGCGGCCGGAATGAAGCTCAGCGTGGTCAGCGCAATGATGAGCTGAAGCGGGCTTGTGCCTTCGCCGCCTTCTGCGGCGGACATCGCGGTCTCGATACCGTCGGCTACGCTCAGCAGTTCAGGCTCGACGTCTTGCCCGAAGGCGACCGCGGGAACCAGCAACAGTGCGCTGAGCAGAAAGCGTCGCAGTACGGGAGACATCAGGCGTTGCTCCTGCGGTTCATCTCTTGGTGGATGAGCACGCGGGCTGCGGCTTTGCGGGGGCCAATCTCTGAGCTGGGGTCTGCTGCCATCCAGTCATTGGCGGGACGCGGAGTGCGTGGCGCAGACTTGGCAGACGACGCTGCCTTGGGCCGCGACAGTGCACGAGCGAGAACGCTGGCTCGTCCGCTGACCGGACGGTCGTCTCGAACCGGCTCTAGGCGGGCGCTTGGAGCGAGCTCAGTGAGCAGGACCGGCTGCTTGTCGCCAGTGCCGATGACCAAGCGGCGACAACGGTCGCCATCGAGAACCTCAACAATGCTGATGCCGGCGGAACCCCCGAGGGGGGCGCGGGAGATGACGCGAATCGCGGGGGCCAGCTCACCTTCTTCGACGGCTGTCTTGCGTCGGGTCCAGTAGAACGCTCCGGCTCCAGCGAGCGCCACGAGGGGTACCCACCACGGAAGTCCGGGTGCGTCGGATGTGGCGCTCATGGTGCCGTCGGTCTCGAGGGTGTCCATGAATGACAGGGGAGAGACTTGGGTCGGGGCTGGCGCCTCAGCGGGAGTGTTGGGAAGTACTGCCTGAACAACTGGCGGTGCGGGACCGACCAGAGGTGCAGACGGGCCAACGATCGGTGCTTGTGGACCGAGAAGACGCTGTTCGAGCGTCCCGTCCTGGGCACTGGCCATCACCATGAAGAGGAGCCACCACATTATGCAATCTCTGCGAGTGCATTGGAGGAGGGGCTGAGCACTTGGGCAACACGCAGACAAACGCGCTCACCTTCCAAGAAGACCTCGCCTTTGGCGACGACTTGGTCGCCCGTACGAATCAGCAAGGGCTGGTTGACCAAGCGGTTGAGCTCAATCACATCGTCCTTTTCGAGTGTCGCGAGTTCGCGAACCGTCATTTGGGTTCGACCAAGCTCAATGATGAGCTCGATAGTGATGTTCTCAAGAAACGAAAGCTCGACCAGACTGTTGTCGTCACTCATGTGGACTCCCAAGCGTTCCCGCTTGCAAGACCATCGGTCAGTCGGTCTGAGTCTTAAGCATGATTATAGGTCAACGAGTCTATCGATGACTCTGACGCACCGGGCAGCGCCGCGCTCTCCGGCTTCGCTGGAGAACATGGCCCGGTCGCCCACGCGTAGAATCACGTCGCCTTGCTGACCCAGGTCGATGACCGAGCCCTCTTCCAGGGACCGCAGCTTGGCGAGTGAGATCTGGATGCGTCCCAGCTCGGCGGTGATCTCGACGGGAAGGGGAAGCACACGGTTGATCGAGGTCGCATGTGAGACATCGGGCTCGGGAACAATGATCTGCGACGGCCACAAGATGCCGCTCATACGCGCCGGCAGCATCAGGGTCATCAGTCCGTACGGCTTGTCGGGGGGGCCAAAGTCCAAGCTGACTTCTACAACACCCGCACTCTTCGGCATGGTCGTGGGGGGGCGTGACGCGGTGCCGACTGTCTGAACCCCGAAGTGCGGGTCAACGCCAGGCATGGCCGACTGTTCGATGCAGCGCAGGACGTCGAGCGCAAGGCGTCGAGCAATCTGCATGTCCACTCGTGAGGGGGCGCGTGAACGGTACAGGGGCAGTTCGCCGTTGGGGTCTTCGCCGAGAAGCAGACCGGCGAGTCGGAAGAGAAGCTCACCGTCGACAGACAGTAGGCCTGGCAGATTGCTCGGTGCGAGAAGGAAGCTGACGTAGACCGAACCTTGGTCGCGGCCAACGCGATTGATGACGTCTCCAAGGTGCGAATAGCTGACGGCAGCGGTACGCGCGGGAACGTCGACGTCGTACAAGTCGGCCAGTCGGACATGCAGGTTGCGGGTAGCGGTTCGGAACAGCTCACGGACCAACTCAATCGGCGGGCCTTCGGAGCGGGCGAGGGGAAAGACGTCTTGACTAGCCACTATTGCACCACGAATTCGGTGAAGAACACCCGGCGGATGCGCGGTCGTTCGGTAAGGGTATTGAGACGAGCGAGCAGCTCGTCGCGAAGTCGCAGCTTGCCGTCGAGACCGTCGACATCGGCGTAGGTGTAGTCAGAGGCGAGCAAGATGACGCCATCGCGAAGGATGGCCATGTCGCGTTCCACATCTTCGGTGTGCTGGAATTTGGTCTCCACATCGACCTGGAAGTGCAGAATGCGCCCGCCGGACGCACCGCGCAGGTTGATGGTGAACTTTCCGAGGCTGGTGATGGCGTTTTCGGGGTCTCCCGTGTCGTCTTCTTCCATTTCCTCGTCGCCGGTGTCCGAGTCCGCATCCACATCCGCCGCTTCCGCGTCACCGCCCATCATCATTGAGGCACCGAAGCCGCCACCTGCGCCGACAAGTAGGGCAACGACGGCAGCGATTATCATAGGGAGTTTCGAGGCTTTTGGGGTGTACTCGTCGACTTCTTCATCGTCCATCTTGCACCTCCATCAGTGAGCGACTGGCGCCAGCCGCACCGACGTCATCGGTTCGAATCACAAATTCAATACGTCGATTCCACGCTTCGTCTTCGCTGAAGAGCGAAGAAGGTCGGTGGGAACCGAAGGATGCGGCGGTCAGGCGTTCTCCGGGGACCGGGCCGCGAATGCGCATGGCCTGGACGACGGCGACGGCCCGTAGCGCTGAGAGCTCCCAGTTCTGCTGTTCGTTTCCAGAGGCGTCCGAGTGGCCCTCAACGACAAGCTCGGACTCGAACTCGGCCACAATCTTGGCGAGGTCCGACACAATCGCGAAGGCCGATGGGTGCAAGGTCGTGCTGCCAGGTCGAAAGAAGACGCGGTCATCTAGACGTAAGCGGACTTCGTTTTCCTGTTGGGAGATGCTCACCAGCTCGTCGCTGACGTGCGCGCTCATTGCCTGGCGTACTTTTGCATAGACAGGTTGTACGGAGACTTCGCGACGAATGGCCTCGGACAATGCCTCGGCATCCATGCTGCCGAGTAGGGCCTCGTCGAATCCGTTGACGCCGAACGCCATCTGGATGGACTCCACGACGGCGCTGACCTTGGCTGGGTCATCGAAGCTGGCCATGGCCATGAGCATGACGAAGAAGGTGAGCAACAAGGTCACCATGTCGGAGTAGGTCGCCAACCAGCCAGGCAGACCTGCGGGTGGCTCGTCGGGCTTCTTCTCCCGCTTTCCCACTAGGCAGCCTCACTGAGACGGTCGCCCGGTGCGAGTGTGGAGTTGAGGCGCTCAACTAGGAAGCGTGGGTTCTCGCCGGCCAAGATGGAGCTCATGCCGGTGACAATGAGTTCCATGTGCGCAACCTCTTCTTTGTTGCGCAGCTTGAGCTTGTTGGCGACAGGAATACCGATCATGTTGGCAATGAGGGAGCCGTAGAATGTGGTCAACAGTGCCACAGCCATGGCCGGGCCAATGGCTGCCGGGTCACTCATGTTCTGGAGCATCTGCACCAGTCCAATCAGGGTTCCGATCATGCCCATTGCCGGTGCGTACGAGCCAATGCCGTCCCAGACGTCCACATTGCTCTTGTGGCGTTCGCTGATCTTGTCCATCTCGCCGTACATGACGGACTCAACGGTGTCTTGATCTTGGCCATCTGCCATGAGCTGGAGGCCGCGCTTGAGGAATGGGTCGCTGGCCTCTTCCGCTGCCGCTTCCAACGAGAGCAATCCTTCACTGCGGGCCTTGGCCGAGAGGTCTTGAAGGAGCTTGACGGTCTCAGCCGGAGGGTAGGCGTTTGGCTTGAGAGCGAACTTGCCTGCGCCTAGGGCATTCTTGACTTGGTACCCGGGGAAACCAATGTAGACCGCCCCCATGGTTCCACCGATAACGACGGCCACACTGGCGTAGTCGAGGAAGGCGCTGAGGGGGCCACCAATGAGGATGGCCGCCACCAGAAGGAGGCAGGTAGCAATGAAGCCAATGATGGTCGCAAGATCCATGGCACGCTCATCGGACCATCGTGCTCACACTGTTGGCGGAAATGTAGACAGTGCGATTTGCCAGCGTGACACAGCCTGCGAGACGGGGTGTTAGCGTGGCGGCCCTTCTGGAGGTCGTTTTGAATCGCCTGTCCCGCCTCGCTGTCTCAGTCCTCGCTGTTGCCCTGTCGGGTTGCGCCACTCTCGGTACGCTTCAGACCGCCGAGACCAACGGTGCTGGTCAGTTTCAAGGCGCCATTGAGCCAGCATTCCTTGGTTTCGCCGGTGACGCTGGAGGCGGTGGCTTTGGGTATTTCAACGTCTCTGGCCGCTACGGCGTCAACGACAGAGTCGACATTGGCGGCCGCTTTGGAACGTCGGGTATTGAGCTGACCACGAAGTTCATGTTGACCGACCCGAGCAAGCCGGACGGCACCATTGTGTCGATTGCACCAAGTGGTGGTGGGTTCTTCTTGGCGCTCGGAGGTTCCGGTGCCGGGGTGTTCAACTTCCAGGTGCCTCTGATTGTCGGAATTCCCGTCGGTGAACATCAGTTTGTCGTTGCGCCCAAGCTGCACGCCATCGTCGCGGGTGGCGGTGGCGGTGGTGAGACGGGGGCTGTGTTCATCGGCTCTATCGGTAGTAGCGTTGGCTTCTCGGCGAAGGTCGCGCCGAGCGTTCGGCTGATGCCCGAGTTCGCGTTCGTCGTCCCTGTCATTGGTGGCGCTGGAGCGTCGGGTGAGGGCTCGCAGATCGTCTCTGGATTCGCGAACGGCATGCTTTACCAAGTGTCCTTCGGCATCTTGTTCGGTGGTCGCAAGACCGCGGAGCTAGACCAGCGTTCCTGGGAGTAGCGGGTCTGGCGGTGCGTCTTCCGCCGTCACATCCTCGTCTGCAAACCACCAGCCGTACAACGTAGGCAGGACCAGCAGCGTCAGTGGCGTGCTGGTGCACAGCCCGCCAATGACGACAGTGGCCAGAGGGCGCTGGACTTCGGCGCCCATGCCGGTCGCGATAGCCATGGGAACGAATCCTACGCCGGCGACCAGTGCCGTGGTCAAGACGGGACGGAAGCGCTCGCTGGCGCTGCGAATCGCGGCTTGTTGGCTGGTGCCGTTCTTGTGCAGCTCGCGTGTGCGGGACAACAGGACGATGCCGTTCATGACGGCCACGCCGAAGAGGGCGATGAAGCCGACAATGGCGCTCATGGACAGCGGCAAACCACGGGCGACGAGAGCCAGCACTCCGCCAGACGCGGCTGCCGGGACGTTGAGGAAGATGAGCCAAGCGGGGCGCCACGCTCCGAATGCGTAGTACAGAACGACAACAATGAGGAACAGCACCAATGGCACAGAGACGGCGGTGCGCAGTGCGGCGGCTTGCAGTTGCTCGTACTTGCCGGCCCAGCTGATCCAGGTGCCCTGAGGGCGCTCTACGGCGTCGATTCGCGACCGGGCTTCTTCGACGAACGAGCCGAGGTCACGTCCGCGCACGTTGGCCTGCACCGTCACGCGACGTGAGCCGCCGGCACGACGAATGGCGGCGGGGGTCGTGGTCTCGACGACCGTCGCTACGTCGCCCAGCGTCATGTGCCCACCTTGCGGAAGCACGATGGGCAGGTCGGCGAGGGCAGTCGACTGGCGAATGTCGAGGGTGAGCACGATGGGCTCTTGGTATTGGCCACGACGCCAGCTTCCGACGGTCACACCGCGCTGGACAGCCGCTACCATCTGGTGAATAGCGGCGGCGTCTAGGTCGGCGGCGGCGAGGGCCATGCTGTCGATCTGGATGTCTACGCCGGGCATGCCATCGACCGTTGGTGCTGTGACATCGGCGGCACCGGGGATGGTGTCCAGCTCGGCGGCGTACCGCTGTCCAAGGGCGAGCAGCTCGTCTAAGTCGTGGCCATGGATCTGGATTCCGACGTCTGCGGTGATGCCCTCCAGCAGCTCGTTAAAACGCATCTCAATGGGCTGCGTAAACGTGTACTCGGGACCGGGAGCATCGACTGCGAGGCGTGTGGCCATGGCTGTCGCCAGTGCTTCAGTCGACTCAGCCTGCCACTCGTCTCGTGGGCGCAGCCGGATCAAGATGTCGGTTTCTTCGAGTCCCATGGGGTCGGTCGCAAGTGCGGGAGAACCGGTTCGTGAGGCGACCCGCTCTACCTCGGGAAAGCTGCCGAGGATGCGCTCGATACGCGCCACTTCTTGTGCAGCCATCTGTGGTGAGATGGATGGCAGCCGCGCAGTCTGAACAACGAGGTCGCCTTCCTCAAGCCGCGGAACGAACTCAACGCCGAGGGTCATCACGAGAGCCAGACTCACAACAATCCACACCGCAGCAAGACTGGCGACGGTCTTGGGAAAGCTCTGCAGGCGTCGCATGACCGGGTCGTACACGCGTCGCAGCAGGCGAACGACGAACGTATGGTGCTCACCGGTTGGCTTGAGTAGCAACGAGGCCGCCGCTGGAATGTAGGTGAACGACAGGAAGAGTGCGGTCACCAGCGCGAACAGAACCGTGACGGCCATGGGCCGAAACAGCTTGCCCTCGGTGCCCGACATCATCAAGACGGGCAGGTACACGAGAATGAGAATGCCTACGGCGAACAGCACGGGTCGGGTCACGGCTTGGGTGGTCTTCACCACGTTCTGCCGGTGTGATTGGCCAACAAGCTGCATGGCTAGGATGCTCTCAACGACCACAATGGTGCCGTCGACAATCAGGCCAAAGTCCACCGCGCCCAGGCTCATGAGGTTGCCGGAGAAGCCCAGCGCGGCCAGTCCGACAAAGGCGCCGAGCATGGACAAGGGAATCACCGAGGCGACAAGCAGCCCGGCGCGCAGGTTTCCGAGCAGCAGCAACAGGATGAACACCACGAGCAATGCGCCCTCAAGCAGCGAGTGCGACACCGTCTCCAGGGTGCTTCCGACCAGCTTTTCGCGGTCGTAGATGGGGTCGATGTGGACGTCGGTGGGGATGGCTGCTGTGATCTGCGGCAACGTGGCACGAACCTCCTCAACCACGGACAAGGCGTCGGCTCCGGCCAGCAGCTGGACCATGGCGAAGATGACTTCGCCTTCGCCGTCTGCGGTGCCGAGACCGACCGTGAGCCCGCCGCCCATGCCGACGGTACCGAGCTGACCGAGCAACACGGCGCCGTTGCTGTCGGACCGGACCACAATGTCTGCGAGGGCCTCCGGGGTCTCTGGGTTTGAGCTCGCTCGAACGCTTGCGCGCTCCTCGCCAGATGACAGGTCACCCGCTGAGGTAATGGCCACAGCGTCCTCAAGCGCGCTCGCGACCTCGGTCATGGAGATGTTGTGAGCGACCAAGGCGTACGGGTCTAGACGCACGTCCACTTGTGGGATGGCGCCGCCCCAGGCGTTGACCTCGACCACGCCTTCAATGGACCGCAGGCGTGGCGCAATGTCGCGCTCGAAGACGCGGTACAGCTCATGTGGCTGCATGGAGTCACTGCCAACCGTGAACTGGAACACCTCTCCAAGGCCCGTGGTGGGCGGTGCGAGCTCCGGTGTTCCTGCGGACTCGGGAATCTCGCCACGGGCGATGTCTACCTGCTCCTTCACCTTCTGGCGTGCGAGCCACCGGTCGGTCCCGTCTTCAAAGACAGCGGTGACGGATGACACACCGGGGCGCGAGATGCTGCGCAATTCGGTGATGCCGTCCACGCCGCCGAGGGAGCGTTCCACAGGCAATGTCACCAGCATCTCGACCTCTTCCGAGCCTAGGCCAGCGGCTGTGGTCAGGATTTGTACCTGGACATTTGTGATGTCCGGAAACGCGTCGAATGTCATTCGCTGGGTTGCGAAGACGCCGCCGACCGCTGCGAGCAGAGTGAGAAAGAGGACCATCCAGCGGTGGCGGACGGAGGCGGCGATGAGCCCTGCGACGAGGTTCATTGCGCCTCCTGAGCCATCAGACTCTTCAGCAAGAACACGCCCCGGGTGGCCACCTGGTCGGTGGCTTCAACCCCACGCACGAGTGCGCTGGCATCGTCGCCTCCGAGTACCTGGACAGCGCGCGATTCGGGGGCGTCTGCACTACCCACAAAGACCGAGGGCACGCCGTCAGAGCGGGTGAGGGCGGAGCGCGGAATGAGGAAGAGGTCTTGGGCACGCGGAGCGGAGAGCACGGCTCGACCGGCTGCTCCCGGCATGACATCGTCTTGTGTGCGGAACTGAACGAGCAGACTTCGGGTGTGGCGGTCGATTGCTGGCGCCCGTGACACCTCAACGAACGGACTGTGTGAGCCATCGAGGGACGTAAAGTCCGCGCGCAGGGGGCCTTCGAGTGCAGCGAGGTGGCGGGCGGGCACACGGACCTCGAGAAGAACCTGACGGTCGCGTTGTACGGTCAGGCAGGAGACGCCGTCTTGCACCGGTCCGACAGGACAGTGGATTTCCCCGACAATGCCGTCATAGGCGGAGGTCCATGTCAGTCCAGCGCCGCTCTGCCCGCCGTAGGCGGCGAGCTCACTGCGAGTGCCTGCAAGCTCGGACTCAGTCTCGCGCAGGGTGGCCTGGGCTGCCTGAAGGTCCATGCGGCTGACCACGCCACTGGCAGCACTGGCTTGCATAAGGTCGCGCTGGGTACGCGCCTGTTGCGCCCGGCCAGACAGGGTGGACACTCGGGCTCGGAGGGCCGTGAGCTGTGGACTGGCGAGGTCAGCCAACGGGGTGTCGACGGTGATGGTGTCTCCAGGAGAGACATGCCATCGCAAGATGCGTCCGGCTGCTGGTGGAGCGAGCTGTACCTCTGACGACGGCGCTGGCACGGCCTCAGCGGGAAGGGTGACAATCGGAACGGTCGTTGGGCTCTGTACCGCCGACCACTCGGTTCGCTCTGCGTACGACGGCTTGGGGGCTTCAGGAGCTTCGGGGTGACCGCATGCGACGAGGAATAACCAGAGAATCATGGGGTCTCCAACAGGACTTTGAGGGCGTGAGCTCTGGCTGAACTCCGGTGCAGTTCAGCGCGCAGGTGAATCTCTTCATGTTCCGCTTCACGGGCGTCTCGGCTCGCTTGAACCCAGCGAGACAGTGGGACGAGGCCTTGTTCTGCGGCCAGACGCAGGCGTTCCGCGCGGTCAGCCAGAGGCGTGACCATCTGTTCCTGCCGTGCCTCGACCTCCTCCCGTCCTGCCAGCCAAGACTGGTTCTCGGCAGTCCACTGCTGCTCAAACTGGACTGCCTCCCACTCGGCCTGCGCTTGCCAAGCGGAGGCTTCACCGCGCAGACGAGCGCGCTCGGCACCAAGACCCGCTTGTAGAGGCATGGAGACGCCTAGGAGTGCGAAGGGGACCAGCTCGTCCTGGCCGTTCGGGGCCCACATCACGCCGCCGCGAATGGTGGGCAGTCGCTCAAAACTGGCCTGTGCAGCCTGTGCGCGGCGTAGCTCGGACTGCGCTTCGGCGGACACCGGAACGCTGTTCGGCGGACGGCTGCCCCATGGAGATTGCTGTGGAAAGAGGGCATCGACATCTTGTCCGCGCGGAAGGACAGCAGAGCCGAGGCGTTGATGGGCGACCACCTCTTGCGCCGCCAAGTCGCGCTGCAGTCCCAGCAGCTCTCCACGCGCCATCCACAGGCCGGTCTGGAGGTCTGCGAGCGATGCCGGGGCCACCGTGCCCGCCTCTTCGGCCGCTAAGAAGGGGGCCATCTGACCTTCGAGCTCGGTGATGTGTTCTTCGACATGGGCAACAACGGACGCCGTCACCCACCACTCACTCCAGGCCTCAAATGCCTGGAGTTGCGCATGAAACTGGTCCACCTGAAGCTCTGCTGACGCGACCCCACGGCTTAGTCGGCTCACTCGATAGCGCGACAGACCCAGGTCCAGCGGTTGCTCCACACCGACCTCTAGCTGTCGCTGTGTGGGCTCACCGACTTGGCTGGCCACGAACACGGACGACGGCCCAATGCCGGAGCGCCGGGCTGCCTGCTGTGCCGCACGTTCCCGAGCCACTGGCGCACGGCCGGCCTGGGCAGACCACACCTCAGCCGCGCGTGCCAGAACCTCGTCTTCGACGGTCTGCGCCGACGCGACAGCAAGCCAGATCAGGGTCCACGTCATCCTACCTCCAGGCCCGCTGTATGAGCGGTACATTGGAGGCAGGTGAGACCGACCTTAGAGTTGCATTAGAAGTGGCAGCGAGAGTGTGACGCGGGTGCCGCCGTCGGATGTCACCGCCAAGTCGCCCCCATGTCTTCGGGCGACCTCAGCGGCAATCGGAAGACCGAGTCCCATTCCGGCGGTGTTGGACCGGCTGAATCGCTCCATCATTTGTTGTGGGTCGACAATGCCAGGTCCGTCGTCGTGGATACAAATCGTCGCTTCGGTTGGGGTCGACGTTGTGGTGACCCATACGGTGGACCCCGGTGCATGTTCCGCCGCATTGCGCAGCAACGTGGCCACAGCACTGGTGAGCAGTGCCACGTGGATGGACAGCTCGGGGTCTGCCTGGAGGTCCAGCTGAAGGTGGCATCCAGCGTGGTCCAGCGTGGTTCGTTCTTGGCCGAGGGCGCGGTGAATGGGGTGGGAGAGACGCTCGACCTGCTTGCCTTGCTCGACCTGTCCGGCGTCGACGCGTGAGAGCAGCAGCAGGCCATCGACCAGTGCGTGCAGTCGGTCAAACTCGGCCTGCAGACGCTGTAGGACCTGTTTGTAGTCTGATGGCGTTCGCTCACGGCGCAAGGCCACGTCTACTTCTCCCTTGAGTACGGTCACTGGCGTGCGAAGCTCGTGTGCTGCGAGTGCTGTGAAGCTGATCTGCGACTGGTAGGCGGCTTCCAACCGGGCCAAGAGCTGGTTGGTGGCTTCCAGCAGCCCGCGAACTTCGGGTGGGCCTTCGAGCTCAAGCCGTGACTGGGCATCGAGGCGCCCAACCTCGCCAATGCGCCGAGACGCCTGCTCTAACGGTCCCATTGCTCGAGACAGGACCACCCACAGTAGTGCTCCAGCGGCAAGCAGCGCCACCGAAGCCACTGCACCATACGACAGGAGAAACGGCACAACCGTCTGTGTCAATCGAACGGCGGGTGCTGCAGCGACCACCACGAACTCGCTGTCGTCGCCTAGCTGACCGTCTTCGGACTGGACGGCGAGCAGTAGGACCCGCTCGGGTGGTTGGTCTACCCAGACAGGCAGGTGATATTCGAGAGCATGTTCGATGTATTCTGTGGGTACAACGGGATTGTCAGCGTCCCAGGGGAAGACGCGCACGGAGCTGCGGGCGAAGGTGTTGTCGTACCGCTCGTCTTGCCATGGATGGGCTTCCGCCAAGGCGGCGGCCATCAGCGTGCGGTCAAGCGATGCGAGAGCTCGTAGGTGCAGCACCGTCGCTGTGCCCAGCGCGGAACCCACAAGGGTCAGCGCTGCGAACACCAGAAAGATGCGAAGCAGTCGCGTTCGCAACGACGTCAATGTCCGTCTTCCAGCAGGTATCCGAGGCCCCGGACCGTGTGCAGCAGCTTGTTCTCATGTCCGCGGTCGATCTTGGTGCGCAAGTAGCTCATGTACACATCGACCACGTTGGTTCCCGGGTCGTTGGTCGTCTCCCACACGGCCTCTAGGATTTGCGCACGACTGACCACTCGGCCCCGATTCTCCATCAGATAAGCCAAGAAGCGGTACTCCTGCGCGGTCAGCCGAATCTCCGACCCGTCTCTATGAACGCGCAGGGACTTCGTGTCGACGGTCAGGTCACCACACTGCATCACCTCCGCTGGGCGGGACCGACGGCAGATGGCGCCGACTCGCGCCAAGAGCTCAGAGAAGTCAAAGGGCTTCGCCAGGTAGTCGTCGGCTCCACCGTGCAGGCCGTCGACCCGGTCCTTGACGGCGTCGCGTGCGGTCAGGACTAAGATTGGGGTTGCGTCGCCACCCGCCCGCAACTGTCGAACCAGCTGCAAGCCATCGCCATCTGGAAGCATACGGTCAACGACCATGACGTGGAAGGGGACCGCCTCTGCGAGTGCTTGTCGGGCTTGGGCCAGCGTCCCAGCAACCCGGACCGCGTGGCCCTCTTCCTCAAGACCGCGGACGAGAAGGTCAGCAATGCGAGCTTCGTCTTCAATGAGCAGGATTCGCAGTGCATCTGTCATGGCGCTACGCGTCCAGCCAGGTGGCGATGAGCTTGGGCAAGGCGACCTCGGACCCTTGGTTCAGCACGTAGTCGAAGCCACCGCCAACCGGGTTGGGGTTGACCTCAATGGTGGTTGCACCACCCGCTTTGGCAATCTGCGACAGGCCAGCCGCCGGGTAGACGACGCCGCTCGTGCCTACGCTGATGAACGTGTCGCACGACCACGTTGCCTCTTGGATTCGCTCCATGTGGTTTGGGATTTCACCGAACCACACCACCGCCGGTCGCAGGCGTCCGCCGCAGACTCGGCAGGTGGCTGTCCGCGACTGCGCCCCTTTGACGGCAACGTGCGGGTGCGTCTCATCGTGCTCGCACCGCAGTCGAAACAGGCTGCCGTGCATCTCAATGACATTGCTGCATCCGCCCGCTTGTAGCAGTCCATCGATGTTCTGGGTGACCAGAACGACTCGGTCCGAACCCCAGGCGCGCTGAAGCTCCGCCAGAGCCGTGTGGCCTGGATTAGGCACAACCTTGGCGCAGGCAATGCGCCGCTCATCATAGAAGGTGCGTACCAGCTCGGCATCTCGCAGCCATGCTTCGGGTGTGGCGACGTCTTGCACCTTGTGGCCTTCCCACAGTCCGTCGGCGTCGCGGAAGGTTGGCACACCGGACGCGGCAGACAGTCCAGCTCCCGACAAGACGGTGACGGCTCGCGGTGTGTCGCTCATGCGATCTGTTCGCCGGGCTCGGCAAACTGCTGTTGGTACAGCTCTGCGTACACCCCGTCCGCTTCGAGCAGCTCGGCATGGCTGCCCACTTCAATGACTCGGCCGGCGTCCAACACCACAATGCGGTCACTGCCCACAATGGTCGACAGGCGGTGAGCGATGACCAGCACCGTCTTTCGCGCCAGGATGGCGTCGGTTGCGGCTTGAATGCGTGCTTCGGTCATGGTGTCCACGCTTGCGGTGGCCTCGTCCAAGATGACCAGCGGCGGATTGTGCGCGATGGTTCTCGCGAAGGACAGTAGCTGTGCTTCACCCACCGACAGGTTGCTGCCCTTGTGTGCGACACGGCCGTCTAGACCCCCGAGGGCCTCGACCGCAGGACCGGCATTGGCAACATCGACTGCGGCCATGAGCGCGTCATCTGTGAGGTCTGCGCCTAGGGCTAGGTTGAAGCGCACATCTCCAGGGAACAGCTGGACGTCTTGTCGAACCATGCCGATGGACCGGCGAACCGCTGCCTTGGACAGGTCGGAGAGCTCAACGCCGTCTAGGGTGATGGAGCCTGTGTAGCCGTCGTAGGCGCGGGTCAGCAGCTTTCCAATGGTGGTCTTGCCGGAGCCAGTGCGTCCCACCAGTGCCACGACCTCGCCGGCGTGAAGCTCTAGGTCGATTCCGTGTAGGACCTTGGAGCCGTCTCGGTACGCGAACTGGACATTCTTGAGGACCAAGTGGCCTTCGACGGTCGCGAGCGACGCATCACCGTCTTCGATGAACGCTTTCTCGTCTAGAAGGCCGAAGATTTTCTCGAGGGCAGATGCGGCACGCTGCAAGATGGACAGCTTGCCGCTGAACTCTTGGATGGGGCGGAAGAGCTTGCCGACAAAGTCGACGAATGCGACCAAGACGCCTGGGTTCATGGGCTCGGCAAGGACTGCACCCGTTCCAGCCCACAGGATGAGCCCCACGCTGACAGAGGTGAGTCCGTCCATGATGGCGTAGATCAGGGCATCCCAGATGTTGCTGCGAACGGTGGCATCTCGGTAGCGGTCCACGCGGCTTGTGAATTCGGCATTGCTGCGCGCTTCATCCGAGTACAGCTGAACCACCGCGACTCCTTGAAGCCGCTCCGCCAAGTAGGCGTTTACAGCTGACAAGCTCTCGCGGATCTCCAGGTACAAGCGGCGTAAGACGCGGCGGAGCCTGTCCAGGATGATGGCGATGACCGGCGCCATGCACAGCAAAACGAGCGTCAGGCGCGGCTCGTAGAAGAACATGGCGACGAGAATGCCGATGATAAGCAGCACATCGAGGACAATCGTCACCGCACCTGCAGTCAGCGTCTCACCTAGCGACTCAATGTCGTTGGTGGCTCGGGTGAGCAGCTGTCCAGTGGGTCGAACATCGTAGAACGACTGCTTGAGCGCCATGGTGTGACGGTACACACCTTCACGCAGACGGGTGATGGTTCGCAGTGCGGCGTACGACATCAGCACGGAGAAGCCGACCTGCAGCACAAAGGAAGCCAGCAGCGCTCCCAGGTACCACAGGGCTACGCTCTGCACGCCAGCGATATCGCCGACTCGAATGTGGTCGTCAATCGCGCGCTTTAGCAGAATGGGCTGGTATACGGTCAGCAGTGTGGTGGGTGGCGCACACAGCATCGCGAGCAGGTACATCCACCAGTACGGCTTCATATACGGCCACATCCGCTTGTACAGACTCCAGTTGCTGGGTTTGTTATCGCTCATGCGGCACTGTCCGATTGGCGTTCCCAGATGTCGCGGTACAGGCCCTCTTCAAGGACGAGGCTCGCGTGGTCTCCCCGCTGCACAATGGCGCCGTCTTCGAGCATGATGATCTGGTCCGCATGCTGGATAGCAGAGATGCGGTTGGTCACAATGATGCTGGTAGACGGGCCGCCTGAGCGCATGGCCGCAATGAGTTGGTGTTCGGTCTTGTGGTCAACGGCGGACAGCACGTCGTCCAAGACCAGCAAGGTGTGGTCGCGCACCAAGCCGCGTGCCAAGGCTGTTCGCTGGCGTTGACCACCGGACAGCATCACGCCGGCCTCGCCCACAAGGGTCTCGGTTCCTTGGGGCAGGGCAGCAATGTCTACGTCCATTGTGGTGGTGGTCAGTACCTGCTCCAGGCGGCCGTCATCCGGGGCGCCGAGCAGGATGTTGTCCCGTACCGACTCGCTGAACAAGAAGGCGCGCTGTGGGACCACGGCGAGGGATTGACGCCAGCCATCGAGGTCGAGCGAGCGGATGTCGATGCCGTCCACGAATACCGTGCCAGCTGGCGGATTGAACAGTCGGGTCAGCATGCGAACCAGCGTGGTCTTGCCTGAGCCGGTAGCTCCCATGATGCCGAGGGTGGTTCCTGGTGGGACAACCAGCTGGATGTCGTGCAGCACGGGAACGTCGGGTGCGTCTGGGTAGGCGAAGGTCAGGTGCTCAACGCGTAGCTCGGGACATGATGTTGGAACGGCGACCGGGTTGGGAAGGTCCGGACGTTCGGGAAGTGGGTCAGCGACTTCATCAATGCGCTGAAGTGCGGCTTCTGCTTGTTTGAACACCGACAGCAAGAAGCTCGCGCCTCGGATTGGACCGGCAAGGAATCCGGTGAGGGCGATGAACGCGACCAGCTCGCCTACGCTGATCTCGTTGCGAATGGCCATTGGCCCGCCGAAGTACAGCAGGACGAACACGTTCAAGGTGGCGGCAAAGGCCAAGATGGGCCCAATGATGGCGCGCATGTCGGCACGCTGTTCACTCGTGCGTAGGTAATCGCGGTTGGTGACGTCGAACCGTTCGGCAAAGGCTTCTTCTGCGGCAAAGCTCTTGACCGTGGCAATGCCTTGGTAGGTCGAGAGCACGTGGTCGGACAGCTGTGCGAGCTCCTTCTGCATCTTGTGCACAAGGCGGAACATGCGCTTGATGAACACCCGCACCGACAAGAGGGCCAAGACGACGGGCACCATGGTGACGGCGGCCAAGAACGCGTTGATCTCGGTCATCTGGGCAATGGCCATCACCAGTGCGATGCCAGTGTTGACGATGCCGAACGCGCCGAAGCCCGCCAAGAGCCGGACGTAGCCCACGTCTGAGGAGGAGCGGCTGATGAGGTCGCCCGCCGGATAGGTCTGATGGAAGGGCAATTGTTGGCGCAGCAGCTTGGCGAACAAGTTGCGTTTGACCTCGGCTTCGACCAGTCGACCGGGAGTGAAGAAGGCGACGCGAGACAGGGTGCGAACCACAATGATTCCCACGCCCATGGCGGCGATGACCCCGGCGTAGAAGCTGACGTCCGCTTGTACGTTGTCGCCGCCGACCTTGATCACGTCAATGGCCCGACCCAAGTACACAGGAATGCGTACTGAAAGGAAGTTGGTGCACAGAAGTGTCACCACACCAGCGAGATACCACCGCCAATGCGGTGGACCGTGGGTGCGGTAGAACTTGAAGACTGCGTTCAAAGTGCCTCGGGGGGATGCCGTCGGTGCCTATCGCATGGCATCGCGTCCGTGCGGTCAGACTTTGACCGGATGTGAAGGACTGGGGCTCCGGTCAGTCCTCGGACACGGAACTATCGACCCAGACTCTGCCAGCCAGCACGTCGCGGCCGAGGGTGAGGTGCTCGGGCGAGCCAATGACCACAGGCAGAATGAACGTGTCGTTGAGCGCGCCTACGATGAACTGCAGCTCTCGGGTCGGCGTGTCAGGCCCGTCAGCGACAACGAGCCGTGATGTGGCCGCAGTTGGGTCGCAAGTGCATGGGATAGTACGGGCCAACGCTGGAAAGCGGGCCTTGGTCTTCCACGGGATAACCACAGGGGGAGCCACTTCTGCCGCGAGCGAGTCAAAAGGGTCGAGGCCGCTGGTCTCGCTGTCGTCGACGGTGATCACACTGACCGTCTCAGCTCGGAGCGAATCCGGAAGCTCACCAATGTCCAAGGAGACGTCGTCGTCTGGAATGGAGACGGATTCGTCGACTGTGGACTGCGGTAGAGGCAGAATGTCTGTGCCTTCGTCGTCGTCTACGAGGGGTAGGTCTTCGTAGTCGTCATCCGCGGGCTGATCGCCCGGGATTTTAGTAGCCGCCGGTCTTGCGCCACGCGATTGCGTTGGCGAAGATGAGGCAGAGAACGCCGACAACAACGAGTGGAATCGCGAAGTCGAAGGTTGGACCTGCGCCAATGTTGTCCAACGCATCTGCGCCAATGACGGCGAAGTTCTGGTTCATGTCACCGCTGGGAGCTCCGAAGGCTCCGAGTAGGTTGACAATACCGGTTCCTGCGCACGCTCCACCAATCAGGAACAATGCCAGATGTAGAGTTTGAAGGCGGTCAGTTTTTTCTGCGGTTTGGTCAGCCATGGGGTCCTCACAGGATCAAGGTGGCGTGCGTATCTCGCTGCACTGCCGTGGCAAGCGCACGCGATGGTTGCGGGGTGATACGGGTGTGGGCCCATGCGGAGAGTCCATGACCGAGCCCATCTTGTGGGGGAGCCCGTCGCCCTGGCCGTTTCGCGGCTCGTTCCTCGGAAACACCAGCAATGGCCGTCAGGTCGGTCTGGCATGGGCGGGGCGAGTCGCTGGTAATGCACCGTTGGATGTGGCTTTTCGCGCTGGCAGGGCGGTGGATGATGCCTTGTCAGACCCACAGCCGACCGACCGCCTCCGCACGCTTGCCGCGGCATGGGAGCGCGTTGTGGCTGTAGAACTCGGGGAGTTTGCGGGCACGCTGTCGCTGCTGATGACCGCAACCGATGGTGATGGTGTGTCGATCACCGGCGTTGGATTGGCGGCCGTCTGGGCCGGTGGGCAGGGGCCGGCAAGAGAGTGGATTCCCCCAGGCCATCCCTTGCTGTCTGCTCCGGGCGTTCCAGCCACACGTCCCGGGGCCTTGTCGGTAGACGTCGCACCGCCGCTGTTGATTGCTGTGGCCCACGGCGACCCCATGCCGACCTTCCCAAGAGACCCGGACGCATTGCGACTGGGCAGTGGGGTGTGGCGATGAGGGTCTGGCTTCGTGGAGACCTAAGCGGTGTGTCGCCGCGTGAAGAGCTGGAGGTCCTTCGGGCGTTTGCGGTGGAGTCGGCACAGGCCGGGGAAGACCTCACGCGTTTCTTCAAGGCCTTTGCCGAGCTCGATGCGGTGGCGCTGGCCGAGCTGTGTGCGGGGCCCCGCGCGGTCGGGCATCCGGGCTTGGTGCGTGCGAGTCTCGCAGTGGCCGAGCAGCTGGAACGGGTGATGTCTGCGTCGGGACTGTACAACCGGCTGATGATTCTTCAGCCCGAGTGCGGCCGAGAGGTGCTGGCTGTGGCTGTTGCTCGGCATCCGGCGTCGTCGTGGACCACCGCTCTCTCCCGCCGAGCAGAGGCCGTTCCAGGACGCGCACTGCTCGGGATTACCCGGGGAACCTCTCACTACCACTCTGCCTGCAAACGCTGTGCAGAAGCTGGTTTTGTTGAGGCGCTGACGGAGACTGTACAGGCCCAGCCAGACCTAGAACCTCTTGTCGCGGCTGTTCATGCGATGGGCGCCTACCCGGCGTTACCGATTGCAGCGGCAACCGTCGCCGCCGACCCCAACTTGCTCGTCGTCGAGGCCGTTGCGGCGATTGTTGGGCCCAACGTGGATGCTTGGGCGCAGGCGCTGTTCGCCCAGACATTGAATGATGCGGGCTTCGCTGCCCGCTATGCGCACCTACTTCGCGAACCTTAGGGCGCGCCGCTGACCTGACCGCGACGCCTATGCGAATGACGGTCCGTGGCCACCGTTGTGCTTGCAGCGACGAACGCGCCTGTGCAGACGCAGCCATTTGGCCAGGCCTCGTCGCGGGTGTCTTGGGCGGAGGCAGTGCTCAGGCCAAGCATGCAAACATCGATAGAACTTGGCCTAAAGCTCCGTAGGACTGGAGAGTTCATTAGGCCTTTGCACTCTCAATCTGAAGATATCTGGGCGAATTTTCGAACGGTTCAGAGGCGTTTGGTGACGGTGTTCATGCTCGTGTTCCCATGCAAACACGATAGAGACCCCGCACTAGTTGGAGAACTGAGATGTCCCACGCCTACATTGTCGATGCCGTCCGTACCCCCGTCGGTCGGCGCAACGGTTCGCTCGCTACCCAGCACCCCGTCGAGCTCGGCGCTCTTCCGCTACGGGCGCTGCTGGAACGAACCGGTGTTCCCGCTTCTGCGGTAGATGATGTGGTGTATGGCTGCGTGACTCCGGTTGGAGAGCAGGGTGCAAATATTGGCCGCATGTGTGCGCTAGAGGCTGGGTTTCCGGTGTCAGTGACCGGTGTTCAGGTCAATCGCATGTGTGGCTCAAGTCAGCAGGCACTGGCGTTCGCGGCAATGGGCGTCGCTTCTGGCTTCCAGGACATTGTGCTCGCCGGCGGTGTGGAAGTGATGAGCCGCGTTCCTATGGGCTCGGACATGTTTCTGAACGGCGAGATGGCTGGCTTTTCCAAGGAACTGTCTTGGCGCTACTCCATCATTCCCCAGGGGCAGTCTGCCGAGCTCGTGGCTCAGCGCTACGGCTTGACCCGCGCTCAACTGGATGCGTACAGCCTGCGGTCGCATGAGCGCGCTGCTGCGGCGATTGATGCGGGCTACGTCAACGGTGAGCTTGTCACGGTAGACGGCGTGCTCGACATGGACGAAGGCATTCGTCGGAACACCACGCTCGAACGACTTGCTGGCCTCAAGCCTGCGTTCATCGAAGACGGCGTCATTACCGCAGGCAGTAGCTCGCAGATTAGCGACGGTGCCGCTGCCATCCTTGTCGCCTCGGAAGCTGCGGTCAAGAAGTACAACCTCACGCCGCGCGCTCGAATTGTGACAGCGGTGACGGCGGGTGTGGACCCAACCATCATGTTGACGGGACCGGTGCCTGCGTCGGAAAAAGCGCTCGCCAAAGCCGGCTTGACCATGGCTCAGATGGATGCTGTGGAGATCAACGAAGCCTTCGCAAGCGTGGCTCTCGGTTGCGGCAACGCGTTGGGCGTGGACTGGGAAAAAACGAACGTCTACGGCGGCGCTATCGCCAATGGTCACCCGCTCGGTGCCTCGGGAGCCAAGCTCATGACGACGTTGCTCAATGTACTAGAACGCCAAGGTGGACGGTACGGGCTGCAGACCATGTGCATTGGATTTGGCCAGGCCACGACCACCATCATCGACACGCACATCTAACGTGGCCAGTGACTCGCCATTCCTCGACTCCATTCCCTCCGGTGTAGAACTGGGTGCGGCCTCCGACTTGGCGGGCGCAGACGGGGCGATTGACGAGGAACTGCGTGACCTTCTCGGCGGAGAAGGGGCCAATGTTCGGGCGCTCTTTGACGCCCGCGAGCACGTTCCGCGTGTGCGTCCCATCTTGCTCGCGCTGTCCGCCCGAACCGCGGGAGCGTCGGATGTTGACCGACACGCGCTGCATGCGGCCGAGCTTCTACATCTCGCCCTCTCGGTACATGACTTGGCCCTGGGACAGCAAGGTGGTCGTCGTCGTCGGGTGGCTCGTCGTCTGGCGAAACGTTCGGTGGGCTGGCTCGCCGGGAACCAGGTGGGACTGCGTGCCCTAGAGCTCACCCGTCATACGTCCAATGCGGAAATCATGGGCGAAGTGGTCGACACCTTGCGAGCCTTTGCGGAAGGCCAGGGCATCAGCCGAGCGGTACATGATGGACACATTCCCAACCGTGATGACTGGCTCGAACATGCAGATGCCACGACCGGAGCTCTGTTCAGCTTTTGCTGCCGCGCCGGTGCGCACTTGGCGGGAGCGGATGAGGCCACCGTGTCCTCCTTGGGCCGCTATGGTCGGCACCTCGGACGCATGTGGCATGTGGCAGAGGACCTGTCGGCGCTGCGACTGGGCAACGGAACTGCCCACCTTCTTGGCCGCGCCTGCGCAGGCCGTCCGGTGTTGCCGTTGATTCTGGCGACCGAGTTCGACCCATCCATGGGCGAGTCATGGGCTGCTCTGGTTCATGATCCCACGCCCGAGGCTGCTGAGCTGTTGGTCCACCAACTGTCGTTGGCAGGTGGCGTGAGTGCGACGCGGCGTATTGTTGCTCGGGAGAGCTGGGCGGCTCAGCGGTTGCTGAGCACGCTGCCTGACAGCCCACACCGTCGAGCGCTGGCCAGGCTAGCCGTCTCCCTTGCCAAGCCCAGCAAGCGCGACATTCTGTAGCGATTGGCGTGCACTGCGTTGCGGTGAGCGATGCCGAACCTACTCGGTGAGAACCTGAAGGATGGCCTGGTGGCAGCGGCGGTCCCACAACAATCCGTTGTGGCCCAGGCCGTCGAGCACGACTTCATGAAGACCTGGGATCTGGGCGCGCTGGGGAGGGAAGACCTGTTGGTCGTACCGCGCACGAATGACGGTTGTGGGCACGGGTTCGGGACCCACCGACAGGTTGCGCACCCAGGGGCCGTCGGGTCGTAGAACGTCGTGTAGCCACGGCGGGGTCAATCGCCACCAGGCCGTTCCGGCGTGCGGGCCGCCGAGAGCGATGAAGTGTCGGGTGTAGGCGTCGCCGCCTTCCGTCTTGAGCCATGCCCGGCATGCGACCGCGCCAAGGGAGTGTCCAACCAGGTCTACCGGACCGAACTCCGCATGGACCCTACGCACAACATCGCCAATGGCGCCCATGATGTGGGGCAGGTCGCTGGTGGTGGACGGATATGCCACGCGTTCTACAAGTGGCACGCCGCTAATCAGTAGGTGTCGGGCCAGATTACGCAAGCAGTCGGGATGACCGAGGAACCCGTGCACCAACACGACGGGGGCGAGTCCGCGGGTGGGGCGCGGTGTCGGTTTTGGCAGCGGGCGCAACCGAGCCACCGGCCACAGCCCTGTGCGCACAGTGGCAATGGCCTCTCGCAACGCCACACGTCCCAGGTTCACCCTCATGTCCGACATCTGTGCCTCCAATTGCGGTGGATAGCGTCTGGCGTTTCCGGTATGGTGCGCCGCGCCATGAGCAGCCACTGCTGCAACACCATACCCGGCGCACCCGCAAGAGGATTGGTTGTGAAGCGCGCCCTGACCGGCATCAAGCCCACCGGCAACGTTCATGTCGGAAACTGGCTTGGCATGATTGACCCTGCATTGGCATTGGCAGATGAGTACGAGGCGTTCTATTTCATCGCCGATTACCACGCGATGACCACAGTGCGGGACCCTGCCAAGCTCCGTAAATTCACCCTAGAAACTACAGCTACGTGGCTTGCCCTAGGACTCAATACAGACCGGGCGGCGCTGTTCCGTCAGTCGGACGTCCCAGAAGTGTGCGAGCTCGCGTGGATTCTGTCGTGTCAGATTCCGACCGGAGTGTTGGAGCGCGGGCATGCCGTGAAGTCTGCCAAAGATGGCGGGCTAGACGTCAACGTAGGCACTTGGTACTACCCAGTGCTCATGTCGGCTGACATCCTCCTGTACGACTCGGACATTGTACCGGTCGGTCGCGACCAGAAGCAGCATGTGGAGGTCGCTCGCGACCTAGCGGTTAAGATGAACCATCACTTTGGTGAAGGAACACTAGCCGTACCGACTGTCTCTATCAAGGACAGTGTGGCCACCATTCCGGGGCTCGACGGCAAGAAGATGAGCAAGTCGTACGGCAATGAGATTCCGCTGTGGCTGCCGCCCAAGAAGCTGCGCAAGCTGCTGATGAAGATTGTCACCGACAGCACCCCAGTTGAAGAGCCAAAGAATCCAGACGGCGATACGGTGTTCGAGCTGTACAAGCTTCTGGCGAGCGCCGAAGACACAGCAGCCCTTCGTGGGCGCTACCTGTCCGGTGGTTTTGGCCATGGACACTTCAAGCAGGATTTGTTCGAGGCACTCGATGCGCTGCTCGCAGGGCCACGTGAAGAGTACCAACGCTGGGTCGATGAACCGGACAGCGTCAAACAGGTCCTACAACGCGGCTCCGAGCGGGCTCGCGAGGTCGCCGCCGCCACAGTCGACCGGGTGCGTTCTCGCACGGGACTGACTTAGACGAACCCCATTCATGATTTCGCAATAACGAGTCGCCACACGTCGAATGCTCTAGACATTCGACAGGGAGCCCAAACATGGCTTTTGCCTCATTCTCGTCCTCCAGCCGACGTTCCGAGCGTCTGACCGCGGAAGAGGAGAAAGAAATCGCTCGCGCCATCCGCAGTGCGGAGATGCGTGCCATGGACGCCATCACGGATATTCCAGAGGCCACGGACATCCTTACCCGTCGTCCTGACCGTGCAGAGCGCACCCGTGCTGGTTCCGTTGACCGCTTGGAGTCGGCCGTTGAATTGGTGTGGAAGATGTCCAAGAAGGACCCCACGTTCAAGAAGAACGGTCGCGAAGCCAAGGGTGCATGGGCGGAAGCCGAGACCTTGCGCTGGCAGCTGGCCATGAGTGGTCGACGCATCGCACACGGTGAAGCGCGCAAGCTCGCCGGTCCGTTCATGGACGAAGAAGACTTGGTGCAAGAGGGCTACATTGGCCTGTTGCGTGCTGCCAAGCGCTTCGACCCGAACCGCGGCATCCGCTTCTCCACCTACGCCCGCTGGTGGGTGCGCGCGCAGATGACGCGTGCCATCGATCACACCGGTCGTCCGGTTCGTCTTCCCGGCTGTGCTGTGGAGCAGACTCGCAACTTGCGTAAGGCCATGAAGCGCTTCGAAGCGGCAGGCATGGCTTACGGTATCGTAGATTTGGCGGCTGAAGTCGGCATTGACAAGGAACGAGCGGAGCTGTTGTTGTCGCAAGGCAGCACTATCTCGCTAGAGCAGCCCGTTGATGACGGTCCGCGTCCGCGTCCTCTAGAGCGCTTTCTGTCCGATCATGACGCGGTCACCCCAGACGGTGAAGCCATTCAGAGCCAAGAGCTGGCTCGGATGAAGGAAGCGTTCACCGGTGTGTTGACCGAGCGCCAGCAGTTCGTCCTGACCCGCCGTTACGGCTTGGATGATGGCGAGTTCCGCACGTTGTCCGAAGTCGGCAAGGAGATGGGCCTGTCCCGCGAGCGCGTTCGTCAGATCGAGCGTGAAGCGCTTCTCAAGATGCGCGATCAGAGCACGATTCGCGACCGTCTGTCCGAACGCGAGTAGTCGCCGGCCAGGGGTCAGCGCGCTCTAAGGGCGCGTCGCGCGCACCCAGTCCAGACCGTCATGAATGCGGTGAAGGACAGGGCGCTGCAGGTCACCTGGCGCCACAATACGAGACGGCTGCAGGCCCTGCCACAGTGCGGGGTCGCCGTCCGTTGACACACAAGACAGCCAGCGTCCGAATCGGGCGATGATGTCTACGGCTTCTTGCTCGTTGGCCACTGCAATCAGAGCGATGGAGCGTGGCAGTGCCGTGGGCTCTAGGTGCTCGACCGGCAGCTGGTGTACCGACCAGCCGTCCCCAGACAGGCAGCGTCCGGTGACGCGAGCCAATGCGCCGCGAGCGCGAGAGGTTGCGCCTTCAATCGGGCTGACGTCGCCAAGAGGCCACTGTTCCTGCGTCGCCGCCATAGCCTTGGCGAGGTGTTCGATAGCGTTCGGGTCGCTGGACAAGACAACAGTGGGCGAAAAGCAGCCGCGTCCATCATGGCGTGCGGCATCCTGGGCAACCGCCTGCCAGTCTTGGGTGACATAGGCGACGGAGAACCGGTGACCCAGCTCGATGAACGTCCCGCTGATGAGGGGGCGGACAGCGTCCATCGTCTCGTCTGTTCCCATGGCGACGACGAGCTCGGCGTTTGCGACCACGCTCCTGTCTGTCGTAGCGGTCAGGGGCAGGCCGACGTGCGCTGCCGCGTTGACCATTGCGTCCGTCCACCCCGGTGACGCTGACGGTACCTTCAGGGTGACACGGGTCCCTCGCGCCAACAACACGGCACACCACTCTAGGGGAGCGGTCAGCACTGTACGTGCGCAGACGAGAACGGCTGTCTTGTAAGCAGGTCCGTCATCAATGGCGTCCAGAGCTTCATTGCTCAGCGCCGCGAGGGCTCCGAGCCAGACCTCTTCTGCTCCCGCCGGGGACAGGTGAGACGAAGGGACCGGGAGCGCGAGCAAGTGGTCCCGCCAGGCTTTGACGTCTGCGATTCTCATCGGGCTTGCCAAGCGTCTTCGATGGTCAGCGAGCAGCCACGAGCGGGCGCACCGGGAAGTCGACCGTGCAAGGTCACTCGCCCATCTGCATGCACAATGCCTTGGTCCAAGGTCTCTATTCGCACAGCAGAGTCCAGGTTGCAGAGGTCGAGAAATCGCAGCTGGCCCACAGTCTCGGGGGCAAGGTCCACGCCGGTGATGGGGTCTGCGGCGGTTGCTAGCAGCCATGGTGGCGGCGTGAACGGCTCACCCGGCTGTCCCCACAGCTGCGAAGACAGCTCGGTCATTCCGTACTCGGTGACAATGCGGCAGCCGAGTCTCTGGCTCGCAATCGACAGCAACTGGTCGCCGTCCAGCTTGTGAACGCGGCCTTTGAAGCCGCCGGTGACCATCATCAGGCTGTCTTTTGGCGGCAGAGCGCAGTCACCGTCCAGCCACTCGGCAAGGGCAAAGGCGGTGGTTGCAATGAAGCAGGGGTGTTTGAGCTGGGCGACTCGCTCGTTGAGCGCGCGTCGTTGGAGTACGCCGTCGTGAATGTGCCAGGTGGTCTTCCCAGGCGTGCAGATGTCGCGCATGCCTGCGACCATGTGCGACAGGCTGGCATCTGGGACGCGGGTCGGGTCTGACAGTAGGGCGACGTGTTCGGCGGGCAGCTCGCCCAAGTACTTAGACGCCCATGCGTTTGCGTTGAACTCGTACAGGTCCGCTGAGGCCATGGCGTGTACACCGCGTCCCGTGTGCGTGGTCCCAGAGGTGCGAAAAACGACCGGCGCGGCGTCACGAGCGACCGTGCCTACCTCAAGTTGTTTGAACAGAGCAACGGGTACAGCTGGGATGTCTTGCCAGGTGGCGACGGGGCCGTCTACTAAGCGCGCCGCAACCGCGTCGCGCTGTACTTGGTAGTCCCAGATGTCGATGGCTAGTGGCCCAACGGGCTCGTAGGTTTGGCCACTGACTGCGGCTGTGATCAGTGTGTGGACCCGCTGTGCCAGCAGGACTCCGGCAGCATCACGCATTGCGAACTTCCACAATGGCCTCGGTCAGCGCAACGGACAGGCTCTCCATCTGCGCTTGTGTCATGCAGACGGGCGGAGTGAGCCCAATGACCTCGCCGCGCATGCCAGCAGGAAGGCAGATCCATCCACGTCGTAGCAGTGCGCGCGAGACAGCGAACGAGGAATCCCCAAGCTCAATGCCAAGCATCAGGCCGCGTCCGCGAACCGAGACCCCTGTGCTCTCAAGAGCTGTGCGGAGGAAGTCACCACGTCGCTTGGCCCAGCCGATGAGGTCTCCGTCGTCAATCGTCTCGATAGTGGCGAGAGCTGCCGCACATCCGACCGGGTGACCCAGGAAGGTCTGGGTGTGAAGCGCTTCACCGGTGGATGCGGCCCACCCGTTCATCGCTTCTGGGGTTCCAATGCACGCGGACAGTGGGAAGCCGCCAGCGAGGGCCTTTCCAATGCACATGAGGTCGGGAACAACGTTGTCATGCTCGCAGGCAAACCAGTAGCCAGTCCGACCCATGCCGCACTGAATCTCGTCAAAGCACAGCAGCGCTCCGTGGCGGTGTGCGGCGTCTCGAAGGTCGCCCAGCCAACCGTCTGGTGCGGGACGCATGCCACCGCGCCCTTGTACAGGCTCTACCAAGATAAGGCCGACGTCTCCGCCCGCTAGAGCCGCGTCTACGTCTGCGATGGGGCAGCCGAAGGCGAGGCGAGGCCCGGGGTCACGCAGCAGCCCGGCGAAGGGTTCGCTGAACGCGCTCTTGTAGCCCTGTAGTGGCAGCACGCCGGTCGCGAGTCCATGGTAGCCACCGTCGAAGGTCAAGACGCCGGAGCGACCCGTCTTTAAGACGGCGGTCTTGACCGCTGCGTCCACCGCATCAGAGCCCGACAATCCAAGGATGCTCACCGACAGATCACCCGGGGCAACACCTGCGAGTAAGCCGAGCAGGGCAATGCGTGAGCGGTCCGGCCAGGCATCTCCCATGGCGTGGATAAGCGTGTGGGTCTGGCGCGTTGCGGCAGCCACGACCGCTGGATGACGGTGACCGACGAACGCCACACCGAAGCCGGCCATTAGATCAACGAAGCGGTTTCCGTCCACGTCTTCGACATTTGCGCCGACAGCACTGGCCCAAACCACTGGGTCGTCCTGATCAGTTCCTAGGGATGCTGCCCTACGCGCCCTGCGTGCGGTCACAGCGGGGCACTCGTGCTTTGCAAGCTCATCAACACGCGCGCGGGAATTGGGTCCCGGAAGTGCGGTGCGCAGCGCTGGGAGGTCGGAGCCAGTCATGCGACCGCATATCGCGATGGAGTCAAAAGAGTACTTGACGGGTCAATGCAAATGATGGAGTTTTTTCTAGCATTGGAGGTACCCTTGTCGAAATTGGATGCGTACAGGACCTTGATGTTGGACTCTGGATGTCGGCCAATGTGCGCCATTCCATGGACTCGGGGGTTGGTCTTGGACCTCTCTGACCGTGTGGACGTCATGGAGTACTACGACCAAGTTGTGCGGACAGCGCACGATGAGTGGCCACTTCCAGCTGTGATTCGTGTTCGTCAATACTTGCGTATGCGGAACCGAACGGTCGCCTTGACGCGTCGCAACCTCATTCTGCGTGACAGTGGGACGTGTCAGTACTGTGGCGGCTGTCCGTCGGGCCGGGAGCTGACGATGGACCACGTCATTCCTCGTAGCAAAGGAGGGCCTACGACCTGGGAGAACGTGGTGTTGGCCTGCGGTCCGTGCAATCGTCGAAAGGGCGCCCGTCTACCTGCACAGGCGCGCATGCCTCTCACCACGCAGCCACGAAAGCCAACGTTCTTGGCAACGTCTCACCGAGCCCTAGTGGTGACGGTGCCGCCGGAAGAGTGGCATCCCTATCTGAAGGTGGCCTAGAAGCGGCGGCCGGCCATGAGCTGCCACGAGAATCCCTTTGGACCTCGCTGATACAAGACGGTGTCCAGAACGGAGATGACGTCTCCGGCACCATTGACCAGGTCAATCTCGCCGGCGCTGCGTGCACGTGGCGTGATGAGGTAGCGCAGCTCTCCAGACAAGGTCCAGCCGCTCTCCCATGCATGTAGGGCGCCACCAGCGATGCCTGTGCGAACACCAAACGTGCGGAACCGAGCCCGGAGTTGGTCGCCGTCTTCGTCTGTGACGGTGGCTCGGAAGGCGTAGGTGTTCGGGCCGATTAGGCCGGCAGCGTACACCTCGAACGTCTTCAGCGCGTTGTAGTGAATGGTGACCCGGCCGAGCATGCCTGTCTCTGCAGCAGACCAGTCGACCTGGGCGCTAGGCGAGAGCAGGTCGAACAGCAGCTCGCTGAACAGGAAGAAGATGACGGGACTCGAGGCATAGATCTCGCCGCCAATGCCAACGGTGACGTCGTCCTGGCCAACGACGCCGACGTCCACGCCAAAGCCAATTTCGTTCCAGCCAATGAACGAGCCAACCAGCGAAAACGGACCGTTGCCGACACCGTTGAACGACAGCTTTCCACGTACGTCAATCGTTCCTGGAGTGAAGTCGTTCAGGTCGCGTGGGCGTGGTGGCAGGCCACCTGGGCTGACTTGAGCGGTGACCGCGTGAAGTGGGCGTACCTCGGCATAGTGAGCGGCTAGTTCTGGCGCTTCGACGGTCATTGGCGGTAGGACGAACGGAATCAAGACGCGTCTCCTAGACGCTGTTCGAGGCGTTCAAGAAGGCTCTTGTGAAGGCCACCGAATCCACCGTTCGACAGGACCGCAATCACGTCATGGGGTTGGGCCTGTGCGGCGACGACAGCAGTGATGGCTTCGGCGCCGTCTATCTCCATGGCGTCAATGCCTCTGTCGGCAAGGTCTCGCACGAGCTGGTCGCTGCTGAAGCGTTCGTCTTCGGGAATGCTCGATTGGTCGTAGGGCCGAGCAATGACGACTCGGTCGGCGTCACCGAAGGACCGGGCGTACTCGGTCTGGAAGGTGTTGCGGCGACTCGTGGCGGACCTCGGCTCCCACACGGCCCACAAGCGGCGTTGACCGAAGCGCTTGCGCAGGGCTTGTAGGGTCAGGCTGACGGCGGTGGGGTGGTGGGCAAAGTCGTCGACGACGGTGACACCACCCGGTTCTCCAATGACTTCTTGCCGCCGCTTGATGCCTTGGAAAGTGGCAAAACCCTGGGCCAGCTGCTCGGGCTTTAGGCCCGCCCGTGTTGCGGCAGCAGCGGCAGCGACCTGGTTGTACAGGTTGTGTTCGCCGACCAAGCTGCTCTCAAAGGAGCCGAGGGACTTCCCGTCCCGCAGCACTGCAAAGCGCATCACACCACGCGTGGTGTCTACGTCTTCCATGCGGCCGTCCCACAGTTGGTCTTCGCCGTACCCCCACACTTCACAGGGTGCAGCAGCGGCGGTCTCGCGCACCACGGAATGGTCGGTGCGTGCCACGAGCAGGCCGTCTTCGGGGAGAATGCTGACGAGCTTGTCGAAGCTCTCACGGACATGCGCCAAGTCTCGGTAGATGTCCGCGTGGTCGAACTCAATAGACGTCAGGATGGCCGTGTTCGGCCGGTAGTGAAGGAACTTTGGGCCTTTGTCGAAGAAGGCGGTGTCGTACTCGTCTCCCTCGACCACAAAGTGGGTTCCAGCCCCAGCAAAGGCTGTGCGGTCGAAGTTCTTCGCAATGCCACCGACCAAGCACCCAGGGTTCAGGCCGGCCGAGCTCAACAACCACGCGGTCACGGCCGTGGTGGTGGTCTTGCCGTGGGTACCCGCTACAACAATGCTGTGTGCGTCATTGATGAACCGTGAGCCGAGCAAGCTAGGGAAGCTCATGTACGGCAGATCCGACGCCAACAGCGCTACGGACTCCTCGTATGAGGCGCGCATGACGTTGCCGACGATGACCAGGTCGGGTTTGTGGTTCAGGTTCTCGGCAACGAACCCTTCCATGACCGTGATGCCCAGCTTCTCTAGGTACGTGGACATGGGCGGGTAGACCGCTTTGTCAGAGCCTGTGACGATGTAGCCCGCGTCCGACAGCAGACCGGCGAGGGCACCCATGGCGGTACCAGCGACGCCCATCAGATGGATGGTCTTGGCATTCTCGGGAAACTCGGAGACGAGGGGCATCAGCGGGACCTGGGGAGGGAGGGCAGCGGGGAGGCCCACCTATCACACCTCAGCGGCGATAGCGATGCACCGCCCAGAGGATGCGCGTGCCTGCTTTGACTGTGCCTCGGACCGAGCCGCTGATCTTGCTGCGCCCACTGCGTCGCTTTCGATAGGGGAGTGAAACCTCGCGAATGCGTAGGCCATGATGCACGGCCTTCATCTGCATCTCAACGTTCCAGCCCCATGTCGGGTCTTCCATCTGCAGCGCTTGCATACTGCTCCAGCGCATGGCCCGGAAAGGGCCCATGTCCTGGTAGCGGAAGCCTGTGGCTAGCTTCATCAGCCGCGTCGCAAGCCAGTTTCCGGCCCGTTGTGCGGGTTCGAGTGCGCCGGAGTCTGCCGTGAGTGTGCGGTTGGCCAGGACAAAGTCCGCTTCGTCATTGGCGATGGGGTCGGTCAATCGCTGCATTAGCGAGGGGTCGTCAGCATGGTCGGCGTCTAGGATGACCACAATGTCGTGTGGATACCGTTCGAGGTAGCGGAACCCTGCCTGCACTGCGCTGCCGTAGCCCTTCTGCGATTCATGAAGAACCACGGCTCCGCAATCGGCAGCGACCTTGGCGGTGTCGTCCGTAGAGCCATTGTCCACCACAATCATGGTCACACCAGCTGGAATATCGCCCAGTACATGAGCGATGTTGCCCGCTTCGTTGAGTGCGGGAATGACAACGGCAATGCGCGGCACGGAGCCTCCGTTGGTTCGGTATCCGATGTGCGGGACGCCGGTTACCCTCCCGCGGGTTCGGTGTGTCCGAACTGTCACGGAGACACCGGTTTGCTGACTTTGATCTTTGCCCTTGGCTGCGCCTTCGCTACACCGCCACCCCCCAGCTTGGCCGGCGGGAGTTCCCCGTTTGGACTGGACTCAGCGCCGGCGATTGAAGTCGACCCGTTCGCCTGGGACGCGACAGGTGAGCCCGTCGTCGCGGGGGGAGACGGTAGGGTCACCTTACGTCTCGTCGTGCCACCCACGCACTTTGTCTACAAGGACAGTGTGTCGATCACACTGGTCTCTGGGGGACAGCTCTCCGCCGGTACCGTCGAGTTGCCTGTGGGTGTGGTGCAGCCGGACGTCGCCGGGGACCTGCCCGACCGTGAACAGTACGGTGCCGATGTATTTATTGCGGTGCCTCTGACGGCTCCTTCCTCGGCCATTGCTGGCCTTCAGGAGGTCGTGTTGGAGGTGCGCCACCAAGGGTGTCGGCCCGGATTGTGCTTTCCGCCTACGACCACACAGCTGACTGCGCTCGTCCCGGTCCGCGTGGCCGATTAGACGCTTCGCGGAGGTGCCACCATGGACACCAGCACACGCGGATTGGTCGGCGGAGATGCCGTACGCATCGTTGTTATCGACGCGACCGAAGTCAGTTTGCAGACGGCCGAGATTCACGAACTGGGGCTTGGGGCATCGCGAATTGCCGCCGAGTTGTCGGTAGCTGCCCTGTTGATGGGCGGACACATCAAGGGCGAAGAGCGCATCACGCTTCAGCTTCAGACGGCCAATCCTGAAGCGAGTGTGTTCGCAGAAGTCGACTCTTTAGGCACGATTCGCGGGCGCGCCATGCCCAAGAACTTGCCCGTGACAACCCAGCACACTGGCATGTTGTTGGCGATTAAGTCCGACGCGAAGGCCGAGCTGTACCGGGGTGTGACGGAAGTCTCCGGTCAGACCCTCCAGTCCGCTCTAGCGTCTCACATGCATGACAGTCAGCAGGTCCAAGGCAACGTACTCATTGACGTTGTTATTGGGGAAGGCGGCATTGAGCGTGCGGTGGGATTGCTGGTCGAGCGCTTGGCCTCGGACCCCGAGCGTCCCAGCCTGACCCCGAGCGAGTTCGCCGCAGCCTACAACGACCTGACCGTCGACGACTTGAATGACGCGGTCAACGGCACCCTGCGGGGCGAGTCCATTCGTGTGCTCGACCAGCTTCCACTGATGTGGATGTGTCGCTGCAGTCGGCAGAAGGTCGACGACATGCTGTTGAGCGTGGGTGTCGACGCTCTACAGCTGATGCACGACGAGGACGAGGGAGCTGAGGTGACCTGCCACTTCTGTGGTGAGGCCCAGGTCTACAGCCAAGAGCAGCTCGCAGACCTCATCCAATCAGGTAAATAGCCGGGGGAGACGCGGTCGCGAGCACAGTACCGGTCGACGTGTCGACCCATGTGGCGCGACGTTCTGTCCCTAGAGCGACCTCTACGGCGACAAGGTGGCCTTTGGGGACACGCTTGGCGGCGGCGATGAGCGCTGCTGCTGCAATGGCAATGGGTAGGTCTCGCTCAATGCGGGCGCGTGCCTGGTGTGCCTGCCACACAGCAGTGAAGACGTCTCTGCGGTCGACCTGCATGCGCTTTAGGACGACGGCGTCTGCGACGAGGCTGCGCAGAACGTCCACGACCATGTCGACATCATCGGGCTCTGCGGGCGGCAGAGTGACGTCTTGTTCGGCTTGGGCGTGACGTTGCTGTTCTGCCTTTCGCGCGGCGTCCAGTGCGGCATGGGCGCTTAGCGGCTTGGGAGCGCGATTCATGAGTCGGTCCACACTCTCGCTGAGGATTCCAGCACCAGGGGTGAACGGTGCGTCAGACGGGTCAGACATGAATACCTCCACGTGTACTGTACAGCGGTCTTGCCCCGCCGAATGTCAACGCCACGTCCAAGCTGTGCGGGGTATGCCAGCGCATGCCACTTCTCCTGCTTCGACACGGCCAGACCGCCCACAACGCGGAACGACGCTTTATGGGCGTCACCGACATTCCTCTCAATGAGACGGGGCGCTCCCAGGCGCAACACGCGGCCGACCTGCTCGGTGTTCACGTCGCTGCGGTGTACAGCTCGCCGCTCAGCCGGGCGCAACAGACCGCGCAACCAATAGGACTTCCAGTCACGCTGCTACCGGAGCTGGCTGAGCTCGATCAGGGGGAGCTTGAGGGCTTGGCTCCAACAGAGGCGATTGCGGCGTTTCCCGAGTTCTTTGCAGCCTGGCAACGCGACCCCTTCGTCACACGCGTGCCGGGCGGGGAGTCGCTTGGAGAGTGTCAGACCCGTGCGACTGCCGCGCTCCACAGCGTGCTTGAGTCGCATGCACCGTCCGAGCTTGTTGTTGTGGTCACGCACCAGATGGTGATCAGCGCCCTGCGCTGTGCATTGGACAAGCGGGTTCTGACCGCATGGCGAGACTGTCTTGTGCGCAACGGCTCGCTGACGACGGTGCACGACAACCGAATCGGCCGCGCAGACGTACTGCCTGGAGAGACGACCCTCGCTGAGCTGCTCGCGCGCTGAGCCAGGATGAGTAATGCGTTTCCCACGGAGGAACGCATGCCCGAATCTACAGCCACGGTCTTCATTGCCGAGAGCCGGGAGCGAGCCGGACAACAGCTCGAGCAGGCGGTGCGTGACCTAGGACATCGCATCTTTCGTGTGACCCGTGCGCGTGAGGGAATGCAGGCGCTGACGACGCTGGAGCCGGACATCATGCTGGTGTCGTTGTTCCTAGATGACGAGCCTGGTGTGGCGGCGATTGAGCGACTCTCGGAGCATGCTCCGGGCGTTCCTGTCATTGCGGTTGGGGAGTCAGCGAGCACCGGAGAAATCGTGGCCGCGATTCGCCGCGGAGCGTCTCATTTTCTGGCGATGCCGAGTGGGTTGCCTCGTCTTCAGCACATTCTGTCCGATGCGCTGGCCGAGGCACGGCACAGCTCGGAGCTGGCTCGCGTGCGTGAGGAGGTCAAAGACCTCTATGGGTTTCGCCATCTGCTGACGCAGAGCCCGCGCATGTTGAATGTGTTCGATCAGGTCCGCAAAGTCGCAACAACGGATGCGACGGTCCTCATTCGTGGGGAGACCGGGACCGGAAAGGAGCTCATCAGCCGAGCTATCCACGACCGTAGTCGCCGAAAGGACAAGCCGTTCATCTCGGTCAACTGCGGCGCCTTCACTGAGAGCTTGTTGGAGAGCGAGCTGTTTGGCCATGAGAAGGGCTCATTCACCGGCGCAATCGGTCGGCGCGAGGGACTCTTCGAGATGGCTGATGGCGGTACGCTCTTTCTCGATGAACTGGGTGAGACCACCCTCAACGTCCAGGTGAACCTGCTGCGGGTTCTCGAAGAGATGACCTTTAGGCGAGTGGGTGGACGGGACCCTGTGCGTGTGGATGTGCGCATTGTCGCGGCAACGAATGTGGAGCTGGAGTCCGCAGTGGCCGACAAGCGATTTCGGGAAGACCTGTACTATCGCCTGGCCGTGTTTCCCATCACGCTGCCACCGCTGCGCAGCCGTCGGGAAGATGTTCCGCTGCTCATGCGGCATTTTCTCGACGAGATTGGCGGTGAGTACGGCCTCGCTCCCCCGGTAGTGAGCGCGGACGCCATGGACGTCATCTTGGGCTACCACTGGCCCGGCAATGTGCGCCAGCTTCGTGCGTTGTGCGAGCGCTGGGTGATTACCCGTGCTGGTCAGCGGTTGGAGCGGGAGCACTTGGCTGCTGACATGGTCCGTGCCCGGCCAACACCTGCGGCTCGTGGCGGCTTTGTCATTGACAATGCAACGTCCCTCAAGGCGAACACAGACCGCGCGGTTGCTGAAGTGGAGCGAACCTACTTGTTCCGGCTGCTGGAGAGAAACCAAGGTCGGCTGGTAGATGCAGCGGATCAGGCCGGCATCACACGGCGCACACTGTACACAAAAATCAAACAATATGGCCTTTCGAGCTAAGGTCGGCGGCTCTGCGGTCCGATGGTGTGGGTACGGAGGTACCCATGAGTTTGATTGTGACCATCGATAGTGATGACCTAGACGCACAGATGATGGCCGATGAGCTGTCAGGAAGCGGCGAAGTTGCCCAATACTCCACACTGTGGGACGCCTTGGCTTCCATGGTTGAGAAGGCTCCTTCGGTCATTGTCATCGACACAAACACGGCACAACTTGTGGGCGTGGATGTCTTGGGCATCATTGCCGACACTGTGGGCCCCGTCCCCATCATCGTCATGACCCATGACGGCACACAGATGGCAGCACACCGCTCCTTGCAGATGGGCGCCACGGCTCACATCAGCAAGTACACCCTGGGCTCTCACGTGCTCTCGAACACAGTGAACAGCCTGATTCATCAGCGCGTGCGCATCGCCGCATAGCGACGAGCCTCCGGCTCTAGGTAAGCAAACACCGCGCCAACTTCCCTCGATGCGAACCGGGGGAGGTTGGCGCGGTATCTGCGTTAGTCGTGCTTTTTGAGGAATTTGGTTCGCTGTTGCCAGTACATGAAGTACGGGAGCCCGATGCAGATACCAGCCGGCAAGAGGATGGGACCCAGCTCCCAGGCCACGTCGCTCAACGTCGACTGGCCAATGGCCAAGATTGCGAAGGTTCCAGCCAGGGTCCCAAACACATAGACACCCAAGAAGATGAGCGCCACTCGGCGAAGGTTCATGATCTTGGCCCACTCTGCCCGTGCTTCCGGGGCTAATCTGTCTTCGTCCATCATCACTCCCTGCTGACCGGTGGCACTCTGCGAACCGCCTACTCGTCAGGGTACCGTGCGCGGAACTCCCTCAACAAGCGTGTGTTCTTGTCGTACGCCATCAGTGAGGCCACCAGCGCCCCAACGATTGGAATGGCCAGCACCAGATCTGCCGTGCCCACGTACCAGTAGGCAATCGCCCCGCCAATGCAGAGCAGCACGGACATGACGAGCATGAGTATCGACGAGGTACGTCCGGTCTCCAGCTTCATCAGCTGGTTTTTCGCATCAGCATTCATGGTCTTGTGGCTCGGAGAGAGGTCCGTGTTCCGCCGTGTTGGCGTCCGCTAGGGCCTGGTTCTAGACAGGCTCTGGGATCTGCGGCTTCGGTGCTGGAGTACCTGGCGTAAACACCACCGCTCCGTTGCGAACTTGGGCCCGGTAGGTCGTAGGGCCGTCATCTTCGTTCGACAAGAGCAGCTCGGCAAGCGGCTCAGCGACCAAGTCGTCGATAGCGCGAATGGCTGGGCGTGCGCCGAAGGCAGCGACCGGACGGTGTGCAGCGACCAAGTCGACGACGGCCTGAGTCCAGGTCAGCGTCACGCCTTCGTCCTGGGCTCGGGTCTTGAGGTGCTCCATGTGAATGCGCACGACGTCTCGAAGGTCCGGCTCGGTGAGCGAGTTGAACTGAATCACCTCGTCCATGCGGTTGAGAAGCTCGGGACGGAAGTATGGACGTACCGCTTCGAGCGCCGCTTCCCGCTCGCTGACCGGACCACTGAAGCCCATGGCGCGACGCGCGCTGTGCGTGCTGCCGGCGTTGGTCGTCAGGATGAACAGGCATTCTTTGGCTTCAACCCGGCGTCCTTCGCTGTCGGTCAGGACGCCTTCGTCGAACACGCCCAAGAACATGGACTGCACATCCGGATGCGCCTTCTCAAACTCGTCCAGCAGAACCACCGAGTACGGACGTGTGCGCAATGCGCTGGTTAGCTGACCTTCTTCGCCGTGACCTGCGTACCCAGGAGGGGCCCCGAGCAGTCGGCTGCCGCTGAACTTCTCGGTGTACTCGCTCATGTCGAGCTTCACGAGAGCGTTGCCTTCGGGGAAGAGAAAGTCTGCCAGTGCCCGTGCCAGCTCGGTCTTGCCCACACCGGACGGACCGACGAACAGGAAGACGCCGCGCGGGCGGTTGGGAGCGCGCAGTCCAGCGCGCGACAGGCGCACGGCGTTGGCAATGTGCTGAATGGCATGGGGCTGGCCAACAACGCGTGCGGAGAGAATGCTCTCGGTACTCGCCATGTGTTCGCGTTCGTCGCTCGTCAGCTTGGTGACCGGAACACCGGTGCGTTCAGCGATGACTTGCGCCACGATTTCTGCGGTTACTGTGCCACTTCCGGACAGGCTGGCTTCCGCACATGCTTCGTCGAGAACGTCGAGCGCCTTGTCTGGCAGGCGACGGTCTGGGATGAACCGCACGGCCATCTTGACGGCGCACTCCAGGGCTTCGGCGTCAATGCCCACAGAGTGGTGCTTGGCGTACTGGCCTTGGATTTGGGTGAGCAACTCAATGGTGTCTTCGTTCGATGGCTCTTCGATGGTGAGCGGCTGAAAGCGACGCTCCAACGCAGAGTCACTCTCGAAGTGCTTACGGTACTCGGCGCGGGTAGTGGCGCCAATGACCGTAATCTCACCGCGGGCGAGAGCTGGCTTGAGGATGTTGGCAGCGTCTAGGGAGCCGCCCTCGGTGCGTCCAGCGCCGACCAGAGTGTGGATTTCGTCGATGAACAGGACGATTCCGGGAGTGTCGCGCGCTTCAGCGATGATGGCCTTGAGCCGCTCTTCAAAGGTGCCCCGATACTTGGTGCCCGCGACCAGCGAGCCCATCGACAGCTCAATGATGCGAATGCCTCTGAGGCGCTCGGGAGGGTTGTCACCGGCGAGGCGCTTGGCCACGCCTTCGACAACTGCGGTCTTGCCAACGCCGGGCTCGCCAAGCAACAGAGGATTGGCCTTTTGACGACGCATCAGCGTCTTCATCAGGCTGCGCATCTCTTTGGCGCGACCCACGATGGTGCCGAGCTTTCCGTCGCGTGCCAGGGCTGTCAGGTCTCGGCCCTGCTCATCTAGAGTAGGGGTGGTGGACTCACCGGGCTCTTCGACCGGCTCTTCCTTCTTTCCGGTGACCTTCTGCTTCTTCAGGCGGCCTTCGCAGTAGCGCTTGCCATCTTTGGCGAACGTACCTTCGGGGTCGAGAGCCAAGGCTTGGTCCCATAGTGGAAGCGCCTTGTCGAACTTGCCCAGCGAGTTGAGCGCAGCGGCCTTGCCTTGAATGGCAAAGAGGTGTTTTTGCCCCATGGCGAGTGCTCTATCGAACCACTGTAGGCAGCCCTCAAAGTCACCGAGCATGCGCATGGCTTCGCCGCGGCCTGCCAGAGCGTACAGGTAGTCGTCATTGAGCAGTAGCGCGCGGTCGTAGGCTTCGACGGCTTCGTTGTAGCGCTCGTTCTTACGCAACAGCTCGGCAATGTTGGTCGCGGCTTGGTAGTGGCCGGGATCAATGGTGACGCAGCGTTCATAGCCAGCAATGGCTTCTTCGATGAGGCGCTGTTCTTCAAGCACTGAGCCAACGCGCAGTGCGGCTTCGGCATAGGTCGGGTCGGTCTCGAGGGCACGCTCGAAGGCGCGCAGCGCACCGGGGAGGTCCCGTTCTCGGCGCAGGGCACGTCCGCGCGCAAGGATTCGGCGTGCGGCGGTTCGGTCGGCGCTTCGGCGGACCGGTAGGCCGCTGGAGACGGACACAGAGGGCAGTGCTGGCTCTTCTTGCCGAGCGAGGGCTTGCTCACAGTGGGCGAGGCCGCGCTGAATGGCGGGGTCGTCTGGAGCACCGTCGAGAGCGCGAAGCCAAACACCGAGCGCTTCATCATACCGGTGGTCTGCGGAGAGCGCCGTGGCCTTTCCGAGCAGCGCTTGTGCATGCTCGGCGTTGTGGGACAGGACGACGTCGAAGGCTTTCGCAGCTTCGCGGAAGCGGGCCAGTGCGGCGAGGGTCTCTGCCCGACCTTGAAGGGCGTACAGATCGTCGTTTCGGCTTGCGACCAGTCCGTCCCATGCAGCCAGCGCTTCGAGTAGGTCTTGTCCGCGCTGGAGTGCCGCGGCGCGTGCGTGACGCGTTGCGCGGTCATCGGGCTGAATGCGCAGTGCAGCGTCTAGGGCTTGAACGGCCATTCCGTGGCTTCCACAAGCAGCGTAGGCAGTGCCAAGCACGCGCCAGGACTCGGGGTCAGCCGGGTCAATCTCAGTGGCGCGCAACAAGACATCGATAGCGTCGGTGAAGTGCTCCTCGCGCAGCAGTACGCGAGCCTTTGCGAGCAGAGGACGAGACAGCTCGGAGCCCTCATCGCCTTCATTCCCGGTCGCAGCTTCCGCTGCGTGCAGTCCACCAATCGCGTGGTCCGACTCGGGGAAGAGGTCCACACAGCGGCGCCAAAGGGGCAGCGCTTCGGCGTGACGGTCGAGGTGGTTGAGGCATGCAGCCTTGCCAATGAGCGCCATGGGATGGGTTGGATTGCGTGCCAGCGCGCGCTCGAACCAGTTGAGAGCCTGTTCGTGACGGTTGTGACGACGCAGGGCTTCGCCTCGGCCCGCCAGAGCGGCAACGTGTCCGGGATCCCGGCGTAGGGCGTCGTCGTACGCCTTGACGGCGTCTGTCCAAGCACCGGCACTGCGCCATGCATCCCCAATGTTGAGGGCCACTTCGACACGACCGGGGTCGAGTGCCAGCGCGCGACGCCATGCGGTCACAGCGGCTTCAAAATCGCCTGACTCCAGGTAGGCACGGCCCAAGTCTACCGAGGTCTCCACCCACTCAGGAGCGAGCTGGGAGGCCACCTCTAGTGCGACTGCGGCTTCGTGCGCGCGCTTGTCTCGCAGCAGTGCAAGGCCCCACGAACGGTGGCGCTCTGCGGCGACTTCGTGGTCGGAACGCTCGGGCGGAGGTGGCGTACCTGGGCTCGGCACGACCTTGGCGAGCTGGCGACGGGCTTCGGTCAACCCACCGCGGGCGAAGGTGCTCTCACTGTTGAGGGAGAGTGCTTTCTCCCAGCCTTCTAAGGCTTCGTCCCAGCGTCCGAGAGCGGACAAGCAGGCGGCGCGACCGCGCACGCCAAAGGCATGTTCTGGGCTGACTTCCAGAGCAGCCTCAAACCAGCGCAACGCCTCGGCAGCACGGCCTTGCATGCGCAGAGCCTCGCCGCGTCCAGCGGCAGCGAAGGCGTCTTTCGAGTTCAACGTGCAGGCACGCTCGTAGGCATCGAGCGCCTCACGGTGGCAGCTCGCTTGGCGCAAGTCTTCGCCAAGAGCCACCCATGCGGCTGCATCGGTCTCGTCCAGCGCAATGGCTTGGCGCTGTACATCTGCGGCATGGGTCCACAACCCCTCCGCGCGCCAGTTCTTCGCCAAGGACGACAGAATCCGGGTGTCTGTCGGGTCCAGGGCAGAGGCCTCAACCAAAAGTCTGCGCGCGGCGATGTTTTCGCCGGCCTGCGCAAGGTCCATGGCTTCGTTGTAAAGCTTGAGGGCGTCGTTCCGGTCGCTCATTCACTCTCCATGCTTAGTTGTAGCCTGAGTACGCGGCGTGTGACGTCATCAAGCGTTCCATCGGCACACCGCACGCGGTGTGGAAGAACTACACGTCCAGTTCATCCACGTCATCAGCGTTGTCGATGATGAAACGGTAGCGATACGACGGGTCCTTGCCCATCAACTCGCTGATCGTATTCTCGGCTTCCATGGGCATGGCCAGCGTCACCTGCTGCAGCCGGCGCCTCTTTGGATCCAGTGTGGTCTGAAAGAGTGTCTTTGGAGGCATCTCACCGAGGCCCTTGAATCGAGTGATCTCAGGCTTGGCACGCGACGGCAACTTCTTCAGAATCCGGTTGCGGTGGGCATCTGTCAGCGCCCAGTGTGTGTCCTTACCGACGTTGATGCGGAACAATGGCGGCTGGGCAATGTAGATGTAGCCCAGACGAATCAGCTCCGGCAGGTAGCGGTAGAAGAAGGTCAGCAGCAGCGTGGCAATATGGTGGCCGTCACTGTCGGCGTCCATGAGCAGGATGATGCGGTTGTAGCGTAGGCGGTCTTCTCGGAAGTCCTTGCCAATACCGCAGCCGAGCGCTGTGATGATGTTCTTGAGCTCTTCGTTGCCGAGCACCTTCTTGAGCGTCGCCTGCTCACAGTTGAGCACCTTTCCCCGCAGCGGCAGAATGGCTTGGGTCTTGCGGTCCCGACCCTGCTTGGCGGAACCACCAGCAGAGTCGCCTTCCACAATGAACAGCTCGCGAGCACTGGGGTCGCGGGAACTGCAGTCAGCGAGCTTGCCGGGCAGCGACAAGCGTGCGCTCGACGAGGTCTTGGCCCGCACTGTTGCAACGGCCTGGCGTGAGGCGATGCGGGCGCGGGCGGCCTGAACCGCGCGGTGGATGATGGTCTCACCGACCGACTTGTTGTTGTGCAGCCACTGCTCGAGGGCCGGGCGCAGACTGGCGTCGACGGCTCCGCGAATTTCAGGGTTGTTGAGGCGGTCTTTGGTCTGGCCTTGGAACTGCGGCTCGGCGATGAACAGACTGACGATGGTGACCAGGCCTTCGCGGAGGTCGTCGGACGTCAGCGTTAGGCTGCGCGGGGCCAAGGAGTGTGCGTCCATAAAGCTGCGCAGGGCTTTGACGAGGCCATCTTTGAAGCCCTGTTCGTGGGTGCCACCGTCTCGGGTGGGGATGCCGTTGACGAACGTACGAATCTTCTCGCGTGGGGAATCGGTCCAGGTCAGTGCGATGTCTAGGCGAATGCCGTTTTCTTTGTCGTGTGTAAACGGTGCTTCGAGCACACTGTTTAGGCCATCCCGCTTGCACAGAACGCCCAGGTAGTCCGCAAGTCCGCCTTCGTGAACAATCTCGTGCGTGTGACCGCCCGCCTTGTCGTAGAAGGTGATCTTGAGGCCCTTGTTGAGGAAGGTCTTGACCTCTAGGCGCTCTTTGATGATCTCGGCGTCGTATGTGGTGTCTGCGAAGATCTCGGGGTCGGGCGTGAACGTGATGCGTGTTCCGGTTCCGCGTGCCGGACCCACCACTTCGACGTCTTTGCGTGGGCGTCCGCGCTTGTAGTGCTGAACGTACTCGTGACCGTCTCGTCGAATGCGGGCTTCTAGGCCGATGGACAAGGCGTTGACCACCGAACTACCGACACCGTGCAGACCGCCAGCGGTCTTGTAGCTGTTGCCGTCGAACTTACCGCCGGCGTGCAGCGTGGTGAAGATGACCTCGAGTGCGGAACGACCGGTTTTTTTGTGGATGTCCACGGGGATGCCGCGACCGTTGTCTTCGACGGACAGGGTGGTGCCGTCTTCGTGCAGGGTGACCTTGATGAAGGTGGCATGGTCGTTCATGACCTCGTCGATGCTGTTGTCGACGATTTCCCACAGCAGGTGGTGAAGTCCGGCTAAGCCGGTTCCACCGATGTACATACCAGGGCGTTTACGAACAGGTTCGAGGCCTTCGAGGACGTCGATCTGTGCTGCACCGTACGCCATCAGTTCACCTCCGAGTCATCGGTTGACGCAGGCGGTTCGGTCAGTAGTAGCGACACATAGGGCTCGCGCTTCCACTCATCAATACTGCCGCGTCGCAGCACTGTACCGCCGCGTCCACCGCGTGAGCCTTCGTACTTGCGTGGTGTCACGGTCAGCTCGCGTCCGCCATTGGTGACGACCTCAATGCCGCCGAGCTGCTCGACCAAGTCCACACCGACCACACCAGGCTCTTCCTTCTTGAGCTTGATGCCGGTCACACCCTTGCCAGCAGACTTGAGGATGCCGACCTCACTGACCAAGAAGCACAGGGCGTTTCCGCCTTGGGTGGCAATACTAATCCACTCAGTTCCAGCACACGGCAGTGCGTTGAGCACCGCATCGTCTGGGTTGAGGCGCGCATACTTGCGGCCCCCCTTGTTCGACGGGTCCATGTGATTGCTCTGCGACCAGCGCAGCACGCGGCCCCGCTTGGTCATGGCAAAGCCCCACGGTTGGTCTGGGTCGTCTTCGCTTCTAGGCGCTTCAAGGTCCACAATGATCTGGCGCTGGTCGTTCGAGATGACGCCGACAACGCTGGCACCATCATTGAACTTGAAGTGCGTCTGAACCGCATCGCCATAGCCAGTGGTGCTCGGAACATCGTCTACGCGCATGGTGTAGGCAACGCCGTCGCTCGACAAGAAGGTGATGGTCGAGCGTGTGCCGGCCTTGAACAGCCAGCCAATCTCGTCATCGTCGCGAACGCGAATCTTGGACAGCTCACTGAAGCTGCTCTGACGCTTGATCCAGCCGCCACGGGTCACGACCACGAAGGTGTCTTCGGCAATGATGTAGGCGTCTTCGTCGTAGGTCAGCTCACGAATACGACCGCCAATCTCTGTGCGTCGCTTCTGTGCATAGCCACCGCGAAGCTCAACAAGCTCGGTGCGAACCACGTTCCACAGCTTGTCTCCGCTGGCCAGAATGGACTCGATGCGTGCAGCTTCGGTGCGCTTTTCTTCGAGTTCTTCGCGAATGGCGAGAATCTCAAGCTTAGCCAACTTGTACAGCTTGAGCTCAAGAATCGCCTCGACCTGTAGGTCGGACAGCTTGAACCGCTTCATTAGCTTGCCGGCAGCGTCACGCTTGCCTTCGCTATTGCGAATGATGCGGATGGCTTCGTCGAGCATGTCGAACACAATCTCGAAGCCTTCGAGGATGTGGATGCGCTCACGGAGCTTGCGCAGCTCGTACTCGAAGCGGCGACGGGTGGTGCGGAAGCGGAACAGGCACCAGTGGCGAATGATTTCCTGTAGCGACAGGCGTGCTGGCTTGGCCACGAGCACGTCTTCATCGTCGTCTGGAATCAGTGCGGTCAGGTTTGCAGACCACGTACCTTCGAGCGGTGTGTGCTTGAAGAGGTAGGCCATGACGGGCTCAGCGGCCTCGGCGTTCTTGATGTCCAAGACAACGCGCACTTCTTCGGTGGACTCGTCGCGAACGTCAATGACGAGCGGGAGCTTCTTCTCGGCGACCTCATGGCCAATACGCTCAATGAGCTTGGCCTTGTTCTGGCCGTACGGGACCGAGGTGAGAATGATCTGGTGACGACGGCCATCTTTCTCGGTGTGCCACAGAGCACGCACGCGCATGGTGCCTTGGCCGGTCTCGTACATCTTGAGCAGGTCGGCGTGGTCGGTGAGAATCTTGCCGCCGGTTGGGAAGTCCGGGCCCTTGATGTACTTCATCAATCCGGCAGTATCGATGCTTGTGTCATCGATAAACGCGACACACGCGTCGACAACTTCGCCCAGGTTGTGCGGCGGAATGCGGGTCGCCATACCGACAGCGATGCCTTCGGAGCCGTTGACGAGGAGCTGCGGGTACTGCGCTGGCAGGACCACGGGCTCCATGCGTTGACCGTCGTAGGTGCCACGGAAGTCGACGGTGTCCTTGCCGATTTCCGTGAGCAGTTCCTCAGCGAGAGGGAACAGCTTGGCTTCTGTGTACCGCATGGCAGCAGGTGGGTCGCCGTCGAGAGAGCCGAAGTTTCCCTGGCCGTCTACAAGCGGGTGTAGCAACGAGAAGTCCTGCGCCATTCGGACCAATGCGTCGTAGATAGACTGGTCCCCGTGCGGGTGGAACTTACCCATGACCTCGCCGACGATGGCCGCGCACTTTCGGTAGCGACCTCCCGGATGCAAGGAGAGTTCCTTGAACATTGTGTACAGGATTCGGCGCTGAACCGGCTTCATGCCGTCGCGCACATCAGGCAGTGCGCGGGCAGTGATCACGGACAAGGCGTAGTTGAGGTAGCGCTCGCGCGCGGCCTCGTGCAGGGGCACGGGCTCGATGGCCATCATGGGCAGTCTCGGAGAGCAACGATGCCGTTGGCATCGGGTGATTTGCAGGAGGCGAGGGGGCTCACCACGGGAGTGGCGAACGGAGGGAAGGCGACACTAACACACCGGCAGTCCTGAGAGGATTGCTGGTTCAGTCGAGCGGGGGGACTGAAGAGGTCCATGAGCTCGTCTCGCGCTCGCTGAAGGTCGCCGCCGATACCTAAGACAACGCGCACGTCTCCTAGGTCCCGTGGCGCTGCACGGGTGAGTAGGGGGCGCTGTGTGTGCGCGCGAACCAGCCGTCCGACGTCGTGTCACCGTCCCAAGAGGGGCGTCCGTCATCGTCAGTCAGCGGGTGTGCGGGTAAGCTGTGCTACGCAGTAGCACGGCGTGGAAGGCCGCCACTACGCTGCGAGCTGCACTCGAAGCGTGTCTGCCATGGCCACAGCAGCCGCTGCTGAAGGCGCGCCGAGCTGATGCTGCACCACGTCTGGACGTTCGCCCTGAAGCTCGGACTTGAGGGCATGATGTGCGGCGTGTGCGGCGGTGGCAATGGTCAGCGCGTCTGTTGGAGACAAGAGCGGGTTTGCCCAGGCGGCGATGTCGAAGGACAGCGCTGAATGCCGGGTCTCATCCGCTGCAATTCTCTCGAACAACGCGCGAATCTCGGCGCTCGGCGCTTGCTTGGAGCGGTACAGGGCATCCACGACGCCGTAGGTTTCCCGCACACAGCCTTCGACGGCGTTCTCCAGCGCCACTTCGAACAGTGAACGTTCCTGATGGGGGGCGACGTCTACTGAAGGAACGGCGACCCCGTAGGTCGCGGCGAGGGCTCCCATGCGTGAGGCGTGGTCGACTTCGTCTTGGGCAGCGGCGAGTGCGCGCTCAACGAGCTGTGCGGGAGCGCCAAGGCGTTGTAGGTCTACTGCGAGGCGCTCAAACGCGACAACAGCAGCACCTTCGAGCCAGGCTAGATGAGCGAGATGCCGCGCGACAGCGTCTCCGCAGACGGTTCCGATGGCTGCGATTCCGTCAGGCAGGCGTCCTGCGCAGCTTCCGTCACTGATGACCTCAAGCACTTCGAGAACGGTGGTCTCACCGGTCATGGAAATTTCGATGTCGCGGACTTCTTCGGTCCACTCACAGTCTGAGATCAGGATGGTCGCGGTCATGCGCCACTTGCTCTCGGGTGTGAAGACCACAGAGTAGCAGTCGGGCTGGTACTCCTGAGTGACCGCAAGGAACAGCGCGTCAGCGGGGGTGTCGATGCTGCCGAACAGTGCGTTGACCTCGGCGGTGCTGTCGTAGAGCGCGACATCATCGCCGGATGTGGTCACTAGGCCGCTGTCTGTGCAGCCTTGGCCGCAATAGCCCCAGCCTGAGCTCTCGGGCCAGGTGAGGTCGAGCTCGGCAAGGCATGCTTGTGAATCGGTCGCTGTGGCACAGGCTGTTCCGCTGGACCAGACGTCGCTCGTGACACCGCTCTCGCCATAGTTTTCGGTCGAACGAAGGTGCAGTGAGTCGACGGGGCTGGCGAGCTGCACGAACTCAAGCCACTGGTCGCTCGCACAGATCTGGTCGAGGTTGAAGTCCATCGCCGTCGTTGAGCTGTCGGTGTCCGAGTCCATTTCGGTGTCCGAGTCCATGTCGGAGTCCGCGTCCGTGTCTGGATCGATGGGACCGGTTGGAGTGGTGGGGTCACACGCCGTGAGGGAGAGGCCAGTGGCCAATGCCATGGAGAGAGCAGTTAGAAGACGGGGATCTGTCAGTGTCATTTTTGAAGTCCAGTGCGTGCCGCGCATGTGAAGATGCGGGCACTGTAGCCCGGATTTCGGACGTGTCGGTTCGAAATTATCCCCGACATCCCACCAACCCTCATCCGTCATTCCTCGGCGGTGTCGCTCGACATGCGAAGGGTGTGCTCGCCGCCCTCGATTGTGGGTGGCTCCACCTCGGACGTGGGGCCGAATGCTACTTGGCCCCCTAGGAACACCGCGGGCTCTTGCTCATCGATCTGCTGCATCATGCGGGACGAGCGTGCGGCGGCGTTGTCGATGTCCTCGACGCGGTCCTCGTACGACTTTGCTGCGGGCTTGGGCGCGAGGCCCATCGCTTGGGCAAATGGGTAGACGAAGATGCGCAGGACGAGCAGGCCAAGGGCCAGAATAGTGACGATGAGGAGGATGTTCTGGGTCATGACCTCTCCGGATGGCGCGTGCTCTCAGCATACGGCAAAGCGGGTCCCGTTATTCCAAAGGGGCAGACCAAGGGCATTGTCGGTTAGGGCGCTCGCGGAGGCGAGATGGTAAAGACGCCGGTAGTGCTGCTCGGAGCAACGGGCATGGTGGGGCAGCGTATGGCGCAGCTTCTACATGGACATTCATCGCTTGAGGTTGTGGCATTGGCTGCATCCGAGCGGTCAGCGGGCAAGCGGTATGCAGACGCCTGTCGCTGGCATCTTCCAGGGGACCGTCACGCGGGCCTGGGTGATGTACGGGTCATTCCCTGTGAGACAGACGCCGTCGCTAGTGCCGTTGGGGCTGGAGCCATTGCGCTGTCCGCTCTGCCGGGTGGTGCAGCCCGCGCGATTGAGCGGCAGCTTGCAGCGCGCGGTGTTCACGTCGTCTCCAACGCGTCTGCCCACCGGATGGACCGCGACGTCCCGCTCATCATTCCAGAGGTCAATGCAGACCACTTGGCCCTGTGTGACGTACAGCCCGAGTCCGGCATGTTGCTGACCAATCCGAACTGCACGTCCATGCCGGCAGTCATCGCGTTGGCCCCGATTCTGCGTCATGTAGGGCTCGAAGCGGTGTGTTTGTCGTCGTACCAGGCCGTGAGTGGTGCCGGCTACCCCGGTGAATCCGCGTGGGACATGATTGGCAATGTCCATCCACACGGTGGTGATGAAGAGGAGAAGGTGGCCGAGGAGCCCCTGAAGATCTTGGGCACCCTTGCCGGGGACCACGTCCAGAATGCCGACTTCGCCATCAGCGCGCGGTGTGTTCGAGTGGCGGTCGCAGATGGCCACTTGGTGGCACTTCAGTTCAAGACCCGGGACGCGCTGTCGCCGGCCGACTGTGAGGAGCTACTGCGCACCTATGACCCGGGGCTCAATCTGCCTGGTGTTCCGCGTCCGCTCATCCATGTGGCTGGTGAGCGTGACCGTCCATCCCCCAAGCTTGACGCCAATGCTGGCAATGGCATGGCGGTGACGGTGGGAAGAATTGAGGCCTGTCCGGTGATGGGACTGAAGATGTTTGCGCTGTGTCACAACACGGTGCGTGGTGCTGCGGGTGCCGCCATCCTGAACGCTGAACTCGTACTATCGAGGATTTCCTGATGCGTGCTTCTACCTTGTCGTCTTCTCTGCTCGCTTGCTGCCTGTTGTCGGCCTGTGGCTCGTCCGAGTCCGTTCAGTGGGTCGAAGGGGTGGGCTTTGAGTGGGACTTGTTCAACCATCGTCTGTCCTACGCAGAGCTTCAAGTAGGCGACGATGCCGTGGATATCGTCGTCGTAGGTGGTACGAGCACTACGCTCAGCGCAACTGGGGCACCGCCGGATCTCTCCGCAGAGTGTGACCCGGATGAGACGGAATCTGCACTGCCATGTGACGAGTTTCCGTTCAACGATACGGCATTTGTCGAGATTCGGACCGGTCGAGGCTCCGGAAGCAAGGTCGCCTCTGGAACGGGGACTGTCGACGTTGTGGCAGACGCGGATGGCGAGACGACCTCCATCGAGATCGAGCTGTCCCGCAAGCCGAAAGGCGACGTCATTGCGCTCATTCACGGACTGACCGTAGACACCGACGAGCCCCTTGCGGACGGCCCTTCTTGCTATGACCCGGCCTACGGCTGGCATCCACGACGCATTGCAGTGGTGCTCGGTGAGCCGTCTGTAGACGGCATGACGGTGACTGTGCCTGTTGAGGTGGCGTTTGAGGCGGGTAATAGCTTGGAAGACGAGCGGCAGTGCATCGACGCGGTCATCGAACAGGCGCGTGTCGCAATGACCGTTGGCGTGCAGGTCATCTCTGCTGGGGGAGACGCGGTGAGCGAAACCGTGAGCCATGGTCAGGTCTTCGAGTATTCCGGAACCGCGGGTAGCCCCGGTGAGCAGGCCGCACCGGACCTGTCCGAGCGAACAATCGATCTGGCGTTCGACGGCCCTATTGGCTGGTCAGCGGTGGACTTCCGCTTTCATGAGGACGACCCTGAAGACCGTGGCGCTTACCTACGTTCGATGTCCTTCGCACTCGATGTGTCGTCGACCTCGGCGTCTGGCGCCGCCACCAACTTCTCTCCTGGGACCCAGCTGTCTGGCTTTGACTACAGCTTCGCGGGTACGGTCTCGGCGATTCCGGGCGTGTTTGAAGTGGAGCGGCGAGCCGCAATTGATGAGGTCGACATTGACGTGACGGACGGGGTGTTCGACCTTCAATCCATAGATCTGGAAGCACAATAATGACTCGTGCTCTCGTCGCTTGCGTTGCGCTGGCCGCCTGCGGTCCCACAGCAGAGCTAGGCTGGACCTTGCAAGATGATGGCGTGATCATTGTGACGGAGCTTCGTCAGACCACAACACGGACCCCGCTGGGTGTGGAAGAAGTGACGCTCAATGTTCAGCAGTTGTGGCGTGTGACCCAGCCGGGAGTCGTGGGAGTAGACGACGTGGCATGGCGAGAAGAGGTCATCAAATGGGACCTTTCCTACTCGGACCTCGCTGGGACTTACACCTGGGAGATGGGGAGCGGTGCGCCGCTGACCGAGGCCCTGCTCGCTCTTGGACCGTCACAGCCGCGCGAGGTCTTCGTAGGTAGAGACGGAGACGTTCGAGTGGCCCATCTCGGTATTCCTGGGCCGGAAGAGGAGGTCGAAGAGGCTGCTCCCGGACCGCGTGACCGCTGGGCGCGTGGTGGACGTGGAGGTCTGCGGCGGGCCAGTGCGCCCCAGACCAATGCCCCAATCCCATGGACGCGCGATGACCGGGTGTACACCTGGGTCGTTGGCTTTACCCATGCGCCCCAAGGCAAGAAGAGACGCGGTGCTGGGTGGTCCTGGCAGTCCTCGCGTGAGGTCACCCCGAAGACCAGTGCTACGACAACCTCCGAGTGGACCTTCGACGGCGTGGAGTCTGGAACCGCTCTGGTTCGTGAGCACATGACGCTCGAAGGCTCTCCACCACCGTCGGAAGGCCACTTTCAGACCACTCGTCTGTCCGGTGGGGCAAGCCTACGCTTGGATACGCGAACGCATGCGTTGGTGTCGTACTCAGCGCGCTACGAAGCGGACATTGCATCTCCGTCGTCCAGAGGGACGGCACTTCGAATCTCTGAAATCTCTCTGGAGGTCCAATAATGGACGTCGCACAACATCTGTCAGCCTACGGCGCTGCGCACACGAACTGGGTCGACGTCACTGGGCGTGCACACGTCTCCGAGCAAGACGGAGGGGGCCTAGAGGCGAGCTTCGACCACGTGGGCCGGTCGCTGCTGGTCGACGTCCTGCGTGATGGCCACCGCGAAGTGGTGTTGTCGGACGGTGAGCTGTCGGTTGCAGCCAGGTACTCAGCGGATGGCGCTCGGCTGGAGGTTCGCTGGGGCGAGACACTCGTTGTCGATGAGCCTCTGCATGGACTCGGCGGCGTTGTTCATGGACCGGCTGGACTCGGCAACGCCGACTTCTGCCGTGCTCATGGGGTCCGATACGCCTACGTTGCGGGGGCAATGGCCGGCGGAATCGCGTCGGCGGACATGGTCGTGAACATGCAGCGCGCGGGCTTGTTGGCCTTCTACGGGTCCGGTGGTGTGCCCGTCGCCGCTGTTGAGTCTGCTCTACGCGACATCAAAGGGCGCGTGGACGGTGAGAACTGGGGCGTCAACCTCCTTCACAATCCGGTTGAGCCCGCCGTCGAAGAAGCGACCGTTGACCTGTACCTCAAGCACGGCGTCACACGGGTCAGTGCATCGGCCTATGTCCGCTTGACACCTGCCATTGTCCGCTTTCGATTTGCAAACCTCGCTGCGGGGAAAGACGGCCAGATCACCGGTGGTAACCACGTCTTTGCGAAGGTCAGCCGTGTCGAGGTAGCCGAGCCCTTCTTGCGTCCACCGAGCGCCGAGATGCTCGCTGAGCTTGTCACCGCGGGCACGCTCACGGCTGAGCAAGCCGAGTGGGCCAAGTCCATGCCAGTCGCGACCGCCATTACGGCTGAAGCAGACAGCGGGGGACACACGGACCATCGCCCGCTCATGGTTATTCTCCCGGCTATTCGCCAGCTACGGGACCGTATCGCTCAAGAACTCGGCTACGCTCAGGCTCCATTTGTGGGAGCTGCGGGCGGAATCGGTACGCCGTCCGCTGTGGTTGGCGCCTTCGCTATGGGAGCCGACTACGTGTTGACCGGCTCTATCAACCAAGCGAGCTTGGAAGCCGGTACATCGGCAGCGGTCAAGCGGATGCTGGCAGACGCCGCGAGCACAGACGTGGCCTCGGGGCCAGCGCCGGACATGTTTGAGATGGGTGCCAAGGTACAGGTGTTGTCGCGCGGCTCGATGTACGCGGCACGCGCCCAGCGCTTGTACGAGTTGTACCGTAGTTACCCGTCTCTGGACGCGCTGCCGGACAAGGAAAAGGCCCGCATTGAGAAGCAGATCTTCGCCCGTCCCATCGCGGATGTGTGGGCGGACACCGAGTCGTATTGGACGAGCCGTGATGCCGAACAGGTCGCTCGGGCTAAAACCGATGCCCGCCACAAGATGGCGTTGGTCTTTCGGTGGTACCTCGGAAACACAAGCCGGTGGGCGCGAATGGGCGAACCTGCTCGGGCACGAGACTACCAGATCTGGTGCGGTCCGTCCATGGGCGCGTTCAACCAGTGGGCTCGAGGCGGTGCCCTCGAAGAACTGGACCAACGCGGGGTTGTCGACATTGCTGAGGCGCTGATGCAGGGGGCTGCTGGCCTCAACGCTGGCCTGGCTGGCGCCTAGGACGACTAGCGGGTCGTCTTGCACGGCCCGGATGCGCGGGGTCCGGTAGAATGGTGGTGACGGGCTGCTCGGAGCCTGTCCCTAGCGACAAGCCGCACAGTGTCAGCACACCGGTAGCGAAGCCCGCAATGAGGGCTGAGCCCACGGCTACAATGACCCGCTCGGTGATGGGGGCGGTGGATGTGCTGACGGAGAGCACACCGGCAGTGACCGCGAAGACAACGACAGAAATGAGCGTTGTGCGTCGAATGTCGGGCAGGGTGAGTGGGGGACAGCCGCGCTTCTGCTGCCACTTCACATGGGCCACCGTGCCTAGGATGAGTGCAGCTGCAAACAGCCAGATGCGTGGGCCTAAGCCAGAGAGCGTGGCACCGGCGAGGGTCATCGCAATGAAGGCTAGCTGCCAAGGGACGACCGCTACGTGGGACGAGATGCGCATGTCTTCAGAGTAACGAACATCCGGAGGGACTGGCTGTCGCGGTTTGCTGCGCCCGACCTATTTTTGTGCCGACTCGTCTAGTGCCTTCTTCATTCGCACATGGCGGATGCAGGCTTCCATGAAGGGGTCGCCGTAGCTGATGTACCCAAGGGTCTCGTAGAACGGAACCACGCGCTCTTGGGCGTTCAAGCGCATTGTTGTGTCTCCGCGTTCGCGGGCAATGTCTTCGAGCAACGTCATCAGTGCGGCTCCGATTCCTCTGCCTTGGAAGCCCCCACGAACGCCTACGCGCTCTGCCTTCGTGACACCCTCTGGCGTGGTTCGAAGGCGGGCCGTGCCAACGGCTTGGTCTTTCCACAACGCCAAGATGTGAACGCAGGTCGCGTCGTGGCCGTCGACTTCAAGCTGCGGTGGCACGCCTTGGCCCAGCACAAAGACCTCGTAGCGCAGGGCGAAGCAGGTATGCATCTCGTCGGGACGAGCTTTGCGTACGGTGAGCACGATGGACTCCAAATTCAAGCGGCGCTTTGCTTAATCGACGACGCCCGTCTGTCAAAACGCGTCATCCCTGGCGCGCGTCGAAAACCGATGGGTATACCGCCGACTGCAAAAAACTTGGAGTGTCTATGTCCTTTCGTACCCTCATCGCCCTTTCCCTGGTCCTTTCCGCCTGCGCTGCTGACGTTGGTGAAGGCCGCGTTGCGGCAACCGTGAGCGAAGCTGCTGAACCCACCGAAACCGTCGCAGCCCCGAGCGCTGAAGCCAAGACCCTGACGGTCGACGTCGCACAGTCCAAGCTCAGCATGATTGGCGCCAAGGTCACAGCCCAGCATTCGTTGCAGTTCAACGAGTTCACCGGCGAAGTCATGGTCGACGGAGACACCGTGACTGGTGTTCACTTCGTGGCTCAGATGGCCTCGGTTGTGGCCGATGACGAGCGCCTTACCGAGCACCTCAAGAACGAAGACTTCTTCCACGTGGAGCAGTTCCCGACCAGCGAGTTCGCGTCGACTGGCATTGTTGCCGGCTCTGACTCGGAAGGCTTCACCCACACCGTCACGGGCAACCTGACCATCCACGGCGAAACCAAGCAGGTCGTTTTCCCAGCCAACATCGAGATGGCTGACGGCGGCGTGAAGGCAGCCACAGAGTTCGTCATCAACCGCCAAGACTTCAAGATTGCGTACCCTGGCCGCGCAGATGACCTGATTCAGGACAACGTTGCCATGAACATCCAGTTCGTAGCGATGGGCGCGTAAGTAGATGAGTCTTCCGGCGACACTCGCAGCGGTGGTCTTCGACCTCGATGGCACCCTTGTTGACAGCTCGCCGGACCTTGCGAGCGCAGTGAATACCGTGCTGGTCGCCAATGGCGGCAAGCCGGTGTCCATTGATGAGGTCAAACACTGGATTGGCCACGGTGCCTCATACATGCTGGAGCATGCGCTGGAGAGCCAGGGCATTGTGGTTGAACACGATGTCTACCCGGCCTTTCGTGCGGCGTACCGGGCGCGATTGTCGAATGAAACCCGGCCCTACCCCGGCATTGTTCGTCTGTTGACCAACCTGCGCCGCCATGGCGTGAAGGTAGCAGTGTGTACCAACAAGCCCGAAGAGCCTGCTGTGGAGCTTGTCACCCAGCTCGGCATGGGTGTTCTGTTGGACACGCTCGTAGGCGGAGACACCTTCAAGGTGAAGAAGCCGCACGCTAAGCCCATCTTAGAGGCACTCAAGCGGGTTGGCGTCGCCGCGGAGCATGCCGTGATGGTCGGAGACAGCGTGGCCGATGTAGACGGTGGAGCGGCTGCTGGTGTGGCCACGGTGGGTGTGAGCTACGGCTATGGAGATGCAAGCGGTGCCCACGTTGTCGTTGCGTCCTCTGAGGCGCTGGCCGAGTTCTTGAACGCGCGCCTACCCGAGCGCTCATGACACGCGTCATGGGGGCCATTGTGCTTGTCCTGATGGGACTGGCCGCTGCCGTTCAATACAACGACCCCGACCCACTCCGATGGATGCTGTTTTACGGTCTCGCCGCTGTCATCGGTGGGCTTGGGATTGCCAAGCGCCTGTGGTGGAAGCACGCTGCAGGGTTTGCGTTGCTCGGTCTTGGCGTCGGTGTTGTGCACTGCATCGCCGGTGCCGACGCACTGGGGGCACGCTGGATTGACAGCGAGCTCGTCCGCGAAGGGTCCGGAGCTCTCATCAGTGCTGTGCTCGTGGGTACTCTTGGGTGGTTGCGCTACAAAGAAGCGCCTGACCAAGCGAATCCTTACTTGAATCGCCCGACAGACGCCGACTTGTAGAGCACGCTAGGTGGTCGCGAAGCTCTGTTGGCACAGCGCCTGTACGGCCTCGACAGACTTGGGAATCGCGATGGTCAGGTTGTCTGGCTCGCCGTCCGTCACCAAGATGTCGTCTTCGATGCGAACTCCGATACCGCGCAGGTGCTCGGGGGCGTCTTCATCATTGGCTTGGATGTACAAGCCTGGCTCAACCGTCACGACCATGCCAGGGGCGAGGGGACGGCTGTCACCGCCGCGCGCGTAGACACCCACATCGTGCACATCCATACCCAACCAGTGGCCGGTGCCGTGCATGTAGTACTTCTTGTACGTCTCCTCAGAGATGAGTTCGTCAACGTCGCCTTCGAGAAGTCCTAGAGCAATCATGCCCTCGGTCAGAATCCGCACCGCGGCGTCGTGCATGTCCGTGTACGGGCGTCCTGGGCGGGCAGCGTCAATGGCGGCCTCTTGGGCCTTGAGTACCCACTCGTACACCTCCCGCTGTGCCTTCGAGAACGTGCCAGAGACCGGGAAGGTTCGGGTGACGTCCGCGGTGTAGTAGGCGTACTCACAGCCCGCGTCGATGAGCAGTAGGTCGCCATCTTCGAGGGGCTTGTCATTCTCGATGTAGTGAAGGCACGTTGCCCCTTTTCCACCGGCAACAATGTTGGTGTATCCAGCGCCCACGCCGCCGTTCTTACGGAAGGTGTAGTCGATGAACGCGTCAATGGCGTGTTCGTTGACGCCGGGGGCGGCCATGCGCATGGACTCGATGTGGGCTTCGGCGGTGATGGCTGCTGCCTTGCGCATCAGGGCAATCTCAGCCTTTGACTTGATGAGGCGGACTTCGTGGAGCAGCTTGGAAGGGGCGTGGAAGGTCTCGGGCACACTCATGCCGTTCTTTCGCGCGGTGCGTGCGGCCTTGCGGATGGCGCCCAGCAGAACCGCGTCGTGTTCGGGGCTCTCGGCGAAGGCGTGGTGCAGTGTGGTCACGCCGTGAAGCAGGCGGGGCAGTTCCTTGGCTAGGTCGTCGATCGTGAAGGCTTCGTCGGCGCCGAAGTCTGCCTTGGCGCCTTCGGGACCTGGGCGGTAGCCGGTCCAGATCTCACGTTCCTCATCTTTCGCTTGGACGAACAACGTCAGAGTGGACTCGCCTGGACGAAGGAAAAGAACCATCTCCGGCTGTGTCCATCCAGTCAGCCAGTAGACGTCCGAGCTTGGCCGGTAGCGGTACTCGGCATCTCCGTTGCGGATGTGGTGGGGACTCGCAAAGAGAATCACCGCTTCATCCGGTGCCATTTGGGCAAGTAGGCGTTGTCGATTCGCTGCGAAATCCGGGGAATGCGTCACGGAGTCTCCTAGTGTGCTGCCGTCCTAACCGGCCTGTTCCGCCTGCCACATCTCGGTTGGTCATCCCTGCTATTGCCGGTGCGTAGCGGATTACGCACGTTGACAGGAGTCCCTGGACTCTTTACCGGGGGGGTATCGGAGGATGAATGGTTCAGACAGGTGCTGCGAATGACGAGTCCCCGCTGTCTCCCGTCGTCATTCGTGTAGACGAAGTGAACGCCATGACGCAGGGAGCTGTTCGCACGTTGATCGACATTGATCTGCAGACCTTCTCCGAGCCGACATTCTCCCATTACACTGCTGCCGCCTTCCTTCAGAGCGGTCATGTCTACACCTTGACCGTCGACTCGGGTGTCATCGGCACCTGCGTGTTCATGCGCTGTTGGGCACGACCCGGAGACGCCAACCTGCTGTCGATGGGTATTTTGCCCGGATTTCGCGGCCAAGGATTGGGTCAGCGCTTTCTGCTGGAGGTCTTGGACCACCTGCGTGAACGTGCATTGATGGGTGTCACGTTGATGGTGGCAGACGACAACCGTCGGGCACGTAAGGTGTATGCAGATGCCGGGTTTACTGAGACCGGTGTTCGGTACGAAGACCCGCGCACGAACGAGGGGTTCATTCAACTTCGCGTTCAACTGACCGAGCCACTGCTGGCCGCTCTTCCGACCCTATAGACGTCGCATCTCGTCGTGCTCACGGGCCATTCGGTCATTCCGTGTTTCGGACTGAGACCGAGTGCTGCAGTGTGTGATACGACGTGGCGTTACCCCGTTTAAAACAGCATCCATGGAACTATAGCAATGCCACTGCACCCTGAAAAGGCGTACAAGAACCAAGACTTTCTCTCCTCACCAGCTGCGCGCCACATCCGCATTTTGTGTGAGTACGAAGAGACCCGGCAACGCCTTCGTGAGCACGGCGTCAAGAACACGATTGTGATGTTCGGCTCCGCTCGCATCAACTCGCCGGAAGATTCTGCGGCACGCGTGGCAGAGCTCAAGGCCATGACCGACCGCCCCGAAGACTACGACGCGCAGCTCAAGAAGGCCGAGCGCGCCGTTGAGCTCGGTCATTACTACGAAGGCACCCGCGAGCTGGCTCGCCGGTTGACCGAGTGGTCGATTGAGCGTGAAGGCAAGCGCAGCTACTACATCACGTCAGGTGGTGGACCGGGCATTATGGAAGCTGCCAACCGCGGCGCCGCTGATGTTCCTGGCGGCAAGTCTGTTGGGCTCGGCATTAGCCTGCCCTTCGAAGCTGGTGTGAACGACTGGGTCACCCCAGAGCTGGCGTTTGAGTTCCATTACTTCTTCACTCGGAAGTTGTGGTTCTTGTACTTGTGCAAGGCACTCATCGTGTGTCCCGGCGGCTTCGGCACCATGGACGAACTGTTTGAGTCGTTGACACTCATGCAGACCAAGAAGATCAAGAAGCCCATGCCGGTTGTCCTTTACGGAACCGAGTACTGGGACAAGGTCTTCAATGTCGAGGCCATGGCCGACTTCGGCACCATCTCCCATGACGACATCAACTTGTTCTTCCGCACAGACTCGATTGATGACGCCTTCGACTACGTCACCAAGGCCATCGAAGAGCAAGAGCTTCAGATTCCAGACGGCCACACCGGCCTGTAGGGTCGCGGTGGCTTCACTGCCTGTCGACGGCTGGCATGCTTCGTTGAGCAGAGACTCAGCGAAGCATCCCAGGTCTGTTGCAAAGCCGAGCTTACTTGGCCAGAGCCTCGGCGGGCTGAAGCGCTGCAAGTGCCTGCGAGACGTGTTCAATCACCGCTCGCTTCGCACTAGCTAGATCTGTCTGTAGGCTGGCCCCTGCGGCCTTTGCATGGCCACCCCCACCAGGGGAGAGCGCTTGCGCGACGCGGGCGACGTTGACCGCTCCCTTGCTGCGCAGGCTGATCTTGACCTCGCCGCTGTCGCGCTCGTTGAGAAGTGCTGAGACTTCGACGCCTTGCACATAGACCAAGGAGTCGACCACACCCTCGGTGTCTCCGGAGACCACACCAAACTGCTTGGCGAGGGCGTTGCTGACGTCTCCCACGAGCAATTGGTCATCCAGGTGAAGCGTGGCGTACCGCATGATCTCGCCGGCAACGCGCAGCGCTGTCTCGCGGCGACTCATGAGGACCCGCGCGTTGAGCGCCGCGTGGTCGATGCCTTGCTTGAGTAGGGCAGCGGCCATCAGATGGGTGTCGGGCGTGGTGTTGCTGTAGCGGAACCCACCGGTGTCGAAGATGGCTCCGACGTACAAGAGTTCGGCTACAGTGGGGTCTAGAGCGATGTCGCAGGCCAACCAGGCGGCGTACAGCATCTCGCAGGTGCTTGTGGCTGTGCCTTCGACCCACGCATGGGTGTAGCCGTCGAGCTTGGTGGACGAGTGGTGGTCGATAATGCCGCGAACGGTGGCCGCGGAGAAGGCCGCTTCAACAGTTGGAGAGAGCCGGTGTCGGTCGCCGTCCAGCACGACCACAGCGTCGTAGACAGGGCGGACATCGTTGTCGTCCAGGATGGCGTCTGCACCCGGCATGAAGTCGAATCGGTAGCCGGGCAGGCCAGCTACGTCGGACATCACGCCGTCGCGGGCGAGAACGCTCTGAAGGGCGAGACACGCACCGAGACTGTCTCCGTCAGGGCCGACCGGCCCCGTCAACAAGACACGGTTTGCCCCAGCTAAGGCTGTAGCAAGCGCTGACCATTGTGCGTGTCCAACCATGACTCAGTCTGCCGACAGTAGTGAGTCGAAGTCCATGTCGTCGACCTTGGACGCTGGCGGTGCGCCGGCCTCGGATGCACCTGGCTTCTTCTTGCGACGACGGCGACGCTTTGGCTTGGCGGACCCTTCTGCCGGTGCAGCGTCGGACGACGGAGCGTCTGACGAGAGCAAGGCATCCAAGTCGGCGTCAGCGATTTTCGCTTCTGTGCGCGGCTTGCGGTCGTTGCGCGAGCGGCCACGGCCCGAGTCACCATCACTGTCGCGTCCACGACGGCTGTCGCGGCCTCCGCTGCGAGGTCCACGGTCGTTGCGTTCGGCTTTGCGTTCGCGGTCGTCGCGTCGCTTGTTCGAGATGGCGCTCAATGAGTCGACGCCACCAGCGACGGCGCGGCGTTCACGGTCCCACTGGAAGAAGGCACGAAGAGCAGCGGCCAACAGAGCGTCTCCGCCCTTCATGGTCTTGAGCTCACGAACCGTTGGCAGGTAGGCCTCAAACACCATGGTGCCCATGGCTGCACGAATCTGCTTGGCTTGGCGTTCGACGCGGTTGCGTACGGCGACCTCTTCGCTCGGCAGCTCGCGGACTTCGAACTTGATTTCGTGCTGCTTCTGCAGGGTGTTCCGCGTAGCCAAGTCGGGTCCACCAGCCAAGCTGATAGCGATTCCCTTGTTGCCGATACGTCCGGTACGACCGATGCGATGCATGTATACCGACGGATCCTGCGGCAGTGAATAGTTGACGACGTGAGTCAGGTTGCTGATGTCGATACCGCGTGCGGCAACGTCAGTGGCGACCAAGAAGCGCACTTCGCCGGCCTTGACCTTGGCCATGACCTTGGTGCGCTGGCCCTGGGGAAGCTCGCCGCTGAGCAGCTGCACGTCTAGACCCTGGCGGTCCAGGTAGGATGCGACAGTCGCTGTGTCTTCGCGGGTATTGCAGAAGATGATTGCGTTGTCGGGGTCTTCCATGTCCAGCAAGTACAGCAGGGCGCGGGCCTTGTGAAAGCTCGGGCTGGTCTCGTACAGGATGTGTTCGATACCTTCGACATGGTCGCCGTCTGTCGACAGGTAGATTTCTTCAGCGTCTGTGGTGTAGCGCTGGATGAGCTTCTGCGTCTCGCGGTCCATAGTGGCGCTGAACAGCAGAATCTGACGGTCTTCGCTGCAGGCGTCCAAGATCTTACAGACGTCTTGGTAGAAGCCCATGGAGAACATCTCGTCTGCTTCGTCCAGACAGGCAGCGAGAGTCTTGGACAGGTCCAAGTTGCCGCGGCGGATGTGGTCGAGCAGGCGGCCAGGAGTGCCGACGATGATCTCAGCTCCGTTCTCCAGTGCCTTTTCCTGCGGTCCGATGGCCACGCCGCCAACAAGGACAGCGAAGTTTAGGTCACGGTGGACAGCGATTGCTGCAAGCTCTTCCGCGATCTGTTGTGCGAGCTCACGGACTGGGGCCAAGATGACCACTTGTGGGTAGCCGGCGTTGTCTTCGCAGCGCTCAATGACGGGGATGCCAAAGGCGACGGTCTTGCCGGTGCCGGTCTTGGCGCGGACGAGGAGGTCCTTGCCAGCGAGGCCGGGCTCTAGGGTTTGCGCCTGAACCGGCGTGGCGAACTCGAATCCGTAGTCGAGAATGCCCTTGAGGATCTCCGCGGACAGCGGAAAATCCGCGAATCGTCTGCCCGAGAGGTGGGAGTTGGCCGATGGTTCGGTGGCCGCGTCTTCTTTGGTTTCTTCGGTACTCATAGTGCTCCTAACAAAGACGGCTGGCCTATCAGGCAGGGCCGAATGCGTCGAAGAATGGGCCAGATCCGCGATGTTGCTGTCGTCAGGTCTTGACCGCCTTGCGTGGCGCGGTACGGGTGCTGGCCAACTCGGACTCAAGGACACAGGTGCGCGTCGCAATTACCGGCGGAACCGGCATGATTGGAACCTGGCTTGCGCGTGAACTGCGCGAGCGCGGGGACGACGTGCTGATCGTGTCCAGACAACGGCCGAAGACCCCCGAGTTTATCCGTTGGGACGCCAACAAGGGCATTCACGACCTCGACCGGATGGAAGGGTTGGACGCCATAGTGAACCTGGCCGGCGAGCCGATTGCTGCACGCCCATGGACCACGGTTCGACGTCGCAAGCTGTGGGAGAGCCGTGTGGATGCCACTGGCGTCCTGCTTCGCTCACTCGGTCGCCTTGATGCCCCTCCAAAGGCATTTATTGGTGTGGGTAGCATTGGTTTATTTGGCGACCAGGGCGAAGCCTGGGTGGACGAGTCCACGGGTGCCGGAGACGGGTTCCTTCCAGAGCTGGCAGATGCCTGGGAACAGGCGCAGTTGGCAGCCAAGCGTGTCATCTCGTCGCGCACTGCTGTCCTTCGCTTGTCCATCGTGCTGAGTCCGACTGGCGGCGTGTTCCCGCTGATGCTCAAGCCGTTTCGCATTGGTATGGGCGGCTGGCTCGGTCACGGGCGTCAGTTCACACCTTGGACCACCATTCGCGACACGTCGGCAGCCTTCCGCTTGCTCATAGACGACGACACCGCTTTTGGTAGCTTCAACGGCACCATTCCAGAGCCAACACGCAACATCGACTGGCTCAGGGCGCTGGGTCGCGCCACGGGCAAGCCGGTCATCACCCATGCTCCGCGCTGGGCGCTGCGTGGAGCCCTGGGAGAGCTCGCGGATAGCCTGCTCATCGCGAGCATTCGTACGCGTCCCACGAAGCTGCTGGAACATGGCTTTTCGTTTGTGGACAAGGACGCGGAAGAGGCGTTTCGCTGGCTGATCTCAGAGGTCGAAGCCAGCCGTTAGACGTCAATCGGCCTTGCGCAGTTCTTGGTGATGCTGGAGTTCAGAAGACAGATTTCAGACGTCAGAGCAGACGCCTCCGGCGCCGGCAATCTTTGGCGTAATTGGTTGACGGTGATGGAAGGAACGCCCAAGCGTCAGGTCGACCCGACGAACTCCAGACCGGAGAGGCCGCTGGCGGCCGAGCTCTGACTTCTGATTTCTGACCTCTGACATCCGTGGTTTCCAAGAACTCCACTACGGATCAGCTACTCAGCGGCGATTCACCCTCACTCTTCGCAATCACCACGGCCCCGACGCTGTCGCTGAAGATGTTGACCATGGTGCGGACCATGTCGAGGGGTCGGTCGAACACGAACAACAGGGCCATGCCGCCAATGAGCGCGGGTGCGGCTTCGGGCAGTTGCTCTTGCACGGCTTGCAGAATGATGGCGATAGCCACCAACGATGCACTCGGAACGCCGGCAACGCCGATGCTGGTCATCAACGCTACGAGCACAATGAGGAACTGCTGGGACAAGGCCAGCTCAATGCCGAACGCCTGGCAGATGAACATGGCCGCGACGCACTCGTACAGCGCTGTGCCGTCCATGTTGACCGTCGCACCCAGCGGTAGGGTGAAGGATGCGGTCTTCTGTGAGACGCCCGCGCGGTCGCGCACACAGTCGATGGTCACGGGAAGGGTCGCAGACGACGATGCCGTGGAGAACGCCGTCAGCATGGCTGGAGCCATGGCCTTGAAGTGCTTGATGGGGTTCACGCGAGCGAACACGATGAGCACAATGGGCATGACCACGAGAATGTGAATCATCAGTGCAATGAGCGCTGTGCCGGCGAACCAGCCAACACCGGTGACCAGCTCGGTGAAGCGTCCGTCCGGGCGCAGCTTTGCCCACTGCTCGCTGACTGTCGCTGCAATGAGCAGGCCCACACCGATGGGAGCGAGCATCAAGACGAAGTCTGTGACGTGCATGGTCAGGTCGTACACCCCCTGGAAGAACCGGTGCATGGTCTCGCGCACGGGGGTGTCCAGACGGTGAAGAAAGAAGCCAATCATCATGGCAATGACAATGAGCCCGAGCAGCTTGCCGTTGTTTGTGGCGGCTTCGAAGAGGTTCTCTGGGACCATTGCGCGAAACACGTCCAAGAAGTCCGCACTGGATTTTCCGGCAGTTCGACCCGCAACTTCGGCTTGTTCTGCGGAGAAGGCACTAAGGTCCTGTCCCTCCAGGATGCCGCGCCCGCCGGACTGACCGGGGCGGACCACGTTGACGAGGGCCAAGCCAATGAGAATCGCGGCGAGAGACGTGCTGACGTAGTAGCCGAGCGTCTTGAGACCCAAGCGGCCGAATCCGCCGTCCTTTCCCAGCCCAGCGATTGCGAGCACGATGCTGCTGGTCACCAGGGGGACGATGATGAGCTTGAGGCCTTGGAGAAAGATGTCTCCGCCGAGGTCCAACAGCCGCCACAGGAAGCTGTCATGAATGAGGTCGGCACCCGCTTGACCACGTAGGGTGGGGGAGAGGTCAGCTGGAATCTGGCTGACGATGGTCGTGCCGAAGAGCAATCCCACCGCGGCTCCAATGAGGAGTCCAATCAGGATTTGCCAGTGCAGAGCGAGTCGCGTGGTTTTCATGGGCGCAGTCTGCCAGAGGCGCCGCCTACACGACACCTCACCGGGCACATGGGACGTCCACCGGACGACTCTCGGCGTTTCCCTGCATCCCTGCAACTGTTGGGATTAAGTGCCGCCGGTATGGGCCTCGTCGGTGTTTGGTGGCTGACTCGGACGAGACGCTCGTCACTTACGCGGGCTCCACCGAACGTCTGCCCACGGGTGGTGTGTGCACACATGGCACAGCAACGGTCCAGCCTATGGCGCGGTTGGGGTGGGGCGTGGAATTGGGGGCCGAGGCAGATGAGACCAACAACGACCGCGCACTCCGCCTCCAGGTACGCCCTGTTTCAAACAAACAAATCAACCTCTACCAACCGCGCAGTCGTGACTCTTCTTTGCGGTACAGCTTGAAGCTGTCTTGGATGCACTTGTTGGCGGCTTCGCGTCCGATCAACGGGTCGACCTCGACTGTCTTGTTTTCGAGGAGCTTGTAGCTCTCGAAGAAGCTGGAGATCTCGCGTGCAAGGTGAGGGGGGAGCTCGCTGATGTCTTGGTAGGTATTGACCGCCGGGTCGTCTACGTGGACGGCGATAATCTTGTCGTCTCCCTTGCCCTCGTCGAGCATGTGCATGACGCCAATGGCCCGTGCACGCATGATGCACATGGGAACGACGGACTCTTGGCCTAGGACAAGTACGTCCAGAGGGTCACCGTCGTCGCAGTAGCTGCGTGGGATGAAGCCGTAGTTCGCTGGATAGACCATCGAACTGTACAGAATTCGGTCTACGCGCAGCATGCCGGTGGGCTTGTCCATCTCGTACTTGACCTTGGACCCGCGCGGAATCTCGATGACGCAGTTGAACATCTCGTGGGCCGTGTCAGGGTTGTTGGGAAGGTCGTGCCAGGGATGGATTGCCATTGTCGTGCTCCGGTTTCTTGGCCGTAGGGCTAACGCGCGGTCCACAGAGGCGGTGTCTGGGTTAGCCGGCCAGCCAGACCGTCAGCCGATGAGGACATCATGATCTCCCGCACCCGATTCGCCCCGTCCCCAACAGGTTCCCTTCATGTAGGTGGTGCTCGTACCGCACTGTATTGTTGGATGTTTGCTCGTCATACCGGTGGCAAGTTTGTCTTGCGCATCGAAGACACCGACCGTGCGCGCAGCACCGATGAATCCACACGCGGCATCCTGACGGACATTCGCTGGCTCGGCCTGGACTGGGACGAAGGCCCCGGAGAAGAAGACGTAGACGGTATTGGCCCCTTCTTTCAGAGTGAGCGGCTGGAAACCTACAACGGTTTCTTTGAGCAGTTGTTGGAGAAGGACCTTGCGTATGAGGCGTGGGAGAGCCGCGACGAGCTGAGCGCCATGCGCGCCGCCAGTCCAAACCCACGCGAGTTTCACTACAGCCGCCGTGCCTACACAGAGGACGAAGTTGCCGCGTTCAAGGCAGATGGCCGTGCACCCGTGCTTCGGCTTGACGTTCCGCGCATTGCACGCACCGTCAATGACAGCATTCTAGGTGCGGTGACTCTGTCCGAGAATGACGTTGACGACTTTGTTATCCGCAAGGCAGACGGCTTCCCGACCTACCACTTCGCTGTGGTTATCGACGACCACCTGATGAAGATTACCCAGGTTCTTCGCGGCCAAGAGCATTTGATGAACACCGCCAAGCACATGGCGATTCAGACGGCTCTAGGCATTGCGTCTCCATCCTACGGCCACTTCCCGCTCATCATGAACATGGGTGGGGGCAAGATGAGCAAGCGCGACAAGGCCAAGGTGGCTCGTGCAGCCGCTCGAGACGCTGCGAAGGCTCGCGGAGTCAAGGACTACGACTGGCTTGCTGAAGAGACGGGCTTGGACGCAGGCGACGTGGCTCTGTTCATGAAGAAGAAGCAAGATGGCGTGGCCATGGCCAAGACCATTGCGGTTGCGCTGGATGTGGAGCTGCCTCCCATTGAGGTCATGGACTTCCGCAAGGCGGGCGTGGTTCCAGAGGCGCTGCTCAACTACCTCGGCCTGCTCGGCTGGAACCCTGGTGGAGACAGCGAAATCGTTCCGCTAGACGAGATGGCCAAGCGCTTTGAGCTCAAAAACGTCAGCAAGAGTGCGGCCAAGTTCGACATCGACAAGCTGTTGGCTTTCAATGGTGAGTACCTGCGAAGCTTGCCCCGTGACGTGCTCTTGGCACACATGCAGTCGTGGTTTGCTGTGCGCCCGAGCCACTTGCAGGACGTCTCCGCTGACCGCCTAAACGTGCTCCTGGACTTGTTCCTGGCACGTGCCCGGACATTCGTAGAACTCGAACAAGCCGTCGCCTTCGTCTTCGAAGCGCCCACAACCTACGTTCAGAAGTCGGTCACCAAGTTCCTCCACAAGGGCGGCGGTCATGCGCTTCTGTCCGACCTGTCGGCTGTAATGGATACCGCGACCACCTGGGACGCACAGGGCATTCAAGCCGCACTCGAAGGCTTTGCCTCGGAAAATGAGCTGGGTCTCGGCAAGATCGCTCAGCCCCTGCGCTTGGCACTCACCGGAACCGCTGCATCTCCCTCGATTCACGAAACCGTGGCACTGTTCTCTAAGGACGAGGTCCAAGCTCGTATCGCTCGTTGTGTGGAGGCTACCGCCCCGTGATTTCGCTGCTGCTAGCTCTGGCCGTTGCCGAACCGCTGCCTCTGGGTCGAGCGGTGGTGTCGGACATTGCAGACGGACCGCGGTCCTTCACCATCGACATTGCCGAGCCGGGCATCTTGTCGGTTGCGGTGCGTGGTCATGACGAACTGGACCTGGTGATCGACGTCTTGGACGAAGATGGCCAGCCCGTGCAGAACGGCCACGCTGACGAAGACATCGGCGGCGACCGTGGTGCAGAGCAGCTCGCTTCATCGCTTCCATGGACCGGCACCTACACCGTGCGTGTCTCCGAGTTGCGGAAGCTGGGTGGAGGTAGCTTCAACCTGTCAGCGTCCTTCGCTCCAATGCCGTCTGTGGCTCGTCCCGACCTGCCCTACCGTCGTCCAAGCCGGGCATTGGTGGTGGCACGTCAGCAGACCGAGTCGGCCACACTCAACAGCAATGACGACGTCACCTTTCACTGGGTGCGCGTGGACCCAGATGTCAACGGAACCTTGGTCGTGAGCGTCACCGCCGACCATGGTGACCTGGTCCTCGAGCAGTTCTTGGAGGCCGACTTTACTGAGCCCACCGAGGTCAGCGACCAGGACAGAGACGGTCGCTTGGCGAACGAGCAGCTCTCCGTGAAGGGAGTGGTCGGCACGCCGCTGTGGTTCCGTGTCCGCGACCGCGACGACGCCGGAGAGCTGACCTACAAGGTGACGGTAGACTAGCTGGCGGGAGTCGGGTTGGTCGGTTGGCTCACCGCACAGCCCATCACCAGACAATCGTGACCGTGGTTGCAGGGTGTGCCGTTGGCTAGAGACTGTGCTCGGTCTTGGAGCCCTTTATGCGCGCATCGATCTTGGTAGCTGTGGTCACGACTCTCTTCACCGCGTGCGGCGCTAATGGCTCAGGCGGAACCAATGACACCGATGACGGTGACTCGGATGTGAACGACACCTCCGGTGCTCTGGTCGGTGATGCCGACTCCTTTGTGACCTGCAACAGCGCCGCGCTACCCCAGGCGAACAGCCCGGTGGACTGGGAACACACGGCCACTGACATCCTCATGGGCTTTGACCCTGATCCGGACCACAGTGCGCAAGATGTGCTGGTGACGGATGTTGTGACCGGGCAGATCGAAGGAAAATTCGCCTACGGTGTGGTCAGCAAGGACCTCGAAGACGAATGGGTGGAAGCCTGGATTGATGACTGCTCCGGCGAGTACGTGTTCGTCGGCGAAGGCCGTACAGACTCTGATGGTCGGTTGGCCATTGACGTGCCGAGCGGTCTCATTCCGGACTTTGGTCGATTCGCCACGTTCTTGCGCGTTCAAGGCGACCAGAGCTTCGTGCAGTCCGAGCTGCGGCGCTACCCCGAAGGGACCGAGCTGATGATCTCCGACATTGATGGCACGCTCACAACGGCGGATACCGAGCTGTTCCAGGACATCTTCGCGGACCTGTTTGAGCCGCTGTTCAACAGCACGTACGTGCCGACGGCGCGCGCCAATGCGGTCGAGACAATGACCCTGCGACATGACCAAGGCTACGTGCTGGTCTACCTCAGCGGGCGTCCGTACTACCTGACCGACATCACACACGAGTGGCTCGACGACCTCGCTTTTCCAGAAGCGACCGTTCACATCATTGACGGAACGGCCCAGGCGCTGCCCACCAACGATGCTGTTGGTGAGTTCAAGCGCGGCTACTTGGCCGACTTGATTGGCATGGGCTTCGTCATCAACGGTGCGTATGGCAATGCCACCACAGACGTCTACGGGTACGGCAACGCGCCGGTGGAGCCCAACCGCATCTGGATTGCAGGACAGCACGGCGGCGAAGGCGGAACGGTGGCTATTGGCGACGACTACACAGCACACATCGCTGTCGCTGCTGCCGAAGACGACGTGGTGCAGCCGTTCGTAGAAGTGCCCTAGGGCACTCGGTCTACTTCAGCTCGAACCGCTGGAAGCCGTCGTGCAAGACACCGCCGACGGCCTCAAAACCGACCTTCTGCAGTACCCGAACCGAGCCCACATTCACCGGCATGGCGTGGGCAATGACCCGTCGGATGTCCGTATGTTCGGCCAGCCAGCGTAGGCAGGCGACCGATGCTTCGGTGGCGTAGCCCTGATTCCAATGGGCGCGGAAGAACCGAAAGCCAAGGTCGACCGCCTGCGCGTCGTCGTGCCACTTGAAGCCACACCACCCCAAGCGCTCACCAGATGTCTTGTGGAGGGTGACCAGTCGGCCGAGGCGTCGTTCAACGAACTGACGCTGCAAAGCGGCAATGATGGGACCTGCTTCTTCGACATCCTGCAAAGCGACGTCGCCGGTGTACTTCACCACCAGCGGGTCCGAGTTGAGGGCCACCATGAAGGCGGCATCGCTGGGCTGATGTGGACGTAGCGCCAGTCGTTGGGACGTAATGAGAGGCGGCATTCGCAGCTCCTACGGCGTGAAGACGGCCCCAATCGTGCCACCTGTCTCACCGGCACCCACAGCGTCGCTGGTCGGCTGAACCGACAGGTCCCAGTCCTCTTCGTCAATCGCAGAGGTATTGGTGAACAGCGGGTTTGCGCTGATCATTCCATCTCCAGTGAAGGTGAAGTTCGCCGGTGAGCTATTGCCGAAGACCAAGCTGTATTCGGGCTGTGCACTCGACGTTGGACTGCGCGCGATGCCTTGGCCGCCGTTGTACGCAATGATGCTGTCGATAAGGGTGACATTGCTCTGTGCACCCATCTGGATGCCGGGACCGTCGTTGAAGGCAACGGTTGCGTTGCGCAGGATTTGTCCGGTTCCGCCACCCGTTCCGATGTCCATGCCCCACGCGTTGTTCGCGAAGACCTCGATGTCCACCACGGTAGCGCCGCGGGTGAGGGCGACGGCACGGGGGTGTTCATTGTCGAAGGCACGAATGTTCCGAGCGACGGTCTCGTTGCCGTCAAAGACAAGGCCGCGATAGCCGCCTTCATTGCCTCGGTACACGACGTCGCGGACGTCCGAGTCAATGAACTGCAGTCCGGTCTCGGAGCTTCCGCCGGTCTCATTTCCTTCTGCGAACAGGCCGACGACGTCGCTATTTGTGATCTGACCGCTTCCGCGGGCGTTCGTGGCGCTGTTCGTCTCCAGAGAGATGTCCACCAGGTCCGCGTTTGAGACGGACAGTCCACCGTGCTCCAGGGCCGAGTTTCCACGAAGTGTCAGGCGCGTACCTTCGAGGGGCTGTGCGTTGCCGGACATACCGATTCCGCCGCCGATTCCTCGGGTGACGTTGTCCAGGGCAATGATGTCGGTCAGGTCTACGCGGCTGTTGTCGATGTACAGCCCACCACCGGAGCTCGACGCATTGGAGCTTGTGGTGTTGTTGCGCACGAACAGCACGTCTTCGAGGGTGATGGTGCTAGTGGCGTCAATGATGGCCACGCCGCCGCCATGGTCCACGGCGGTGTTCTCGAGCAACTGCAGTCCAACCAGCTGCACTCCGGCGGCATCTGTGAGAACCACGCCGCCGCCGTTTTGTGCGCTTCCGTGGGCAATGGTCATGCCTTCGAGTCGGCCGCGAGTCATTGTGAAGACCGACCCTTGGCCAGCGCCGTCAACCGTCACGAGGTCCCGTCCAACGCCAACTACCTGGATGTTGCGCGTGCCGATGTCGATGGTCTCTGGATAAAAACCAGCGAGAACATCGACTCGACCGTCTTCGCACAGGGCGTCGATAGCGGCCTGAATGGTCGGGGCGTCTGTCGGTACGGTGATGGGACCTGTGGTGAAGCGTGCGGGGTCGTTGTCGTCGCAGTCGCGTCCGGTACAGGAGCCGAAGTTTGTGTCGAAGCCGTCGCCATCAACGTCGCACTCGTCTCCGTCTAAGCAGTCCTCATCCACGCCGTTGTAGGGAATCTCCACGAGCCCGGGGTGGGCGTTGGGGTTGGTGTCGTCGCAGTCGCTGCCACCGCACTCAGAGGCAATGAAGTTGTCGTTGTCCACGTCGCATTCGTCGCCACCGTCGCAGTCGTCATCCAGTCCGTTGTACGGAATCTCGGCGCGCCCTGGGTTGATCAGCGCGTTCCCGTCGTCACAGTCTAGGTCGTTGTCCGTGCTGGTTTCATCTGGGCGGACACAGGCTTGGAAAGCGGAATTGGGCGCACCGTAGCCGTCGATATCTGAGTCGGTGTACCAAGTGGCGGCGTCTGTGGCGTTGTCGTCCACCAGGTCGTTGCAGTCGTTGTCCACGTTGTCACAGACTTCGGTGGCACCGGGGTTGATGGCTGGGTCGTTGTCGTTGCAGTCGTCGCCGCCAACGTTGGTGTCGCGGTAGCCGTCCATGTCCGTGTCTTCGTCGGGGTCGAACACTGAGAACACCAGGGTTGCCGACGCGGTGCCGCCGGTGGTGTCGAAGACCTCAGCGCTCAGCGTGATGGGACCTATTGGAAGTGTGCCCAGTGGCGCGTTGATGGTGCCGCTGCCGTCTGGAGAGGTGGGCAACATCTCGGTTCCTGGGCCGGTCCAGCGCACGATGAGGTCAGTGACGCGTGCTTCGTCCGGGTCTGTCACTTGGATTTGCACAATTGTGGGCTCGCCTCCGCGCACGACCGCCCCGGAAGCCGGTAGGGCGAAGCCGATGGTCGGTCGGGAATTCTCGGCCACAGTGATGCCAACACTCGACGAGCCTGCCGCGCTGAAGGGATCGAATGCGGTGAGGGTGACGAGGTGGTCGCCGGGTGGGAATGTGCCGCCAGCCACCGTGTACGTGACGACATCTTCCAGAGCGGACAGCTCGCCAACAAGATTGGTGACGCGGTCCGTTGACCATACCAAGGTCAGGTCCACCAGCGGGTTCTGAGGGTCCGCCACGCGGGCTTCGAACACGACATCCGAGTTCGTTGCGAACGTGGTTCCTTCAGAAGGGGCCAAGAACACCACTTCGGGAGCGGAGTTCGAGATGGACAGGCTGTTGTCAGGACAGCCCATGAGCAGGACGGTGAGGGCGAGTAGCGGGCGCATGCAGTCTCCGCGCTCACCCTAGTCACCGCAGGGGCCGTTGCCTACGGGCGTGGCTAAGAACCGAGGCCGACGGTTCGCTTAATGGTCGACCAGATTCCACCAGACTTGGCCTGTTCGCCACTCGTCTCGGTGACCTTGCCCGTCAGGATAGCGTGGGGGCAATCCTTGGCGTCAACGTCTGGGAATAGGGCCAAGCCCGCGCCAATGTCGCTGGCTTGGCGGTGGCCATTGGTCTCACCAAACAGGTCGGCTTCGCGGACCATCTTCATGATCAGCTCGGGCTCCACGACCTGCATGCCCGACAGATCGGTCGAGTTGCGGGCCAGCTGTTGCTGAACTTCGGCGGGGTGAGCGTCTGTCAGGACAGCCGCGTTTAGGACGCCGCGCTCAGCGAGGTCGATCTCGAAGACCGCTGCGGCCATGCGACCGGACGCATGGGTCCGGGTGAGCATGGCGTGAACGTGGGCGCCTTGCTCATGCCAGTTCTGCGAGATCCACGACTCGGAGAGCGGCCACTCGGCTGCGCGCGTGTTGCGACCTGATTTTTGGGCGCGCGCTTTACGAGCTTGGTCGCGCTTTTTCTTGTCTTTCTCGCGCTTCTTCTGCAGCTTCTGTTCGCGCTTGCTGGCCATCTGGAGCCTCCGTACGGCGCTGGTATCGCGGGAGCCGGTCCCCGGGAAGCGAGGATACGCCGGGGAAGGATGTTCACGCTGCCGGGTTTGCAGACGCCCATGCCGCGTTGTTTCGCGCTATCGAGCCGTCCGGAGAATCCTGCCCATGTGGCTCTTGCTGACATCGCTAGTCTTTGCCAACCCAACAACTGTGGTTGTTGTGGGCGATGTACCTATGGTTGGCTCGGTGAGCACAGCCCCTGTCACGGATGCCATGCCGGGGGGGTGGGTGAGCGTCGTAGGCGACTGCATGGACGAGTGGCGCCCCAATGATGTGGTTGTCATTGACCGGACGGTTGCCGGTGAGTCGGCGTTGGCCCTTCAGCAGCGAGTGGACGACATTCGCGAGCTCCAGCCGGACATTCTTGTCGTGTCCCTCGGCGCTGACGAGCTGCGGCGCACGGCGGACCAGCCGCGTCCCTTTGTGGCCTCCCTGTCGGCCACCTTGGACATGATGAGTCCTCAAGGGCACCCGACATTGGTCTTAGGCCTCTTGCCGGGCGTATCCACACTGCCGGTTGGCCCTTGGAACCAAGCTATCCGAGATGTAGCGGCGGCGCGTGCGAGCAGTCATTACGTGGACTTGATGGCCCAGTGGCCTGTCGAAGATGAGAAGCGTGCGCGACTGATGGGCGAGCAGGGCATGTTGTCCCCGCGTGGCCACGCAATGGTCGGCGCGCATGTCTGTCGGGCCGTTCAACAGGCACTGACGGGAATGGATACACCCGCGCCACAGCCGACTTTACCGGCAAACGAAGCACCGACTCCAGAATCGGAGTAGGCTCGCCGCTCGCATGGAGGACCTTATGTCATCTCGTCTCGCTGCACTCGGTTTGGTGGTACTGACCGCTACGGCCTTTGCCCCCGAAGCTCAGGCGCTGGACCCGTACATGTGGGGCGTTGGCCCTCGCATTGGCACCATGGCCCTTCCAGGGCGCTACCCGCTGCGTTTCCCGAACGAGATTCGCGATGACAGCGAGAGTGACCTGCAGCGCGTCCGCGGTGACGTGTTCTTCGGTGTCGACAGCACCTACTACGCCGGCGCTCACAGTCGGGTTGGTGCGTTCGCGGGCCTCGGCCTTGGTACCCAGTTCTTCGATGCCCACCTGCAGTTCGAGTACAACTACGTGCTCTCAGCCTCGGCCATCGACTTTCTGTTCGGTGGAGGCGTTGGCTTCGGTACTCACCGCTTCTCTGGGCCTGGTGAAGAGCAGCTGGTGGTGCCGTACTACCCGCTTCGCGTTGAGACTTCTGGCATGTTGCGTGACACAACTCGCGCCTACCAGCTCACGCTGTTCGGTCAGCTTGCTGTTCCGTCGAATCACTTCTACCGGGACTTCAACGGCTTTGAAGACGACTCGGTCGGCGGTGGTCTGTACGCCACGCTGGGCATCGAGCTCGCCGTCTTCTTTGGCGACTTCACGCCGCCCCGCCCGCGTGGACGCAACGGCGGCTGAGTCCTTACTCAATGAGCTCGATGGTCACTTGCTGACCAAAGTGATCGGACAGCTCGACAGGAGCGTCTGTGCCAATGTCCATCGGCTCAACGAATGCCAGGGCTCGGCTGCGTGCGCGTAGCTGGCCTGTACCGTCGCGTACGAACAGTAGGTCCATTCGTGCTGGGAACTCGGTAGCGGCGTAGCTGGTCCAGTACAGGCTGTTGCAGTCGGTCGCGGTGAAGTGGTCTGATCCGTCGCACACCGTCTCGTCGCCGAAAGGCTCATCTAGCCAAGTGCTGTCGGTCTCGACCGAGACCGCATCACCGCGCACGACCTCTGGGACCGCCTCGGCCAAGTTCGCCAGGTCTGTCACCCCTGCGTAGTGCGACAGAAGTGCCGGCATGGTCGGATTGCGCCACCATCCTGGGTAGTCGTCGCCTTCGGCGTCTGTCCAGGTGTCGTCAGGGTAGTACCAGCCGGCGTTGAAGTCGCCACCAACAAGCACCAAGGCGTCGTCTGACTGGCCCGCAATGTCCAGACCCAGCTGACGTACCTGTAGGTTGCGCGTCTGCCACTTGTCGTAGAACGGCGTCAGGTGGGTGTTGTACAGGTGGACCTCGGCGCCGCTACCCGCGAGCTCAAAGGACCAGTGCACGTAGCCGCGCTTTAGGTTGGGACCTGGGAAGTTCTCGGAGCCCCACTGTGCGTCGTACTGGACCACGTTGGCGGTCGGCGTGTCGGCCATGAGCTCGCTGCGTACTGCCATCACCAGGCCCGTCTCGCGTTGAAGCTTGTTGGTGTCCGGACGCGCCACGGTGTAGCCAAGGGACTCGGCTGCCGATTCGATACGCTCGGCGTCTTCGACTTCCCACACTTCCTGCAAGAAGACGATGTCGTGGCCGGCACCCAACACTTCGTCACCCATGACTGCCGCGCGCTCGTCGGTAAAGGGGACCTGCACACGTGACAGCAGGTACGTGCGGTTGAGCAGGCCTGTGTTGAAGGTGAGCACGGAGAGCGTCTGGCCGCTTCCATCGGGTAGCTGGGCGTGTGCGGTGTGCTCACTCGCAAGCCACTCTGATGGGTTCGGTGCCTCGTCAAACGTGAGGTCGGCGTCGAACAGGTCGGATGCGGCGGCGCCCTCGGCTCCCATGGCTGCACCCAGGTGGGCGAGGGGCCCAGCATCGGCCAAGAGCACGCTGTCTGCGGCGTCGTCACCCAAGACGTTGAGGGGGTTGCTACACGCAGACAACAGGAACAGGACGGAAAGGCGCATGAGGACTCCAGCAAGGCGGCACTGTAGCGCCTCAGCGGGGCCGTTGCTGCGTCATCACTGGTCGGCAAGCTCCAAGGCATCAATGAGAGCGAACAGGGGACGAAGCGTTGCAAGGGCTACGTCGACGTCCGTAGAGTCTGCGTTGATCATGACGATGAGGCCGGCTCCCGTGTCTCGGTCTAGCCCCAGGATGGCGCCAACTCCAAAGTCACCGCCGGTGTGACCGAGTACCGTGCGTCCGTCTGTTGAGCCGAGCTGTGCCCAGATGATGGCCTGACCGTCTTCGTCCGTGCCGAGGGACGGGTCTACGGTGAGCATCTGTTCGACACTCTCAGGCGACAGCACTGTCACACCGTCGAACGTGCCATTTCCTTGGACCATTGCGATGTACCGCGCCATGTCATGGGCGCTCGAACGCATCATTCCGTCCGGATATGTGGGATAGCCATACTGTTCATACGGGCGCTGCTTGCTGTCGTACTGGGTAGCGGGTGCGACGGGTAGGTCGGTCAGAAAGTAGGCGCTATCGGTCATGCCGAGCGGCTCTAGGATGTCCTGTGTGACGACGTCAGCGAACTCTCGCTCTGACGCAGATGCTACACCCAAGGCGGCTAAGCCGGCGCCTACGTTGCTGTACGAGAAGGCGTCGTTCGGAGCACGTCCTGAGAAGTTCTTCGGGCGGTAGTACGCACCGTCTGGGGTGACGTAGCCACGGGTGAAGTCAGCGAGGGCAAGGGTTGGGTCGCCAACGTCGTAGCTGCGGTCGTACTCGCGTGAGTCTTCAAGCCCTGAGTTGTGCGTCAGTAGGTGACGTAAGGAGATGGTCTCGCCTTCGACCCTGGGGTTGTTGACGGGAAAGCCGACGAGGTCCGCGATGCTGTCGTCTAAGGATAGAGTGCCAGCCTCCACGCCCTGCATTGCAGCAATGCCAATGAAGGTCTTGCTGACGCTGGCCATGGACATGGGAGTGTGTACTGTCAGCTCGGTACCGCTGGCAACATCCGCCCAACCGTATGCGCCGGTGAAGACCACTTGGTCGCCTTTGACCAGGGCAAGTGACAGATTGATGCCGCCGGTCTCGATGACCGGGACCATCAGTGCGTCTACGTCATCAGCGAAGGCCTCGTCTACCACGACACCGTGGTCTATGGGAATATCGCCGTCTGGCAGGTCTACGCGCTCGCCAACGGGGATGGATGCGCAGGCGGACAGGAGTAGTGGGATGAGGTGGCGAATGGCGGCTCCAGGGGTGCGCCCGCATAGACACCGGGCCCCACAACAACCGCTACCGCGCGCTCATCCTGTGGAGAACTACGCGCCGGCCATGCGCTCGGCTTCTGCAACCTCACGGTCGCGCTGACGCCCGCGGATGTGGTCGATGTTGTCGCGCGGAATCGCCTCGATGAGCTGCCGCGTGTATTCCTCGCGTGCACCTTGGTAGATGGCCTCGGAGGGACCGGCCTCCACAATGATGCCGTCCTTCATCACACACATCACGTCGCTCATGAACTTCACGACGGACAGGTCGTGGCTGATGAAGATGTAGGTCAGGTCGCGGGTCTCTTGGAGGCGCTTGAGCAGGTTGAGCACCTGGGCCTGGACCGACACATCCAACGCGCTGACCGACTCGTCGCAGATGACGAGCTTGGGCTGCAGGGACAGCGTTCGTGCAATGCAGATGCGCTGACGCTGGCCGCCACTGAACTCGTGCGGGTAGCGACGCAGGTAGCGTGCTGGAAGGCCACACTCCTCGAGAAGGTCGCCGGCCATCTTGGCGCGCTCGGCCTTGTTGGCGCCGATGCCGTGAACCATCATGGGCTCGGTGATGGCTTGCTCGACCGTCAAGCGTGGGTTCAGCGACGAATAGGGGTCTTGGAAGATGATCTGCAGGTCTCTGCGCACAGCGCGCAGCTTGGAGCCGGACAGAGTGCTCATGTCGTGACCGTCGAACATCACCTTGCCAGCGGTGGGCTCTACGAGTCGCAGGATGGCCCGACCTGTGGTGGTCTTGCCGCAACCGGACTCGCCGACGAGACCCAAGGTCTGGCCGGGGTAGACATCAAACGAGATGCCGTCTACAGCTTTGACGTACCGCTTTTCAGCGAACAACCCGGTCTTCAGCGGAAAGTGGACCTTGAGGTCGGTGACGGAGAGCAGTGGCTCGCCCGTTCCAACCGGCATCTTGTCGCGTGCGCCGTTGAGCAGCTGGTCCCGGCGTTCGTCCGTGATGAACTTTTCGGTCATGACCACTTCGCCGTCTACGGTGTCCGTCTCCAAGAAATCGGCCACGGTGGGCAGCAGCTTGTAGGGGGAGTCCAGGCGCGGACGACACTCGAGCAGGCCTCGGGTGTACGGGTGAGCGGGGTTTTCGAAGATGGAGAGAACCGGGCCGTACTCCACGAGCTTGCCGCGGAACATGACAGCGACGCTGTCTGCAATCTCGGCAATGACACCCAGGTCATGGGTGATGAACAGGATGGACATGCCACGCTTGTCGCGAAGTTCGCGCAGAAGGTCGAGGATCTGAGCCTGAATCGTCACGTCTAGGGCTGTTGTGGGTTCGTCTGCGATGAGCAGGATGGGATTGCAGGCTAGGGCCATGGCAATCATCACGCGCTGCTTCTGACCGCCACTCATCTCGTGTGGGTAGCTATCGATGCGGGTCTCGGGGTCCGGAATACCGACCTCAACGAACAGATCGATAGTGCGCTTGCGGGCCTCTGCCGTGGACACCTGTTCGTGCTGGCGTATGGCTTCCGCGACTTGTTCGCCCACCCGGTAGACGGGGTTGAGCGACGTCATGGGCTCTTGGAAAATCATGGCCATGTCCGCACCGCGCAGACTGCGAAGCTCTTTCTTGGACATGGTCAGGAGATCTTTTCCCAAGAACGCGACGCGTCCGCCGGCGATCTCGGAGCTGAACTCGGGCAACAGACCCATGACCGTGAGCGATGTCACCGACTTTCCAGAGCCAGACTCGCCCACAACACCGAGGGTTCGACCCTCTTCAATGCTGAAAGACACGTCATCGACGGCTTTGACGATGCCGTCGTCGGTGTGGAAGTAGGTCTTCAGTCCGTCAACGGACAGTACAGTCTTTGGCATGGGGTCTCCAGGGACCGCGATTTGTACCGGGTCCGAGCGCTGGCTGCCACACCCGGAGCGTCGACAAGCGGTAAGGTTGTGGTGTGGAGGCTGTGTGACCCTGACGGAAGTGCTGAAAGATGCGGCTCGTGCGGATGCCGTTGTGCGCGACAGTGCGGTATTGCTCGAGAAGGAAGTGGCAGCGAAGAGTGGCCTGCGCGGTGCGGCGATTCGAACCGGTTTCAAGACCATGAAGAAGATTCGTCCTGGAATCATTCCGCATGCCCTGCGCGTCTTGCTTCCCCAGTTCGCCCCGGTTGTGGACCCGCACTACGCCATGGCCATGGCCTCCGGCAATACCGTGGCTCACTTCCGAACCCACGCAGACGCGATTGCGGACGACTTGCTCTCGGTGACCGACGCTCGAGCTCGCGCTGCCGACAACCGGGTGCTCATTCGTGTGTACAAGACGCTACGTCCTCAAGCGCGCAAGCATGTGGCACTGGCAATGCCGGGTGTAGCCGAGTTGTGCGACAAGCACGTATCCGCGTGATCCCGAGCCAAGCGGTGGGGCTCTCCCCGATGCTGCAAGATGGACCGACACAGCGGCATCGTGTCGCAACGCGCGCACCAGAACAACGCATCGCCGCACGCACCTGTTCGGGCAACTCCGTTCAGCCTGCGTGGTAGACTGCCCGCCCGAGGTCGCCCATGAGTAGCAAGTCGCTCTTCACCATCAGTCTCCGCCGACAGCCCGGGTACGAGCTGTTGCTGACCATTCGGTTCGAAAGCAAGAAACACACCGGTGTGGTGTCGTTGTCTCGCCCAGGCTGGGTCGACAGCACACCGGCACGGTCTAAACAGATTCAGGATGTCGAGGCTGCCGAGTTGCGCGGCGGCCGTTTCACCTTGATTCATGATGGATCCGAGCGGCGTGAGGGGTACAGCCTCGCTCGCGTGACTGAGCAACTGCTGGGTCGAATCCCCGACAATCAGTGGACCGAGCTCGATCCTGTAACGGAGTTCGGCTTCCGCTACCTTCAGATTCCCGAGACTGCGCTTGCTGGCACGCCTGCCACCGCCACGATCCGAACAAACTCACCGGCGCCCGCTGCCACACCCATCCCAAAGGACGCGCGCATTCCGCAGGGCCAAGACCAGACGAGTCGCCCCGCCGGCCGGAGCTCCTTGTTGGAGCGTGCGCGTCACTCCCGTGGAACGAGCTTGCCTCCTGTTCCGTCGGTTGTGGCAGCAGCAGCGATTGTTCCAGAGACCACCTTGGATGGGCCGTCATCGCCGCCTGCTGGCGTCCTCCAGTCTACGCACGGAACAGATGTACGTCTGGCCAAGTCGGGAGAGGTAGAGGTCCGCAGCGTTCGTTCGTTGCCGCGGAAGCCGAAACCAGTGGCCACAGCGTCTGGCTCCGGCACTCCGGCACCGTCGCGGATGCGGGTAGCCAATTCCCTACCTGGAGCCGTACCGGCTGTTCCTGTATCGGTGGATGCGTCTCTCGCAGACTTGGCACTTCAGTCGCTGTCGGCAGATGCCTTGCGGTTGCGTCTGCAGACTGAGATGCGAAAGGTGCAGGATCTGCATCTTCGGCTGTCGGAGGCTGAACGGCGGCTAGGGGACAGTCATGAACGTGAGCGGGATCTGCTCTCCGTCCTGCAGACCTGGCAGACGCGGCAGACCCGGTGATTCGTACCTTGGCGTGGACGCCATTACTGATGCTCTTGGCCGTGGCCTGTGGTCCCAAGGTCAATCCACTGCAGGCCGACCTTCAGGCCCTTCGTCGTGTTGCTTCGGCACCGATCGAGGCCAATCCTCCGAGTCATGTGTCCATGCGAGTGAGCTCCAAAGTGTTGGGGGAACTCGCGTTTCTCGGTCTGGAGAATGGTGCCGATGGCCAAGGGAACTTCACCTTTCCGACCCCCGCTGGGCAAGCCACTCTGCGTGTCACACCGCAGGATATTCGGGAGCCGATTCGACTGACACAGGCCCGATGCGAGGGCTGTGTTCGCGTTGAGGGAACGGTCACCGGAACCGTGCAAGCCTCTATGGGACGCATCAATGTCAATCCACGAGCTGGGCTGCACACCGCAGTCCCCGTGCAGGTGCGCGCGGTGACTGAGGGCAATGGAAGTAAGGTTGTCATCACACCTCGGTGGGACCGCGCTACCGAGTTCGACATTCAGCTGATGGGCTTGCCACTCGGCGGAATGGGCATCAACCGTCAGCTCACCAGTGGTCTGCGGGAAGAGTTCGACGGGCGAGACATTGTGGTGGCTACGTTGCCAGCCGCTGGCGTCTTTCCAGTGCGCAGCATGGTGTTGGAGGCCGGCGAGACCGCTCATGCCTCTCTCCGGGTCGTGGGTGCCACGGAAGCACCTGCTCCGCCTCGCAGACTGTCGGATGGCGTTTGGGTCGGAGTGTCCGTAGAGACTGCTCGCGCGTGGTTCGATGCCTACGCGCTCCGTCGTCGTACAACAAAGTGGGCGTTTCGCCCGTCGGCGCTGTCCGGAGACGACAACACTCTCGACGCTACTCTCGATGTCTGGCGGCTTCGTCGCAAGCCCAAGCTGCGGCAGTTTGACGTCACCATCCGGCTAGTGGAGTCCGGCGGCCGATGGACGGTTGGCGAGTCGTCCGTGACCCGTAAAAAACGAGGGTTTGACCCGATTGGCGGCATCATTCGCGGCCAGATTCAAAAGCGAATCGACGCAATTGTGGACGATGACCTTCTCACGGGGGGGGAGGTCTCTGTAGGCACCCAGACACTTCGGCTTCAGATCGATGACCTAGCCATTGACGATGGCACGATTGAAGTGCGATTGGATGTCTCCCGCCCGTAAGGACCTCGGCCTACGTCCAGGCCGCGAGCCGGTTAGGTGGGGCCGTCTGGAGAGTTGACGATGCGAAACGCTCGAACTGCCGTCCCGTTGTTTGTATTGCCCTGCCTGCTTGCGTCTGCGCTGACTGCCTGCTGGAGCGAACCTGCGGAAGTGGTCGTTGAGCCGCCGGCGTGGGTGGCACCTCCCCAACACCAGGCGACCGTCACATCGGACAGCTACCACATCGACGGGAAGTACCGCTCGATGACGGGCCCATCGTCGGCCATGTACGTCAATCTCTTGGACACGCCGGAGCCGGAGCTCGTTTGGGTCACAGGCTACGAATCGACGGTCATCCGCGACGATGGCACGGAGATTAGCCAAGAGTTTATGTGCCACGCGAACCTCGACTTTGACGTGCCAACCTTCTACGACCACTTCGATGGTCGGGTTCCGCTCTCAGGGCGTATGTTCACCTTGTCGCAAGGTCAGCAACACATCGAGTTCCCGCCGGGCTTCGGTATTCCGCAGATTTCGACCGACCCCATGACGCTGTCGACCCAGGTGTTGAACCTGAATGACCCGAATCCGGACCTGAACGTGCGTCATCAGGTGACCGTACACTTCGTGCGTGATTCTGAGCTGACAATGCCGATGACCTCGCTGTTTCAGGCGGCGGTTCAAGGCTTCAAGTCACTGGAAGGCGAGGGAATGGTCTACGGTGTCGACGACCCCGACATTGAAGACCACGGCGAGGGCTGCTCGGTGGGTAGCAGCGCCATTGACGGCGACGAAGACCTCGACAGAAACGGCCGCAAGTTCACTGCCCACTGGATTGTGGAGCCTGGCCACGAAGTCACCCGCACCTTGGTGACCGAGTTCCTCAACCTACCCTTCGACACGACCGCCCACTACATCGCGGTACACCTGCATCCGTTTGCAGAGTCGCTGGAGCTCATCGACCGGACCCTCGGTGAGAGCGTGTTCAAGAGCCGTGTGCGCTCCCCAGATGACCGCATCGGTATCCTCGAAGTGGACCACTTCACAAGCGTTGAAGGCCTGCAGTTCTACGCGGACCATGACTACGAGTTGGTGAGCGTCTACAACAACACCAGCAGTGAGTCCGTCGACAGCATGGCGGTGATGTACATCTACTTCAAGGACGCTGGCTTTGTGAAGCCAGACCTCTCGGCTATCTCCGCTGCGAGCACTGAAGAACCCGCAACGGGCGGCATGTAGGTCCGATTCGGACCCCAACTGGGATTACCTGGGGCCCAAGCGTCCCACGCCCATCATCACTTGGCTCACCTCATCGGAGAGTTCCATAGTGAAGGGCAGCTCTAGGCTTACGTTGGCGAACCCGGCTTCGACCAGTGTTCGCTCAACCCGCTCCGGGGTCAGCCCGTCTTCGAACATGCCAACCCAGTCCCATTGTACGAAGCGCCCACCTGGACGAAGCAGGGAGCGGATGAGGCGAACGGTGCCTTCGTAGTCGGGCACGAAGCCACACACGGACGAGGCCACGACCAAGTCAAATCGGTTCTGCATCAACGGATGGGTGGCGACGAGCTCGGCGGTGAGCTCGCCATGTAGCGTCTGTAGGTTGTCCAACCCTCTCGAATCGGCCACGGCCAACATGGGTAGGGACGTGTCCAACGCCACAATGTGGCTCGCCTTGGGGGCGAGTTTTGAGCTCAACTGGCCAGTGCCAGCGCCAAAGTCGAGAATGCGTAGACCGTCAATGTCTCCGGTGGTCAGCAGGCTTTCGAGCGCCTTTTCGGCGTACAGTGCCACCCCAGGTTTGTCATCCCAACCGCCGGCGTGCTCATCCCAGTTGATAGCCATGTCGTCTCCGTTCGTTGAAAGCTGCCGTTACTCGAGTGCCCGAACGCTGCCCCGCGTATTGATGTTCTGAACAATGGACGCCAGAAGCTCATCCAGCTCAAATGTGGCCATGGGTAGACTGGGACTGCGGTGGCAGACGGTGTCGGTCCCGGCCAAGCGGAACTGATGGCCACGCTGGGTGGCTTCTTCGTTGAGGGCGGCGAGGCGGTCCCAGGCAGGGTCGGACATCACCATATGAACGCCGGCCACCGAGATATCGGTGGCGCCTGCTGCCCACAAAGCGTCGCAGGCAGCCACGACGCTGCCGCCGGTATCAATGATGTCGTCGACGATTAGGACGCTGCGTCCTTTGACGTTGCCAACGACGGTCGTGCGGGCAACGGTGCTCTGGGCGCTGTAGTCACGCTCTTTCGACAGGGCGACGAGGTCACATTGCAGGACTTGTGCGAACTGCCGTGCGCGTTCGAGTCCACCCACGTCGGTCGACGCAACGCAGTCCGGTCTGAAGCCGCGCTGGTCAAGAAAACGGGCGAAGGGACGGCAGACGCCAACAGACTCCAACACGCACTGACGCGGAGCATAGCAGCCCACAATCGCTTCGGTGTGGGGCTCGAGGGTGACCACCATGTCGGCGCCGGCGGCGGTCAGCATGCGCGCAAAGAGCCCTGTGGAGACGCCCTCACGAACGTGGTCCTTTCGCTTGTCCTGACGGGTACCAGGAAGGTAGGGAATCACAGCCGTGACACGTTCGGCATCCGCACACCGGGCGGCATCGATGGCGTGGAGCAGCATAGTAAACCGGTCGTAGGTGGTCCAGATGCTGTCTGTGCCGAGGCACCGCTGCACAATGTAGACGTCTGTGCCGCGAACATTGGCGTCCAGCACATGCTTGCCCTCGCCAGACGCAAACCACACGTCGCGTGAGGGAACGAGGGACACGCCAAGTCGACTCGCCAACGCTTGACCGAGGGTGTGTGCGTCTTCGCAGGCCACAAGGCTCATTGGGGCACGTGTTGTCATGGTCTAGTTCTCGGGATTCGAAGTGAGTTCACCGGCCATATCCAGGCCCATCACCCGTCGGGTCTCTTCGGGGGAGCGGCCCTCCGCCAGCAGGCAATACAGCTTGGTGAGCGCCGCCTCCGGGGTCATGTCTTGGCCGCTGACTACGCCAACACGGGCAAGAGCGGCGCCGGTTCCGTACAATCCTGGGCGGACACGGCCGGAGCGGACAGAGCTGGTGTTGACGACCACAACGCCGCGTTCGATAGCCTCTGCGACAACTGCAACGAGGGCTTCGTTCGCGGATGGGAAGGTACCCGCGCCATAGGTCTCCAAGACAACGCCTTGCACCGGGGCAGCCATGACCTGCGCGAGCAGACGTGGCGTGATTCCTGGATAGACACGAAGTGAGATGACCTCGGGATGCTGTTGCAGGGTGCGCACCTGCAGCTTGCCCGATTGTGGCGCTCGAATGAGGTCGTGTTGTAGGTCGACCTCCACGCCAGCGCGTGCCAACGGCGGCAGGTTTCCGCTGTCGAAAGCGATGAACGCGGCTGAGTCCACCTTCTGTGAGCGGTTTCCTCGGAGTAAGCGGTCACCGAAGTAGATACATACCTCGGGGATATCCAAGGTTCCAGCAATGAGAAGGCTGGTGATGAGGTGTTCACGCCCGTCGCTTCGTGGGTCTCCGAGGGGGAGCTGGGCACCGGTGAAGACCACGGGCTTGTTGAGTCCGGTCAACAGGAACGACACGGCAGAGGCGCTGTACGCCATGGTGTCGGTTCCGTGAATGACTACGAAGCCGTCGACCTCATCCCCATGCTCAACAATGGCGTTGGCAATGCGAACCCAGTCGCTCGGGGTCATGTCCGCGCTGTCTTTGAGGGGCGGAAGCATGTGTAGCTCTGCTATCGGCAGGTCTTTGCCCATGAGCGTGGTGAGCTGGTCGAGGTACTGGGCGACCACACCGTCTTTGGGAGCGAGTCCGTCAGAAGCAGGGTACATCGCGATGGTTCCGCCGACGTGAAGTACGGCGACGCGGGAAGTAGTGGGCATGGCGCCGTCCTATCCCGCGGGCGGCTCGATGCGCGGCAAGCAGATGGTCACGGTAGCGCCACCACCGTCGCGGTCGTGAAGGGTCATGCGTCCTTTGTGCTGGTGAACGATGCCACGCGACAGCGTCAGCCCCACGCCGAAGCCGCCGTGTGGTCGGGTGAGACCCGCTTTACCCTGTGCGAAGCCCTTGAATACAGTCGCTCGGTAGCGAAGGGGGACCCCGGGACCCCGGTCGCTGACATGGATGCAAGCGTCGTCAGCGACGGTACCGATTCGAATGTCGATGTCCTGGTCAGCACCGCCGAACTTCACAGCATTGTCGACCAGGTGGTGAACGACTCGGGCGAGTGCGCGGGGGTCGCCATGCACCCAGACCTCTTCGTCGGTGTGGACACGGATGCGTCCGCTGGGGTCGACGAAAGACGCCACAGCGTTCTGGACCACGGAGGCCAGGGTGGTGTCGTGTAGGTCGCTGTCGTCCATCGTCTCTAGGGTACGCAGATCCAGAACGTCTTCAATGAGCTCTCCGAGCCTGCGAGCGTTGCGCGACGCGACGTCCAGCAGGGTTCGCTCGCGTTCATCTCGCCCGCCACGGGCCAGCAAGCCAATCGCGCCCACAACCGATGTGAGCGGTGTTCTCAGCTCATGGCTGACGGCAGCGAGAAAGTCTGACTGGAGTTTTTCAGACGCTAGGCGCTCACTCATGTCTCGTGCGAACACGACCTGTACCGTGTCACCCTCGAAGTGAAGCTCGGTGGTGGATGTTGCTGCGGAGATGATCTGACCGGATGAATCGAAGAGGCTGATGCGGTCGCCATCTTCACCGAGAAGGTGGGTGGCTTCGGAGGGGCGAAGGTCGGTGACTGGAGTGCCCACAACGGAGCCCTCACGAACGTCGAGCAGAATCTCGGCGGCCGGGTTTGCGTAGCGGATAATCCCATCCCGCATGACGAAGATGGCGTCCGGGCAGCGGTCGACAACGGTCCGAAAGCGCAGCTCGGACAGGCGTGTTCCGGTGAGGGCCGCTTCGAGTGATTTCCGCGCCTGCTGCTCGTCAAAACTGGCTCTGGAGAGTGTGGCGTAATTGCGTTCCCGGGCGATCATGAGGGCGATTCCAATCGCGCCTGCTGTGGCGAGAGCAACGCCGAAGTGAACCCAATCGGGGCTGGGGTAGCTGGCCGCAACACCTGCGAAGGACAGCGCGGTAAGGGCGTAGACGAGCGCCAAGCCCAAGCGCTGCGTCAAGAAGAGCGAAGCGGCAATCGTGACCAGCATGAGATGAGTGGTCTGGACCGGCTCTGGAGAGAGGCCAAAATACAGAGCACTGTTGACAGCAGCCAAAATGCCGGCGAACGTTAAAAAATGGGCCGCGCGGGCAACTACCCACGGGGTGCCGCGATGGACACTGACTCCGATCACGGCTGACAGGACAGACGTTGCGGCTGCGGTCGCCATCATGATGGGGCGCGCGACACCCTCAAGTATGGTCGCATGTGCCACGATGATGAGCGCGAAGTAGGTGAACATCAATGGGCCCGCGATCCCAAGGAGTCTAGCGGACTCTCGACCTCTCCATTCGCTAAGAACCTGCGCGTGTCGCTCTGTTGTCACCCTGCCTCCAGAGTCGTTGCGGTGCCAGTGAGTGCGTTGAGCTGGGCCTGCCAGGTGGAGACATCCGCGGAGAGCCCTTCTGACGACACCCCAATGACGCCGTCACCGATAGACCAGTTTGTGACGGTCTCGGACAGGCTGATCAGGGCGGAGCGTCGGGTGGGGTTCAGCCAAGCCCGTGCCGTCTTTGGCTCTGGGGCGCTGACGCGCATGACGTCGTCAAAAGAGAGGTCGCCAGTGAGGACTTCGCGCCAAGTAGACGGCTCGAACTCGGTGCGTCGCGTTCGAACGAACAGCTCTGGCACGTCAGACACTGCGACCCGTATACGCACGAACTGGCGGTCCAGCCCGAAGGTTCGCAGCTCGTCGACCCACAGCTCAATGGCATGGTCTTGAACGTTGCCCTGTGCGCGAGGAAACGGGGCATCTGTGGATTCAAGGGTCAACCCGACCGCTGAACAGACCGACTTCCACTGCGCACGTGCACGCGCACGCATCCACGCATTCACACCGGAGCGAGCCAGCATGACCCCAGCGGCGACCGCAACAACGATTCCAATACCAGTCAAACCAGACGCCATAGTCCAACAATGCTACCAAGGGGAATGCGACAGGTCTGCACGCGGACACAGGGAGAACAGATGAAGTTCAAGTGGGTGGCGTTTCTTGCCCTATCGGTCAGTGGATGCTTCGGTGAAGGTGTCGAGATTTGCGGCAATGGTATCGACGATGACGGCGACAACCTCATTGATTGCCAAGAGGCATTTTGTCGGTGTTCCGACGAAGAAATCTGCTCGGGAGACATCGACGAAGACGGCGATGGCCTGGTGGATTGCGCGGACGACGACTGCGACGGTGAAGCGCTGTGCATCGAGTCTGAATGTACCAATGGGGCAGATGACGACGGCGACGGCCTGACCGACTGCGAAGACAGTGACTGCGACGGCGACTGCCCCGAAGCGTGTGACGATGGTCGCGACAACGACGGCGACGGGCTCGTGGACTGCGAAGACGCAGACTGTACGGACGCTGTGGAGTGTTCCGAGCTGCTCTGTGACGACGGTACCGATGACGACGACGACGGCCTTATCGACTGTGCGGATGATGACTGTTGGGGCCTGCCGTGCCACCCAGATGGCGTGATCACGCAGATCGTAGACGGCAGCATGGTCATCAAGGACATTTCTCGAACCACTACTATCGGAACGTCAGGCAGCTACACGTCGTACGTGGGCAGCACCACGGTCGACACGCCATGCAGTGAGTTCACCGATGACGGTGGTCCAGCTGCCGGTCTGGTCCTGCGCAGCAACGCTTCCGAAGCTGTTCTCTCCGGCGTCATGGGCATTGCGCGTGTCCAGGTCGGCTCCGCCACAGAGACCTGCAACTTCTCGTTCACCCAGATGACGGCAGAAGGGGATGACGGCACGCTGACTCCCGGCGCTCGTACCGGTCTGGTGATTGAAGACGCCGCTCGATGCCGTTTGGCCGGTACCTCTTGGTTGCCGGCTACGCTGTCGCGCAATGGCAGTCGGCTGGATGCAGGCGCCGTTCGTCGCTACGCTTTCGCCGCACCCATGACGAGAAGCAACACGGCATCGCCCGTCGACACAACGACCTTCCGAGAGAGCTGCTACCGCAGTTTTGCGCGCTACACGGTGACCTCGTCAGTGTACGGCGACAACGTCTTTGGTGATGATGTGACGGTGGAGCCCTAGGCACCGCGGTGCGATATGCCCCGGCACCAACCCCTAGGGAGGCACCGTGGCATCCGATACCGGCAGCAATTTCATTCGTACGCGCATTGATTCGGAGCTTGCGGATGGTCGGGTCCAACAGGTGGTCACCCGCTTCCCGCCAGAGCCGAACGGCTGGCCACACATTGGTCACGCCAAGTCTATCTGCCTGAATTTTGGGTTGGCGGCTAGCTACGGCGGTCGCTGCCACTTGCGCTTTGACGACACGAACCCCGAAGGGGAGTCTGAAGAGTTTGCGCAGGCGCTGGCCAATGATGTTCGTTGGTTGGGCTTCGACTGGGGCGACCACAAGTACTACGCATCCGACTACTACGAGCAGCTGTATGTGTGGGCAGAGTCCCTCATTGAGCGCGGCTTGGCCTATGTGGACGAGAGCTCCGAGGAGCAGATTCGCGCCCACCGTGGAACCGTCACTGAAGCGGGCACCCCCACACCGTTCCGGGACCGTTCACCGGCTGACAGCCTAGACCGCTTCCGCCGGATGCGTGCTGGCGAGTTCGATGACGGCGCCATGGTGCTTCGCGCCAAGATCGACCTGACGTCCAACAACATGAAGATGCGCGACCCCCTGATGTACCGCATCAAGAAGCAGTCCCACTATCGTACAGGCGATGCCTGGGGCATCTACCCGTTCTACGACTACGCCCACTGCCTGTCGGATGCCCTTGAAGGCATCACCTACAGCTTGTGTACGCTCGAGTTCGAGAACAACCGTGAGCTGTACGACTGGTACGTCCAACACGTCGACACGGGCGCTGATCCAGCTCCACAGCAGATCGAGTTTGCTCGCCTGGCACTGACCCACACCGTCACAAGCAAGCGCAAGCTCAAGCAGTTGGTCCTCGAAGGACACGTGTCCGGCTGGGACGACCCGCGCATGCCCACACTCGCCGGGCTTCGTCGCCGGGGGGTTCGGCCGGAAGCAGTGCGTGAGCTGTGTGACCGTGTAGGTGTAGCGCGGGCGAATTCCACGCTAGATCCTGCTCTGTTCGACCAGATCATCCGCGAAGATTTGGACGCTGAGGCGCCTCGGGTCATGGCTGTACTCGACCCACTGCCCATGGTCGTAGAGAACTGGGACGCTGACGTCGACTGGATTGATGCTCCGCTGTGGCCGAGCGAGTTCGGTCTGGAAGGGGAACGTCCGATTCCCTTCGCAAAGAACCTGTTTATTGAGCGCGCCGACTTCAAGGTCAAGCCAGCAAAGGGCTTCAAGCGCTTGGCCCCGGGCCGCTCGGTTCGATTGCTCAACGGCTACGTCGTCACCTACACAGGCCATGAGGTCGACGCAGACGGTAACGTCACTCAAGTCCGTGTCTCTCATGACCCAAAGACTCGCGGCGGAGATGCCAGGAGCAAGGTCAGCGGCTCGATTCACTGGGTTGCTCGTGACACATCTATGGAAGCGACCGTGCGCGTATACGACCGGTTGTTCGCGGCCGCCGCACCGGGGCTTGAACAAGACTTCTTGCTCGACCTCAACCCTGCGTCCCTGAAGACACTCACCGCTCGCATTGAGCCGGCTCTCTCTTTTGCAGAGGGTGGCAGCCACTGGCAGTTCATTCGGGCCGGCTACTTCTTTGCGGACGTTCAGGACTCCGAGCCCGGAAAGCCCGTGTTCAACCAGGTCGTGTCGCTCAAAGACAGCTGGAAGAAGCAAGAGACGCTTGTCCAGGCTCGGAAAGCTGCGAATGCACCGGGCAAGGTCGGAGACAAGCCAGACCCGCTGCATCCGAAGCGTGCCAAGGCGCTGCGCGATCTGGGCATTGATGAAGACACCGCCCGTGTGTTGACCGATGACCCTGCCCATGATGCCGTGTTTGTGGCGGTTGTGGCCAAGCACGCCCAGCCAGAGTCGGTCGCGAAGTTTTTAGTGAACGAGGTCATCCCCGCTGCGGAACAGGCGGTGAAACTCGACGTCGCACCTGGCATTGCCGCACTGTTGGCCATGGTCGATTCTGGCAAGCTGACGACCAAGCTCGCCCGTAAGGTGCTCGCTGAGGTGCTGACTGGCGGTGATCCCGTCGCGATTGCAAAGCGAGATGGTCTCACCGTGGTGTCCGACAGCGGAGAGCTGCTTGCGATTGCCACCAAGGCGGTCGCCGACCATCCCGAAGAGGCCCAGAAGTTCCGTGACGGCAATGGCCGCATGATGGGCTTCTTTGTGGGCAAGGTGATGAAGGCCACCGGTGGCAAGGCAGACGGCAAGGCGGCAAAGCAGGCCGTTGAGGCGGCGCTCGGTACGTGGCAGGACCAAATGGTCCAGATCCTCAACGAGTCGAAAGCAAGCGACAATAAGTAGGCCAAGAGCCCGGGGTTGCGTCGAACAACACCGGTAGTTGGCAAGCGGGGGCAACGCTCACAGCTCCGTCGGACAGGGGCGGAACGTGACTTCAGCGAGAAACTCTGCGCATCGGCCCCCTCCAACCGGGCACGGCCAGCGATGTTGGTTAAACGAGCGCCCATGCGACTTTCTCTACTTCTTGCTCTTGCCCTGACCGGCTGCCCAAAGGGTGGTTCTGTGTCTTCGGCGTCTCCAGAACCTGAACCGACCTTCGTTCAAGGCCCGCCGGGTGGCGTGTCCTTGTGTCTGTCTCCCGTGCGCGAAGCGGGGCGTCTCAAGGGCGAAGACCGCGAGGCGTGGTGGGCAGCGGTCACCGCTCTTCAGGAACGTGACGTCGGACGTGCAGCGGGTGGCCTGGCCAACGCGAGTGAGCATGCCGGACTCGAAGCGTTGCGCGGTGTCACAAGTATGGTTGTTGGGAACTTGGAAGTAGCCGATACACGCTATGACCTGGTGCTCCACGAAGCCCCGAATGATTGGTGTGCGCTCATGACCGGCGCTCTGGTCTCTGCGCAGGCCGGCGACGTTGAAGAGGCTCAGGAACGCTCGGCGCTTGCATGGGAGCTCGCTCCGGATCAGCCTGAAGCTGGCTTTCTTAATGCTCTGACGCGCGCAGAAGAACCCGAGGCGTTTAAGGCAGCCTTGGAAGACGTGGCCGCTCGTTTCCCGGACCACGGCGCCACCCGATTGTCGCTGTACCAAATCGAGACTCAGCTCGGCAACGATGACGCCGCACTTGGGCATCTAGAAGCCGCGGTTGCAGCGGGAATCGTTCCTGACACGTACTTGTACGACGGCTACCTGGCAGCAGGGCAGCTCGACAAGGCGCTCGTGATGGCGTCTGAGGCCGAGGAGCCCCTTGGAGACGACGGGCGCATTGCGACGAGCGACAACCCGCTCATCACTTACTACGCCATGTTCTCGGCCACTCCGAACCAGACCCTGACAGCCGTCATTGACACGTCTATGGGTGAGCTGCGCTGCGAGCTGTTCGAGAAGGACGCACCCATCACCGTAGCGAACTTCAATGCGCTCTCGAAGGGAACGATACCTTGGATTGATCCAGGTGAGAACACGGTTCGCACGAGGCCGCTCTACCCGGGCACCATCTTTCATCGGGTGATTCCAGGGTTCATGATCCAAGGCGGAGACCCCGCTGGCAACGGCATGGGGGGCCCTGGCTACACGTTCCGTGATGAAGTCGTCACTGGACTTACCTTCGACCAGCCCGGTCGCTTGGCCATGGCCAACTCGGGACCCTCGACCAATGGCTCACAGTGGTTCATTACCGAGGGGACACCGGGCCACTTGAACGGCAAGCACACCATCTTTGGTCAGTGTGACGCCGCTTCCGTGGCACTCGTTGCAGAGATGGGCGCAGTCCCCAAGGACAACCGCGACCGTCCACTCGTCCCCATCCGAATCAACGGCATCACCATCGAGTCCATGTAGGGCTACTTCGGTGGTTTTGTCGCTGTGAGGACGTGTAGACTTCGGTAGGGTCGGCTCAGCACATCGCGGTCGATAGCCACATCAAAGCCTGCCGTCGTCAGGACGTCAGTCGCGCGTTCTGTAGTGAAGAGTAGGTAGAACATGATGAATGGCGGCCGTCGCACCGCATTGCGTGCATGCATGACCGCGTTGAAGCTACGAGCGAGCCACCATGCGGGGTTCAGCGGTGTGGGCCTGTCTGCGGTGAGACAGACGTAGCGACCGCCGGGGCGTAGCGCCGAGAAGATGTTGTTCGCGAACGGCTGTTGCTGGGGGCGCAAGATGTGCCCGTGTGCGCCGAAGCAGGTGACGACGTCGACCGATTCGGCGGGTAGGGCATCCATCGCATCGGCCTGCACCCACCTTAGGTCGGCCGGACCTGGAAGCGAGCGGGTCCGTGCGACGTCGAGCATTCCCTGGCTTCGGTCGATGCCGGTGGCCGATGTTGTGCACACTGGATGGAGGATGCGCATGGCGGCGCCTGTCCCGGTACACAGGTCGAGCCCGTCGGCTGCGGAACCGGGTGCGCCTAGGTACGGCGCGATCTGGTCGAGCAAGTCGTCAGGAGTTCGGAATGGCGTCAGGTCGAACTTTGGCGCGAGCAAGTCATAGCCATCGTTCGTACTGCTGAATGCTTGCTTGGCCAATTCGGCCAAACTCGGACCTTTGGGGTCGAACACTGGGGCCTCCGCGCGGGGGTGCGTGTAGTGCTACCATCTGTCCCCGTAACGGCAGAGCAGCAAGGAGAGCGCGTGGCCGAAACAGGCAGGACCATGCATCGCATTCTTGGCCCATCCTTCGACATCCTCCATGGTGCTGGCACCACGGAGCTGCGTTGGCACGCGCGCTACCAATCCACTGGCAGCTTGCTTGCGGCGTTGGACAAGCGTCACGCTTACCTGGTGGACCCCGAGACAGACGGCATCGCGCCTCTCCTCGAGCACACGGCCTCGGCGTTGGTGTACCGAACCCCAGAGATTCGTACACTGTCGGAGTGGATGGCATCTACTGGCGGAGACGGCGTTGGATTGAAGGCTGCGATGCAGTGGCTCGCTTTGTGCGCGCGCTCCATTGCCACCGCTGTAGAACCTGCTTGGGCCCACGGTATTCGCGGTCACGGGAACATTGGGCCTTGGCGCTGCACCATTGATGAACAGGGTCTTGTCGTCTTGCTTGGCTACGGTCTTCCTGCGGTCGAGCATGATGTGTACGACGCAGACGAAACCGCGGTGCCCCCGACGGACGCCTACCGGTACCGATCCCCGGAGCAGCTCAACGGCGAAGACATGGACGAGTCGTCGGATGTGTACGCCCTAGTATTGCTGGCGGTTGAACTCGGAACGGGACTGTCGGTCTACGACGGCACAGCCGGTGAAGTCGCGGACCAAGCCTTTGATGGTCAGGGACCTGAACGGTTGCCAGAGCTACCCATGGAGCTCGACGCCGTCTTGTTGCGGGCGCTGGATGTCTCGCCGGGCAAACGCCACGACACCGCTCTGGATTTCGCCCAAGAGCTCGAAGGCGTCATCGCTGGCTTACCGGGCGTCGACCTCGACGAAGCAGTCTTCACGCTGTTCTCAAAGGACCGCAATGGTGGCTTGTTAGCGGACCCAGATGATGAAGAACGCGCGCAACTCGCTGCGATTGTTGACGTCATCGCCGGCCGTCGGCCCAACGCACCAGGGCTACAGGCCGCCCGAGAGGCGTTGCCGTTGGACTTGAACGCGGCAAACACCGCTGTTTGGGATGTGATCGACTCGCTGCGCGCCAGGACCGATCTGGATGAAGACGCTGATATTGACGACATTCTTGATGCTGTGGATGGCGTTGAGCAAGCTGAGCGTTTGGCGGATGAGGCGCGGCAAGAAGAGCAGGCTCGTCTGGCGGAAGAGGCCCGTCTTGCAGATGAAGCTCGTCTAGCGGAGGAAGCTCGTCTAGCGGAGGAAGCCCGTCTTGCAGATGAAGCTCGTCTAGCGGAGGAAGCTCGTCTAGCGGAGGAAGCCCGTCTTGCAGATGAAGCTCGTCTAGCGGAGGAAGCTCGTCTAGCGGAGGAAG